>DDSV01000030.1 GCA_002344215.1 Akkermansiaceae bacterium UBA2381
GTCGACTACCTCGTCTACACCACCGAAGTCATCGGCAACATTCGCGAGTCGTATTCTCTCCCGGCGATTGTAGCGGAGATCGGACTGGCGTCAGTCGCCGGGCTGGCTTTGCTCACGCGCACCGGATGGGTGGGCCGCTGGCTCGACCGCGTCGACTCAACCGCCCGCGCCCGCTGGGGCANNTCATCATGGACGGCAACGGGCGCTGGGCCGAGCGCCGCAACCGCCCGCGCCCGCTGGGGCACCGCGGGTGGCTGGGCGCTCGCCACGGTCGCACTCGGATTCGGCCTGAGCCAGAATGCGCTGCCGGCCTTTGCGAACAACTACGACCGCGAACTCGCCAAGAACGGGCTCTGGTCCTTCGTCGCCGCGTTTCGCGCCAACCAGCTCGACTACGACCGGTTCTATCCGGCGATGCCGATTGACGCCGCCTTCACCCGGATGCGCGCGCTCCTGGCGCGCGACGGCGCGACCCCGCTCACGGACGACCCGAACGACCTGTTACGGATGGTGCCGGCACCGCGACCGGGGCCGGAGCACCGGCTGAACGTCATCCAGATCACAGTGGAAAGCCTGAGCGCGGATTTTTTGGGCGCGTTCAACCGTGCGTCGCACCTGACGCCGCAGCTCGACGCTCTGGCGCCGCAGAGTCTGGTGTTTGAAAATCTCTATGCCACGGGGACGCGGACCGATCGAGGCATGGAGGCGCTGACATTGTCCGTGCCGCCCACGCCGGGACGCTCCCTGGTGAAGCGTCCGGATAACGAGCACTTGTTCACCCTCGGCTCCGTTTTCCGCGACAAGGGTTACTCGACCGCCTTCCTCTACGGCGGGTTTGGATACTTCGATAACATGAACCACTTCTTCGGCGAGAATGGATATCGGGTCATCGATCGCACGAAGGTAGCGCCGGCCGACATCACCTTCGCCAATGTGTGGGGGGCGTGCGACGAGGATCTGTTCCGTTGGACGCTGCGAGAGGCCGACCGCGACCATGCGGCGGGCCAGCCGTTTTTCCACTTCGTGATGACGACCTCGAATCACCGGCCGTACACCTTTCCCGAGGGCCGGATCGACCTGCCGTCGAAAGTCTCCGGTCGCGCCGGGGCGGTGAAGTACACGGACTATGCCATCGGCGCCTTCCTGCGCGCCGCGGCGGAAAAACCGTGGTTTCGGAATACCGTCTTCGTGTTCGTGGCCGATCATTGTGCGAGCAGCGCGGGCAAGACAGAGCTGCCGGTGCAAAACTATCACATTCCGCTCTTGATCTACTCGCCGGGCGGCCAGGTGGCGCCTGGCCGCGTCACGGCGCTGATGAGCCAGGTGGACTTCGCACCGACGCTGCTCGGCCTGCTCAACTGGACGTATCCAAGTCGCTTTTACGGCTGCAACGTGCTGGCGCTGCCGGCGGACCAGCCGGGCCGGGCGCTGATCGGCAACTACCAGAAACTCGGGTTGTATACGGGCGGCCAGCTGGGCGTGCTGAAGCCGGTGCGGAAGTCCGTCACGCTCGATTACAATGCCGCCACCCATGCGCTCGTCCCACGGGCGCCGAATGCCGCGTTGATCGACGACGCGATCGCCACGTACCAGACGGCGAGCTGGCTCTTCAAGCAGGGCCGCCAGCGTGAAATCGTCCGGGCCGATGCACCGCGTCATGTCGCCGCTGCTCCGCGTTGAGCGCACCCTGTGGCCGGCGGTGGCGCTGCTGTGCGCGGCGTTCGCGGTTTTCGAGCTGACGAACGCGGACGTGGCGGTGCAGGACCGGCTTTACGATTTCGCGGCGCACCGCTGGTTGATCGACGCCCACGCTCCGTTGCCGCGTGAGGTGTTCTATACGGGGCCCAAGGCGGCGCTCATCGCGCTCGGGAGTGCGTTGTTCGTGCTCGCGCTCACGCCGGAACGCTGGCGGTGGCGGGGGCGTTTCGCGGAACCGGCCCGCCGGCACTTGTGGGTCGCGCTGCTCACGCTCGGCGGCGTGCCGGCCGCGATCGGTCAGGTCAAGGCCGTGACCAACGTCTTCAGTCCTTCGGAAATCCGCCGATACGGCGGCGACGTGCGCTACGTGCGCGTGATCGAACCGTTTCCGGCGGCGGATCGCCCGGCCCGGGCCGGCCGCAGTTTTCCCGCCGGGCATGCCAGCGGAGGGTTTGCGCTCGTGGCCCTGAGCGGACTGGCGCGGACTCGCCGCGGGCAGATTGCCGGGATTGTGCTGGGCGGAGTGGCCGGCGGAGCGATGGGATTCTATCAGATGGCAAAAGGTGCTCACTACCTCAGCCACACGCTGGTCACGGCGCTGCTCGTGTGGATCGGATTTCTGCTTTGGCGGCGGGTGTTGCGCGTGATCTGATCGGCCGGGATGATCCGTGAGAGACGTCAGGTGCAAGGGCGGCAGCCTGTCGGCGACGGGTGATGCGAAATGAACCCGACGGAGACACCGCAATGATTTCCAACGCGGGGAACGATACTCGGGCAGCGAAGCTCCGCCGTTTGCCGCCAGGGGTGTGGGCGCTTGGATTCGTCAGTCTCTTCATGGACATCTCATCCGAGATGATCCACGGGCTCCTGCCCGTGTTTCTGGTCGGCACGCTGGGCGCAAGCGTTGCTACGCTTGGATGGATCGAAGGCGTCGCCGAAAGCGCGGCCGCCATCACCAAGCTCTTTTCCGGAGTGTGGTCCGATCGAATCGGCCGACGAAAACCGCTGGCCGTGTTGGGCTACGGGCTGGCCGCGCTCACGAAGCCGCTCTTCCCGCTCGCCGACGGCATACTCATGGTGGTGACCGCGCGATTCGTCGATCGAATCGGCAAGGGCATTCGAGGTGCACCCCGCGATGCGCTCATCGCAGACCTGACCCCCGCCGATCAACGGGGCGCGGCATTTGGACTTCGGCAATCCCTGGATACGGTCGGCGCGCTCGTCGGGCCGATGGTCGCGATGGCCGCCATCCTTTGGTTTTCCCATTCGGTCAGGTCGGTGTTGTGGCTCGCGATCCTCCCTGCGGTAATCGCGGTTGCGATCCTGGTGTTCGCCGTGCGCGAGCCAGAGTCCAGCCGGCTAAAAGTGAGGCGCGGAAATCCGCTGGCGGGATTCCGCTGGCGGAGTTTCCCCCGGCCTTTCTGGGCCCTCGTGGGCATCGTGGCGTTGTTTACCCTGACTCGATTCTCAGAGGCCTTCCTCGTGCTGCGGGCACAATCCACCGGACTCGACGTCGCCTATGCGCCCCTTGCGCTGGTCGTGATGAATCTCGCGTATGTCGTATCCGCCTTTCCCGCGGGGATGCTCTCGGATCGCTGGCCTCGCCGGCACCTGTTGGTGATCGGCTGCGTGGTGATGGTCCTCGCCGACCTTTTCCTCGCCTTCGGGCAGACGCCCCTTCCGATCTTTATCGGCATCGCCGGTTGGGGGCTGCACCTGGGACTGACGGAAGGACTGATCGGCGCCCTGACCGCCGACCATGCACCGGTGGAATTGCGAGGAACGGCCTTCGGGGTCGTCAATCTGGTGCGGGGAGTCATGCTTCTGGTGGCCAGTGTGGCGGCGGGCGCGTTCTGGACCCACTTTGGGCCTCAAGTGACGTTTCTCTCCGGCGGCATTTTTGCCGCGCTGACGGTAGGCGCGATCGTTGCATTCGGCCGGCGGTGAAGAACCAGAACCATCCGGTTCGACGAAAGATTACCAGACGATGACATGCGCATTACATCGTTGTAATCCGTGCGCAAAGGCTCGCCCGGGTTTCTCCACTGGTTTCGCATCGCGCAGATGCGGGGATCGGCGGACGCTGATTACACTCCGAACCTGCTCGGACTTGTCGTGCGGGTCCTGTCGCTGCCCCACTTCCCCGCATTTTCCCTTCGTTTGTATGACGCCCCGATCACCCGTCTTCCTCGTCTCGTTCGCGGTTGCCGCCCTGGGCGGATGCGCGACCTATCAGCCGAAGCCGGTCGACGCCGGCACTTCGCAAGCGCACCTCGACGGCCGCCGGCTCGACGACGCCGGCCTGCGCCAGTTCCTCGCCACGCATGGTCAGCCGGCCGGTGCAGAATGGGATCTGCCCCGACTTACACTGACGGGGTTGTATTTCAGCCCGGACCTGGATCTCGCACGGGCCCAATATATCGAGGCCGAAGCGGGAGTCCTGGCCGCCAAGGCGCGGCCGAATCCGACGTTTCGCTTTGCACCCGCCTACAACCGGGACACCCCCGGCGGCTTTTCACCCTGGATTCTCGGTCATGCGCTCGACGTGCCGGTCGAGACGGCCGGCAAGCGAGTCGATCGCACCGCGGAGGCTCGCCATCGGGCCGAGGCATTCCGCCTTCAGATCGCCGGCCGAGCCTGGACGGTGCGCAGTGCCATCCGTCGCGCGCTGACCGATTTGCAGGCGGCCGAAGCGACCGCCGACCTGTGGCACGGGCAAAGGCCGCTCCTCGCCGACGCCGCGCGGATCGTGGAGGCGCAGGTGGGCGCGGGCGATGTCGCGGCGATTCACGCCGCGCAAGCCCGCATCGCTGTGAACCGGGCGGAGCTTGCCGCGCGCGAAAGCGAGCGCGCGGTAACTACGGCGCGCAGCCAGCTCGCGCAGGCGCTGGGCCTTCCGCTGGCCGCCGTGAGCGACGTGCGCTTTTCGTATCGCGGACTCTCCGACGCGACCGAATCGGGCAATGCGTCGGCGGCCCGCACCTGGGCGGCGCAAAATCGCGCGGATCTGCTGGCGGAACTCGCCCACTACGCGGCTGCCGAAGATGTGCTGCGGGGAGAAATCGCGCGGCAATACCCCGACGTTACTCTCGGTCCCGGTTACCAACTCGACCAGGGCGAAGGCAAATGGTCGCTGGGCATCGGCATTACCCTGCCGGTTTTTCACCAGAATCAGGGCCCCATCGCGGCGGCAAAAGCGCGACGTGATGTGGCCGCGGCCCGCTTTCTCGCCCTCCAGAATCGCATTCTCGCCGAGGTCGATCGGGCGGTCGCCGACCACGCGGCGGCGCTCGGCGATCTGGAAACCGTCAAGGCCATGCGCAAGAACCTCGAACGCCAGACGCAAACGATCGAGGCACAACAACGGGTCGGTGAAACCTCACGGCTCGATCTGTTGCGGGCACGGATCGAGCTCGCGGACAACTCCCGGGCGGAACTGGAAGCGCGGGTCCGCGCGGCCCGGGCGCTCGCCGCGCTGGAAGATGCCGTGCAACGGCCGCTGCAATGGCCCGAGTCGGTCTGGCGCACGAGTCCGCGTCCTCCCGCGCAATAACCCTCCAACCCCACTCCCGGTTCTCCTTTCACGCCTGCCATGAAATTGTTTCTCCTGCTTCTGCTGCTCACCGCCGTGGTGCATGCCGCGCCCACTGCCTCCGCTCCTGCAACGCTGTCGAAGGAAGGCGACCTCATGACCATCGTCCTTACGCCGGAAGCGGAGGCGCGACTGCGACTGAAGGTGGTGGCGGTGGAACGCCGGGCGGTGCCGGCCTCGCGCCTGTTCGCGGGTGAAGTGGTGCGACCGCTGGCGGCGAACGAAGCGGTCACCGCGCCCGTCCTCGGCGGCACGCTCGAGGAAACCTTGCGACTGGCTGACCTGCAGGCGGCCGCCGACGGGCGCGTGCTGCAGGCGCAGACGCAGGTGGACGCGGCGAAGATCGCGCTCGATCGGGCGGAGAAGGTCCTGAGTGCCGAGGCGGGGAGTGTCCGTTCCGTCGATGAAGCGAAGGCGACGCTGGCTCTCGCGGATGCCGCGCTGCGCACGGCCAGGGCGCAGCGCGCTCTCCTGGGCACGCCCGTCGGTCCGGCGGGCCAGGGGCGCCGATTGTGGATTCGCGTCTCGATCTACAGCGGGGAGACTGCGCTGCTCGAGCCGAAGGCCGACGCGATCATCCGGGGCATCACCTCCTCCGGCGCAGGCCAGCCGGCCAAACCGGTCGCAGGTCCTCTGACGGCGAACGCTCTCACGTCGACGATCGATTGGTACTACGAACTTCCCGCCAATCATGCCGCGCGAGCGGGCGAGCGAGTCGCGGTCGAAATTCCGCTCGCCCAGAGCGACACCGAGAAGCGGGTGCTACCGTTCAGCGCGGTCCTGCACGACATCCACGGCGGCCAGTGGGTCTACGAGGCCATCGCGCCGCACACCTATGCCCGGCGTCGGATTCAGGTGGAGCGGCTCGCGGGTGATCTCGCCGTGCTCGCCACTGGGCCTGCGGCGGGAACGAAGATCGTCACGGATGGATCGGCCGAGCTGTTCGGCACCGAGTTCATGACCGGGAAATAGGTCCGCGCTCCCTGATCATGCTCAACGCCATCGTCTCCTGGGCGCTCAACATGCGCGTCCTCATCGTGGCCGTCGCCGCGGCGCTGCTCTTTGCCGGCGTCAACGCCACGCGCAATGCGCCGCTGGACGTTTTTCCCGAATTCGCCCCGCCGCTGGTCGAGGTGCAGACCGAGGCGCCCGGTCTTTCCACGGAGGAGGTCGACGCCCTCGTCACCGTGCCGCTGGAGAACTCACTCAATGGCCTGCCGTTCCTCAAAACGATCCGTTCCAAATCCGTCCTCGGCCTCTCCTCCGTCGTGATGATTTTCAAAACGGGGACCGACATTCTCCAGGCACGGCAACTCGTACAGGAGCGTCTGAACCTCGCGCAAAACCGCCTCCCCGCCGTGGTCAAGCCACCGGTGCTGATGGCTCCCTACTCCTCGTTGAGCCGGGTTTTGAAAGTCGGTCTCCGCTCGGACACGCTCGATCAGATGGAACTCAGCGAGATCGCCCTCTGGACGATGCGTCCCCGCCTCATGTCCGTGTCGGGCGTGGCCAACGTGGCCATCTGGGGTCAGCGGGACAAGCAATTCCAGGTGCTCGTCGATCCCCAGAAACTTCGCGCCGCCGGCATCACCCTCGATGCCATCACGAAGGCGGCAGGCGATGCCGCGGTGATCAGCGCGGGCGGATTCATCGACACGCCGAACCTGCGTCTCCCCGTCAACCAACTCTCCCTCATCGCTACACCGGAGGATCTCGCCCGCACCGTCGTCGAATTCCGCAACGGTGCCCCCGTCCGCCTCGGAGATGTCGCAGAGGTCAAGATCGGCCACCCCTCCCTGATTGGCGACGCGGTCATCGATGACGGCGACGGCATCCTCCTCATCGTCGAGAAGCAGCCCTGGGGAAACACCCTCGATGTCACGACCGGAGTCGAGAAGGTGCTCGAGGAGTTGAAGCCCGGTCTGCCCGGCGTCACGATCGACAGCACCATCTTCCGACCCGCCACTTTCATCCAGCTCTCCATCGACCATCTCACCGAAGCTCTCTGGCTCGGCTGCCTCCTCGTCGTCGTCGTGCTCGCCCTCTTCCTCGGCGACTGGCGGACCACGGTCATCAGCGTCACCGCGATCCCGCTTTCCCTCGCCATCGCGCTGCTCCTGCTGCGTTGGCGCGGCGAAACGATCAACACGATGATTCTCGCCGGTCTCATCATCGCCCTCGGGGAAGTAGTCGACGATGCCATCATCGATGTGGAAAACATCCTGCGCCGTTTGCGGCAGAATGCCCTACTCGCAAACCCGCGGTCGAAGATCAAAGTCGTCCTCGACGCCTCGATCGAGGTCCGCAGCGCCGTCGTCTATGCGAGTGTCATCATCGTCCTCGTGTTTGTTCCGGTGTTTTTCCTGCCGGGGCTCGCGGGCACTTTCTTCCGACCGCTCGCGCTCTCCTACATTCTTGCCATCACCGCCTCGCTCGCCGTCGCCCTGACATTGACACCGGCGCTGAGCCTCATTCTGCTCAAGGTCAAGCCCGGCGAACACCGCGATGCCCTGCTCTCTCGGGGGATGAAGGCCACCTATCGTGGCGTCCTGCCGGTCTTCGCTCGACGCCCTTGGGCTGCCATGATCTTCCTCGTGCTCGCCTTCCTCGGCACCGGCTGGATCTGGAAGACACAACTCAAGGAGGAGTTCCTCCCGAGCTTCAAGGAGCGCGATTTCCTGATGCACTGGCTGGAGAAACCCAACACCAGCGTCGAGGCCAGCAAACGCATCACCATCGCCGCCGCTACCGATCTTCTCAAGGTGCCCGGCGTGCGCAACCAGGGAGCCCATATCGGCCGCGCCGAGGTCGCCGACGAGGTCGTCGGGCCTGACTTCACCGAACTCTGGATCAGTCTCGATCCGGAGGCACCCTATGACGAAACAATTCAGAAAGTGCAGGCGGTCGTCGATGGTTACCCCGGACTCACCCGCGATCTCCTCACCTTCCTGCGCGAACGCATCAAGGAGGTGCTCACCGGGGCCAGCGCCAGTATCGTCGTGCGCATCTTCGGCCCCGACCTCGACCAGCTCCGAACCCACGCAGCCGAGGTCGGTGATGCCCTCAAGGACATTCCCGGAGTGAGTGCCCTGAAAGTCGAGCCGCAGGTGCAGGTGCCCCAGATCACCGTCAAACTTCGACCCGAGAATGCCGCCCTTCACGGCCTCACCGCCGGGCAGGTGCGCCAGGCCGTCACCACACTCATCAGCGGACGCAAGGTCGGCGAGGTCTATCAGGACCAGCGTGTCCACGAGGTTACGGTCTGGAGTGTTCCCTCAGTGCGTGCCGATTACACGACACTGCGCGAACTTCTCCTTGAAACTCCGTCCGGCGGTCATGTCCGCCTCGCCGATGTCGCCGACCTCGCCATCGTGCCCACACCCAACGCCATCAAGCGCGAAGGTGCCTCGCGCCGCATCGACGTCACCTGCAACGTCAGCGGACGCGCTCTCGGTGATGTCGCCCGTGAGATCGAGGAACGCATCACCAAGATCCCCTTCGCCAATGGCTACCATCCTGAAATCCTCGGAGAATGGGCTGAACGTCAGGCCGCCCAGAGCCGCCTCGGCTGGCTCGCCCTCGCGTCGCTGGCGGGCATCCTCGCCCTGCTCCTCGCCGACTTTCAATCACCGCGCCTCGTCCTCCTCATCGCGTTGACGCTGCCCTTTGCTCTCATCGGCGGGGTTTTGGCCGCTTGGCTCGGTGGAGGCATTCTCTCGCTCGGCTCTCTCGTCGGGTTCGTTACCGTCCTCGGCATCGCGGCGCGAAACGGTATCCTCCTCGTCAGCCACTATCGACACCTTCAGGTCGAGGAGCAGAACCCCTTCGGTCTCGACCTCGTCCTGCGGGGCAGTGAGGAGCGGCTCATCCCCATCCTCATGACGGCCGCCACCGCCGCCCTCGCTCTGCTTCCCCTCGTCCTCAAGGGTGACGTCCCCGGCAACGAGATCGAGCGGCCCATGGCTCTCGTCATCCTCGGCGGCCTCGTCACGAGCACGCTGCTCAATCTGTTCCTACTGCCATCCCTCTACATGCGATTCGGAGGAAAGCCTAACAAGACACTCTCATTTCGGTGACTCCAAATCTAGTGAATCTCATTAACAAGGGTCCCTCCCTGACAGGCACTGCCCTTTTCCGGGTATCCGAGACCTAGTCGCCGGAATAGCTGAAGAACGGTTCCACGTCTGTATTTCCTTAAAATTTTATTATGTGCGCAATTGCCGGCTTCCTTGACCTACGATTAGACGCCCAGAAAAAAGAGAATCTTCTCAGACGGATGGCTGCTGTACAAGCGCACCGCGGGCCGGATGGAGAAGGTTTTTTTACTGATGGAAATGTGGGACTAGCCCATCGTCGCCTAAGTATCGTCGGAGGTCCGGGTGGGGAGCAGCCGTTGTTCAACGAGGACCGCTCAATCGCTGTTGTTGCGAACGGGGAGTTTTTTGATCACGTCGAGCAGAGGCGTATGCTGGAGGCCCGCGGGCATCAGTTCCGGACAAACAGTGATTGCGAAATTCTAGTTCATCTTTGGGAGGATCACGGTGAGGAGATGCTGGGCCGCTTGAAGGGACAGTTCGCCTTTGCTCTTTGGGACCGAAAGCGCTCCATTCTGTTTCTTGCACGCGACCGGGTCGGAATCGTCCCCTTACACTGGACCTGTGTCGGCGGTCAATTCCTCTTTTCATCCGAGGTGAAAGGGCTGCTTGTCAGCGGAGTCGTTCCTATTGAAGCGGATTTTCGCGGTATCGATCATGTCTTTTCGTTCATCGGGCAGCCCTCTGAGCGAACTTGCTTTCGGGGCATTTCGTCGCTTCTACCCGGCCATTCCCTCACCCTTCGGCCAGGCCGGGTGACTGGAGTTCAGCCAAGACAGTATTGGGATCTTGAGTTTCCTGATATGGGCCAGGAGTACGATCCCGGCAGGAGAGTCGTTGTCGAAGAATTCGGGAGCAGGCTGCAGGAAGCCGTCGACGAGCGCCTTCGGGCCGATGTTCCGGTAGGTGCCTACCTCAGTGGCGGAATCGACTCTTCTACGGTGCTTCGTCTCGCCGGGAATTCGAAGGGTGGAGGATCAGTCCCGAGTTTCACGATTGAGATTCCAACTCCAGGCCTGAATGAATTGGAGGGGGCACGGGAGGTGGCTGCCTTGTCCAGTTCGAAGCAACATGTGGTCACCTGCTCTGCAAATGTCATCGGTGAAGTCTATCCCAGCCTGATCAAAGCATGCGATGCCCCCGTCATGGACACTTCTTGTGCGGCTCTTTTTTGTCTCGCCGGGCAAGTCAATAACCATGGATACAAGGCGGTTCTGACGGGAGAGGGAGCCGATGAGGGGCTAGCCGGATACCCATGGTTCAAGGTGAATCGGCTCATTTCACTCCTCGACAGGGGACGGATGCGACCCAGTAATCTGATCAGGAGAGTCGTTGGGAAGATGAGTGGCCGCAAGGTCTCATGGAAGGAGTCGAGCAAGTATCAGAATCAACTTGGAAGTTCCAACGCGACCGCAGATGTTTACAGTCTCCTGCAACGAGGCAGGAGCACCCTCTACTCGGGCGAAATGTGGCGATCGCTTGGTGATTATAGCCCACTTGAGGACATCAAGATCAATACAGAGAAGATGAAGCGTTGGCATCCTCTCAATCAATCGCTCTATCTGGGCTACAAAACAATTCTTCCCGGGCTACTTCTAAATCAAAAGGGGGACCGGCCCGCCATGAGTCATTCAGTGGAGACAAGATATCCGTTTCTCGATGAGGAAGTGATCGACTTTTGTGCCAGGCTTCACCCAAAGTGGAAGCTGCGGGGCCTGACTCGGGACAAGCATGTTTTGCGGGAGTTCGCTTCCGATCTTCTTCCCCCGGCAATTACCAATCGCCGTAAGCACATGTTCCGGGCACCCTTCGCATCGACCTTCTTCGCTTCGCCACCCGAATACGTCCGACAATTGATGAGCAATGAGTCTCTCGCCAAGACTGGTTATTTTTCGATTCCGAACATCAGGGAGTTGTGCCGGGAATACGAGAGGGCACCCGGGAGTTGGGGGTGCAAGCCTTCGATTACACGGCGGTCTATTGATATGGCTCTAACCTCAGCCATGGCGACCCAGCTTTGGCATCACCTCTATCTTGGAGGTAACCTGTGTGATTTGCCAACCTGGTCGCCCCGCCTGTTGCCGAAGGCGCAATCCGAAATCTCGCCCTTGAGAGCAGTCACGCAGTAATTTGATGGATTTTGGCTGTGTCGTCTATGTCTGGTTGAACGAACCTTGTCCGACCTCGGACCTCTTGAGGAGTGGTGGTGAAAGGGTCGAAAATGGCATCTCCCACAGTTGAGGTCAACCTCCGCTCCCTGTCTCCGTCCAGTAGTGAACTACTGAAAATGAAAGAACCGTCATCTTTCGGCGGCTCCGTTGACTAAGTCTGTCACGGGCTCGTCATTGGCAAGTCACAGGCAATCTATGAAAGTTAAATTGCATTCTCTCCCGCTTATCAAACAGCGGCTCGCAGATGGTAACCATTTCGGGGGAACTCCTTTTGTGATTGCACTGCCAAATGGTGCACCGCCCGCTCGCCCCTAACGATTCTCTTTGCAGGATCAACTCACCTCAATTTGACAGTCTCACGAACCCGAACAAACCCGAGCAACGAAATGCACAGCCATTCACCCAAGGTCGAACATACTTATCCGGTCCCTGATCGTGAACGCGTACTACCAGATAATATCTTCGATACTCCGACCAGTATCGTCCAGGATTTCTCCTTCAATTCCAAAGTCGCTTCAGTCTTCGATGACATGGTCGACAGATCGGTGCCCTACTACCGGGAGATCCAGCGAATGACCGGCCAGCTTGCCGCTGACTTTGCTATACCAGATACAAGAATCTATGATCTCGGCTGCGCAACCGGCACCACGATGGCACTAATGGATCACAGTGTCGCTGCCGCCGTCACTCTCGTCGGGGTGGACAACTCCGCAGATATGCTAGAGAAATGTCGGGAGAAGCTGGAGGTCGCAAAAATTGAGAAGCGATTTGAACTGGTTGAAGCGGATCTGAACCTCGACTTCGAAATTAAAAACGCCTCTGTCGTCCTGCTAGTGCTGACGCTTCAGTTTGTTCGCCCACTCCATCGCGAGCGCCTGATCAAAAGGATCTTCGACGGCCTAGTCCCGGGAGGATGCGTCATTCTCGTTGAAAAGGTTCTCGGAGAGAGTTCCCACCTCAATCGGCAATTCATCGAACACTATTATGAGTTAAAGAGGGCCATGGGCTACTCGGACCTGGAGATTTCCCAGAAGCGCGAAGCTTTGGAAAATGTCCTCGTTCCCTATCGGCTGACCGAGAACCTCGAGCTCCTTGCCAAGATCGGCTTCACTCAGGAAGACACATTTTTCAAATGGTACAACTTCTGTGGAATCGTCGCGGTGAAGTGATCCCATCCAGCCCACCGACACACATGATTTCTCTCGGCAACTTCTTTTTCAAGTATCGCAACGGCCTCTTCCCCCTGGCCATTGTTCTACTGCTGGTGCCCTCGCCGCATGTCTTCCCGGATTGGCGGATCGCCGCCCTCGTCGGAGCGGGCCTGGTCCTCATCGGCCAGATCCTACGTGCCGTCACCGTCGGCCTCGAATACATTGTTCGCGGTGGACGCGAGGGCAAAGTCTACGCGGACGATCTCGTCACTGGCGGCATGTTCAATCATTCCCGCAATCCGCTTTACGTCGGAAACTATCTCGGGATTCTCGGCGCGGTCGTGGCGTCGAATTCCCTCATCGCGATGAGCGTTGGCGGGGTCTTTTTCCTCATCGCCTACCTCGCGATCACTGTCGCCGAGGAGAAATTCCTTCGGGGCAAATTCGGAGTGGCCTACGATGCCTATTGCGCGGACGTCCCCCGCTTCTCACCCAGGCTGAAAGGGTTCGGTGCGACATTGCTGGCCTCGCAGTTCCACTGGCGACGACTCCTCGTTAAGGAATACGGAACGATGTTCGTGTCGCTCGCCGGGATCCCATTGATCCTCCTCTTCACCCGTCACCATCACTATGATCTGCCTTGGTGGAAGGACGGATGGGACCTTGCCTTGCTCGTCACCGTCGGCATCCTCCTCGCGGGCTATTTGGCGGCGCGGTGGTTAAAGAAGAGCAGACGAGTCACCGAGTGACGCCTATCGCCCGAGAACATGGAACGTTGGAAACTCTACGCCTTCGCTGCGGCACTCTTCGCTGGAATCACCGCCGTGGTCGCCAAAGCAGGGCTCAAAACCATCGGGGCCGATCTCGGTCTCGCGGTGCGAACGGCGTTCGTATTTGTTTTCACAATGGCTGCGGTATTTCTTCTCACCGACACCAGCAAGGCAGCCGCCACCCTGCACGCGGCTGGGTGGAAAACCATCGCCCTGCTCGCGATTTCCGCCCTCACCACCACGCTCTCCTGGATCTGCTACTACCGGGCGATGCACGAGGGCACCGTTTCCTACGTTTCCCTCGTGGATAAGGGCAGCATTCTCGTCACACTCGCTCTTTCCGTTCTGGTCCTTGGGGAACCTTTCACCTGGCGGCTCGCAGGCGGGGCGGTTCTTGTCACCGCCGGACTCGTCGTTCTTGCCGTTGGCAAGTAAACCGCGGCTCGGCAGTCGGAAGAGGCCTTGATCCTGACGAAACGATCACACTTGCCGCCACGCTGCAGTGATCGTTCACAACCTTTCCCCGGGAGGACCGAAGCTTTTCCATGTCTTCGAGCCTCCCGTCGTTAATCCCCCCGGTGCCGCACCACAAGTTCGGTCGCTAACACTTCCCTATTGAAGTGGGGGCACACGCTCAGAAATAGCCCTCCGCGTGAAGTTTACTGCCAAAACCACCCCTCACTCCGGATCGCACCCTCAAGTGCGCCACACGGGGGGTGCCTTATTCGAGCGAAAACTTGAAGTCCTGCGGATCCGGCGCAGGGGGAAGGGGCGGTATTGGGCGGTGAGGGAGTTCGGTTTGAGTGCTTGGATTAGGGTTGAGTGACCTTTCCTCGCGAATTCAAATTGAACGGATTCCATTGGGAACTGTCGTAATGGATCATGAAGCGCTTAAACGTGGTTGTTCCCTGGCATAACGGTCTGAATCTTCGCCCCGCCGCACGAATGATCCGCGTGGCTCAAAAGTTCCACTCGACGATCGTTTTGAAATGCGGAGAGAAGATCGGCGATGTCCGAAGCATCATGAGCGTCGTGATGCTGTGTGCAACGATGGGTGCCGTCATCACCATCGAAGCGAAGGGCGAAGACGAGGAGATCGCCATTCAGGCCATAACACAGGTCTTCGTTGATGGTGATGGCGATCCGGATTGAGGGGAATGTTGATGATTCTTTCCGGGAGGATCGCCGGCCGAGATGGGATTCGCCGGAGATGTCCGGAGCCAGCGAGCATTAGCCCAGTGAAACAGGGACAGGCGATGATGAGGACCGAGACAGCATTGACGAAGACGAAGGCCAGCGCTGATTCAGGTCCCCAGATGTCCCAGATCGTTGGGGAACATGGATTAGTTTCATGGGATTCTTGATGTGTTTGGATTGTTTTAGTTTGAATCTTCAACAGTCCTTCATCTGCTCAAACTCCAGTCGCGGGGCCTCCATATTTTTGGATTGACTCGCAAATGGATCCGGCGAGGAGCTTCTCCATCCCCTGACGCCGGAAGTGATAGCTAAAGAAAACCCGCCCCGTAAAGTGGCGGCGAGTTTTCCCGGACCTTACCTCCTTCACGCATTCGGGAGTGTCGGTCACAGGGGGCTGAACATGGGGCGATACTGGCAGGCTTCCGCCTCACGCCCAGCAATCAGATCGGCCATCCACACCGGTTCACGTCCAGCATCGGCGAGGCAGGCATCGAGGCTGTCGGCACCGAAGTACTCCAACAACCGGTCTGCCATCTGGCGCTTCCGGGCACTGATACCGGAATCACTGAGTCCGGTCACGCCCTTGAGGTCGCGCATCGTGTCGCCCCGGGCGAAGGCCCCGATCATCAGGCCGGTCATGGCATCGCCTGCCAGGAGGAAGTCCTCCCAGTCGAGATACAGTTCTTCGGGGTCATCCGCCCCGACGCGGGGCAGGTAGATCGAAGCAGCTTTGAGGCGTGGCGCAATCTCTTCCATCAACATAAATCCGGCATGAGGTGTCATGGGCGGGTCTCCTTTCATTGGTATGGGTTCGGTAAACGGGGAGACCCGACGTAACCGCCGCGGCCTCCCTGAAATGGGTGGGGCGGGTGCGCGTGATGAGATTAGAAATGGCCAAACAGCGGAAACTGAAAGAGCCGGGCCTCCGCGAAACGGAAGGGCTCTTTAAATCGCTCTAAGGCTCGCGTGAACGATCACCCGGCCGACCGGTCCGATGCTGGGGTCGTAGGTGCCGTCAACTTTATATGCCGCGGGGAAGGGGGTGCGTTGCGGACTGCGGAAGGTAAAGGTCACCAAGACCTCTCGCATTGTCATTGGCCAGTGCGAATGGCATCGGGTCCTGTTCCTCATGCGGGCCGGTTAAGCGCTCCGCGTGTAGATTCTCCTGCTTCTGGCAGAGGATGTCCATTACCTGCAGAATTACCGAGGGGGGACGTAGTATCGATCCTGGATCTTCACGTCGGTGCGCACCTTTCTGAAGGTCTCAAGTCCTGCGGTAGTTGTCCCGGTGTTGTTGATCATGAGCGAATTCAGGGCCTTGAATTCGGCAAGTGTCACCAGCGCTGCGTCGGTGATCCCGGTATCATTCAGATTGAGATGTTGCAGCCCGCGCAAGTCTGCAAGGGCACCCAGGTCGGCGTCTACCACTTTGGCAAGACGAAGATTCAGTTGCTCCAGTTTCGTGAACTTCGAGATGGCCGCTAGTGCACCCGGCTCAAATTTTGACTCTTGAATTTCGAGGATACGCAACTTCGGAAAGGCGGCCACGAGAGGTTCGATGCTGAGGGCGGAATAGGTGCCGCCGCGCGGCAGCACGGTTTCCTCCACCTCGGGAAAGGCGGAAGCCAGTGCGGGGAGCGAGGGTGCGAGAGTATCCCAAGTTTTGGTCCGACCGAAGCTCAGAGCAGTGAGCTTGATCCCCTGAAGTGGGAGAAGTCCGGCCGGGGTGACATCAGTATTCGATAGATTAAGGTTCACGAGACTTTTCGCGGCAGTGAGAGTGCGGAGGCCGTCGTCGGTGACCCGCGTCGCGGATAGGTTCAGGGTTCGCAGTTTTCTAAATCCGGCGAGATACGGCAGTCCTTCGTCGTTGAAACCGCTGCCCTGAATCTCGATTTTATCAAGCTCGGCTGCGGCGATGTGGTGGAACCCTATTCCGTTGATGGCTTTGCAGTTGTTGAAGACAATTTCAGTTAGCTTCTTTGAACCCGCGAAGTGGCGGAAAACGTCATCGGTAACTTCGAGATTGTGGAGCCTTAGGGCCTTCAGCTCCGGGCAGGTTGCTGCAAAGCGCAGCCCGTCATCGGTGACGCCGGCCTTGTTGAACTGAAACTCCCGTAGTCGTTGAAGCCCGGTCAGGACCATCGTGTCCTCGTTCGTGACGGGTTTTGGCAGCGGTTTCTGAAAGCCAGAAATGTTGAAACTGGTCACGACAAGGTCGCCGGCGGGGAGTTCGGCAAGCGTACGGCAGGTCTGGGCTCCCCTTGCACCCTCGATGCTGACAAAGGTATCACCTCCAGGCACCGCGAAACTGAGAACCCACTCGGCGGCTTTGCGGTCGTCTCCTTTGCGGGCCGGTGCGGTAGGCACAGTCGTCGGTGCCACTCCCACCATCACGGTCGGCGCAGCTGGTGGAGTTGCCAGGGCGAGACTCTCGCGATACTTCCGCACCAAGGTGGCATCCTCGATGCGGTCAGCCCGGGTGAGGGTGACTTCGAGTTCTTCGAGCTTAACAGTGTAGGGAGCGACGAGTTCGTCGGCATTGGCAGTGCGCCGTGCCGCAAGTGCGGCGGACTGCTCTCGGTAAATGGCACGGAGTTTTTTCAGCGCCTCCGGCGTAACCTCGGCGTCCTCTGTGGGTAATGGCCGCTTCTCCTCGATGGACTTCCGGTCGGCCTGAATCGCGAGGACGTCGTCGAGCTTGCCCGCTTGCTTGGCTGAGTCGATGACGGTATCTAACGCAGCGGTGAATTTTGTATTTAGCTCGGCGACTGCGGTTTCGTGAGGTCCGGTTACGCGCTCAGCGTAAAGTTTGTCATACTGTTGGCGCAGGACGTCCAGCTCCAGCGGAGCAGCGTGGGGGAGTAGGGGCAAGTTCAGAATGGCACAAACCAGCAGCGACGTTAGGGCGAATGTATGTTGCATGAACAAGGATGGAACGGGTTCAGTTCTCGATTCTGACATCGGGTCGAGCCGCTTGGAACGCGGCGAGCGCGGCTGCCGAAGGAGGTGAGTCGCCTATGTTTAAGGCCTCAAGCTTCTTGAGCTGAGCGAGAATCGGAAAGGCGATGTCTGGCAGAGGTTGGGATCCATCCTGCGAAAAAAAGACCAGATCCCGGAGTTCGAGCAGTCCCGGCCAGGCCGCATCCTCGATCACACCGTAGTTGGCAAGCACCTTGAGCTTTTTAAAGTGCGCCAAGGCGGCAAGGTCCTCTGGGGTCGGGACCGCGTAGGAAATCTGGAATCTGGTGACGTTGGGAAATGCGGGTGCGACCTGCGGTGCGATGCCCTTCAGAACTTGCCCAGAGAGGCTGTTGCACGACAAGCCGGTCACACGCGACATTGGCGCCGACGCCAGTCCTGCAGGGGTGATATTGGTGCCGGACACAACAAGCTCTTCCAGGGATGGCAAATTGCGCAATGCTGGCAAGGAGGCGTCGGTGATCCTCTCATGCCCGCTGATCGTCAGAAGGCGTAGCTTTCGAAAACCAGAGAACCCTGTGATCGTTGCGTCGCTGATACTGCATTTCCACAGTTTCAGCTCTTCGATTGGAGGATTCGGCCATTCCGCCAAAGTGGAACCAGTGAATCCCTCGATCTCGCTAATTTCCAGCAGTTTCAGTTTTCGCAAGCCGATGAGGTGCGGAACGATGGCGTCGGTGACTCCGCTGGTCTTTCGCAGGGCGAGCTCGTCGAGAAAGTCAAGCGTGGCAACGAAAGCAAAATCGTTGTCCTTCAGATCCGGAAAGCTTCCAAGGGAGAGAGCGCGAAGCTTCTCCAATCCTCCCAGATTCTGCATGAGGGTCGCACCATCGAGCGGAGTGGCACCCGTGTAATACCGACCGTCAATCGAAATGGCTGAAAGAGCAAAGTTGCCTGTGGGCAGGTCAGCGGGAACCGTTACTTTTTTACTGTCGATCCAGATCCGATGCTCGCTCCAGTTCGCCATGATCCATTCCGCCGCCTTGCGATCATCACCTTTGATTCGCGGAGACGGAACTGCCGCTGGCATGTTCTCCGCGGGTGCGGGCGCTTCCGTGATGGGGGAGTTCACAACCACTAGACCAGCGGCGAGACTCTCGCGGTAAGTTTTCACCTCCAATGCATCTGGAATTCGGCCGACCTTCGTGAGGGAGGACTCGAGTTCCTTGAGCTTTTCAGTGTAGGCCGGCAGCAGTTTTGTCGTGCTCGCCTCAAGCTCCGCCGCAAGTCGGGTGGTCTGCCCGTGGTAGATGATGCGGAGTTTTTTCAACGACTCGGGGGCACCGTCCTCTTCCTCCGGGATGGGGAGCCTGTCGGCGAGGCGTTTTTGCTCCTGGGTCAGGGCTAGGACCTCGTCAAGCTGACCCGCCTGCTGGGCCGTTTTCGCGGCGGCAGCGAGGGCCGACCCATATTTCGTTTCAAGAGCGACTTTCCCCTCTTCATACGGAGCGGTGACAGCTCGGGCGTAATGTTCCTGCAACGGCGCCAGCTCGGGCGGGGCGGATTGAAGGACTGTTGTGAAAGCCCACGCGAGCAGAAGCGCGAAGACTGTGGAAACGCGGTTTTGGCGCATAATTTGGAAAGGCGGTCAAGATCTTGTAGCGTTTTCGCCGTCAAATGCTGCAAAAATTTGATGTCTTGGCGTGATTTCGTAACGAGGCGCTCTCAACTCAGGTGCCTATGTTCCATCCCGGAACCTTCGAACTTAGGAATGACACCTTCCTACTCAACACAAGTCGGGCTGGCCAGCTTAGCAGGGTGACTCGGCAACAGTGGGCCTCCTGTACCCGAAGTGACCGAGCAGGAGGCGAAGACCTCTCTCGTCTGGTTACCAGTCGGGACACGGATCGATCCACCACCTCCACCGGGTAATCCAGTGGCTCTTGCTTTCCTCGACCGACTACTTAGTCAGGAAGGTGCTGAATAAACATAATAACAGTAACCGCAATATCAGAAAACTTTGCTGTCATACAATTTCGATGACCAGAGGAGTCAGAACACTAACATTTCCAACGAGATGCATAAAAAAGAGTGGGTCCGTCCCGTGCGCTACACCGGCGTCGATCGCGCGCCACTTTTTTATGCGTCCTTGAAGGCAATGGCTACGGGCCGTCATTCGCCTCACCTCGGTGGATAGCCCGGGATGCCGGTCCACGTTGGGCGGAAGGAATGAGGCATGTGACCGAATAAATGCAGTATTTTTATGTGATCGCATAAAATTACATTTTACATGCGATCGCATAAAAGTAAGTTTGATCCCATGAAGGTTCAGTCACCACAGGATCTCGGGATCCTGATCCGCGAGGAGCGAAAGAAGCAAGGCTGGACTCAGGCGGAGTTGGCCGACCGCGTCGGTGTGAGGCCTCTCTGGATCTCCGCGTTCGAGAGGGGAAAGACGACGGCCCAGATCGGCTTGGTCTTCCGGACGATCAAGGCCCTCAGCATGAACATTTCTGTCGACAAAGCAGAGCGGCCGGGCGGAACTGGCACCGTGATCGACCTCGATGCCCTGATCCAAACGATGCAGCGGGTGCCTCCCCAAAGCTCCAGCAGGCGGGAAGATCCGTGAGGGGAGGGGTGGTAGGCGCAGAGCCCCTCGGGACCGGCTCGCGGAAAGTTTTGCTACCGTGGCACCAGCCACGCTCAAAGGGAGCGGTGAAGGCGGACGATTGGCTGCCGGATGGGCCGCAGCTGAAGAAGGACCTGCCGGTGCTTCAGGAAGGGGAGCGGTGAGAGGTTGCCACCAAGGGACGGGCGACCTGCTGAAGTCTCCGAAATTCGCGGAAATTCCATTGGATGATGGTCGGGGAGGAGTTTCGGGGCGCAGTTTCCGGTGGAACAACCGGGTCGCTCGTTCTAGGGGCATGGAACACAAGGACTCCAACCTCACTTTTTGAGGCATTTTCCAGGCTTTTGTGTTCTGGAATAGAAAATAAAATTGCAATTAACAAATTTAAAAGCAACTTTATTTTATGCCAAGGGCCTCCATTCACACAAGCCCCGCTACCAAAGCGGCGCTCGCGCATTTTGCCGCGTTGCTTCGTGTCCGGAGGAAGGAGCGAAACCTGAAGCTGGACGAGTTGGCCACTCGCCTTGGTGTTTCCATTCCCACCGTCCGGAAGATGCTCGAGGGTTCTCCCGGTGTAGCGGCGGGCACCTATTTTCAAGCGGCCTATCTTCTCGGAGTGCCTCTCTTCGATCCGGATTCAGATCGTCTTGCGGCGACTGCCTCTAGGACCGCTGAAATCGACACGCTGCTGCCTCAGCGAGTCCGAACCCGAAAGGTCGTGATCGATGATGATTTCTAAGTGTTATGTCTGGATGTGGTTGCCGGGCGCGACGGAGCCGGTCGTTGCCGGTGAGTTGCAATTTGATGGCCAAGGGAGGCAGGCATTTGCCTACGGGCGCTCCTTTCTCGAGCGGACCAACGCCGCCCCGATCTACGAGCCGGAACTGCCCTTGGGGCGGGGAGTTCACGAACCCATTAGCGGGTTGGATCTTTTTTCCTGCCTGCGTGACGCGGCGCCCGATGCATGGGGGAGGCGGGTCATCGCAAATCGAATGTTTGGAAAAGGCGAGGTCGAGATCGGACAAGATATCGACGAAAGAACTTATCTCCTTCAATCAGGATCGGACCGCACCGGGGCGCTCGACTTCCAGGAGTCTGCTTCTGACTACGTGTCACGTGACATGGATACTGCCACGCTTGTCGATCTCCACGAGGCGGCGGAACTCCTGGCCACGGACCATTCGATTCCAGCCGATCTTGAGGAGGCCCTCTACCATGGCACCGCCAACGGAGGGGCAAGGCCCAAGGCCGCGATCACAAGCGATACGTCCAAGTACATCGCGAAATTTTCAATCTCCACCGACACCTTCCAGATCATGAAGGCCGAGTATGTCGCCATGAGCCTCGCTGCCCGGATCGGTTTGGACGTTGCGACCGTGTCCCTTGAGAACGTGGTGGGGAAGGACGTGCTCTTGGTGGAACGCTTCGACCGTGGAAAGGGGGCGGGCGGTTGGTATCGACGTTCCCTCGTGTCCGCACTTACCGTGCTAGGTCTGGACGAGCGTTGGGCTCGTGAAGCCTCATACCCGGATCTCGTCGACCAGATCCGGGTGAACGGGGTGGAGTTCCGTAAGGACGCGACCGAGTTGTTTTCGCGGCTGGTCTTCAACGTGTTGATGGGCAATACCGACGATCATGCCCGGAACCATTCTTTCTTCGTGGAGGGTGGGAAGATTCGGCTGACCCCGGCTTATGACATAACGCCGTTTCCGCGAGCGGGTGGGGAAGCCGGCCACGGGATGAAGGTCACACGCGTGAGCAATCTCTCGAGAATCAACCTTTGTTTGGAAACGGCGGCCGACTACGGTCTCTCCGAGGAGAAGGCCCGGGCCATCGTGGAACGGCAGATCAGCGGAATCATGAGCAACTTCGACGAACTCTGCAAGGACGCCGGAATGACCACGGCCATGATTGAACGACTGCGCGGTCGGGCCGTCCTCAATCCGGACGTCTTTGCCGAGTGCGAGGAATTCAATCCAAAGGGTTGGTAGATGCGCCTGATCCTATGTGTGCGCCTGGAAGGTCGCTTTCGAGATCGACAATTCGGTCGATTCTGCTACCCTCAAAGGACGATGAGTGACCTCCCAAAAGCTCCATCAAGCGGCAAAATCTGCGAGGGGAGGGGATTGAGAGGTGTGTATGAAACTGAGCATGAAAAGCTCCTGAAAGGAGAATCTAGCAGTTTGGGAGTAAGTGCTTGCAGTGAGTAAAAGTCTGCATAAAGTGCTGTAAATTAACAACTTATAAGGCCGATCCCAACCGGAGGAGCTCTCTTTGTAATAGGTTCATCCAGAGTGAGTTAAGACCGAGAAAATGGGCCAAGAATGGCCAAGAATGGCCAAGAATGGCCAAGAATGGCCAAGAATGGCCAAGTGTGCATGAAACTGTGCATGACTTGAGTCGCTCCGGCACCGCTCTCTCACTCCTTGGAGGCGCTCGTTTGGGCTCTCCCACCGGTTGGTTTTAGGCTGATTTCCACAGCCAATGAAACCCAGATTCCGAGTCTTCAAACGGGGAAACAAATTCTACAAGCGTGATACGCCGACTAACGAACGCACCAGCTTGGGCACGTCCTGCCGCAAGGCGGCGCAGAAGCTGGTCGATGCGGAGAACCAGTCGCATGAGATGGTTACTCCTTTTCATTCGTATGCCAGAATTCAATGAAAGGAGTAAAATTTAGAATTCTCTCGCAATTAGTTGTCAGTCTCATCGCCGGCAACCTCGCTGCTATAGATCGAGGTACCGGGGATCCAGTGATTCCTGCGTCAGCGAAGACACACTCTGATTTTGTCCCGGAAGGTTGGGAACCGAAAACCGTGATTGAAGGGGATCTCAACAGGGATCAGCGCGACGATGTGGCCCTGGTGATTTCAAGCGCTCCGAACCCTCCGAGCAATTTTGATTCGAATAGGAAAATACACGTTCTCGTTCTGGCATTGCGTCAGGATGATGGAACTTTGAAGCGTTCGGCCGTCAGCGATGGAGCAATCCTCGATGATTTTGACGGTGGTCTTCTGGGATATCCTTTTCAGGAACTCAGGATCGAGCGCGGTGCCGTTGTGATCGAGCACTACGGAGGCTCACGAAATCGATGGGAGGTCACGACGCGGTATCGTTACGAGAGCGGGCACTGGGTCCTGATCGGGCGAACGGATGTGGACACCGACGTACACTATCCCAATTTTATCGCCCGAGTGGATCACAATATTTCTACCGGACTGGTGATTAGAAATTTCAAGGCGGGCGGACTTCGCGACGAAGATCTCACGTGGGCACAGACAGCTCTCACGAAACAGTCTGAAGTTCGCTACTGGCGGCTGCCGGCTCCGGCATTGGAAAAGGCTCCCGAGTTCGACGGGCCTCTGCCCTCGATTGACTGGGGGCCTCACTCCCTGGATTTGAACCGCAAGGAGCAGATCATCGAAAACCCGGAAGTGTGGAAAGGCCCGGCCGATCTGTCGGGAACATTGCGGGCGGTAGTGCCCCCGGAAGGCCTCTTTCTGGGTGCCGAAGTCACGGATGATCAGGTCACCGAAGAAGACAAAGTTCGCCTGACGAATCAGAACGGGGATGAAATTCAGCCGGACGCCACGACTCGCACTGCTACGACGACAGGCTACGTGATAAGAGTTTCGTGGAGCAAAGCGCAGCTGCGCGCTGCATTGGGTGAGAACCGACCCTACTGGCTCGATCCTGAGATCACTGAAAGCGACGAGCCAACCGAGATGGAAGAACTGCCCGTGGTGATCGAAATTCACGATGCAGACGCCGGACAGCCCGAGGTTGTGCTAACCACGAGGCCCATTGGCATACCGCATGCGGCGGCCATTTTGATTTCCTCTCCCACGGATTTGGTGTTGGAGGATCAATAGGGTCCTTGTCCGATGACAAACTTTTCGCCTCCCAGCCATCCAACGTCGAAGGGGAGAAGCTCACCTTGTCGTTTGGTTCACCGTTTCCCTTCGCGCAAGATTCCACTCGCGATTTCAAACACGAAGTCTCTGGGCTTTCCGTCGGATGAAATGACGAAATAGACTTTCCCTCCTTCGATCCGGCTTGCCTTCTTGTATATGTGATCGCCGGTCAGCGCGTCAGCCGGAGCCTCAGGCAGTTCAACACTCTCTGATCCCTTCGTTTCATCAAGGCGGTAAACGAAGAGATTGGTTCCAAGGGAGGATGTTCCGCAGGAGAATGCAACAAGGGAGCTGTCTTCGGAAAAAACGGCGGCGTAGGGAGATCCCAAACCATCCCCGGGCAGAGTGAAAACGACACGATTTGACCCGTTCTCACGTATGTCAAAAGAGTAAGGGCTGCTTTCACTTAGCTTGGCGGTGTATTTCTCGCTTTTGCCGATGATGCTCTCATCTTCGGCCCTGGCGGCTAGTTGAGAAAGGAGGATAGCTGCGATGTAAAACGTGGTGAGGAGAGTTCGCTTGGGTGTCATTTTTCGGAATCTTTGAATCATCAGGAAACGATTAACAGGAAAGCTCCTCATCGTGCAATCGTTTTCAGGATCTGCCCGCTTGGGTTTCGTCTCTCCTTCGGCAGCCAATTGCCTTCGCTCCGCTCCGGCTAACTCCGGCTCCAAATGGCCGGTTCTTCCCGCTGCAGGACTCGGGTTCCGAGGGGATGGAAGGGTGCTATCAAGGACCATCGCGGAGGATTATGGGTGGACTCCGGGCATGGCATGTGAATCGCTTGCCTGTCCGGTAAAACTTTAGTAGTGATCCTCAATACCACGGGTTGCGGAATCACAGATCAGTTTGAGTTTAAAACATCGTGAACCCGCTTTCCCTACGCTTCGCAATCGAACCTGTCGGCCTTCAGGTTGAGTTCGAGATTTGTCCGGGAGAATGCATCCGGATAGGCTCATCCGAAGAAGTGGAGGTAACTGTCCCTCAGCAAGGGCTCGCCGGACATCACCTCTCCATTGAAAGACGGCAGGACGGGAGGATCTATTTGGTATTTGTGGTGGGAGTTGATCCGACTTTGGAGGGGCATGAAGCGGACAATCCGATTGACCTGCCGACTCGATTTGAGACCTGCGGACTTCAGTTCAGCTTGGAACGGATTGAAGGGACGGAATCTACTCTTTCTCTTCCACAGGATTCTGGTGATTCCGATTCGGTCGATTTCACCCATATCCCTCTGAACCGGGAAGCTAGATCCAGCGAGAAATCAGGAGGCAGCTCGGCAAAGCGCTTTGTGTTGGCGGCCACTGCACTACTCATTGGTGTCGCGATCATCGGAGGATGGGTCATTTCAGATCGGCAGCCCGATTCTACTTCGACATCGAACTCGGAAACAGGCGCCGCGTTGGGATCCGAAACAGAGATAGTACCGGCAGAGGACTCTCCGCCCCCGGCGACTGTTCCCGCTGCGACCGTTCCCGCTGCGAAACCTCCCGAACCATCCACGGTGCTTACGGGGGTGCTGCTCCTTGACTCAACCCCCGGAGGGGCAGACGTCTTCGTTGACGGGAAGAAGAAGGGGATGACACCGGAATTTGCCGGACTCACCCTGAGCCTTACGCTGCCGGAGGGCGAACATGAAGTCCTGATCTCAAAGGAGGGTGTCGGCACAGCAAAGCGGACGATTTTTATCGGCAGCGATGTGATCCAACCCTTAACCCTCGTGATCGCTCCCGTCGAAGTTCCTAAGGTTCCGGACAAAGTTCTGCCCGCTCCAGTCGTCAATGCCGCTCCGAACACCCCCGGGGAACTGATCGAGTTCAGCCTTCCGGGAGGAAATCTCATTCGGTTCCGCTATTGCCCTCCCGGGAAGTTTCTTATGGGTGTGCCACCGGGTCCCAATGACCCGGCGGATGCTTCGAAAGTGGTGGACGTCGAACTTACCCGAGGGTTTTGGATTGCGGAAACGGAGTGCACAGAGGCCCAGTGGGGAATCATCAGGGGCACCACACTCGAGCAGCAGGTGGCTCTTGCCGGAGAGAGTATATACTGGAACGCCAAGGGACCGAGACATCCGATCACCTACGTGAATCACGGGGAGGCCTCGGCCTTCTGTCAATCATTGGGGAATAAGCTGAACCTTAAACAGGGTTGGCGATGTGTCCTGCCAAGCGAGGCTCAGTGGGAGTATGCCTGCCGGGCAGGAACAACGACTGACTTTCATTTCGGTGATACCTTGTCGGCAAATAGCGCCAACTTTTCGCTGTCCGGCGATCGTTTTCCGAAGGCCACGGGAAAGTTTTCGCCCAATGCCTGGGGCATTCATGATATGCATGGGAATGTCAGTGAGTGGTGCTCGGACCGGTTCAGACTGCAACTGAAAGGCGGCACTGACCCGACGGGTCCGACAACAGGGGTTCCTAGAGTGGTGAAGGGCGGGAGTTACGGGTCGCCTGCTTGGGGGTGCAGATCCGGGAGCAGGTTTTCCAATGAGCCGGATGTGCGAAACGATGGTCTCGGATTCCGCCCGGCCTTGGTGCTTCCCGATGAAGCTCCCTGGGTAAACTTGACGGAGGCGATGCCCCGGAAGGAGATCGCGAAGGGGGAGGGCTTCGCCGAACTGGAGCAATTGAACGAGGGGAGTATCGGGGAAACGATAGAGGCAAAACTGACAAGCGATGTCTCCATCCAGTTTTGCTTTTGCCCTCCCGGTGATTTCATGATGGGAACCTCTCGGGGAAATGATCCCAGCGAAGCCGCAGTCGAAGTGCGGATTTCGCGTGATTTTTGGCTAGCTAGAACGGAATGCACGCAATCCCAGTGGGAGGTGATCATGGGACGAACCCAAAGAGATCAAGCCAAACTGGCCGGAGGAAAACTCAGCGGCGAGGATGAGAATCAGCCCGTATATTTTGTCAGCCATCTGGAAGCGCAGGAATACTGTCAGCGGCTCGCCGAAGTGGTGAAGTTGCCGTCCGGGTGGAGCTTTGCACTTCCCAGCGAAGCGCAATGGGAATACGCGTGCCGCGCGGGAACGCAGAGCCTATACCACTATGGAGACATCTTGAACGTCACGAACTCCAATTGCGATGTTCCAGTGCGCATAGGACCTCCCGTGACCCCGAGACCGGGCCAGTTCCAGGTCGCCGAACCCCATCAGTTTTCACTGCGCAGGACCGCGATTGCCGGGTCGTATCAGCCTAACACGTGGGGCCTCGTGGACATGCACGGAAACGTCAGTGAATGGTGCTCGGACTGGATGCCCTATTTTGAAGCAGGTCTGGACCTGGTCGCGAGGAAAGTACATGCACGGCTGCCGGGTGGTGTCGATCCCGAGGGAGCCAGCGAGGGGCCGTGGCGGATTTATCGGGGAGGGTCGTGGTCGAGTAGCGGCACTTACTGTACATCATACCACAGGGGATTTGCCGAGCCCGGGACCCGCAGCAATACAATGGGATTTCGCATTGCCATCATTCGAAGCAAGGGTGATTGAGCCTCTCATTCAATCGGCAAATATCACCCGGCGGTGTAGCGCGCTACTCTGTCCTCCCGTTTAAGATGATCTCGACTCGACGGTTAATCCGGTGAGCTTCATCAGAATCCCCGGGGTCGATCAGGAAGAACTCGCCCTGGCCATTCGCCTGGAGTTGCTTGGTCTAAATCCCAAACTTCATCGCAAGATAGTCCACGAATGTCTTGGTGGGGACAACTTATATTGGACTAAAGCCTGTCCTCAATTTTCCAAAATGGGAAGACCTGAATGCCGTGGCAGTGCCATAGGAGTGCACCTCTGGGATGCCTCCGTTGACGACCCGGAAAGTAATCATGAGACATCGACCCAGGGCCAGGCGATCAACTCTCCCGGCATCAACGAACTCGTTGAACTCAGATCATCAGAAATTCGGACAACCTTAGCAGCTGGACGGCGGTTCCGGGGCTTCGCTATCATAAGGACTGGCATTAAGATTTTCTGTTCGCTCCAATCCACAATTCAGGGCTCGTTCCGAAAGCCCTCCGGGACAACAGGGATCAGGGTTATCCTTTGAGCGTTCTCTGGAGAAACGACTTCCTAATTTTGCCCGCTTCCGCGCCAATTGTTACTGTCTCTCAGTATCTGATGAGAGAATCGGTTCAATCCGTGCGGTTTGCCCGGGTTATTCAAGAAGGTAGCAGCACATCGGGTCCCCGAAATGTTTTCGGAGCGTATGAGGTTATCGATCTGGTCAGACCCGGAATGTTGCCGGATATAAATGCGTTAATCCAGATCCTAAGACTTCTAATCACATGAGTAATGGCCGATGGTGATTAGGTTTTCAGTGACCTAATTGCAATGGAAAACTTTGGAAGAGCGGCGCTGGAAGTGTATCTAGACGCAGTTGGCGTGAAAGAAATACGTGGCGATGCTTCAAAATATAGACATTACCGCTCGCCGACTGGCGCCTTAAAGCCTTGGCGATGAATCGATTTAGTGAAGTCTTCGAAGGTTCCAGATGATGGAAGACTCGCCATCGGTCAGGGGAGGCTGATCTCGACGAGGCCGAAGCAGCGCTGGGTGGACTGAAAGTTGACGGTCTCTGCGTAATGGATGGACTCCCAATCATCGTTGATGGGGGTGACGGTAGGGCTGGTGGTTAGGGTTTCCCAAGAATTTGCCTCGAGGGATGGGCTCATTTTTGGTGTGTAAATCAAGCCGCTGTTCACGCGTCGTACAAACTGGAAGTGGAGGATCCCGGTGCCGTTGCCGGTAGGCAGCAAAGTGATGAGTGGAAGACCGCTCGTTCCTCCGGCTGCAGGCATGAGATGGAGGTCCGGACCGCCGGGATTCATGTTGAATGCATATTTGAGGAGATTGGCGACTCCGTCACCAAAGGGGATGGCGCCGGGGGCGGCATTGTCTCCAGCGAGGCCGGCGGTGGTCATGGCGCCGGTGAAGAGTTCGACCGGGGTTGGTTCGGTGATGGTCAGGGTGAATTGCTCGGGTGGGGAGGCATTCCAGGCACGCTCATCGCCAGTCTGCCAGGCCTGCACGACGACGGTGCCGGCGGCGTTGAACTGAAGGGTATCGCCCGCGGCGGTGGCGGGCCCGGAAACAATACGTAAATTGACGGGTAGGCCGCTGCTGCTGGTGAGCTGGATGTCGCCCGCTGCGAGGGAATGGGTGGCGACAGGGATGTCGATAGTCTGCGGGACGAGAGCAGGCTGAACTGGCAGGATTTTGGTGAAGTCGCGACCTCCGGCGAGGACCTGGGCACCCGAGGTTCCGGCAGTCCATATGCGGTTGTCAGATTGGACGGCGGTGAGTGATTGGGCTCCGACTGCAAGGAGCTGAAAGCTACCGCTGCTGCCTATCCGGGTAAAGGTGAGACGATTGGACATGGCGCCGTCGCCGATCTGCCCGTTTTGGTTTTCGCCCGCGGTCCAGACGGTGCCGGTGGACGTGAGCGCGGCCGATGAGTTGCGACTGGTGGCGATACGGTTCCAGTTGGTGGCGGTGCCCACTTGATTCGGGGTATTACGGTTAGTTGTGTCACCGAGTCCAAGCTGGCCGAAAGCATTGTGGCCCCAGACCCAGAGGGTCCCATTACTTTTGACCGCGAGGGTATGAGAAAGGCCACAGGCGACCGCTACCCAATCGGTTGCGGAGCCGACCTGCACGGGTGTGGTTCGTTGCGTGGTGTCTCCCAAACCAAGCTGGCCAAAGCCGTTCGATCCCCAAGCCCAGAGGGTCCCATTAGATTTGATACCCAAAGAAAAACTGCCTCCGCAGGCGACGACATTCCAGTCGGTGGCCGTTCCGACCTGCACGGGAGCGGTGCGCTGTGTGGTGTCGCCCAGGCCAAGCTGATAGGTCGAATTCAGACCCCAGCCCCAAAGGGTGCCATTCGTCCGTACGGCCATGCTGTGGCTTGATCCGCTGGCGGCTTGCTTCCATGTGGTAGCGGAACCCACTTGAGTGAAGGTGGTTCGCTGGGTAGTGTCGCCTTGGCCGAGTTGGGCATTGGTGTTCGCTCCGGTGCTCCAGAGGGTGCCGTTATTCTTAATCGCCAGGGAGTGATTGGTGTTCACGCTGTGGCCGCCTGAGGCAATCTGCTGCCACTGATTCTCGGATCCGATTTGGGTAAGGACTCGATAGTCAGTGGTCGTACCATCGCCAATGGGACCGCCGTCGTTTCGCCCCCAAGCCCAGAGTGTTCCATCGGCGCGCAGGAGGTGAAAAGAAGAGCCGGTGCCGCTAAGTTGCACCCAGGAATTCGCGGAGTCGGCACCGGGAATCAAGCCGCGGGGACTGACACCTGAGAATCCCCGACTGTGCCCGGCCACCCAGACCATTCCGTCCTCGCGCCAAGCCGCCGTATGATGGATCCCCGTATAAATTCCCGCCCAGTTGTAATCCGCTCCGAAGCGTTGCGGGGTGTTTTTGTTGGTGGTGGTGCCATCGCCAAGCTGGCCGGAGGAGTTATTGCCCCAGACCCAGATGCTTCCGTCCTGCTTGCGCGCAGTGCTGGTGTTCGACCCTCCTCCAATATCGGCCCAGTCTGTTGCGGTGCCAATTTGAACGGGAGAGGACGAGGAAGTGTTGGCGCCAATCCCAAGTTGGCCTGAGGTGCCCGATCCCCAAGCCCAGAGTGTGCCATTGGATTTCAAGGCCAGCATGTGACTGGTGCCCGAGGCGATCTGTGCCCAGTCATTGGCGGTGCCAACGCGGGTGGGTGAGGTTCGCTGGGTGGTGTTGCCATGGCCGAGCTGACCGCTGCTGTTCAGGCCCCATGTCCAGAGTTCTCCATTGGTTTTAAGAGCGATCGTGAAGTTGCCACGGCAGGCTACATGGGTCCAATCGCTTGCTGAGCCGACTTGCGTGGGGGTGGACCGTTGGGAGGTGTCGCCATGCCCAAGCTGACCATTGGTATTCAACCCCCACGTCCACAGGGTGCCACTTGTTGTTAATGCAGCGCCATGGGAACTGCCTGCGGCGATGGAGGCCCAGTTTTGACCGGCACCGATCTGGACCGGAGAAGTACGGGTGGTGGTGGTTCCATCTCCAAGCTGGTTGGAAGCGTTGAACCCCCAAGCCCACATGGTCCCATCTGCTCTCAAGCCGACACCGGAGCCGTTGCCGATTTCGATGTCTGTCCAATTGGAAACCGATCCGATTTGCTGCGGTGCCACCCTCCCTATCGTGGTGGAGTCGGCGAGATAGCCGCTTCCGTTCACATAGCCCCATGTCCAAAGAGTGCCATCATCACGCAAGGCATAAGTGGCCCAGCCGGAAACCAGTTTGGTGAAGTGGTGCCAGGTACCCAGGACGAAGGTCACATACACATCCTCTGCGGATGAGTATTCCCCGTTGCCCTCTTGACGAATCCGGATCGTGACAGCGCCATCGACGCCGGTGGGGGTGACTATTCCGTCGGAACTCACCGTTACTGGTCCGGCCAGCACGTCAAATTGGAGTGGCAGCCCGCTGGTGGTGAATGCGCCGAGAGAGAAAGGGCCGTTGGAAACGCGACGGGGGAGAACGGTGGTGTGAATAATCTGTTGCTCCGGTCCCGGGGCGGCGCTGCCTGTGCCTGTCAACAAGACGGTGAAAACCGGGGTTTCCGGGTCGCTGCTGGCGACGTTCAGCATGGCATTACGAGCACCTGTGGCGGTTGGCGAGAAATGGACAGTGAGAGAGGTGCTGCCGCCACCGTCCACACTGGTGCTCATTGTGGAGGTGCTTACGGTGAAATCCGCCGCGTTGGTGCCGGTGATGGAGGCGGAATTCAAAGCCAGTGTTGTTCCTGGGATGATGTTCAATAAAGTGAACGAGCGTGAGGAAGGCTCGCCGCCGAGAGTGGCAGAGCCGAACGACACGGAGGAGACCCCGCTTTGGAGGGATGTTCCCGCAGGCTGCTGAATGGACAGCTTTGGAAACTCACCGGTCAGTTGCAGACTGACGGTGCGTTGATGCTGCGTGTCATTCAGGACGAAGGTGACCACTGCCTCATGGATTCCAGAAGGCAGCTCTTCCGCCGCCGAGTTGAAGAAGATCGTGACATTCTCTGAGTTACCGGAGGTGACCGTTCCTGAGGAGGCGGAAAGTCCGACCCAGGGTTGGTTCGCCGAGGCGGTCCAGTTTGCGGGGTTCTCTCCGGCATTGGTAATCGTGTAGATTTGCTGCGGGGGAGAGAAAGGCCCCCCCTGATCTCCGACAGCCTCCAGACCCGTGAACGGCAGCACCGTCAGGATCTGATTGAAGATCGTGAATTGACCGCTGTCAGCGGTCAGGGTTCCGTTCCGCGTGACTCGGATCATGTAGTCCGTCCCGGTAATCGTATCGGAGGGGATGGCCCAAAGATAGCGGCGCTGATCTCCGCTCAGTCCGGAGGCAATCTGGGAATGAAAAATGCCGTCTTTGTAGAGGTCGATGTTTACTGCGTCGATGTGGTCTCCTCCGGTCCAATAGATTTCGTTGGTTGAACCAGCGTCCCATCCCGCCGCCGTGGCTGGGGCGACGACGGCAAAAGCGGTGCGAACTTTGAGGCTGGCTCGACCCGGCGCCTGTGACAAAAGGTAATGGGCGTTGCGGGCACCAAGGTTAGGCTTGGAGCCATCAAAACCCGCGCCCTGCCCGCCCACAAAACCGCCGCTCACATATCGTTGATCCGAGTTCGGGTCCCCCGAGGCGTTATAGCCGTCCACCTGTCCGGTTCGGACTCCCTGGTAGAGGACATCGGGGTTCGCAAAATAGGGGATGCGCGTGCCCGTGCCCCAGTTCCAATCGTACGCCATGATCGTGCGCACCCTCGGGTGACCCGGCGGCTCCAGTCGCCAGCAATAGGCATGGACGTTGGTTTCGGAATCGCTGCCGGCCGTGTCACCCCATGAATGACGGGCACCGATGTTGTGCCCCAACTCGTGAGCAAAGGTAATCCGCGTCGTCGTCATGTAATCCCTCGAAGTGATGGAAGAGGTGCCGGGCCGATAGGCGATGCCTGCCGATCCATCAGCCTGTTTGACGATGAAGGCCTTCAGGTCAGCTCCCAGGGCGTCCGCGTAATCTGACACCGAATTCAGTTCTGGGTTCGAAGCACTGGTGCTGTTCAGATCCCCGAGTTCATCGGTTGTTCCCATATCTGCAGCCACTTGCCCCGGAAACACGTAGTCGGGATCCTCGACAGTGCCCAGAAGCATCAGTTCGGTGGCGGTGACTTCGCTGTTGGCGAAGGCTGTCGTCATCCGGTCCACCGACGCGATGATGCGGGCCTCCATCTGGGCATAACCGCCGTCCGCCTCGCGCGCTCCCTTATCGTAGCCAACCACCACGTCTATGGTGACGTAACCGATGGTGTCCTGAACTTCTGGACCCTCAGTGCCGGATGATTCGGTTCCACTGCCGCCGGGTTCGTCCGGATCGCCACAATGATCCGTCATGGTGGAGGGGTCCAGCTCCCGCACCATCAGATAACCTGAGGACAGGATGCGATACTCCACATGTTGGTCGAGATGATAGCGAGCCACGGTGCCGTGCAGTATGCCGTCATGCAACACCAGTTGTACCACGCTGGTCTGCGGCTCGCCTTCAACCTCACCTTGAAAGGTATGAGTCATTCCTCCTCGAGCCTTGACAGAGTCAATGACGAGAGTCAGGGCCGAGCCATCCGGCAGTGGCGCAAGCAATCGGGCGGTTTTGCCATCCACCACTGCTTCGAGAGCAGTCACGTCCAGCACCATGCGGCGCGCGGTTTTGGTGTGCAGATCGACCTCCTCAGGCAGCAGGGTGGTGCGCCCGTCATCAGGAGACATGGCCAGCGGCAAAGGAGCGGCCGTTCTAGCCGTATCCGGCAGTTCAGATGTTGTCGGCTCAGCGTAGCGTCGTTCCGCCTTGGGGCCTCGCGGATGAAGTTTGACTGGCGAGGGGGAACCGACGCGGGCGAAGGCCTCGTGAAGCGGCGTCAGCGGTGTTAAACTCGCTGCCTTTTCCGAAGGCAGTCGGCTCGGGCCGGGAGCTATTTCTGCGCCTGCCCCATCGGAAGAAACAGAGCTGCTTGACTTTCGGTCATCAGCATTCTCCAAATTGCCTTCATCTGGTCTTCCGAGCCAGAACCAAACCAAGCACAGAATCCCCAGCGGACCGATCAGGAGCGCCAGGGTTTTTTTTGAATTTCTCTGTTTCATCATGGTGTGATGAGGGCGAGACACGAACGACGAGAGGAATAGACAAAGGTCATCTTGAGCATCCGTGTAGCCGCTTCGAGAAAGTCAATGGTGCCTTTGATATCTTGGGGAACTCTTTGAATTTCTGGAGCCTTCTTACAGACAACGCGAAGTTCGTGCAATCCCAAAGTATCTTAAGTTGGTATCAACGCGGTCAACATTCAGCTTTTCTGATCGATGTAATCTTCCCTCAGGGCGTCTAATCCCGGTGGCGATAGCGATGGCTAAATGGGGGAACGGTTTTACGGGTTCATAAGGCAAGGAGATTCGAGCAACCCCGATGGGCTCCTGGTCGGTTCGAAGGATCGCGCCCATTTTGAGACTGATTCGATCTGACATCTCCCGGTTCTGTGTGCCGGTAAAGGCGCGAGGCGCTAAATGGAAAGATCGGGTTGTGCCAGCGATTTAGACGCGCATACACGAAAGGCGTGGATTCGGCGCTTCCGGTGAGGGGATGGCGGGATCTGGCTCGCCCGTTTGGCCCCTCCTCCGTTGACGGGCGCGGCCCCTGCCTTTCGACATGTAATGCGATGACGCTCAGTTGAAAGGAGCTCGACGAAAATGTCACCAACGCACTTAAACGGCCCGAACCCTGCTCTTAAAAGTCCGCTTTTCCCCATCGTGTAGCCATTTTCCTGCTCCAAATTGAGGTCGAAAAAGCGAAATTAGAGAAGAAATTCACTGTGGTAACCGCTCAAGCTGTGCTTATCTGACAGTTTTATTCTAGAAATGCCCCCGACCAGGCCGACAGTTCAATCATGGTTGCCGCTTGGCGGAAGAACTCATTGCCTTGATTTCGCTACTTTTTAAATTCGATCAGCCCTCAATTCCCTGCTGTGCAGTTTTTCCATTGTCTTTCGATTAACCTCTAACGCTTGCTCCGTCTGTCTCGAAACCCTTCAGCTCATTTGACCGTGAGAAGACTTCTTCGGAAGAGTCCGCCGGAGAGAGCGGGCGGTCTGTGGTTTACGCGGATGCGAGCCAATATTAAGGTGCCGGTCGTGGCTGTGCTTCTCGCCGCTGGCTTTGAGATGGGGAGCATTGAGGGGAATGCGGCCACCATTACCTGGGATGCCGTCGGCGCCAACGGAACGCTCGAGGATGGCAGCGGAACCTGGAACACGGTTCTAGCCAACTGGACTCTCGACAATGGAGTCACGAATCTCCAATTCGTGAGTGGTGACAACGTGATCTTCGGAGGTGGATCGAGTGGAACGGCGGGGACGGTTCAGCTTGGGGTAAACATCACGTCCGGAACCTTGACTTTCGCGTTAACGAGTGGCGGGAGCTACACGATCTCCCCGGCAGTTGCGCAGACCCTTACCATCAACTCTGGTATCATTGCCAACGAATCGGCTGTCATCACGGCCAACATTATCCTCGGCGGGGCGCAGAACTGGACTGCGGCTGCGACCAAAACGTTGACTATCAGCGGAGGTGTCACCAATGGAGGCAATCTTTTGACTCTTGATGGTGCTGGAAACACCGTCATCTCGGGAATCATCGGCGGGGCAGGCGGGGTGACACAGTCCGGCAGCGGCACAACGACGCTTTCCGGTGAGAATACGTACACGGGTTCCACCTCCGTTACAGGTGGAACCCTCCTCCTCCAACACGCGCAGGCGTTGGGGACCGGAGTGGCAGAGGTCTCGGTGAGCAATGGGGGGACCCTGTCTCTGAGTTCTACTTCGGGCACGCCTGACTTCGGCACAAAAACACTCACCTTGAACGGCAACGGATCGGCAGGTCAAAGCGGCACTCTGGTCAATTCTGCCGGAACAAACTCCTACAGTGGCGACATCATCATTGGTTCCTCTACCGCCATTTCCGTGGATAGTGGAACCCTCGACTTCGGAACCGTCAATCCCATCACCGGCACCGGTGATCTCACACTTTCGGGGTCGGGGATTGGTAGCTTTGCGGCAGATTTCAATTTCACGGGAGACCTCACCAAGACTGGTAACGGGACTTGGACGCTTTATGGCAACGGCATCCGCGAAGGTGCGACCAGCATCCTCGGCGGCACTCTGAACCTCAATGGTGAGGCAATAGGCTACACTTCGGGCACCACCCTCGGCGCAGCCACTCTGAATTTCTCAGGAATTGGGGGAATCGGGGGAATCGGGGGGCTCACTCTGGACACCAACACCTCCAGCAGCGTTGTTGTGGCACCTTTTTCCGCACTTACCATTGGAGGTATCACTCGCAACGCCGGTGCCACCACCAGCTTCAGTATCTCCAGCGGCGGAACGATCACCTCGACGGTCGCGGGTTCGGGGACAAACCGAATTCTGGGTTATGCAACGGTCACCGATTCGACTTCCACCGGGTTGGCCCGTCGTTCCGGTGGTCCCTCGGGAGGAAGCATCATCCGGTTTGACAGCACTCTCGCCGCTGTTCTTGCAGCCGGTACCAACAGCGCGAACACCGACTACACCACGCTCACGAACGCGGGCACGCTAAACTGGACGAATGCCCTGACCGCCCGTTCCGTTAATTCGCTCACCATTGATGCTACGGGTAACCCGGGTCAGATCACCAGCATGGGTGCGGCGTCCAACGTGCTCACCCTGAGCAGCGGGGCCTTGCAGTTCATCGGTTCGGAAAATGGAACCCTTACCGGCGGGCAAGTTGGCGCCGCGAATTCGGAGGTCATCGTCCACCAACATGGCACGGGCGTTTTCACCCTCGAAAGCCTTGTCTCCTCTGGCACGGGCAGACTCATCAAGCTCGGAACCGGAACCTTGATTCTTACCGCCGCGAACACCTACACCGGCACGACGACCGTGAACGAGGGAACACTCCAACTGAACGGCGGTTCGGCCATCGCCGATACCAGCGCGGTCGTCATGGCTAATGTGACCACGGCAATCCTCCGCCTGAACAACAGTGAGACTATCGGAAGTCTCGCCGGCGGGGGCGCGACGGGGGGTAATGTGAATCTCCAGGGAAACACACTAACCGTCGGCGATGCGACCAGCACGACCTATGCGGGAGTCATCAGCGGGTCGGCTGGGGGAGCTTTAACAAAAGTGGGCGCGGGAACCCTGATTCTCACCGCCGCTAACACCTATCCGGGAGCAACGACCGTCAGTGGCGGCACCCTCCAACTCGGCGACGGCACTAACGGTAACGGGAGTCTGAACACCGCGAGCTCGATCTCTGTGGATGCTGGCGCGACCTTCGCCGTCAATCAGACGGATATCGTAACACAGGGAACTGACTTCAGCGGATCGGCGATTACCGGCTTGGGAGGATTTGAGCAGGCCGGATCCGGGACGACTATCTTCACCGCTGCGAACAGTTATGATGGGGAAACCATTGTCAGCGATGGTGTCTTCCTTGTAAACGGCGACCAGTCGACGGCGATTGGCGACGTGATCGTGAGTGGCGACGCTATGCTCGGCGGAACCGGCAAGATTGGTGGAGATACTACTATCGGAAGCACCGCCATCCTCAACGCCGGAGATCCCAATGTAGCCGGAGGAGTGGGCACCCTGGAATTTGCAGGCACCTCCACCGGTCTGGCTCTCGAGGCCGGCAGTACTTGGCTCGTCGATCTGACGCAGGGCACGAGTGGGAGTTCAGATAGGATCATTGTCGGCGGAGAGTTGAACCTTGATGCTGGCAACGGATCGTTACTTGATTTTAACTTTACGCCTTCGTTCACACAATCCAATTCATACACGATCGCCGAGTATGGAAGCCTGACGGGAGGCTGGTTTACGACAAGCGAAGGAGTTTGGGTGGACGACCAAGTGCAGTCCCACGGAGGCGGATCCTATAGGATTAACTACAACGACGGGGGCAACTTTATCACCCTCACTGCAGTGCCCGAGCCTGCTACCGTTGGGCTCCTTGGTATTGCCCTCGCAGGCCTTTTCCTTCGCCGCATGCGCATGCGTATCGCCGGCAGCTAAGATCCGGGGTCTCGGTGCTTCAGCGATTTGGTGGTTTCGCGATGTAGGGAAAAATTTTCCCGCTGTGTTTTAAACCTCCGCTCTATATCCGGGGAAATCGTTCGTCTGCGCTGAGGGATAAGTCGGGCGACCGGAATCCGATTCATTTCGGAGAAATGGAATTTCCGTTGCTTCATTATTTTCCGGGCTGATCAACGAATCACATCGGGATCTGATGATAGCGGGTCGGTGAGACGATAGAACTCCCGGGAACCGGACGGCCGACTCATACTGGAGAATCGTTCTGACTCTTTCTTAACACCCGGAACAATTACGCTTTTCACCGAGTCGCGATTCGGTTATGAAAACCAGTCTTGGAGTCATAAGATGAGCCAGACCCAGCAGCGATCCCGTCGTCAGCTTGTTGTCCACACCGTAATCGGGGTGTTCATTTTCAGTTTGTGGCTTGTCCCGATTGCTTACGTGGGTATCACCAATCGACCCATTCCGGCGGGCGGAAAATACCTCAACTACCTGTGGCGGATTGCCGCGCTCTTTCCGAGTCGCTCGAATGCGTGGGACGACTATTTCTATCAGGTCCGACTTCACGGAAGCGAGGACTGGATCGAAGTTTCACACGAACAACTCGGAACGATGCGGCCGTTTGGGGCGGGGAACCGGATTCATCGTATCATGGCCCAGGGCGGGGGAGATCAAAACAGGGCCGCTGTCCTGCGATCCGTCGGCGACTTTGTGAGGCGGAGATTCGAGAGCCTGCATCCTGAGAGCGAAAAGGTGTCAGAGGTTCGCTTCCTGCGGGTGCGTTATCCTGTTGGTTCGCCGAGGCTTACCCGCACTCCGGGTCGCTGGGAGATACCCGCCCTGTCTGAAGTCCCTGAATTGGATCTGGAAGTGTGGAGACAGTTCCGGTTTGAGGAGTTGGAGAAATCGAACATCCCTTCCATCGAGAATCCTGAATGAGATGTCCTATCTGAAAAGAGTGTTGAAGAGTGTCTGGCACTTCTGGTTCGGCCCCATCGAGTTGATCCGTTTGCGCGCCTTTGAGATCTGCTTCACCGCGAGTTTTCTCGCCTACTTTTTCGTGGCTCGTTTCTTCTACTGGGAGGAATGGCTCACTCCGGCGGGATATCATTATCCACGGGGAGCCACTCCCTCCTACCTCATCGATCCTTTTCCCCTGCTCTCAGGTTGGGCGGCATTGTTGCTTGGAGCCGTTGCCGTCGCGGCCGGAGTATCCCTCTGCCTCGGAAAGTGGCGGCGACCGGCTTCAGGAGTTCTTTTTCTGGCGGCGGTTTATATTCAGAATGCCGACGCCCTTTCCGCGTATGCACTGAATGTGCATTATATCGTCGGTTTTTTGGTTCTATTTCTCTCGCCCGGACCTAGCGATCCTGGAAACCAGAGCCTATCGGCCCGGCAGATCGGATCCGCCTGGCCGATCCGGACGCTGCAGGTCACCCTGTTGCTCCAACTCTTCACCGCAGGGTGGTGCAAACTTCAGATCGGTGATTGGTGGAATCATTCCGACGTGCTCTGGACTCACCTACAGGGGCCCTATCGGAATCACTTGTCCGCCTGGATGCTTCGGGTAATACCGATGTGGGGTTTTACCGTGATGCAGTGGTCTGCCTTTATCTTCGAACTGGTTGCTCCGGTATTTCTCCTGTTCCGCTGGACCCGATGGATCGCCCTGATCTGGGGCGTGGGATTCGTATCATTCATCGCCTTGACGATGAATGATCTGGTCTACTTTTGCCTCCAGTTGGCTTCCTATCTCATTCTGTTCCTTTCGGCAGCGGAGCTTTCCCGGGTGCACCGGTCTGTGTCGGGATGGTGGGCTTTGTTTCGCTCCCGTTTGCCGGGGAAGAAGGAGGTAGAGCCGTCGGCCCCTTGATAAAGGTGCGCGCCGACGTGAATTCTTCACGGGTTATGGTGCCGTCGCCATTGCGGTCATTCGCCTGAATTTTGCTCCATTGATCGCCCGCTTCACCGGTCGAGACGGAGTCGTCCTGATTTGTATCGAGGTGTTCGAAAAGAGCTAAGCGACCGGTCGCCGTCGTATCCTGTGTTCCGCTACCAGCGTTTGGTGGAGACTGGCTTTCTCTCGTGGTGGAGAGGGGCGGAGCGGCGGGGATGGACCTTGAATCCCTAGGTGCAGGGACAGGCTCAAGATTTTCTGAAGCGGCTTGTCCTGTCAGGGTTAGTGCGAGAGTGGCGGGATTTCCGAAGTAGCTCTGGAGAGTGGAGGTTCCGGTTGTTGAAGAGGGAATTGGCAGTGGAATCGTGGAAGTGAGCGTGATCGTGGAATCGGCCACCAGGATCTCCACGGCGGCAGTCGACTTGACTACTTTTCCGCGCACATGAATACCGAACTCACCGTCATAATTGTTTCCTTCACGGTGCTTTAGCGACAGGACACTTACGACGAGATTGGGAAAGCGGTCGGCGGCGAATCCCTCTGTAGAGAGCAGCGGGGTCAATAGATCGCCCGACACATTGGCGCTCATCGATTTCAGATCAGCGAGCAGATGGTGGCCATACTCAGTTGGTTCAGAGCCAATGGCATACAGGTTCCCCGAGAAGCGGGGGAACATCACTGGCTGAGATGAGGCATTGGCGGATAGGGAGGGGGAGGGGATGAGCTCGATGCTCGACTCTCGGGTCAGTGTGAATTTTCGTGCCATCAGTTGCTTCCGGCCCGGTAGTCCCTCAGGGGTGACATCGACGATTCTGACTTTCTCATCCTTTCCCTCCGGTTCCGAGCAGGCGGGCAAAAACAAGGACCAGACGATTATTCCCGAGAGAGCGAGTTGTCTTAAAGCATTCATCGCGGCGAGACTATCAGAAGTGTGTTTAGCACGAAACAAAATAGTTCTCACCGATCCCGCAACTCGTCGTTCTCCATCGGAGTCTATCATTCTCTTTAAGGATGGTGATGATGGCTTGGCTACCAAAAGAAAAGTTTTTCTCTATTTTTCTTGTCAATGATTCGGGCTCCTGTCAAAACACATCATCCTTTCTGTCGAACCGCCCCCGCATGAAGAGACCTCTCGCCGCATTTGCTCACTTATCGAGTTGGTTGAAACGGAGATATACTTCGATAGTCATTGTGGGATTCTTGGGATTGGGGATTCATTTGGCAGGGATTGCGGGTCTGACACCCGTGGCGACGGAGTGGAATTTGGTGTCGATAGGTGTTGAGACCGGTGCGGCCCGAGCCACCCTCTCCGGCAACATTCAATCGCTTTCCTCTCAAGGACAAGGAATCTCGGGAACCTGGGACGGGGCCGCTTTCCTCTATCAGACGGTGCTTTCGAGTGGGGCGATCACCGGAAAATTGGCTTCTCCGACCGGCTTGGTCGTAGCCGAGGCCAGGGCCGGCGTCATGGTAAGGGAAAGCCTCCGTGCTGATTCCGCGAATGTCTTTGTGGGGCACGGGGGTGATGGTCAGGGATACCTGAGTTGGCGTCGCAAGGAAGGGGCTGCAACCGAACAAATGCCCTTGGCTGGACTCGGATCGGGAGATTGGGTTCGCCTCGCCCGTGACGGAAAATCCATCATGGTCTATCGCTCTCCCGACGGTGTGACTTGGACCCCCCTCGTCGGTGTTGATCTCGTCAATCTGGGAACCGTCGCTTTCGTGGGAGCCGTGGTCAGTTCTTCGGACGAGGAAGTCCTCGAGTCGGCCAAATTCAGCACCCTGCAACTGGATCGGACTTTTGGAGCCACCCGCCATGTCATCAATCTCGATCCTGCCACGAGTCCCACCGCCTCCGTGAGCGGTTCGTGGACCACGGTCACGCACGAGGGATTTATCGGGAATGCCTATCTCGACGATGCGGCCTCCGGCAACGGATCGAACTCCGTTCAGTTCACTCTGCCGCCAGCGCTCTCTACCGAGCCGAATGTGGGGCTCTATGAAGTGTATTTGCAATGGTCGGCCGGTTCTGACCGGGCGACCTCCGTGCCTGTGAGCATTGGTTATTCCCACGAGACAACCCAGGCCAACACCGTCGATGAAGTCAGTGTTGATCAGCGTTACGGAGATCGTCGCTGGGTCTATCTGGGATCCTACATTCTGGATCCTTCAAACTCCTCGCACTACGTTGAAATTAGCAATACCGACACCACGGGAAAGGTGACCCTAGATGCCGTCAAGTTCGTGGGCGTCGGCTGGAATGACACCGATGCCGACAATCTACCGGACTGGTGGGAGATGAAGTGGTTTGGAACCCTTGGTTCGAGTGGAGCGAGTTACAGTCCGAGTTATAGTTCCAGCTACACACCAAGTTATACTCCCAGCTACACCCCGAGTTATACCTCAAGCTATGGGGCGAGTTACACACCGAGTTACACGCCCAGCTATGCTCCAAGTTACACGCCCAGCTACACCCCGAGTTATGCCTCGTCGAACAACAGCGGAGAGGATCCCGACAATGATGGTCTCACCAACCTGAATGAGTGGCTCGCGGGAAGTAGTCCGACGAGTTGGAATACTGACGCAGATTACCCGGGCGAGACCGACGGCTATGAAGTAAGTGGCCGCCGGACAGATCCCACAAAGAAGGACAGCGACGGAGATGGTATTGATGACAATGTCGAGGTGAACTCCATCAACAGTTCGGCGAGCTATGCGCCGAGCTATGGAGCGACCTATTCCTACAGCTATGGGGCGACCTATAGTCCGAGCTATTCATACAGCTACAGTCCCACTTATAGCCCGACTTACAGTCCGAGTTATTCGCCTCCTCCGCCGCCACCGCCAGTGCCGGTGATCACCAATCCCATGATGTGGGATACGGACGGTGACTTGATTTCCGATGGAGCGGAACTGACCGCCACCCTCAATCCGAATCTCGCCTCCGACGGGCTCCTTGATGCCGATGGTGACGGGCTCACCCGGGGGCAGGAACTGCTTTACGCCACCTCCCTCACCAATTCCGATACCGACGGTGATGGCGTCACCGACGGAGTGGAGGTGCACGTTACCGGGACTGACCCCACCGACCCCACCGAGCCGGCTCCCGCGAGCACGGACAGCGATGGCGATGGGCTGACTGACTTTGAAGAGGAGTTCATCCACTTCACTCAAATCAATAACCGCGACAGTGACGGGGACGGGATTATCGATGGATACGAAGTGGCGATGGAGACCGATCCCAACGATGCAGGGGATCACTCCGAGGTGAATGTCACCGTCACCGTCAACGCCGGTCAAACCCTTGGCATCGAGGTTCCGATTACCAACCCCACCGGCATCACTGCCACCTGGACCGCACTCCTCGACGATGAAACCACCCCTAATCCGGCAGGCGGGGCAGCGCTGACCTGGTTCAGCCTATCGCCCACGCTCTTCACCGTCTCTCCCTCCGGAGGAAGCGAAGACATCACCTTCTCCTTTGATGCGACCGGACTGGCCAGTGGAACCTTCCACGGTTCCGTCGATTTTGTTGATGATGGCGGAGGGCTCCTCCTGCGCGTGCCCGTCACCATGACCGTGGCCGAAGCGGTGGGACCCGACTCCGAACTGCTCTCGCCGGTGACCGGAACCAAAAGCTGGACCGGCGGCACCGTCACCCTCGCTGCGGAAGCGATCGACCCTAACGGAGATGCGATCGCCTCCGTGCAGTACTACGTCAACGGCTCCGCTGCCGGAGCTCCCGTGACCGAAGCTCCCTATCAATCCTGGTATACCGTGACCCAGGCGGCCGGAGCGCCGCTCGTCGTAACAGCCCGGGCGACCGATATGACCGGGGCCACGGGGCCGCTCAGTGACCCCGTCACCGTGACCGTTGAGACCTTGAGTTGGACTTCGCTCGCGGAGTGGAACCTCGTCTCCGTGGGTAGGGAAAGTAATGCCGGCACCGGAACGACCGCCTCCAATTTGCGTCTGCTTCGTTCCAAGGGAAGCGGGGTGGGGGGAGAGTGGGACGGAGCCTCCTTCCTCTACCATACGATCTTGCAAAGCGGAGCCCTCACTGCCCGACTCGCCCCGACCCAATCCCTCGCCGGGCCCGAAGGCAGGGCCGGGATCATGTTGCGAGGCAGTCTGCGGGCTGACGCCCCCAACGTGTTCCTTGGCACCGACAGCGCCGGTGAGGTCTTCCTGAGTTGGAGAGCCGCGGCCGGTGACTCCACCGAGCAGGTGCCCCTGCCCGGCGTCTCCGCGGCAGACCAGTTCCGGCTCGTTCGCAGCGGAAAATTCGTCAGCGCCTACCACAGTGCCAATAGCGGAACCACCTGGAACCCACTCTTTTCGGTGAGCCTCACCGGATTGGGCGGGACCGCCTTTGTCGGTGCGGCGGCTTCGTCCGGCGACTCGGATGTCACCGCCACCGCTTCCTTTACTTCCCTGACCCTGGACCGCAGCTTCGGGTATCGCCGTCATGATGTGATCGTTGACCCGTCGAGCAGCCCGTCCGCCACCGTCACCGGGACCTGGTCCACCGTGAGTGAGCCGGAATATGAAGGAGGCCACTGGCTCAACGACGGCAATGCCGGCAAAGGAAGTAAATCCATCCGTCTGAGTTTACCGCCGACCCTTTCGACCGCCCCGAACACCGGATTCTACGAAGTGTTCGCCCGCTGGTCCGACGGATCGGACCGGGCCAGCGCCGTTCCCGTCGATATCGGGCATCGCAACAGCAGTGGTACCGGCAACACCGTGACCCAGCTCAGTATCGATCAGCGTAGCGGAGCCGGACAGTGGGTCAGCTTGGGCGCCTACCGGTTCAGTCCCTCCGATGCCGCCCACCATGTCACCTTCAGCAATGCCGGGACCACCGGGGTGGTAACCCTGGACGCGGTTCGTTTCGTGGGTGTTGAGTGGGAGGATGTGGACATCGACGGCATGCCCGATTGGTGGGAGCGGAATTACTTTGGAGAAGGAGCGGTGAATAGCGGGGGGAGTTCGCCGACTTATTCGCCAACATACTCCCCGTCATATGGCTCGAGTTATGGCTCGACGTATAGTCCCTCATACACCCCGAGCTACACATCAAGCTACGGCTCCGGATATGGCTCCACCGAGCCCGGGGGTGACTACGACTTGGATGGTCTCAGCAATCTGAATGAGTGGCTCTCTGGAAGTAGTCCGACGAGTTGGAATACTGACGCGGACTATCCGGGCGAGACCGACGGGACGGAAGTGAGTTACCGCCGGACCGATCCGACGAAAAAGGACACGGACGGAGATGGTATTGATGACAATGTTGAAGTCAACTCCATCAACAGTTCGGCGAGCTATGCGCCGAGCTACGGAGCGACCTACTCCTACAGCTATGGGGCGACCTACAGTCCGAGCTATACTTACAGTTACAGTCCTACTTACAGTCCGAGCTACGGTCCCACTTACTCCCCGAGCTACTCACCGCCGCCCCCGCCGCCACCGGCCCCGGTGATCACCAATCCGGTCGTGTGGGACAGCGACGGAGACCTGATCTCCGATGGAGCGGAAGTCATCGCCGCACTCAATCCGAACCTCGCCTCCGACGGTCTCGTCGATGCCGATGGGGATGGACTCACCCGGGGGCAGGAACTGCTCTACGGAACTTCCCTCACCAATCCCGATACCGATGGCGATGGGGCCTCCGATGGCCAGGAAGTGCGCCACTTCGGCACCGATCCGCTCGATCCCGACAGCCCGCTTGCGACCGACACCGACAACGACGGATTATCGGATATCGCCGAAACGGTCATTCATGGCACGGATCCCAACAACTCTGATAGCGACGGCGACGGGGTCACCGACGGGCAGGAAGTGGCGATGGAGAGTGATCCCAATGATGCATCGAGTGCACCGCAGGTTGCCATTTCGGAGCACCTTGGGGAAGGGGATAGCAAAACCGTGATCGGTTCTCTCGGGAATTTCACGGGCCAGACAGTGAACTGGACGGCGACACTAACGGGCCAAACTACTCCGGCACCGGGAGGGGGAGATCCCATCACTTGGTTGAGCCTCAGCCCCTCCAGTGGAACGCTTGCCCCGGGTGCGAGCCAGTCGATCTCGTATCTACTTGATGCCACGGATCTGGTGACCGGAACCTACGAGGGCGAGGTGACTTTTGTGAACGGGGCAGGGTATTTGCTCAAGGTTCCAGTGACCCTGGAAGTGGGCACGGGGCCGGTCACCACCTTAACCGCTCCGATGGATGGTACGACGGTGGCCAATGGATCACCGTTGAAATTGTCAGCCACTACAGTCGATGCGGATGGAGATGCCATCGCTCAGGTGAAGTTTTTTGTGAACGGAGTACTTTTGGGCAGTCCGGATACAACCAGTCCCTACGAGGCAGTCTATCTAGTCACTGAAGCGCAGGACGCCACCCTGACCATCACCGCACAGGGCACCGACAGCCACGGGATCACCGGTGCCCTGTCCACTGCGGTTACCCTGACCGTGGATGGCTTTGATGCCGATGGTGATTTGATGACCAATGATTGGGAAACCACCCATGGTCTCGATCCGAATGATCCGAGCGATGCCGATGAGGATCCGGATTATGATCGGCTTACCAACCTCGAAGAATTTAACCTTGGGACCGATCCCGTCGTGGAAAGGGTCGAACGAACGCTGACCGACTTCCCTCAATCAGCCTACGGTGATGACCTTAGTCGCTATGGGAGAGTTCCGGCCGCTGTGGGAAGTCTCAACGATCTCGGGCAACTGGCTAAGGTTACTGAAGTGAGCGGGCAACTGGTCGCCCGAATCCATGATCGTTCAGGATGGGGTGCCCCCATTCCTTTTGGACCGACCGACGGGTTTGACCGCGTCGAATTGGTGAGGCTCAACAATGTCGGCCTCATCGCGGCGTCCCTGCGTCGCATCCCGGGAACCCCCGGTCAGACTATTGATGCGGAACTGCGAGTCGTCCAAGACGGAGTCGTTTACCGCATACGGACAAACACTTGGCAATCGATTGCCGATCTCGAAGTCACAGACTCGGGGTTCGTGTCCGCAACATTGTACGACAGATATCCCGGTTCAAGCTCCACTGCTCAGAAGATTGTGCGGTGGAGAGATGGTGATCTTCAGGTGATCAATGCACCCGCCAATAGCAGCCATCGGCGGGGATTGAGCGAGCGGGGAGAATTGCTCTCGAAGTGGGCCGTTTATCGCAATCAGGCGTGGGAAACCGAACCAAACGGAGCTCAACCTGTCGCTATTTCCCCTTATGGCAAGACCTTCAGTCTCCCCTACCTTGGGTATGCGGGGAACTACTATACCGGGAACTACATCATCAACGAGCCCGGCGACAAGGTGATTTCCGCGTTGCCGATGCCAAGCTGGAATTATTCCATTCCATCTGGCGCTGCGGTCAGTATTGAAACACGCGACGGCCAGACTCATACGTTGGTAGATATCTCACCGAACCCGATCAATCAGCAGCCGGGGAATATGTTGGCTTTCGATTTGAACTCCCACGGAGATGTCGTCGGGCAGATCTACGCGGGAGAGGATCCGAACAACATGGGCATAAGACATGGCTCTTTCTGGTGGCGCAATGGTGAATACCGGATTTTCGACGAGGGCTATGGGTCGCAGTACTACCAAATAAATGAATCCGGGGCGATTCTGGCGACTTTGTATACTCAGGTTGAAAACATGACCGAAGAGCCATACACCGACGAGTTTGGAAACCCGCAAACAAACGTCTATCCGAACGGAACCTACCACCTCGCCGCGAGATGGAGCCTCACGGTGCCCGACAACGACGACGACGGTGACGGGCTTCCCGACGACTGGGCCGGCTTTCATGGAGTCGCCGATCCGGATGGAGACGCTGATGAGGATGGATTGAGCAACCGGCTCGAGTTTGTCTTGGGAACTGATCCTAACTCAGTGGATACCGATGAAGATCAGCAACCCGATGATTGGGAGGTAAAGCACGGTGCAGATCCAAACTCGGTTAATCCCAATGAAGACGTCGATGGTGACGGACTGAATTGGTTCACCGAATACTTTTCCGGCACAGACCCTCTTTCGCCGGACAGCGACAGCAACGGCACAAACGATGGGGAAGAAGACGCGGACTACGATACGTTAACGAACCTCCAAGAGCAAGTTCTCGTGACACGACCCGACCGGATTGACACCGATGGGGATGGTATTTCCGATGCATCAGACGCCGAACCGACGAGTCCCGATCCGGAGAGTGAAGAGGGCGATGAGCCCAAAGGATGGTCCGGGGTGTTCGCCGTGGTGAAAGTAAAGGAGCAGTTTTACACAAGGCAGGGATTTACTGTTGATGAAGATGACGGAAAGCGTCACTACTTCAAAAGAATTGAATATGCCGATGAATACACTTACCACAATGAGCTTACTGTCATTGATGGCGACACTGTTACTTATGACACGGTGCTCGATGAATCCTATACTGGAACCTACCTGACTCCTCTCGACACATGGGACAACCTACCCAATACGCGATTCACGGTAGATTATTCATTCGAGTCGGACTACGTCACAACTGGAGAACTAACTGAAATCATCGATTACGATCCACTTGTTGAAGTCGATCATCAGTTCACCAGTCGTAGCTATTCCAAGACGGAAGCCTCGGGTTCTTACGAGACCCTATCCAGTGCCACTTATTCCTGGCATGTTTCTGGAACTAAGGAAAGAATAAGTTCATTCGAGACCACTCATCCGGATTATGAGGACTATTTCGATGAATACACCGACGATGTGTTTCACAGCGCAGGAATTCTCGAACACTATGACCCCCCGGGTTCCGAGTGGAATATTACAGAGGGTCAGGCGACGCGGGAAGTGGAATTGTGGCATCCTGAAGAAAGGGAAGTCACCCTGCGCCTTTCCGATCCCTACACGGCCGAGGACTTCCTCTCGGATGTCCGAAGCCAGTCGCCGCCGGTCAGGGGGACGCCTGAGATAATGCCGGGAGTCGCATTGTCCGGAACTTCGTATTTAGAATCACCTTGGGATGAAACTTGGGCGAACGATGGTGCCAGTAGCGTAAGTCAGCAACTCACCTCCTTTTACTTTGAAGTTTCCGAACCTGACGGGCGAACCCTGTTCTGGGAGGAAACGTTCACTCCTGGCGACGACCCGAGACCCAACGGAGGCGGATCTGGTGTTGTCAAGGTGCTGCGGTCTTGGAAGGCAGATACTCATCGCAGTGAAGTCTTTCATATTGGCGACCATGGCGCGATCAGAGGCCTGACGAAGTTCGGACAGTGGACGGTTGCACCGCTAGAACTCCCGCTGGAGATATCTTGGGAGAAAGCGGACAGCGAATTTCCCGATCTCGGAGTGAACATCAATCCATTCACGCAGGAATCGCAGGGTGTCAGGATATTCCCCGACAAGAAAAATCCGGACGATATGATTCGGAATAAAGTCAAGCTCAAGGTGGACATCGGTGCACCCGATTTAGAAGTCTTCGTGAAGGCTTTCGATGTGGACGATCCTACTCCAACAAGTGAAGATCTCGATTCGATTATCGATCCCAACGACCAGTCCGGAGAAGGCAAAGGCGACGACAACCGGGACGATGGGATCGGCACGCCGAGGACCGGAAAGTTCACGATGAGCGGCTCGGCGACCGCCAACAAGAAAACGAATGCCGAGGGAATCGCCGAGTTCGAGTTCGAGGTGGGAATGCAGCCGGGGAACAACTACCGCGTCGCCGTTTCGGTCTTGAACGCAGACGGCTACGCGAATGTACAAGTGACCGATCCGTCCGGAGACGGATATTTTGGGCCGAAGGATGAAGGAGCACCAGGAGCGGCTTCGCCCTTGCTGACGGTGTGGAGGAAGCTTCATATCGAGAATGATTCTATGGAAGCAATTCCGGCGACTCGGCCATCGCCAGATCATGTCGCCGACCTAACTATAACTAACATTTACACTGCTACAAATCAGCTTAGAATAAGTGATGTTGGAGACCTTAGTAGTCATGATGATTTTTACGGAAATCTAGTTCCGGTTGTTGGGGGGGCCTACATAGAGAAAGATGGAGAGATTACTTATATTGTCGGATACGAATACAAGGGCTTTATTGATAATTACGCTCTCTTCGAGGTTCCCGCGTCCGACTTAAGTAAATTTACGATAGGAGATACGATCAACGTTTTTGACGACGATGACTACAAGCTCCCCGCCTTTTTCACAGAGGCCCAAGCGCCGGGAGAAGAAAGGCCGCGTCTAAATCTACCTTTTAATCTTGTTTCTCAAGGGGTGAAAGAGAAATATAAGCCCGCCTACATAGAGGTCGTTGACGCGGCGGAGGAAAATCTGAATGGGAACGCAACTGTGCCCTTCAAGTCCAACGAATGGCCCGATTCTGTACCGCCTGATACAACCTCCTACGACTATCACGACCTTTCCGGTGATGATTCCGGAGAATTCTGGACGCATTTATTAATTACCGCTTACCAAGGGGCCGAAGACAACGATGGGGATGGTGATGGTGATATTGATTCTGTTCCAACAAGAGGAGTTACTTTAATAGGCTCTAATGATAAAGTTTACTTTTCTATCGTTTATATTGAGAATATCCGAGAAAATCTTCAATTATCCATTATGACAAAAGAAATCTTCCAAAACGCCTTGGATGAAACGACGGCCCATGAGATTGGACACGCTGCGGGCGGTGGGGATGTTCACTCACCGAATGGAGGTTTGGGCAACGTGGAGGGCGGATTGATGGGTGCTGGAGCGCCACTTCCGACATTCTCAGCCAAGTCTATTTCACGATTTCGTAGTCACAAGAATGGATGGACAGAATGATAAATAAAGCGCTCACCCTAGTAATTCTCTTGTCATGCTTCGTATTTCTTCCATTTGAGGCAATTGCGATAGTTCAACTAACTAAAAGTCAAGCTGCGTTCAGTAATGTCAGAACAGCCATGTCGCTGTTCACAAAGGATAACGGTGGGAGGATCCCGGCTAATTGGAATGACTTGGAGCCGTATTTGAATATGAAAGGGATTGAGGAGTGGCTGGGAAAGGCTCCCAACGATGCGATCAAACTGCTGGGAGATGTACGGCCTGAACCACGCATCGACGGCAGGCGAGTGCTGGCAATCTTGCTGACCCCCAGCGAGGACGGGGCTTATTGGGCGGCAATTGAAGAAGATGATGGTCAAGTTGGTCCGGCCGTTTTCACGGCTGAGCAACTTCGCAATATTGGTTTTGAAGTTGCTGCGTCCGGGTTGAAAGGAGTAAGCACACGCCCGTTGTCTCCAACTGCATCAGGAGAAGAGGTTAAGGCTAAAACGCCTTTAGATTGGGAACCGGCCTCACCACCAGATATTCGACGAATCGACAGCTTGGGTGAAGCGAGAAAAGCGCAACGTCTCAATGCCTTACTCCTCGCTCTAGGCGCGCTTCTTCTAATAGGAATTCTCTTCCTCCTTTTTCGCGTGTATGTGCGCCGGTCCGGCGTTCAGTCCTCGCGCAGGAAGGGGTCCGGAAAGTGAGAAACGGGTTCATAAAAGGGCATAAAAGGGGTCAGATAACATGAAAGAGAGCTGGATCGGGCGCTGAGAGTAATTCTACCCTCAGGTCGATGAAAACAAACACCCCATCCAACTCCAATGAAATGTTATTCGCCGGCATCGATTTTCACAAGCTCTATAGCGTCGTCCACGTTCTGGACGCCGCAGGCGCGACCGTAAAGAAGGGCCGCGTTGAACCCAACAGCCTCGCGGGATTCTCCGCGTTCTTCGCTGGGTTTCCGGCGCGAAGCGTCTCGTGTGTCTTTGAGTCTTCGATGAACTGGGGATACCTTTAAATAAAAGGGGTCAGTAAATAAAAGGGGTCAGTCCTAGAATTTAGAATTTGACGCCATCCGCCCAGCGAGCCTACCCTCGCCTCATGCCCCGAGCCCCACGGATCGAATATGAGGACGCCGTCTACCACGTCATGGCCCGCGGGAACCGTAGGCTCCCAATCGTCTTCTCCGATGCCGACCGCGAGGTTTTCGCGGAAACCCTGGCCGAGGCTTGTTCACTGGCGAAATTCAAGACCTACGCGTGGGTGCTCATGGACAACCACTATCACTGGGTTCTCGAAACGCCGAAGGCCAATCTCGTCGAGGGCATGACTTGGTTCCAGAACGCCTTCACCCGCCGCATCAATACCAGCAACCGGCTCTGGGGCCACCTCTTTGGAGGAAGGTATAAAGCCATCCTCATCGAGGGAAACCTCAGCGCGGTGGGCTATACCGGGCGGTGGCAGCGCGACTACCTCAGCGAGGTCATCGACTACGTCCATCTCAATCCCGTTCGCGCCGGTCTCGCGGGTCCTGGCCACGAAATCCGTCCCAGCGTGTCTGACTACCCCTGGTCCAGTGTCGCGATGGGCTACTCCCTGACTCCTAAGAAACGCCCAACTCATCTTCATGGTGACACCTTCGCATTGCTCGATCTCGAAGACTCTGCAGCGGGACGCAGAGCCTTTGTGCGTCGGCTAGACGAGATCGCTGCAGCTGAGGCGGAGTCGGAAATTGCTTCGTCGGAATCACCACCTCGGCGAAGCTTGTCCGAACTGTTCGACCGCGGCTGGGTGCATGGCAGCGATTCCTTCCGCGAGATCGTGCTGGAGACTTTTGGCCCGGCGGAGACAGAGAAGCCGTCGGCCTCGACCAACAGCAATTACCGCAGTAGTGAGTTGGGCAAAGCGTTCGCGGAGAGGGAGGCTCGACACATCCTCGCCGATGGGCTGAAACACTTCAATCTCGACGAAACCTCTGTTGCTAGTACCGCGAAGGGTGATTGGAGGAAGGTGGCGATCGCCTGGGCGATCAGCGAGCGCACCACAGTGCGGCAGGATTGGATCGCCGGGCTCCTGAATCTCAAGAGCGCCAGCAACGTGAGCCAGCGGGTGCGGCAATACCGCTTGAGGCCTGATGTGGCGAAATCAAGGCTTGAAAGAACGTGGGAGAAAAAGTGGCGAAGATTCTAAATTTTATGACCCGTGCCTGCGCGATCGCAGAGGGACTAGCTTATCAAAGGGGGTAATAGCATGTAACCGGACGAGCGGTCCCCCCGCAAGAGCGACACGATCAGGAAAGCACGAATCGTCGTTTCTGGGTCAAACGGACGTCTGGCCGGATTAGGCCTGAGGCACTGCGAAAACACCAAACGCGGTACCGATCGAAAAAGTTCAATAAAAGTTCTATCGGTTACCAGGACCATCGGCACTGACCATCACTACTGGTCACTTTTTGCCGGAAATCGGCAAAACCGCTTTTGACACGGGGGCCTACGCATGGACTTACAATTAGTCATCACCATGCTGTCCGCTCCGGCGGGAATCCTCGTTGCCATTGCTTCCGTTTTTTGGGCTTTGGCGAAACTGTTCAACTCGCTCCGCGGGATGCTCCAAGCGCTGCGCAAACTCAGGAAGGAGGTGCGCAAGTGGCGGAAGAGGAAACGCTAGCAGCGTGGATGATTAAGGAGCGCGAGGACCGTTGACACGTGTCAATGGTGCCGGAGGAGGGAAGTTGATCAACCTGGTCGATCTCGGCTCAGGGGCCCTCGCGCCATGTCGGGAACAATTCTCTATTTCGCACCCACCAAATCCTGTCAACCCACAGACCGAACAGGGTTAGGGTAGGCTTCCATTGAGTGCTTGAGCCAGAGTGTGATTACAGGTGGCGAAGTCTTCCGCCTCACGTTGGTTTGGTGCATAGGGGAGATTCTCAAGGCCGGTTAAGGCTCTCGCCAAATGCCCGACTGTTGGCTTAGTTCTAATAGGCGGCACCAAAGGGGTATTGAACTCGAATGTGTATTCTGAAACGAGCGTATCAACTCCATTACAAGCCAAGGCACTGGCAACAAAACCCACGCAGTTGGTAGCCATTCCCAGCGAAGGTTCCCGATACAAGTGGAATTCACTTTCAAAAAACCAACGCATGGGTTGCCCGTGGAACTCGCCTGAAGCTGCGGCGAGATCTTGTACGCAGGCGAGACCATCGCTTTCGTTCATTGCTCGAGCGCGCAAAATCCATTCGGATGCCTTCCTCGGCCAAGGACAGAGAGCCGAGCCAAGCGATTCAGGTAGTGCCAGCACATTATAATCATCGCCGTTAACGTCGAAAATCAGAACAGTATGCTCAGCTACGCCCTCAGAGGTATCACGGCTCTGAAAAAGGATATCTCCTGGCTGGGCAGGAAACTGATGAGGATCCTGCGGTCGGGGATAAGCGATCAAAGGCGGCATCCGCAATCCTTGTCCGAACGTCACGCCTAAATCAAGGTTATCCTTTTTGGAAAAGGCCAGTATTCGTCTTCTCAGATGGCAGCATGGACCGGACTGTCGATCCCCCAGAAGGGACTGAGGTCCTTTAGTTTATCGGGCCATCGCACCGCACCGCGAGGCACTAATCGACCGAGGATAATAATTTTTCCCCACGACCCGTCGCCGCGATCAATCAACCTGAGTGTATCTCTGGCTAGGATCTGGAAGAAATGCAGATCGTCGCCAGCTTTATCAACACAAATCCTAGCTAGAGTCCAAAGGCGGGCGATTGAATCCTGTTCCTCCGGGACAACCACAAAGTAAGCTGCCAGGAGTCGTGCCAACAAGGCGTTTCGAGTCGCCTCTTTTCCCCATCTCGCGGGGGTGGTCTCAATCAGGTCCTGGATCAGGTCGTATAACCTTTTCTCCGACTGGGCACGATTGGTGGCGTGTCGCACAGTGCGCAAGACATGGCCGATTAACTGCAATTCAAAAAAGCCGACGGGAGGAGTGGTTTCGGCTTCCAAAAGCTGATTCCTAACCAGATTGAGCGAGCCGGAAAAATCGAGTTCCAAGAGCCGCCCTAGCAGTATTACCTGCTTGGATGCCCGTTCGCGGGTATCTGCTTCGATAGCAGGACAATCGCCCAAGATAACATAAAGTTGGCGCAGTTGCTCCCGGTTCGAGGTGTCATTTAAATTTTGGATCACCCTGCAGATCAGCCTCCTCCAAGGCGCGGGGTTATCCATTGTGCTACACTTCGGTAGCTCAAACTCATACCGGTTCTCGAAGGCGACTGTAACCCAGCTGTTCCAATGCCGCTTCGAGATCCTGGAACGTGCTTCCTTGAAGTGCTTTTCCGCTTCGTTGGCGTAGGGTACCACGTGAGCCCGAAGACGGATGATCATCTCTTTTGCCTTTTCCTCCAGGGGATGGGACTGAGCAAGATCCTCTGGACCAAGCAGATCATCCTCCGGTATCGGGCGTGCGTCATTGATTTCAGCCCACAAGTCCGCCAATATTTGCACCAGTTCTTCCCGGATTCTCAGCTTAAATTTTTCGGCATCAACCATGGCGTCAGAGTCTCCCAGGCGCTCGCCCGTTCTCAGGATGAGCCCGAATAATTGAAGCCCGCCGAGGACTAATTCGTGATGATTGCGGATGCTGTGAGCAAAAGGACCAGCTTCGTTTTCCAGCTCAAGACGCCATGAATCAAGTTTGTGGGCAATGATCCAGTACGCTCCGCAGAGGATCGTTCTTTGGCTACATTCATCATTGTTGGCGTCGCATGTGGGATCCTCACAGGAATCTTCAAGTGTATAGCCATCCCCGCTCGGCAATTGCAATTCTCTCCAAATAGCAGCCCTCACTTCAACTGTCGACGAAACGAGAAGTGTCTCCACCAGCATGCGGCGAAGTATCATGCTGTGGCCATACGAACGGCAAAGGTCCTGTCCAATCACTGAGGGAAAATTTGAAACCACGTCCTCCTGAAGCGCTAGAATGTCGGTCACGATCGAAATAAACTCATAGCCAGACCGTTCAAGTTTCTGAGGGAGGCTTCCTGCCATGCCTACGGCGTGGAACCGGCTCCAGTAAAATCTGGTCCGCTCGCATGATTTGATCCACAGTGAGAAGCTTGCGGTTCGGCGCAATTCGTCCCTCAGACTTCGGAGATCACTTTCGAAGCCTTCGATCTCATTGATGCGGTTTCGTCGCCAATTTGTCACTTCAGGCAACGCATTGAGATGCTGCCAAACCGGTAATGGACCCCCTAAAGTCATTGGCTTGATACTAAAATAGTCATAAAAACAAAACTTATCAACATTTGGTGCGGGTTACCAGTAGCGAAAAGATCTGTTGGAAGCGAAATTCATCGACGTTCCTTTGGTGTGCCGATTTAAGGAACGAACATGGTGTCCGTAGGCAGAGAGAACTCATCCGCGATAACTTGATTACGCCAGTCATTCTGTACTGGTTGCTTCTTTCCCTGTCAAGCGATGTCCCATCGCAGGGATGGACCTCTAACGTGACGGTATACCGCCATCTACCGGCCTCAGACTTTGCTCGCTCCTCACCGACTCCTACCGCCCATCTCCAAAGCCGGGTTGGCACGAGTGGAAGATGTGCGACTTGATAGGCGAGCCAACCCTGTCAACCCGCGGACCCAACCAGGGTTCGAAAACGCCAACCTTCCTCTCTGCAACTCTGATCTCCTCACAAATCCATTGAGCGCTCCCTCCAATCCGCTATGATCTCCCCCACGACAATACGATGGGAACCTCCACCAGCACCCCGGGATTCGACCGGATCCTCGCCCTCCTGAGCGAGGCGGCCGAGTGCGAACTCGCGGGCGTGGTTGATGTGGAGACGATGCGCGAGCAATTCCTGGCCGGCGGATCGCTGATCGACTGGCTCCTCGACCATGCCGATGTGTCGGAACGGCAGTTTGGTTCCCGGCTTGCGGAGAAACTGCACCTGGAGTGGGAAGAAGATCCCCTCGTGGATGAGGTGGCCAGTGAGTTGCTGAGAGGGCTTTGTCCTCCGCTAATCGCGATCAAACATCGGGTGCTCCCCCTGCGATTGGAGTTTGGGGAAGGGGAGGGGCAAACCGCCCCGGCCAGAATCTGGCTGGCGCATTACGATCCCTTTTCCACGGTGGAGCGCCAAGTAGTGCGGCGGGCGGTGGGATGCCCGGTGGAGTGGGTGCTCTCTCCCAAACGACGGCTCCTCGCCGGATTGCAAAAACTTTACGGGGTCGGCGGTGAAATTTTCGAAGACCTCCTCGCGACCAGAGATTGGGATGCCGAGGATTTCAGCTTCAAGGAAACGGTCAATGTGATCGATGATGAAGACGAGGAAGCCTCGGTAGTGAAGTTCGTGAACCAGATTCTGAGTGAGGCGCTCAAGCAGCGGGCCACCGACATCCACATCGAGCCACTCCGCAACGATCTGCGGGTGCGCTATCGGGTGGATGGTCTGCTCCGCAAGGTTTCGGTCCCAAGCGACATCGTCACCCTGCAGAGCTCGGTGATTGCCCGTCTCAAGCTGATGGCCGGGCTCGATATCGCCGAAAAACGCAAGCCGCAGGACGGACGGATCGCCCTGCAGGTGGGTGGGGAGGCGATCGATACGCGAGTGGCGACGATCCCGGGAATCGAGGGGGAAAACATCAGTCTGCGTCTGCTCGGTCAGGAGCAATTCAACATCGACCGGCTCGGGATGTATCCGGAGATGCGGCAGGAGATCGACGAAATTCTCGCCCGCCCCAACGGGATCGTCCTCGTGACGGGGCCGACCGGATGCGGCAAATCGACCTCCCTGTTCTGTTTCCTCTCGGCCCTGAACTCCCTTGATCGCAAAATCGTCACGATCGAGGACCCGGTCGAGAACCGGCTTGAGGGAGCCCTCCAGATCGCGGTGAAGCCGGAAATCGGGCTGACCTTTGCCAGCAGCCTGCGCAGCGTACTGCGGGGCGATCCCAATGTCATCATGGTTGGAGAGATACGCGATCTTGAAACCGCCGAAATCGCGGTGCAGGCATCGCTCACCGGACACCTCGTTTTCAGCACACTGCATACCAACGACTCCATCGGGGGCGTCACTCGGCTCATCGATATGGGAGTGGAGCCTTTTCTGGTGGCCGCATCAGTTCGGGCCTTCATCGCCCAGCGTCTCGTCCGCCGTCTCTGCCGGGAGTGTTGCCTACCCGGTGACTATGCTCCTGAGTTTCTCAAGTCGGTCGGCTTTCCGCTGGAACAGGCCGGATCGATACTCCAGGCCAATCCGCGCGGTTGCGATTCCTGCGGGCACACCGGGTATCGGGGACGATCAGCCGTCTACGAAATGTTCCGTCTCACCAGCAAGGTGCAGGAGCTCATCTCTGCCGGGGCGAGCAAACAGGATCTGCAGCGGCAGGGGGTGCTCGATGGCTTTATCCGGATGAGGGACTATGGCTGGCGTAAAGTCATCGAGGGCCACACCACCATCGAAGAGGTTGTCTCCTCGACGGAACTTGGATAGGCTGATTGTTTCGAATGGGCCAGTTCGACTACCAGGCAGTGCGCAGGGATGGAACGGTGACCCGGGGAACGGTCTCCGGTAAAAGCCGTGGAGAAGCGACCCGTCAGTTGCAGGAGCAGGGGATGCAGATCCTGATTCTCGAGGAAGCCAAGAATCGGACACCCGAGGTCAAATCCACGGCCAAGCCTACCCAGCTTCGCGAAACAAAGAGAGCGGCACCCTCGGCCGACAGTCGGCTGAGTTCCCGTCAACTGATTCAGTTCACCGAAGAACTGAGCGACCTCCTTGTGGCCGGAGTGCAACTGGACTTCGCCCTGAGTTCCATCGCCAAACGCAGTGAGTCAGAGGTTCTGCGCCGGGTGGCAGGAGCCGCCCACGAGAAAGTGCGCGACGGGGTCACCCTCGCCGCGGCCCTGAGGTCTTCCTCGGTGAGCTTCAGCGAGCTGTATTGTAATCTCGTCTCGGCCGGTGAAGTGTCAGGTGCCCTGGGCGATATCCTCAAACGACAGGTGGCCTACCTCACGACCTTATCCGATCTGAAGGGCAAGCTCGCCACGGCGATGGTTTACCCTGCGTTTCTGGTGGTTTCAGGGGTAGGGGTGGCGGCTATGTTTACCTTTTTCCTGATTCCCAAATTGCGGCGCCTCGTTGAGTCGACCGGGGGAGAACTGCCTCCGGTGGCCCATTTTTTCCTCGCCTGCGGAGAGCTTCTGAAAAGCCACTGGATCATCCTGCTCGGGCTGCTGGCTGCTGGCATCGTCGTTGCGGTGGTCTTGTTCCAGCGTCCCGGATCCCGGCTGGCGTGGGACCGTACCAAATTAAAGCTGCCGCTCTTCGGGCGATTGCTCAAGACCCGCTTCAATGTGCAGTTTGTCGAGACACTCTCCAATCTGCTGGTCAACGGGTTGCCGCTGGTCAAGGCGCTGGAACTGGTGCGGGGCACGACCCCTAATCTCCATGTCAGGGCGCAGATACAGGAGATGACGGCGAAGGTGTCGGAAGGGGCCTTTCTCCATCGGGCGATGGAAAAGGCGGGGATCTTCGAGCCGGGCCTCATTGACATGGTTCGAATCGGGGAAGACACCGGGAATCTTGCCTCGTCTATCGGCAAGGCGGGGGAACGGCTCGACCGGGAATTGAACCGCAGTATCGAACGCATCGCCTCGGTGATCCAGCCGACCATTATCCTGGTGATGGCGCTGGTCGTCGGGATCATGGCCTACATGATGATTTCGGTCATCTACGAGACCATTTCTGTCTTGCGCAACCGCTAGAACTCACTACCCTCGCGCTATGAAGATCCAATCAAGGAAGTGTCCGCGGGGATTCACCCTGATGGAAATGTTGCTGGTGCTCGGCATCATCGCTCTACTCGTGGGCATGGGGACCTATCTGATGGTCAATGTCCTCGGGGATGCGGAAGAGGGCAAGGTCAAGGGCGACATCCAGACCCTGCATGCCACCCTGATCCGATACAAGACGAAGGGCGGGCTCTACCCGACTACGGCACAGGGATTGAAATCTCTGGTCTCCCGTCCCGTCGATGGTCCTCAACCCCGATCCTACAAATCTCTCATCCGGGAACAGGCGCTGATGGATCCATGGGGAAACCAGTATCAATATCGCTATCCCGGGAAATTCAATCCGGATACTTATGACATCTTTTCCTTCGGACCCGACGGGAAGGAAGGGACGGAAGATGATATCGGCAACTGGTAGACGGGACCGACAGGTGCGGAAACGGGTGGGGGGATTCTCCCTGCTGGAGTTGCTCATCGTCTTGGGGATCATCGCTCTGTTCACCGGAGTCTTTGCCCTGCGCTTCGACGATGGTCATGTCGAAGAGACCCTGGCCCGGGTATCCGGAGAGCTAAGAAATTCGGCCCTGCTCGCGAAACGGCGCTCCTTCGCCTACCGCCGGGATCAAGTTGTGGTTCTCTCGAAACAAGGCTTCGAGATCTCGGGACGGCACGGGGCGGATTTCGGTCGGCCCCCGGATTCCGAAGGTGGGGAGCATGGGGAGCGTTTTGTCGTTCCGCCGGATGTTCGAATGGAATGGCAGGTTCCGGGCTCGAAAACCTGGCAGCGTGACCCGGACTACGTGTGGACCTTCCGAGGCTCAGGCTTGAGTGACCCGCTCGTGGTGCGCTTTTCCATGAGGTCCTCCTACACGGAACTGAGTTTTAATGTCCTCACGGGGACGGCCGAGGAAGTGACTATCATCGAGTGAGCTGCGCCCGAAGAAAACGGGCATTCACTCCTTGACGGGGACGGCCCGCACCTGGGTCGGGGTCTTTTTCTTGAAGATGTTTCCAAAAAACTTGATGCGCTTCTCCGCGCTGTTGAAATCCTGGGATTCGAACAGCTCGAGGTTGTTTTCATCGTTGGTGCTGAACTCCTCGGCGATCGGTCCGACCTGGGTGCGATCAAGCAAATCCTGGTCGACGGCAAACTGATCGCGGGTCCCCCGGATGATTTTGGGCTGCAGGAAGATCAGGAGCTCCTGGCGGTTGACATTGTCTTTGGTGGAGCCGAAGACCCGGCCCACCAGAGGGAGATTGGCGAAGAGAGGCAGGCCGGACTCGGCTTTTTGATCTCCTTCGCTGATGAGCCCTCCCAGCAGGATGGTGTTCCCGTCATCCACGATGATGGTGGTCCCCAGTGTCTGGGTCGCGATGGTTGGAATGGAATCTCCCCCGATCAACTGGCTGCCCACGATGGAGTCATTTTTTTGCTGAATCTGTAGGGTAATTTCTCCATCGGCATTGATGAGCGGGAGAACGGCGATGCGGAGAACGACATCTTCGAAATCGATGTTGGCGGTGACGATCTGGTTGGCATTGTTGTTGCCGCTGACATCAAGTGAGGAGAGGGTGCTCCGGGGAACCGCCACGCGTTGCCCGGTCTCGATGACGGCCTGACGATTGTTAAGTGTGTAGACGGTCGGTCGTGAAAGCACCTCGAAGCGATCGGTGGAGTCGAGGGCCGCCACAAAGGTATCGAGGTATTCGTTGATCTGTCCGTAAAAGGTAAATCCCTGGGCGGCGGGGAGGAGGTTGGCCACGTTGGTCAGGGTCGCCACATCGAGCAGATTGCGGGATTCCCCGGTGCGGGAAATGAAGGAACCACCGCCGTTGAAGCGGCTTCCGTCGGCGGGGGATTCGAAGCTGCGCAGCAGATCGACACCGAGTTCGAAATCGTCTCCGAGGTTTAGCTGGGCGATGATTGCAGAGATCTGGATCTGCTCGGGCCGAACATCCATGCTGTCGATCAGTTCATTGATGAGATCGAGGTGCTCGGGAGGGCCCGAGGCGATCAGCATGTTCTGGACATTATCGGCCACCAGTAGGGTCTTACCGACGACGAGCGATTGTGGAGGGACCGCGGCATCGGCTCCGGCTTCACCGAGATCTCCCGTGGCCGAGGAACTTCCGGATCCACCAATACCAGTCTGGCCGCCACCTCTCGATGAGCCCTGCCCGCCGAGCGAATTCTTTTCCGCGCTCTGCCCGCTGTTTCCCGTGCCCCCGGCGACTTGGGCGGAAGCCCCATCGCCGGTATTGCCACGCAGCAACACATTCCCGGCGATTTCGAGGAGGTCACTCACCGCAAAGTAGCGGAGTTTCCGTTTGATGTATTTCGAGTTCTCGACCGGGGCGTCCAGATGATCGATGATTTCCGCAATATTTTCCATATCACGGGGAGTCGCCGAGACGAAGATACGATTCGCCCGGGCGATACTCTGAATGCGGGGTTGCGGCGAATTCGGGGTGGCGGTCAGAGTCCCTGATCCAGAAGATGCTGCGGGACCGGCACCGGGTGTGGAAGCCCCATTGGGCCCCTGGGGTTCATTGGGACGCAATGGGGAAGCGTTCCCGGTTTGCCCGGATCCCTCTTCGACGCCGAGGATTTCGTTGAGCGCCTCGACAATGTCGTCCGAATCGGCCCGTTCAAGTTGGAAGGACTGGTTTACCGTCTTCAACGGACTGACGTCGAGAGTGTCCTTCAACTCGATGAGTCGGCGGATCACGTTGGAGCTTTCGGTGATGATAAGAGTCGATGAGTTCTCAAGAGGGGTGATGCGGCCGTAGGGGTGCAGCTCAACCGCCTTGCCAAAGAGTTCCGCCGCCGCGGTCGACTCCAGATAGGTGAGCGGCATAATAAAGGTGACAACCTGATCAGAAGCAGGGAGCAGACTCGGAACAGTGATGATGGTGAGGCCCTCGCTGCTAAGCTTCTTATCGCTGTTGAAGGCGATGATTTTCACCTGATCGGGGATTTCAGTCGGAATGATGGCGTATCCGTTCAGCAGAAAACTCTTTTCGATAAAGTCAGCGGCCTCGGCGTAGGTCATCTTTCCTGAAGTCTGGATACTGAGATTCTTATCCTGAATGCCGACATCCCGAATGACCCGCTTCTGGGTGAGCCGTTCATACTCCAGCAATATCACCGGCACCGGGGTGTTGGGGAACTGGACGTTCGTCATCGGGTCCTTGGAATCTCCACCCGCCGATGCGGGGGCCTGCTGGGAATGGCAGATTTGGAAGGTCGCCGCGATGAGAAGGATGGCGACCCGAAGAGGTATGGGGAAGGAGCGAGTGAAAGTGGATTTCATGAGCGGGACAGGCTGGTCAACGGCCGGGGACTGAAATGATGCGACGACGGAGACCCTTGTCGTCAGGCGCTTCGCCAGAATCGGAAGGGGACGGAGTCAGAGATGGAGGTTGCGAAGCTTCTGCGGTCGGATTTTCCTGTGGAGCGGGAAAGGGGGGTGGTGAATTGCCCGAGGTAGGAGGTGGAACTGGTGACGTACCCTCCGCCGTCCCTTCGGGAACAGGATCCGTGGCGATCGTCTGGGTGAGTGACTTTACCTCATAGCGAATTTCTGCCTGTTCTTTGCCATCGGTGATTGTTACCGAGGTCTCCCGAGGGTCATTGGCCTGCGAGGTTGATTTGATGGTGAATGGATGCCCTTCACTGCTTTTCTCGGTGATAATCATCAAGTTCCCCTCAACGAGATCTCTGGCATAGGCGATCGTTCCGGTCTGGTCATCACTGACGACCCCCTCAAGAACAATGCCACGCCCGAAAGCACTGGCAACCTGTGCCGCCACTACTTTGACGACTTCCCGGTTGAAGGGAGAATTCTCCCAACCGGCGGTGTAGCGTTCCAGGGGAAATCGGGAAGGGAGGAACTCCTCCTCCTTCTCCTGCGCTGAAAGAGCGGTCGCACAAAGAATAAGCTGGAAGGCAATCCGTTTTTTCATGGGGAAGGGGTATACCATCGGAGCAATTCCATTTGAGAGAGAATATCCTTTTGGTTCTCTTTGTCAGGCATGATCTTCAGATTCCGGATCGCATAGAAGGACTCGGGGCCGGTTAAGCCAAATATCCACTTGGAAACGTCGGGTAAACTCCCGCCGGCGACGAGAGAAACCCCCACCTCGGTGAAATGGGCGGTGGTTCTTGTGGGGAGTAGGGTTTGTTTGCTGACACGAACCGAGGGGTGTTGCTCGGCAAGCGCGATGCGGAAGATCTCCTGGGAAATTTCCTCATCCGAGGTGAATTTCGGCTGGTTAAGGTCGAGCCAGTGACGTCGGACCTCCCATTTTTCCCTCTCTTCGAGCAGCGTCTCAATCGCGATCCATTCGTTTTCGAGAATCTCACGAGCCGCGAGAAGCTCCTTGCGTCGATCCCAGTAGGAGTCGAACAGAACCACTCCGCCCACCAGAAAAAGTAGGACGAAGAAGATCAGCAACAATCGCTTTTCCTTGGTGCTCATGTCATTTTAGTATCGGTAAGTTCCAGTTGCAAAGAACTCGGTCAGGTCCTCCTTGGACCGCGGAGGGGGAATCTCCCAGACGTAGTCCTTCAGGCCCGGGGCACGCTCAAGCGCCCCCCTTAACTGAAGCGCCGAAGCCATGCTGGATGCTTCCCCGCGCAACAGAATCGTGCGGAAGTCTTGAACCTCGAAGGAAGTGAGTCGAAAGCCCTTTTCCGGAAGCAGCTGGGTGACTTGATGAAGGATCTCGAGCGGGTTTCTCAAGGGATCCAGCGCGGGACCAAGGGCTTGCCAGCGGTCAATGCTGGATTCAATCAGAGTCGCATCATCACCACTTTCCGCGATCCGGGATTCGAGGTCGCGGTTCACACTCTTGAGGTGGTGCAGATCCAGTAGAGCGGCGGCGGCGAGGGCCACCAAGGTGAACGCCCCGGCAAGGGAAAGCCAAAGGAGACGGCGTCGGCTTTGGCGGGACTTGCGGGAAAGGGATATCTGGTGGGGTTCAAACTTCCATGAGGTGGCCGGACTAGGAGACGGGAACGGGCTGAAGAAGACCGGGAGTTCGAATTCTTTCTCGAGGGCCTGTTGAATGCGGCCTTCGGAAGGGGCCCAGACCACCACCTGAGAGGGAGGGGTCAGAATGTTCCTGGCCGCGAGTTCGAGCAAGGTTCGATTGGCTTCCCTCACCGCGTGGGACACCTGCTCCCGCAAGTCCAGAGTCTGCACGTGGATCCAGCGGTTTTCGTGGGTGTAGCCGACCACCAGCTTTCTATGTTCCTTCCAAAAGACGATGGAATCCGGGGGAGGGGGGAAAAGAGAATATTGCGGACAAAAGGAGACGAAGTCACCCATGAGTTGATCCAGTTCGCTGAGTGCCCATGGAACCGCCACCGCCTGAATGAGAGACCGGGTACCGTTCGATTTCAAGGGAGTCCAGTCCTTGGTGATTCCGGGGCCCGCATTCCGGTGAAGTCCCAGTGACTCGATTTCGACGGAGACTAGCTGTGAAATGATCTCGGGATCTTTGCTGTTCACCCACTGCGGACAGGAGATCAGATCGTGGGTCGCTATTCCGAAGATCGCTTTCCCCGGGAGACGCTGGGACGCACCGGCCACAAATGGCTGCCTTTCCGCGGTCGCGAGATGCTGCCAGTACCGCCCCGTCTCGTCGATGAGAAGAGCCCACTCTGGTGGCGAACCTTTCATTCAATCCTACGGGTGCCCCATTGCAGGATTTTCCCAGATTCATTTTTTGCAGTAAGCGTCACGGAACTCTCCACGGAGACGGTTCCATATCGGCCGACCGAGATGAGTCGCTGAACGGAGTCACTGATCGAGACTCGTCCCAAAACGGAGTCCGATCCGTCACCGGGCAGTCCAAGCAAGGCCATCGCCTCCTCGATCTCCTGAAAACGAAGATCATCCTCTGTGCCGACCAACCCGTCGAGTCCATTTCGCGTCTGGACGAAGAGTCGGGCAGCTTCGAATGAACACTGACAGGCGACAGAAACGAGTTCCGGAGGGGCTTCATTCAGGTCAAGGGGCCCTTGGCTCAACAGGGTGAACGAGTCCATCCAATCGGGGTTCAGGCGGGTAAGTGTTGCAAAATCTTTCACCAGAAGGGCTTCCTCAAGATAGACGAAGGCACGATTGAATGGATGATTCGGCCGATCAACCGACAGGTAATACCCTCTCTCCGCGCCGATGCTGGTGGGGAGATCGTCTTCATCGACCCAATCGACCAGATTGTCGACAAGGTCAACCGCTTCGTCGCGACGCATGCCCCATTGATAGAAGAGCTCTTCGAGGACGATGCGATCTCTCTCATGGTTTGCGAGCAGGGTATTCAGATTCAGTCGGTCACCTTCACTGCTGATGCGTGCTTCGAACGACTCCCTTTCATTGAGAATCTGGACAAGAACCGGATCGCCCCGCTCAATCTGCGGATGGGCAGCCAGGGCGATTCCCCGCTCCGCGAGCGTCTCCGCCCGGAAGATGGCATCGGCGTTGGATTCCGACTCGACTCCGACGAAGAGGAATTGGGTGGCGGAGAAGACGGCGATGCTCAAGATCGCAATGACCCAGAGAATCGCGACGAGAGCAGCTCCCCGAATCGAGCTTCTACCGTTGTCTGGAGATTGGCCGGATGTCAGTCTCATCACATCAGTTCGGAATACACCAGAACACGGATCGCAGGGGGTGGGGGCGTCCCTCGATCTGGAATACGAGTTCGATCAGAGAAGGCCGGGCACCTTGAACGAAATCGGGACGCCAGACTCTGGCTGTGTTGTCGTAGAATTGCCATGAACACTGGCTCATTCGGGGAAGGAGTTCGACATAGGGAATGTCAGAGAAGTCGGTGAATTTTTCCTCGTGGGCCCGGGCGAATTCAACCGCATCCATGTAGTAGACGCCAAGACGGAAAAAGCCATCGGGCCGTGCTTCAGCCGCAAGGATGGCTATCTCAACGTCGTCCCGGAGGTCTACTCCAAATTCAAAGGCTCGAGGCGTTTCGAAGAAACTCAGGTAGGTGTCGGGACTGCTGTTGCCACGATCGATGACTGCGAACTCCAGGAAAGACCGCGCGGACATGGATTCGAAAGCCGTCCGGACCGAGCCAATAAACTGTTGTTCCAGCGAAGAGTCATTCTGAGCGTCGGAGATCTCAGTCATCAGTTCGGTCGTGGCGCCGACCAGGGCAAATGCCGAAGTGGCTAGCAGCAGGAAAACGGCAATCGAGAGCATCATCTCAAGGATGGTGAAGCCGTCATGCTCTGTGCTTCTGCGAAAGTCCATCTGACTCAGAATATCGGGGGATAAACAAGGGTGCTGATCGAGTCGATCGGCTCGTCACTTCCCTCAGTGAACGTCTCGACGACGACTTCATACAAATCCGGAAGGGACGCCGCCTCTTGATTCTTCAAGGATGCGGTCCCGACCGTGACGCGATATCGGACTTCCTCAAATTTTGATGCGATGTCCCATTCGCCCTCTCTCAGCGCGGGATTCCGGGTGGTTTCCAGAAGAACCGCCCTTACCTCCTCTCTCATCACGGCCTGATCGACCGATTCGGAAACGGCAAGGCTGATCTGTTGGATGGCCTGAGCCAGGCTAACCCCCGCAATCGCAAAGATTGCCATCGCCATGAGCAGCTCAAGCAGAGTAAATGCTTTTTCGCGAGGGGTGGTTGTCTGCATGGGATTCGCCCGAGGGATGGGGCTATTAAGGTCCAAGAATCGGACCAAAGCGAGTCAAAACGCTTGCAGAATGGTTTGCCACGCAGCAGGACTCCCTGTAGGGCAAGCGAAGTATCCAAAGCGGAGTGAAGTCAAAAGGGCTGGGAAGCATATGCCGACTATCAGGCGATTCTGCTTGCCTTCCTAGTTTTTGAAAGCAATTCTAGCCAGTGAAATCGTGCGGACGGCACGACTCCGATGGTCACTGCTTCGTCGGTCTCCGACTCTTCTAATGAAACCGACACAACGAGTGTTTCGTCGCTTCCGCGGAGCTTACGCATCCACTTTGGACCTTGTCGAATGGGAACTGAAGATCGACGTTAACTGTCACCGCGCCCACTTTCCGGGTATTCGCCACGCCCTGGTAAGAATGCTCCAAATTGTCGTCGGACTCGGTGGCATTGCAAGAGCTTCGCTTGTTGCGGCCCAAGTCAACAGCGGGAGTAACGCAGTCCCGCTGGCCTCCACACCATGAGAAGGCTCATCCTCCCCGCCGCCCTTTTCTTCGGCCTCATCACCTCCTCACAGGCCCAGACGCCGGGGGAGGTGGACCTGTCTTTTGATTCTGGTTCCTTTGTGAACGAGGAAGTTCTCTCCGTAGTTCCTGCGGGAAACGACAAAGTCTACATCTCCGGAAGATTCAGCACCGTGCGTGGGGCGGTTCGCAACGGCATCGCCCGGCTCAACGGGAACGGCAGCGTGGATGAGACCTTCGATCCAGGAAGCGGGGCCAACTTTTCGGTCTATTCCGTGGCAGTACAGGAGAATGGCAAGGTGCTAATCGGCGGCGATTTCACCAGCTACAATGGTGTGGCGCGGCACCGCATTGCCCGGATTAACGCGGACGGCAGCCTCGACACCGGCTTCAATCCTGGAAGCGGGGCGAATGAGAGAGTAGATTCCGTTGTGGTTCAAGCTAACGGCAAGGTGCTAATTTGCGGCGGGTTTACCATTTACAACGGCGTGGCTCGCAACCGGATCGCCCGGCTTAACGCGGACGGCAGTCTCGACACCGGCTTCAATCCCGGAAGCAAGGCGAACGGTTCGGTCACTTCCGTGGCTTTGCAGGCTGACGGCAAGCTTGTGATCGGGGGAAATTTCACAAGCTACGATGGAGTGGTAAGCATTCGGATCGCCCGGCTTAACACGGACGAAAGCCTCGACACTGGCTTCGATCCCGGAAGCGGGGCGAACAATTATGTAAATTCCGTGGCGTTGCAGGCGGACGGCAAGCTGGTGATCGGGGGAAGTTTCACCAACTACGACGGCGTGGCACGCAACCGAATTGCCCGGCTCAACGCTAACGGCAGCCTCGACACCGGCTTCGATCCCGGAAGCGGGCCGAGCGGTATTGTCACTTCCGTTGCGCTTCTGGCGGACGGCAGAGTGGTGGTCGGCGGTAATTTCAATAGCTACGACGGCGTACCCCGCCGCGGCATCGGCCGGGTCAACGCTGACGGCAGCCTCGACATCTCCTTCGATCCCGGAAGCGGGGCACCAGTCAATTCCGTGGCGGTTCAGCCGGATGGCAAACTGTTGATCGGCGGCTCCTTCACAAGCTACAACGGCGTGGCGCGCAACTACATTGCCCGGATTAATGAGGACGGCAGCCTAGATTCCAGCTTCACTCCTGGAAGCGGAGCCGAAGGGGACGGATCGGGGAATTCCGTCGCAGTGCAAGCTGACGGCAAGGTGCTGATCGGCGGCAAGTTTGCACACTACAGTGGTGTGGTGCGCAACCGAGTCGAGCGCCTGAACGCCGACGGCAGCCTTGACAACTCCTTCGATCCCGGTTCCGGCCTGGGGCCGACGAACAACTCTTTGACTGGCGTCTCTTCCCTCAAATTACAACCAGACGGCAAGGTGATAATCGGAGGCTTTTTTGAAAGCTACAACGGCGTAGCGCGCAGTCGCATTGCCCGTATCAACGCCGACGGCAGCCTCGACTCCTCCTTCGATCCCGGAAGCGGTGTGAGCTCGGCAGGGGCGAACAACAGAGCGGTCTATTCCGTGGCACTGCAAGCGGACGGCAAGGTGTTGATCGGGGGAAATTTCACCAGCTACAATGGAGTGACTCGTATTTGCATCGCACGGCTCAACGCCAACGGAAGCTTGGACGCAGGGTTCAATCCCGGAACTGGGATTAGCGATGGAGGTTATCCCACATATTTGGAGGCTGTGGAGCTGCAAGCGGACGGAAAAGTGTTAATCGGCGGGAGGTTCACCACATTCGATGGAGTGGCTCGCAGCGGCATTGCCCGGCTCAACACGGACGGCAGCCTCGACACCAGCTTCGCTCCCGGAAGCGGGGCGAACGGAAATGTAAATTCCGTGGCGTTGCAGGCGGACGGCAGGGTGCTAATCGGCGGTGCGTTCACCTTCTACAACGGAGTGCCACGCAGCCGCATTGCCCGGCTTAGTGCTGACGGCAGCCTCGACTCCGGCTTCAATCCAGGAAGCGGGGCGAATGAGGTAGTCGATTCCGCGGTAGTGCAGGCGGACGGCAAGGTGCTAATCGGAGGCGGGTTTACCATCTACAACGGAGTGGCTCGCAACGGCATCGCACGGCTCAACGCCAACGGCAGCTTGGACGTTGGGTTTAATCCCGGAAGCGGGGTGAACGGATATTATAACTCTAACGTGGCGTGGTCAAACCCGCCGAACGCTTACGTCGCTTCCGTGGCGATACAGGCGGACGGCAAGGCGCTGTTCGTCGGAAATTTCACCAGCTACAACAGCATGGCGCGTAGCCATCTGGCTCGCGCCTACAACGACCCGGCTACGCAGAGTCTTTCGACGGTGAGCGAAACCGAGGTATTCTGGGCGAGAGGAGGAACAGCACCGGAGGTGGACCGAACCGTCTTCCATCTCTCCACCGACCAGGGCGCGACATGGACCGAGCTTGGCGCTGGGGTCCGGGGTCCCGGTGGCTGGCGGCTTACGGGGCTGGATCTACCAGCCGATAGGTTGATTCGCGCTCGGGGCTTTAATAGCGGCGGGGTGGTTGAGTTCATGGGAAGCGGAGCTCCGGATCCAACCGTCACCGGCATCGCCCCGGCCAATGTGTCGGGCTCGGACTCCCGGCAATGGATCGCGATCAGGGGCGCGGGGTTCAACGACGGCTCGGTGGTGGTCCTGCGCACGGGCTCCGAAGAATACATTATCCCCGCCACGCGTACTGAGTTTGTAAGTCCGTTGGAACTCCGGGTGTTCGTAAATCTCTCCAGCATCGCGGCGGAATGGACGGTGGAGGTGCGCAACCTTGGTGGGCAGACGTCCGACCAGTTCGCATTCCAGGTGGCGGCACCGGCGGTTTTACCCGAGGACGGGATCGATTTCGGCACCATCCCGCCCGGCACCACGGCGCAGCGGACCTTCACTATCCGGAATGGGGGCGCGGCGCCGGTACTGTTCGCCGCGGGCACCGTCCATGCCCCCTTTGCCGTGGTCAGCGGCGAAACCGCCATGCTGGAGCCGGGCCAGGAACATAGTTTTGTGGTCCGTTACAGCCCGGTTGTAGCCGGTCGGGACGAGCGGACACTGGTCCTTCAAATCGGTGCCGCGACCTTTACCCGCACGCTCGCTGGCCGGGCCGCGCTCGCAACCACGGGCACGGCGACAGTCGAGGGCGTGGTGATGGGACGCAACGCGCTCGGTGTGGAGGTTCCCATCGCTAGAGCCAAGGTCGGCGTGCGCAAGGTGGTTTCGGAAAGCGAAGGACTCTTGCGCTGGGTTGGCCGCGACGCCGTGACCGATGAACTGGGCCACTACCGCATCGAGAACGCTCCGACCGGAAACTACTTGGTCTCGGTGGACATGCAGGGGGCGGATCCTCGCATCTTTTACGGTTCGGGATACTGGGGTAAGCCGGTGAATCTGATAGTCGGCCAAACGGAGACGGTGGATTTCGAGTTCGCCTTGCTTCCGTCTTTCAATCCCGCCGATCCCAAAAATTATCCAGTCGTGCTGGTGCGGGGCTTGGGCAATACAGACGACTCTTCAAAAGAGATCGCCTACTGGACGGCAATGCGAGATGCGCTGCGGTCGAAGGGCTTCAACCACGTATGGGACCCGAACGAGGACGGCGTCTCACGCGTCAAAGGCACAATGGGCATCAGAGCCAATTCGGAACCGCTCTGGAACTACGTGAAGGGGCAGCTGAGCCAGTATGGAACGGACATTGGTATCCCGCGCAAAGTCAACTTCATCTGCCACTCGATGGGAGGACTGATCCTCCGACAGATGCTGCACGACAACGCCGCGGAAATCCACGGACCATCGCTAAAGCTGGAGGGGGATGTTTTCATGCTCTCGACGCCCCATGCGGGATCGCTCCTGGCAAATACCGTGCCGGAGATCGGCGATTGGTGGAAACCGTGGCAAAGCATTCGCGACCTGCGGACCGACAGGCTGACCAACGAGAATTTTTCCAGCAAGGTACACTGGCCGTCATCGGGCATGCGTCTCTTCTTGCTTGGGGGAACAACCTTTGCCGGGGATTCTGATCTCGAGAAGGCGGGACCGTATCTAGGATCAATCAGTCCCTTTGGGGATCAGATCAACGACGGCGCAGTTTCGATCCTCAGCAGCCGGGGTCGGTACATCGAGGGCGGTAACTCGCAAACCACAGGTTTTATCTCCTTCTTTTTGCCAGCGCGCGAAGTTCCCACATGGAATGTCTCCCCCACCATCGATCCCATCGAGCTTCCCCTTAACCACACCAGCATCAGATCGAACGCCGCAGTGGCGGACTGGATCGCGGGCATCTTGGCGGGAGGACGCCCCCAAGCGCCGAATCTTGGACAACCGAACGCAGGATTTTCGGCCAATTCCCCGGCCCAAGAGCGTCAGGTGCCCGACTTGGCTTCGTCCACTACCTTCGAAGTACAGTCAGAGCCGACGAATGCATCCCTGAACTCAGACGGAGGGCAGGAGTTGCCTGTGCCGGAGCGGATCGTCGAAAGCGTCTCGGGTACGGTAACAGCGGGGGCTACGGAATCCATCGCTTTCCCGGTCGATGCCACTCCGCGACTACGCGTGACTTGCACCGGGAATGCCGGAGTGGAGTTCCGCCTGCTGACGCCGGACGGAGCAACAATCGATCCGTCCTCACCGGGCAGCAATCCCGCTGTCGTCTATACAGATGCCGGAGGCGACGGCGTGCTGGTCGCGGAATACCAAATCACCTCGCCCGATGCGGGAGGGTGGCAGCTGCTAGTGGACGCCGCCGGGCTGACCGAGCCGACCGAATACACGTTGCGGGCGACGGTCGAATCCAATCTGACGCTAGAAACTATTCAGCCGGAGTATGTGCATCCCGGTACAGAGACCGTGTTTAAGGCGGCGTTCGGCACAGCAGTCGACGGACTGCTGGCCATTCCAGGATCTACGGTCTCCGCCCTCATTTTTCAGCCTGATGGGACCATCCTAGAACGAACTGTCGCCGACGACGGCACCCAGGGCGACGGCGAAGCCGGCGACGGCGTGTTTGGCCGGATCGAAGTCGGCCTAGCACAGCCGGGCGAATACCGCGTCGTCTATCGGGCGGAAGGCCTGCGCTCGGAAAACGGCGGAGATTTCCGGCGGATTGTCGAACGGGCCTTCCTGCTCGCGGACACGGGGGGCTTTATCGCGGGCGAGCCGGTCTGGGAGACGGTCGATGCAGACGACGATGGATTTGGCGACGCGCTAATGGCGAACGTGCCCGTGGCGGTGAGCGCGCCCGGCGACTACATGCTGAGTGCCATCCTCCGAGACGACGCACAAGATCGCGAGATCCGGGCGGTGACTGATTTCCACCGGGCGGAACCGGGCCTCCTCGAGGTTACGCTCACCTTCGACCCGCGTGACCTCCCGGAGCAGACGATTTACGGCCCCTTCGAGCTTCGCGACCTGCGGCTTTTCCGTCGTAATGAAAACAACACCGTGTGGCTAGACCGCCGCGACGCGCCGGTGGAGGTGACCTCTCAGCTTTACAACCAAGCTTCCAAGTTGATTCGACTGTCCGGCGACACCGATTTCGGTCAGGTTGCCATCGGCGAGTCAGTGGAGCATACCCTGACAATCCACAACGACGGGCATGAGACGTTGGAGATATATAGGATCGAGACGCCGGCCGGGTACACCTCGTCCTTTAGCGGTTCTGTCGAGGCGGGCGAGTCCGTGGCTTTTTCTGTGACTTTCGCCCCACTTGTCGAAGTCGAGTACCAGGGAGAACTGATCGTAGACTCGGATGCGACCGCCGGGACGGACCGCATCCCGCTGACCGGCGAAGGGGGCACGCCTGCAATCCTGATCACCGGAAACGGCGTGGAAATTCCTGCTGGCTCCGCCAATCCAAATCCGGGTGATTACACCGACTTCGGTGATGTTCTTACTCTGGATGACACCGCAGAGCGGACATTCACCATCTGGAACACCGGAACGGCGGCCCTCTCGGTGGGTGAGGTTTCTGTCGGCGGCGTCCACGCGGCGGAATTCACCGTCACCGCCCATCCCGAAAGCTCCGTCGCTCCGGGCAATTCCACCACGTTCCAGATCACTTTCGACCCCGGTGCCACCGGTATCCGCAGCGCCGAGGTGAGCTTCGAAAACAACGACAGTGGGAAGAGCCCGTTCAGCTTTGCGATTCATGGCAACGGAACCAAGAGCCCGCAAAGCATCGATTTCTCCGCCTTTGATACCCGGCCCCGGCGCGTGACCGACGGCCCCTTCCCCCTCGGCGCCTTCGCCAACAGCGGCCTGCCCCTGACCTACGACGTGCTGGCCGGGCCGGTCACCGTGGACGCGAGCGGCCTCATGACGCCCACGGGAGCCGACGGCGCGGTCACCATCCGGATCGGCCAGCCGGGCAGCGGAGACTACGGGCCGGCGGACGACGTCTACGTTACCTTCGCGCTGGGCGGATGGCATCCCTTCACCAAACTCGTGGCCGGATGGGCGACCTATGCCCTTCGGGCGGACGGTACGCTGTGGACCTGGGGTTTCACGAACGGCACGGGCCATCTCGCGGACGCCACCGCATTTGCCGCAGGCCGGGTGGCTCCGCAACAGATCGGCGCGGACTCCGACTGGACGGACTTGGCCATCGGCAATTCCTTCGGCTTCGGCTTGCGCGCGGGCGGCAAGCTCTGGGCTTGGGGATCCAACCTCAACGGCCAGCTCGGCGACGGCACGACCACGGTCCGGACCGCGCCCGTTTCAATCGGTTCCGAGCGCTCTTGGGCTTCCGTTTCGGCGGGGAGCGCCCACACCGCCTCTGTGGCGGCGGACGGCACACTTTGGACCTGGGGGCTGAACACCGACGGCCAGCTCGGGCACGGCGACACCGACCAGCGCACCAGCCCCGAACCGGTGGGATCGGCCAGCGACTGGAGCCGGGTGGCCTGCGGCGGTAATTTCACGCTGGCGCTCAAGTCCAACGGGGAGCTTTGGGCTTGGGGTTCCAATGGCAGCGGCCAGCTCGGGCAGGGAGACGCCGTTCAGCGAACTTCCCCGACCCGCGTTGGAACGGCGGCGGACTGGGCGCGCATCGCCGTCGGCGGTAGCTATGTGCTGGCATTGAAAACCGACGGCACGCTGTGGGCATGGGGCATCAACGGCAACGGCCAGTTCGGCAACGGCGGCACATCACCACCGTCGTATGTCCCCGTCCAAGTCGGAATGGATTCGGATTGGACCTCCGTCTCCGCCTATTTCGGCACCAGCACCAGCGCCGCGCGCAAAGCGGACGGCAGCGTTTGGGTCTGGGGCGGCAACGCCTCCGGCCAGCTCGGTGACGGCACCGCGACCAACAGAAGCACCCCGCAACGCTTCGCCGCCAGTAAGGACTGGAGCGGTATCGAAGTAGGCATCTTCCATGTCGCGGCCTGGCGCGAGGACGGCACGGTCTGGGTGGTCGGGGAAGGCCGGGGCTTTTCCGGCACCAGCCCCCGCGCCTTGACGCGGGCCGCCGCCTCCGCGCAGGAGTGGGTGCAACTCAGCGGCAACGGGACGCATTTCCACGCCCTGCGCGCGGACGGCACCCTGTGGGCTTGGGGGCGGAACGGGGGCGCCTTCGGCAACGGCAGCACGGCGGACGCGGCGATCCTCACGCAAATCGGAACCGAAGACCAGTGGGATCAGGTCGCCTCGGGCGGACAGACCGGTGGCGTCGGCGCCTTTACCTTGGCGGTAAAGAAAGACGGCACCCTCTGGGGGACGGGGAGCAACACCAACTCTAAGCTCGGCCTCGGCGACACGACCACGCGCGACAGCTTCACGCAAATCGGCGGGGCGACCAACTGGAAGCGGGCCGCCGCCGGCTCCAACCACGGCATGGCGGTGCGCGCCGATGGGACGCTTTGGGGGTGGGGATTGAACAGCAACGGCCAGCTCGGTCTCGGCGACACCACCGCGCGCACTATCCCTTCACAGGTCGGCTCCGCCACAGATTGGCAGGCCGTCGCCTGTGGCGGCACCCATACCATGGGCATCAAGACCGACGGCACGCTCTGGGCATGGGGTTTCAACAACAACGGCCGGCTCGGCCTCGGCGACTCCACCCAGCGCACCACGCCCACGCAGGTCGGCTCCGGCAACGACTGGGCGGCGGTCGCCTGTGGCCAGGCCCACACCCTGGCTCTGAAAAACGACGGTACACTCTGGGTGTGGGGCTTGAACTCCAGCGGCCAGCTCGGCCTCGGCAACACCGCCCAGCGCACCAGTCCGGTGCAAGTCGGCACGGCCACCCACTGGGCGAGCATTTCCGCCAGCCTCAACTCCTCCGCCGCGCTCACCGCGAACGGCACGCTCTGGATCGCTGGAGAAAGTCCCGCAGGCCAGCTCGGTCTAGGCACCACCGCCAACGTGCTGGCCTTCACCCAAATGAGCACTGCCGCGGGCTTCCAACATGCGGCGATGGGGGCCGTCTCCTTTGTCGCCATCCATGCGGATGGGAGCTTCTGGACCGCCGGCACCGCCGGGACGCAGGTCCTCGGCGGCGGACGCGATCGCACCGCGGTCGTTCCCGTGCAGCCCCATCTCTCGCCCCAGAGCATCGTCCCACTGCCCGCCGGGGCGGTCTCCGGGCGCGTCACCGCCACCAGCGGCCTGCCGGTGTCTTTGTCCCTCGTCTCCGGTCCCGGTGAAATCGACGGCGACGAGATCGCCCACACCGGTCCTCCCGGCAGCACGGTGACTTTCCTGGCATGGCAGCCCGGCGACGAACGCGCCTGGAACGCAGCTCCGCCGGTGCAACTGTCCCTCACCCGGCCCGCCGGAGACATCCGCGTCTTCGCGGGCACCGTCGGGGTCACCGCATTGAACAGCGGTGAAAGCACCGTCGATTTTGGCAACGCCACGGTCGGCGCCACGCCCGTTACACGTCTCTTCACCATCCGCAACGACGGCGACGACACGCTTGTCCTAGGCGAAGTCGTCGCGACGGGCGATTGGAACGTCGACATCACCGACATGAACGGCACGCTTGCCCCTGGAGCCACCTCGTCCTTTACCGCCACTTTCGCGCCGGCTTCTTCCGGCCCCCGTGCGGGAGGCGTCATCATCATGAGCGACGATCCCGACGAGACGGAGTTTTCCGTGGCATTCACTGGGCACGGCATGCATTTTTTGACTGCCTCGCAGCGTCCGGGGACGAAGCTGGTGGACATCGCCTACGACCTGTTCGCACCGGGGTTCTTGACGGCCGCGGTATCCCTCCAGATCTCCAGCGACGGGGGCGCGACCTGGACAGTGCCGGCGGTGACAACGAGCGGCGACATCGGGCCGTCCGTGGCGCCGGGTGCGGGCAAGGCCATCGTGTGGGACGCCGGGGCGGACTGGCCGGGGGGCTACAGCGGACAGATAAGGTTCCGGGTGGTGGCCGACGGCGGGGTGCCCGAGGGTTTCGCCCACATCCCCGGCGGCAGCTTCGCAATGGGAAGCACCAGCGGGGATACGGCCCCCGACGCCCCGCCGGTGAGCGTGACGGTGAGCGCCTTCCATATGGCCAAGACCGAGACGACGAAGGCGCAGTGGGACGAGGTGCGGACTTGGGGTCTGGCGAACGGCTACACCGACCTGCCCGCGGGCGGGGGCAAGGGCGGGGACCACCCAGTGCAGACGGTGAGCTGGTATACGGTGGTGAAATGGTGCAACGCGCGGAGCGAGATGGATGGGCTGACGCCGGTCTACACCGTGGGCGGGAACGTCTACCGCACCGGCGAGAGCGTCCCGCACTCGGACTGGTCGACGGACGGCCACCGCCTGCCGACGGAGGCGGAGTGGGAGAAGGCGGCGCGCGGCGGGGTGGCGGGGAAGCGCTTCCCGTGGGGGACGGACGAGATCAACCACGACCATGCGAACTACCTTGCCAACGGGAGCGCCTACACCTACGACACGAGTCCCTACACATCTTCGACCTACCATCCGGCCTACGCGACGGGTGGCACGCCATACACCAGCCCGGTGGGCAGCTTCGCGGCCAACGGGTACGGGCTGAAGGACATGGCGGGGAATGTGCGGGAGTGGTGTTGGGACTGGTATGAGGGCAGCTACTACGGCACGGTGACGACCGACCCCCGCGGGCCTGCATCATCGTGGGGTCGGGTGCTCCGGGGCGGCAGGTGGAACAGCGACGCGAGCAACGCTCGCTCTGCGGGCCGCTATATCAGCAACCCGGTAGCTGGTCTCAACAACGTCGGGTTCCGCGTCGCCCGCAATTCCGTCTCCGGGGAATTCGCCGAAACCGGCGGCGTGACCGTGGACACCCGAAGCGACAACGCCGACCTCAGTGCCCTGACGCTCAGCAGCGGTACCCTCGACCCCGCCTTCGCCGCCGACACGACCAGCTACAGCGCCAGCGTCGCGACCGCGACCGCCTCGACCGTCGTCACTCCGACGAAAACCGAGGCCAACGCGACCATCGAAGCCCGCATCAACGGCGGCGACTGGACGGGGGTGGCCTCCGGCAGTCCCAGCGCCCCGCTGGCCCTGAACGTCGGCGCGAACCCCATCGACATCCGCGTCACCGCGCAGGATGGAAGCACGCAGAAGACCTACACCGTGACCGTGACCCGCGACAAGATCCCGCAAACCATCATTTTCGACCCGATCCCGAACCAATTCGTCAATGCCAGCGTGCTCCTCTCCGCCACCGGCGGCGGATCGGGCATTCCGGTGGTCTTCTCCGTCACTGCGGGCCCCGGAGTTATCGCCGGAGGCGATCTGCTGAGCTTCATCGGGGCGGGCACGGTGAGCGTCACTGCCACGCAGGCGGGCGACGACAACCACCTCCCCGCCGCGCCGGTGACGCAGGTCTTCGAAGTGACTCTCCCCGACGACTACGGCGAATGGCTCGACGCCGAGTTCCCCGGCGAGACCGACCCCGCGATCATCGGCTTCGGGGCGAGGCCCTTGGGCCAGGCCCTCTCCAACGGCCTCCGCTACTATCTCGCCACGGGGGCGGCGGATGCGACGGTCTTCACCCTCATGGGCAGGCAGGGCGGCGACTGGGTCTTCGCCTACTCGCGCGTCGAGCCCGCCCGCGAGGACGTGGCCGCCTCCTACGAATGGAGCATCGACCTCGACAACTGGCAGGGCCACGGGGAGGGCTTCGGAGGCGTCGCCGTCACCTTCGAGGAGAGCGTCGGCGCTCCCGATGCGGGGGGAGTGGCCCCGGTGGAGGTCCGGGCGACCCCGGTGGGTGAGGGCGTGGACCGCCTCTTTGTGCGCCTCAAGCTGGTCTTCCCCGCGCCGTCGGCTCCGTGACTTCGGTGCGGTGCAATACAGGTTTCCGGCCTGAGCCATCCTCCAGACTTTCCAGCCTGAGTTACGGGGAGGTGACAATACTTTGATGGATTTCGCGGCATCGCCGGAGCCCGGAGCGATCCTCTCGCCGAAGAAAATCGCTGGACGGGGAAAACCATCTAAACTATAAATATAAGAATTAAGACCCAATTTTGATAATTTGACTAATTCTGAAAAAGCTGAGGAA
>DDSV01000032.1 GCA_002344215.1 Akkermansiaceae bacterium UBA2381
GGTGTCACCGTGATCAACAGCAACGGTATTATGGTCGGCGAGAGCGGTGTCGTTGACATCGCCGGTCTCATGACCATGTCGACCCTCGACGTCAGCAATAACGATTTTCTCAACGGCGGATCGAACAATTATAAAGGGGATAGTTCGGCCGGCATCCGGAACTATGGCTCAATCAGCAGTCAGAGCGGTGATGTCGTCCTTCTTGGTAACTTCCTCCAGAATGCAGGCAACGTTTCCGCTCCCGATGGCACGGTGGCCTTCGGTGCGGGCGGTGACATGATCGTTGATCAGGGCGGCGGCGGCGTGATCTCGGTGCGTGGAGGTGGCTCCGGGGGCGAGACCGGCATCGAAAACACCGGTTCTGTCAACGCGGCCGGGGTCGAACTCAAAGCTCACGGCAACGTCTACGCGCTTGCTATTAAGAATGACGGCCTTGTCCGGGCAAGCGGATATAATTTCAAAGGCGGCAGACTGACACTCAGCGGAGGATCGAATGGCAATATCGTCAACAATGGACAACTCCAGGCCCGCAACCGGGATGGCTCGGGTGGCCAGGTGGAGATTGCCGGCGGACGGGTGCAACTCGCGTCGGGATCTTCAACCGATGCTTCGGGTGAACTTGGGCGGAGTGGTGGCTCGGTGAATGTGTCGGGAGATGATGTAATGATCAACGCGGCTGCGACCGTGAGCGCCTCCGGTGCTTCAGGTGGTGCCGTGAGTATTTCCGGCGCGAGCAGTGCGGTCGTTAATGGCTCGGTGGATTCCTCAGGCGAGTATGGTAAAGGCGGTCGCATCGATGCCACGGCGGATTCGGTGACGATTGGTTCAACCGCAACCCTGAACGCGTCCGGTTACACGGGGGGTGGTCAGGTGCGTGTGGGTGGCGGATTCCAGGGCAAAGATGCTGAAGTGGCGAACGCGGATAATCTCACGGTGGAGTCAGGTGCTCTCATCATCTCGGATGCCGAGGGCAGCGGAACAGGCGGTAACATTATTCTCTGGTCCGATGGGGATACGGTCTTTGCGGGTGATGTTTCCGCGAGAGGCATTAGTGGAGGTGGCTTCGCTGAGATCTCAGGCAAGAGCACTCTTGATGTCGTTGGCAATGTCGATCTGACATCGGTTTCGGGAGCGGCCGGCACTGTGCTGCTCGATCCGACTAATATTTTGATCTCCGCCACGGGAGCTCCCGGAATCGGCGGCAGCACGATCAGTAACGTGTGGATTTCAGGCCAACTCGATATGGGAACCAATGTGGTTATCTCATCGAACTTCGGGGGGGCCGAAGAGGGGACTATTACGGTAGGACGAATCGATACCTCAGTCAATGCCGCTGCCGACCAGATCGAATGGTATCAGAACGACGCAAATACCGTCGGGGGGACTCTCTCCCTGCTGGCGATGGGGGATATCAATTTCAATTCCGCGGTTCACAGTGCGGGCCAGGGCGGGATTAACGTTGTGGCGGGTTGGGATGGCACGACCGGCTTGACGATGGGGAATTTTAATATGGCCGAGGTGCTTGCGACCATGAATGATGGCAATGCGGCCAATGATGCGGCCGGTCGCTTCAACGCTACTTTCGGTACTTACGGTTCCGTTACTGTCGGCAACACCGTTTCCCGGACCGGTGTGGACGTAGGCAGCCGCTGGGGTGATACGAATGTGGCGGCACGCGATCTTTTCCTTCGTGGCAGCACCACGGTCGGTCGGGGTTTTGCGCAGGTGGGCTTTGCGGATAACGGAGTGGAGTACCAACTCTCCCGGACTCACAATGGTTTGGTTTATAATGAGTGGTGGGGTAATGCGGCCGGAAATGTGCAAGGTAAGGACTATATCGCCCTTCTGGGCGGCACTGAATTCGGGACCGGTGATATCAACACTCTGGGCACAAGGGCATTCCGCGGCGCGGGATGGGGCGCCACCGGAGATGTCTCCGTTGGCTTGAGCGGGCGTCTCGATGCACGAGGTGGTACCACGGCCAGTTACACTCAAATTGGTCATGGAGGCAATCTTCAGGACGGCACCGAGGACAAGTGGAATAGCACAGTGGGGAACGCCCTGAATGCGCCGCGAGTGACCCGGGATGGAATTCAAATAGCTCCGGCTAACAACCGCTATTCCTTCTTTGCCAGCACCTGGCGCACCAACTACGCCGGCAACGCCGCTCGAATCGATGGGGATATTTCCGTAACGGCCGATGGGGACATCCTGCTGATGGGATCTCGCGATTTTGACGTCAATGACGATCAGAGCACTGTGGTTACCGATGGAACCTACAGCCTGATCGGTAACGGGGGCACGGAGAACCATGCTAGCACCCATGGCGATGTCACGGTCATCGCCCACGGATCGACCCCGGCCGGATTTATTCGTGGTCCCGAAGGCCTGGGCATCCAGTTGATCGGCGGTCGCGGCTCAAGGTCGTTCGTCCAGATCGGGCATGGCACGAGCTACGAGGGCAACTCGCAAAGCGTCTGGGACCAGTCAAGCAGCGGCGACATTGTCGTGACGGCGACGACGGGCGCGATCCGTTTGCTGGGCCACAATCAGGCGGTTCGCAACGGGGACATTAATTCAGGGGCTATCATCTCCGGTACTGAGACCACTCCTCAGAACAATCTCTCCGATGCTTCAAACTTGGGCAGCCATGTGCAGATTGGTCACGGCGGGGCCACGTCCGTTTTTCCCGGTGCAGGGGGAACTTTCATCATGCCCGGCGGAACGAACGTGGCAAACATCATCCCCGACAATTCGATGACGGGCGACATTACTGTGACGGCCGCTGGAACCTTCGTCGATCCACGAGATCCCGGCTCGAATATCGGAATTCAGGTGAAAGCAGGGAATCGCCGCTGGTTCCATGCCATGATAGGGCATGGGGGAACCAACCTGCGTGCTGAAAACCTTACGGCCCAGACACCGAACTTCGGCGCGGGGGCATCGCTCCCGTTCGGTTCGCCGACCTTGGCTCCTTCGATCGGGTTTCAGGGGAATATCCGTGTCGAAGCGGACAAGGGCGACGTGGTCGTGGCGGGCGGTGACAACTTCCGGGCGGACCGCACTTGGGGCTACGGTTACAATTTCGCGCGAGTTGGGCACGGCGGTGATGTTGTCCGGGGGCCTAAAGGCGGGGACATCACAGTGCTAGCGGGCCAGGGCGCCGGTGCTCTTGACGGGGATATCCGGTTCACCGCTGGAAGGATGTATCACGAGCATGCCCAGTTGGGGCATGGAGGATATGACAGTGACAGCACCGCGATCGGGGGATGGGATTCCCTGACCAAGAGCGTCACTTTCGGGGCTAACACAGCGGAGATCATCGCAACCGCTCGAGGCGATATCAGCTTCATCTCGCCTCCGAGTGGTGAAAAAGATGCCCTTCGTTTGTCGACGGACTATACCTACTGGTGGTTCAGCAATGCCAGCCCGACTGGAGCATCCCAGACCGGTAACACCGGTTACTGGCAAACCGAAGACCGCTTTGTGCAATTGGGGCATGGTGGATACGCCAGTACGACCATCATGCCTGATAAGCAGGATATCACGGTGACAGCGGGAACCGGCGACCTTGCGAACGCGGACGGCGACGACACCACCGGCGGCATCAATTTCACTGCGGGCGACATGGAGCGCGACTATGCGCAACTGGGTCATGGGGGGCACAGCTCGAGTGCGAATAATCCGCTTGGCTTTACCGGTGACCTTAATGTTACGGCAAATGGCGGGGGGCTTCGTTTTGATGGAAGTATCTTCGGGGCGCAGGGACTGCGGCGTTCCACCACCATGTCCCTCAATGGTTCGACCACCACGACAGTGGTTCGAGGGGAAGGCGGTGGGGCTGAGGCCTATGTCCAACTCGGTCACGGCGGTTATGGTGCCCGCGGTATCCACACGGGTGATATCAATATCGAGACTTGGGGAGGGATTGACTTCCTGGCGGCGCTCTCATCACCGGCGGTTGACCGGGTGGGGAACACCACCATCATTCAACAGGCTCTGGCGACTGGAAACGGGGTTTGGATCCCGCTTGGTGCCCTGACTTCGACCGCCTATCCCAGTGTGGCAGTGCCTGCCCCAACCAGTCCGCCCTATGATCAGCCGGATCCCAACACAAGCGTGATTCCCGGTAGTGTCGTGATCACTCTTTCGGATGGTCGTCAAATCATCGATGTTGTCCGCAATTCCAATGATGACAGGAACAGTGCACCCTTGGGTGGAACTCCGACGGTTGTCGTCCCGCAGGCCGCGGCGGGTCTTTTCCTTGATGGCGTCAAGGTGGGTGAGATTAACTATACCACCGGCCTGGTGAGCTTCCGCCTTGGTGGGCAGACCGCCCTTTCAAACACAGGATCCGGCATCGACCCGACACCGGCACCTGTCGACCTCGGAGTTGGGGTAACTGTGACGAGTACGACCTTCCAGACTGCTCAAGGAATCAAAGAGCGGGCCTATGCCCAACTCGGTCACGGAGGTTATGAGTCTGAGGGGCCCAACAACAAGGCCAACAACCTTCCGAGTATGTCGGGTGATATCAATATCCTCGCAGGAGGAGACATTCGTTTTCAAGCGGGTGCCTGGCACCGGGCTTATGCGCAGCTGGGTCACGGTGGCTGGGACGTAAAAGGGATCAAGTCGGGAGACATTTCGATTGATAGCGTCGATCCAAACCATCTCGTCGGAGGATACCGCTTCACCGCGGGTCAGGGAGCGTATCGTCAGTTTGACTACCAGGCCTACGCCCAGCTGGGTCACGGGGGATTTGATTCGGATGGAAATAGCTTCGGAAATATCACTGTCCGAGGCACCGAGGATCTCGACGGAGTCGGAATGCTCTTCAAAGCCGGAACCAGAGAGGATAACTACGTGCACCTTGGGCATGGCGGACGGAGTGCCCGCCCTGGAACCGGTGACGGGGCCAACTCCTTTGGCTTGAATGGCGACATTGATATCGAAGTGACAGGTGATGTTGCCTTCGTGGCAGGCACTTTCGATAAAGCCAACGCCTCATGGACAGAGGACGGGCGCCTTTACGCTTTGCTTGGTCATGGCGGTTGGGACACGGATCCTTCAAACAACGACACCGACAACTTCGGGCAAAAAAACCTCACCGGACTGCCGGCCGGCACCGCCGGAGCGGGTGACGGGAACTGGGGGCACTTCGGAGACATCAGTCTCGTGAGTGTTAACGGAGATATCAGTTTTATGGCTGGTGATAACACGGCTGTTGCGAGTCGCGTTGATTTCGACGGTAACCCGCTCGGGTTGCCCGCGGATCCAAATGGATTGCTTACCAGCTTGGGGTCGGGTGCCGGGCGCTTTCACTTTGCTCAGCTCGGCCACGGTGGTTATGCGGCGGGTGGCGACCATAATGGGAATATCACGGTAAGGGCGGACAACGGCGGTGTTCATGTTGTGGGCGGCATGCTCACCCAGGACAACGACGTCGGCAGCTATACCTATGCCCAGATCGGGCACGGGGCGACCAACGACAATGGGGTTATCGGTGCCGTCGACCAGTTCATCAAGGTGCACGGCCTCGGTGGTGATGTCATCGTGATGGGTGGGCAGTCACCGACGGCCAGCTTCGGCCAGATTGGTCACGGCGGTTACAACAGCAGTGGCGACAAAACAGCCGATATCAGCGTCATCGCAGTCAATAACCTCCTGCTCAACAGCGGAGCCGGTGTCTTTGCCAACAACTGGGGCAAGATTGGTCACGGTGATGTTCGCAACCTCGGAACAGGGACACGGAACGGCGATATCCATGTGAGTGTGGGAGACTCTCTTTATATGGGGCAGGCACTTATCGGGCACATTGACTTCAAAATCGCTCCGGATGACTTTCTTCGATCCACCCAGGGCGATACCTTCATCGCGGTGGGACGCAATAATCCCTATACAGGCGGTACAGGGGAATTCGTCACCACCAATCGCAGCGTCATCACCAGCGCCGGGGCCGGAATTTTCGGGGACCTCCGACTCTACATGCCGGATGCGACCTCCAATCTGATCGCGACCGGCACCTACCTCAACAACGCCAATTATGTGCGCGTGCCCGCTCCTGGATCCGGACGCGCGGATGAGCAGGTGGCGCTTGAGCATGAATTCCCTGCGGACAATGTCACCGAAGCGGATGCGATGTTCACTCCGGAAGGTGACTATCCGGCCCACGCCTTCGGTCTATACAATGTCTACTACGGTGAGGCGACTCCGGTCACCCCGCCGCCTCTGCCGCCCGGAACCGACTTCATTGATTACGATGCCTATGATCGGGACAACGGGTTCTTCGGCTACGACGGCTATGAGGAAATGCTCTTCAACATGGCCTTGGAAGATGCCATGGAGGACGACAGTAATCCCTCTACCGGTGTCATGACCTTTGAAGAATGGCTTGATGGCAACCTCGGCAGCCGCCGCGAAGGTCGCAACGGAACCCCCGGATCCGTCATCGAAGACGAGGAGGATGAAGAACTGCGTCGCCGTAAGCGCTTTGCCAAGCGCCAGGTCGGCCGCGGGGCACTCACTTACTATGTCTTTGACCCCGGTACGAACCGCTTGTCCAGCTACCGTGTCTTCGGTGTGCCGAACACTGCCCTCTCTGTCACACAATAAGGTGACGAAACAATTGATGATAGAAGAGAGACTCTTCCCGAGACCTTACGCTTACCCCCTTTAGAGATATGAAACTTCTCAAGTTCAGCAAATCCTTCCAACGCGCCGTGATGGCCGTGCTCATTCCCTCCTTCGCGACCGTGAGCGGTCCGGTTCAGGCGAATCCGGCCGCGCCATCCGGATTGGACATTGACGCCGGCAACGTGGTGGTATCGGGACTGGGGACGGCAACAGTCGATATCAATAACTTCAACCAGCACGCCATCGTCAACTGGGATTCCTTCTCCATTCAGCAAGGGGAAACGGCCCGCTTCAATCAAGGGGCAAATGCGGCGATTCTGAACCGCGTCATCACGAACAACCCTACGGAGATCTACGGTCGTCTGGAAGCTTCTCAGGGCAGCGTCTTTCTTCTCAACCCGAACGGGGTCCTCGTCGGAGCCGGCGGGGTGGTTGATGTCGCGGGTATGATGACGATGTCCACTCTGGATGTGGATGACGCCGACTTCCGCAACGGCGGGGACATGCAATTCACCGGATCCTCCAACACCGGGATTACCAACTTCGGTACGATCTCCTCAGCCGGTGGGGACGTTGTCCTCATGGGCGGATTTGTCGATAACAAGAGCGGTGGTCAGATTGGTGCGCTCAATGGCACCGTCGCGATCGGATCGGGCGGGGACATCATCCTCCATGAAGGCGGAGGAACCAGGATATCCGTCCGCGGAGCCTCCGACTACGAAGGCACCGGTATCGACAATCAGGGAGAAGTTCGGGGCGCTTCGGTTGAAATGAAGGCGCACGGCAACGTTTATGCGCTGGCGATCAACAACGGCGGAGCAGTCCGTGCAACGGGAGCGAATCGCAGCAATGGCAGGGTCCGCCTCATGGCTTCAGGCGGCAGTTCGAACATCAATTTGGGCCAGGGTTCGAACATCGTGGCTCGAGCCGGCGTGGAGGGCGGGAGCGTCGAGGTGAAGTCCGTGGGTGGATCAGTTGCCGTTGACGGTGGAATCGATGCTGTTGGAGCCACTGAGGGCGGTGATATCGTCATCGCGGCTGCTGCGGTGACCCAGGCGGCCGGATCTGTTGTCAGCGTTTCCGGAGGGCAGTCTGCCGGAACCGTAGCCGTCGATGCAGTCGATACAGTGACTCTTGCCGGAGCTATCCAGGCAGAAGGAATCGGCGGTGCCGGCGGTGAAGTCACCGTGACGGCCAATCGCATCGTGATCAACGACGGGGCGGATCTTTCTGCAAATGGTGCCACGACAGGAGGACGGATCCGGGTGGGCGGTGATTTCCAAGGGGTCGACACCGGCCTGCGTGAGGCGGATTCTCTCCGGGTGGAGGCGGGGGCAAAACTCTCCGCAGATTCCCTTGGTGGTGATGCCGGAACGGTCATCGCCTGGGCCAATCAGGATACAATTTTTGTCGGTGAAGTCTCGGCCGCTGCGCGAGGAGCCGTAGGCAACGGGGGATTGATCGAGGTCTCGGGTAAACAGTTCCTGTATTTTGACGGAATCGCGGCCGCTCACTCCATCGGGGGAAAAGCGGGCACTGTGCTCTTTGACCCGGGCGATGTGATTGTCGGTGCTGCCGCAGGGGTACCGGTAGCACCAGGGCTCCCGACGGTTGGGTCTCCGCCACTGCTTCCCGCTCCCCAGACTAGTAATGTAAGCATTACCGCGGTGAATACAGCGCTCCAAGGCGGAACAAACGTTCTGATTATCACCGACGACGGCAATATTTTCATCAATCCGGTCGCAGGTGGAGGTAACGAGGACGGAACGACGGGAGCGAATGACCGTAACTCCTCGATACAATGGACGAACTCGAATGCCAGCTTCGGGGCCTTTGCCTCCGGAGTGATCGTCGTCAACAATCATATTCGCACTTCGGGAGCGGGTTCCATCAACCTCCTGGGTGGCTGGTCCGGCAGCGAGGGGGATTTTGTCGGAGGTGTTCACACCGCTAGCAATTTGAACTTGAGCGACGTCGGTTCAATCCAGGGAATCTGGGATCATTATGTCGATGCGGGCGCCTTCGGCGGCATCGGAGGGTCCGTTTTCGTCGGGTCGACCACCATGACGCAACATGTTGAGGTGGGAAGCCGTTTCGGTGACACGAACGTGGCCGGTTATGAAATCAGAGTGACAGGTTCCGACCAAAACCTGCAGGGCCGCTACGCGCAGATCGGCTTCCACGACGGCGGCCAAATCTTTGCACCCCGTCTGAATCGCGGCAACGGGGTAGCACTCGATCTTTCCATGGGGGCTGGCGTGTCCGGTGCCTGGTATCTCAGCGATGGGGCTAATTTCAATAGTCAGCCGGCCAATGGGGTTGGGGATCCGATTGCCGCAGTGGCAGGGATGTTCGAGGTCGATATCGATGGTGACGGCATTGTCGATGGGGTTCGTGGGATTAACAGTTCGGGCGTTCTGGGGAGCACCGCCAGTGGAGCTCTAGCCGCTGGCGATACCTTCATCCCCTACGCGACGCACTACAATAGCAATAGCTCCGGCAACTGGTGGTGGCAGCGTATCGACGCGGCTAGCGCCGACCCGCTCGGCCTGGGAGGACTCCGTCCTGAATACGGAGCCGGCATCGGAGCTAATAGCACCGCTGCTCTCGCTCTCGTGGGCGCAGGCAATTTCGACGGAGCCGACATCAATGTCATCGCCAGTTCAAACGTGCTCGTGGGATCCGGGGCACAAGGCCAGGGAACCACTGCCATGATCGGGCATGGAGGCTACAACTACAATGCTGCCTCCGGCCATACTTTCCGGGAAAACGCAGGCGGGGTTGGTGCCGTGGGCAACGTCCAGAATGGAACTGTTGAACGCCGTTGGAGCTTCAACGGCACCGAGCACGAGAGGATTGGCACGGCAATTGGTCGTCTCGCTCCGGTGTATGGAAATATCAACGTCCTCGCCGGCGTGAATACAGCCGCTGGGGTGACCGTGGACCACGATCTAGGGACGGTGATTGCGACACTTACCACCGCCGGCAACGTGACGGTTCAGGGAGAGCAGGATTTTGCCGGTGCGTCAGCAGCGAACTCCCCCGCCCAGATCGGGCACGGCGGCGTCGGTCAATTTGGCGAGTTCTATGGCGATATCAGTGTCCGGGCGGGCGGCAACGTTTTGGTCCTGGCAGGCGAGGGGACCCGTTCGGCGGCGATAATAGGGCATGCGGTCGACGGATACGGCTACTGGAATCCAACGAACCGGGCCGATCAGCAGTTACGCTTTTTCGCGACAGTCAGCGATTTCGACAACCCGAACTTGAGACTCGGTTCCTTGTTTACCGGGGTCAACAATACCGGATTCGACCCGAATTGGGGAGGAACCAGTCCGACCGGCGATCCTCTATGGAACCGCCGTATCTCAATGGCTACCTTCACCCAGAGTGGTTCCGGAGGCAGTGTTGTAATTACCGTAGACTCCAGTAACAGGGGCAATTATGTGCCCCGGATCATCGGGACGAAGGTGGGTAATATCACGACTGGATTCACCTGGACAGGCACCCTGGTGGCAAACGAGTGGGTTAACATCCACGACGACACAATCATCAACACCGACCCGCTGGCCTATGCGGCAGCCCTCAGCGGCCCGGAGACCCGCGCCAACAATACAACTACGGCGACAGCGGCACTCAACGCGCTTGGCTATCTCAACTTGTCCCGCACGAGTCTGGTTGGCATCGGGGTTGATGCCCTGGATGGTTCGACGATCAAGGGCTTCCACGGGGATATCCAGGTCGAAGCCTATGTAGGCAGCATCCGCGTGGCGGGGTACATGACCCAGGGAATTGTTCCCACGGGAAGCGACGCCAGAGACCGCCGCTTCGCTCAAATCGGTCATGGTGGAACGAACTTTGCCGCGGGATCGATTGCCGGAAGCAGTATCACCACCTCCGGTTACATCAACATGCTGGGAGTTCCGACGGCAGGGAGTGCGGCCACTCCGGACGGTCGGGGCATCTACCTTTATCATACCGGCGGTGTGAATGGAGATCAAACCGGCTCCCGGAACGACTACGGTACCGCTGGTACCTCCAACAACCGATACTCGACCTTCATGTCCATCACCGGAGATCTCGATGTGAGTGCCGGTGGTAGCATTACCTTGATCGGTGGTAATGATATTTATGACTTTGCCCATCTCGGACATGGGGGAGCAGAACTGGCTGACTACGAGACCTCCTCGTTCATTCTAGGTGATATCAGCGTCGACGCCGGGGGGAGTATCAATGTGATCGGCGGAGGCTCAGTCCAGCCCGTCATGCGGGGCCCCGGGCCGGGCGGAACGCCGTCCATTTACAGCCTGACTGATGGTAACTGGAACTACGATCTGCGCGCTTGGGCCCATATCGGGCATGGGGGTTATGTGACTGGATTTCTCGGTTACCTGGGGGACATTAGGGTCACATCGGGCGCGGATATCCTGGTTCAGAACGGGGCCTTTGCCCACAGTTTTGCTAAGATCGGCCATCAAGGAATGCTCGACTACGGTCAGTCCGGCGGGACCTTCGTGCGCGACGAAATGTTCCGGGGTGAAAAGGCAGAGACGGACATCAGATCCAGGCTGGAGGCCGCCACGGCGGGGGTTACCTATTCCGCCAACAGTAACTCCACGAGTAATCCGACACTCCTTGACCTTAGCGGAGCGCTCGTCGGTTCCCGCGACTTCACCGCAAGCGGTGCCGGCACGCTCGTCGGAGGCGATCGCAACACGGCTGACATTTCCGTCACCGCCGACGGAAATGTCACGTTGAGCCATATGGCCATGGGAGAGCGCCAGCCTCTGGCTCGTCTCAACTACATCGCGGCGAGGAACGGGGTTACGGTCGCGTTTTTGCAAACCCAGCCCAACTTCAATGCCCTGAGTCAGACGAACGGGGTCAGGACGGCCAACTCCTTTTCAATGATCGGCCATGGGGGGATCAATTCGGATGAATTCCATAACTCCAACAACACCGCGACGAATTTCGGCGATAAAATCGGGAATATAAGTGTAAATGCGATCGGAGGCGACATCGACCTGACGAACGGCGAAGGAACGCAGCGGTGGACCCGCCTCGGTCACGGGGTCGGAAACAGTAACTCTGCCTCTGACACGACCAATGCCGGCTTCTCGAGGGCGATTGAATTGGCCGGAAACATCTCCGTGACGGCGGGCCGCGATATCATTATCAATGCAGCAGCGGCGGCGGACGATGAAAGTGCCCTCGCAGGAAACAATAACTCGACGTATGGGGCGAATGCTTCGAACTTGAATCCCGTTTCGATCGGCCACGGAGGCGTTGACAACAACATAGACGTGGTGGTCCTCGGCAAGGGAGAGATTGTCAACGGCATCGCCGCGAGTTCAAACATCACGGCTGTTGCCGGACGCAACATGTCGATCATTGCCGGGAACGGGGTGGATGCTTCCTCCGCCCAATTGGGTCATGGCCATCGTTCCGATAATGGCGATGATTTCGCCCGTCGTTTTGGAGTTCCGACCGGTTTTTCGGGCGACATTGACGTCCGGGTGGAAGGTGATCTTCTCATTCAGGGCGGTTCAAATGCCTGGACGGAGGTTCCCGATGGCATCACTGAAGGCATTGGCCAGAGCGTCCACGGGGCCTTTGCCGCGATCGGAAATGGTGGCTACATGATGGACGCCCCTGCCTCAGGCGATATCTCCGTCTATGTCGGCGGAGATGCGAACATCGTTGCCCAAGTGAGAACCGATGATAGGACCACGACGACAATTAGTTCTAAATACTTCATCAAGAACCTTCAAGTGGGTAGTGATACCGTGGCCTCCGCTTTCAATTTTGCAAAGATAGGGCACTTCTCCGTGGAAAACGGAGACCGGACCTTCGCATCGGGGAGTAGTAATTTCAACGACGTCGTGAATGACGCCGAACTGACCGGTGATATCACCGTGGTCGTGGGAGGTGATCTATCCCTCAGAGGAGGCACGATTGATGTGGCTCCGGATGCTTACTTAGTTGACCCCGACGCCCTCGGGAACGCTGATACGCACACCATCTACGGCGCCTTCGCCCAGATCGGTCACGGCGGACCGGCCATCGGAGGCGATGTGACGGGAAATATCACGGTGCTGGTCGATGGCAGCATCTCCGTGGTGGGGGGAGCAAACAACGGAGTTCCCGGTGTCGATTCCATACTCTATGATCCCGATGGTGCCGGTCCTCTCGCGCCGATCCCCTCCAAACCGATGAACAACTATGCGATGATCGGCAATGGTGACTTCCTTGATGGGATTTCCGCCGTGCCGGTGGCATCCGACCTCTTCCGCCGTCATTCAGTGGGTATCCGCTTCGGGGACATCATTGTTGCCGCCGGGAACAATGCGAGCTTTGATGCGGCGCTCATCGGTCATGCTGACCCGCGGTATGCCAGTTCCATTCCATTTTCCTTCGGAAACACCTCGGTTGCGGCAAGTCGACTTTTTCCATTCTATGATTCGAGTGCCGTTGGGTTGGGGACCCTCACGGCGATCAACGGGACCGTTTTCAGTAGCGGTGGCTACGGAGTCGGAGGCGGGAAAATGTCGTTTTTTGTTCCTGCCCGCTCTCGGAACAAAATGGAAGACACCACAAGGATTAACGAAGCGTCGGCCGGTTTTGTCGAGGCACCTGCTGATTTCGTTGGCCTAAATGTGGCGAACTTGGAACTCGCCGGTCGCAACGACGAGGTCTATCTGACTCCGGATCTTTGGTGGGATGATCTCGGAGCGGCCGCTGCGGCGGGTTTCCCCGGAGGTGCCGCTTTCCCGACCACCAACAATCCCGTCAATCAGGGCGGGGCGATCGCTACGGTGAGTGCTCCGGGAGGATTGCCGAATCTGGAGACTCTTATGCCGGGGGCTCTCGGCAGCTCTGCTGCGCTCTATCGTGACAATAACGGGGTAAGTGGGGCTGGATATTACACCCTCTACTACGATGCAATTGAAGGCGTGACGACGACGTTTCCCGACGTGCCGATTGTCATCCCTCCCTTCACAGGCACGTCGCCGGGTGATTATGACTCCCTCGACCGTCAGGACGGCATCTTTGGTGATGGCTACGGCGGTGGCGATGATTCACTCGACGGCAACCTCGGAATCTTTGAATCCGACGAGTCGACTCAAGAACGCAGCGGGGTCTCAAGATTCGAGAACGCCATCGACAATGCCTTCGGGCCTCGTCAGGACTCAACTTCCGAAGAAGAAGAGGACGAAGAAGAGCGTCGTCGCAAGCGTCGGGCTGCCGAGAAGGTTGGACCGATCGGTCTGACCTACTACGTGTACGATCCGGCTACAAATCGGCTGTCCAGCTACCGGGTATTCGGCACTCCTTCCGCCACCCTGGCTCCCGCCAACTAATGGCGGGGGAGGTTGGAACCGCTTCAAAAAGGTGAATATTCCTCTTGCGAAAAAGGGTCCCTGCTTTCACTATGCCTGAGTGTCCGGGGTCGTTTCTACTCAACTGATTCCGGCCCGATTCTGCAAAATGAAATACCTGAGTTCCATTTTCCTTGCCCTGGTATTCTTTTTCTCAAGCGTGTTTGAGATGAAGGCGCAGGATTCCGCGTTCGGGGAACTTCCACCGCTTCCCAATTTGAATCTTGGGGATCCGGACACAAAGCCCACCCGGGCCGAGAAGCGGATGCGGGCCAAGATCGTTGACAAGGAGAGAGAGCAGGAAGAGGCGATCATGCGCCAAAACGGAACTGCGGCGAAGCCAACCTTCGCCGAAAAGCTTTCCAGTCAGCGTGCCAGTGCGGTAAAGCGGGCTCCCGTCTCCCAGAAGATCACGGTTAACAATTCACTTCCCGCCAACGAGGATGGGATCACGGCAAGCGGATCCCGTTTGAAGCCTTTCGGTGACGAAGGATTCTGGGCCGGTATGCCGGACCCGACTCCCGAGGAGATGCTGATTGATCTTCCCCCGCTTCCCGACTTGAGAACTCCTGATCAGGTGACCCGGAAGGAGCGTTTCCGTGATCGACGCATCGCGAAATCCGACGTCAGAGAAGCGGAGGCCGAATTGGCGCAGCAGCAGCGTGAGGCGAAAGCAAGGGCGGTCGTGAATCGTCCTGCTGCTGATCCGTCTTCGGCCCTCGTTCAGGTGGAGTCCCGCCGGGGCACGGCAGGTTATGTGGGCAATCAGGTCGCTCCCGAAACCGTCAACGAAACGACGCTGAAACCCTTCAACGAGAGTTCTTCCTATTATCAGGACGGGCAATTAGTCTACAAGGGCCCGAAGGTGGGCGAAAGCACCAGTTCATCGGGGTTCCCCTTCTGGAAGCGTCTCACGACGAAGAAGGATTGATTGGAGTCTTTCCGAAGTTTCTCTGATTGGCTCGACTGATCCCGGCAAGCGGAGCGCTTGCCCTACAGTTCACCGTTGGGTTCGCCCATATTCTTTAGGTCCGCCGCTCCGACTACCGTTAGACCGCGGGCCAAGGTGATCCCGGCCGCTCCGGCTGCCGCGTCATTTTCGGCCTCTCGGGCTAGTAGACAGCCCTTCCACCTGACAGATCGAAGGTAAACGCGGTGCAGAACGAGGCCTCGCTGGAGACGATCCAGCAGCTGAGGGCGGCCACTTCATCGAGCGTGCCGCATCGTTTCATGGGAATCTTGTCGGTCATGTATTTGACCTGGTCCGGGTGGATGCCATCGACCATGGCGGTGCGAATCACCGCCGGAGCGATCGCGTTCACGGTGATGCCGGTCTCCGCGAATTCCTTTCCGACTGATTTGATCAGGCCGATCACGCCCGCCTTCGTCGCCGAGTAGGGGCTCATTCCGGCATTTCCCTCCTTGCCGGCAATCGAAGCAAAATTCAAAACCCGCCCGTAGTTGTGAGGCTCCATCGCTAGAAGCGCGAATTTTGTCATGAGAAACGTGCCCCGCAGGTTGATCGCAGTCTCAAGATCAAACTCGGCAGTCGTCACCTCGGTGATCTTTCTGGCGGTGGGGCCGACGATGGCGGCGCAATTGATCATGATCTCGAGCCGGCCTCCGCTGCTGCGTTCCGTCACGGACTCTATCCCTGCCTTGACTTCGGATTCTTCGGCGATATTCACGATGCGGAAATCGAGCTGAAGCCCGTCTTCGGCGAATGCAGCCACCGCCGCTTCGGCTTTCACGGGATCGATATCGAAAATCGTCACCCTGGCCCCTTCGCTGGCGAGACGCCGGGCGATCACTTTTCCAATTCCTTCCGCCCCTCCCGTGACAATGGCGGTTTGATTCTCAAATCTCTTCTCGTTCATTACGGCCAAGTCTTAGCGAGGAGCCGGAAAATTGGCAGGGAAATTTTTAGCGCCATCAAGTCCTCGTCAGGAGAAATAGATCCCGATACTCTGCCCCCATGATGACACGACGTGAGACTCTTGCCGCCGCCGCCTTTCTTCCCTCTGCTTTGATCGGTGCTCCGGGTAGTTCCCGCAAGCCGTTGCGTTATCTTCAGATCGGGACGGGACACGCCCACGCGAACAAGATCGAGGTCTACGAGGAAAGTGAGGAATGGGAGGTCGTTGGGATAGTGGAGGAGGATCCGACCTTGCTCGAAAAGGCGAAAAAGAACCCGGTCTTTGGCAAACACCGCTTCTTGAGTCTGGAAGAGGGACTGAGTACCCCTGACTTGAAGGTGGTCGGGGTGGAAACCGAAGTGCGCGATCTTCTCCGCTACGCCCGGATTGCGGTCGAGGCGGGATGCCACGTGCATCTCGACAAGCCGGCGGGACACTCACTCGAGGACTATCGGGGGATGATGAAGTCGGCCGATGAAAAGAAACTCGTCGTGCAAATGGGGTATATGTATCGATTTAATCCCGCCGTTCTCCTGCTCCATCGTATGCTCGAGGCGGGATGGCTGGGAGAGGTCTTTGAAACGCATGCGGTGATGTCGAAGCTGATGGCTCCGGCAGATCGACTTCGGATAGCGGAGTTTGCCGGAGGAACGATGTTTGAACTGGGGTGCCACATCATCGATTTGACCATTGGTGTGCTCGGTCGTCCTGATCGGGTCGTGGCGCATCCCCGACGGGTGGTCGATGGAGATGCCCTGATGGATAATATGCTGGCGGTTTTTGAGTATTCCAAAGCAACGGCAACGGTGCGTTCCAGCGCGGTTGAGGTGGAGGGGGGCTCCCGGCGTCACTTTTCGGTTTGCGGGACAGAAGGCTCCTTTCACATCCAGCCTCTGGATCGACCGTCGGTGACATTGTCGCTCTCGAAAGACCGGACCTTTGGCGAAGGCGGGAAGGTTTATCCGAAGGGAACGAGCGAGATTCAGTTCGAACCTCCTTATGCCCGCTACGAAGGAGACGCCGTCGATCTCGCGGCGATCGTGCGAGGGGAGAAGGAAAATCCGTATCCGTCGAGCCACGATCTGGCTGTCCAGGAGGCGGTATTGGCGGCGTCAGGGATGTCGTGAGGTAGCGATTGGGTGGGGGTGACGTCCACGTCGCCCGATCGGGGGTAGAGGAGGGGGCGATCTGGAGATCACCCCTACCGCTGGTGTTAACCCACGCGCTGCCCTGGCACCGCCCCTTCATCGGGTGAAAGCAGAAAGATATCCTCACCGCCGGGACCGGCCGCGACGATCATTCCCTCACTGACGCCGAACTTCATCGTCCGCGGGGCGAGGTTCGCGACCATCACGACAAGCCGGCCAACCAGATCAGCTGGCTCGTAGGCCGATTTAATCCCGGCAAAAACATTCCGTCGTTCATCGCCTCCGAGGCTGAGGGTGAGTTGAACGAGCTTCTTTGCCTCCGGAACTTCCCTGGCCTCGACGATACGCGCAACGCGGAGGTCCACCTTGAGGAATTCCTCAATGCCAATCTGCCCGGCGATGGGATTGGCGAGGAGGGCCCCGGCGGAGTCGTCCCACGAGGGATTCGCCGTGACGGCCGAATCAGTTTCCGCATTCTCTTCGCGGGACTCGGTGATCATCAGTTCAACCTTCGCCGGATCGACGCGCTGCAGCATGTGTTGAAAGGCGGCGATCGGACGATTGATCAAGGGATTCTTCGCCTGATCCCAAGTCGTGATCACCTCTCCGAAGAGTGCACCGGTTTTCTCCGCAAGATCGGGAAGTACGGGTGCAAGGTAGATCACGAGAGTCCGGAAGAGATTCAGCGCAACCGTACAGACATCCTGCAACTCGGCGGCCCTGGCGGGATCCTTGCGGAGATCCCAGGGGGCGTTCGCTTCCACGTAGGGATTTGCCAGGTCGGCCAGTTCCATGATCATTCGCATGGCCTTGCTGTATTCTCCTTTTTCGTAGGCTTCCGCAATGGGCTCCCCGCGTTCCGCGAATGTTTTGAAGAGTCCGCCATCCTCAGGATAGCTCTTCGAAAGACCGGATTCGGAAACAAACTTGGCGGTGCGGCTGGCGAGATTGACGACTTTGCCGACGAGGTCGCTGTTCACTCTCGCGACGAACTCCTCGAGGTTGAGGTCGAGATCCTCGACTTTGGCGGAGAGTTTGGTTGCGTAGTAGTAACGCAGGAAACTCGGATTGAGATGTTCGAGATATTTCGACGCCCGCACGAAGGTGCCGCGTGATTTTGACATCTTTTCCCCGTCGACGGTGAGGAAGCCGTGGATGTGGACCCGGGTCGGGAGGGTGAATCCCGCCGTTTTGAGCATTGCCGGCCAGAAAAGAGTGTGGAAATACTGGATGTCTTTTCCGATGAAATGGTGAATCTCGGTTTTGTCACTTTTCCACCAGTCGTCGAGTTTTTCGCCGTGGCGGTTGCACCACTCGCTGGTGGAGCCGATGTAGCCGATTGGAGCATCGAACCACACATACCAGTAGTTGCCCGGCGAGTCGGGGATCTCGAAACCGAAGTAGGGACCGGGCCGGGAGACATCCCAGTCACGCAGGGGTTCGTTGAGAAAGAAGTTCTTCAGATAATTCGCACTCTCGGACGGAAGGGTTCCCGACTGGGTCCACTCATTGAGGAAATCGTGCATCTTCTCCGTTTGCACAAAAAGATGCCTCGCCGCCCGGATCTCGGGCTTTGATCCCGAAAGGGCGCTCACCGGATCAACCAGATCGGTCGGACTGTAGGTTGCCCCGCAATGACCGCAGTTGTCTCCCGGCTGGTTTTTTGATCCGCACTTCGGACAGGTTCCACGGACGAAACGATCGGCGAGGAAGATACCCTTTTCGACATCAAAAAGCTGGTCGATTTCCTCTTCGACGATCATGTCGGCTTTTCGCAGCGCCGCCCAGATCTCGTGACAGACGGCGCGGTTTTCCGGGCTGTGGGTGCTGCCGTAGTTGTCGAACTCGATGCCGAATCCCCCGAAATCGCGCTGATGAGCTTCACCCATCTCGGCGATCACCTCCTCCTCGGTCCTGCCCTCGGCCCGGGCGCGGATCGTGATGGCGGTTCCATGAGTGTCGTCGGCACAGATATAGAGGCACCGGTTCCCCTGCATTTTCTGAAAGCGCACCCAGATGTCGGTCTGGAGATACTCAACGAGGTGACCGATATGAATATGCCCGTTGGCGTAGGGGAGGGCGGAAGTAACGAGAATCTGGCGCATGAAAAATGGGGAAAGCGTTCCCGGGAGGGACAGCAGCAGGCTCTGGTGTAGCGCGGGCCGGGCCGTCCTTCACCTCCGGAAAGGTAAAGGCTAGCGGTTCCTTTGTCACAATCAAATCGTTTCAAGCGCGACCGGGGAGCGCCGAAGGGATTCAAGGTGTACTCACTCGTGGTTGGCGATGAGTCTGAGATTGGCGACCTCTACCGGAGAAAGTTTTTGTTTCACCGCATCCACTGAAGGGGTGACCGGCTGATAGAGATTGCCGAACTCCCGGGCGAACTGCTGGCCCTCGGCGGTCGGGAAAATAAATCCGTGGCGAAGGTAGATCTCGTTTCGGGCGCGCCAGAGGGAACTCTTCGAGAGGCGGCTGACTTCGCCGGGCTCAAGGGGGCGGACATGTGAGTCCTGGAAGATCCAGGGGCCCGCAGTTCCGTCGGAGGGAGTATTGCTTCCCCGGAGTGAGACCAGACTGGGGCCGCCTGCGGGTTGGCCCGGACTGGCCGCCTCCCTGAGACCGGCGCGGCTTACTCCGGGAGGCGATCCTCCGTAGATTTGCTCATTTTGTTTAATCCCTTCGATGAGAGCAATTGCATTGATGGAGCGGTTGACCTGCTTTGGTCCGGAACGGGTCCTCGTGCCAATTTTGGGAACGGAAACGGAGATCGCTTTGAGGAGCGGGAGAATGAGCTCCGCCTTGATGGCAAAGTTGACCGACTGCGGCAGGTAGCCCCCGTGTGCCATCCGGTCCATCGAGTTCAGTCCCGAGGCAACCACACCGACAACGCGACCGGAGGAGGAGAGAAGGGGGCCTCCGGAGTTCCCGGGCTGCACCGGAGCGGAAATCTGAATGTAACGCGGGTCGTCTCTGACTCCGGACATGGCGTTGACAATCCCGGTCGAGATCTTCGGGTTTCGACCAAGGACGGAGGGATCGGGGAAACCCGCGGCGAGAATCTCAGAGGCGTGGGTGACTTCCTCGGACGAGGAAAGCCCGAGATACTTGCCCGGCCATTTCTCTACCTTCAGGATCGCCAGGTCATTCCTGGGATCGAGGGCGACGATTTTTGCTTCGAGATAACCATCCTCGCAATGGACGATGACCCGCTCCGCGTCCCGCACCACATGATGGCAGGTAACCAGGTAGCCTTTGGGACTGATGGCAAAGCCGGTCCCGAATTGTCCCGCCCGCCCGCACACCGTGAGGAGTGCGAAGGAAGCAAGCATGACGGCATAACGCTTCATTCGGTTGTTTTTTCTCGGAACACCGCGGCGGTTTCAATTCCGCGATGGTTGCCGCCGGAGCGACTGGATGGGTGTTGTTCAGGCACCCAAGTGTTTGTGTTATGGAAATTATAACCAACCTCAGGTCATTCCGCAAGATTAATTTTATAATTTCCAGAATAATGAAGTGGCCGGTTCAATCCACAGGCACAGACTTCCAAGGCGGCGTCGCAAGGGCGGAAGGTTTGGGCGCCGGGTGAGCAAACCCGATCGCGCTAGCCGGTTCTTCAACGACTCCTGAAGAACCAAAGTTGGCCGACTACTTCCGCCTTGGCGAAAGTGGTCGGGACGACAGGATTTGAACCTGCGACCCCCACACCCCCAGTGTGATGCGCTACCAAGCTGCGCCACGTCCCGTCAACTTTCGCAGCTCGAAAGCCGCAGAGCGGATAGTGTGAACGAAAAAACCGGTTCCGCAAGTGGCATGTCCCTTAAAAAATCGAAGCTGCCATCAGAACTTTTTTAGACTCAATAGGAAATTGTGTCATGCTGGACAGCTCATGGAATCGGAGAGGATCAAAGTCGCCGTTGTTGGTGCGAGCGGTTACACAGGCCAGGAATTGCTGCGCCTCCTCGCGATGCATCCAGCCGTGGAACTGGTTTCCGTCACCTCAAGACAGGAAGCCGGGCGTCCTCTCACCGCCGTCTTTCCACGCCTCAAGGGTGCTCCCTCGGTGGAGGGCCTTTCCTTCATGGAGCCGGACATAGCGGCCATCACAGCCACCGGGGCAACAGTTGCCTTTCTCGCACTTCCTCACGGGGTGGCCTCCGAGTTCGCGATTCCGCTTCTGGAAAACGGAATCCGCATCATCGATCTGAGCGCCGACTTCAGGCTTCGCAGTGCCGCGGTCTACCGCGAATACTACGGGCATGAGCACCCCGCTCCCGCACTTCTCAAGAAAGCGGTTTACGGCCTCCCGGAGTTTTATCGTGAGGAGATCGTCTCCGCCGATCTCGTTGCCTCACCCGGATGTTATCCGACGAGTATTCTCGTGCCGCTGGTGCCGCTCCTCAAAGCGGGCGTGATTTCCGCAAAGGGAATTGCCGTTTCAAGTTTGTCCGGGGTCAGCGGAGCGGGCAAGAAAGCCGAAGCGAGTCTCCTCTTCGCAGAGGTGAACGAAAGTCTCCGTGCCTACGGGGCTCCAAAACACCGCCATCTCAGCGAGATTGAGCAGGAACTCGCTATCGCCGCCGGGGTTGGAGTGACGATTTCTTTTGTGCCTCACCTCATGCCTGTCACCGCCGGGATTCTCACGACCATCTTCTGCGAAGCTTCGGGGGACCTCGCGACACTTTCCAGGAGGGTCGAGTCCGCCCTTCAACCCTGTTACGATGGCAGTCCGTTTGTGCGCCTCCTCGGAGAAGGTGTCTTTGCCGACACCAAGCATGTCGTGCGAACGAATTTTGTCGACGTAGGCTGGATTGTCGACCAGCGTGCCGGTCGACTGATTTTGTCGAGCGCCGAGGATAATCTTGGCAAGGGGGCCGGCAGCCAGGCGATTCAAAGTTTTAATTTGATGAATGGACTGCCCGAAACCTGTGGTCTTTTGAATTTTTGAGCGACCCATCCTGTTCCGCGAATGAGTAAACGAGTGAAAGAGATCGAGGGTGGCATTTGTGCCCCTCTGGGATTTAAGGCGGCTGCGATCAGCTGCGGAATCAAGAACCCTGCCGTCGAGCGACTCGATCTGGCTTTGATCTATTCTGAATTTCCCACAGTGGGCTCGGCGGTTTACACGCAGAATCAGGTTTGTGCGGCGCCTGTCCGCCTTTCCTCAAGCTATCTCAAGTCGGCCGAGCCGAGGGCCATCATTGTGAACAGCGGCAATGCCAATGCCTGCACCGGACCCACCGGGATTCTCAACGCCCGCGCCATGGCGAGTGCGACGAGTCGTGCACTCGGTTTGAAGCAGCGTGAAGTGCAGGTCTGCTCCACCGGAATCATCGGGGTGCAGCTTCCCATCGAGCGTATCGAGCCAAGAATCCCCGAACTGGTCGCGGCTCTCAAAGTCGATGGCGATCCGCCCGCCCGGGCGATCATGACGAGCGACACCCGACCCAAGAGTGTTTCTGTCTCGGTGAAGATCGGTGACGTGAAAGTGCGCATCGGTGCCATCGCCAAGGGTGCCGGGATGATCAATCCCCACATGGCCACGATGCTTTGTTTTGTGACGACGGATGCGGCGATCTCCAAAGCCGAGATCGCGGCGGCAACCCGGGAGGCGGTCGACAACTCCTTCAACCGGATCTCGGTCGATGGAGACATGAGCACGAACGACACGGTCGTTGTCATGGCAAATCATCAGGCCGGGAACAAAACCATCACCCGGGGCGGTGAGGGCAGTGCCGAGTTTCGCGAGGCACTCACTGCGGTGATGCTCTGCCTGGCCAAACGTATCGTCGCCGACGGAGAGCGCGTCACCAAACTGGTCGAAGTGCAGGTGCGGGGAGCGGCCTCGAATCTCGACGCTGAGCGGGTCGCCCGTGCTGTGGCCAATTCGAAACTGGTAAAGTGTTCGTGGAACGGAAACGATCCGAATTGGGGGCGTATCCTTCACGCGGTGGGTTACTCCGGTGCGCGTGTCAAAGAGGAGATGGTCAATATTCATCTCAATGGAGTCATTGCCACTCAAAACGGATTGACCGCCGCAACTGACATCGAGAAACTCGCTGCCGCCGTGAGTGGTCCCGAGTTCACCGTCGGAATTGATCTGAACATCGGAAAAGGCGAGTTCAACATGTTCACCTCGGATCTCTCACCCGAGTATGTTATCTTCAATCGCGAGGAGTATTCGCTGACGAAGAAGAAGTAGGAACTCCTGCCGGAAACGTAACCTCAGGGAGGGCCGGAGCTTTGAATCTCCCCTTGCCGGAGTGGGTATTTCGGCGATCTTCCCCGCTTCCGAATTTTCCATGGCATCCATTTTCCAGCAGCAGATTGAAAAGGCCGCCGTCCTGGTAGAGGCCTTACCCTACCTGCAGCATTTCAGGGGGCAGACCTTCCTCATCAAAGTGGGCGGCAGCGCCATGGATGATCCCGAACTTGTGCGCAGACTGCTTCGCGATGTCGTCTTCATGGAAGTGGCGGGAATCAATCCCGTCCTCGTCCACGGCGGGGGAAAAGCGATCTCCGCCGCGATGAAAAATTCGGGGCTTCCCGCCGAGTTCATCGGGGGGCTTCGTGTCACCACCGACGAGACGATGGAGATCGTCGAAAAGACCCTCAGCCGCGAAATCAATCCAGGCCTGGTGAAGGGGATCGAGAGTTTCGGCGGACGCGCCATCGGCGTCCCGGGGAATGAGGCACTCATCGGGGAAAGAATCACCGGATGGTCGCAGGACGAAGGTCGTGAAGTCAGTCTCGGCCGGGTCGGACGTGTCGTCGGATTTGATACCTCGATCATTCGCGCCGCGATCACGAGCGAGATCGTGCCCGTGATTTCACCCATAGCCTCCGAGGCGGGAACCTGCCTGAGTCTCAACGTGAATGCCGATCTCGCCGCCAGCGCTCTTGCGGCCGAGTTGAAGGCGAGCAAGCTGGTGTTCTTGAGTGATGTGTTAGGGTTGATGAAGGATCCCTCGGACGAGAGTACCCTCATTCATTCGTTGAAGGTCTCCGAAGTCGAGGGACTCATTGCCGACGGAACGATCAGCGGAGGAATGATCCCTAAAGTCCGGTCCTCGGTCGAGGCGCTCAACGCCGGGGTCGGAAAAGTCCACATGATCGACGGAAGGATCTCCCACTCCCTCCTTCTCGAAATTTTCACCACCGAGGGGATCGGCACCGAGATTGTGAAATGAAGACTTCCACAACCACGACGGATATCGCAACGACCGACCTGATGAGCGATTACGTCCTCGGGAACTACGGCCGATTTCCGATTGCCTTTGAGCGAGGCGAGGGATCCTATCTCTGGTCCGAGGAAGGGCGTCGTTATCTCGATTTCTCCTCCGGAGTTGCGGTCTGTTCCCTGGGGCATTGCCCCGGCGTGATGCAGGATGCGCTCCGCGAGCAGTCGGCGAAGCTGATTCATTGTTCCAATTTGTACCACGTCAGAAAGCAGGCGGAACTGGCTCGCTTTGTGGTCGAGACGATGATGGGAATCGCCGGCAAAGTCTTCTTCTGCAACAGCGGGGCGGAGGCCAATGATGCCCTCATCAAGTTGGCGAGAAAGCGCGCCTATGACAAATACGGTCCTGCGGCGGGGCGCAACGAGGTCATCACCTGTCAGCAGTCTTTTCACGGACGAACTCTCGGTGGGATCGCGGCGACGGGTCAGCCCAAGGTCAAGATCGGCTTTGATCCGCTTCTGCCCGGATTTCTGCACGTTCCTTTCAATGACGTCGATGCGCTGCGCGAGGCGGTCACGGAGAAGACGGCGGCGATACTTTTCGAGCCGGTTCAGGGGGAAGGCGGGATCAACACGGCGACCCCGGAGTTTTTCGCGGCGGCGGCGGCGCTGCGCGACGAGCATGACATTTTGCTGATGTTCGACGAGGTGCAGTGTGGTGCCGGGAGGACCGGAGACTGGTGCGGTTGGAGAACCGTGCTGAGAGGAAGCGGGATCAACGTTGAGCCTGATGCGGTGAGCTGGGCCAAGGGATTTGCCGGAGGATTTCCCATGGGGGCGATCTGGGTGAGTGATGCGCATGCCGGAGCGCTCGGACCGGGTACGCACGGTTCCACCTTTGGAGGCACCCCGCTGGCAAGTGCTGTAGCGCTGGCCGTTCTTCAGGAGATCGAATCGGGAGGTGTTCTCGAGAACGTCACCGTTCAGGAAAATCGGATCCGCAAGGCGGTGAGCCAGTGGAATTTTCCGGTGATCAAGTCGCTTCGCGGCGTCGGGTTGATGCTTGGCTTTGTTCTTGATCCCGTCGCCATGGATACCGTTCCGGGATTCCGTGAATCGGGCCTGACTCCGAGTCTCTTTGTCGTCAATCGGGCGAGGGAAGCGGGGCTTCTCACCGTTCCTGCGGGTGAGGGCGTGGTGCGCTGGCTGCCGCCGCTGAATGTTTCGGCCGGAGAGGTCGATGAGGCGCTTGCTCTGTTCGAGGGCGTGCTTGCCGGACTGAGTGGAAGATAAGTAAAAGAAAAGGAAGCCATGAAACATTTCTTAGGTATCGAGCATTTGTCGAAGGACGAGATCGTCTCTCTGATTCATCAGGCGATTGAACTCAAGGCTCATCGCGGGAAATCCGGTTTTGGCGGCGATGCGCTCAAGGGTGAAACCTGGGCCATGATTTTCACCAAGTCGTCGACGCGGACACGGGTGAGTTTTGAGGTCGGTTTGACCGAACTTGGGGCGAGGGCCCTCTTTCTGAATGCCAATGACATCCAGTTGGGGCGCGGCGAACCGATCAAGGACACCGCGCGGGTCCTCGGGCGAATGGTCCACGGAGCCATTATCCGGACTTATGCACAGCAGGATGTGGTCGATTTTGCGGAGTACGGAAAGATCCCCACGATCAACGCGCTTACGGACGAGGAACACCCCTGCCAGATTCTCGCAGATCTGCTGACCATTCATGAACTCTGTGGTGGATGGGAAGGCAAAAAGGTCGCGTTTTTCGGTGATGGAGACTGCAATATGGGCCGGTCCTGGGCCTGGGCGGCGAAACGCCTCGGGTTTGAACTGGTCATTGCCGCCCCGAAGGCCTTCCAGCCGGATGCCGAATTTATGGCACGACTCGGCGAAGCACCTGTGACCCTGACGGAAGATACCGAATTCGCCGCGACCGGTGCTGATGTCCTCTACACCGACACCTGGGTGAGTATGGGGCGTGAGGCGGAAGCGGAGGAAAGACTGAAAATTCTCGCCCCGTTTCAGATCAATGCGGCCACGATGACACTCGCCGCGAAAGGGGCGATCGTGCAGCACTGTCTGCCCGCCTACCGGGACAAGGAAATCAGCGGGGAACTCTTTGAAGAACGGGCCATTGAAATTTTCCAGCAGGCGGAGAATCGATTACACGCCCAAAAGGCAATCCTCATTCACCTCGCGGAGAATCGGGGAGTGTAGGGAAGTTCAACCTGACGCAGTGGCAAACTGAGCGCGCAGTGGGGGCGATCTGGAGATCACCCCTACGAAAACGCGGAATTTGTAGGGGCGACGTCCACGTCGCCCGGGTTTGATCGAAGGCTTTCAGCGCGCGCAGTGTAGGGGCGATCTGGAGATCACCCCTACCCAAGAATTCGCCTCAACCCAAATCCAGCGGACCGCCTTCGCAGAAGGCTGCTGTGCCGAATGATTTGGTCTCGTGGCCCATGGCTCTTGCCACAGTGAGCCAGAGGCGGTTGTGAGCCACCTTGTCGAAGCTCATCGCCCGGCCCGTCTTGATGCCGTAGCCCTTGCCGCCGATGAGAACGAAGGGAATGTCGTCGAGGGTGTGGCTGTTGCCTTTGCCTAGTTCGTTGAGCCAGACGATGAGCGTGTGGTCGAGCATCGATCCTTCGCCGCCGGGTTCGGGGGTGTCGGAAAGTTTTTTGGTGAGGTAGGCGAGTTCGCCCGCAAACCACTCGTTGATCTTGATGAGGCCTTCGACAGCATCCTTGTTGTCGTCAGGCTCGTGGGACAGGGTGTGGTGGCCGTCCTTCACGCCGAGCCAGCTCATGCGTGCCATGCCGACGGAGCGCATGTATTGCAGGGTTGCAACACGGGTCATATCGTTGGCCATCGCGTTGACGAGCAGATCGATCTGCATGCGACTGATGCGCGGGGTGTTGTCGTTGACCAGTTCGATGTTGGGATCAATGTCAGGCACGGGATGGACGAGTTCGGCCTTGTCATCGGTCCTGGAAAGCTCGGCCTCCATCTCGCGGACGAGGGTGAGGTGCTCCTCTAGGCGGGCGCGGTCTTCGGCGCCGAGATTCTTGGAAACCCGGACGAGGTCCTCCCGCACGTCATCGACAATGGAGACGAGACTCTCCTTGTCCTTCATGCGGCCGTAGAGTTTGCCGAGCATCTGTTCGGGATCGTCGATGGGGGCGATGGGTTGGTTCGGGCCCGCGTAACACATCCGTGTCCACGGGTCGGCGCGGTTGGGAACGGCGACGCCGAATTCAAGCGAACCAAAGCGGGTCTTTGTCTCTTCACGGCTTTGCAAAAAGTTTTTTATCTCCTGATCGATGGAGAGACCTTTGGCCCATCCTGCGGGCGTGTCGGAACCGCCCTGAATGTTGCCGGGAAAAAGCTCGGTGCCGGTAAGGAGGCAGCTCATCCCTCGCATGTGGCGGTCGCCGTCACCGTCGACCTTGTTGTTCACTCCGCGAAGGGTGAGAACCTGGCTCTTGAAGGGTTCGAGCGGCTTGAGAATTCGCTTGAAGTTGAGATCTGAACCCTCGGGCCAGAATTCCCAGGGGATCGTCCCGTTCGGTGAAAACATGAAGATGAGCCGCTGCTTCTTCTTCCCGTCCGCGGCGGCCAGTCCGGGAAGGCCGGAGAGAAAGGGCAGGGCGGCGGATGAGACACCGAGGTGGCGGAGGAAGTCGCGGCGGATCATTTCGTCGAGTTTAAAGTTTTAGGTTTAACGTTTCAAGTTACTGACTTGCGAAGCGTTCGTTGGGTGCGCTTGAGTGATTGACTGTTGTCAGTGCGATTTGTTTGATCAAATTCGGAATTTGGTAACCGCCCTGCTCGAAGGCTTTGCGGAGAGTCTCCATCTCTTCATTACCATACGCGCGAACGGGTTGTTTGACGAGGTGGTGGAAGAGGCTCTCGATGAAAGTGCGGTGGGCCGAGGGAGTGTTGGCCGCGAACTCGGCGACATCGCGCGCGCCGCCCAGTGGAAGGGTGCGGCCGTCCTCGGCATGGAAGTCGGCCCTGGCATTGACCGGCTTGCCGCGATCCTGCTCACGCCAGCGCCCGATCCCGTCATAATGCTCGAGACTGAAGCCGAGCGGGTTGATTGTAACATGGCAGCCCATGCAGTCCTGCGACTTGGTCATGGTGGCGACCTTCTCCCGCATCGTTAGACTGGGATCGAATTTGCTGTCCTTGAACTCGTTCGCCATGGGCGGCGACTTCAGTGGCATGCCGATGATGTGCCGGGTGAGGAAGACGCCGCGGTGAATAGGTGATGTATTGTTGTGATAGGCGAGGTAGGAGAGGACGAAGGGATGGGTGATGAGCCCGGCGCGTTTCCCTCCGTCGAGAGTGACGGACTGGAAATCACCCTTCACCCCGGTTCCGTAGACCTTGCCGAGACGTTCATTCATCGGATAGGACGTCGAGAGGAGCAACTCGCGGTAGCCGGCGTTCTCCTTGCCCCAGGTGGCACCGTCGAGGAACGCGTAAAGGGAGGTGCGCAGATCGGCGGCGATGGTCGGGTCGAACTCGGGGAAGGCTGACTTGTCCTTCACCAGTTCATCGGCGCGCTCCATCTCAAGCCAGTGGTGATAAAAGCCGCGCATCTTGCCTCGGGTGCGCCAGTTCCACACCGCCTCATTGACGATCTGGTCGAACTTTTTGGGATCCTTGAACTCTCCCTTGTTGAGCCGGTTGATGAGCTGTTCGTTCGGGAGCGAATCCCAGAGAAGTAGGGCGAGGCGCGAGGCGATTGTCCACTGGTCGGGGTTGGCCGGTCCGGCGATATCGGGGTAGAGGAAACGGGCCGAGGAAAGGGTCTGGAGAACAAGGCGCTTCACGGCCTGGTCGTTTGACGGCGTTTCCTTAAAGTGGGCCCTGACAAAACGCTCTTTCTCCTCGTCCGAGAGCGGGCGCCGGAAAGCCCGGGCGACGAATTTTTCGGCAAACTCGTGGATGTTTTTGTCGCGATCGGGTTCGGGCTGGTCGCGCTTCAGTTTGGCGAGCTCGTCGAGATGCTCGACAACATACTCCGAGGCCATCGTGGCTCCGGCGGTGACAGCCTCAAGCCATGCCTTCGAAACCATCGTGCCGCGCTCGTAGCCGACACTGCGGTCGTCGGCGGGGAAGGGGACGTCGACGAGGAAGGACTCGTGCGCCCATTCGGGGGAGAGAACCCTCTCGGGAATGGTTTCGAGGACACCGTGGGGGGCCTTCCAGAGCAATTCGACCGAGGCGGCCTTTTCCTTGTAGGTGAAAAAGTCGAGACGGATCGGATAGGGACGGCCGCCGATCAGGTAGACGCTGCCTGTTTCCTCGCGCACGTCATTGTGAGGCGCGACCCAGCCGTCGATCGTCTTTTTGCCCGACTCTTCGCCGCGGTCGTGGTCGTTCACCCAAAGCGTGACTCCGTTGCGTGTCTTGATGACAAACTCATAGATGCCGGTTTCCTCGGGCAGGATCATGCCCTCCCAGCGGACCGAGAACTGCTCGGGGGAGAATTCCTTCGCTTCCGCATGGGCGGGAACCCCTTCGCCATAATCGAACTTAACGGTGGTGTCGACACGCTCGAATTTGTCTGGCTTTTTCTGATCGCGGAACTCCTTCCGTTCGTTATGTCCGCGATCGCCGTAGTAGCGGGCCTTTAGACCGCGCTTTTCCGGGATCCAGTTGTCCCCCCGAAAGCTCAGGATAAGATCAGCGACCGAATTTTGATATTGCGGGACGGTGAGACGACTCAGATCGATGCGAGCCGGGGTGTTCCGGGCCCGGGCTTCGGCGGAATAGAAGGCGTCGTAGACGTAGGCCGCGACCTGCTTCGCGTCCTCTCCGACGCACAGGTGCTCCTCATCCTCGGGCATGGTGCGGTCAATGCGGTCGGCGAGCGACTCAAGCGTGCGGCTGCCGACGAGGGCGTCGTCAGCCTTGCCTTTTACTCCCTCACCACGTTCTCCATGGCAGTCGACACAGAGTTTCTGATAAATGGCCTTGCCGGGGTGATGATCCAGGTCAAGCGAGGCCACGTCCTGGGGCATTGCGGACAGAATCAGTGCCGAAAAAGCGGTAAATTGGAAGTATTTCCCCATCTGGTATCAATCTAGATCCGATGATTCACCCCGTCAGGGTACGTATTGTAGGGTGCTCCCTGTACTCGATTGGTCCCGTCCAATCCACCTTCAGAACCCTTGAACGCACACTGACAGCAGTTTATGTACCTCGAGGCTTCTTTGACGCGGACCTTTTCATGGGCGAAGCTCGGCCATGGCCGGACTTGTTATCAAACCTCGCTCTCGAATTTTTCATGGCCACGACTGGGTCTATTCCAGTGAGGTGCAGAAGATTTTCGGGGAGCCGCAGCCCGGCAGTGTCATCTCCCTCAAGGACTTCCGCGATCGGCCGCTCGGTTCGGCGATTTATAATCCGGACTCGCAAATTGTGGCGCGACGAATCTCAAGGCGGAAACAGGAGCTCGATCCCGATTTTTTTGACCGGCGCCTGCGGAGAGCGCTCACTCTTCGCGAGTCCATGGGTTTCGCGGAACCAGTCTACCGGCTCGCCTGGAGTGAGGCGGATGGTCTGCCCGGTGTAGTGGTGGATCGCTATGGCGACTATTTCACCCTCCAGACTCTCACTCTCGCGATGGACCAGCGAAAAATGCTCATCGTGGAGTCTCTCCAGCGTATTTTCGGGGAGATTACGGTGATTGAGAGAAATGATTCGTCGATTCGCAAGGCCGAGGGACTCGAGTCGTGCATCGGAATCCTCGCGGGAACCTGGAGCGGTCCGATCGAAATTACCGTCAACGGATTGTCTCAGGAAGTCGATCTCCTTGAAGGGCAGAAAACGGGAATCTATCTTGATCAGCTCGACAACTACGCCGCAGTCGCGACCTATGCGGAGGGGAAAGCGGTTCTCGACTGTTTTTGTAATCAGGGTGGATTTGCCCTGCATGCGGCAAAAGCCGGGGCCGCCTCGGTGCTGGCGATCGATATCAGTGAGGGGGCTGTTTCGGCCACCCGCGCCAATGCGGAGCGGAACGAGCTCACGGTCGAGGCTCTGGAAGCGAACGTCTTTGATTTTCTCAAGGAAGCGGAAACCGCGGAGCGGAAATTCGACCTGATCATTCTCGATCCGCCCTCATTCACGAAGAGTCGAAAGGCGGTCGGTGGAGCCATGCGGGGATACAAGGAAATCCATCTCCGCGCGCTCAAGCTGCTCAACTTCGACGGGATACTCTCCACCTATTGCTGCAGTCACCACGTCAGCGAACAGGAGTTCTTCGATGTCATTGTTGATGCGTCGGTGGATGCAAAGCGAAACCTCCGCCTCCTCGCGACCCACACGCAGCGGCGGGACCATCCTGTTATCCTGACATTGCCCGAAACGAAATATTTGAAGGGATTTACGGTTCAGTCCGTGGCGGGCTTTTGACTCCTGTTCCGAAAAAGGTCCTTGGCCATTTTTCGATTTCTGGGTAGGTTTTCCACATGAGAAAGCTCAACCCTCTTGTCCTTCTTTCCTTCATCGGCCTTTCACTGACTTCATGTGATCGTTCCCGGCCTGCGCCTGCTGAGGATGCGGTGAAGGCGGCACCGGGACTGATCGATGTTGACGGGGCGAAGGCCGCGGAAGTGTTGGCCAGTGATCCGGCGATCACGATTATTGATATACGGACTCCCGAGGAATTCGCCGAAGGCCATATCAAAGGCGCGGTGAACATCGATTTCACGGGGAACGACTTCGAGGCCAAACTCTCGGAACTGAATCGCGACAAACCCTACCTGTTTCACTGTGCCAGCGGGAATCGCAGTGGAAAGTCACTGCCGGTCTTCGAAAAGCTGAACTTCACGCGGCTCTACCACCTCAATACCGGGTTCAAAGGTTGGGTGTCCGACGGACAGCCCGTAGAAAAGTAAGGAAGGAGTTTAAGGTTTGACTTCACTTCGCTCCGTCCGTCTCCGCTACGCTTCGGCTCAGAGTTTAAGCTTTTCAACCTTCCACCGGCTGGATCAAGACGAAGGGCGACACCACGAGCGCCAGGAAGCGGGCCTCGCTTTCTTCCCAATGGGCGGCGTGGGGTGCAGATGGGGTGATGAGATCTCCTGACTTGCGCCAGGCTTTAACACGATCGGCGTCGTCGATGGAGATGGCGTGACCCACTTCGGTCAAGGAAAGGGCCGGATCGACCCAGACGAGGGCTCCGTTCTGATAGTGGCGTTTCAGGTAGGACCAATCCACCTCGCCGGTGTATTTTTCCAGCTTCTCGAGCGGCGAATCGGGATCGCTGCCGAGGAGGCTGTAACGCATCGTTTCGGAATCGGAATCAGACATGGAATCTCTTTTGCGCCGGAAAGCCGTAAAGGCAAGTCCGGCACTGGACGCTTTTTCCCTTTTATTTTTCGCGGGAACACGATTTCATCCCTTCTCCCATGGAAGCTCTCGCCGCCGTCCTCTACCAAGCCAAGGAACCTCTTCGCCTCGAAACCGTTGAGGTTCTCCCGCCCGGACCCGGGGAAGTGCAGGTCCGGATGCAGGCGGCCGGGGTGTGCCACAGTGATCTCCACGTCATGAAGGGCGACCTGCCCATGAAGATGCCCATCATCCTCGGGCACGAGGGAGCAGGCATCGTCGAGGAGATCGGGAGCGGGGTGAAATCCGTAAAACCGGGCGACCATGTCATTCCGATCTGGCGAATGTCCTGCGGGCAATGCTACTACTGCCTCGGCGGGCGTCCCGCTCTCTGCGATGTCGGGACGGCGATGCGTTTTACCGGACTGATGCCGGACGGCCAGACCCGCTTCCGCAATGCGGCGGGCGAATCGATCCTCCACTATGCCGGGGTTTCCACCTTTTCGCAGTTGTCGACCATGCCGGAAGGAGCCGTTGTGAAAATTCCGGAATCGGTCTCCTTTGAACATGCCGCGCTGATCGGGTGCGGGGTGATCACGGGATTCGGGGCGGTCATGAATGCGACCCAAGTTCCTGCCGGGAGCACCGTCGCGGTCGTCGGATGCGGCGGCATCGGACTCAATATCGTCCAGTCTGCTAGACTGGCAGGAGCAACCACCATCATCGCGATCGACCGGGTTCCCGCAAAGCTGGACTACGCCCGGACCATGGGAGCGACCCATTTCATCAACTCGACCGAGCATGAACCCGTCGCAGCGGTAAAGGATCTTACCGGAGGGCTCGGAGTCGACAATGCCTTCGAGGCGATTGGTCAAGCCGAAGCGATTGAGCAGGCCTACGACATGACAAGAAAGGGCGGCACCTGCGTCGTCGTCGGCATCGCCGCGCCGGATGCCCGCGCCCGTATCAACGTCAATCAACTCGTTTATGCCGAGAAGACCTTGAAAGGGTCCATCTACGGGTCGACCCGTCCGAGACTGGACTTGCTGCGGCTCATTGAACTGCACGAGCACGGCAAAATTGATCTCGATTCACTGCTGACAAGGACCTATCCGCTAAGTCAGATCAACGAGGCCTATGCCGCGCTGGAGCGGGGCGAGGTGGCAAGGAGCCTGGTGCTGCCGCAGGCGGGGTGAGTGCTTGTCACCTGTTCCTCCGCATTCACGGACTACCCGCTGGCGGCCTGAGGATCTAAAAGAGGGGATGCATTTTAAACACCCGATTCTCGCCGGCTGCTTTCTTGTTCTTTTCGCTTCTCCGCTGTTCGCGGCGGAGGAGAAGGGGGTTACCCGCATCGGCATGATAGGTCTCGACACCTCGCACTGCGTTGCCTTCACCAAAATCCTCCACGATCCGGCGAACAACTATGCCGCCCGCGTCGTCGCGGCAGTGCCGCAGTCGAGTCCTGACATCGAGTCGAGTGTTTCCCGCATTGACGGCTACGTCGAAACCCTGACAAAAGAATATGGAGTGAAGATGATGGACTCGATCGAGGCGATGGTGGCCGAGGTCGACGTCATTCTTGTTGAGAGCGTTGACGGGCGTCCCCACCTTGCCCAGGCGACTCCCGGCATCATTGCGGGCAAGCCTACCTTTATCGATAAGCCGGTCGCTGCCTCGCTCGAGGATGCCATTGCGATCTTTGACCTCGCCGCCAAACACGGGACGCCGGTCTGGAGCACTTCGAACCTCCGTTACAATGCCGGCGTCGTGAAAGCGGCCACGGCCGATGTGGGAGACGTCGCGGCGGTCCTCAGCTACGGTCCCGCTTCGCTCGAGGAACATCATCTTGATCTTGCCTGGTACGGGATTCATCCGACTGAGGCTCTCTTCACCGTGATCGGAACGGGTTGCGAGAGTGTGACCCGGACCCATACGGAAGGCACCGATGTGGTCACCGGATTGTGGAAGGGCGGAAAAGTCGGCACGCTTCTGGGTCTTCGTGCCTCGAAGACGGTGTACGGGATCAAGGTCTTCGGCAGCAAGGCGGTGGTTGATGAAGTCGCCGGAGCGGGATATCCCGAGTTGATGGCCGAGATGATGACCTTCTTCAAAACGAAGAAAGCTCCGGTTTCCGCCGAGGAGACCATCGAGATATTTGCCTTTATGGCCGCAGCGGACGAGAGCAAGCGGCGCGGAGGAGCTCCGGTGACGCTGCAGGAAATGATCGAGAAGGCGAGAGGGGAGAAGTAAACAGGGTGAGGAGAGGTGATTGCCAGAATCTGTGAAAATCCGTGCTCATCTGTGAACATCCGTGTTAGAAGTCTTCAAATCATTTTCAACACGGATGGGCACAGATTTTCTCGGATGACGCAGATGGAGCTGCCTGCACGGGGTTGGAATGATTTTTTTGACGGATCTATTGTATGAAACTCCTCGCCTCCTTTATCTTCCTGTTCTCGCTTTCCGCCCATGCGGAGCAAACCGTCGTCTATGTGTCTGAGAGCGGGCACAACCGTATTGCCGTTTTTACTCTCGATGAAACCAGGGGGCAACTCTCCCGTCTGGGTGATGTTCTCCTGGAAGGGGCTCCCGGCCCTCTGGCGCTGAGCGCGGACAAAAAGCATCTCTATGCGGCGGTGCGCAGCGAAAAAACGTTTGCGACGCTTTCAGTTGATCCGGCCACGGGGCTATTGACCCCGGTTTCGTCCGTTCCCGCCTCGGGCAGCGCGGCCTATATCCATCCGGACGCGACCGGGCGCTGGCTGCTCGCGGCCTATTATGGAGAGGGGCTTGTTAGTGTCAGCCGTATCAGTGAAGAGGGTGTGATCGAGGATGAACCGCTGCACGTTCTCGATATCGGGCCGAAAGCGCACTGCATCGTGACTGATCCGGCGAACCGTTTTGCCTTTTGTCCTCATCCCATGGATCTGAATTGCGTTGATCAGTTCCGCTTTGATTCCGCGAGCGGAGAGTTGACCCTCAACGATCCTCCCACGATGCCCGGCGGAGAGGGTCAAGGACCGAGGCACCTCAAATTTCATCCGAACGGGAAGTGGGCGTATCTTGTGAACGAGCAGGGGAAGAGTGTCACCTACTGCCATTACGATGCGGAGAAGGGAACCCTGACAAGCAAGCAGACCCTCTCGACCCATCCGAAAGATTGGTATCCGAACCAGGGAAGCTGCGCCGAGATCAAGATCAGTTCGGACGGGCGTTTTGTGTATGCCTCGAACCGGGGGCACGAGAGTCTCGCTTCCTTTGCGATCCATCAGGAAACGGGGGAGATCAGCGAATTGGAACGGGTGCCGACCGAGAAAATTCCGCGGTCGTTTGATCTGATGCCGGGAGAAAAATTCGTCGTCGCCGCCGGACAGGGTGAGGGACGGCTCGCGCTCTATCGCCGCGACCCGGAGACCGGGAAACTGCAGCGGATCCAGACGCTCGAGTGCGGAAAAAGCCCGGCCTGGGTCATGGGGGTGCGATTGCCGTAGGAAGAGAATCCGGAGGCAGCCGGGGCAGCCGTCCTCAAGAGGGACTCCGAACGGGTTTGTAGAGCGACCGCTCCGGTTGCCGCGTTCAACGCTACCTGCCGCTTTCGCGATCCGCTTCGGTGGATTTTACTTCTCCAATTTTTGGCGGGTTCCAGTTGACCGGTTGTCCTTTCTTCTGGGCGGCGAGCCAGTTGAGGGCGGCGTTGTGAATGATTTCATGTCCTCCCTGAAAAATGGTGACGCGGGTATTTCCGTGAGTCTTTCTGAAGAGCGGCACGTGAATCCCAAAGAGTGGATCGATGAGACCGGCGGCCTCACTGGCCGGCGGAGTGAGAGTCTCGTAAAAGCCTGCGATGACTTCCGGCGAAAGACGCGCCGACTCAGGCACGACGGTATTCCAGGCATTCAGGGAATGAGTGAAGGGCACGCTTCCATCGCGTCCGTCCCTGATTCCGTGGCAGAGATCGAGAGGAACGGATGATGCATTCTCCAGCCAGGTGAGAGGTGAACGGTGGGACGCTTCGGCTATGGTGGTATCAGTGTCGTCGGGAGACCCGCCGAGAGCCATCTCGATGTGTTTCGCATAGTTCGTCCTGCCCGCCGCGGTCGTCTCAGTATGCCAGGTGGCGATGTCCGAGATGCCGCACCAGGAGGAGATGCCCGCCCAGATTTCAGGGGTGCGTCCCGCAAGCAACTGGGTGGCGTGTCCGCCTCCCGAGACGCCGATCGCGTAGATTCTTGACTCGTCGACAGGCGCACTCCGCCTGGCCCATTCCACTGCGGCGCGAATGTCGTTGATCATCAGGTCCGACCCCATTGCTTCCGGGCTCAGGTTGGGTCCCCGAAAATTCGGATGAATGAAGATCCACCCCTGCTGCAGGCACCATTCCGCGTATTTTACCTCGCCTCCCGCCTGCCGGTAGTCACCCGACCAGGTGTGAAGCGCGACGAGGAGCGGGAATTTCCGATCCTTTTGCAACGGCGGAGTCCAGAAAAGAGCCGCTTGTTGTGACTGGTCGTGAGGGCAGGGATAGGTGATTTCCTTTACCTCCGGCGGATAGGTCGGTGCCGGTAGAGTATCCTGAGCGAATGAGGTATCGGATATCAGGAGGAGGAGAAGCAGTGAAGCGCTTTTGAACGGGGGCATCGGGAAAGTGGTGGTGTCAGGAATTTCTTCGAAGTTCACTTTACCAGTCCATGCACGGCAGTGACGATGTCCTCTTCGATGCTCTCCGCCCAGAGTGAGGGAAGGCCATAATAAACATGTGAACCACCTCCCTCGTAGCCTCCTTCCGTCGCTACTCGAAGGGAGGGAATGTAAGCCATGACGTCATTCGAGTAACCGGCCACCCAGGTCGAGGTTCCCTTGCGCTCCCTTTTTAATCGCAGGGCGTAGTCGACCACCACTTCCCCGCCTAGGAAAATAAAGTCGATGGAGTCTCCGATATTCCAGACGCCGATGGGGTAGGGGTAGACCTGATCGAGGGTGCCCTTTTCCTCCATTTTTCGGATGAGAAATTTCGCCCGGGCGACTTCAAATCGATTGGTCGAGGAGGCGTTGGCTTTGATTTCTTCGGCAGTGGGAAGAGGGGCCAGGGGGGCCTCAATTTCGCGATAGGAGACTTCAAGTTCCGGTTTCAACTCCGGCATGTGGGCGTTGAGGACATCTCCGACGCGGGCGGCGAGTTCCGCTCCGTATTTCTCGGCCAGGGGCAATTCCCTCCTCGGAACGGGATTCTGGTCTCCGCCGCATCCTGCCCAGAAGAGAGCGATTGAGCCGGGAAAGTTTTTTTCAATTTCCGTCTGGGCGTAACCCGGATAGTCTCCGTTCCATTCCATGCCTGAAAGAACCGTGGCGTGGCAGGCATATCCAAAGAGGACAGCCCTGAGCGCTCCGTCTTGACTCCGGACACTCAACACAGGAACATCGTGGTCACTGGGGCCTTCGAGGGTTCCTGCCGTCCGGCTTGCGGGAACGTTAGTCTCTTTGTTTTCCCTACGGTTCACGGCAAAGGTGCATTTCCCGCTGCCCGCCTGGATCCGTGCCGGAGCCAGTGTGGCAAGCGCTTCACCGGTGACCGCACCGATTTTCCCGAGGAGAACTTCAGCGTAGGCATCGATCTTCTTTTGCTGTTCCGCGTCGAGGCTCCAGTAGTGTAGGGGCCCGAGATTGCGGCCTACCACGGGTCCGCTGTGGGTGTGTGAGGTGCAGAGGGAAATCTGTTCGCGTGAGAATCCGTGAGTGCTTTGCAACTGCGCCGTGACCTTTCCCGCAAACTCGCGATCTATTCCGACAAGATCGAGGGTGACGATCAGGCCGCGTTTTCCCCGGCTGTCTTCAAGCACGAGTGCTTTGGCGAAAAGTTCCGTCTGTTTGCCTTCGGCGGGGGCTGACCGGGAGCCGTAGCCGGCCATCCAGAAAAATTCGTCCGGTGTGATGGTGACGGCGGCGGCTCCTGCTTTCCAGCCTTCCTCCGCAGGTGAGGAATTCAGAAACAGGGCGAATGCGACCAGGGCGATGAGGATCCTTTGCATGAGTCAAAGGAGAACTGAAAGCCCCGGCTTCTGGCAAGAACGGAAAGGAACGTCATCAGGGAAGATTCACGCTCCCGGCACGTCCGCGGCAAGCTGCCCGATCCGGATGGAGGGATCGATCGAGCGCAGATGAAGATCCCGTTGGGGAAACGGCATCTCAATCCCGGCTGCGAAAAAGCGATCATGAATGAGCGTGTTGATCCGGTGAGTCATCTCAAGCCTGATTTCAGGACGGGGAACGTAGAGTCGCAGACTGAAGTTCAACGCACTGTCTCCGAAAAGTTCAAAGACCGCGACGGGTTCAGGATCTTTGAGCACTTCGGGCTGGCTTCGGGCAATGTCGAGCAGGATGTCCTGGGTTTTCCTGATATCGGAACCGTAGGCGATGCCGACGGGAAAGACCATGCGGATCATCGCGTTGGTCAGCGTCCAGTTCATCAGGGTGCCGGTGACGAACTCCTTGTTGGGAACGATGAACTCCTTTTTGTCCCAGTTGGTGATGGTGGTTGCACGGATACGGATTTTGGTAACAACTCCGTCGACTCCGGCAACGGTGACGATGTCACCCACCCGAATCGGTCTTTCGAAGAGGAGGATGACGCCGCTCACAAAGTTGCTGACAATTTCCTGAAGCCCGAAGCCAAGCCCGACACTGAGTGCCGCAGCGATCCAGCCGAACTTCGACATGTCCAGACCGAGCGCTTGAAAGGCGAGCGCCGCTCCGATGGCGATGATGGTGTACTGGCAAATCGTGATGATCGCCGTTCGCACGCCCGACTCCAGTTCGAGGTCCCGGAGAAAGGTGACCTCGAGGAGTCCGGGAAGATTCTGAAACACGACGGTGGTGATCAGGGTCACGATGCCCAGCCAGATGAGGTCGCTGATGCTGATGCCGCCGATCACATTCCGGGCATCGAGATATTTCAGAACGGGGAGAACTTCCGACCAGACGAGCCAACAGCCGAAGATGACCATCACGGTGACCATAGCCCGAATGAGGTGTCTGGTTTGTTCACCGACAACATTCCAATCGATCGCCTCTTCTTCATCGAGTGGGACGAAAGACTCATCTTTGATCGGATGCTCGACGACCGCTTCGGCCCCTGATTCCGCCGCTGCGACCGCCTCGATTTGAGCCAGCCGTCGCGCCTCTCTCGCGGCGACTGCGTTCTTCAGGGCGATGCGACGTTCGCGGACCGCAACCCAGCGGGTCAGGAGTGCATAAATAAGGACCCCGCCGAGAACAACCAGGGCGGTATTCTGGATCTGATAGGCGAGAACGACAGCTGTCAGAAAATATCCAAGGGCGGCTAGAACGGCGAGCCCCACGGGAAGGAGAATGAGCGAAGCGGTCCAGATTTTCCTGAGTTTGATGATCCATCTCCGGTGGCTCCCGGAACCGGTGATTACCCCTCTGATCTGTCCGAAGAGTCTTTGGAGAATCACCGCGATCAGAAGCATGGCGACAATGAAGACGAGCCGACCCGGGCCCTGGAAGGCTGAAAGATTGGTGCCGTGGAACCAGATGGCGAGAAGCATGTGAGCCGGAAGGTAGAGGAAAATCGCGGCGGTGAGAGCAAGTTGGCAGGGATTCAGGATGAGACGATTCCATCGGAAGTGAACTTCTCCCACTCCGCCGGGGGCGCAGAGATGCGCTAAAAACCGGCACACGAAGAGCAGCAGCGCCGGAGCGGCCAGTCCCTTGCCAAGGGCGTAGGTCGCCTCTGTGCCATCGATGTCGTTCCTGAAAACCCATCCGAAAAAGAGGAGCAAGGTCGGCACCGGCAGAGCCAGTATGATCGTTGAGGCGAACGCTCCCAGGGTGTTTCCAATGCTGTCCTGCGAGACTTTACGGGTGCGGCCGGCACATACGGCGAGGTAGCGGCGGAGACGATTGCGCGGAAAGAGCAGCACTGCCGCGAGGAGAAGGGCCAGAACCCATCTGGAGGGATGGATTCTCGTCAGTGCCTTGACGTACTGTCCCATCGCATCGGGCCCCAGCAGGAGGATGAAGGCGGTTCGAAAGCCGGTGAAGGCATCGGTCCCGAGCGGTGGGGAACTTGCCACCCAGATGAGCTTTTCCCCGAGGTAGTCGCGGAAACCGGTTGCCGTTTCGATGGTGTTACTCTCGATCAGGTCAATCTCGCCCAGATTCTCGGCGAGTCTCCGGTTTCCCTCAGAGGCATCCTTCCGCAAGCGGATCCGTGTCTCGATTAGGTTTTTGAGAATGGGTTCGATCTTCTTTAAATCCTCCTCGCTGAGGCCCTGCGGCTCCAAGGACTTGAGGAGCGTTTTAAGTTGTTCGGCCGACGGCGGGAGGGAGTCGAGTTCGTCGTCCAGACGATAGGCGTCGAGACGCGCGTCCGAGACTTCTTTGCGGCGCGCGCTTGCGTCCTGGTAGAAGGTATCGGCCTTCGGAAGAGATTCGCGAAGTTCGAGAATCTTTTCGGAGAACTCACCCTCGATTCCGCCGATTTCGATCTGGGCGCGGATGCTTTTGGAATCGCGTTCCAACTGGCTCAGGTAGGCTTCGGCCTCCTTCAGTTTCGCGTCTGCGACGGCAATCCGGCTGAGAATGACCTGGTTTTTTGAGGTCAGTTCCCGGGTTTCTTTCAAGAGGCTCTGAAGCAGGGGATCATCGGAGATTTCCTCGATCCCAAGGTCGCTGACGAGACGCTGGGCCTCGCCGATTCTGGCGCTGACAAGCGCTCCGCTCCGGCTTTCCAGTCGTGTGATGCGATCGCGGGTCAGCCCCAGGTCCGAAGAGGTCAGATTTCGGCGGGCCTCGGTCAGGTCCTTTTGCTGGGAAAAGCTCAGCGATTCCTGCTCCAGCATCGCGAGTTCTTTTTGCAGCACCTGGATCTCCGCCTGATCAGAGGCTAGCGCCGCTTTGTCCTTCAGGGTTGAGGCGGGTTGACCGTTCCAGCGTGCGAAGCGTGTCTGCGCCTCCGAGAGAAGCCGGGTGGCGGCAAGGACCCGCTCCCGATTCGCCTGCGGGCGGATTTCAATTTCAGTGAGCCGGGTTTCCAGTTCCCTAAGTTGCCGGGTCAGGTCGGTGACACGCGCCTTTTCGGAGGTGAGACGGGTGTTGATCATCTCGGCGGTGGCGTCGGCGGGAAGCTCGGCGGTGTCTTTTCCTCCTTCCGGAATTTTTCCTCCTTTTCGTTTTTCCAGTTCTCCCCGGATGGTGTCGATCTCTCCGGGGCCTTTTTCGGCCATTTGTTTCAGCTCCTCCGTCTTCCTGGTGAAGTCGGCCGCCGCGGTGAGTCTGCCGATGGCACCCTCGAGGAAGGTCTTCACTTCTGCTTTACCCGCCTCATCAAGAGCGGTGTCGGCCTCCGCTTGTTCGAGCAACTTCTTAACGGAATCAATGCTCAGTGGAGCCTCGCCCGGAGTTCCGGTCGGAGCAGGGGTTTGCGCCGAAAGAGGAATCGGGATCAGCCAGAGTGTGAAGCAGGGAAGGAATCCCGCGAGCAGGAGGAGGGGGCTCAATCGGCGGAAGAGAGGAGAATTCATTCGAAGAATCGGGTGCGCAGGGTGAGAGAATGCTTAACTTACATTGATTTTCAGGAAATACCAGAAAGTAGGCGTGTCTCAGGCGTCGCTATTCGGGACCTTGAACTTAGGTGGAAAAACGGGTAACTCAGGCCTGATGACAGACCAGGTCGCATTTGCCCGGGAAGGGTTCAGAAAACAGGGCGGGGGAGAGGAACCGCGGAAAAAAGTCATGCTCATGGCGACTTGCCTCTGTGACGCGTTTTTCTCCGATCTGGCGAAGGCGACCGTCGAAGTGCTCGAACACGCCGGATGCGAGGTCGTTTTCCCTGAAGATCAGACCTGTTGCGGGCAACCGGCCTTCAACGGGGGCGACTTCGTCTCTTCCCGAAAAGTCGTCCGTCACACCATGCGGGTGTTTGCGGGCGATCTACCCATAGTCGTTCCTTCCGGTTCCTGCGCGGCGATGCATCGTCACGGCAACCTGCTTCAGTTCGAAGATCAACCCGATCTGGATGAGGCGAGGGATCTCGCCGGTCGGACCCGGGAACTCTGCGATTTTCTTGTCAACGAACTGGGCATCATTTCATGGCCGGGTAGACTTGAGGCAAAAATCGCGATCCATCACTCGTGTCACACCCGCGGAACCGGCACGGGAGCGGCAATGCTGAAACTGCTCTCCGGAATCGAGGGCGTGGAACTGATCGAGTTCGGACAAGGGGAGCAATGTTGCGGATTCGGCGGCACTTTTTCGGTGACATTTCCTCATATCTCAGGCGAGATGGGAACCGTGAAACTCGACCATGTTCTTTCCGGGGCTCCGGATCTCATCGTCTCCGCCGATATGAGCTGCCTGATGCATCTTTCCGGTCTCGCTGAAAAGCAGGGCCGGAAAATCCCCGTTGCCGGAATGGCGCAGATTCTGCGGGATGCCATCCTGACAAAACCCCGTAATGCGGCGGAATGAGCAGCCAGGCCATCGATCAGTTCGCGGCGCGGCTTCCGGTGAGCACGCGTGATTCCGTCTCCGGGAGCGGCGCCCTCACCACGGAAAAGAGGGTCGACATTCTTGCCCGGGATTTTGAGAACCCTGATGCTCTGCGGCGTCTCGCCGGACAGATCAAACAGCACACTCTTGACCACCTCGATCAGTATCTCGGCCAGGCAGTGGCGGCAATGCGGGAGCGGGGAGTGGTCGTCCACTTCGCCTCGACCGGCGAGGAGGCCAAGGCAATCATCCTCGGCATTTTGCAGGAGAAGGGGGCTCGACGTGTCGTGAAGTCAAAGACGATGGCCGCGGAGGAGGTGCATCTCAATGCCCACCTCGAAGCGGCGGGCATTGAATGTGTCGAGACGGATCTGGGAGAATTCATCGTTCAGATCGATGGCGACACGCCGAGTCACATCGTTCGCCCTATCATTCATAAAAACCGGCGCGAGATCGCCCGCAGTTTCGAGGCGCACGGTCTCGGGGATTACAACGACGATCCCGGGACAATCACCCGCCGCGCCCGGGTCCATCTCCGGAGCAAATACATGGAGAGCGACGCCGGGATCACCGGGGGGAATTTCATCTCGGCAGAGTCGGGCCGTCTCGTCCTCGTGACGAACGAGGGTAACGCCCGCTTCAGCATGGCACCGAACAAGCTCCACATCGCTCTTGTGGGAATTGAAAAGATTGTTCCGCGTGACCGGGATCTCGGCGTGTTCCTCAATCTCCTCGCGCGCTCCGCGACCGCACAGCAGCTCACCGTCTACACCCAGTTCATCAACGGTCCGCGCGCGAAGTCGCAACCCTCGGGACCTGAGGAAATGCACGTCGTCCTGATGGACAACCGTCGCAGCGAGGTGTTGGCCTCAAACTGTCGCGAAATCCTCCGATGCATCCGTTGCGGGGCCTGTCAGAACGTCTGTCCTGTCTATCGGCAGGCAAGTGGGCATGCCTATCGGGCGGTCTACGGAGGTCCGATCGGTGCTGTCCTTTCACCGCTCCTCGCGGGAGAGCGCTTTTCCGAACTGGCCGATCTACCAAAGGCCTCGAGCTTGTGTGGCGCCTGCAACGAAGTCTGTCCTGTCGACATACCCATTCCCGACCTGCTCCTCCGTCTCCGGAACCGGGCCAAGGAGGAAAAAGTAAAGTCGCCCGGAGCGATTCCGATGGAGCCTTTCGGCATGCTTGCGTCCTCTCCGAAGCTCTGGCGGGCGGCGATGAAAACGTCGAAGGTCATGAATCATCTCCCCACCGCAAGCCTGCCGGTTAAACCTCTGCAGGAATGGCTCAAGCTGAGAACCCTGCCTCGCTGGGAGGGCGGAGAATTCCGGAAATGGATGAAGGAAAGGGGGAAGGGATGAGCGACCACGAAGCCACCGTCTTCAATGCGATCCGATCCGCCCTCGCCGGCCTGGACAACAAGACGCCTCTGCCCGAGTACGACGAGGCAGGTTTCACTGCGTCGAGTCGACTGGCGGCGGGATCGACCTGGGAAAACTTTGCGGCGAATTTTCGTGCCGTGAACGGGAGGCCGATGGAGACGGTCCCGGAGTTGATTGCTTTTCTCACGGCAGGCGATCATTGCCATGGTTATTGCGACCCTGTCCTCCGCGAGGAGATCGGTGCGGACCTTGAGGCCGCCGGGCTTAAGGTCGAATACTCCTACGACCGTTCCCGCTACAACGACTACGCCTTCGGCGTGACGCGGGCGAGCGGGATCATCGGTGAGACGGGGACGGTCATTCTCAACGATCACGATACCTCCGATCGACTCGCCGCCCTCAGTCCCTGGGTGCATGTAGCGGTCTTGAAAGGGAGTGGTGGCGAGCACCGCACCATATCGGATGCCCTCCGTGCTCTCGGCGATTGTTCGAATGTCATCTGGGCGACGGGTCCCTCAAAAACAGCCGACGTCGAAGGCATCCTCATTGAGGGTGTGCACGGACCGGGTGAGCAGATTTGTTTGCGGGTGGGTGGGTGATCGGTTGAGATTTATTCCCGGTTCGGGTTGTCCTCATCCCAGTGCACTGCAAGCCAGACGGTATCGTCCTCAGCGCTGGTGCTTTCGACGCGATGTTTTGAATGGGACGGAATTTCGATCCAGTCTCCGGGAGCAAGAGTAATGGCTTCGACCTCACCGGAGACGGGATTCTCAAAACTCATCACTGCCGATCCCTTGAGAAGGACGACCCATTCATGTTCCTCCTGATCGTACCAGAATCCATCCGGTGAGGCGTGTCCCTGCGAAACGAGCCGCACGATCCGGAGATGCCCTTTTCCCTCGGCGAGGACCTCGACCAGTTCTTCAGGAAGATCGGGTGGAATGGACCGGAAAAGGTTGGCCACTTTCATGGGTCGGATTATTTCCCGATCCGGTGTCGGAGTCGATCCTTTTTAGAATGAAAGAAGACCGGATTGTCCGAGATCGATCCCTGTAGGGCAAGCGCCCCGCTTGCCGCAGGTGGCGCGGACACTGAACGGCAGCCGGGGCGGCCGCCCTACAAATCGTCGTTTCCTGTAAACCCGGAGAAATCGACGGCCATCGTCTCCAGCTTTTCGCGCTTTACCAACGCCTCCCGCCATTCCAAGGGTATCGCATCGTATCCGTGAATGATTCCGGCGAGGGCTCCGGCGACGCATCCGGTGGTATCGGTGTCATCGCCAAGATTGACGGCATGAAGGACCGCTCCGGCGTAATCTTCGTTCACCTCGTTGATCCACAGGGCCGCTTCGAGGGTGTCGATGACATGGCCGCTCGATCCGATTTCATCCTTCCTGCGCGCAAAAAGCAATTCAGGGCGGAGGGCCTCGAAGCGGGGTCTCTCCTGTGTTGAAAACGACCATCGAGCGTCCATCACCTTCCAGGCAAAATCGACCGCATCACGCAGGGGTGACCGGTGCATCAATTCACTCATCACGAGACAGAAAAACGCGCAGCAGAATTTTGAACGTTCATGGGAATGAGTCAGCGAAGAAATCTCAGTCGCTCTGCTGATCAGGTCAGGATCGTCGGCATAGGCAAGGGCGACGGGAAGGATTCGCATGAGCGATCCGTTGCCGTTCGACATTTCGTCCTTGCCTCCGCACTCCGTGGCGGGCAGGCCCGATTCGTATCGCCGGATCGCGGATCTGGTCGCGATCCCGATGTCGAAGACTTCTCCGTGAGGCGTGTGCGCCGCCTTCTCTACCCACGCTGCGAACTCCTGCATGACCAATTCAGGTGAGTAGGTCCCTGCCTTGATCAAACCGGCCATCGTCGCCAGGATCATCGAGGTGTCGTCCGACCAGGTTCCGGCAGGTTGGTGGTGAGTTCCGTAGGCTCGCATCCCGGTGACCGGGTCATCGATGCGGGTTTTGCGGGACTGGAACTCGACCGGCACCCCAAGTGCGTCACCGACGGCGGCTCCGATGAGGGCGCTACGACAGAGTTCCGCGCGGGACCCGAGAGGGTGCCAATCCCGAACATACACTCTTTGCTCGTCGGTTTCCGGGCTCTCGGAATAGGAGGATTTCGCGCATGACTGCCAGCGATCCCGAAGGGTAGCGAGAGCGGTCTCGCCATCGGGAGTGAAAAGATCCCGCAGGAGACAGCCCGCGACGGTGCCTGTCCGCCCGCGCCCTCCCCAGCAGTGGAGGTAGGCGATACGGCCGCGATGCCGGGCAAGGCGAAGGGTGCGAAGCGCGGCTCGCATTACCTCAGGAGAGGTCGGTACGGAGAAATCGGGAATGGCGTGACGGTGGAACTCGAGTTCCTCCGGAGCAATCCCGAGTCGTTTCGCCATCCTTCCGGCGATTTCCCGATAGGGTTTCAGTTCGTCCTCTTCGGTCAGGTCCACGAAGACACGAACCCCGGCTTCCAGAATCGTTTTCATGACGGTGTGGTCACCGAAGTCGTCGAATTCGCGCGGGTATTCGCCACAAAGGATGCGGCCCGGCTCAAGCCAGTAGGTGTTTGGAAAGGGAGGGGTCATTTCGATTTCAATTCGGGATTATTCAAAGGTCGTCTCCCTAATGAGGAGACATGGGAGAAAGCGGCGCTGGAGCGGGCATCTGAGAACGGGAGTGGGCATCCAGGAACAGTATACACCCGGTGTCATCCCGAGGTCGACGCGAGTCCGGTTTCAAGGCCCGATTTCCAATCATGACCAAGGTGACGGAATTGTCATTGAGCGAGCTTTCATCCACCCTTGAATATTCGGTAATTAATTCAATAGTTTCAAAACTATGAAACTAAATGACGCCGTCATTGCACTGAATTCGCTGGCTCAGCCCGCGAGGTTGAAGGTTTTCCGCCTCCTTGTGAAGAGTCCGGAAGGCGGGATGTGTGCGGGCGACATTTCGCGGAGGCTGGGACTGCCGAAGCCGACCCTTTCCTTTCACCTCAAGGAGCTCAGTCATGCCGGGCTTATTGTTTCCGAGCGGGAGGGGCGCTCGATCAAATTTTCGATTCGGGAACGGGGTATCCAGCAACTGATGACCTTCCTGACGGAGGACTGCTGCCAGGGACGCCCGGAACTTTGTATGCCTGCAAACTGCGAAGCGGCAGGCTGTGATGAATCGAATTCCTGCGGCGGCAGGTGAGCCACGACACCAACCAAACGACTAAGATGAAATCAGTTCAAAACATCCTCTTTCTCTGTAATCACAACTCGGCAAGGAGCCAGATGGCTGAGGCGCTGCTAAAGGCCCGCGGGTTTGAGCATTTTAAAGTCTTTAGCGCAGGTCTTGAGCCAAGGCCCGTGTCGGATGATGCCATTGCGGCAATGAAGGAGATAGGCATCGACATCTCAGGAAACAGCAGCAAATCGACAAAGGAGTTCATGGGGAGGGAAATCATTCATCAGGCTATCTTTCTCTGCTCTGATGCCGAGCCTGATTGTCCCCGAATCTACCCCTTCGCCAACCACAGTCAGGAGTGGCGGATTCCATCACCGGATGCCCTTGCGGAAAAAATGGGCGCGACTGCCGATGCCTATCGTGAGGTCAGGGAGTTGATCAGCGGGAAGATCACCGCCTGGCTCGAAGAGATGGAGAAGGGGGCGCTTTCAGCATGAGTGTCAGAATAGGCATTAATGGATTCGGTCGTATGGGCCGCCTCGGATTTCGATCCGGATGGGGCCGGGAGGGAATCGAAATTGTTCACGTCAACGAAGTGAAAGGCGGGGCCGGGCTCGCCGCGCACCTTCTTGAGTTCGACAGTGTGCATGGTCGATGGGATCGAGGGATCGTTTCGGGCGATGATCATTTTGTTGTCGAAGGAAAGCGAATCGGATTCAGCGCTCATCGCGACCCGGACCGGATCGATTGGGCCGGCGCGGGAGTCGATGTCGTGATTGAAAGTTCCGGGCAGTTCCGGACTCCGGAGTCGATTCAGGGCCATTTTGATCGCGGCGCAAAAAAGGTTGTGGTGGCTGCTCCGGTGAATGAAGGGGCGCTCAACGTCGTGATGGGATGCAACGATCATCTCTACGACCCGGCCAATCATCACCTCGTCACGGCAGCCTCCTGCACCACGAACTGTCTTGCACCCGTCGTGAAGGTGATTCACGAACAGATCGGAATTGTTCACGGGATGATCACGACGATACACGATGTGACGAATACCCAGGTTATTGTCGATGCCCCTCACAAGGACTTTCGACGGGCGCGTTCGGCGCTGAACTCTCTCATCCCGACCTCGACAGGATCGGCAACAGCGATCACGATGATCTACCCTGAGTTGAAAGGAAAACTCAACGGAGTCGCCGTCCGGGTTCCGCTGCTCAACGCATCGCTGACCGATTGCGTTTTCGAAGTCGCCCGTGCCACCTCCGTCGACGAAGTGAATGGCTTCCTCCGAGAGGCTGCGGGCGGGGGACTGGCCGGTATTCTGGGATTTGAGGAGCGACCGCTTGTCTCTGCCGATTACCTCAATGATCCGAGATCCGGTATCGTCGACGGGCTCTCCACGATGGTGGTTGACGGGACGCAGGTGAAGCTGCTCGTCTGGTACGACAACGAGTGGGGCTACGCGAACCGTCTCATGGATCTCGCCGCCAAGGTGGCCTCAACCTTGACGGGGCGGGGATGAATCTGCGCGACTACAGCCTCGTCACCGCTGCCTACTGGGGCTTTACGATTACGGATGGCGCCCTGCGAATGCTGGTGCTGCTGCACTTTCATAAACTCGGGTATTCGCCGGTTCAGATCGCCTTTCTATTTCTCCTCTACGAGTTCTTCGGGATTCTCACCAATCTTTTCGGGGGCTGGATCGGGTCCCGGGTCGGACTGAAAACGACACTCTTCGCAGGACTGGCTCTGCAAATTGTCGCTCTCGTGATGCTTTCCTTTCTTGACCCCGGGTGGACCGCCGCGCTCTCGGTTGGCTTTGTGATGGGCTCACAGGCTCTTTCCGGAATCGCGAAGGATCTCACCAAGATGAGCTCAAAAAGTGCGGTCAAGATCCTCGTGCCCTCGAAGGAGGAATCGGCTCACTCCGAACGGCTTCTTTTCAAATTCGTCGCCATCCTCACCGGCTCGAAGAATGCGCTCAAGGGGGCTGGATTCTTCCTGGGAGCGGTTCTCCTGAGTTGGATCGGTTTTGTCTATGCGCTCCAGGCGATGGCGGCGGTCCTCTTTCTTGTCCTGACCGTTTCTCTGATACTACTGAAGGGGGATATCGGTAAAACAAAGGAAAAGGTTCGCTTTCGTGCCTTGTTTTCCAAATCCCGCGAGATCAATTTTCTCTCGGCGGCACGACTATTCCTTTTTGGATCCCGCGACATCTGGTTTGTGGTCGGGTTGCCTCTCTTCCTGACGGAGGTCTTTGACTGGAGTTTCTGGCAAACCGGGGGGTTCCTCTCGCTCTGGGTGATTGGTTACGGGGCGGTGCAGGCGTCCGCGCCGCTGCTGGTGAAACGCAGGGATCAAAGCGGGATATCAGCCGGGGTGAAAGACGCCCTCGTTTGGGGCATCGCCCTGATCGTCGTGACAGTGGCTATAGCCGCGGCGGTGCAGTTTGATTTTTATCCTAAAACCGCGGTTGTCGGAGGACTCGCGCTCTTCGGACTGGTTTTTGCGGTAAATTCGGCAGTGCATTCCTACCTCGTTCTTGCTTTTACCGACGTGGACAAAGTCGCGCTCAATGTCGGATTTTACTATATGGCCAACGCTTGCGGGAGGTTGGTCGGGACTCTCCTTTCCGGGGTCGTTTACCTCAGTTGGGGACTTTCCGGATGCCTTTGGGCGAGCGGAGTCTTTGTGGTCCTTGCCGTGGTCCTGATTCTCCCTCTCGCCCGGCAAGACGACCAAACCGGGGGAGATTGACCCCGGAAAGCAATCTTAAGCGGGTAAATCCCATATCATACTTGCTTTTATAGTGAGTTTAAGGTTCAATTCGCATTCCCGCGATTGGCAGGGCGTGGCGGAAGATTCTACACGCGTTGCTGGTTGCCTCATTTTAAAAGCCCCCCCTGCGCTCAACCCGCGTCTACTATGATTCTGAAAACCTGTTTTCTCGTTGCCGCTGCGGCGGCTTTAGGCCTCGACACCAAGGAGTGGACCAAACCCAGTGACGAAGTGGTCGCTCAGGTTCAGGCGATGGAGGAGGCCATCTCCGCCATGGCCAAGGGCGAAGCTCCGAAAGTTCCTCTCCAGGAGTCGGTCGATAAGATTCGTGAACTGGCCGACAAGGGCAATGACAAGGATGCCCAGTTTTCGATGGGAGTTCTCATTCAACAGAGCAATGCTCAGAATGCACTCGCCGAAGCGCTCGCTTATTATAAGAAAGCCGCCGATCAGGGGCATCTTCAGGCGATGAACAACTACGGCTTCATTATCGCCGGATCCGGTCAGGATGTTGCCAAGACTCAGGAAGGGATTGGATTCATCCGCAAAGCGGCCGAGGGCGGACTTAACGCTGCTCGTCGCAATATGGCCTCCATCCACCTTAACGGCCTCGCCGGAGAACCCCGCGATCCTGATGCGGCGCTGAAACTCCTCGAACAGGCGGCAGCCGAAGGTGACAACCAGGCCCAGTTCGAACTGGCACAGTTTTTCCTGGAGCTGGGCGGACCTGAGCGCGTCGACGACGATAAAGCGTGGGATTGGCTCAACAAGGCGGCCGACGCGGGAAACCCGAACGCTCTCGCGACGCTTGGTTCCGTCCTTTTTGACGGTAAAACCTTCGGAGCACGGAAGATCGAGCCCGATCCGGCCAAGGCTGTAGAGAAGTTCACCAAGCTGGCTGACCAGAACGTGCCTGCAGGCCTTCGCACCATGGGCGAACTCCACGCATCCGGTCTTGCAGGCGTTCCAAAAGATTTTACCAAGGCTCTGGATTACTTCACCCGCGCCGCTCAGGGGAATGACGCTGCCGCCCAGGTCATTCTTGGCGGATACTATGACAAGGGGGTCGATCTTGATCCCGCCGATGGTAAAGTCGAAGTTGCTCCGAACGCCGCAGGTGCCCTGGAGCTGTATCGTCTTGCCGCCCGGAATAATGTTCCGCTCGCTCTCTATAATGTCGGTGTTTTCTACGAAGAGGGGCGCACCCTCGACCAGGATCCAACCAAGGCTTTCGCCAACTATCTCCAGGCTGCCGGGGGCGGTTTTGCTCCTGCCATGCAGAAGGTCGGAGTCTACTATCTGAACGGTGCCGGAACCCTCAAGGATCCGATCGCTGCAAGCGGATGGTTTTCCCGTGCTGCTGCAGCGGGTCTTCCGGAAGGTCTTCTTAGTCTTGGCGTAATGGCCGAATCGGGCATGGTCCCGGTAGGTGCTGAAAGCACACCGGCGAAGGCCGCTGCCGAAGCTTACACGCAGGTGATCCAGGCGCCGCAGGTCGCTGAGGCGACTCGCTTTGAAGCCCTTCTCCGGCTCGGCGGGCTCCACTTCCGCGGTGCCCTTGTTGCGGCAGGGGCGGCTCCTGCCCCCGATTATGAGTCAGCCTACCGATATTTCAAACAAGCCTCAATCCTCGCTCCCGCCAATGAACTCGCGGCAGCGACCCTGAAAGAGGCGGCGGCCAAACTCACTCCTGAGCAGATCAAGAAACTCGATGAGGCTGTCGCTCAAACAGCTGCTGCCCAGCCTGCCCCTGCAGCGACACCGGCCGCAGATGCTCCAGCTTCAACCCGCCCGGCCCCCCGGGCTCAGCCCACTGAGCCCGGTGCCTCCGCAACACCGCCGGCAGAGACCCCGGCTGCCATGCCGGCAGCTGCGGCCGCCACGACGACCCCGGCAGCGACTGATCCGGAGAAGAAACCCGGATTCAGACTGCCCCTTTTCGGACGTTAGGGTTTGGCGCTAATATCCGTTATTGATCGGGGCAGGCTTCGGCCTGCCTCTTTTGTTTTGTCCGGCTAATTGGGTAAGCGGGTCTCCCCTTGGAGCGTTTCCTTGTCCTGTTCCGCAAAGGGCCTGGGGAGCGGTCCGACTCTTTTCTCAAGTTTGAGAAAAGAAATCTCATCCCTTTTCACGGAAGCGGCATTTCACAGATCCCCCTTGACCTGCAGGGGATTGCGCTACACAATCGTGCGAATTGAAGCGCTTTGCACGAACATGCGAATCTAATTTTTGCTACAATTCCGACTTTGTTGGTCTTTGGGCTTCTTGATCGTTCCCTCTCGTCATGAGCCGTCGCCGCAAGATAAACGAAGGGCTTCAAGCTAATTTTCCAAGAAACCCAAACGTTGAAATGATGCATATTTGCTTTTGGAAATCGTTCTGGTTGTCACGCAAGGCGGTGACTCCGGCGATGACTTTTCTTGCCATGCTTTCATGGCAGGCAACTCCGGCCGGTCATGCAGCGGAGGTTGATTGGGGAGTATCGCAGTCGGGATTGCCGGGTACCTATTCCTGGCAGCACCTTTACAACTGGAATGCTGACGGGCTCCATCAGACCTCTGCGGCCATTCCGAATGCGATCGGTGATATTGCCACCCTCAACCTCCTGAATCTGCTGGGGAACCAGACGATCAACTTGAACGGCGCGGTCACGTTGGGGACATTGAATCTCGGAGATGCAACGGGACAGCAAAGTTATACGATCGCTCCGGGAGCGGGGGGCAGTCTTATTCTCAACAATGGCGGCACGGCGGCAATCAACAAATCGGGAATCGGGTCCGATGTCATTTCTTCCAATGTCACTCTGACAAGTCCTGTCATCATAGATGTGGCTGATGGTCGACTGACCCTCTCCGGACTGTTGTCCGGGGCGGGAGGAATCACCAAGAATGGCACGGGAACGCTTATTCTGGCGGGCGGCGCGTCGAACACCTACACCGGAGTGACGACCCTGAACAACGGTATCACTCTGGCGCTGATGCAGGGGAATGGGCTGAATGCTCTAGGGACAACGGCGGCGGGTCAACATACCATCATTAACAGCGGGGCTACTTTTGCGACGGCGAATGACCTGGATAATCCGGGGGTGGGAGTTCAGACCATGGGTGGATACGCAAACAACGAAATCTTCGTCATTAACGGTGACGGTTACCTCGGACAGGGGGCCATACGCAAGATGATGGGGCGCGAGCAGGATACCCTTGGTGGGGCGATCACAATGGGTAGCGCCGCTCGGATTCAGGGAGACTTCAGCACTCTGAGTCTCTCCGGAACTTTCAATGTGTCACACGTGCTTACGGCTTCCGGAGCATCGGGTTTTGTCTCCCTTGGTGGAGTCGTCTCCGGTTCGGCGGACATTATTCATTACGGAATCTCGGGATTCCGGATGCAAAACAATGGCAATACCTACTCAGGAACGCTCACCTCGAATCTCGGCGAGATCCGTGCTGACACAGGCGATACCACCACTGGAGTAAACCCCTACTCAAACCTCTCCGCCCTGAATCTGCGCAATTCCGCTTTGCGCCTGGTTTTCGCGCAGGCAGCTGGCACGGCACCGAACGTCGCCAATAACCGCTTTTCCACTACTGCGCCCATATCGATGCGCTCCAGCTTGATCAATCTGGAAAACTCGGGCTTCACCGCCGGGGGCAGCCTTATCACCTACGATGCGGCTCAGGCCTTCGGTGTCACCACCCTCGAAAGCGGTGGCAACAAGATCTACTTCCGCTCCGCTGCCTTGGCCTCGGGTTCGGTCACGATGACTTTTGCCGATCTCATCAAGCCGAATCCTGGCACCACGCTGGAATTCCAGATCGACTCTCTCACCGCGGGAGAGTTGGGAACCAGCACGAAACACCGAATCATCAACTCCGCCCTCGAAGCCGGTCCAACAACCGTCCCGTTCCTTGGCGGTTGGGCATATTACGACCGTGAATTCCTGAAATATGTCCCCGTCGCCAGCGGCGGTAATGGCTATCGTAAGCTCGAAAACGCTGACCAGGCCATCGACACCGCTGAGGGCACCTGGGCCAGTGGTCAAAACATCCGGGTAACCTCAGCCAACCGGGTCCTGGCGCTCAACACCAGTATCAACTCTCTTAACATCCGCAGCACCACGGCACGCACCCTATCCGGGAGTCCGGGAACCACCCTGGTGATCGAGTCCGGTGGCATCATCACCAGCGATGCGACGCATACAATTTCGGTGCCCTTCCTTACCGCCGGAGCGGCGGGTGGGTATCAACTCTACGATATCGCCTGGAACAGCAATAATATCCGCTCGTCCATCATCAATAACGCCGGCAATGCCGTCTCCTTTATCAAGGCGGGTGCCAACACAACCTCGTTCTTCTCCAATAATACGTACACCGGCACCACCTACCTCGTCGAAGGTATGTTCCGGGATATCATCGGTGCACGGAATATTTCCGCTCTGGGCTCAGGCAACCTCAATATGTCCGGTGATGCGGATTCTCAGGCTGCGTACGAGACGGATCGGGACTTCACCCGGGCGCTGGGAACAGGATCCGGTCAGGTGCAATTGACCGGCGGGGGTGGTTTTGGAGGTGGGAGCGTGGGCTTTTCCGCCTTTGGAGCACCGGTTGATGTGAATTTTGGCGGGGCGGGAGCGACCGTAATCTGGGGAAGCGCCACGTTTAATCCGGGGATCTTCACCCTGAATGGTGGCAACGCCACGCATGTGGTGACCATGGTCAACCGTATCGATCTCGGCGGTGAGCAGCGTTACATCCGCCTCGATGGCAGCGCCTCCGGCGGAAGCCGGGCGGTCCTGGGCACTATCAGCGGTGACCTCATCAATGGAGGTGTCGTGAAGCGCGGCGGAGGTGTCCTCTACTTTGACACCGCAAAAACGTACACCGGATCGACAATACTTTCGGAAGGTGAACTCTGGCTGCGAGGCACCGGCACCGCAGGTGCGAATGTGACCGGGAACGACATTTTCATCAACGCCGGAGCGAGGCTCATCATCAATGGTCCGGACAATATTGGCAGCCGCCAGATGATTTCCCTTCAGAATAACAATGATGATACACCCGCCGCGATCGCTTTCGGAGCAGGGTATGGAACCGGCAGCGACATCCGCTTCCGCAGTTATATCAACGCGAACAACTCAAGTGTGCCGCAGACCGGTCCATACGACATCGTCATCGCCAACCAGCAGACAGGCACGGATATAAGACGAAGTAATCGCGTCGCCATCCAGTTGAGCGGCATCCACGATTTTCAGAATGATGTGATCGGCCAGATTAAGACCGTTGCGCCGGATGTTCAGGCCTGGTTCGGTGCGGACACGCGAAATGGCACCTACACGGGCAGCACCCTGACGGCGACCGGACGAACCAAAACGGGAACCGTCAGCAGCATTCAGGCCTTCCGGCTAGGCTCCGGTGGCGGCACCCTCATCATCGCCAATGAAAACGTCCTGTCCGGTGCTTTTCCGTTGATCGTGGGGGCCGAGGATCAGAATGGCCGCACCAACATCGGCGGTGTTGTCTATCTGCCCAAGGCCCAGGACTATACCGGCACCCGAACCGAAACGATCGGTACCAGCGTGACCTACGGAACGATGGTCGGTGCTGGAGGTATTCTCGTCTCCGGCCAGAACGGAGCGCTCAACGCGGCCAATAACACCATCCTGCTCAGAGCCGGCGAATTGCGCCTCGGGATTGATCCGACGAAGACCTTCCTTGGTGGTGTGGATCGCCAATACGACGCCCGAAACATCGACGTTCGATCCGCGACCGGTACGCTCCGCACCGCCACTCTTTCCGGCGGCAGCAACGGCGTCCTAAAGCTGAACAATTTTCTGATGAGGATGGACGATGGCGACCGAACCTTCCAGATGCTTTCAATCGGCACCCACCGGACCGCGACTCATTTTGACGGCACGGCGGTGCTTGAAAACGAAGGGACTGCCCGGACGGCGAACTTCAACGTCGGCAATGACAACGACTTTCAGTCGGGCCTCGGCTTGCTGGTATTCAACACGGCGATCTCCCAGACCGGTGCGGGTGCCGTCACTCTTCAGAAGAACAACGGAGGGGTTTTAGTCCTCAATGCGGACAACACCTATGCAGGTAACACGATCATCACCCAGGGACGGCTCGTTGCGGCGAATACAGGTGCGGCAGGCAACGCCGGATCGACCATCTCTCTCACGGCGAGTAATGATCGCCGGGCCGAGGTGGACTTCCGCCTCGATGGAACCGGACCCTTTGCTTTTGACAATGCCCTCGCCACTGCCGGGGGAAATGACGGATCGTCTCGTTACATCACCGTCGGTTCGTTGACGGGTGCGTCGTCGAACCAGGAAATCCGCATCAACAGCCTGACCAGTAATGCAGGCGGAGCCGTGACAACCGGGAACAATGCCTCCGGGATCTGGTTCGATGGCTTCAACGGCTATCGGCTCACTGTCACCGGCACCACCACCCTGACCCGCACCCTCACTGATTTCCGCACCCGTGGTTCCCTCGTGACACTTTCCGGAGTGGTCGGCGGTGCCGGTGCCCTCAATAAATACGAGCAAGGCACACTCGTCCTCGGCAACAACAACACTTATGCCGGTGCCACCGCCACCTACGGAGGTTACCTTGTTCTGGGTCATGACAACGCCCTGGGCACGGCCGTCAGCGCGGTGACCTTCAACGGAGGATCCTTCAGCCAGATCCTCGCCTCGGGAACCCGCACCATTTCCCGCAGTTTCACCAACAGCGCGTCCGGCAGTACGCAGACGCTTGGTGGTCTCGATGCGGGTGCGAAGGTATTCAGTGGTGCCATTACCGCCACCCGCGCCCTGAATCTCACCGCGATCACCGGGGGCGATACCAGCTTTACCGGTACGATCAGCGGGGCGGGCGGCATTAACAAGGTGGGGAACGGGACGGTCATTCTTAACCCGACCGTCGGCACCGGAAATACCTACACGGGGCCGACTCTCGTCAGCCAGGGGACGCTGATTGGCGAGGCCAAAGCCGCCGGCAGTCCTTTCGGGGTTAATAGCGTCTTTACCGTCTCTAATGGAACGCTCAGACTGAACAATAACACGGGCGCCTCCAATACGACGGTCTCAACGGCAGCCCTCAACATCAATACCGGCAATGCCTCCCTCATCGTCGACGGCACCGGAGCTGGCGGCAATGCGACGACCTTCCGGTTCGGTTCGCTGGTCCGCACCAATAATGCCACCCTTACTGTCAAAGGAATCTCCACCGATATTGGTTCTGCCGGAAACGAGAAACTCTCCTTTACCGCCGCTCCGACTCTGTTGAACGGTACCATCGGAACCTGGGCGGCCGTGTTGGATTCAGCTTCCAATGCCGCTCACTATGCGGGCTTTAGCGGGGGCAATGTCGTTACCGCCACTTATGGAGGCACCGGGGATCTGGACACGGTTGCGGGTGATACCCAACTTTTCGACGCCGGGGTAACAGGAGGCATCTTGACCGCCAATCGCTCGGTCTTTGCCTTTCGTTCGAATGCCAACGTAGCCCTGGGTGGTTTCACCTTGAATCTGGGCAGCGCCAATGCCTCCACTCTGGGCCAGGCGGGGATGATTCTAAACGGAGGTGCCGACGTGAGCGGAGGAACCATCCACTTCGGAACCAATGCCCTCAGTATTTACACAGATGATTCCGCCGTTTCCACCATTAGCGCAGTACTCTCCAATTTCCGGGAAAATTCAAACAACACATTCTCTTCGGGGGACCCCGGCGTCCCCTCTGCGGCAGTGCTCATAAAATACGGGGCGGGAACGCTGGAACTCTCCGGAGCCAATACCTTCCAGGGAAATATCCAGGTGAATCAGGGGACCCTGAGCCTGATGGCGGCCAATGTCATTCCCACCTTTGCCAATCTCAGTGCCATCAACGGTTCCATCGTCACGATTCGTCCGGGGGCAACGGTGAAACTCAATGGATTCAATCAGGAGTTCGGCAACCTGAGCAGCACCTTCGTCATCAGTCCGGTTCAGAACGGCGGCGGAACTTTGGATCTGGGGACCGCCACGCTGACGGTGGGTCGTCAGTCCAGCAACCAGTCTTTCTCGGGACAGATCATCGGCGGTGCGGGATCAAAGATCGTCAAGATTGGAACCGGGCGTCTGACTCTGGACAACTGGAATGCCACGATTCCCAATTCGTTCGAGACGGCTGATATTCTTCAGGGTGTCTTTACCTCCTTTGCCAATGATCAGTCCTGGGCTACTCCGACCGGCTTTGCCAGTTCCATTCCCGGGACCACCAGTGTCTTCCTCCGGGGAGGCGAATGGGAGATCCGGACGCCCGGAGACAGCACCACCAATTTCCAAATTATCAACCTCGGCAATCACGTGATCCACCAGGGCGGAGATTCGACCCTTGATACCGACAGGGCTGCCGGTTCGACTGCTTCAAACAAGATCATCACGCTCGGAAATCTCACCCTGGATGTGCAACGTTTCCTCGTGACCGGGGGGAATGCGAACTATCCACGTTTTGACGGTTCCGTTACCCTGACGAATCATGCCCGAATCCAGACGGATGCTCCGCTCCTTCTCGGAGGGACGATTGCAGGAAACTATACCCTGACGAAGACCGGGGGCAACAACCTGGAGATCAATGGGGACAACAGCGCCTGGAATGGCGGCACGGTCGCCACCGATGGAACGATTCTTTTCGGCACGCGCATCCCTGAAGCGGCTGAACTCTATCAAGGGGGCAGCAATGTTTTCAGCTACAGTGCCTCAGCCAACCTAGGCACGGGTGATATCGTCATCAACCGATCCACGGCTATTCGCATCAACACTCCCGGGAACATTCTCGCCGCCCAGGGACAGCGGGTCCAGACCTTCGGGTCAGCCGCACAGGGCCTGGCCAGGGTAGATATCGGCATCGACGCCCCCCTCACCGATTACCAGATCCGTTCAACGACAAACGGGGCAGTTTCACTGGGTTTGAACGAAGGATTCTACACCAGCCAAATTGACCAATCGAAACTGGGGAACGGGAAGTGGGGTGTCAGCGCCTGGGTGGGGACTTATTATACGGCGGACAGCATGGGCGCGGGGGTAGACAACGTTTACCGTTTTACCGGAACCAACGGAGGAGTTCTCGGCATCACTCAATCCGGAGCCCTGTCTGGCACAGCAGGTCTCCAGGTGGGCGCTGACATGGTGCCGAACGGTATTGTGATCGGCAACGGAAACGCCTCCGTCCGACTCTACGGAGATCAAACCTATACGGGAAACACCATCGTCTTCCGCAACCGGGAGACCGGCAGTACCCAGAACTTCCTCGAAATCACGGGTGACAGCGCTTCGCCGATCTATGACGTCTATGGTCGCCTCATGGCACGTGGAGCCGGTCGCTTCACCGATGATGCCGGGAACCAGGTCAATACTGTCAATCTCCATGTGGGTTCGACCCTGCGACTGGACTACAACATGGATGTCAATGACACGATGCTCATCTCCCGTCTTGAGAACTCGAATCTGGGACTGGAAGCGACCGAGAATAAGTGGGGTGACAACACCGCGATGCTACTCAATGGCGCCACTCTCAACATGATCAGCAGCAGCGGACGAGTCAATCGCGAGCGTGTCGGAGCAATTACGGTGAGAAACGGTGCTGCGGTTTATCTGGAGAGAAACGGTGGCTCCGGGCAGATCATTCTAGAAACATCCGGCATCACGCGGGACGGTCAGGCAACGTTTGCGGTGCGGGAAAACGCCAACGAACTGGGCACTGTGGAGCTTCAGGGGATGAAATTCTTCATTGATAATGGGGCCACCATGTTGGATGCGCGCGGCCTTCTGCCCGTTTGGATGACTAACCCCAGCCGCAATACTTTCCTGACCTACAACAACGACCTCGGCGTGCAGAACGCAGCTTTTACGAACATCTTCACGACGGGAGACGCAACCGCAGCGGCGACGTTCCTGAATGGCCTGACTTCTGCGTCGGTCGCATCCTTTGCCGGCGGGCAAGGGGATCCCACCCTGGCGGGCACGGTGAATGTGCACGCCCTCCAGGTGGCGGCCACGGCAGATAACGAGACCACTTTTACCGGAGGAACGATCAACATCCACAGCGGAGGGCTCATTGCCGCGAATAATAACACGGTTGGCAGGGTTAATTTTAACACCACCAACCTATTCTTTGGTGATGGAACTCTTGCCAGGGAAGCGGTGATTTACAATGGTGCAAACAACATTACGACTCGCATCGGCGGTGTCGTTACGGCGGCGAATTTAACGATGCACGGGATTGGCAACCTGCAGCTGACAAACACAGCGAATGCCATTACCGGAAACATTCAGATCAACAGCGGCAAGCTCTTCCTCGACGGGGCTGGAACGGCCAGTTCAGCGACGATTACTCTCGCGGGAGACTGGCTGCAGAACAACGACGGCCAGCAAATGGCGGAACTCTGGTTCCGAACGAATAACAACGCCAACACTTCCTGGAACAATTCCGTCATTATCGCCGGGAATACACCATACGCCCGCATCATTGGTGGACGATACACGGGAACTTCGACAGCGGTCGGCACGAACACGATTCAGAATCTGACCATTCAAGGGACCAATACCCTTCAGGGGACCTCTTTGATCATCGGAAGCACCAGTGGGACGGATAGCGCGAACACCCACAACCTCACCGTCAATGGAACGACCACCATCGGAGGGAATGGAAACGTCGGAATCCGGGTCGACCAGAGCGGCCGGATCTTCACGCTTGTAGGTGCGATCACCGGCGCCGCACCAATTTTCAAGTCGGGCGACGGTGTTCTCCGCCTTGAGGGAAACAATGATGCGACTCTTTCCAGCGCCATCACCCTCAACCGGGGTGAGCTCATTGTCGTCGGACCCAATGCGGCCGGGGGCAACTCCCAGGCGGAAGGCACCGGAGCGATCAGGCTCAATTTCGGAACTCTGCGTCTCGCCGCGCAGAATACCACCACGACCAATTCGACCACGACTTTCTTCAACAGCCCCAACCAGCACATCACGGTGGCCGGCCGCACTTCCATCGTCTACGACAGGAATGGGGGAACCCCTGCAACGAATTCTGCCGGCGCTACGATCGGGGCGGCCGGTCTGGAGTTCCGTACGGAGAACAGTCCGACAATTCTCTTCGATCCGGTAAGCTTCGGAGACCATCTCCGCATCGCCAGTGAGGTCGTGATCAGGGACAACCCCTTCTTTCGAGTTCCGGATGCGACCCTCGTGATCAACAATATCATTCGAGGAAATGGCACCCTGACAAAGGGCGATTCCTATTTGATCAACTTCAACAACAACGTCGCGAATACCGGTTGGACAGGCGGTTTCACCGCGCTTCAGGGTTATAGTCGTGTTACCCAGAGTGCTACGAACTTTACCTTCGGCGCTGGACCGGTCATCAACGGGCCCACTTCAGTCCTTTCCCTTAACTCACTCACGAATATCGCCGGAGGCGCCGTCTCCAATTTCAGTAGCGGATATTCAACTCCGACGGTGCTTGCGGTGTCCCAGAACTCATTGTTCACCACGGCCAATCTCGCCACGCTCTTTCCTGCGGCTAACAACACGAGCCGTTCAGGTCTCGGCGGGATCATTGCTCTGGATGGTGTGTCGACAAGCACCGCGTTCAACCTCTCCACTTTTCAGGACGGTTATTGGAGTCTCGGCGCGATTATCGGGGGTTCCACCTACTCGGGAAATACCGGGGCGCTTACGGCCGGAGCAGGGAATGTCTACCGAATTGGCGGGGTGGCAACCTTGACCTTCTCCCCCGGGACCGCCGGTTCCATCATCTTCACCGGCCCGACCGCCCACGTTCTTTACGGTCGCCCCGATGCATGGCATTCGGCGGGCTATGGAGCGACAATCGCGACCCTGAACTCGGGGGTGGATGCTGATTATGGCGGTGGAACAACGATTGCCCGCGGACGCGACATCGGCGGCGGTTGGTATCAAGGCACCCTGCTGGTGAATGGAGGGAGCACCACCGCGACCACATTCAGGACACCTCTGGGCACCGGACAAGTGGATGTCTATGGACACCTGCGTTTTGCCAGCGCCAACGGAGGTCTTCTGAATGCCGCTGGAGCGAACTACACCAGCATCGTGATGCATACCGGCGGTCGTATAACGTTCGACAACCGAACTGCGTCGGTGGATCCCGGAGGAGAGGGGCGTTATGACGACCAGGGGGCGCTGACATTGAACGGTTCCTCTCTGCAAATCCGCGGAACGAATATCATCAATACGGCGACGACCAACCGCGAGGATATCGGTGCCCTGACCGTCATGCGCGGCTCCCACCTTAGGCTCAATGTCGAGGGTACGGGTTATGCCGGTCTCGGGGTCGACAGTCTCACCAGGGGAACCCACGGAACGCTGACCATTTATTCCACTTCGAGCCCTGCTAACAATACTCTTACGAATCTGAATCTCGGGGCCAACACGGCTGCCGGCGGCGTCAACAACTCGGCCAACTTTCTGATTACGAATCCGGCCAACGTTCCGGTGATGACCAACAACATGGTCGCTCCCTGGATCGTCAGCCGCACCGAGGATCAGTTCCTGAAGTATGACAACACCAATGGGTTTCAGATCATCACACAGGGAGGTGCTCCGGCGAATTACCGGTCGACAACCGCCACTACCCTGGACACCAGTGTTCTGACTCTCAATGACGGGACTGAGATATTGAGCGCTGAAGCGGGAGGGACCATCACCCTCGGAGCCAATCTCGATATCTACGCGATGCGCATTCAGCGCAACTTGAACGTTAGCGCCAACGGTCTCTTCGATACAGTGACCATCCGCAGCGGCGGCCTTATTTTCCTCGCCAATACCCCCATAATCAATGCCAATCTCAACTTCGGACTTGGAGGAGCTTCTGAGGCATTGATTTACACGGCGCAGAGCACCGGTGAAATAAACGGTCGGATCCGCGCCTCCCAGGTGACCAAGTTCGGTCGCGGCTTTCTCAACATTCGCACTGACCAACCCCTCTTTTCCGGAAATTGGGTTATCAACGAAGGCGGGATTCAGTTTCTTACCCCGGGCGCAGTCGGTGCGTCGACAAGCGAGATCATCCTCAATGGCACCACAATGAGTGATGATGCAGATCGGCGTGATGGCGGGGCTTCCTATATCAACACTGAACTCCGCTACACCTTCAACAGCGGTAGTCCGGACCTTTTTACGTGGGACCACGGCAAAATCACCACCTGGGACAATAATGTGATTCGCGCGGCAATGGCAACGGACCGCAACCAGGCGATTCCGGACATTGATCTGAAAACGACCGCAACTGTCGCAGGTGGAATTCACCCCGGTTTGATTCGCTTTCAGGTGGATGGATTTCGCAGCACCCTGTTTACAGGGACGGTCACCCTGTATGACCACTATCATGTGAACGTGGATGCCGCCAGTCTGGGGACGGGCGGAACCTCAGGGGTTCAGTTCGGGGCACTGGATAATCAGGGGCTTTACAATGTGATTAAGACGGGTGACGGGGTTCTGACGCTCGGTAACAACACGTCGACTTTTGACGGTAACCGTTTCTTCTATCTTGATGAAGGAGCGGTTCGGGTGAGGCATAATGGCGCCTTCGGTGCGGCGGGGAATACGGTTGTGGTCAGCCAGGGCGGTGCCCTTGAGATTGCCGTGGCGAATTTCGTTCCGGCGGCAACATTGGACCAGAGGGCGGGCTCGATGGAACGGTGGTTTGTGGATGGCGCGCGTAGCGGTCCATTGGTGGGTTTGAGCGCGGGGGTGAATCTCCAGGTCGCGCACAATCAAACCGGCACCAAGACCATCAATTTGAATGGCGGATCCATTATGGGTTACCTTCCGGTGGATTACGAACAGGTCGGCGTGATCCATAGTCTGGCCAGTACGATAACAATCAACCTCCTGGAGAATTCCTTCCTCGGGCAGACGTTTCCAGCTTCTGAAACCGTAATTTATGATATGGGGAAACAGAATTCGATCATGGGGGGAAATCCCAACGATCTGGCACTCCGTGGTTCCTATCTGCAGATTGATGGTGCCATTACCGGTGACTTCGGACTGACGAAGGTGGGGCAGGACGTCATCCTGTTGAATGGTGCGAATACTTACTCAGGGCCAACCACCGTCAAAAACGGAATTCTTCAGATAGGGCGCAACAACAGCCTCAACATTGCCTCAGACCTTGTCATGAATGGCAGTTCCGGCCAGTTCGATCTGAACGGCTATGATCAGGAAGTCGCCTCTCTCAGCGGATCCAGCGGCAGCATCAACAACGGTGGCTTTGACTACAACACCCTGAGCGTCAATCAGGCCACCGACACCAACTACAGCGGAACTATCGACGGCAACGTCCGGGTTCGAAAAACAGGTTCCGGCACCCTAACCTTCACTCCGGTTACTGCCGGAGGCAGCACCACTGAAGGCAGCGGCTATCGCGGCGGCACCGTCATCGAAGGCGGCAAAATCGCCATCGCCATCGACACCGCTCTGGGTTTTGTCCCGCTCAACGCCGATGCTGACAACCTGACTCTCGCCGGCGGCACCCTGCGGGCTCTCGCCAGCTTCACCCTCGCGCAGAACCGCGGTGTTGTGTTAGGAACCGGCGGCGGCACCGTGGAAGTGGACCCGACCTTCACCGCCGGGATCGGCGGCAGCATCACCGGCGCGGACGACCTCAGCAAGACCGGCACCGGCACTCTCCAACTCAACAATACCGCCAACACCTACACCGGTGACACCCACATCATCGAAGGAGTTCTCCTCGGCGGGGGAGCGGACACCCTCGCCGCCCTTTCCCGGCACATTGTCCATGGCAATATCGCCTCCTCCGGCACCCTCGATCTCAACGGGGCCAACCAGACCATCGGCTCACTCGCCACGGCGGGAGCGACCCCGATCACCGCGACCGTGGCCCTCGGTGCCAGCACCCTAACGGTCGGCAACGACCGCACTCAGACTGCCGCCTACGCCGGCATCATTACCGGGTCAGGCATCTTCCGTGTCAACGGCAACGGCGCCCTCCAAACCCTCGCCGTGACCAACAACAGCGCCCAGGGCTGGAACACCGAAATCGCCAACGGCATCCTCAACGTCGCCCTCGGCGGCAAGCTTGGCTCCGGCACCCTCACCCTCGGAGTGACAGGGATCAGCGGAGCCGATGACTTCACCGGGCTCAATCTGAGTGGAGCAACCAGCCTCGCCAACAACATCACCATCACCAATGTGAACACCGTGGGCAGTGTTTCCCTCACCGGGTCCGGCGGAGCCGCCTCCAGTCTAACCGGCACGATCGCCCTCGGGCGTGACACCTTCGTCGGAGCCACCGGTGGCAGCGAACTCGGCCTGACCGGCAACATCAGTGGCGCCGGCCGTCTCGTCAAAGTCGACGCCGGCACCGTCCGTCTCGCCGGAACCAACAGCTTCGTCCCCGGAACCCCCGGAGAATCCTCCGGCAGTTCCTTTGCCGGCAGCACCCTCGTCCGCGCCGGAACCGTCCTTCTCGAGAGCAACACCGCCGCCGGCAGCACTCAAATCGCCCTCGGCGATGTCACCTCTACCATCGGAGCCGCCGTCGACCGCGCCACCTTTGTTAGCATCCTCGGATCCGGCACCTGGAATCCCAACGGAGACGGCCTCACCGACACCAGCGGTGGACAGATCCCCGGTGCCACCACCGGCAACGGAGCTTTCATCGGAGTCAGCACGATCATTGACGGGTTCGACTATGCCTCCAGCGCTCCCGGCACCCGCATTCTCATCGCCGGTGAGGAAGCCAATCCCGAACGCAACGGTATCTACGTGATCTCCGCGATCAACGGAGCTGTCATGAACCTCGTCCGTGCCGACGACTTCGAAAACTCCAATCAGATGAAATACGGCGGTCAGGTCGCTGTGACCAACGGCACCTACGCCGGGGACACCTTCTTCATGTTTGAGGAAGACATCGTCGTGAAAAACGAAACCACTCTGGAGCCCATCCGCTTCCGCGAGNNGCAGAACACCGCCGGTTTGACGGTAGCCAACGACATCGAGATCAACGCCACCAATGGAACCGGCACCGTCACCCTCGGCGGATCCGCGAGCCTCACCACCGGAACGGGCACCTTCAGCGGCACCGTCCAGTTGCAGGACCGGGTTGCCGACAGTGCGGAAACCAAGACCGTGCAAGTGACCTCCGCCATCACCAGCGGGAATGGCATCATCTTCTCCGGCGCCATCTCCGAGGCGGATCCGACTGCCGGGACCGGAGACGTTCTCTCCCTCAATAAGATCGATGCCGGCACCGTCTCCCTTACCGCCGCGAATACCTACTCTGGAACCACCACCGTGACCGGCGGCAAGCTGCAACTCGGAGACGGCGGAGGCACCGGATCGCTCAACACTGCCAGCGCGATCAGCGTGTCCTCCGGAGCCACCTTTGCCGTGAACCAGAGTGACACCGTGACCCAGGGAACCGATTTGAGCGGGGCGGCCATCAGCGGAGACGGCTCTTTTGAACAAAACGGGACGGGAACGACCATCCTGACCGCAAACAATACCTATCAGGGGACAACCACCGTGAATGCCGGCATTCTCCTGATCAACGGCAACCAATCAGGGGCGATTGGAGATGTGACGGTCAAGACGGGTGCCACTCTTGGAGGTACGGGCACCGTGGGCAACCTCGTCGATACCGACACTCTGATTGAGAATGGAGGAACCCTGACCGCCGGCACCGTGGCAGTCGGAGTTCCAGTGGCAGGGAATCTCGGGACTCTGACCTTCAATGGCGATCTCACGTTGCAATCCACCAGCAGCATCTGGCTGGTGGATCTGGTTCAGGGAACTGGCGCGGATCGAATCAACGTGGGTGGCAACCTCAATCTGAACGGAGCGACGCTCGACATCAATTTTGGAGACGCCTTTACCCCCTTTGAGGTGTATACCATAGCCCAGTACGGAATTGGATTGGCAGGAGCGGGGCCATTCCTTTCTGGTGAATTCGACGGGTGGGTCGATGGCCAGACAATCGGAAATTACACCATTTCCTATGGAGATGGTTCAGCCGGTAGCTTCATCACCCTGACCGCCGTCCCCGAGCCGGGCACCTTCGGTCTGCTCGGCCTCGCCCTCGCCGGATTCTTCTTCTGCCGCATTCGCAAACGCCGCGCCGAAGCGGTCGCTTCGGTCGGGGCAGGGGAGTAGCGCGCCGGAGGCGCGCGGTTCTTCGTGCTTGGTTCCTCGTGCTTCGTTACAAAAATCTGGATCCGGTGTGACGTCGACATCGCTCCCGCAAAGCCCAAAAGCACGCGAAACACGGGCGACCGGGAGGTCCCCAACTACGGTTGGAAAAGGGTAGGGGCACTGCGTGCCGCGTGCACGTCGACGTCGCCCCAACCAAGTCCACAAGCACGCGAAACAGGGCGATCTGGAGATCACCCGGTCCTCCCAAAAGATCTTCTGTCGTCGAGGCGTCGTGCAGATCCCGATTCGCAATCGGTCTTACTCCCTACCGCGCCGGGGATCGCAAGGTCCCGGCCGCCATATTCAGGCTTCCGCAGAGCGGACAGCGCGGCGATCTCCCCGGCGGTCAGCGCCCGGTCAAACACAGCCACTCCTCCGATCCAGCCGGTGAAACCGACGCTGCGCGAGCTGTGGATGACGCGTCCAATCGTGAAGGGACCGCCGCTGCCATCGTTGGCCGGGCTGTAGAGATCGTGCGGGTACCACCAGGGATTGAGGCGCAGACCGACGAGATCGCGCTCCTTCTCAAGCCACTGGCCGTCGCTCAATTTGATCGAGGTGATGCGGACGCGGGTGTAGGGATACTCGATCCACTCGACCTGTTCATCGGCGGTCTCGCTGATGATTTTCGAAGCGACGATCTTTTCCTCGGGAGGGTTGTAATACTGATCGACGGGAAAGGCCGGGTCTTCTCCGTCCTGCTGATGTGGGATACGGGCGTAGTGGCCCTGCATATAGGCCTGATAGGCGGAGGAAATGAGCTTGTCATTTTTCGGATCGTCGAGCCAGCGGTCCCCGGAGACGCCGTTGAGCCATCCGGTGAGTTCGTCGCGTTCGTGATCGAAGGTCATCGCGAAGCACTGCCATGAAGCGTCGAGAACTTCAGCGGGAGCATCGTGCGGGACCTCGGGCGACTGGTCGGCGGAGTTCGATTTGTGGAGGGCGTATCGATTGAGGAAAGAGCTCGCACCATTTTCGGAAACGTGGCCGCAGGAACTTCCCATCTTGTTGAGTCCGGCGAAAAGAGCATACTGCCGCTGGCCCCGTTCGACCTTTTGGATGGCGGAGGTTTCCTTTTGTTTCAGGTCGGTGCCCTCGTGCCAGATCCCGGCGAGGGCGTGGTTGCCGCTCTCGCGAATCGCCCAGACGACGACGGTAACGGACTTGCCGGCTCCTTTGATGTCGAGAGGGCTGTCGTGGAGGCGCGAACGCGGCACGTAGAGGAAGGGGCGGAAATCGGGGTCATCCTCTTTGCAAATGCGGATGGCTTCACCGAAGGGGCCGCGACCGAGGAGCGGGAAGTCGGCGTAGGTGGCCCCGGGCCCCGAGCCCCAGTAATCCTTGATGTAATTCGCGGCGTCGAGGGGATAGTCGTTGGTGGCTGTGTCAGGGATGTGAGCGAGGAAGCGTTTCTCCCCGTCGGCCTCACGTTTCACGAAATCCCAGAAGGCAACGAGGCCGGGAGTGGCGGTGACGACTTCGACGGAAGCGGCGCGGTCGTCGGCGGAGAGGTTGGCGAGTGTCACGGCGAGCAGGGGGATGAGGATAAATGGTCTCATTGGGGCAACGGCTAGGGGAGAGCGGGCACGTCGAGGATTTGGCGGTCGCGAAGGAGGATCTCGCGCAGAGCGGGGTAAGGGACCTCCTGCACGGGAATTTCCCTATCCATCGCGAGGACGGCGGCAGTGGCAGCCGACTGGCCGGCGATCATGAAGGTGAACTCGATGCGGTAGGCACCGTAGGCGACGTAGCTTGAGGACGGGCAGGTCGGGGTGAGGAGATTGGTGCAGTCGGTCGCATTCGGCACGAGGCTGCGATAGGGAATACCGCAGGGGATCCAGTCGACCTCGCCGGACTCGTTGAAGACAGCACCTTCGTTCCAGACGCGGCCGTCTTTGACGATGCGGCGGGCGTGGTGAAGATCGGGCGGCCACCAGATGAGCCCGACGGAATCGATCACGGGTTCGGGCGAGGCCTTGCGGAGGTGGGCTTCGGTGAGGGCGAAGTCGCTTTTCATGCGTCGTCCGTTGCGCACGTAAAAGGCTCGCGGCCAGCCGCCGTTGTCGGTGAATTCATCCTGACAAAGACCCCAGGCAGCCCAGGTTGCTCTTGTTGCTTCGGAGACTGGCGCTTCGTTCGCCATGAACCAGTAGACGCCGCGGATATACCCACGACTCGTCCGCAGCATTTCCTCGCGCTCCGCATAGGTGGCGACGGGGTAACGTTGATTCCAGCCGGTGAAGTTGCCGGCGAGGAAATGCCATGAGCCGGGATCGGTTTTGCCATTGGGGAGGCTGCCTCCGGGTGGCGTGATGACTCCGCCGGCGGCGAGGTAGCGGCGTTGCAATTCGTAGCGGGCGGGGTCGTAAGCATCGGGCCTGCCCATGGGCAGACGATTGGCCGGATCCTTGGTGAGACAAAGGCGGAAACAATAACCCTGGATGCTCTCGTCGGGGGCGCCGTGTTCGCCGGTCGGGGAGTCCTGCACGCCGTGAATAAGGCCGCTCGCAGGATCACCGGGAATGACAAAGGGATCGACGGCCTTGTCGAACTGCCCGTGGGTCGTGTCGGTGCGGATACCGTTCTTTGTTTCGTCGTAGGCGCCATTGCCCTCGCGTCCGACGACAAAGGGGATACCGGCAAAGGCGAGGAGATCGCCTTCGTAGGTTGCGTCAATATAGACATTTGCGCTCAAACTGACCCCGTTTTCAAAATGCAGTTCGGACAGCCTGGCTCCGTCTTTGGTCACTCCGCCTGTTTCGCGGAGGCGATGGCCGCGCAGTACAGTGATGCCGGCCTCCCTGACCCATTCGTCGAAGACCGCCTCCGCCGCATGAGGTTCGAAGCGCCAGAGTCCGGGCTCTTTTTTCCCCTCGCGGAGCATCGCATCAAAGGCCTCGAGTCGACCGTAGCGGGCGCTGACCCGGCGGTAAAATTCGAGGGTGAGTCCGCCCACGGCGGGACTGTTTTGAAATTCGCGATGGTTGTCGATGTCAGTCCCGCCGAGACCCTCGACGCTCATGCCTCCGAGGTGCTGGCCCGCCTCTACGAGGACCACTTTTTTCCCGAGACCGGCCGCCTGCACCGCCGCGATGACTCCGGCGCTGGTGCCGCCGTAGATGCAGAGATCGGTTTCGACGGGGGCATCGGTGGCTGAAAGAGTTCCGGCCAGGAACAGAATTTGAAACAGGGGGACTCGATTCATCGGGACTGACTGATTCATTTCCCTATCGGCACCAGACTGACATTGTCGATGAAATAGGCAGTCTCCTTCGTCCCGAGGGAGCTAAAGAGCAGGTAGTTCGCGGCATTCCATTCCGGTTTGCAGGGGATGTCTTTGGACTCCAGCGTCACGCCGTCTTCGCGGGTGATGGCGATATCATATTTGCCCGCCCCGGTCGTGGCGGTGAGGGTGAGGCGGATCCATTCGCCGGGTTTGACGTCGGTCAGCGGGATGCTCTGCGTGTTGTTGGCGACGAGTTTTCCTCCCTGCCAGCGGACGTAAGGACCGGCGGCGAACTCCCCGCCTTTGACTCGCATTTCGAAAAACCAGTCGGCTCCGGGCTGGCCCATGATGTCAAAGCTGACGCGGAAAGTGCCTTCTTCCCATTTCGGAAAAATATCGAGGACGGGGTCGTAGCTGTGGGCGAGATCCGGTTTGTCCTGCGCCTTGAGGCTGCGCTTTGAGCCGGTACCGCCCTCGACGGGGATGGGGGAGGCGGCGTCTTCGCTGATGAAAAATCCTTCGCCTTTGTCGGGTTGGTCTTTTGGCCGGTCGAATTTGGCGTTGCGGATGCCAATGACTCCGGCGGGCGTGCTTTCGAAGGTCTGGAGGTCGATGCGATATTCCGGTGCGGGCCAGGGTTTGGCCTCGGCTTCCCAGGTCGGGTAGTGGTGACCTTTGGCGGCGAGCTCGCGCCACTTGGGATCATCCTTGCGCACGCCGGCGAGGGTGAGATCCCAGGGCTTGAATCCGATCTTTTCCGCGGGGCTCCCGGGTTTGAGCCTGAAGTCGCGCTCGGCGACATTTTCAAAAAGCGGATCGGCGAAGAGTGAGCCGTTGTCACGGCCCAGCTTGCGCCACTCGTCCCAGGTGAAATGTGCTTTTGTCAGGAGCTCTGGGACTTTTCCGTCGGTCGGCCAGTAAAGGTTGTTGCGGAAGACGAGGCTGTCTTTCGGATCACCGCGCTCGGGTTTGTCGTAGTGTTTCCAGTTCCACTCTCCACCGTCGAGGAGGGGCGCGGCGGCATCCCAGATGACGATGTTGCGTTCGTATTTGAAGCGCAGCCGCGCCTCGTTGCGCGAGGCCTGGATCTGCGCGGTGTGGCCGAAGGCGAAGATGTTGTTCCGCACCACGTTGAAATAGCCGTAGTGCTGGTGAAAGCCCGCGTTCCAGGTGTCGTGGACGAGGTTGTTCTCCATCAGGGTGTCGGCGCTGCCTTCGTCATTGTAAAGTCCCCATCCGCCGTAGCGATGGCTCGCGACGTGGTGAACGTGATTTCCCCGGATGATCGTGCCGGGCGAGGTGCCGAGGCCGTAGTAGCCGCCCATGTCGCTGAGGTAGGCCCAGCCGAGGTGATGGATGTGGTTGTTCTCGACGAGGGTCTCGCGCGAGGCGGTGTCTCCATAGCCCCAGTTCCATCCGGCGCTGACTCCGGTGTAGTAAAAGTCGGCAATGTCGTTGTGGGTGACGTCGCAGTGTTGGGTGTGTGTCAGGACGACGCCGCAGGCACTGGGGTGGAGACGTCCGCCGTGCTGGATGATGTTGTTGTCGACAATGATGTGGTGATTGACGCGGTGCTCCTCGGGGCGTCCTGTTTCGCCGACGTAGACACCGCCGCCGCCGAGGTCGTGGAGATAGCTTTTACGCACGAGGGAATTGGAGCATCCGTTTTTAAACCAGATCGCGTGGAGGCCGGTGTGCGCGATCTCGCAGTCTTCAAAACGGATCCCGTTGCTGTCCTCGATCTCGATAGCGCCGTCACTCGTGGTCGCGGCCTGTCCGTCATGGAGTCCGTCGGCGGGGTAGTTGTAATGGCTGTAGCGGAAGGAAATGCCCTTGAACGAGACGTCTTTCGCCCCTTTCATGATGAGAAATTTCTCCACGATGGGGGCGATCACTTCGACCTTTGTCATGTCCTCGCCCTCGAGTGGATGGTAGAGCACTTCGCCTTTCTCCCGATCAAGAAACCACTCGCCGGGCGCGTCGAGGGCGGAGCGGAAGTTTTCCATCCAGTAGCGCTGGTCGGGCTCAAACTCGACGAAGGGATAACGGGCGCGGCCTTTGATCTGGATAGCATGAGTGGCATCGTCGAGCGCTTTGATGCGGCACTGACCGACGGCCCAGGCGTGCGTCACGGTGATGAGGGCATCCTGGCGCTGCGCTTCGGGGATGTCTTTGAGAATCTGAAAGTGTTCGGGAGCGATGGAGAAGGCGTGAAAGTTCATGTTCTCCTTGAGATCGGGAAAGACATTGGCCCCGACCGCGTCGGTGATGTGGAGGTAGCCCTTGTTCGGAGTGCGGGCTCGGGTGGCGCGGCGGCCGTCGATCCAGAGTTGCTCGAAATTCCACGTTTTGTCGGGCAGGGTGGCCTTCCAGAGTCCGTCTTCCGTTTTGGTCCATCCAGTGATGGCTTTTCCTCCGTGGAAGACGGGGCGGGCTCCGGCGGCGGCCTCCCAGGTGACCCGGGAATCCTGTCCGTCGAACATGAGGGAGGCACTCAGCGGATAGACGCCGTCGGCAACGACGATGCGAACCGGTTTGGTCGCGGCACGAGCGGCGAGGAGGGCGGCTTCGGGCGTCTTTACCGGACCCTCCGGCGAGAGCTGGATATCCGCCGCGTGTGAGGGAACGACGAGAGCGATGAGGAGAAAAAAGAGAGGTCTGAACATGATGCAGGGGGATAGGGAATAATCGGGCGGGTTGCGGGGATTTCAACCCGACACGGTGTCCCCGGAGAAACTCTTTGAGGGTAAGAAAGGGGCGCGTTTTCACGGGGTTGCCAGAGGCTCGATTTTTGGATAGCCTGTGGCATGAACCTTAGACGAAAAGGACTCCGGGCTTGCCTCTTTGCCCTGGTAATGATCGTGACAGCGGCGGGTGCGGAGGAGGTAAAACCGCTCCTGCACATGAAGGCGGATTCCGACGAAGGTCTGTCTCCCGCCTATCGATGGCTCGATGTCGCGCAGGAGGCAACGGCCCGAGAGGTCGATCGCAACGCGCCGCGGCCGACTGTGATCGCGCGAACGCTTTCGATCTGGGCTACCTGCATGTATGACGCCTGGGCCGCCTATGATGCGACCGCTGTCGGTTCGCGACTCGGGAACAAGCTGCGGCGTCCCGAAGCCGAGCGGACTGCGGCGAATAAGGAAAAAGCAATCAGCTACGCCGCCTATCATGCTTTGCTCTATGTCTATCCGGATGACAAAGACTACCTCGACGAGCAGATGCGCGCGGCAGGGTATGATCCGGCCATTGTCTCGGATGATCCGGCCCGGCCCGAGGGGATCGGTCAGATCGCCGCCGCCGCCGTGATCGCCTATCGCCGGCACGACGGGGCCAATCAACACGGCGAAGAAGCAGGAGGCGACGGCACGCCCTATGGCGACTACACCTACTACCGTCCGGTGAATCCGCCCGATCGCATCATCGATCCGGATCGCTGGCAGCCGATCACTTTTACCCGCGACGACGGGAAAAGAGTGACTCCGGGCTTTCTCACGCCTCACTGGTATCGAGTGAAGCCATTTGTCCTCGAGAATGCGGCCCAGTTCCGCCCGCCGCCACCTCCGCTCACGACGACGGATGACGCTGCTCTGCGCAAAGAGACCGATCAGGTCCTCGCCTACAATCAGAAGCTCACCAACGAGGAAAAAGCGATCGTCGAATTCATGCGCGACGGACCTCGCTCGACAGGGCAGAGCGGTCACTGGCTGCGCTTTGCCCAGGATGTCTCGCGCCGCGACCGGCACGGTCTCGACGAGGACGTGAAGCTCTACTTTGTCATCGCGAATGTCGCTCACGATGCCTTCATCTCCTGCTGGGAGACAAAGCGCTACTACGACTCGTCGCGTCCATGGACCCTGATCCGTCATTATTATGCCGGACAGCGCATCACGGGATGGGCCGGTCGTGAGGGCGGGACTCGCGAGATGCCGGCAGAAGAATGGCGGCCTTACTCGCCCGAGAGCTTTATCACCCCGCCTTTCCCCGGCTATACGAGCGGTCACGCAACGGTGAGCGGAGCCTGTGCAAAGGCGCTCGAGCTTTTCACGGGAAGTGATGACTATGGATTCCTCGAGCGGAGGCGCCACTGCGAGCTCACCGAGACCAGCGGCGGCGATCTCGTTGATCTGAAACTGCCGACCTTTTCCTCCGTGGCCGAGATGGCGGCACTCTCGCGTGCCCTCGGCGGATACCACATCCCGGTCGACAATGATGTCGGACTCAAGGTCGGTCGTGAGATCGCAGTGTGGAGCTGGCCGAAGTATCAGGCTTACTTCGACGGCACTGCCGCGATCAGGGACGGCGGCGATTTGAAAACAGATTGAACGGATTCGTCTTCAGAAAGACAATACCTTCCAGTAATGGCGCGTGGACTCACAGCTCTGATGATGGTGCTGCTGATCGGGAATCCGTTCTGCTGCTGCGCCTTTGGTCATGGTGTCACCGCGCAGGAGGAGGTCCTCCCATCTTGTTGCCGCGCCAAGCGGGATGCCGCCTCGGGCACGACTGACCGCGATCCGGCTTCGAATGAGGAAGCCCCTCTCTCGTGTCTCTGCCGCAAGGCGGCCGGAGTCATCGCTCACGATGAAGTTCTTGTGCCGGCAGCCCGGATGATTGCTCCGGCACCGGTGTTTGCCTTTTTTGGAACGGACCTGTTGCCACTCGCGGCGAGATATTCCCGAGGGCACCTTCTCCACCCCGGGAGATACGGTCCCGTCGTCACCGCGCCGCCGCTCCGTGTTCTCTACGGGGTCTATCGTTGTTGAGAGAGCGGCGTCGCATGGCGTGCCCGCTCCGCAGGTTTCCCGTCTCACCGGCACGGGTCACCTGGCAGGGTAACCGGGCTTTGGGATGACACGAAATCCATCGGGAGGGAGTCACCGAAACGCCAGGCGAACGCGATCCGCGCCGGTCTGTTATGAGTCAAAAAAACAAAACTTAATTCTCTTATTCCATATGAAAACACTTCTTATCACTCTCATCGGTGCCGCTCTCTCCTTCACTCTTTCGGCTCAGGCGGAGGAGGAGAAAACCTTCGAAGGCGAAATGTCCTGTGCGAAATGCAATCTGAGTATCGCTGACAAGTGTGAAGACACCTTGAAGGTGGGCGATGTCCTCTATCTTCTCGAAGAGAACGGCAATCGCAAGACGAGCGAGCACGTCTGCTCGGATTCGGCGAAAGCCAAGGTGACCGGCAAGATCGAGGAGCGCGACGGGAAGAAATTCATCGTTGCCTCCAAGATTGTGGTCGAGTGACGATTCAATTGAGCGCGGAAACGGACACCTCGTCTGTCCTCCGAGGCTCGATGCGCCGCTCCGGGAAACCGGTGCGGCGTTTTCTTTGCTGGGCAATTCTGGTGGGGTTTCACCCCATGGGAGATCGGGGGGCTTGGTGGAATACTTCCTTCATCAGGAATAAAAAACTACCATGAACACCAAATCAAAAATCAAAGCCGGACTGAACACGATCTGTTTCTTACTGTTTTCCCTCACCGCCCTCATTCTCGTGGGCTGCGATCAGCAGAAAGCGGCGATCGACTCCAACAATGACGCCACCAAGGACGCCATTGATGATCGCAAAGAGGCCGTCGATGCCGCAGCTGAAAATGCGACCAACCGCACCGACCTTAGTGCAACGATTGATAAAGCGAACATCGAGGCGGACAAAATTGCGGCCAAAGCCCAGCTTGATGCTGACAAGATCAAGGCCGACGCCGATGCGGAAGCCGCCAAAGCGAGAGTCGACGCGGTCAAAGCCCAGCAGTAAAATCGAAAGCAGCCGCCGCCCGCCGAAGAGGCGGGCGGTTTGGACTGAATGGGAGACCGGCTCCTGTGGGGGCTAGACCGCCCTCTTTAACCGGGTTCGCCTCCGAGGGGCTCATCCCCTCACACCGGCCGCAACACGCTCTTCACGACCTCGCCCTTGTGCATCTTCTCAAAGGCCTCGTGCCACTCTGTGACCGGCCAGACGCCGCCGATGATGGGTTTAACGTCGAACTGTCCGCTCGAGAGGAGGGCAATGACGCGTTCCCAGATCGGCCAGTTGTGGCTGAAACTGCCCTGGAGGGTGATGTTTTTCTGCACGAGCGGATCAATGTTGAAATTGAGCGGCTGCGGTCCCCAGCCAACCTTGCTGATCCATCCGGCGGGGCGGACGAGATCGAGGGCGATCTTGAGGGTGATGCTTGCTCCGGCCGCGTCGATGACGCCGTCACAGCCGAGTCCGTCGCGCTGTAGGGCCCAGGGTTTGGCGTCGCCGATGATAACCTCGCAGCCGTAGCCGCGGGCGATCTCGAGGCGGTGGGCGTCCTGCTCAAGCCCCACAATGGCGACTTCGGCGCCGCAGAGTTTTGCCATGGCGGCGCATAGGATGCCGATAGTGCCGGGACCTAACACGACGACACGATCACCCGGCTCGATGCGGGCGTTCTTGACGACGGCGTTGTAAGCGACACAGCAGGGTTCAGTGAGGCAGGCCTGTTCGAAGGGGAGATGATCGGGGACGTGGTGGAGGATGCGCGAGGGGACGCGGACGTATTTGGTCATGGCCCCGTTGACGCCGTAGCCGAAGCCTTTGCGCGTGTTGTCGAGGTTGTAGAGACCGCGGCGGGTCATGGGATTGTCCTTCGAGATGATCGCGGCCGTCTCGGAGACGACGCGGTCGCCTTCCTTCCAATGTTCGACCTCCTTGCCGACCTCGACAATGTGGCCTCCGAATTCGTGACCGAGGACGACGGGGTAATTGACCGGCCAGGAATGATCGGCAGTCCACTGGTGGAGGTCCGATCCGCAGACGCCGACATTGGCGACTTCAAGGAGGACGTCCTCGGGGCCGATGGAAGGTTTTTCGATCTCGCGGATTTCGACGGAGTGTTTTTCGGGGGCGTAGTTGACGACGGCGGGGGATTTCATTGGGGAGTGTGGTGCGTTTGATTACTTTAAAAGCATTTGCGAAAATTCGCGGATATTTGCGGCCATTTGCGTTGAAATTTTTTCGGAAAGCCAGATCACTTTCCCTCTCTCGACCGCACCACCCGGAGCCATTCCAGTTTCGGATTTTTAAAATTGATAATGAGGCCAATTTTTAATCCGGAGATCCGCAGGTAGTTCAGCATTTGCGCTTGTTCGTTTTCTCCAATTGAATCGACCGACTTGGCGTCAATAAGAAGGTCATCGTTAACAGTGATGTCTGGAATGCAGTCGCCTACGACTTGATCAAGGTAAAGAATAGGATAAGGACGTTGCGAATCTGCTTTGAATCCAGTTCGTCGCAATTCGATTACCAGGGCATTCTCGTAGGGTTTCTCGCGAAGTCCTGGTCCGAGAGCGCTGTGGACCCGCATCGCGCAGCCGATGACTTCGTAGGATCCGTCTTCCGTTCGCATGACTTCAGAATTCAACGCAAATGGCCGCAAATACCCGCAAATGTTCGCAAATCAGATTTCCGCAGATGATCGCAGATCAAGAAAAGGTCCCCGCCACCACCTGCGCATGCACTGCCTCACAAATCATCCTGAGCGACCCTTCCAGATCCCCGTCAGCCGTCTTGAACGCATCGGCGTCGATCGTTAGTGGTGCTCCAAGGACGACAAGCGGGGCCCCGTACTGCGGACACTGGATCGCCTGTTCCAAGGTCAGCCCACCGACCGCCTGCACGGGCACCTTCACGGCCTGTACGACTTCGCGTAATTGATCGAGCGGACTCGGCATGCGGTGGCCGGCGGCGGCGATGCCTCTTCGTTCGTCATAGCCGATGTGGTGAATGACGTAGTCGCAGCCGAGGTCTTCGAGCCACTTTGCCCCGGTGACCATGTCCTCGCAGACCATGTTGTCGCCCATCACCTTGCAGCCGAAGTCGGCTCCGGCTTTGACGACGCATTTGACTGTCTCGGCGTGGGCGCGGGCCATCACGACGACGTGGGTGGCGCCGGCCTTAGCCATCATCTCGGCCTCGAGGTAGCCGCCGTCCATCGTCTTGAGGTCGGCGACGATGGGGGTGTCGGGAAAGGCGGCGCGGAGGGCGCGAACGCCATGGAGTCCCTCGGCAAGAATGAGGGGGGTGCCGGCCTCGAGCCAGTCGACCCCGGCGCGCATCGCGAGGGCGGCGGTTTCGAGGGCTTCGTCGATATTGGTGAGGTCGAGGGAGATCTGAACGATGGGTTTCATGAGAGGGGCTTGCAAAGGATGACAGAACCGGCGAGTTTCGTCGCGACAAAAGCTATGGGAAATGCGACACCCCTGAAACCTCTCGGGAGGCAGATACGACCTGCCTCGGAGATTCGCCAATGGGAGCAACGCAGGGAAGGATGGGTCGCTTCGATTGATCCTTCAAGCCACTTTCACCGGCTTTTTGATCATATTCCGGGATTGCATTTTTTTGCGAAGAATCGGGAAGGGCATCTGATGTTCGCGAGTCGCGGATTGCGCGAACGATACTCGATGCACGACGAATCAGAGATTCTCGGGATGACTGATTTTGATCTGAACCCCGATCTGATGGCCCGCGCCTATGTGGATGACGACAGGCAGATTCTGAGTGGAAAGGCTGAAGTGGTCGAACGCCTCGAACTGTGGTGGGACGGACAGGGGATGCCCGACTGGTTCATGGTCACGAAGCTACCGCTGCGGGATCGGAAAGGTCTCATCCATGGGGTGATGGGACTCCTCCGGCGACCTGACGAATCGGACCGCGAGTTACCGCTGTTTCAAACCGTGGCGAAAGCGGTGGAGATTATCCGTCGTGATTTCTCAGGACCCGTCGAGATCGAGGAGGTCTCGCGAATCTGCGGGCAATCCCTCCGGCAGCTCCAGCGCCGTTTCCGCACCGCCTTCGGGATCACTCCCCAGGAGTTCCTCATCAAGACCCGCGTTCTCGCCGCTCAGAGAATGCTCGAGGAGACCCCTCTCAACGCCACCGAGATCTCCCGTCTCTGTGGATTCGTCGATGCGAGCAGTTTCGCCCAGCATTTCCGGAAGCGCATCGGTATGACTCCCTCGGCTTTCCGGGAGAGACTCCGAAGTTGAAGGTGGATCATCCGGGTCGTTCTGTGCAGAGGGTTCGATTTCATCGAGATCGTGTACAGCAACCTGAAGGCTGCTGCGCAGGCCCATGGTATCTTCGGTTTGATCATCGCCGGCTGACATTGCCGGGTTGAGTTTTTTGACAAGTTGATTTCCGGCAGAGAATTGCTCGTCGTTCAGTGCGCTCAAGCGCCTCAGGCATTTCTCAAGATCGATGAGAAGATAGAGAGAGGCAAAAGCGAGAACGAGCAGGCTGCAGGTGACCCAGAGGATGATATCACTCATACTGATCAGATCGGAAAGGCGCAGTTTACCCCTCTGGATTGAGATGAGTGACAGGACAAGAATCAGGGAAACGACAAGCAGAGAGACGATTACGGGAAGTGAACCCCAGAGGATCAGACTCCGGAAGTTGGTGAGGTTTCTGGCTAATGTTCTTCTCCCGAAGTCATCAGACTCCGCTCGCCTCATCAATTCGACCTTTCCGGAAAAGATCATGCCCCGGGAACCCAGACACTCACTCTCTTTTCTCAGATCCGAACGGAAATGGAAAGATTAAAATGAGAGCTTAGGACTCTCCAAAGGAAGTCGCGATATAAAGGGCTGTAGCGGGAAACTCCACGACTATTACGCTTCGCCCTATTTGAGCTTTGTTAGGGGGTTTACCCGATCTTCGAGCGGCATCGTTGTTACCGCTCCGCCGCGCCGGTGCGATTCGAAGATCGCCATTGTCATTTCAAGGACAACACGACCGTCCAGCTCCGAGCAAAGCGGTTCCCGGTTCTCCTGAATCGCAGCGATGAGATCGCGAACGGGTCCCTGGTGTCCGCCGACGAGGGCGCGGATGTCGGTGATGGGCTCCGGTTTTCCAACGCCTCCGCTGGTGATCGGAACCCAGGTCCTCGCTTCGGCAGAAGGGCGAAACGGGCTTCCGGCCGAAAAATGAGCATTGGGTTCGGCATCGGCACGGAGGTCGATGATGCCTTCGGTTCCAACCAACTGGATTCCGAAACCGGTTTCCTTCACCCCGGCCCCGGCGACGGAGTCAAAGAACACAGGAATGCCTTTTTCGGTTTCAAAGCGGGCGTGGACTTCGTTCCCGGCGAGGGGTCCGATTCCTTCGGCCCCGTCCTTCACGTCGGCTGCCGTGATCGCCCGTCCGTCCTGCAGGACCATGGCCGAGACGGAGCGCGGCTCACCCGTGAAGTAGTGGCAGAGATTGAGGAGATGCGAACCGAGAACCCAGAGATCGAGTGAGCCGCCGCGGGCGTCCTCCTTGCCGCGGGCGCGGATCTCGAGCCAGCGACCAATGGCACCTTCCTCGATCATTTTTACAATGACGGGCAGGACGGGGTGATAGCGATTGCGATGGGCGAGGGCGAGTTTGGTGCCGCTCTTTGCGCAGGCGGCAACGATGGCGTCCGCCTCGACGAGGTCGCGGCAGAAAGGCTTCTCCACATAGAGGCCTTTTGCGCCCGCGTTGATCGCGGCAAGGATCATGTCATGGTGCTGGTCGATGTGGCGGGGGCCGATGGCGACGAGTTCAGGTTTTGTCGTCGCCAGCATCTCGCGGTAGTCGGCAAAGGCGGCCTCGGGTGCAAGCTTGAGTTTTTCCCCCGCCTTTTTCCTGCCTGCCTCGACCGGATCGGAGACACCGACGATCCTCGTCTCAGGCAGCCCCAACCAGACCGTGTCGAGTCCATGACCATACCCTCCCCGGTCGGTATCGCCGATTACCCCGACGGTCCAAATATGGTCATCCGTGCGTCCGGTGAGTGGAAGGCTGCCGACAAGGCCGGTGGCGAGGGCGCCCCTGAGGACGTGACGGCGGGAAAGGGGAGGAGTGATCATGATTTCTAAAATTCAGGGTTTGTTAGGATCGATTAGCTGGAGTGATCGCAGAAAGGCGGCGGACTTCGTCAGGGTATCCTCGTAGAGTGCCTCTTCGAACATGAGGTAGCCGTGCTTGCCTCCCTCGTTGATGTCGAGTTCACTCCGGTTCCCGGCGGCGAGCATGGATTCGTGGAATGTCTTCGCTCCAATGAAAGGGGTCGTGATGTCTCCGGTTCCGTGAAAGGTAAGCGTCGGAGGCAGTCCGGGTCGGACGTGGTGAACCGGTGAGAGTTCCTGCCAGCGCTCCCCGATTTTTTCGTTTCCGTAGCCCTCCTTCGAGGTGTCGATCACCGGGAAGAGAAGTATCAGAGCGTCGGGACGGCAGGAGACGGAAAGGTCGTCGCTTTCCTCATTCACCCCGTCGAACAGAGCGGTCGCGGCAGCGAGGTGACCACCCGCAGAGCCGCCGCTGACGATAATCTTTGCGGGATCGATCCCGAGTTCGTTCGCATGGGCACGCACGTAGCGCACTGACGAACGGGCATCCTTGACACAATCGAAAACGGTCGTGGTTCCGGGTTTGTAAAGCCGGTACTGCACACTGATTCCAACCATGCCGTGGCGTTTGGCGAAATCCGAGGCGAAAGGATACATGCGACTCGGGTCCATTCCGCCCCAGCCTCCTCCGTGGATGATATGGAAGCAGCTTCGCTTATCGGTGGGAGCCCAACCGTCGGGAAGAAAGAAGCGGAGCTCAAGTTCACGATCAGCCACCTTTTTGTAAACGACGATACGATCAGGGGTGAGCGAGGAGACCCGGCTGTTGATGTAGTCCGCTTTCTTCTTTTCCTTCGAAGCCACGGCGGGTTCGGCGGAAATGGCAGGGAGCAATGTAAGGACGAGGGCCGGAAGGAGAAGGAATCGGAGCATGACGGGCGGGGTTTTCGGGAATGCTGGCAGTTTACGGGATGGACTGCAAGCCGCCACAGGGGACGCATTTCGGAAAGTAGGTGATAGGAAATTCCCGGAATGGGATATGTTGGGGATGTCTGCCACATGATCAAGTCCCCGCCCCGCATTGCTGTTACCATGGGCGACCCCGCCGGGGTCGGACCCGAAATCTGCCTCGATCTTCTCGCGAAGGGGGTTGGTGCCGGAGATTACATCCCCATTGTCTTCGGGGACAGGGCGGTGCTCGAGAAGTGTGCGGAGGCCACCGGAAAACCGGCGCCGGCATGCTTTGTCACCGAGGATGAAATCGCGGGCTGTGAGACGGCGGCGGTTTTCGATCTCCCCGGTCTTCCGCTCGGGCACTTCGTTCCCGGGGTCGTGAATGCGGCCACCGGTCAGGCGGGTTATGACTATATTATCAAAGCGATCGACCTGGCTCTGGCGGGAGTCGTCGACGGGGTGGCGACCGCACCGATCAACAAGGAGGCGCTCCGGGCGGCCGGGATACAACATCCGGGGCATACTGAAATTTTTGCCGAACGCACCAGGGCGACCCGCTCCTGTATGATGCTGACCTCGGATATCCTGACCTGCAGCTTTGTGACGGTGCATGTCGGTTATCATGAGGTGCCGGGGTTGCTCACGAGTGATCGTATCGTTGAGGTGATCGAGTTGACCCGTGACGCGATGAAACGCATCCGGGGGAGGGAACCGAAACTGATTGTCTGCGGACTCAATCCCCACGCCGGCGAGCACGGTTTGTTCGGAAATAGGGAGGAGGAGCGGATTATTCTCCCTGCCATCGAGCGGGCCCGGGCCGCTGGGGCGGATATCGAGGGACCTCTGCCGCCCGATACCGCCTTCCTCGAACGCAGGCGGAAGGAAACCGACGCCGTCATCTGTATGTATCACGATCAGGGTCACATTCCGCTCAAAGCGCTCGCCTTTGACCGCGCGATCAACACCACTTTGGGGCTGCCCATTGTCCGGACCTCGGTGGACCACGGGACCGCTCTCGACATCGCCTGGCAGGGAAAGGCCAATCCGGGGAGCCTCTTTGAAGCGGTTGCGCTGGCGGCAAAATTGAGCCGGTAAGCGGGGTGTTGCTCCTGAAGAAAATTCTCTCTGGCGTCTTTACGAGCGTGCCAAAGGTCCTGAACCGGTTCAGAATGGAGGAAATCAACCCTCCTGTATGAAACACCTGTCCCTCTTTTCCCTTCTTCTTTTCCTCGCCGTCCCGGCCTTTGCCGAGCTTGCCGGTTCGAAGCCGAATATCATCCTCGTGATCACCGATGACCAGGGGTATCCTCCTCTCGGTGCCCACGGGCATCCCTGGCTGAAGACCCCCAATCTGGATTCCCTCCACGATCAGAGCACTCGTTTCACCCGCTTCCTTGTCGCTCCCACCTGCTCTCCGACCCGGTCGGCGATCATGACCGGACGACATCCCGAGAAAAACGGTATCACCCACACGATTCTTGAGCGTGAACGGATGACTCTGAACGCGACGATTCTGCCGCAGGTGCTCAAGACGGCGGGCTACAGCTCGGGCATTTTCGGGAAATGGCACCTTGGCGACGAAAAGGAATACCAGCCTGATCAGCGGGGCTTTGAAGAGGTCTTCATCCACGGGGCCGGCGGAATCGGGCAGGAGTATGCGTGTTCCTGCGCCGACGCTCCGGACAATCAATATATGAATCCGGTCATCCGGCACAATGGTCGTTTTGTCAGGACGGAAGGATTTTGTACGGATGTCTTCTTCACGGCGGCGCTTGGCTGGATCAAAGAGAAGTCGGAGGCGAAGGAACCCTTTTTCGCCTACCTCTCGACCAATGCTCCCCACGGGCCTTTCATCGCTCCGGAGCAGAACGCGAAACGTTTCACCGATCTCGGATTCGGGCCGGAGCAGGCCGGATTCTACGGGATGGTCGAGAATATCGACGAGAACATGGGGCGGCTCATGGAGAAGCTGAAGGAATGGCAGCTCGAAGAGAACACGGTGGTGATCTTCATGTCTGACAACGGAATGACCGGGGGAGGATCGGGCCGTCCGGGGCAGGATCTTGCTCCGGGGTATCCTTTCTTCAATGCGGGAATGAAGGGCCTCAAAGGGTCGACCGATGAGGGCGGGGCTCGGGTGCCGTTCTTTATCCGCTTGAACGGAAAGATCACGGCCGGACGTGAGATAGACCGTATCGCTTCCCATATTGATGTTCTGCCCACTCTTGCCGCTCTGACAGGGGCAACCCTTCCGGAGAATCAGGTCGAGGGGCGAAACCTTCTCCCTTTGATCGAGGGGCAGGGGGCTGACTGGGCGGATCGATATCTTTTTAATCATGTCTGCCGCTGGCCCACCGGGGCTGAGCCGGATGATTTCCGGGACGTGAACTTTTCGGTGAGAAACCAGAAGTATCGTTATGTCGGAGCGGCCCAGGGCGCGGGAGGAAAAGGAAAGGGCAAAAAGGGAGCTGCGCCCGATGCCGGGGGGCCTTCGCTCTATGACATGGAGGCTGATCCGGGGCAGGCGAGCAACGTGATAGCCGATCACCCCGATGTCGCTGCGGCGATGAAGGCTGCCTATGACCAGTATTGGAAAGAGGCGCGGCCTCTCATGGTCAACGAGGATGCGCCGATGTCCCCGACAAAGCCCTATCACGAGTGGTATCGTGAGCAGGAGGAAGCCAGCGGTATTCCAAAGTGGCGGGCGCCGAAGATCTGAACGACCCGGGAGAGGGTTTTTTCTTTCTCAAGTTCGGGGTCCGCATATGCGGATCTTTTACCCCGAGACCGTTTACACGTTCAGGGGTTCTTGATAAGCTCGATCACAATGTCTTCCGTCTTCCTGCGTTTATCGACCTTCTGTCTCCGGGGCTCATTTCTCCTGTTCACCTTGAGCGCAGGGGCGGCGGACCGTCCCAACGTCCTCTGGTTCGTGGTTGACGACATGTCGGCAAATTTTTCCTGTTACGGGGAAAGTTCGATTTCAACTCCCCATGTCGACAAGCTGGCTGCGGGAGGAATCAAGTTTACGAGCGCGTTTGTTACCGCGCCGGTCTGCTCAAGCAGCCGGTCGGCGATGATCACCGGGATGTACCAGACAAGCATCGGAGCGCATCATCATCGCAGCGGCCGGGGGGAACACCGGATCCAACTGCCGGGAGAGGTGGTGCCGCTTCCGTCTCTCTTTCAAGGGGCGGGATATTACACCTGCATCGGGAGCGGACTGCCGGGGATCGATCATCGAGGACTGCCGATCAAGAAGGATCGCAAAGGAAAGACGGACTACAACTTTGACTGGGATGCTTTGATCTACGACAGCCACGATTGGTCGGGGCGGGCAGAGGGTCAGCCCTTTTTTATGCAGGTGCAGCTTCACGGAGGGAAGTTGCGCGGTGATACGGAGGCCGCCTATGAAGAGATGAAAAAGCGGGCCGTGACGCTATTCGGTGAATCGATGGATCCTGACAAGGTCACCTTACCTCCCTACTATCCGCGTGACCCGGTTCTCCTCAGGGATTGGGCCGCGTATCTCGACAGTGTTCGAATCACGGACTGGCACGTCGGGCAGGTCATGGCCCGCCTCGAGAAAGAAGGGTTACTGAAGAATACCGTTGTGATCTTCATGACCGACCACGGCATCAGCCATGCGAGGGGCAAACAGTTCCTGTATGATGAAGGCACTCACATTCCCTTTGTCATTTGCGGTCCCGGTGTCGAAGCGGGGAAGGTGAGGGACGATCTCATCGAGCACATCGACATGGCCGCGATTTCGCTCGCGGCCGCCGGACTTCCGGTACCTGCCTGGATGCAGGGGCGCAATGTTCTGGCAGGGGACTACTCCCTTCGCGATGCCGTTTTTTCCGCCCGCGACCGCTGCGGGGAAGCGGCTGACCGGATCCGTTCGGTGCGGACAGAGGATTATCTCTACCTCAGAAACTTTCATCCCGGGCGTCCGCACTTGATGGCCAACGATTACAAGGACACGAAGTTGATCATTCAGCGGCTGAGGGAAATGCATGCGGAAGGACAGTTGCCGGAGATCTCCGAAAAGCTGCTCTTCGCGCCCGTACGTCCGGCGGAGGAACTCTACGAGTGGAGAGATGACCGTTGGCAAGTCGCAAACCTCGCGGCCGACGCGGTGCATGAGGAGGCCAGACGCCGTCTCTCGGCACGTTTGGACCAATGGATCGAGGAAAGCGGCGACCCCGGAGACGAATCGCCCGAGGTCTACGATCTGGAGATCGCTGATGAGCTGGCAGTGATCAAGGCGGGTTCGGAAAGGTATCGGGCCTTTTCAAAGAACGCGGAAGTGTACCGCCAGTGGATGAAGGAGGGGGAATGAACGTCCGTCTGTGTTGCCCCATTTCAACAGCGTTGCTCCCGATCCCTGGCAGACAAAAAATTGCCACCGATAAACTCAGGACTGCACCAATGACCGAAGACGACTTTTCCCAATGAAATTCATTCACGCTTTCCTTCTGCTATTCGCCGCGATTCACCTTGCCGCCGAAGATCGTCCTAACATTGTCTTTTTTCTTGCTGATGATCTCGGGCAGCGGGACCTGGGTGTGTATGGCAGCACCTTTCACGAAACGCCGAATCTCGATCGCCTCGCCAGGGAGGGGATGCTCTTTACCGAAGCTTATGCCGCGTGTCCGGTCTGTTCGCCGACACGTGCCAGTGTCATGACCGGCCAATGGCCCCAGCGGACCGGGATCACGGATTACATCGGAGCCCCGACGGAGCCGGGACAATGGAAGCGCAACACCAGGCTCCTCCCGGCGCCCTACTCCGACAGGCTCGCGCTCGAAGCGCCGACGCTTGCCAAGGCGATGAAGGGTGCCGGATACGCCACCTTCTTCGCCGGAAAATGGCACCTCGGTCCGGAAGGCTGGTGGCCGGAAGATCAGGGTTTTGAAATCAACATGGGCGGAGTTGACCGGGGCGGTCCTTACGGTGGCAAAAAGTATTTTTCGCCCTATGGGAATCCCCGCCTCAGCGACGGGCCCGAAGGTGAGCACCTCCCCGACCGCCTCGCCACCGAAACCGCTAAATTCATTGAGGCGAACCGCGAGAAACCCTTCTTTGCCTACTACTCCTTTTACGACGTGCACACTCCGCTGATGGCGCGTGAGGACTTGAAGAGCAAGTATGAGAAAAAGCGGGAGCAACTCGGTCTCACCGAGAAATGGGGGCGCGAGGGCGAGCGCGACGTTCGTCTCGTCCAGGAGCATGCTGTTTATGCGGCCATGGTTGAGGCGATGGATCTTGCCGTCGGCAAAGTGTTGGCCAAGCTCGACGAGCTGGGATTGCGCGAGAAGACCCTCGTCATTTTTACAAGTGATAATGGAGGTCTCTCGACGAGCGAGGGCTGGCCGACTTCGAACCTACCGTTGAGGGGCGGGAAAGGGTGGATGTATGAGGGCGGTATTCGCGAGCCTCTTCTCGTCCGGTGGCCCGGAGTGGTGGAGGCGGGAAGTATTTGTGAAACCCCGGTGAGCAGTCCTGATTTTTTCCCCACCCTCCTTGAAGCCACTGGCACCGCGACACAGCCGGGGCAGGTGCTCGATGGACTCAGTCTTTTACCGGTATTCAAGGGAGGCCAGCTTCAGGATCGAGCTCTTTTCTGGCATTACCCCCATTATGGGAATCAGGGGGGTGCCCCCGCAGCGGCAATTCGTCGCGGCGATTTCAAGCTCATCGAATGGTTCGAAGAGAATCGGCTGGAGCTTTTCAATGTTGGTATCGATCCGGGTGAGCAGAGTGATCTTTCTTCCGAGCAAGCCGCGCTCGCGTCCGAACTGAGGGACGAACTCCATGCCTGGCAGAAGGAGGTGGGCGCGAAATTTCCCGCTCCCAATCCCGCCTACGACCCCGCGAAGCCGAACGGACGGGCTGCGGTAAGGAAGCCGGCAGGGACGCCTGCGGAAGGAAAAACAAAAGGTAAAAAATCCATCTGATCGAAAACTCATGAGAATTTTCCTCCTCCTTCTCGGCATGGTTGTCGCCGGTTCCCTGCAATCAGCCGACAAACCGAACATCCTCTTCCTCTTCGCGGATGACCAGTGCTTTGAAACGATCGCGGCTCTTGGACACACCGACATTGACACACCCAACCTCGACCGTCTCGTGCAGCGAGGGACGACTTTTACCCATGCCTACAACATGGGTTCATGGAGTGGCGCCGTCTGTGTCGCAAGCCGTACGATGCTGATCACCGGCCGCACCGTGTGGCGGGCCAATCAGATCTATAAAACGACCGATCAGGAGCGTGAGGCGGGACGGCTCTGGCCACAGATGATGTCACGGGCAGGCTATGAGACCTACTTTACCGGCAAGTGGCATATCCAGGCACAGGCGGAAAAGGCCTTTGATGTGGTCAAAGACGTCCGCGCGGGGATGCCGAAAGATGTGCCCGCGGGATACAATCGTCCCCTCGCCGGACAGCCCGATCCGTGGAGCCCGAGCGACCCGCAGTTCGGCGGGTTCTGGGCCGGAGGAAAACACTGGAGCGAGGTCGTGGGAGACAACACGATCGGGTTCCTCGGTGCGGCGGCAAAGTCCGAAAAGCCGTTCTTCATGTACATTGCCTTCAACGCTCCCCATGATCCCCGCCAGTCACCGCAGGAGTATGTCGACCGGTATCCGCTGGACCGTATCAGCATCCCGGCGAACTACCTTGCCGACTACCCTCACAAAGACACCATCGGATGCGGTCCGGGGTTGCGTGATGAAAAGCTCGCTCCGTTTCCCCGCACCGAACTGGCCGTGAAAACCCACCGGCAGGAGTATTATGCGATCATCACCCACATGGACGCGCAGATCGGTCGCATCCTCGATGCGCTTGAAAAATCGGGTGAGGCGGAAAATACGTGGATCTTCTTCACCGCCGACCATGGCCTCGCGGTGGGACATCACGGACTCATGGGCAAACAGAACATGTATGATCACAGTCTGCGCGTCCCCTTCGTCGTGAATGGTCCCGGAGTGAAGGCGGGTGAAACGATATCGGCGCCGATCTACCTGCAGAGCGTGATGGGGACCGCGCTCGATCTCGCCGGTGCGGCGAAAGAGGAGCCGGTCGAGTTTGCAAGCGTCCTGCCGCTCCTCGAAGGCAAAGGAGAAGGTCTCGATGCGGTCTACGGAGCTTACCTCGATCTGCAACGTGCCGTGGTTCATGACGGCTGGAAGCTGATCCTTTATCCGAAAGCGAAAGTGGCGAGACTCTATCATGTTGCCAACGATCCTCTCGAGTTACAGGACCTCGCTAATGACCCGGCGCAGGGGGTGAGAAAGAAGGCGCTTTTTGCGAAATTCCTGGAATTGCAGAACGAGCTCGAAGATCCCCTCGATGTCGCGGCTGTTTACCCGGATTTGAAATGAAAGCTCGATCCCTGATTTCCCCTGTAGCCGGGTTCTTCGACCCCGGATTGAGCGCGCTGAAACATTGGGCGCCCATCCCGGCCTCACGGAGATCCGCTACAATGTTGCGGTCTGTTTTGGCGGGTATGTTAGTTATTGTGCTCTTTCCTGCGACGGCTGAGGACAAGCCCAACGTCATTTTTATCATGGCCGACGATCAGGGTAGCGTCGATCTCGGGTCCTACGGAGCGACCGACCTCGCCACTCCGAACACCGATGCCCTCGCCGCGCGCGGGGTGCGCTTCACGCAGTTCTATTCGGCGGCACCGGTTTGCTCGCCTTCCCGGGCGGGCATGCTGACGGGGCGGTGGCCGGTGCGGGCGGGGGTGCCGGGGAACTGCGCCTCCCGGAAAGGTGAAAAGGGTGCCCTGCCTCCCACGGAGATCACGATGGCGGAGATGTTCAAGTCAGCCGGCTACGCCACCGCTCACATCGGGAAATGGCACATCGGATACACACCGGAGACACTTCCTCTGGCGCAGGGTTTTGATCATTCCTTCGGCCACATGGGCGGCTGCATCGATAATTACTCGCACTTCTTTTACTGGAGCGGGCCTAACATCCACGACCTCTGGCGCAACGGGGTCGAGGTCCATCACGACGGCGAATTTTTTCCCGATCTCATGGTGCGCGAGGCCTCGCAATTCATGGAGGGGAACCGGGAGAAACCTTTTTTCATCTATTATGCGATGAACTCGCCGCATTATCCCTATCAAGGTGATGCGAAGTGGCTCGAACATTTCAAAGATCTGCCCTACCCGAGAAATCTCTATGCGGCCTTCGTTGCGGCGCAGGATCAGCGACTCGGGGATCTTTTTGCGACGATCGATGCACTTGGTCTAAGGGAAAAGACCATCATCGTTTTTCAGAGTGACAACGGACACTCCACCGAGGAGCGTGCCGATTTCGGGGGAGGCAGCGCGGGACCGTATCGCGGGGCAAAGTTCAGCCTTTTCGAGGGCGGCATCCGCCTGCCCGCGATCATCTCGTGGCCGGGGCGACTTCCGCAGAATGAGTCTCGTGACCAGCTGGCGCACGCCTGTGATTGGCTTCCCACTCTCGCCGAGCTCACCGGGGTGGAGGTCCCTCCGGTGACGCTGGACGGACGCAGTCTCGTTGGTGTGCTGAGCGATTCCGTCGCACCCTCTCCGCACCAGGGGCGGGCTCTGCACTGGCAGGTGGGGGAAGGACCAAAGGCCGACTGGGCCGTGCGTGAGGGTGACTGGAAATTGATCGGGCGATCCCGGGATACCGGTGCGGGCGACCGCCTCCCGCCGCTCGAGAATCTCCTCTTTAATCTCGCCGAGGATCCCGGTGAGAAGAATGACCTCGCGTCGAAACATCCCGATCAGGTAAAGCGCCTGCGGGAACTACACGAGAAACACCTCGACTAGGGCAGTCTGTTTATCGCTTAATTTTCCCAATACTCCCATGAAAAAATCCCTTCTCCTTGCCGTCTCCCTGCTGAGCTTTGCATTGCCGTCCTCGAATCGTGCCGCCGATGGTCAGCCGAACATTATCTACCTCATCTCCGACGATCATGCCTGGACCGACTACGGGTTCATGGGGCATCCGCAAATCGAGACGCCGAATCTCGACAAACTGGCCGCCCGGAGCGCTCTTTTTTCCCGCGGGTATGTGCCGACTGCGCTCTGTCGTCCCGCTCTCGCGACTTTTGCGAACGGTCTCTATGCCCACCAGCACGGAGTCACCGGGAATGATCCCGCCCCGCTTCCGGAAAAGCCGGATGAAGCCGGTGAAGCGAAAGCAAAAGGAAAAGGAAAGGGGAAGGGCAAAGCTCAGCCCGAGTCACCCGAGTATGCCGCCCTGCGCGAGAAGCTCATCGCGAAGATGGACGTGCAACCGACGATCATGGATCTCCTAGGGGAAAAGGGTTATGTGAGTCACCAGTCCGGTAAGTGGTGGGAAGGCACCACGGCGAGGGGAGGGTTCACCGAGGGAATGACCCGCGGCTTTCCCAACCCGGGCGGGCGACACGGAGACGAGGGGTTGAAAATCGGCCGCGAGGGCATGGATCCCGTCTTCGATTTCATTGACCGCTCGGTCGCTGCGGAGAAGCCTTTTTTTGTGTGGTACTTCCCCTTCATGCCGCACACGCCGCATACCCCGCCGCAGCGGCTCTTCGACAAATACAAGGCCAGGGGAATCGAGTCCGATCACGTCGCCCGCTACTACGCGATGGTCGAGTGGTTCGACGAGACCGTCGGGCAGCTTCTCGACAAACTCGAGGAAAAGGGACTCACCGAAAAGACGCTCATCGTATATTCGTCGGACAACGGATGGATTCAGGATCCCGACTCGCAGGGCTACGCGCCCAAGTCGAAGCAGTCGGCCAACGAAGGCGGCACGCGGCAGCCGCTGCTCTTCTCCTGGCCTGGGACGATCGTTCCGGGTGACCGGAAGGAGCAACTCTGCTCGACGATCGATTTTGTCCCGACCTGCCTCGCCGCTGCCGGGGCGGAGATTCCCGCAAATCTTCCCGGACTCAATCTCCTTCCCATCCTGAAATCGGGCGAACCGACCCCGCGCGATGACGTCTTCGGCGAGACCTTTGCCCACGACGTCGCCGACATTGACGATCCCGAGGCGACCCTGCTCTACCGCTGGGTCATCGAGGGAAAATGGAAGCTGCTCCTCACCTACGACGGCAAACTCGATCGCTACGCCAGCTCACATCCGAGAACCGAAAAAAGACCCCAGCTTTATGATCTGCTGGCCGACCCCCATGAGGAGAAAAATCTCGCCGCGGAGAATCCCGAGGTGGTCGCCCGTCTTGGCGCGAAATTGCAGGATTGGTGGCCCGTGACGAAACGCCAGGTCCTGACCGAATGGACTGAAGCGGCGGGAGAGTGGAAGTGAACCCGATCGTTTTTCCTGCGAGCCCTCTCGAGCCTTGGATCATAGCAAAAATAACCTGATCGGAGTATGATCACCAATAGACTAAGGCCGGCCGATTTCCGATCCATGCGACAATGTCTCGTCGCCGCGATCTTCGTGGTTACACCGGTCTCGTTTCACGGCGCTGCGCCGCCAGGTGAAGCATTTTTGGAGGAGCACTGTTTCGATTGCCATGACGGCGAGACCAGGAAGGGCGGGTTGGATCTGACCACACTCACCTTCGATTTGAACGAGGCGGCGTCCTTCGCTGCCTGGGTGAAGGTTCACGACCGGGTGCGCGACGGCGAGATGCCGCCGCCGAAGAAAACGCGTCCGCCCGAAGAAGAAACGAAGTTGCTCCTTGCGACCCTCGATGCGGGACTCCGCGAAGCGGATGCGGCACGGCAGGCGCTGGAAGGCCGGGCCCTCGCCCGCCGCCTGAACCGCGATGAATACCAGAACACGCTGAGGGATCTCCTCGGCGTGGCGAAGGATTACCGGGCACAGTTGCCGGAGGATGGCAGGGCGCATGGCTATGACAAGGTGGGCTCGGCGCTGAGCGTCTCGGCGGAGCATTTGCAGGCCTACCTCGCGACGGCGCGGGAGGCGCTCGACGAGGTCCTTTTGACCGGACCCGCTCCGAAGGCGGAGCCCTTGCACCTTCCCCAGCGCTGGGAGCAGCGTCATTTCGGCAAGGATTTTTACTCACGCTTTGGCTGGACCTTCGGCGATCAGCCGGATGCGCTGGTGCGCTTCGGCGACTTCGTCGAAAAGATCACCGGCTATCGCGGGGCGCCGGTGGCGGGGATGTATCGTTTCCGGGTCAAGGCGCGGGCCTGGGGCGGGGAGACGGTGAAGGCGCGCATCAAGGCGGGCGATGAACGGAATTCGAACACGTCATGGGTGGTGACTTACACCGAGTTTCCGCCGGAAGGTGCGGTCGTGGAGGTGACGACCTACCTGCGGGAAAAGGACACGCTGCGGGTGTCGCCCGTCGGCATCGCAGGGCCGAGCACGCAGCATCGCGTGGAGCAGGCCTTGAAGGGAAGAAAGGGCTTCGATGCGAACACCTATCAAGGCCCGGGTCTGGCGATGGAGTGGGTCGAGGTGGAAGGTCCGCTGTATGAATCGTTGCCCACGCCGGGATACCGTCGTGTCTTCGGGGATCTCGATGTATCCGGGGCGATAAGGGAGGATGCCGTGGTGGTCCTGCGGGGCTTTTTGCCGCGAGTCTTCCGCCGGGCGGTGAGTGATGAAGAGGTGGATCACTACGCGAAGATTTATGACCGGGCGGCGGAGCAGGGCGATTTCCTCGCCGCGATGAAGGTGACCCTGCAGGCCGCCTTTTGCTCGCCGCACTTCCTCTACCTCGATGCTCCGGCAGGTGAGCTGAAGGATGAGGCGCTCGCCTCGCGTCTCTCGTATTTTCTCTGGTGCAGCACTCCCGATGAGGAACTCCTCGCCCTGGCCGCAAGGGGCGAGTTGCGCAAACCCGCGACGCTGCACGCGCAGGTGGACCGGCTCCTGAAAGATCCGAAAGCCGAGGGATTCAACGAGAGCTTCACCGGGCAGTGGCTCGATCTGCGCAAGATCACCGCGACGACGCCGGACGCGCGGCTTTATCCGGAGTGGGACGAGCTGATCGAGTGGTCCTGCGTGAAGGAGACGCGGATGTTCTTCGACGAGGTGCTCAAGAACGATCTCAGCGTGACGAACTTCGTGCAGTCGGACTTCGCGATGCTGAACGAGCGGCTTGCAGAGCACTATGGCATTCCCGGCGTCAAAGGGGTCGCGATGCGCAAAGTGTCCCTTCCGGCCGGCTCCGTGCGCGGCGGGGTGATGGCCCAGGCGAGCGTGCTGAAGGTCACGGCGAATGGCACGACCAGCTCTCCGGTGCTGCGCGGTGTGTGGGTGATGGACCGCCTTCTCGGTCTTCCAGTGCCTCCGGTGCCGCCCGGGGTGCCCGCGGTGGAGCCGGACATCCGCGGGGCCACGACGATACGCGAGCAGCTCGCCAAACATCGCAACAGCGAGAGCTGCGCGGGCTGTCATGCAAAGATCGATCCGCCGGGATTTGCGCTGGAGAGCTTCGATGTCATCGGCGGCTGGCGCGAGCGCTACCGCGCGGCCGACGACGCGGTCACGGACCGTCAGTTCATTCCGCGGCCGCTTACCTTTGATGCGCCGGCCTTCGTGAAGGACCCGTCGAAACGCGGCCCCATGCTGGCCCGCGTCGGTCTCGGTCCGAAGGTTGATGCCAGTGGCGAGATGCCCGGCGGCGCGGCCTTTGCAGGCTACGAAGAGTTCCGCCGCGCCCTCGTCGCGAAGCCCGATCAACTTGCCAGCTCGCTCACGCGGCATCTCGTCACCTACGCCACCGGCACCGCCCCGCGATACGCCGACCGCGCCATGGTGGACCGCATCGTCGACGGGGTGAGCGGGAAGAATTACGGCTTCGCCTCACTCGTTCACGAGATCATTGCGAGTCCGCTCTTTTTGAACCGATGAGACCGCCAATGGAAACTCCTTTCGCCTACGCTTCCACCCGGAAGAGCACGACGCTTGTCACCATTGGATTGGTCCTTCTCTGGACCGCCGCGTTTGCCGCCGATCCCGCCCCGGGAAGCGGCTCGCTCGATGCGGGCGTCGGCAGTGTGGACATCACCCCGACAGGGCCGGTGGTGCTCGCAGGATCGCCGAGCCGTCTTTTGTCCAACTCGATCAAGTATCGGCTATATGCCCGTGCCCTCGTCTTGTCGGATGGGAAACAAAAAGTCGCGATCGTCACGCTCGATACCCTGAAATACCCCGTGGAGCACTCCGAGCGGGCGCGACAGCAGATTGAAAAAAGCACGGGCATTCCCGCCAGCCACGTCATCATCTGCTCGTCGCACACCCATCGCGGACCGCTCTGGAGTTACTATCCGGATCAACTTGTCACGCCCATCGCCGTGGCGGTGACGATGGCCGTGCAATCGATGACGCCGTGCCGCCTTGGGATGGTGAAATGCCGGGCCGAAGGTGTGAGTGAGTGCCGCCGCGTCATCAAAGAGGGTCACGCCTGGAATCGCTGGCAGTTGAAGCCCGACGAGCAGGACAAGTATCCCGCCGAAGGTCCCTCCGATCCCGACTTTGACGTGCTCGCGCTCATCGACACGAATGAGAAGTGCAAGGCGGTGCTCTACAACTTCGCCTGCCACGCCGCGAACACGCGCGACGTCAGCGTTTCCGCGGATTTCCCCGGAGCCGTTCAGCAATACCTCCGCGATCACCTCGGCTACGAGGTGCCCGCGCTCTTCCTCACCGGCGCGTGCGGAGATGTGAATCCGATCTACTCGGTCAAGGAGGAAGTCTTCGGAGAAACGCTCGGTCGTGAGATCGTGCGCGGCCTCGGCCAACTTGATTTCATCGCGCAGCCTTCGCTCACCCTCGACACGCGGGAGTTTGCGATGCCCGGCCGTGAGAATCCCGAGTTCAGGGAAGCCGAGGTCGCAAGGAACTGGCCCGGGCAGCTCGAACATTACCGGAAAAATTTCGTCAACATGCAGCAGCGGGCGAAGCCGAGCTATCCCTACTTCATCACCGGCCTCCGCATCGGCGATGATTTCGCTCTTGTCACAAATGCCAACGAACTCTTCTGCAGCATCGCGATCGACATCAAAAAGCAGTCACCCTTCAAACACACCATGACCGTCGAGCAAACGAACGGTGCCCACGGCTACGTCCCCACCGCCAAAGCCTTCGAAGGCGGCAGTTACGAGACCTGGTTCGGCGAACACTCCTATCTCACCACGAAAGCCGGCGAAATCATCGAGCGGGAATCCCTTGACATCCTGAGGCGCTTGAAGGAGTCGCCCTGAAAATTCCGATCCCCATGAACACCCCGCACCTCCCCGTCGCCGCCCTTTCCCGCCGCGCCTTTCTCCGCAACACGGGCGTGGGTCTGTCGCTGCCATTTCTCGAGGCCATGCTGCCGCGCTTCGCCCGCGGCGCCGATGCCGCACCTCCGCGTCGCATGGTGCTGATCAACAAGGCGCTCGGACTGCATGCGCCGGATTTCTTTCCGGAGAAAACGGGGAGCGATTTCGAGCTCTCGCCTTACCTGAAGCCCTTCGCTGCGCTGCGCGGCGACTTCACGGTGTTCAGCGGTCTTTCGCATCCCGAGGCAGGCGGCGGGCACTCTTCGGAGGCGAGTTTCCTCACGGCGGCGCCTCATGCGGGCACGCCGGCATTCCGCAACACCATCTCGCTCGATCAGCTCATCGCCGAGCAGATCGGGGCGCAGACGCGACATCCGTTTCTCGCCTTCGGTTCGCACAGCGGCAGTCTCTCGTGGACGCGGAATGGCGTGCAGATCCCGCCCGACAAAGATCCGGCCACTGTCTTTCGCCGCCTCTTCATCGCCGGCACGCCCGACGAGGTTCGCGAGCAGGAGCGGCAGTTGCGCGATGGCCACAGCATCCTCGATTCCGTGCGCGAGGAGACCGCCGCGCTGCAACGCCGTGTCGGCACCGGGGACCGGGATCGCCTCGATCAATACTTCACCGCCGTGCGCGAGGTGGAGAAGCGCCTGCAAACCGCCGAGTCCTGGTCGCACAAACCCAAGCCGCAGGTGCAGGCACCGCCGCCGGGCGAGTATCCCGACGCCTCCGACATCGTCGGCCGCATGGGCATGATGCTCGATCTCGCCCACCTCGCCCTCCAAACCGATTCCACGCGACTCATCACCTTCGCGATTGATGTCGACGGCGGCGTGCCGCCGATCGAGGGAGTCAATGAGAGTCGTCACAATCTCAGCCACCACGGACAGGATCCCAAGAAGATCGAGCAGCTCCGCCGCATCGAGCTCGCCGAGTTGGAGGCGCTCAATGCCTTCCTCACGAAACTGAAGGCCACAGGCGAGTCCGGACGCCCGCTGCTCGATCACACCCAGGTGCTCTTCGGGAGCAATCTCGGCAATGCCAGCAGCCACGACACGCGGAACCTGCCCGTGCTGCTCTTCGGCGGTGGATTCCAACATGGCCAACACCTCGCCTTCGACGGCACCAACAACACCCCGCTCTCCAATCTCTTCGTCTCCATGCTGCAAGGCTTCGGCATCGAAACCGGGGCCTTTGGTGCCAGCACGGGAACGCTCGCAGGATTCGATCACGTATGAAAGCGCTTCTCCTCCTCACCGCCTTTACCCTCACCTCGCTCGCCGCCGCCGAGCCGCCGAAGACGCAGATGACCCTGCCCGGAAAGCTCCTGTTGAGCGAGGATTTCGTCCGGCCCATCACCTTCGCCAAATCCATCGATCGCAAGGTCCACCCCGGCACCTGGACCGAGGGCTGGCGTGCCATGAACGGAACCTGGACTCAGGTCGACGGCGGCATCCGAGGCATCGTCAAACCCAAGGTCTATCCCGCCGCCACGCTGCATCTGCCGCTCGTGTACCAGGACGCCATCATCGAGGTCGAGGTTCGGCTTGATGACATCCCGCTCGACGATCCTCCGAAGGGCGACTTCAACAGCGCGGGCGTCGTCCTTCGCGAAGGCGACGCCGCCCACATCGGCTCTGTTCGCCTTGGCAAAGGCGGCCTTTCCGCCGGCAAGGACAAGACGAAGTCCCGCGAGGTCAACGGCATCGTGGTCACCGATGACGAGGTCTCTTTCGGTAAACAAACGATGTCCGTCACAACCGGCGAATGGCACACACTCCTCATCGAAGTGCGCGGCGAGGAGATGCTCGCCACCGTCGACGGCGGCAGCCCGGTGTTCGGTTCGCATCCCGTGATCGGGCTGCCCAAGGGCATCCTCAGCTTCGGCACCCCCCGCAGTGTCAGCTATCGGAACCTCCGCGTCTTCGAGGCCCTGCCGAATCCCGCGTGGGAGGCGAACAAGAGCGGGATTCTGAAGCAGACCGCCCCTGCAAAGCCATGAAGCCATTCTGCCTTTTTCTTTCTGTGCTCCTCTGCTGCCTCTGTGGTTCAACTCCCGCCGCAGAGAAACCCAACCTCATCTTCATCCTCGCCGACGATCTCGGCTACGGCGATCTCTCGTGCTACGGGCAGAAGACGCTCGCAACGCCGAATCTGGATCGCATGGCGGCGGAGGGGATGCGGTTCACGCGCCATTATGCGGGGCTCACGGTGTGCGCGCCTTCGCGTTGTGTCTTGATGACCGGAAAACACACCGGCCATGCCGTCGTGCGGACGAACTACGATACCCCCATGCCTGATGGCACGCGGACGCTGGCCGGCCTGCTTCAAAGTGCGGGCTATGCCACAGGAGCCTTCGGCAAATGGGGTATCGGTGATGTCATCCCGGAGGACGATCCGCTGCGCAAGGGATTCGACACCTTCTACGGCTATGTGGACATGTATCACGCCCACAATTTCTTTCCGCCCTTCCTGATCCGCGATGGCAAACGCGAGCCGTTGCGCAACACGATCATTCCCGGCAGCGACGGCACCTTTGCTCCCGGTCGCGGCAATGGGGTGGCGCAGGAGAAGATCGACTATGCTCCCGCAATGATCGTCGACGAAGCACTGGAGTTCATCAACGCGAAGGCGAATGAGCCCTTTTTTCTTTACCTCGCCCTGAACACGCCGCATGCGAACAACGAGGGCGGCAAGGGTGACTTCCAACGCGGCATGGAAGTGCCCGACTACGGCCCCTTCGCTGATCGCGACTGGCCGGAGCATGAGAAAGGCTTCGCCCGCATGATGCACGACATCGACGACACCGCGGCCCGCGTTCTGGAAAAGCTGCGCACGCTCGGCATCGCGGAGAACACGCTCGTCATTTTCACCAGCGACAACGGCCCCCATCAGGAAGGCGGTCATGAGGTGGAATTCTTCAACTCCAACGGCCCCCTCAAAGGCCGCAAACGCGATCTCTACGAAGGTGGCATCCGCGTTCCCATGATCGCCTGGTGGCCCGGCAAGGTGCCAGCCGGAACGGTCTCCGATCACCTCAGTTGCTTCCATGATTGGATGCCGACCTTCGCCGGGCTCGCCGGCGTCGAGGCACCGGACCACGACGGCCTATCCCTCCTGCCCACGCTGCAGGGCCGCACGGAAAGCCAGGCCCGTCACGACCATCTCTATTTTGAATTCTACGAAGGCGGCGGCAAGCAGGCCATCGTCACCGAACGCTGGAAAGCCGTGCGGCTGGACTGGAACGAGCACCCCGACGCCCTGCTCGAACTCTATGATTTGCAAAATGATCCTGCCGAGGAAAAGAACGTCGCGGCCGAGCATCCCGGTATCATCAATGACATGAATGATGGGATGGCAAAGTTGCACACAAGCCATTCCGGTGTCATAACGCCACCCGGACGTGGAGTCGGCAAGGGAGCTGCGACAAAAAGGTGATTATTTTCCCATGAAACCTATTCTCTCATTTGCGCTTTTCGCCTTTCTTTGCGGCCAACCGACCTTCGCTGCTGCAACACCGCGTCCGAACATTGTGGTCCTGCTCGCCGATGACCTTGGCTGGCAGGACATCGGATGTTATGGAGGACCGGTTAAGACTCCTGCTCTCGATGCTCTCGCCGCGAGCGGAACCCGCTTTACCCAGTTTTACTCCGGCTGTTCGGTTTGTTCCCCCTCGCGGGCGACGCTCCTGACGGGACGCCATCACATCCGCACCGGGGTCTACTCGTGGATCAACGATGCGGGGCAGCGCTCCCACCTCCTTGAACGCGAGATCACGCTCGCCGAGTTGTTAAAGGCACAGGGCTACGCGACCGCCCATGTCGGCAAATGGCACCTAGGATTGCCTTCGGAGAAGTTTGCCAAGCCCACGCCGGACCAACACGGATTCGACCACTGGTTCGCCACCTGGAACAACGCGGAGCCGAGCCATCGCAATCCGGCGACCTTTCTCCGCAACGGTGAGCCTGTCGGAGAAATCGAGGGCTATTCCTGCCAGATCGTCGTCGACGAAGCCATCACCTGGCTCGATCAGAATCGCGACACGGAGAAACCTTTTTTCCTCAATGTCTGGTTTCACGAACCACATTCTCCCACCGCCGCTCCGGATGAAATCGTTGCGGAATACGGAGACGTGAAGAACAAGAACGCGATTTATTCGGGTACCATCGCCAATACCGATCGTGCCGTCGCCCGGCTCCTCGCCAGAGTGAGGGAGATCGCTCCGGCTGAGGACACGCTCATCGTTTATTTTTCCGACAACGGCAGCTACCTGCGCGAGCGCGTCGGTAACCTGCGCGGGGCGAAGGGCACGAATTGGGAGGGCGGCATCCGCGTTCCGGGGATCTTCTCTTGGCCGGGCACGATAGGCTCGGGGAAAGCCGAGTCGACACCGGCGGGTCTTGTCGATTTGCTTCCAACAGTGTGCGGACTTTTTGGGATTGAGCCTCCCGCCGGAGTTCATCTCGACGGGTCAGACCTCACTGCGCTTCTCAGATCCGACAGCGGCAGTGAGTTCGTCCGGCACCAGCCTCTCTTCTGGCATCTGCAAAAATCGCGGCCCATCGTCGCCCTCCGCGATGGCCGCTGGTCGCTCACGGCCGATCCGGACTACGAGCTTTCAACGGACAACATGTTTCAAGAAGAGTGGATCCCGGTCATTAAATCCGGTGGCTACACCAACTGGCAGCTCTTTGACCTCGAGGCCGATCCCTCGCAGGAGAAAAATCTGGCCGGAGAGAATCCCGAGGTCCTCGCCCGCTTGAAGGAGCAGCTTTTGAAGATCAACGCCAGTGTCATGGCCGATGGGGCTGACTGGCATCAGCCTTAAACAAGTGATGAAACTCCCTCGAACCCTGGTTGCCTTTCTTGCACTTCTTGGCGGCACTCTTTCCGCAGCCGAAACACCGCGGCCAAACATTCTCTGGTTTGTCGTCGATGACATGTCGGCGCATTTTTCGTGTTATGGCGAAACGCTCATCGAGACTCCTTCGGTTGACCGGCTCGCCGCCGAAGGGACGAAGTTCACCCGCGCCTATGTTACCGCTCCGGTTTGTTCGGCCTGCCGGTCCGCGCTCATTACCGGGATGTACCAGACGACGATCGGGGCGCATCACCATCGCAGCGGTCGGGGCGAGATCAAGATTCACCTTCCCGAGGGAGTCGAGCCGGTGCCGGCGATTTTTCAGCGCGACGGTTATTTCACCTGTATTGGCAGCGGTTTGATTGACCGCGATTACCGGGGCCTACCCTTTGGTGCCGGCAAGGGAGGGAAGAAGAAAGACGGGCTGATTCCGGGCGGACGCCTAGGCAAAACGGATTACAACTTCGAGTGGGATGCAGCCATCTACGACAGTCATGACTGGGCGGAGCGCGGCGAGAAGCCCTTCTTCATGCAGGTGCAACTCCACGGTGGCAAATTGCGCGAGGGCACCGAAGAGGCCCGGTTGACCTTCCGCGAGCGCGTCATCGCCGAACTCGGAGGCGCAACCGACCCTGACAAAGTCACCCTTCCGCCCTACTATCCGCGTGACCCCGTTCTTCTCGCCGACTGGGCCCTCTACCTCGACAGCGTGCGACTCACCGACCTTCACGTTGGACGTGTCCTTGAACGTCTTGAGAGCGAAGGGCTCCTTGAAAATACTTTCATCGTCTTCATGACTGATCATGGCATCAGCCATGCGCGCGGGAAGCAGTTCCTCACCGACGAAGGCACTCACATTCCCTTCATCGTGCGCGGCCCCGGGATTGAGCGGGGTGCCGTGCGAACCGACCTGGTCGAACACATCGACATGGCTGCATTTTCCCTCGCCGCGGCGGGGATTTCCATTCCCGGGGCGATGCAGGGGCGGGACATTTTTGCAAAGGGTTACGTTCAGCGCGAGGCTGCTTTCGCCGCACGTGATCGTTGCGACGAGACCGTCGAGCGCATTCGCAGCGTGCGCACCGACCAGTTTCTTTACATTCGAAACTTTCATCCGCAGCGTCCGCATCTCCAGCCTAACGCCTACAAGGATGGCAAGGCCATCGTGCAACGACTGCGCGCCCTCCATGAGGCCGGGACGCTGGCTTCGCTCACCGAAGCGCTGCTTTTCCGCGTTCCCCGGCCTGCCGAGGAGCTTTACGATTACCGCGACGATCCGCACCAGATCAGGAACCTGGCCATCGATCCGGCTTTCTTCGCCGAAGTCGGGGCTCACCGGTCCAAACTCGATGCCTGGATGATCGAGAGCCGCGACCCCGGTCCCGAGTCGGAAGAGCGTTATGACAGCGATATGGCCGAGTATCTCAAGCGCGACAATCCTGAAGTGGAAAAGAATATCGCCCTGATGAAACAATGGGCCCTCGAAGGCAAATGAGCCTCAGTCAAAGACCCTGACAAACGACCATGAGAATCTCCATCCTGTCTTGCCTCCTCATTGTGCTATTCGTGCCCCTTTTCGGACAACTCTCCGTTGCGGCCGAAAAGCCGAACTTCATTTTTGTCATGGCCGATGACATGGGATGGGGGCAGACGGGTTATCGTGGTCATCCCCTGTTGAAGACTCCGAACCTTGACGCGATGGCGGCGAACGGTCTGCGTTTCGATCGCTTTTATGCAGGAGGTCCTGTCTGCTCGCCGACGCGGGCATCGGTGCTGACGGGGCGATCCCACGACCGGACCGGAGTGCTCAGTCACGGCTACGCCCTGAGGACTCAGGAGAAGACCATCGCTCAGGCGCTGAAGACAGCCGGATATGTGACCGGACATTTCGGAAAGTGGCACCTCAACGGTCTGCGCGGTCCCGGTGCTCCCATCTTCGCTGATGATCCCCGCAGTCCCGGTGCCTTCGGCTTCGACGAGTGGGTCTCGGTGACCAATTTCTACGACCGCGATCCGATGATGAGTCGTCAGGGCGAATTCGAGGAATTCACCGGGGACTCCTCCGAGATCGCCGTCGATGAGGCCGTGAAATTTCTCGACCGGCATCGTGGCGGCGAAAATCCCATCTTCGCAGTGATCTGGTATGGAACCCCTCATAGCCCCTTCAAGGCCGCTGACGATGATCGCGCGCCCTTTGTCCATCTCGACAAAGAATCGGCCGATCATTATGGCGAACTCGTCGCGATGGATCGCAGCATTGGCACGCTGCGGGCGAAACTTCGCGAGTTCGCCCTCGAAAAGGACACCCTGCTCGTCTTTTGCAGCGACAACGGCGGGCTTCCCAGGATTACACCGGAGACGGTTGGCGGGTTGCGCGGATTCAAGGGGAGTGTCTACGAGGGTGGTTTGCGGGTCCCCGGTATCTTCGAATGGCCGGGCACGATCGTCCCGCGTGTCACCAGTTATCCCGCCTGCGTCATGGACCTCTTTCCCACCGTGGTGGATCTGTCAGGATTGCCGGAGGACGTCATGGTCCACCCCGTTGACGGCCACAGCCTTCGTCCGCTTTTCGCCGGAGGCTCTGAAGCATCCGGGAAACGAGAAGCGCCGATTGGATTTCGCTACAATAAAGCCCGCGCTCTCATTGATGACCGCTACAAGCTGCTCACAACCGACCGGGAGAAGGGAGTCTATGAACTCTATGACCTCTCCTCCGATCCCGCTGAATCAATCGATCTCGCCGCTACCGAGACCGCGATTCTCGCGCAGATGAAGGAGCAACTGCTCTCCTGGGACAAAACGATGGATGCCAGTTTCGCGGGGAAGGATTACCCCGGAGGCGAAGTCTCACCGCCCGATCCGGAGCCGGTCTCCTGGTATGAAACGGAACCTTACCGCCCCTTCGAGGCCTCATGGAAAGAGCGATGGGAATTCAAACCCTACTATGATCGCACGAAAGGGTATGGGATCGAAAAGGGGAAAGGGAAAGCTAAAGGGGAGGGGAAAGGAAAGCCGAAGAACTGAACCGGTTTCCCAGGATTCACCTTCCTCTCCCGATCATGGTTTTAAATCTCATGAGACAATCCTTCATTTTGCTTCTCTCCCTCCTTTTCCTTGCCGCCAATTCCGCGCCCGCCGCTGAAAGGCCAAACATTATCATCATCCTTGTCGATGATATGGGATTCTCCGACCTCGGGTGCTACGGATCGGAGATCCCCACGCCCCACATCGACGCCCTCGCCGCGGGTGGTGTGCGCTTCACCCGATTCTATAACGCCGGCCGCTGCTGCCCCACCCGCGCCGCCCTCCTCACCGGCTTGTATCCGCATCAGGCCGGAGTCGGTCACATGACGGCAGACAATGGCACACCCGGCTACCGCGGCTATTTGAATGACTCCTGTGTCACCATCGCCGAAGTCTTGCGACCCGCGGGCTATTTCACTGCAACTACCGGAAAATGGCACGTCGGTCACGGGGATGAAGCACGGTTGCCGCTCCAGCGCGGCTTCGACCGGTTTTACGGTGTACCGGAGGGCGGTGGTTTCTATTTTGAAACAAAAGCCGGTCGTACGGTGCTCCACGGAAACGAGATCGTCATGTCCGCTAATGAGCCGGCGCCGGAGGGTTGGTATTCCACCGATGCGTGGTCTGACTACGGTCTGCGTTTCATCGACGAAGCGAGGGAAGTGAAGAAGCCTTTCTTCCTGTATCTTGCTCACAACGCACCCCACTTCCCGCTTCAAGCTCTGCCCGAAGACATTGCAATGTTTCGCGGACGCTACCGGGCGGGCTGGGATGCCATCCGCGAGCAGCGGCATACGCGACAAAAGGAACTCGGTATCGTCAGCGCCGATGGGGTTCTCTCGCCGCGCGACGCCACGATCGAAGCATGGGAAACAATCGACGAGGCTCGGCGGGACGAGTTCGATCTCCGCATGGCTATTTACGCCGCCGTGATGCACCGTCTCGACCTGGCCATCGGTAACCTGGTCTCGGGCCTCAAGGAACGCGGGGTGCTCGATGATACGCTCATTCTTTTCCTGAGCGACAATGGCTCTTCCGATGAAGGCGGCCTCTATGGCAAGAACGGTGCCGGGATTCCGGGAAGCTCAGAGTCGGATGTCTTCCTTGGACGAGCCTGGGCCAACGCGGGCGACACGCCGTTCCGGCTTTATAAAAAGAACAGTCACGAAGGCGGCATTGCCACCCCCCTCATCGCCCACTGGCCTGGCGGCATTGCCGCTCGCGGGGAACTGCGTCATGATCCGGGGCACATCATCGATCTCATGGCCACTTGTGTCGACCTTGCCGGTGCCACGTATCCCGCGTCCTCCAATGACAAGCCCATCACACCGATGGAGGGGGTCTCGCTGAAGCCTCTTCTCACTTCGGCCGCGTCAGTTCCGGAAGCAACGATTCCGGAGCGCACTCTCTTCTGGGAACACGAGGGGAACGCCGCCATTCTTGTGGGCGACTCAAAGCTTGTCCGCCAGGGGCGAAAGGGACCCTGGGAACTCTACGACCTCAAGACAGATCGAACCGAACTCCACGATCTCGCTGCTTCCCAGCCCGGAAAAGTCCGTGAACTTGCTGCCCAATGGGAGGCCTGGGCAACGCGTTGTCATGTTGTCCCTCTGCTGCCCGAGGGCAAAGTCAAAGGCAAAGGAAAGGGTAACAAGGGGAAGGGAAAAGGGAAAGCCGGGGGAGATGTCCAATAATCTGAACAAAGCGCCATATTCCATGAAGAACGTTCTGTATTTCCTTTTCTTTCCTGCCCTCGCACTGATTTCCTCTTCTGCTGCGGACAGTAAACCCAACGTGCTCCTCATTATCGCCGACGATTGCACCTACCGTGATCTTGAGCTTTATGGCGGTCAGGCGAAAACTCCGCACCTTCTGGAACTCGCGAGTGAGGGGATGACCTTCGACCGCTGCTTCCAGGCTGCGCCGATGTGCTCCCCGACGCGGCACTGTCTCTACACCGGTCTCTATCCGGTGAAATCCGGAGCCTACCCGAACCACACGATGGCCCATGACTGGGTCAAGAGCATTGCCCAATACCTGCAGGCGGCCGACTATGTGACGCACCTCTCGGGTAAGCGCCACATCGGTCCCGCTCCGGTCTTCCCCTTCACCTACAGCGGGAAGAGTAATCCTGATCCTGACGTTTTCGCGGAAGTGCTTGCCGCGAGCGAGGCGCAGGATCAGCCCTTCCTCTTCATCGCCGCCTCGAACGAACCGCATTCGCCGTGGAACAAAGGTGACCCTTCGGACTATCCTCCGTCCGAAATCACGCTGCCGCCTGTGCTCGTCGACACGCCCGACACGCGGGAGGGATTCTCAAAGTATCTTGCCGAGATCACCTACTTCGACTCGCAGGTCGGTGAACTGGTGGGTCTACTCGACGCCTCGCCGCTTTCCGGGAACACGATCGTGATGGTGTTGAGCGAGCAGGGGAACAGCTTTCCCTTTGCCAAGTGGACCTGTTACGACGCCGGTCTTCAGAGTGCCTGCGTCGTCCGCTGGCCTGGCAAGGTAAAAGAGGGGACCCGCAGCGAGGCGATGATCGAGTATGTCGACGTCGTTCCGACCCTGCTCGAAGCAGCCGGTCTTGAGCGTCCCGCTATCCTCGACGGAAGGAGCTTTCTCCCCGTCCTCACCGGAGAGAGTATGAGTCACAAAACCCACGTCTTCGGCCTGCAAACTACCCGAGGGATCAATCAGGGTAGCGATCATTACGGCATTCGCAGTGTGCGTGGCGAGCGCTATCGCTACGTCCTGAATTTCACTCCCGAGGTGACCTTTGAAAACGCTGCGACCGACGATGCCACCTTTCTAAGCTGGAAGGAACGTGCCGGGACTGGTGATGAAAACGCTAAGCGGCTCGTCCACGACTATCAGCATCGTCCCGCCGAAGAGCTCTACGATACGGTGGCCGACCCTTGGAATAGGACGAATCTCATTGCCGATCCGGAGCTCGCCGTTGTCCGGGACGACCTGCGCACCGCCCTCGACGACTGGATGCGTCAGCAGGGTGACGAAGGCCAGGCAACCGAGATGAAAGCGCTCGAGCGTATGCCGCGGCACGATGATGTCGAAAGCGAGGGGAAAAAGAAGGGCGGGAAGAAGAAGGGCAAGGCGAAAGAGTGAGTGCCGGTGAAAGAAAACGAAAAACATTTTGTAACAACACAGGTTAGATAACGACATGAAACACCCCGCATTTCTTCTGCTCACGCTTCTCTCCATCCTTTGCATTTCCGCCGCCGCCGCGGTGGAGAAGAAGCCCAACATTCTTTTCCTTTTTGCCGATGACTGGGGAAAATACGCCTCCATTTATGCGGAGGGGGAAGGAGCCGGAGGCATCAACGACGTCGTTGCCACACCGAACTTTGACCGCATTGCGCGCGAGGGTGTCCTTTTTCGGAATGCCCACGTCAGTGCGCCGTCCTGCACCCCCTGTCGCAGCGCGCTCCTGACAGGACAACATTTCTGGCGCACCAACACGGGCGCGATCCTGCGCGGAGCGGTCTGGGATGCGACGCTCCCGAGCTATCCGCTTCTGCTGCAGGAGGCGGGATACCACATCGGGTATACGCACAAAGTCTGGGGACCGGGGACACCCTCGAACTCGCCCTTCACCAAAGAGCAGAACTACGGAAAACGCGGCGGCAAGTTTAATCAATTTTCCCAGAACGTGACGACTATGGTGAGCGGGGGCACTTCGTTGGATGAGGCGAAGAAGATGCTTCTCAATGAAACGCGCGGGAATTTTCAGGATTTCCTCGCGGCGCGCGGGGAGGGCGAGCCCTTCTCCTACTGGTTCGGCCCCACGAATGTTCACCGCAAATGGATCAAAGGCAGCGGAAAGGCTCTCTGGGGGATTGAGCCTGATTTATTGAAGGGGAAGATGCCGCCTTTCCTCCCCGATGTTCCTGAGGTCCGGGGAGATATGGCCGACTACCTCGGCGAAGTGGCCGCCTGGGATGCGGGGATCGGTGTGATTCTGGAAGAGTTGGAAAAAACGGGAGAGCGGGAAAACACACTCATTGTCATCAGTGGCGACCATGGAGCTCCGGGCTTTCCTCACGGGAAGTGCAACCTCTATGGATTCGGAACGAACGTGGCTCTTTCCGTAACCGGTCCGGGCGTCAGGGGCGGGCGTGTCGTGGACGATTTCGCCAGCCTGACCGATATCGCCCCGACCTTCCTCGAGGCTGCCGGACTGCCTGTTCCCGAGGTGATGACGGGACGCAGTCTCTGGCCGGTCCTGAAGTCGGAGAAGTCCGGGCTGGTCGACGAAACCCGCACCGTCGTCTATACGGGGCGCGAGCGTCATGTGGAGATTGCCCGCTCCGACTACTCGCCCTATCCGCAGCGTGCGATTCGCACGGCAGACCACGTGTTGATTGTGAATTTCCGACCCGATCGCTATCCGCTCGGCGATCATTATCTGCTCGACAGCAGCGAAACGCCCTCAGTCGATGATCTCGAGAACGAAACCCGCGTGACCCTGCCCGACGAGGATGCCGGACCCACCAAGGCATGGCTCGTGGGAGTGCGCGACACGCCCGAGTGGAAAGCCCACTTCGACTGGGTCTACGGGAAGCGTCCGAAATATGAGCTCTACGACCTAAAAAAAGATCCTCACGAAACCACCAATCTTGCCGATGATTCCGCCTACGCGGAGGTGAAAGATGAGTTGGAGAAGAAACTGATGGCCGAACTCACGCGCACGGGAGATCCCCGGCTCATTGAGGACGGTAAGTTTTTTGAGACCCCTCCCATGGCCGGTCCGATCAATGATGAGAGAGAGTTTTGGGAAAAGGACGGAAAAGGCAAGGGAAAGGGAGGCAAAGGAAAGGGTAAGGAGAAAGGGGAGTAATGAGTATGAGGCGATATTTTATCATTTTAACATTGGCTCTCGCCTTTTCCGGTAGCGAATCCGCTTTGGCTGAAGCGTCGCGTCCGAACTTTCTCATCATCTACACCGATGATCACGGCTACGGTGACGTCTCGACCTATGGAGCCGCTGACGTGCGGACGCCGAACATCGATTCTCTCGCCGCCGACGGAATGCTCTTCACGACGATGCGAGCCAACTGCACGGTCTGTTCGCCCTCGCGAGCGGCCCTCCTCACCGGGCGGAATCAGGACAGGGTCGGCGTGCCGGGGGTGATCCGCACACAGCCGGAAAACTCGTGGGGCTACTTTGATCCCTCCATTCCCACTCTTCCAGACGAATTGAAAAAAGGCGGGTATCACACCGCCATCGTCGGGAAATGGCATCTGGGACTCGAGTCTCCCAACACGCCCAACGAGCGGGGCTTTGATCACTTCCACGGTTTCCTCGGCGACATGATGGACAGCTACATGAGTCATCTCCGGCACGGAAACAACTACATGCGGCTAAATGGCGATGTCATTGAACCGGAAGGGCATGCCACCGAACTGTTTACGCAATGGGCCTCCGACTATATCAAGAGCCGGTCCGGGAAAAAAGACGAACCCTTTCTCCTCTACCTTGCTTACAACGCGCCGCACTTTCCGATCGAGCCACCTGCCGACTGGCTTGCGAAGGTGAAAGCACGCGCGCCGGAGATGGAGGAAAAACGAGCCACGAACGTTGCCTTCGTTGAACATCTCGATCACCACATCGGCGAGGTCCTGAAATCCCTCGATGAGAGCGGGCTGCGCGAAAGCACCCTCGTCATTTTCACGGCCGACAATGGCGGGTCGCTGCCCCATGGTCAGAACAACGATCCCTGGCGCGACGGCAAACAAAGCCACTACGACGGCGGACTCCGCGTGCCCTTCATGGCTCGATGGCCGGGACACATCTCGCCGGGTTCGAAGAGCGACTACGCGGGGCAGGTCTTTGACCTTTTCCCCACCTTTCTTGAACTTGCCGGCGCCACCGCGACTGATCCGGCCGCGCTCGACGCCGTCAGTCTGGTCTCCGTGCTGAAGGGCGAAACCGACACCTCTTCGCGCGACCTCTATTTTGTCCGGCGCGAGGGAGGTAAGGCCTACGGCGGGAAAAACTACGAGGCTCTCATCCGTGGTGAATGGAAGCTGATGCAGAACGACCCCTACAGCCCGCTCGAACTCTACAATCTGAAAAACGATCCCGGTGAGACAACGAACCTTGCCACGAAGGCACCGAAGGTCTTCAATGAACTCTCCGCCGCGCTCACCGCACGTATCCAGCGTGGCGGGTCCACCCCCTGGCAAAAACCCTGACAAACCACCCATGAAACGCCTCGTCTTTTCTCTCTCCGTGCTCTTCTGTGCTCTCTGTGGTAAAGCCGAAAGCGCTGAGACCCGTCCCAATCTCATCTGGATCATGGCCGACGATCTCGGCTGGGGTGATCTCGGGAGCTACGGTCAAAAGGTGATCAAAACTCCCCGCCTCGACCGCATGGCCGCGGAAGGGCTTCGTTTCACCCACTTCTATGCCGGAGCCACGGTATGCGCTCCCTCGCGCAGTGTTCTCATGACCGGGCTGCATCACGGGCACACCCGGGTGCGGGGGAATGCCGGAAAAGACAATCCCGCGGCCCAGGCCCTGAAGTCCGGCGACATCACTGTCGCGGCCGCCCTGCAAAAGGCCGGCTACCGGACCGCGCTGATGGGCAAGTGGGGCCTCGGAGATGTCGGCGAGGCGGAGACCGGACTGCCGCTCCGGCACGGCTTCGATGAGTTTTTCGGTTATCTCAATCAGCACCATGCCCACAATCATTTTCCGGATTTTCTCTGGCGGAATGAAGCGAAAGTCGCCCTGCCGAACTACCTCACTCCTGTCGGTGACCAGGGAGGCGGTTACTCCGAGGATCCAATTCTCTACACCGACGACCTCCTCACCGATGAGTCGCTGAAGTTCGTTTCGCGGAATCAGGACAAGCCTTTCTTCCTCTACTGGAGCCTCGTCATCCCCCATGCGAACAATGAGCGCGGCAAAGAGATCGGCGATGGCGCCCATGTTCCCGACTACGGTCCTTATGCAAAGATGGACTGGCCCGATCAGGACAAGGGCCAGGCGGCGATGATCACCCGGCTCGACAGCTACGTGGGGCGAATGTTAGACCAGCTCAAGCTCCTCGGACTCGCTGAAAACACCCTCGTCATCTTCACGAGCGACAACGGACCGCACAACGAGAGTAAACATAATCTCGAGCGTTTCAATCCCTCGGGTCCTTACACCGGGATCAAGCGCAGCCTGACTGACGGCGGGATCCGCGTGCCCTTCATCGCCTGGTGGCCCGGCACGGTGAAGCCCGGGGAGACCGATCACGCGGGCTATTTTCCCGACTGGTTCCCGACCGCAGCTGAATTGGCGAAGGCCGAGACGCCGGCCAATCTCGACGGCATCAGCCTTGTTCCGCTCCTCACCGGGAAGACAGATGAGCAGAAGAAGCACGAGTTTATGTATTGGGAATTCCACGAAGGTGGCTTCAAGCAGGCCGCTCTCTACGACAGCCGCTGGAAAGGCATTCGCCAGGGCGGACCCGATGCCCCGGTGAAATTGTACGATCAGCAGAATGATGTGGCCGAGATGACCGACGTCGCGGCACAGCATCCTGAAATCGCCGAAAAAATCAGCGCCTATCTCAAGACCGCGCGCACGCCCCTCGCCGAGTGGGAGCCAAAATGGAAGGCCGCGGGGAAGGGGAAGTAGAGGGACGGGCCGTCAATGGGCGTTTGGCCAAACCCCGGCCGGGCGCAAAGACGCCTTTTCGAAACTCTGGGCTTCCCCCGGAGTTGGATTGCGGTCCATACTCACCCTCGACTTGACCCTGTTGACTCATGAAGCAAACCCTCTTCACTCTCGCCCTTCTGCTCCTCTCGGGGATGGCTCCGGCGGCGGATAAGCCCAACGTGCTTTTTCTCATCTCCGACGATCTCAATAACTATCTGGGATGTTACGGTGACCCGCGCGCGAAGACGCCGAACATCGACGAACTCGCTTCGCGCGGCGTCAGGTTTGACCGGGCCTATTGCACCTTCCCGCTCTGTGGTCCGAGCCGTAACTCGATGCTGACCGGGCTCTACCCGAACAGCAACGGGATTTTGACAAACGGACAGGTTTTCCGCGAGACGATCCCGTCGCACCAGAGTCTCTCCCAGGCCTTTCGCCGCGACGGGTATTTTGCCGCCCGCATCGGCAAGCTCTATCATTATAACGTGCCGAACTCCATCGGAACGAATGGCCACGACGACCCGGGCTCGTGGGAGCTCGAACTCAACCCCGCCGGTGTCGACCGCCTCGAGGAAGAGGATGATATTTTCACCCTGACGCCCGGGCAATTCGGCGGCACCCTGAGCTGGTATGCTTCGCCGAAGAGTGACGAGCACCACACTGACGCGATGATGGCGTCGGACGCCGAGTGGGTTCTCGAGCGTTGCGCGAAACAAAAGGACAGGCCTTTCTTTCTTGCGGTCGGGTTCTTCCGTCCTCACACCCCCTATGTTGCTCCGAAAGAGCCGTATTACGGGTGGTATCCGGAAAATGAAATGCCGCTCTTCCCCACGCTCGACAAGAATCCGCCCGAAGTACCCGCCGCCGCGCTAGGCAGCTACAAGAAAGAACAGGATAAGCTCACCGATGAGTTGCGACGCCAGTGTGTTCAGGCCTACTACGCGAGCATTAGCTTCATGGACGCGCAGGTCGGGCGTGTCGTTGCTGCGCTCGATCGGCTCGGGCTTGCGGAGAATACCATCATAGTTTTCACCAGTGATCACGGCTACCACATGGGTGAGCATGGTCTCTATCAGAAGCTGAGCCTCTTCGAAGGCAGCGCCCGTGTCCCGATGCTGATCGTTGCTCCCGGAAAAGGCAAGGGGACCGTCGTGAAGGAGCCGGTCAGTCAACTCGATCTCTACCCGACCCTCACCCAACTCGCGGGAGTCAAAGCGCCCAAAAACATTCAGGGCCAGAGCCTCGTGCCTATGCTGGAGGATCCCGAAGCAAAGGGCCGCGGATGGGCTCTCACTCAGGTCGCCCGCGGCGGAGGCGGCAAGCAGAAAAACCCCGAAGCGAAGGCAAAGCGCTTCTTCGGCTACAGTCTGCGCACGCCCCGCTACCGTTACACGGAGTGGGATGAGGGCGCGCAGGGGAGTGAACTCTACGATCACGAGACCGATCCCGGCGAACTCGTCAATCTCGCGGGCAAGCCCGAACACGCGGAAACCGTCGCCGAATTGAGCAAGCTGCTGCGCGAGGCGGCAAAGGGATCGTTTCCCGCCGATGGAGTGACGCCGCCGGTCAAGGAGGGCGGACTTTGGGCTCCGAATCTGACGAATCCGTGAGGAGCGTTTTAGCTTTTAGCTTTTAGCTGTTTTGCTTGAAATCCTGTCTATGAAATCTTTCCTTCTCTCTGTGCTACTCTGTGTTCTCTGTGGTGGATCCTTCGCCGCCGAGCGCCCTAACATTATCGTTATCCTCGCCGACGATCTCGGGTTCGGGGATGTTTCCTGCAACAATCCTGATTCGAAGATCGCCACGCCGAACATTGATCGCATCGCGAAAGAGGGGATGCGTTTCACCGATGGGCATACTTCCTCCGGAGTCTGCACGCCGACGCGCTACAGTCTGCTCACCGGCCGCTATCACTGGCGCACGCATCTGCAGAACGGCGTTCTCGGGGGCTTTTCCCTGCCTCTCATTTCGGAAGGTCGCGTGACCCTTGCGAGTTTTTTGCGGGAGCAGGGGTACCACACCTCCTGCATCGGGAAGTGGCATCTCGGAATGGAGTGGCCGCTTAAGGGTGGTGCAGTGGCCAATGATTCAGGGGAATTCGGAAAGGCGTTCAAGGACGTGAGTCTTGTAGATTACACCTCGGCCATTAAGAACGGTCCGGTTGATCGCGGTTTCGACAGCTACTACGGCATCAGTGCTTCGCTCGACATGTTTCCTTTTGTCTGGATCCGTGATCGACTCCCTACCGAGGTGGCGAGTGCCGAGAAAACATGGCTTCGGACCGGACCGGCCGGTCCAAAATTCGAGGCGGTCGACGTGCAGCCGGGGATCACCGCCGAACTCATCGCGACGATCGAAAAGCGTGCCGAAGCCGCAAAAAAGGGTGATCCCTTTTTCGCCTACGTGCCGCTGGCCTCCCCACACACGCCCATTGTACCCGCCCCCGAATTTTTGGGGAAAAGCGGAATCAATGCCTACGCGGATTTTGTCCTGCAAGTTGATCATGACATGGGGCGAATCCTCGCCGCGCTCGAGACGGCGGGAATCGCCGAAGACACGCTCCTGATCTTCACCTCGGACAATGGGTGTTCGCCCCAGGCTGACATCCCCGCGCTCCTCGCGGCGGGGCATAACCCGAGCCATGTTTATCGCGGTCACAAGGCCGACGCCTTCGAGGGTGGTCATCGCGTGCCCTTCCTCGTGCGCTGGCCGGCAAAGGTGAAGGCGGGCACGGTCTCGGATCAACTCGTCGGGCAATTCGATTTCATGGCAACCTTTGCAGATTTGTTAGACAAGGATCTGCCACCGACGGCAGGCGAGGATAGCATCAGCTTTCTGCCGACTCTGGTCGGTGAGGGCGCAACCGCCGGCCGGACCAGTCTGGTGAGCCAGTCGATCAACGGCAGCTTTGCGATTCGCGACGGGCAGTGGAAGCTGCTCCTCTGTCCCGGTTCGGGGGGGTGGAGCGCGCCGCGTCCCGGAAAGGACGACCACACCGGCTTGCCGGAGTTCCAGCTCTACGATCTCGCGACTGATCCCGGAGAGAAAAACAACCTTGTCGCCGCCCATCCGGAACGCGTCGCGACGATGAAGACGGAGATGGAAAAGGCAATTGCGCGCGGTCGCACGACCGGGGGACCCGACCTCAAAAATGATGTCGAGATCGTGATGGTAAAACCTATTCCGGTACCGAAACCGAAAGGAAAAGGGAAATGATCAGGATGAGAACGAACGTATCCCGCTCGTTTCGGACGCGAGTGGTTTTGATGGGTTTGTTAGTAATTGGATCTCTTTCATTCACCCCGGTAAGATCGGAGAATCTTCCGAATATCGTGGTCATCCTCGCCGACGACTTCGGTTACGGCAGTGCGGGTTGTTACGGTGCCGATGGAAAGCTGGTGCGGACTCCGAATATCGACCGCCTCGCCAGCGAGGGGCGGCGTTTCACGGATGCGAACACGACGTCGTCGGTCTGTTCGCCGACCCGCTACTCCGTGCTGACGGGGCGCTATTGCTGGCGCACCAGTGAGAAACACGGGGTCCTCGGAACCTACTCGCCGCTCCATATTGAAACGGGACGATTAAATCTTGCCTCTCTTCTCAAGAAGCATGGTTATCGAACCGCTGCGATCGGGAAGTGGCATCTTGGCTATGGTGCGGCCGGGGACTCCCCCGCCTGGAAGACCGATTACCGGAAGGAACTTTCGCCCGGTCCCCTCGACATCGGTTTTGACTATCATTTCGGCGTGCCGTCGAATCACGGTGATCTCACCGGGATCTATGTGGAAAACCGGCATGTCCTCGGATTGCGCGGGGCAGGCCTTTCTCCGGAGAAGATTCCTGATCCGGGCGATCCGGATTTCAAGGCGAACTACACTGCCGAAGACACCGAAAACGGTCGGGTTACTCCCATCGAGATCGACGCGCCCCGCCGGGTGAACGAGCGTGTCATGCCGCATCTGTCCCGTCGTGTCAGTGAATGGATCGAGGGACTTGAGGGTGATGATCCCTTTTTCGTCTACTACACCCCCGTGGCGGTGCATAACCCCGTCACTCCCGATGCGGATCTCGTCGGCTCGAGTGAGGCCGGCCCCTACGGAGATTGGATTCACGAACTTGATCGCAGCGTTGGCGAGGTCCTCGCTGCCCTGGAACGGAAAGGGGTCGCTGAGAATACTCTGGTGCTCTTCAGCAGCGACAACGGAGGTGTTTTCAAGCCTGAGCGGGAGATGGTCCAAACCGAGGCCTTCCGCGCGGGGCTGAAGATTAATGGGAATCTTCGCGGAGGCAAACACACGGTCTGGCAGGGAGGTTTCACCGTGCCCTTTCTCGCGAGGTGGCCCGGGAAGATTCCGGCCGGGACAGTATGCAATGACATGGTCAGTCTCGCCGACATCCTCGCGACGACGGCGGCGATCGTAGGGGAGCCGCTCCCGGAGCCGGGCAAGGCGGCCGAGGACAGTTTCAACATTCTACCGGCCCTTCTCGGAGAATCCGGAGCACTGCGATCCGACATGATCGTCCACAGCTCGGATGGAGTTTTCGCGATTCGCAAGGGACCCTGGAAATGGGTAGAGGGTGTCCCGGCGGCCGGGGTGAAACGAAAACAGTCCGACGAGTTCCTGGAGCAGCTCTACAAAATCGAGGTCGATCCGGGGGAGACGAATGAGGTGAGTAAAGAGAATCCCGAGGTGGTTGCCGAGTTGCGTGCCCTTCTCGATCGTTATCGTGAGGGGGGCTACAGTCGTGAACTGCCTCCCCTCGTCGAAAAGAGGGAGCAAGCGGTGGTATCCCTTGAGCCCGTTAAAGGCCGGGTCATGCTGGAGGATACTTTGTCCGCTCTGCCGCCGGCTCCCTGGGAGAAGCGGGGCGGGAACTGGCGCGCGGCGGAGAATGCCCTTTGGGGTTCCTCAGAGGGAAATCAGGGCAAGGGGGCGGGCTTGCGGGTTCCGGTCGTTTTCGGAAATGCCGTTCTCGACTACGAGATCCAGTTTCGCGATGCCGACCGTCACTCCCTGCGTGTCGAGGTGGGCGGGGAAAAGCGTTCCTTCCGGATCGAGATCAGCCGGGCCCATCTCGGCATCACCAAAAATCCCGAACCGGGCGAAGCCCTTACCGAAGCTCTACCGCTGGCGCGAAAAGCTCTCGAACTGAAGGGTGAGGTCTGGTATCCGGTGAGAATGAGCTGGAACGGAGACAAGCTTCGCGTGCAGGTCAACGATAGCGTTATCGAGGCCAGTCATGAGATTCTCGGGGTAGAGAAGCGCGCCCTTAACTTCCTTGTTTTCGAGGGAGCTGCGGGATTCCGTGAGGTGAGTCTTGTGCAGCCGGAGAAGTGAGGGAGGGAAATCCGAAACCCCCGGCAGTTCACGGTGCCGCCATCACCTCCCGCATCAGCGCGGTGCTGGCGTTTCCTCCGCTGAGGATCACGGCGACGCGCTGCCCCTGCCATTCGTTGTGATGCTTTTTCAAGGCGGCCCAGGCGAGAGCACCCGATCCCTCGGCGAGGTTGTGAGTGCTGCGGAGGAGGTCACCCATCGCGGCGACGGCCTCGTCGTCGGTCACTGTCACGATGTCGTGGGCGTAGTGCCGGATGTAGTCGAGCGCCTCCCGGTTCGGTGTCTTGCAGGCGACCCCTTCGGCCACCCGGGTCGTGCTCGACTGCTCGACAAACTCACCCTGACGAAACGACAAGGCGTAGGCAGGAGCATGCGCGGAGACGACACCGATGAGCTTTGTTTTTAATCCGAGAGCCTCCCGCACCGCTGCCAGTCCGCAGAAGCCCGAGCCCAGTCCGATGGGTACAAAAACCGCATCGAGATCGTCGACCGAGCGAAAAAGCTCGAGCCCGTAGGTCGCCACCCCGCGCACGAGCCACGGGTGAAAAGAGGGCACGGGATGCAGACCCTCTCTTGCGGCGAGGTCGCGGGAGTACTCGAGGGCGTCCTGAAATTCGCGGCCGTGCTCGACGAGTTCGGCTCCGAGTGCGCGCATCGCGGCATTTTTCTCGGGATTGTTGCCGTGGGGAACCACGATGACGGCGCGCAGTCCGCTCTCGCGAGCGGCGTAGGCAATGGACTGCCCGTGGTTGCCGGTCGTCGCGGCGATGACTCCGGGAACACCCGGTTCAGCGCGTTTCAGTTCGTCGAGGTAGACGAGCCCTCCCCGGATCTTAAAGGCGCCGACCGGAGTGTGATTCTCGTGTTTAACCCAAAGTTCCAGCCCGAGTCCCGCTTCGAGGAGAGGCCAGCGGTAGGTCGGGGTGACGGGGACGAGAGGACGAATCAGAACCCCGGCCGCTTCAATTTCGGACAGGGAGGGGAGTGATATCATGGGACACCGGCCATCTCAGGCGGCGCTTACCAGAACCGTGGGAAAAACTTCCCCGAGCGCCCCCGGTAAGCCAGATATTCATCACCGTAGACCACCGTCAGATGTTTTTCCTCATCGCCGGCTTTGATCGAAGCGCAGATGAAGTGAAGCAGAAGAATGGCGACGGAGGCAAGCGTCGGAAGGAGGAGGAGGGCTCCGATCAGCATCACCATCTGGAAAGAATAAATGGGATGCCTCATCCGGCGGTAGGGGCCCGTCTCGACGAGCGAGGCGGTTTTCTCGGTATCGATTCCGATGCGCCAGGCGGCGCCCATGGCGGCATAGCACCAGAGGGTTCCCAGATATCCGAGGACGATGATTGCAATTCCGGCCCAGAGGGCAACTGGATGACTGAGATCCGGACAAAGTCCGAAAAGAACTCCGCCGGGATTTTTCCCGTTCAGGAGAAGCGGTTGGGCGATCCAGCCAATGACAACGATCGTCCAGCCCAGCCAGAGAAGGCGTTCTCTGGTTCCGCGGGGGCGGATATTGGGAGTGCGGCCGATCTTTCGACGAATGCGTTTAGCCTGCACCCAGACCCCGCCCCAGTAGATTAGCCCGGAAGCGCACACGACCGCGCAGCGGAGCCACATCATGAGGGGATCGGAGATGGTAACAAGCGATTCCGGTGGCGAGATGACCACGTCACCTAGACTTGTTCCCTTCAGCCCAAGAAGGATCAGAGTGCCGACAATCAGGGTGGAAAAAAGGTGTGTCCTCATGCTTTTCCTCCCGCACTCTTAAGCTGACCGATGAAACGATCCATGATGCCCTCGACTTCGGTGGCTGGGAGGGTGGTCGGGCGATAGCTGGCACCGAAGTTCAAGTGGCCTTCCACTCCGGTGACGGCGATTACCAGAGGCATCGCCGGTCCCGCCGAGACGGCACGGTAGTAGTCGCGTATCGGGGCGACTTCCAGATTGTTACAAAGTCCGTCCATTTTCATGTTGGTGATGCTTCCCCAGAGCGGGTAGCTTTTTCGATAGAAGTTACACTGTTTCTCGCGTGAGATCCGCCCGAAGATGAAGCGGGAAATCATGAATTCAAGCGGGGCGGCAAGGTAGAGCTTGCGCTTCTTGATCGCAAGCGTTTGGGCGCGGACGCTGTCGGCAAGTTCCCTGAGGGAGATCTCTCCCTCGACCTTGTGGGAAACCGCAAAGGAACCGAGGAAGAGGCCGAAATAGTTCCTGGTCTTCGGGGCGAGATCGTTTCGCAGATTCACCACGCAACCGACGGAAAGCCTCGGGCGCCTTTTTAGAAAGCGATCCGGAGTCACCGGGGCGAGTGCCAGCAGCAAAGCGGCGAGGCAAAGGTCATTGATGGTGAGGCCCCATTCGCGCGCGGTGGCGAGGAGGGCGGCGGTTTCCTCACGGTTCAGGCTCAGGCCGGAGAACTCATTGCGGAAGTCCGTAATTTTACACCGCGGTGGACGGAATGAACTTCGCATGCCCCGGATGCGAGCGAGGGCCGACCATGACCGGCGCACCGCGGCAAGGGGACCTTCGGTCGGCAGCCTGCCTTCTCCTGAAGGCCGCAGCGTCTCGTCGCGAATCGGTTGGGGAACTTCGTCGAAGGATGCGCGGACAATTTCGAGGAGTAGCCGGGTGATCGATTCCGCGTCAGCAACGGCGTGAAAATAAGAGATCCCGACGAAGGACTCGTCACCGGTTGAAAGAAGGAAAAAACGAAAGGGAGTGAACGGGCGGTCAAAGTGAAACACTTCGTTCAGTTGGCGCTCCATTTCATGGTGGAGGGCTCCGATTGGATCATTGCCCCCGTCGATGATCTGTGGGATGCATTCCGGATTTCCGCCGTGAAATCGGAAAAAGCCTCCTTTCGAATCGATCGAGAGGTTCCCCAAACCGCTGAGTGTGAGGACGTGATTGAGACGATTCCCGAAGTGCCCGGGGTCGATGGCCCGCCCGATATGGACGACATGAACGGCGTTGTAGGGATGCAGACTGCTCCACTGGAGCATTGTCCTCTGAAACTGGTTGTATCGACCGGTCGGAGACGACATGCTCACCAGGGAGTTCCCGTTCTCCAACTGGTTAATTCTACCAGCCGCAAAGGGTGGGGGAGGGAAACCGGAATCTTGGTCAAACTCCCCCATTGTTTCGAGAGGCAATATTATTTCCCCCCCGACAACGATTCTATCTGCGGCCGAGGCGTGAGAGAACGGCGCCAAGGGCCATCTGTTGAACCTTGTCCACTTTTTCGATAGTGAAGTGGTTGGCCCCGTATTCACCGGTTTCAACGTGCGAGATGGTGCCTTTGAAACCCTGTCCCTTGACGTAGTGACCGCCCAGGGGGGTACGGTAGTTGATTACCTTTTTGGCCCCTTTGTTGAAGGTGCGTGTTGCCGTCGCGTCGAAACCGATCACCAGGTCGACTGTGATACCGTTTTCGCCGAGATAGTTGGCGAATTCAGGGGCCGCATCCGCACCGAGTGAGTGGCCGAGGAAGATAATGGGATAAGAAACTTTCTTCGTTTTCGAGCGCTTGATGATGTCGTTGGCAATGGCCTTCCAGCTCATGATCCCGTGGGAACTTGCCTTGATGCCTCTGGATCTCAGCTTCTGTGCCATCTGGTCCATCCCGGTTGAGAAGACATTAAATCCGCCCCGGATGAGGTAGACTTCCTCTGAAAAGGCCCGGCTCGCGGTTAAATTAAGAGCGAGAACGGCGAGAACGATGACGGCGAAACTAGACTGCTTTTTCATTTAATTCTTGGTTCACTCAGGCTGTCTGAGTGCGACGAAGTTACTTGATTAGTCTACACGGACCGCTTGTCAATGCCAAAGGGTCGGGACGTTTCAATATTTCCCCGCTGTGGCTCGTTCAAGCAGCTGGAGAGGACCCATAAACTGGCTTGATCCGGCATTTCTTTTGTCAGATTTTTTGCCCGCTTGCGGTATATAGAACACTCATTTTCGGATTCACTATGAAAACCCTCCCCACCGCGCTTTTCACGCTGCTGCTTACCCTGCTCACGTCTTTCTCGGCTGACCGCCTCCATTTGCCCGCCAAGGAAGGGACCGGAAACGGGAAAAAGATCGTCCTGGTGTCGGGTGATGAGGAATACCGGACCGAGGAAACCTTTCCGATGCTCGCCAAGATTCTCAGTCAGAAGCACGGCTTCGACTGCACCGTTCTCTTCGCGATTAATCCGGAGGGTGGCTACATCGATTCAAACTTCCAGAAAAACATCCCCGGGACAGAAGAGCTTGATTCGGCCGACCTGATGATTATCGGAACCCGTTTCCGCCAGCTCCCCGACGATCAACTGGCTCATTTTGCGGCGTTTTTAAATGCGGGGAAACCGGTCATTGGAGTTCGGACAGCGACGCACGCCTTCACCGGCGGGGCGAAGACAGGCGATTTCAAGTGGGCGGAGTTCGGCCTGAAAATCCTCGGTGAAAAGTGGGTCAATCATCACGGCAAGCACAAAGTTGAGGGGACTCGCAGCTCGGTCGTCACGTCGAATGGTTCCCACGAGGTGCTCCGTGGCGTCGGGGAGATCTTCGCGACCACGGATGTCTATGGCATTGCCAACCTTGATCAATACCAGGCCACGATCCTGCTGCGTGGCGAGGTCACGGAGTCGCTGGATCCTTCCTCGAAGGCCGTTGCCGGAAAACAGAACGATCCGATGATGCCGCTGGCCTGGCTGCGTGAGTACACCGCCCCGAATGGCTCGGCCAAGGGGAAGGCCTTCTGCACGACGCTCGGAGCGTCAGTGGATTTCGCGGACGAAGACCTGCGTCGGATGACGGTCAATGCCGTCCTGCACCTTCTCGGGATGAAAGTTCCGGCCAAGGCTGATGTCGGGTATGTCGATCCCTTCGAACCCTCGTTCTACAGCGGTCTGGGCAGTGATCACTACAAGAAGCTGAACCGCAAGCCGGAGGACTACGCTCTCGGAAAGAGTCCGGCGACCTCCGATCTCAAGGCTCCGGCGCCCAAACCGCTCACCGAATCGGAGAAGGCGGCCAAAGCCGAGGAGAAAAAACGTCCCGACAACAGCGGTGACGGGGCTCCCCACGCCCCGGAAGTCGATCCCCCTGCCGCGACCAAGGCTCGTTCCCAGGCCGTTTCGGCTCCGGTCAAAGGTGAGCGTATCGTCCTCATTGGCAATGGCCTGGCCGAACGGGACACCTACTACAGCCGGTTTGAAACAGAACTGCACCTGCGTTTTCCCGAAGCCGGACTCTTTCTCCGCAACCTGGGGCGTCCCGGCGATACCCCCGGCTTTCGTCCGCACCCCTCCCGTGTTACCCAGTGGGCCTTTCCGGGGGCGGAGAAATTTCATCCTGATAAAACCATTCACAACGGCAAAGGGTTTTTCCCGACCCCGGACCAGTGGCTCACCTATCTGAAGGCGGATACGGTCGTGGCGTTTTTCGGTTACAACGAATCCTTCGACGGCGCTGATCGTGTCTCGAATTACCAGGCGGAACTCGAGGCTTTCGTCCAGCACACGCTCAGCAAAGCCTACAACGGCAAGGAAGCGCCCCGTCTCGTGCTCGTTTCCCCGATCGCTTACGAAAATCAGAGTGATCGCCGTGACCTCCCTGCCGGTGAAAAGGAAAACGCCGCTCTCGCTCTTTATGCTGATGCGATGAAGGCCGTCGCCACGAAATACCAACTGACCTTCATCGATCTGTTCACCCCGACCAAAGAACTCTACACGACGACAGACGAGCCCTTCACCATGGGCGGATTTATCCCGACCGATGCCGGCTACGAGCAACTCGCGGCAATTCTGGCGAAGGGTCTCTTCGGAGATCAGGCCCGCCAGTCAAAAGCCGATCCGGATAAGGTTCATGCGGCCGTGAAGGACAAGGACTGGTTCTGGAACAACGACTACCACATCCTCAACGGGGTCCACACCCACGGTCAGCGTTACAACCCCTTTGGTCCGCAGAATTATCCTGACGAAGTTAAAAAGACACGCGAGATGGCGGCCCTTCGTGATGACCTCATCCATCGGGTGGCAACCGGGAAGACGACCGATCTTGCCGTTGATGACTCCAAAACCCATGCCCTTCCCCCGGTGCCGACGAACTACCAGCCCAGCGTCAAGAACGGCAGCACCGACTATCTCTACGGGGCCGATGCCGAGAAGAGCCTGACCGTGCCCGAGGGTTACCAGGTGCAGCTCTTTGCCTCCGAGAAAGAGTTCCCCAATCTCGCCAACCCGATGCAGCTCTCCTTCGACGACAAGGGGCGCCTCTGGGTGGCGGTCATGCCGACCTACCCCCACTATCGTCCCGGTGACCCGCTGCCGAACGACAAGCTGCTCATCTACGAGGATACCGATGGTGACGGCAAGGCGGACAAGGAAACCGTCTTTGCCGACAAGTTGCATCTTCCCATTGGCTTCGAGTTCGCCCCCGAGGGAGTTTACGTCTCCCAGGAGCCGAATCTGATCCTGATCCGTGATCTGGACGGGGATGACAAGGCTGATTCACGCGAGATCATTCTCGGTGGATTCGACTCTCATGATACCCACCACGCCATCAGTGCGTTCACGGCGGATCCGTCGGGAGCCTTCATGATGTGTGAGGGTGTTTTCCTCCACACCAACGTGGAAACGGCCTATGGTCCGGTGCGCGGAGTGGACGGAGGTTTCTACCGTTACAGTCCCCAGCGGATGCAACTGGAGCGCACTGCCCAGCTCGCCATCCCGAATCCCTGGGGGGTTGTTTTTGACAAGTGGGGCCAGGACTTCTTCCTCCACACCTCCGGCCCCAGCCTCAACTGGATGCTGCCTGTGTCCGTGAAGTCGACCTATGGCAGCAAAACGCCCTCGACCCCTGACCTCGTTCCCAAAGGCCAGAGCGTGCGCCCGACCTCGGGTCTGGAAGTCGTCTCGTCGCGTCACTTTCCCGACGAAGTGCAGGGGGATCTCATTCTTTGTAATGCGATCGGTTTCCTCGGGATCAAGCAGCACCAGATCGAAGATGCGGGCACGGGGTGGAAGACCACTTTCCGGCAGGATCTCCTCACCTCAAAGGATGGCAATTTCCGTCCCGCCGATCTGGAGTTCGCCCCCGATGGATCGCTATATGTGATCGACTGGCACAATGTTCTCATCGGGCACATGCAGCACAATGCCCGCGATCCGCTCCGTGACCATGTCCACGGGCGCGTCTATCGCATCACTTATCCAAGCCGCCCCCTCGTGACGCCTGCCAAGATCGCCGGAGCGGCTATCCCCGAACTGCTTGAGAATTTGAAGCTCCCCGAAAACCGCAGCCGCTATCGCAGTCGCCGCGCCCTGCGGGCGTATCCGTCGGAGGAGGTGCTTCCGGCCGTGAAGGCCTGGGTCGCCGGACTCGACAAGGCGGACCCGAATTACGAGCATCACCGCCTTGAGGCGCTCTGGACCACCTGGGGTCTGAATCAGGTTGATGAGGCACTCCTTCGCGAGATCCTGCAATCGCCGGACTTCCGCGCCCGGGCCGCAGCGGTCAGGGTCCTGAGATACAACCACCATCGCCTCGCCGACCACGTTGCCCTGCTCGACAAGGCGGCGATGGATGCGGAGGGACGGGTGCGTCTCGAGGCCATCGTGGCGGCGTCCTGGATTCCCGACAATGCCGCCGCGAGGAAGATCGTTGAAGTGGCGTCGGCCCTGCCGCTCGACGAGTGGAGCAAAAATGCCGCCCAGACCGCGAAAGACCGCCTTTCCGGTGTGGCGGAAAAGGTCGTGACCGATCACCCGGTCTTACCGGCGCCGGATCACCTCAGCGCCGAAGCGAAGAAGCAGTATCTGGCCGGTCAGGAGATTTACTTCCGCGAAGGGCTTTGTGTCACCTGTCACCAGCCGAACGGCAAAGGTCTCGACCCGGCTTTCCCCTCGATCGAGAAGAGTCCCTGGGTGACGGAGGATCCGGATCGCCTCATCAAGATCACCCTCTACGGTCTCATGGGACCGCTCGAAGTGAACGGGAAAAAGTATGACGGCCTTGTCCCCATGACTCCCTTTGGAGGCATGCTCAAGGATCCCGAGATCGCCGCTGTCCTGACTTTCGTTCGCAACAGTTTCGGCAACAAAGCCGACCCGATCCAGCCCGAGCAGGTCAAGAAGATCCGTGATGCCAATCCCGGCCGGATGATGTTCTACAACACGGAGGAGCTACTGAAGGAGCATCCGTTTAAGAAGTAGTAGAGTGGGGGGGAGAACGGCCGGAGCAGGATCACCGCCCGGCCTCATGCTCCTCCTGACAAGTCAGGCAAAGCGAGACGCTGGGCTTGGCATCGAGGCGGGCGGTCGGGATGGCAATGCCGCAGCCTTCGCAGAGGCCGTAGGTGCCGCGTTCGATGCGCTCGAGGGCGTGGGAGATTTTCAGGACCAGATTCCGTTCGCTTTCGGCAATGCTGGCATCCACTTCAAATGACTCCAGATCCGCGGCAAGCTCGGCTCCGGCCGTGTCGCCGGTGGTGAGGCTGTCATCAAGTATCTGTTCGCGGGTCGACGAGGCTTCGCTGAGTTCGGACAGCTGAATTTCAAGCTCCCTGCGATAGCGGGCCAGTTCTTCGGTAGTCATTTGGCAAAGGATCTAAAAAGAAGAATGAGGATGAGGATAAGCAGGGCGGTGAGCCATCCGTGCGGATGCCATTTCCAGACAAAGCGCTCTTTGAGTTCAAAGGGCTTTTCGGGTTTGTCGCTCATTCTTCCCGGGTGAGTTAAACGTCGGCCGTCCGGAGCATCTCAGCGATTTGATCCTTGAGGTCGAGGCGCTGCTTTTTGAGCAGGGTCAAGGTGGCGTCCTCGGGAGTCTCGATTCCTTCCTCCATACGAACAACTTCCTTGTCGACCTCCTCGTAGGAGTCCATGAGCCGTTGAAAATGGGCGTTCCCGGTTTTGAGGGTGTGAATCGCGTCGCGATGTTCGGGGAATTCAGTGATGAGGGGGTGATGATCTAGGGGCATGGCTTTAGCAAAGAGCCATTCGTTGGGGAGGTCGAGTCCTAAGTGGGAAGAGGGCTCGCCCGATACGCGTTCATTGGTTCAAAGCTGTGCAATAATTGCCGCAAAGTGACGGTAAGGCGTTTCGCTTCCACTCAGCGGGGCACTGGCGGGGGATTTGAATTGCTTGCAGTTTGAGCGGAATTATGCGGAAATTCATTCATGAGAACTGCCACCCTTTGCTTCCTTTCCGTTTTTGCGATGTTGTCCGCCAATCCTGCCGTGTCACAGGACGATGCCCCGGACGGTGAACAGCCCGGAATCGGCGGATTCTGGGAAGTGGTGACTTCGGCAGGTCGTTTTGTCGTCAGGCTGGATATGATTTCCTCGGTAAGTGAACACGAGTATCTCATCGACGGAGCGGTGCGAGTATTCGAGTGCACGGTCGACACGACCGGGGGACAAACGGCCCGCTTTTATTATCTGGAACCGGTCACGGAGAGTTCGTCGGTCACGACGGGGAGCGCCACCCTCAACCGGATCAAGGACCTGACCAATAAAGCCACGGAAAAGGTCGGGATTGGGAACGTCGACACGGTCGTCACGAAAAACTACCCGACCACGACTCACGCCAAGACGACAGAGTTTCGGATGCAGAATAAAGCCACGATCAGCCAGATTTACGAGCATGCCCATCGGGTCTGGGCCGAGGAAAAAGGCCGCGGTGAGAAAAACACCCTCAGGATCAAGAACGGCTGATTGGCGCGGAATCGGCTACGAGGGCAGCATGAAATACCGGGAAATTCCGCACACGGATCTTTGCGTCAGCCTCATCGGTTTGGGGACGATGACCTGGGGTGAGCAGAACTCTGAAGCGGAGGGGCACGAGCAGATGGACTATGCCCTCGAAAGGGGCATCAATCTGATCGACACCGCCGAGATGTATCCGGTTCCGCCCCGACCGGAAACCTGCCACGAGACGGAGCGTATCATCGGCACCTGGCTGGCTTCACGGGGAACGAGGGACAAAGTGATCCTCGCAACCAAGGTGGTGGGGCCGGGGCCTCATGTGACCCATGTCCGGGAGGGCAACCGTCTTAACCGGACCAACATCAAGGCAGCGGTGGAAGGCAGCTTGAAACGTCTTCAGACGGACCACATCGACCTGTATCAACTCCACTGGCCGGACCGGCCGGTGCCGCTTTTCGGGACGCGGGATTATTCACCGCCAAAGACCCGCGACTCGGTCCCCATTGAGGAAACGCTCGGGGTTCTGTGGAATCTCGTCGAAGAGGGGAAAATTCGTCATGTCGGCCTTTCCAACGAAACGCCCTGGGGGACGATGCATTTTCTCGAGCTGGCGCGAAGCGGACCCTTTCCCCGGATGGTCACGATTCAGAATTCCTACAATCTCCTCAATCGCACCTTCGACAGCGGCCTCTCCGAAATTTGTCACGAGGAGGGAATCCGCCTCCTCGCGTATTCGCCTTTGGCCTTCGGGCGCCTCTCGGGAAAATACCGCGGGGGACAGCGTCCGGAGGGAGCAAGGTTAAGCCTCTGGGAGCGTTTTGCCCGATACAACGGACCCAACGCCGACGCGGCGATTGAAGAGTATGCCCGTATTGCGGATGAGGCCGGACTGGATCTGGCGCAGATGAGCCTCGCCTGGATCAACCAGCGCCCCCATGTCGCCAGCAACCTGATCGGAGCAACGACAATGGCGCAACTCAAGGCGAACATCGACAGTGTTGATCTGGAACTGCCCGGCGAGGTAAGAAAAGCGATCGACACGGTTCACCACCGTTTTCCGAATCCCTGTCCTTGAGGGAAGGGGATGCGGTGATCGGTCGTCCAGATCGGCAGCCGGAGCGGCCGCCCTACAGGCCATGTACCCGTGCGACTAATCCTCCGGCTCGTGACGGGTGGCCTTTCCGAAGGGAAGGTAGGCACAGGCCAAGGTGAGGAGGGCGTTAACAGGGTAAAACCAGGGGAAGGCGATCTGCGGCCGGCTCTCGACCAGCCAACCCGTCTCGAATCCAAAGGCCTCAAGCACCCGCGGGAGTTCAGGCCGGATCCAGGCGACAACGAGGACAGACAGGATAGTGCCGAAAATGATTCCCCCGAGATGCTTCCGGCCCGGAAGAATGGCGGCAAGCAACACACCGAGGAGCGGTCCGTAGGTGTAGGCCACCATCCCGAAGGCGAGGTCGATGAGGTTCTTGTTTTCGGACTCCGCATGTCCCTTCGCCATCCAGATCGTGAAAGCCGAGAGCAGAACCGCCCACACGAACACGGCGATGCGCGAGAGACGCACCATTTCGCCGCTGCGCTCCGCTCCTTCGACCCGTTTCCGGCCGAGTATGGCGGAGAGGCTTGTCTGGGAGAGCGCCGCGAGAGTCGAGTCGAGGCTTGAGATGGCGGCGGCAAACGCGCCCGCGAGGATCAGTCCGGTGATTCCCGGGGGAACCACGGTGGTGATCCAGGTGGGAAAGACAAAGTTCGCGTCTTTGGCGAAGAGTGCCGTTTCCGCCGGAGTCATACCCTTGATCTGATACCAGGCAAAAAGTCCCGAGCCCACGGCCAGCATCACCAGGGTGATCACCAGCGAGACACTGCTCCAGACCATCGCCTTTCGGGCCTCGTGGGGCGTTCCGCAGCAGAAGATGCGCTGGGCATTCAGTTGGTCGGTGCCGAAAGCGGCGAGGTTCTGGAAGGGCATCGCGATGATGGCGACCCAGAAGGTGTAGTTCAGCATCGGGTTTTCCCAGGGGGCGGTGAAATCAAGGATGCGCATCTTGTCGACCGCGACCCCGTCGCCGGTGACGAAGGATCGGTTCACGGCGACGATCTCGGACCAGCCAAGCGCGTTCACGAGCCAGCCGAGCGCCAGCAGTCCACCGAAGATAAAAATGCCGAATTGAATGACGTCAGTCCAGATCACCGTGCGCATCCCGCCCATCAGGGTCCAGAGCAGCGCAAAGGCTCCGATCATGAGGATGCTCCAGGTCATGTCCCAGCCCGTTACGGTCTGTAATATCAGGGCGGTGACGAGGACTCGGACACTTTGTCCGAGAATGGCCCCCATAGAGAACAATCCGGTGACGAGGCGCCGCACGCCCTCGCCAAGTTGATTGCCCATGAAGTCGTAAGGGCTGTAGATCTCCCGCCGGTAATAAAGGGGAACAAGCCAGTAGGCGACAATGAAGCGGGCCGCGATGGAGCCCAGTCCCCACTGCAGGTAGGTCCAGTCTCCCTGGGCGGCATAGACGCCGCCCGGAACGCCGATGAAGGTCAGCGCGCTGATCTCCGTGGCGATCATTGAGCCGCTCACCGCCCACCAGGGCATCGTCCGACCGCCGAGGAAGAAATCCTTCACCGTCGCCGCCTTCCCGGCGAGGCGGTGCCCCACCCAGGTCGTGAAGACCATGTAGAAGGCGACTACTCCCCAGTCGAGTGCGGTGAAGTGGCTGGCGATTTCGTTTGCGGGCATGGTCGGGAGCGTAAGCGAGTGGGGGGGCGCTTGTCCAGCGACTTGCGCCCCCTTCGCAGGGACCAAACGCGCCTACCGCGCAAGGAACGAACTCACGCGGCCTTGTCGAGATGAACGTAGGGATTCTCGTGTAATACGATGGGCTTGCGACCAGTCAGCAGTTTTACCCACTCATAAGCACAGCCTGCTACGATCACCGTGACACAAACGAGGAAGAATCCCGCCACGACCGCGTCGATCTGGTTCATGTGCATGACCTTGTTCCAGACCGACAGTTCGGCCTCGGTGCCGCCTGCGGCGATTTTTTCCGCGTATAGTTTCGCCCCGGCGAGGAATCCCATGGTCGGGTCTTTCGCGAAAATCTTCGTGATGCCCGCCGTGAAAGTCACCGAAATGAGGAATACGAGGGGGATTGCCGTGACCGCGACGTAGCGGGTTTTGCCCATCTTGATGAGCAGGGTGGTGCCGAGGCAGAAGGCGACAACCGCAAGGAGCTGGTTGGCAATGCCAAAGAGCGGCCAGAGGGTGTTGATGCCTCCCGTGGGATCAATCACCCCCATGTAGAGGAAATAGCCCCAGGCCAGAACGAGGACGGCGCTGGAAAACATATTTGCCCAGAGATTGCCAGTGTCGCCAAGCGGCTTCCAGAGGCCTCCGAGGAAATCCTGGAGGATAAATCGACCCACTCGTGTCCCCGCATCGATCGTCGTGAGAATAAAGAGAGCCTCGAACATGATCGCGAAGTGATACCAGAAGGCCATCCACTGAGCTCCGAAGGCTTGCGAAAACATATGGGCCATGCCCACGGCGAAGGTGGGGGCGCCACCGGCCCGGCCAAACATGGTTTTCTCACCGATTTCCTCGGCGAGCTTGTCCATGTCCGCGACCGTCACGGGGAATCCTGCGGCGGTGACGGCCTCGACAACCTGGGCCGGAGGCATCGTCTTGTTGATCCCTGCATTGATTGCAAAATACTGTCCGGGCTCGAGGGCGCAGGCGGCAACGAGGGCCATCAGGGCGACGACCATTTCCGTGACCATGGCCCCGTAGGCGATACTTCGAATCCCTCCCTCGCGGTCGAGCAGTTTGGGGGTCGTGCCCGAAGAGATGAGGGCATGGAATCCCGAGACCGCTCCACAGGCGATCGTGATGAAGACAAAGGGGAAGACTTTGCCGGCAAACACGAGGCCGGTGCCGTCGATAAAGGTCGTCAGCTTCGGCATCTTGAGTTCGGGCGCGACGAAGACGATGGCCACGGCGAGGACCGCGACCGTCCCGATTTTCATGAAGGTGCTGAGGTAGTCGCGCGGCGCGAGGAGCAACCAGACCGGGAGGACCGAGGCGGAGAATCCGTAGAGAATGATGGCAATGGCGAGCCATTCACCGGAGCGGTCGAACCATTTCTCGATGCCCATGTCGGCGAGGTGACTGCCTCCCCAGACGCTGACGAGGAGACCGACGACTCCGAAGACCGTGACCGCCTTGACGCTGGCTCCCAGCTTCGTATGGGCCACGCCCATGATGAGGGCGAGGGGGATCGTCATGACGATGGTGAAAAGACCCCAGGGGCTTTCCGCGAGGGCTTTGACCACGACCAGCCCGAGGACCGCGAGGAGGATGGTCATAATTGCGAGAATCGAGATCATCGCGACGAGTCCGACGACAGAGTTCACCTCCTCTTTCAGCATCTGTCCGAGCGAACGTCCGCCCCGGCGCACCGAGCCGAACATGACGATGGAATCATGTACCCCGCCGCCGAGGGTCGCCCCGACGAGGAGCCAGAGCATGCCGGGGAGATAACCAAACTGGGCCGCGAGGACGGGACCGACGAGCGGGCCGGGCCCTGCAATGGCGGCAAAATGGTGGCCGAAAACGACCCAGCGATTCGTCGGCACAAAATCCTTGCCGTCATTCTGCGTCACCGACGGCGGGGCACGGAAATCGTCGAGCACGAGGACCTTGGCCATGAGCCACTTGCTATAGAATCGGTAGGAGACGGCGAAGGTGCAGAGACCGGCGATGACGAGCCATAGCGCGTTGATTGTTTCACCGTTGTGAAAGGCGGAAAACGCGACCGCACCCGCGCCGAGGGCGGAGATGCCGAACCAGAGAAGAAAACGCAGGAGACGATTCATGGCGCGATCCTATTGTGCCTTTGCCCGCGGCTCAACCCTGAAAAGCGGTCAAGTCGGTCTTTTCCCCGGACGCGGCTGCGCCATGTGGACCGCATGACAGAATATTTGCACCTACCGGATTGAACAAATTCGGGGTTCGAGCTACCAATCACCCAAATTTAGCCCAATTGCCTGACAATCCCACCACCTCTCTATGACACTCACCGTTGCCCTTTTCCTTGTTCTTGGTCTGGTTATCATGATCTGGGGGGCGGAACTGCTGGTCAGGGGGGCTTCGCGGCTTGCAACTTCGGTGGGGATCTCGCCCCTGGTGGTGGGACTCACGGTGGTGGCCTTCGGTACGAGTTCGCCCGAACTGGCGGTCAGCTTCATGTCTGCTTTCAAGGGGCAGGCGGACCTCGCCCTTGGCAACGTTGTCGGCAGCAATATCTTCAATGTCCTCTTCATTCTTGGCATCTCGGCCCTGATCGTCCCGCTTGTCGTCGCCCAGCAATTGGTGCGCTTTGACGTACCGGTCATGATTACAATCTCAATCCTGATCCTGCTGATGGGGATGGATGGGCAGATCGGCCGCATCGACGGGGTGTTTCTCTTTGCGGGCGCGATCGCCTATACTGCCTTCCTTATTCGCCAGAGTCGCAAAGAGAGCAGTGAGGAGGTGAAGGCTGAATACGATTCCGAGTTCGGAGAAAAGAGTCCCTCGAGTCTCGTTAAAAACATCGGACTCATCGCGCTCGGCCTCGTCGGCCTCGTGCTCGGTTCGAAATGGCTTGTCACCAGCGCCGTGGCCATCGCCCAGGCCTTCGGCGTGTCGGAACTCGTCATCGGTCTCACCATCGTGGCGGCGGGCACCTCGATGCCCGAAGTGGCGACCTCCATCATGGCAGCGATCAAGGGCGAGCGTGACATCGCGGTGGGCAACGTCGTCGGGTCGAACATTTTCAACATTCTCTGCGTCCTCGGGCTCAGTTCGCTTGTCGCTCCGGCGGGAATCACGGTATCGGAGGCGGCTCTGCGCTTCGATATCCCGGTGATGATCGCGGTGGCGATCGCCTGTCTGCCGATCTTCTTCGTCGGCTACCGTATCAGCCGGTTCAACGGAGCAGCCTTCCTCTCTTTCTACCTCGCCTACCTCGCCTACCTGATCTTCACTGCGACCAATCACGATTCGCTCGGGACCTTGCGCGCGGCGATGCTCTATTTCATTCTTCCGATCACCGCGCTGACCCTGATTGTGATTTCGGTGCGGGAACTGGCGATCAAGAAAAAATCACTTACTTGAGTTTGCCATCGGCGCGACGTTTCCCGTAAAGGATCTTTATTCTTTCCCCATCCGGACATTTGCTGAATGACTCTCTCCGTTGCCGTTTTTCTAATCCTCGGTCTCATCGTCATGATCTGGGGGGCGGACCTGCTGGTCCGGGGGGCCTCTCGACTGGCCACTGCGGTGGGGATTTCTCCCCTGGTGGTGGGGCTGACGGTCGTCGCCTTCGGCACGAGCGCACCGGAGCTGGCGGTCAGCGTGATGTCGGCGTTCAAGGGTGAGTCGGATATCGCTCTTGGCAATGTGGTCGGCAGCAATCTCTGCAACGTGCTACTTATCCTCGGGCTCTCGGCGATCATCGTACCGCTCGTCGTCGCCCAGCAGCTCGTGCGTTTCGACGTGCCGGTGATGATCGGGGCCTCGCTGCTCGTCCTGCCGATGGGGATGGACGGCAATATCGGTCGTCTCGACGGGGCGATCCTCTTCGCGTGCGCGATCGCCTATACGGGATTTCTCATCCGTCAGAGCCGCAGGGAAGGCAGCGAGGAGGTGAAGGAGGAATACCGGAAGGAGTTCGGCGAAAAGCCTCCGACGGGCATGCTGAAGAATCTGGGCTTGATTGCGATCGGTCTCGTCGGATTGGTCGTCGGCTCGAAATGGCTCGTCGACGGCGCCGTCGCCATTGCCCTGGCCTTCGGTGTTTCCGAACTCGTTATTGGACTCACCATCGTCGCGCTGGGTACCTCGATGCCGGAGGTCGCGACCTCCATCGTGGCGGCGCTCAAGGGCGAGCGCGACATCGCCGTGGGCAATGTTGTCGGGTCAAATATTTTCAACCTCTTTTCAGTTCTCGGCTTGAGCTCAATCGTCGCCCCGGCGGGGATCAATGTCTCCGAGGCGGCCCTGCGATTTGATATTCCCGTGATGATCGCCGTGGCCGTGGCCTGCCTTCCGATCTTCTTCACCGGCTATCGCATCAGCCGGTTCAATGGGGCGATGTTCCTTTTCTTTTATGGCGCCTATCTCGTCTACCTCATCATGACGGCGTCGAATCATGAGGCCCTTGGCACGCTGCGCACCGCGATGCTCTACTTTATTCTTCCGATCACCGCTCTGACCCTGATCGTCGTCACGGTGAGGGAGATCTCTCTGAAGAAAAAGTTGCTGTCGTAACGGCGACCCGGCGCGTAGTTTGAGGTCGAGATGGCAGGCACTCTTCCCAACCTTCGCAAAGTCATGCGCACCGACCAGATCGCGGTGTTCGCCGCTCTCGCACTGGTCGTGGTCGGCTGCTTTTTTGTTCTCAAACCCTTCCTCTCGGCGCTTCTCTGGGCCGTCATTCTCACTTTTTCGAGCTGGCCCGCTTTTCGTGTCCTTCTAGGATGGGTAAAAGGACGCCGCACTCTCGCTGCTTTTCTCATGACTTTGGGGATCGCGACCGTCCTGCTTGTTCCCTCGGTCGTGATTGTTCTTACTCTCGCGGGAGATGTGAAGGAGTTTGCGAATACGACGGTGGCCTGGGTCCGGCAGGGACCACCGGCCCCGCCCGTTTGGCTTGAGAGAGTCCCGTGGGTCGGGGAGGAACTGATCGCGCTCTGGAAGGAATACGCGGCGGACAGCAAACAAATGCTCGCCGCGGCCGAGCAGCTTATTGATCCGCTGACCTCATGGATCCTCACGATAGGCAAGGCCCTGGGCCGCGGGGTGCTTGAGCTCGCACTCAGCATGTTCCTCGCCTTCTTCTTTTTCCGTGACGGAGCCCAACTCGGCGACCGTGCCCTCGCCGTTGCCAAAAGACTCGCAGGGGACAGGGGTGACCATCTCCTCCGGGAAGTGGCCGGCGGCACGATCCGGGGTGTTGTCTACGGCATTCTGGGCACGGCGATGGCGCAGGGACTAATCGCGTGGATCGGTTTTTCCATCGCCGGGGTACCGGCGGCGGTGCTTCTGGGGCTCATGACCTTTCTCATCTCGGTCATTCCGATGGGGCCACCCCTCATCTGGATACCCGCCTCGATCTGGGTGTTTCAGAACCAATCGGTAGAGATGGGTGTTTTTATGGTGGTGTGGGGTGCCCTTGGAATCAGTTCGATCGACAATTTCATCCGCCCTCTCATCATCAGCCAGGGCAACAAGATGCCTTTTGTCCTGATTTTCATGGGGGTGCTTGGCGGCGGTCTCGCCTTCGGCCTGATCGGGATCTTCCTTGGCCCAACCCTGCTGGCGGTGAGTTACCGCCTCGGCGAAGAGTGGCTCGCCTATCGCAAGCAGATCAAGCCGGAGCCCTCCGACACGGAGGCGTCAGCGTTGCCGGAGCCGGACGCTCCCGCTTGACCGTCCTCTCAACCCGGGTGGTTTTCGGTCGGGTGCTTTTCCCGTTCCTCGGCCTCGTGGAGGATCTCGAGAGCGTGCTCGACTTCCTCGACCGGTTGCGGCAGGTGGGCCTTGCGGAAAAAGAGGCGGAAGGGTGAGAGCAGCACCCAGATGACGGCGCCGAGGGTGACATCGTAGAGTCGAACCGGTGCCATGAGTGTGGCATTGACGGGTTTCATTACGGTCTGGACCCCCGCGCTGCGTGAATACCAGATCGTGAAGGCAATAATGGAGACGATGCCGATAAATTTCTGCAGCGTGGTGATGTCAATATGGAAGGTCAACTCGGTGACGAGAAGAAGACCGACAAAGCCGATCAGCAGGAAGGCGGTGTGCTCCAGCACGGGAAATTTTTCAATGAGCCGGATACAATGCCCCGCGACAAAACGCAGAGCGAGGATACCGATGAAGACTCCGGTGCAGACCACCCACATTTCATCGCTGAGCGCCACCGCGGCGACCACGTTATCCACCCCGAGGCTCAGGTCCATCAGCTCGATCGAGGCCACCGTGCCCCAGAATCCGCGTTGGACGACACTTCCGACGGCGGCGATCGCCTCACCGTTGCCCGCCGCTTCCGCTTCGGCCCGGGCGACCTCGGCGGCCTCCGCCTTCGCCACTTTGTAGCGGGTTGCGAAGTGGTGGGCCATCAGGTGGATCAGGTAGGCCGCGCCGATCAGCTTCAGCCAGGGGTTTTCGATGATGTACTGGGCGAGCAGGAGGGCGAGTCCCCGAAAGAAGTAGGCCCCGATGATGCCAACGCGCAGAGCCCAGTATTTCTGTTTCCCCGGCAAATGCGAGGCCATTGCCGCAATCGCGAGGGCGTTGTCGACCGAGAGGAGCCCTTCGATGATGATCAGGGAAATGATCACCGGGAGGGCTTCGAGAATGACGGTCTGGATTTCCGGAGAGAGAAGTTCGGCAAGCATGGAGGGAGCGGAGGGGGAGGATGCTACCGATTCGACTGCCGCGCAAGCGATGGCTTGGGGTAGGAACGGGGGAGTTTGGAAGGCAAGCGGGGACAGGCGGGAGACAAAAGGGGGCGGCATTTTGAACCTGCACCATCAAGAGGTCGCTCCGAATTCGTCGCTGAACCCGCTCGGTGGAACCCCAGTCCGTCCTGGGCTCACTCCTCTCCGGGAATAACTCGGACGATTGACCGCGAATCCACATTCAGATCGTAGACCCCGGCATGGGCGGTTTCAGGCTCCACCACGAAACGGACGGTCACGTCGTTCACCTGGTAGACCTGCTCGATCGACCAGTTCTCGGGCGGAGAGCGGTGGGCCTCCCACCATTGATCCGTCGTCTGGTCGTATTCATAGGGGACATACGGATCCCGAAGATGGTAAAGAATGAGGCCGCAGCCCGCGACGGCCACCCACTTCTCGTTCCAGTCGATGATCGCGGATTCCGGGTCGCCGTAGAAGTGACCGATCACAAGCCGTTCTCCTTCCGGACGATCGAGAAGCACGGTTTCGTATTCGTGGGAGACGGTGAAGTGCCTGCTTCGCGCGAGGAGGTGCTCGGTGGGTTCCATGGATCCGGAGAGAGAGGGAGGGGAAGCGGAATTGACCGGCGGTGATGGGTGCGGTTTGCCGCTGGGTTTACGAAAATGCAAAAGTGGCCGTTCGAAGTTATAACCTGTCCCTTCGAATTGCTGGCGACCGAGAGGGAGGAGAAAAGACCATGAAAAGCGGAAGCGACTCACCCGCCCCCGATGATTGCCAGTGACGACTTGGTTCGCTGTTGGTTTCAGTTCTTTCGCTCGACCTGCGGAAAAAAATGTGAACTCCCTGCTTCTCCTGTGGTGTTGCTGAAACCTTTGAGATAAGGGCGTCGTCGATGAAAATTGTCACCTCGGAGTTTCCGTTCCATTTGGCGGTAACAGAACCCCGACCTTCGAGCTTAAGGAGGTTGCCAGGGATTTCGCGTAAGTCGTCCCCATCCTCTCGCAGCGAAATGTGCGTCCACCATGGAGCTGGATCATTGGCTCCTTGAAGCTCCTCGGCAACAGCTATGATCCGCTGTCCATCAGGCGAAGCATGCGAAGCCAAACCAGTGATGCTCGAATCACAAGAAATCAAAAGGAGGCATCCTCCAATGATTGTTAGTTGGCGCATCATATTTTCAGCGAACGTCGAGGGATCTTCACGAATTTGGCCCGGTGCCGCCTCAGTGAGTGCGCCACGAGCCAGCAGAGGAGGGCCCAGCACAGACCGATGGTCCAGCCGGCGAGCACATCGCTAGGGAAGTGCGCTCCGAGAATAACACGCGACACTCCGATGAGGGCGGCGAGGAAGGTGGCAAAACCGACGAGGTAAAATCGGATGAGGCGACTTTCCTGGGACTCTGCGGCGATGACCGCAAGGGTCATATAAATCATCGTCGACATCATGGCGTGACCGCTCGGAAAACTCAGCGGCGAGGACTCCCCGCTAAGGCGCAGAGTCCACTCGGGACGCGGGCGGGCGAAAAAATTTTTCATTTCGCTCATGATGAGGTATCCGCCGATGGCGACAACCCAGAGGAGGAGCAAGGGACCAAACTGGCGGCGCAGCAGTAAAAATCCGCTGAAGCCGAGGGTTACCAGAGTGAGAACGGGACGTCCGCCGAGCGAAGTCAGATCCCGGACCGCATACTCCAACCCGGAGGGACCTCGCAGGCTCTCGGGCGACCCGGGCACGCGGAAAAACAGGAGAATGCGCTCGTCGTAGGCCAGGGGCGCTGCGCCCCGAACATCGTCCTGGATCTCGAGAAAGGTCCAGGCGGCGGCTCCCATCAGGAACATTCCGCCCAGAAGGACCCATTCCCCGGTGATAAAGTCTTTGAGCCGGGTCTGCACCCTGGAAAGGAAGCGCGGGGTAACTGGGGAGACAAGGGGATTTGTTCGGTTCTTCGTTCCTGGTTGGGAGGGGACCAAGGAGCTGGGAGCTGGGAGCTGGGAGCTGGGAGCTGGGAGCTGGGAGCTGGGAGCTGGGAGCTGGGAGCTGGGAGAAGACCAAGACCAAGATTAAGATTAAGATTAAGATCAGCAGCGAAGAACGAAGAACAATCGGAGCGCAGCGAAGATGGACGGAGCGCAGCGAAGTCAACGAACGAAGAACATTCCGCAACGCGGTAATCCCCACTTTCGGCTTGCGGCCTGAGCGATACGGTCTTTGGTCTCGCTCCATGAGTGAAGTCTACAATATTGCAGTGCTGCCCGGCGACGGGATCGGTCCCGAAGTCATGAACGAGGCCCGCAAGGTCCTCGCCCGCATTGCGGAAAAGCACGGGCTCACCTTCAATTTGGTCGAAAAGCTGGTGGGCGGGGCGGCCCTCGATGATTGCGGACATCCGCTCCCCGAGGACACGATCAAGGCCTGTGAGGCGGCGGATGCGATTCTTTTCGGTTCGGTTGGCGGGCCCAAGTGGGAGACCCTGCCTCCTGATCTCCAGCCCGAGCGGGGAGCGCTCCTCCCGCTGCGCAAACATTTCGGTCTGTTCGCGAACCTGCGTCCGGCGGTCTGTTTCCCGGCCCTTACCCATGCGTCCCCCGTCAAAGAGGACCGCATTGCCGGAGGTTTTGACGTCCTCTGTGTCCGCGAACTCACCGGTGGCCTCTACTTCGGCAAACCCAAGAGTATTGAGATGCGTGACGGCGAAGAGGTCGCGGTCGACACGATGGTCTACACCAAAAGCGAAATCGTGCGAATCGCCCGGGTCGCCTTCCTCGCGGCGCAGAAGCGCGGCGGACGGCTCACCTCGATCGACAAGGCGAACGTGCTGCAGAATGGCATCCTCTGGCGCCGGACGGTGGAGGAAGTGGCGAAGGAGTTTCCCGATGTCAAACTCAGCCACCTCTATGTCGACAACGCCGCGATGCAGCTCATCGCCCGGCCAAAGGACTTTGACGTGGTTCTCGCCGAGAACCTTTTCGGCGACATTCTCAGTGACGAGATGGCCATGATCGCCGGCTCCCTCGGCATGCTCGCGAGCGCCAGCCTCGGCCAGAGCAAAGGGGACGGGCTCTACTTCGGTCTCTTCGAACCGAGCGGAGGCACCGCTCCGGACATCGCCGGAAAAGGCATCGCCAATCCGATCGCCCAGATCCTCTCCACCGCGATGATGCTGCGTTTTTCCTTCGGAGAGAACGCCTCCGCCGATGCCATCGAGGCGGCCGTCAAGGCGGTCATCAACGACGGTTACCGCACTGGCGACATTTACACCGGCAGCGAAGGTCAGAAAAAGGTGGGCACCGCCGAAATGGGCGACGCCATTGTCGCGAAGCTCTGATCCGACCCTCTTGAGAGTCCTGCCTGACCCTGTCTGCTCCTAACAATGACCTACGCTGAAACGCTTCAAGAGAGGATCGTGAAGACCGGAAGCGCCCTCTGTGTCGGGATCGATCCGCGCCTCGATCTACACGATTCTCCCGCGGCGATTCAGGCCTTTTGTGAGCAGGTCATTGAGGAAACGGCGGAGTATGCCGCCGCCTTCAAGCCGAACATCGCCTACTTTGAGGCGCTCGGGGTCACCGGGTATCAGATGATCGAGGCCCTCATCGGACGGATGAAAGCGACGGGGGTGCCGGTGATCCTCGATGCGAAACGGGGCGACATCGGGACGACGCAGGAGCATTATGCGACGGGCTATTTCAAGCTCTGGGACGTCGACGCGGTCACTCTCAGCCCATACATGGGCTTTGATTCCGTAGAGCCCTTTCTCCAATATCCCGGCAAAGGGGTCTACCTCCTCGGGGTGACTTCGAACCCGGGCGCGGTTGACCTTGAGCTCCATGAACTTGCCAACGGGCGCCGCGTCTTTGAACTGGTTGGCGACATGACCGCCCGGGCGGGAGCGACTCCGGCAGGGGAGGGGAGCATCGGGCTCGTCCTTGGTCTCACCAATGTTTCCGCTGACGTGCTGGCGCGCATGCCGGACGTTCCCCTTCTCATTCCCGGCCTCGGAGCCCAGGGGGGAGATCTGGAGACCCTCCGCGGAGCCAGGCGACTCGCTCCTTCGGTCATTAACGTCTCACGGGGAATCCTTTACGCCGACGAGCACCTTTCTTTTTCCGAAAAAGCCAAAGACTATGCGAACCGAATTGCCAGCCTCTCCTGAAGAAACGATCGACCTCCTCAAGGAGTACGGGGCGGTCGAGCAGGGCCACTTTATTCTCGCGAGCGGGAAGCACTCCGCCTACTACGTGAAAAAGGGCAAGCTCGTCCAGCATCCCTGGGAGTTGCAGCGCATGATCGAGCAGGTGGTCCCTGATCTTGAGGCACTTGGCAGGATCGATGTGGTTCTCAGCCCGGCGATGGGCGGAGTTCCGGTGGGCCAGCAGGTCGGCCTCGCCGTGCATGCCCGGACGATCTACGCCGAGCGGAATCCGGAAAGCAATCAGCTCGAACTCAAGCGCGGGTTCGAAATCAAGCCGGGCGAACGGCTCCTGCTCGTCGAGGATGTCATCACGACGGGAGGTACTTTGCTAGAGTTGACCGATTTTATTGAGTCGCAGGGCGGTGTGGTGGCCGGCGTCTTCGTCGTGGTGAACCGGTCAGGGAAAAGTACGGTGGGGGATTACCCGGTCGTCTCCTGCATGGAGATTCAGTTCCCTGTCTATGAACCGGATGCGGTTCCGGAAAGCCTCCGGGCCCTTCCCGCGGTCCGTCCGGGGACGAAGCGGGTCGAGTAGACTCCTGTTTCCATCGTTGAATTTGCAGTCTTCCGTTTCCCCCGCGAGAAAGGTCGCAAAATATCTTTTTTTTCTTTACAGTTTTCGCGAAATACCGCAAGAACAGCCCCTGCCTATTCACCTAAGAAAAACCACCTACTGATGTCCTCAAAAATGTCTTCCCTCCGAACCAAGAGAACTCTTCTCGCCGTCGGCGCTTTTATGCTTTTCTCACTGGTCGCTCCTGATCTCAGGGCTCAGGACGCGGCGGCCCCTGCTGCCCCTGCGGCGGCGGCTCCTGCTGGTGACGGCGAGGAAGTGAAAGAGCCAACCACGCTTCTCGACATGATCATCGGGGGTGGAATCTTCATGATCCCCATCGGTGTTCTTTCCCTCTGGATGATCACTCTGGCCGTTTTCATGGCCCTTCAGCTTTCCAAGAAGAAGTACATCCCGGTCGCCTTGAAGGAGGAGATTCTTGGTTACATGTCAGAGGTCAAGGTTCGCAGCTCGATCGATGCGGCCGCTCAGGATTCCTCCTACCTCGGCCGAATGATCGTGAGCTCCTACCCGCTGGTGGATGCGACCGATACCGAGACCCTGGGCCGGAGCAAAGTCGAAGATGCGATGGCTGACTTCACGGTTCGGGAGAACCTTGGAACCATGGTCTTCATTGGATACTTCTCGGTTATTGCCCAGGGAGCGACGATGCTGGGTCTGTTTGGAACGGTGGCCGGTATGGTGCTCGCGTTCGATTCGATGGGTCTGAGCGGTGGTTCCGACCCGGGAGCCCTCGCGGCGAACATCTCACTGGCACTGATCACGACCGCCGGCGGTCTTGTCGTGGCTATTCCGAGTATCTTCCTCTTCTACTTCTACAAGAACCGCTTCAACCGCATGGTCAGTGATGCCCAACAGATTGCGATTGAGGGTCTTGAGGCGGCGATCGCCACCATCAATGCCGACCATATCCTTGCACGGGTGCCGGAGGGTATCGCTGAGGTTTAATCAATCGGTCTCCCCCTTTTCAGGAAACTTGTCCCCAAAATCCCCTTGTCATGCCATCCGAAAAACTGAGGCAAGCCAGTGCTGATACGTCGGAGAATCTGGAGATGGACATGTCTCCGATGATCGATCTCACCTTCCTGCTCCTCATTTTCTTCATGGTGAGCTCCCACCTCATTACCATTCAGATCGACAGGAGGGTGAGTCCTCCTACCGCGCTGAATTCCCAAGTGGCCAAGTTCGCTTCCGGGCGTGTTGTTGTAAACATTCTCGCGGACGGAACGGTGTGGGCTGAAGATCAGGTGGAACTCACCACGACTGAGGCGATCACCGACTACGTGGAGCAAGGGCGTATTGCCAATGATGCGGCGGGAGAACAAACCCGTTTGAATCTCCGGGCTGACAAGGAGGTCGAAACCCGGAACATCAAGAAAGTCGTTCAGGCAGCGGGAGAGGCCGGGGTGACTGAAGTCATTTTCGGCAGTTTGGCGGTGGAGAAGTAATTTTTGTCTATAAACGACCATGGCTCGCAAAGAAGCTCCTCAAGATCCGGATCCGGTATTGGACATGTCTCCAATGATCGATCTCAGTTTCCTGTTGCTCATCTATTTCCTAGTCACTTCCACGCTCGAACCGAAAGAGGCCGATCTGGGAATGACCATGCCGACCACCCAATCGGGGAGTTCGGCACAGGTGGAGATCGATCAGATGACGGTCGAGGTCAATGCGGCGGGGCACATTGTTCTGAATGACGAGGTTCTCGATACCGATCCGTTGACCCGTGAGGTGCCCTTGTTGCTCGATCGTCTCAAAACCTATGCCGAGAGTGCCAAGCTCACGGACTCAAAGCCGATGGTCATTATTGCGGCCGATGATGCCGCGAAAGGTCAGCGATTTATCGATGTTTTGAACGCGCTTGCAGACAAAGCGGTCGGAATCAACAACGTAACGATTACCGGGTTCAAGGAGGAGTAAGCTCCGTTGATCCCGGGCCGGTTGAATGAAGCATGATTGAGAGGAAAACGGGGGAGCGGCGGAATGTTGATTCCGGGGTGCCGCCCGTTTCTTTTCCCCAGGTTTTTTCTGTCTTCGCCAGGTGCCGCCTCACCGCGGTAGCCTCAAAACATCAAAGCCGTCCGGGTTAGTGATTCCGGGCGCAGAAGTTGAATGTGTAATTTTTCGATAATGTCCACCCCCTCTTTTTCCAGGATGAGAATTGCTAGTTTCAAGATCCCCGCTTTCGCCGCCCTGTCGATGGCCGTTGCTTTTGGCTCACTGACCGAGTCATACAGTCAGGACGAGACCGTTGAGTCGCTCTACCAGAAGGCGGGCGAGTTTATTGCCGACGGCAAGAGCGCCGAAGCTTCGGCCACGTTTGAAAAAATCTTCGAAATGTCGAAGGGAATCCAGACCCTTTTTGAGGATTATGGAGCCCAGGCGGGTGGGATGATGTTTGACTACGGAATGACGCTTCTTCCCCAGAAGAGGTGGGAAGAGGCCAAAAAGGCGTTTACCGAGAGTGTTAATGCAGCCGAAACGGCCAAGGCGGTGGAGTCACCGGTGAATTCCACCAATTCACGGGAGAACATCGCCCGCTTCCAGTTGGGTTTCTGCGAAGCCCAATTGGGGAATCACGAGGAGGCGCTTCGTCTCTATGACGAATATCTGGCTAAAAATCCCGCACCCGAGGAGATGGCCCAGGTTCGGAACAGCTTTAAGCTGCGCTACGGAGGCTCGCTCATGAAGCTGGGGCGCCTCGATGAGGGGATTGCCGCGATTCAGGAGCTTTTCGATAACAGGGAAGCCTGGAAAGTCAGTCCCCAATTCCTGATGCAGGGACTTCTCGAGCTTGGTCTCGTCTGGGTGGATCAGGCGAAAGCAGCCGGGGCTGACGATGCGGCACTTCAAAAGGTCTCCGAGACGGCCCATGCGTTCCTCGACAAGAACGGAGCCAACCTCAAGTTGAACCCGCTCGACCTCTTCCGCCTTGGAATGGTGGACAGTCTCCGCAAACTGGGTTCCGATTCAGTGAGGGCCGGGCTCTACTCCCTAGCGCTCCGTTATTTTGCCTACGTGCCTACAATCGAGGATGTCCGTCAGGATCTGAATCTCACCCTGGCCCGTCAACCTGTCGGTTCGGAGATCCCGTCACAATTTCAGAATGTGATCAATCAGTTGGACGAGCGTGAGAAGGCGCCTTTCCATCCGGATGCCGATGCGCTCCGCCTCGTGGCTCTCTGTTATGAGCGACTGGGCAACCTGCACGGTCCCCGCGCCATCTATTGGCATCTGGCGGAACATTTTCCCAACGTTCCCAAGGAAGCCCGCGGAGAGATCCTCCACGAGGCGGCCCGCTTTTCCTCGATGGTGGGCGATTATTCCGCTGCCCAGTATTTTGGAGAGAAATTTGCGACCGAGATGCCGGAAGACAGTCCGCTTCGCAACAATGTCTCCACCTTCATGCTCCAGTCTCTTTTCACCTCTCGCGCCTATGAGGAGGTGATCCGGATTTCCACTTCGGTGAGAGAGCGATACCCGGTTGGTGATCCCCAGCGTGAGCTGGCGGATTCCCTCTATCCGCTCGCGCTCTACGCGAGACAACGGCACGAAGAGGCGGTGGCGCCGTTCGAGGAATATATCAAAGCCTACCCTTCCGGCGGCAATCGCGAGATCGTCTTTTATCACCGGGCGAGTAACTCGCTTATTCTCAGGAAAATGCGGGAATCGGCGGAGGCTTACGAAGACTTTCTTAAGGAGTTTCCCACCTCGGAGAAATTCCTCGACGGAGCCCTTGCTGATCTCGCGATCGCCCGGTTCAATCTGGGTGATTACCCGGCCGCCATTGCTTCGGTTGACCGTCTCGTCGAGTCACGCCCAGCTTCGATCCACATCGGTCGGACTCAAAATTTGAAGGGTGATGCTCTTCTCATTCAGTCGGGTGCCCTGGCGAAGGACAAAGAGAAGAAGGAGGAGGCGGCAGCCCTGCGGAAAGCGGGTCTCGCGGCCTACCTGACCGCCGCCGAGGGAGGGAAAGCGGCGATGGTCAGCGACCCGGGGCGGGTGGATTTCCACAAGGAATCGGTTGCCGAAGCCCTCTGGAAGTCAGCCGATGTGTATTTTGTGGACGGGGATATCGAGAAGGGACTGGCCCAATATGATGCCTTCTTTCCCGACTATTCAGGCACCTTTTACGAACCTCAGATTTCTGTTTTCGCCCTTGAGCATCTTGAAGCAGCCGGACGGGGTGAAGAAAGTCTGGTCCAAGTCGAAAAAATGATCCTCTTCCTCGGCAGCAAGCCCTCGGAAAAGCAGGATATCACCCTGCTTCGTCAGGCGATCGGATCCTACGCTGAAGCGTCGGTCCGCATCCGGGGCCTTGAGAAAACGCTCGCCACCCTGGACGGGTTCCCCGGTCTCGATCCGGCCAATCAATCGCTCCTTACCTGGCTGAAGATCCAGAAGGTCATCGTCCTTCAGGAGTCCCGCAAAGGCATGGACAAGGAGTCGCCTGAATACGCGGCAGTGGAAACGAAGATCGCCGCGGTCTTTGAGGAACTTCGTCACTTTGAGAAGCGGAGCCTGTCGGAATTCGCCCTTCAGCAGATCGGTCTCTATTTTGCCGGAACGGACAACCCGTTCAACGGTGTGCCTTATTTTGAGGAGTTGCTGGCCCGGACCAATCCCGAGGCGGATCCCTTCAAGGGAGCGGCTGAGATGGAGCTCGGGAAGATCGAGATGCGCGCGGCTGATCCAGGCAAGATCCAGTCGGCCCGGGAGAGATTCCGCCGTGTCATCGACAAGTACAAGGACAAAGCGCTCATTCCCGTGGCCTACATGAATCTGGCTGAGCTGCACATGAAGAACAAGGAGTGGAAGGATGCGTTGACCGCTCTTGATGCAATCAACAAAAACAAGGATTTCTTCGGCAAAGAACGTGAGAAGCGCGCCGAAGCAGCCTTCAAAATGGGAGTGGTGTTGGACGAGTTGAAACAACCGGGTGAGGCCAATCAGGCCTATCTCTCGGTGGTTTCGACCTATGCCGCTTTCCACGACTGGGTCACCCAGGCCTGGGAGCGCTATATTCCCAACAGTCTTGCGGACTTCGAGAAGATGCCCGTGGTCACGCCGATCGATAAGACCGCGAAGCGGATGCGCGAACTGGCGCTCTACAAAATCACCCAAAAGTATCTCTATCAGTGGCAGAAATTGACCGATGAGGATGCTCCTTCCGGGGCCTTGCGCCGCTTGCGCCGCGACATCGTGGAACTGAAGGCCAAGTTGAAAGTGACTCCGGAGGAGGAACTCGTCATTCTGACTGAACTCGGCATCGCGCCGGCGAAGTAATTCAATTTTCCAACCCGATTTATCCGATGAAAAAGATCTTCCACACTCTCCTTCTCAGTGGAGCGTTTGTTCCTTCCCTCCTTTTTGCCCAGATCAAAGAGACGGCTGCGGTTCTGTCGCTGGTCGAAGGCGGCAATCCCCAGGGGTTCGTGCAGAACAGCAACGATGAAGGGCTCATCTTTTCGACCAGTCAGGGAGGCGCCGGGCAGCTGGTGCCCTACAGCAAGATCAAGGGTGACGGCTTGAACAAGCAGATTCGCTTCGCCGACCGCAACGAGGTCCTCGCGGCCCCAAGAGCGCAGTTCTCTGCCGGAAGTTACGCCGAGGCGGCCGAAGGTTTTGGAAAAGTGGCCCGGGATTATGCCATTCTACTCGGGATTCCCCAGAACTTCGCCACTGAAGCATTGTTCTATCAGATCGAGAGCCTCAAACGGGCCGGCAGCTACGGGGCGCTCGCCGCACTGGTGAATTCTCCCGCCGCCGCTTCAATTGAAAAGAAGCTGACTGAAAGTTTCGGGAAGACTTTTGCCCATCAAAAATTGTGGGCGCTCTACGGGGCGAATGACTTCGCCGGTCTGAAGAAGGCGTTGGAGAGTTATCAGGAGCCGGTTCCGGCCGAAGGGAATCCCCTCAAGACGGCAAACTTCAAACCGCTTCCGACCAGTGAGGTGGCTGAGCTTGCCTTCCTGCGCGGGAAGGTGTTTGACTCAGAAGGAGACAAGGATAACGCTCTGGAGGATTTCTACCGCTCCTTTACGCTTGCCTACGGAAACGATGTCCTGTTGGCCAAGCTCTCGATGGGGGCGGCGATGGTCATCCACAAAAGCGATCCGCAACTCGAGAAGGGCAGCAAGACTGCCCTGAACGAAATGCAAAGCCTGGCCTACCTTTTTAGCGTGCGTTTCGGCAAAGAAACCATGCTGGCGGACTTTCAACAGTACGCGGTGCGGCCGGTCGTTCCCAGGCCCGCTCCGGCACCGGAGGCGAAAGAAGCGGCTCCGGCCCCTGCTGCGGCACCGGCTCCCGAGGCAAAGCCTGATGCGAAGAAGGAGGATGCGGGGAAGGAAAAAGCTAAAGCCGAAGAGCCGAAAAAGGAGTGATCCTTAACGGCCCTTTGAAGCGGCGCTCGGCGAACTCCGACAGGAGGTCGTTCTACCAGTTCGAGATATCGTTCTTGATCTTGCGCCGGTTGAACCAGATCAGCATGAATACCGGAAGCACGCACAGCCAGATGAAGCCGAAGGCAAGTCCGACCCAGACGGCGTAACCCGCGATCGTTCCGACCATTTCCGTCTCTTGTGCTCCGCCGAGTGATCCGGACGAGAACATCAGATCCATTTGCATTCCCGTGAGAGCGGAATTCTTGAAAATGAGGATTCCGCCTATCACGACCTTCAAGACCGCCCAGATTTGCAGGAGAGGCGAAGCTGCTTTGCGCTGACGGAGGATGAGGATACCTCCTGTCAGGAGGAGTATTCCAAGGATTCCATAGGCGATAGCTCCCGCGTAGGAGGCTTGCGACAGTTTGGTGAGGTATTCGTCAACCTTTGCCTGATCGGCACCCATCTCGACGAATGATTGCATCTGCGGTTTTACCATCATCAGGCTGAAGGGGGCGAAAAGTCCCTGTAACACGCCGCCGGCACCGAAGATAATGGCGATGATTCCGAGGATCTTCGTCCACTGCGCACCCTTAGGTGTCGTCGGGGATCCCGGGGCGAGAGGCGGAGGAGTAGCTTGCATAGAGTAGATGAAATCGATGAGTTGCCCGAAGGTATGATGCTTCCGGTGACACCGTCAACCTTCGAAACCCGTGTGGGAAAATGTTCCTTGCGAGTGAGGCCGCTCCGGCAGAGTCATAGGGCGATGCGACTTGCCTTTCCCAACCCCACCGGCCCCGTTTTTAAGTTAACCCCGGAACTGATTTGCCAGGGAAAAATCGAATCCCGGGAGAGTCCGAGACGGCGCATCATTCTGCCGATTCACCGTGAACAGGAGGATCTCGTCCAGCGCATGGTGAATTTTCTACAGCCCGGCACCTATATCCGGGCGCATCAACACCCCCGGGTGGCGGCGTCCGAGACCATTGTCGTGACTTCAGGGGTTCTCGGTTTTGTCACCTTCGACTCAAGGGGGGAAATCCTCACCGCAGATCGCCTTCCAACTGGCGGATTGGTCGATATTGTGGCCGGGGTCTGGCATACCGTGGTCGCGTTGGAGGAGGACACGATCATCATCGAAATCAAGCGCGGGCCCTACAGTGAGGAGGATAAAGTTTTCGCCGAATGGGCACCGCTCGAGGGGTCGGAGGGCGCATCGGCTTATCTCACGTCGCTGATGGAGCAGGTGTTTTCTGCGGCCAGCCCTCCTCAGGATTGATTGAGGTCAGTCCGATCGGATCAAAAATAAATTCTGACCACCAGGCGTCGACCTGCTCAATCCCGGCGATCGGTTCCACGAGAACCATCGTGATCGCAAAAAGGCAAAACGCGGCGACCAGGTGAAAAGCGAAGAGGAGGATCCCCTTGAGGTAGGTGCAGGAGTAGACCGCTGAAACGAAGATCGGAGTGGCGACGAAAGACACGAGTGTCCCGAAGATGATGACCCCGGCTCCACCGTCAATGCGAACGCGAAGGGCGGAGTAAAAAGTGAAAAGAATGCCGAGGATGACCCATGACCCCACGGCTCCCATGAAGCCGAACAATGGATTTGCCTTTCCGGTGAGGAACCAGCCCGAGAGCCAGAACCCGGGAATAATAAAGGTCGCGAGGACAGCGAGGAGATAGAGGGGGAGCTTGTCCCGGCCCTCGGGTTCGGGGTGGCCTCCACGATCCGCCCCGTGAATCAGCGGCGAGAGGAGCAATCGCTGACGGGAACGGAGCGAAAGCTCCCTTGTCGACACTGTGGTGACTTTTCCCGTGACCGGATCACTCAGCTTGAGCTCTTTGCTACCATAGTCAAAGGCCACCGCCTCGCCCTCCCTTGCCCCGCCGTTTTTCAGGCTCCAGCTTTCGGCGAGTGCCGCAGTTCCCGGAACCCACAAGAGGCAGAGGAAAAGGACGGTGCCGGAGAGGGAGCGCATAAAAGCCGGATTTCAGTCCGTCTCGGACCGTTGATCACGTTCGAGGAGCTCACGCAGGGCCTTTGCCGGAGGTTTCCCATGGAAGAGGACCTCGTAGGCCTGATCGATCAGCGGGGTGCGGACGCCGAGTTTTCGAGCCAGCTCATGGGCGTTTTTGGCATTGGGCACTCCCTCCGCGACCTGGTTCATTGCCGCGATGGTTTCTTCAAGGGTCTTTCCTGAACCGAGCATACGTCCGACGCGGTTGTTCCGGCTGTGCACGCTGTAGCAGGTCACGATGAGGTCGCCGATGCCGCTAAGTCCGCGAAAGGTTTCCTCGCGGGCACCCATGGCGATGCCGAGTCGGGTCATCTCCGCGAGAGCGCGGGTGACCATGGCCGCCTTGGCGTTGTCGCCGAGCCCGAGTCCGTCGATGGCGCCGGCGGCAATGGCGAAGACGTTTTTGACGACGCCACCCAGTTCGATGCCAATGACATCGCTGCTGGTATAGGTGCGGAACCAGGGCAGCGCGAAAATTTCCTGAACCCGGCCCGCGATGACCGGGTCGGTCGAGCCTATCGTGGCGAGGGTGGCCATTCGTTTGGCGACTTCTTCGGCATGGCTGGGGCCGGACAGCACCGCGACGGGGTTGTGCGGGAAGAACTCGTGAATCAGCTCATGCATGAGCTTTCCCGTCCCTGGATCGATCCCCTTGGTGCAACTGACGATAATGCAGTCTCCGGGAATCCCGACTGCCGCGAGCTGGGAGAGGACGAGGCGGGCCACCTGGGAGGGCACCACCAGCAGAATCACAGGCATCTCCTTCAATTCCGAGATATCCGTGGTGCAACGAATCGAATCGGGAAGAACGACATCGGGAAGATAGCGGGAGTTCCGGTGGTTCAGGTTGATATCATCCCGAATCGATTCCTCGTTACCGTATAGGGTGACTTCCCGTCCACTATCGGCAAGAGCGATGGAAAGGCCCGTTCCCCAGCTCCCCGCGCCTAATACTGCAGCTTTTTTGATCATACGGCGTTTGTTCCGGGGGTTCCGGGTTTTTTGCCGGTGCGGTTTTCTTCGCCCCGGCAGAGTCGTTGGATATTGGCCCGATGTTTCCAGATCGCAAGGAGACAGACAAACAAGGCGAACCCGAGAATATACCAATCCCAGCTCCCGCGGATCAGGCTCTCCACCACGATGGTGACGGGAATGATGATGGCTGCGGCAATTGAGCCGAGTGAGACGTAGCGCGAGGCTTTCAAGACGATGAGAAAACCGGTCACGGCAGCGATCAAGGCGTAGGGCATGATGGGCAGGATCGCTCCGGCGGTGGTGGCGATGCCTTTACCTCCCTTGAACCCGAGCCAGAAGGTGTAGTTGTGACCCAGGATCGCGGCCATGGCGGAGGCGATGTGAATGATGGACGAGTCACTGACCGATTTTGCGAGCAACACGGGGAGGAGCCCCTTGAGGACGTCGAGCGCGAGGACGGTGATGCCGACGGGTTTTCCGAGGGTTCGCAGGACATTGGTGGCGCCGATATTGCCGCTACCATGCTGACGGATGTCGATGCCCCGGAGCTTTCCCGCCAGAAAACCGAAGGGAGTCGCCCCTACCACGTAGGCAAGGAGAACGGGCCAGGCGTCCCGGATGAGTGTGGCGAAGTCAGGCATAAAGTAAGGGTCTCAAATGCCGTAATGGTGGAGGATGGCCGTGCTTCTGTCCAGCGACTGATTTGCCGAAACGTGCCTCAGCTCGAGGTCAGAATAAAGGAGGCAGAACGGGCGGCGGAGCCCTCATGTCTGGCCATGGCGAGGGCGCCCCGATCGGCCATTTCCTTTCCCCTCTCAGGATGGTGAAAGAGATCCCGGAGGGCGGCCGCAAGTCCGTCGTCGTCGGAAACCTGGCAGATTCCGTTCACTCCGATCAGTTCGCCCACGACATCGCTGAAATTCTCCATATGGGGGCCGACGACAACCGGTTTTCCTGAAAGGATGGGTTCGACCGGGTTCTGACCTCCTTCGCTGCGGAAGCTTTTGCCAATGACGACGACCTCGGCGAGTTGAAACCAGGAGCGAAGCTCTCCCGTGGTATTGGCAATCCAGATGCGGCGATCAATCGGGAGCAGACTCTCCTGAGTCGATGAGGCAACCCGGTTGGGTTCAATTCTCAGAACAGGGTCAAAATCCATCGCACGAAGCTGCAACGCGATATCGTTCCCTCTTTCGGCATGTCTGGGAACGATGACCAGGGCAAGGCCGGGCACTTCTTTTCTCAACTCATCGGCGATCGTGGCAATGAGCTTCTCTTCCCCGTCATGGGTGCTTCCGGCGAGGAGGATCCGGCTGGAAGGGGGGAATCCGGTCGATGCGAGCCAGGCGCTCAGTTCGTCACGCAGGTTCCCGGCGAGAAGAGAATGACCTGCACTGTCGAATTTGACGCTCCCCGTGACCATAATCTTCCCGGGAGCAATGCCCAGACGTGACCAGCGCTCCCGATCGATCTCAAAGGGAACGGTGACCCCTTGTAGGAGGGAAAAGATCGGAGCGATCAGCGATCGGACGCGGAGATACCGGCGTTCCGAGCGCGGGGAGAGTCTGGCATTGATCAGCAGGACGGGTATCTGCCGGTGACTCAATTGATAAACGAGATTCGGCCAGACTTCGGCCTCGATCAGGACCATTTTGACCGGAGCGATGAGCTGGATGACACGGGCATTAATGAAGGGGAGATCGATGGGGTTGTGAATCACCGTGAGAGTGTCCGATTCCTTCTGGATGGCGACTCGATAGCCGGTCGTGGTTGTTGTGCTCAGGACGATGAACTGAGCGGGGTCCGCCTGACGGATCGCATCGATCACCTTCAGGGCCAGAAAGACTTCGCCGACGCTGACCGCATGAATCCAGATCGGCTTTTTTCCCTGGAGGGTGGCGCGAACCGACGGAGAGAAAAAGCCAAGTCTTTGACGGAAATTGAGAGCCAGTCCTCCGCGCCGGATTCCTTTGATCAGGTAGAGCGGCATCCCGAGGACGAGGACGACGGGGAGGAGGAGATTATAAAGGAAATAAACAAGGAGGCGGGGCATGGGATGGGGCAGGTAGCTGGGGCACGGGACCGAAGATCAATCGGCGGACTTGAGAAAGGTGACCCGGGTGGTGCCATAGGTTTTTTCCTTGTCGATGCGCCAGAGAGGAGTCTCGGGAAACGGGACTGAGGCTAGCGTTTCGAGGACAAAGATCCCTCCGGGTGCCAGGGCTCTCACGAGATCGGGACTATTGAGGAGCCGGACCAGAAGTTCAAGGCCGGCTTCGTCACGGGCGTAGGGAGGGTCAGCAAAGATCAGGTCAAAGCCCGCTTCCGGGGAATGGGAAAGATAGGCGAGCGCGTCTCGCCGCTGAACCTGTCCTCCGTCCAGGCGGGCTTTCAGCAGATTCTCGGAAATAATCGCGCAGGCGGGCGCGTGAGACTCCACAAAAACGGCTCCGGCGGCTCCGCGGCTGAGGGCCTCGATTCCCAGTGAGCCGGAGCCGGCGAAGAGATCAAGAACCCGGGTCCCGGCAACCGAAGGACCAAGGACGGAAAACAGCGCCTCCCTTACCCGGTCGGTGGTGGGACGGGTCAGGGAGCGGGGGACTTTCAGCGGAATACTGCCCGCAATACCGGCGATTATACGCATGGGGAGAGGATTTCCGGAGATTAGACCAAGGTTTCCCTGTCTCCAAACGTTTATGAACTACGCAGTCGCCTTCCCTTGAATTTACTGGCGGCAGGACGGTTTTCGAAGAAGATTCCGCCCTGCCCTGAAGGCTGACTCCAGAAATGTGATGCGTTTGATTCGCCGTTTGTTTCTTGTTTTGTGTTTTATCACGGCCTGTCTCGTCGTGTGGGCGGCCGTGTATACCCGCAACGAAGGCTTTACCGCGAGTTGGAGAGATGCGATCGAGCGGGAGTTCGAGTCCCGCGGGTACCATGTCGACATCGGAAAACTCACTCTCGGGGCCTTCCGCGGACTTGTGGCGGAGGATGTTCGTTTTTTCCAGGACGAGACCCGGACACAGGAGATCGCGGTGATTGATGATGTCTATCTCGATGTCGATCTCAGCCGGATCCTGGACCGGAAAAAGATCTCGATCAACACGCTCGATGTTCAGGACGCCAACCTCTCGCTGCCGCTGGAGCTGTCGAAGCCGGATGGACGACGACTCAGTGTGAGGGATCTTTCAGGACGCATCGTGATCACGGAAAGCGTCATCGAGATTGTAAAGGCAGAGGCAACCGTGGCCGGTGTCAATCTGCTGATCAAGGGTTCGCTGGTGAGACCTCCACTCGACGAGGTCGACGAAAATCCGGGGATGAGCGAAGAGATGATGGAGCGGCGGAGGGGGCAGCTTCTTCAAGTGCTCAATGAGGTTGAGACCCTGGATTTTACCGGAGGGCGCCCCTCCGTGGAAGTGGAGTTTCGCGGCGACCTTGACGACCTGGCCACCGCAACGGCAACGGCGAAAGTGCGGGTGCCATCCTTCAGCAAGCGCGGGCAGGCCTACAAAATTGAGGCGCTCTCCGCCGACCTCCGGTTCAACGGGCTTGAGGGAACCGCGGAAATCGAAGATCTCGTGGTCCGTGATGCAAAAGGAACCATGAATCTGACCGGAGGCTGGTCTGAGGAGTCGGGTGGGCGGGTTAACTTTGACCTGGAGTCCAATGCCGATCTGTCGAGTCTCGCGAGCCTCTTCTGGCAGAACAAGAAGCTGGGTGAGGTGGTTTTCTTCAAATCCCCCAGCGTGACGGCTTCGGGCTACCTGGATCTTGCGCAATTTAAGGAGAAGAAGCCGGGATTTCCGGGAGAGATCATCGGGGAAGTTCGTGCCGAACGTTTTGTGACCCGCGGGACGGTGTTTGCGGGGCTGGACTTTGGATTCAGTGCCAGTGGAGAGCGCTTTTATATCCGCAATCTCCGACTGGATCATATCACGGGAGTTGCCTTCTTGAATCTCAAATACGAACCCGGCAAGGGAGCAGAGAGTATTCAGTATCAGGCCGAAGTGAAACTCGATCCACTTGTCTTCCGGCCTTTCTTTCATGAGAAAGGACGCAAGTTCATTGATGCCTGGAATTTTGGAGAGACTTCCGCAGTCTACATTGCCGCAGTCGGGAGGGGGGAAAGTTGGAAGCCTTCCACCTGGGACTACAAAGGGGTCATCGACCTGCGTCATTTCCGATTGAATGGAGTCACTTTCCTCGAGATGGAGAGCGACTTCGAAGCGGAGGGTTCCACCCAGTGGTTCCGCAATGTCTCGCTCGTCCGGGACGAGGGCCGGATCGTTGCTGAACTGGCAAAAAACAATCTTCAGACGAAACAATGGGAGGTAAAGGGAGTGGTCTCCACGGTGGACCCGGTCGAGGGGGCAAGAGCTTTCAGTCCGATGCTCGCCACCGCTCTGACCCGATACCGGCACAGCACTCCTCCGACGATCCGGCTTGCCGGGCTGGTTGATGCCCGGCGCAATGACGAAGTGGGCTCAGAGGCCCGCCGAAACAAGCTCAAGATCTCGTTCTCCGGCGGAGGGGATGCCCAATATGATTTCCTGGGCAAGACGCTGACCTTGACGGATCCGATGGGGGAAGTCGAGGTGGACGGGAGCCACGTGCACATGACCACCCTCACCGCCGGCGTTTTCGGGGGCCGCATCGAACTGGATTATGATGCGAAGAATGTTCGCACGCCTGACAAACCATTTGAAATGAAGGCGAGGGTTACCGGAGTGCCCCTGGAAAAGGTGACAAAGCATTATGGTGATGTCGAAGAGATTACCGGAAGCGTCGACGCGGACTTTGTCCTGAGTGGGAATGCCGGACAGATTCCAACCTTTGCGGGACAGGGCAGTGCCCGGATTTCTGAAGGGCACCTCTTCGGGATCCCGGTTCTCGGACCCCTCTCCAAGCTGATCTCTAAAGGTAGCCCGGGGAATCAGGATGCCGGCCACAGTATTTCCAGGGAAGCGTCTGCGACCTTTCGGATCGAGAAGGGGATCATCATCACCGAGGACATTGAGGCCCTCACCCAGGCCTTCCGGGTCAAGGGCGTGGGAACAATCTCCCTTATCGACAAATCGGTCGACCTTGAGGCGGTGGTGAATACCCGGGGTGGGCTTTCAAGTGCGATTCTCACTCCTGTCAGTGAACTGCTGACCTATTCCTGCACCGGAACGATCATGGAACCGGTTTGGAAACCCAAACATATCTCCAATCTGGGGAAAGTTCCCGCGCAACTGATCTCCGAAATGACTAACATTCCCATCGAAGGCCTGAAGAAACTGGGCCAGGGGATATTCGGCACGCAGGAGGAGCGGGCGATCCAGTGGCAGGGGCGCCAGGCCCGGGACCAGGAAGGTGCGGCAAATCCGGGCGAGCCCGCGCCCAGGAGGCTCTTTCAACTTCGCACGAACTGAGCCACGGTTCAGCGGCTATCCCCGTGGGCGGAACGGGCGGAGGTGGCTCGCACTCGTTCGAGAAGGGGGTTCATTTGGATGATCCGGTCAGTTTCGACTTCCCACCGGTTCGTCGTTTCGCCGGGATCGACGGAAAGGTTGTAGAGCTGGCCTGAAATGCCGTCCCCCAGATCCCTCCCGTCGCGGGGTTTGGTAAATCCGCCCGAGCCGCGCCCTTCGATCAGCTTCCAGTCACCCTGCCGCAGGGCGAATGTGCCGTGAAGGGAATGATGCACCGCGAAGGAGCGAGCCGTGGAATGTGTTTGTGTCAGGGCTCCGAGAAAGGAAAGGCTGTCCATTCCCGAACTTTCCCCGACTGGTTCAACGGGTTCCGCTCCGGTGATCTCCGCCAGGGTGGCGTAGATGTCAGTTAGTTCGACGAGGGTTCCGACGACCTGGTTCGCCGTCACTTTCGCGGGCCAGCGCACAAGGAAAGGGACGCGGTGGCCACCTTCGTGGATGTCCGCTTTGGTTCCCCGCCAGTCTGCATTGCTGTGGTGACCGAAGCCGGCCGTGTAGTTGCCTCGAGGTGTGTTCGGCGGAGCGCCTCCGTCGTCGGATGTACGGAAGTTCCAGGTGTGCCAGAGACCGCCATTGTCACTCGTGAAGATCACGAGAGTATTCTCTGTCATGCCGGCCGCGTCGAGGGCGTCGAGAACACGCCCGACGGTGAAGTCGGTTTCCCAGACGAAATCGCCGTATTCGCCGGCGGCGCTTTTGCCCTTTGCCATCTCCGAGGGTGCGACAGGGAGATGCGGCGAGGTGAGGGGGAGGTAGAGGAAAAGAGGTGATTTGTCAGGATCGTGCTGCGAAATCACCTTTACCGATTCATCGCCAAGACGCGGGAGAACGTCCTCCATTCGGAAGTCCGCTGCTTTCGGGCCCGGAACACCGGCAAGGAAGAGGGTGTCCTCGATCTCCTCATGGCGCTCCGTCGGCACGGTCTCGACCCGGCGGTCGCGGAGAAAGACGTAGGGGCTCATGTCGAGGGAGGCGGAGATACCGAAGTAGGTATCGAACCCACAGTCGAGCGGACCACCGGTCAGTTCGCGGGTGAAATCGGCCTCGTCGCCGGAACGGTGACGGCCTTCGGTTCGCAGCGGAATGGGCTTGCCCCCGCGGTCCTGCCAATTCATCCCGAGATGCCACTTGCCAATGCAGGCAGTGCGATAGCCCCGGGTTTTCAGCAAGTCAGCAAGAGTGGTTTCGTCAGGACCGATCAGGGGTGGATCAAATCCGTCGAGGACACCGTTCTTCAAGCTTGTCCGCCAGCAGTAGCGGCCTGTGAGGAGACTGTACCGGGTCGGCGTGCAGACCGAAGAGGGTGTGTGCGCGTCAGTGAAGCGCATCCCCCCGGCGGCGAGTTGGTCGAGACGGGGGGTGGGGATTTTTGAGGCAGGCTGATAGCACTGAAGATCGCCCCACCCGAGATCATCGGCGAGGACAAGAACGATGTGGGGACGGGTGAGATCGGTGGCGGGAGATAACGAAGCAGAAAGAAGAAATAGCAATGTCAGGATTCCAAAGGGCGGAGCACCCGCCCTGCAGGAGCATGATTCGACAGGCGTCATTTTACTGCGACCGGACCGCGTGTCATCAGATAAGCGACCAGATCCTTTACGGCAGCCTCGTCCATCGTCTTGAGGAGACCTTCGGGCATCAGAGAGACCGGGAGAGACTCGCGCTTCGTGATGGTGTCCGCTGGAATGGTGAGGCGTTCCACCGGTGTCTGTACGGTGACGGTGCGCTCGTTCTGTTCGGGCACGACACCGGAAACGACACGTCCATCCTTGAGGGTGAAAACGGTGAGTCGATAGTCAGCGGGAACGACTTCATTCGGATTAACAATGTTCCCCAGCAAATAGTCGATGTTGTGCCGATCGCTGCCGGTGAGTTCGGGTCCGATCGCACCGCCTTCACCGTAGAGCTTGTGGCAGGCACCGCAGAGCCCGGCAAAGGTAGCTTTGCCCTTCGCCGGATCGGCCGAGGCGATGACTTCGGGGGTGAGCAGCTTCTTCCAGTTCGCGATTTCTGCTTTCACCGCTTCGGGGGTGTCGCGCACCTCGCCCCAGACCTCGCCGAGTTGTTTTGTCAGGGCCTCGACGCCGAGACTGCGGATCTGCCGGGCATGAAAGGGACTGATCGCATCCCGGGGGATCTCACCCTGCTCGATGCGTTTGAGCAATACCCCGGCAAAAGATGCGCGTGAGACAAGAACATCGATCGCGACGGCCCGATGAACGTTGTCGCGCTTCCACTGGTTGAGAATCCGGTTCGGAACATCAGCGTCGTCGTAGTTCGCGAGTCCGAGGATGGCCTCGCGGGCGAGGACTCGGTCGTTGGTCCACTCTTTCAGCTTTGGCAGCAGGTCGGGAGTGGGATCACGGAGGAGATTGGTCACCGCTGCGCGTCGGGCTCCCGGGTCAGCTTCGGCGTTGGCAGCGATGGCGAGCAACTCGTCACGCGCGCGTCCGTCGCCGAAGACGAGGGAAAGATCGCGTATCAGCGTCTGCGTTTCCTCGTCACCGCCGACTTTGGCGATCGTATCCCAGGTCGCCGGTTTCGGAGCCTTGCTCCAGCCCTTGAGTCCCTCGTTGAGACCGCGCAGGATGGGGAGGCGATTGTAGTCCGTGGCGCGGGAAAGGAGATCGTTCACCGGTGCCGGCACCTTTTCAAGATCCTCGGCAAGGCGTCGCGTGATGAGGCGGGTGACGGTAGGGAGTTTGGAACTCAGGGCGAGTTTGACGGCTTGGTCAGGGTACTTCGATACGGCTTCGGCGATGCCATACCAGATCATGAGGGATTGCTGGCGGTCGGTGGCATCTTCTGGCTTAGAACAGAGAAGTTCGGCGATCTGAAAACGTGACTCTTCCGGCAGGCGCTGGAGTGATGCTGCTATTTCAAGCCGTACCGGCGCGGAGGAGATCAATTTATCTTCAGAATACATACGCAACAGAGTGATAGGCGTCTGCGTCCTTGCCAGGTCTTCACTGAACCACCTGAGTCCCATCGCGCGTTTTGCTTCGTCCGGGTCACTGAGCATTTGCTCGATGTCGGCATCCGTCACCTCGCCTTTACCACGGTTCGTCAGCCACTCCGGACTCCCAGTCGTCGGCTCGCCCTTGTCCGGCCCGTCATACACGATCCGGTAAATCCGTCCGCTCGTGCGGTGAATGCCGTCATTGTCATGACACTCTCCCGTGTCGGACCAGTCGTTCACCCAGACCTGTCCATCAGGCCCGGTGATCAGGTCGAGTCCGCGGAACCAGGGATCCTCCAGCATCATGAAATCCTTGCCGTGTTTTCCGACGTAGCCGTTGCCCTCGCGCTCGAGGATGTCCATGTTGATGCGGCGGCCGTGGAGATTGCAGGCGAAGAGCTTGCCGTGGTATTCCTTCGGCCAGACGCCGCCCTGGTAAATGAGGCAGCCCATGTGGGCATGGCCCCCGCCAAGTTCGGATGTCTTGTCGCTGATCCCTTCGCGGATGTCGCTCCATTTTTCCGAACCGCGGTCCCAGTGATAGTGGTCGGCGGTGTGGCCGATGTATTCGTAGGCGAGCGGATTCAAATGCGCGCCGAACATGCGCTCGTAGTAGGCCCCGGGGATGGCGTGCCAGAGGTGGCCAATCACCGTATTGGTGTAGAAAAGCTGGCCATCTTCGTTCCAGTCCATTCCCCAGGGATTGGTGCCGCCGTGGCAGAAGACCTCGAAGGTTTTGCGCTCGGGATGAAAGCGCCAGATCGCACAGTTCAGGGCGATGCGGTCCTTCTCTGACGTGCCGGGAGCACCGACGTAGGAGGTCGAGGTGATTCCGTGTCGACCGTAGAGCCAGCCGTCGGGCCCGAGTTTCAGGCCGTTGAGGATGTTGTGTCCGATCGTCTCGGCGTCAAAACCGTCGAGTAATACGACCGGATCGCCGTCGGGGACTAGGTCGCCGTTCGCATCGGGGATGAAAAGCAATTGCGGCGCGCAGGTCACCCAGACACCGCCGTGACCGACCGCGACCGAAGTGAGGCGTTTACCCTTGTCCCAGAAAATGGTGCGTTTGTCAGACTTGCCGTCGCCATTGGTGTCTTCGAGGACGATGACACGGTCCTGCAGGTTCATATCCCAGCGCAAGGGCGTTTCGGCGAAGGTGTAGCACTCGGCGACCCAGAGGCGTCCCTTTTCGTCAAAGGTGATTCCGATGGGCTGCTGCACCTCGGGTTCGGACGCAAATACCTCGAGACGAAAACCCTCGGGCAAAACGGCGGTTTTGGCCGTCTCCTCCGGCGACATCGGTTCCGATTTCTCGGACTCGGTATTGTAGATCTTCGGAAAGTCGTCGGCGAGGGAGATCGCACAGGTGAGGATCAGGAGCGCGAAGGAGAGGAGTTTTTTAGTCATCTTTCAGGAATTGTTTCAGCCGCCGACGGCGCGGTCGAGGAGATTTTTGGTGATACGCTGGACGCGGGCGTCCGGTCCGTGGGGCCTCGACCAGTGGGACCAGGGCAGCATGTGGCCGGGAGGGGAACTGAGTCCCTGACACCAGAAGATGGTCGAGGCGTTGAAGACAAAGTTGCCCTTGGGCCCCGGGTAGATCGTGGCGGTCCACTGCTGCGGGTTCACCCCGCCCTGCAGTGCCGTGCCGGCTCCGACGACTTCCAGCCCGGGGATATCCGCCGGTGGATCGCCATGATACTCCCAGCCGATCAGTCCCGGAATGGAGTCGCCTTTTTTCATCTCCGTGCCCTCGAAAATCCAGTGGTCCGGCTTTTCGCAGACCCAGTCTCCTCCGCCGTTGACGGGATCAACGTTGCGGGAACCCATCAGGTAACCTTCGTCGGGACCGCGGTGGGGGAAGGGGCCCTCGTCGCGCTCGCGGGCGGTCGCGTATTTGTAATCGCCGCCGTAGGGGCCGCCTCGAAAAATAATGCGGTTCGGATTTTTTCCGTCCGTGCTCGGCGTCATCGGGGTGACCCAGCAGACGGAGTTCCCGGAGAAAAACATCAGGTTGGTCCCTGCATCACGCAATTTCACGGCGTTCTCGTAGGCGCGGATATCCCAGTATTCGTCATGCCCGTTGCTGAGGAAGGCCTTAAATCGATCCGGTCGTGCGTAGGCCGGGTCGACCATGTCCGCGTTCGAACAGTAGGTCACGTCATAGCCCTGCTCTTCGAGCCAGTAGGCGAAGGGGAACTCAAAGCAAAGCCACTCGCCCGATCCGATCGAGTTCGGGTTTTCGTAGATCTGCGAGTATTTGCCGTAGGGTCGGTCGAAGCTGACATCGGCCCAGGGTCCCTGGTTGCCCTTGGGATGGGTGTAGATGGAAAAATTCTTCGGCCACATGTTGTAGGCCTGCCAGGTGTTGTCCGAACATTGGAGGCAAATGTCGGCAGGTCTGTCGTCTTTCACGATGAAGACGACGTAGTTCTGCCAGTAGCCTTTTCCGGTCGTGTCTGTCGTGGAGAGACGGCCGAGGTAGACGCCACTGGGCCAGTCTGGCGGGATTGTCAGGGTGTGGGACGGCTCCCAGAGACATTCGTGAAGGTGCCGGTCACCGCGGGTGGACTCGGGAACAGGTTGCGGTTTTCCGGGGAGATGCCCGATCGTTGTCATGAGCCTTGCTCCCTTGCCTCCATAGTATCCGGTGCGGAAGATCTCGAGCGTGAAGTCGCCGGGGACTTTCACACTGACGAAGATATCGAGCTTCTCGCCCGCGGCGACCGATTGCCTCGAGCAATAGCCCTCTATGTCCGACGATCGAATCCCCGCCCGTTCGTCGAGTCGCACGCGGGTGAGTTGCCAGTCGTCGGCGCCGGGGTTTGAATTTTCTTCCCGGATCAGGTTCCGTTTGGCCTCCTCCGCCCGGGAGTTGCCAGCGGATAAGGCGAGTGCCGGAGCAGCGGCGGAGGCAAGGAAGGAGCGGCGTGTCTTTTTCATTCTGGATAGAAATAACCAACTTGGAACGTGAAACCTTGAACTTGAAACTCTGCTTTCACCACGCCGTCCATCCGCCATCCACGAGCAGATTCTGTCCTGTAATGTAGCTGCTCGCTTCGCTCGCGAGAAAGACGAGGGCACCTTTCAATTCCTCGGGTCTTCCCATGCGGCCCATCGGGGACCTGGTGGTGAGCCGCTCGACCATGGTCGCATTGGCGGCAGGACCGGGGAAGGGACCGGGAGATAGGCAGTTCACCCGCACGCCGTCTTTGGCCCAGTAAACCGCCAGATGACGTGTCATGTGAACGATGCCGCCTTTGAGGGCATGATAGGCGACCGGGCTGGCTGAAACGATTCCCTCGTAGGCTTCGGGATAGGATCCGACGACACCATACATCGAGCCTATCATGACCACACTGGCTTCGCTTTCCCGCGCGACAGCGTGCTCGCGCAGTTTTCGCGCAAGGAGGAAATAGCCGGTCGCATTGGCGAGGCTGCGGTTGAACTCCTCTGCTGTCACCGTTGTGTGATCCGACGAGTTCGGGGCGTGGCCGTTGTTCACGAGGATGTCGATTTGTCCGGCGAGGTCGAGCGCTTCACCGAAGCCCGCCTCGATCGAGGCCTCGTCGAGGTGGTCGAGGGCGACTCCATAATGAGTTTGGCCTTCCTTCACCGGGAGGGCGGCGGCACATTTCCGGGCGCGCTCCGCGTCGCGGCTCGTGGTGATGACATTGGCTCCCGCCTCGGCGAGGGCCCGTGACATGGCGGACCCGAGCCAGCCTCCTGCGCCGCTGATGAGGGCCGTTTTGCCATTCAGATCAAAGAGTTCGGAAACGGTGCGTTCGGTGCTCATGGAGTGATTGTCTGCCAGTTGCTTTCGCTGACACTACGGTGTGAGGCGAGATTAACGCGAAGAGTGCGGATCGCCTCATCGAGTGTGCAAAGGACTTTTCCTTTGCCTTCGATGGCATCGAGAAACGCTCCATTCTGCCGGCGATACATCACATCGACTTCGGGCATGTCGACTGCTTCGTGATGCCAGGCCCCGCTGGGTACGTCCATCCAGGACCAGCGCTTCTTCGCATATTCAGCCTGAACGGTTCCTCCTTCACACACCACGGTGATGAGGACTTCGTTAGGATGCTGGTAGAGGTTGAGCGCATAGGTTCCCATGACTTCACCCCGGTCGCCCTGGCGCACGAGGGTATGCACCGTGTCCTCCACCGTGACCCCGTCGAGGATCTGGTGATCGGCATCAGTCATGACCCGTTGGATCGGTCCGGCGAGCCAGTCTCCGACATTGTAGAAGTGGGTGATCATGTCATTGATCGCTCCGCCTCCCATTTCGGGTTTCGCAAAGTAGACTTCCCGGTAGGCGGGCCGGAGAGTGGCGAAAGCCTGGCCCGAGGCCGTTCGGATCTGGAGCACCCGCCCGAAACGACCCGAGTCGAGTGCCGTTTTCATGGCCTCCACCGCAGGATGGGCACGGTGAACATAGCCGACCGCGACGGTGAGCGACTTTGCGGCGATGACGCGGGAAAGCTCATCCAGCCCGTCGGTAGTGAGACTGAGTGGTTTTTCAATCAGCAAATGCATCCCCAGTTCCGCAAGACGGGTGGAGATCGGAATGTGGGTCGGTGCCGGGGTGGCGATCACGGCCGCATCGTAAGTCCCCCCCGACAGGGCGGAGTCGAGATCGGGAAAAGCGAGTTCGACGGGGATTTGATATCGTTCCGCAATCTCGGCGCGACGGGGGGCGTGGGTTTCGCAGAAAGCGATGGCATCGCAGCGGCCAAGCTGCTGAAAGACCCGCAAATGCCGTTCCCCGATGGACCCGGTGCCGATAACAAGTAATTTCATAGAAAGGGAGAAGGTCTGACCCGACAGGGTCAACTCGACGATCCAACCCTATTGACCGTGGTTTGGCAATGCGGGAAGGAGGAAAGAACACGGCGTGATGGCGGAATCAGGGAAAGCAGTGGGGCAAATTGACCCATGAAAAAAATCGGGATTTCCGCAAACCCGCAGCATTCCGCACTTGCGGGTTTCGTCCTGAATCAGCTATCTACTGGGCCTAATGATAAGCGCCCTCTCCGGAGTCCTTCCCGTATTCCAGACACCCTACCTCGCGGACGAATCGATCGACTTCGAGACGCTCGGACGGGAGATTGACTGGCTCTTTCATCAAGGCGCGGACGGGATCGTCATGGCGATGGTCTCGGAGGTGTTGCGCCTTTCGGACCGGGAGCGCGACCAATTGGCAAAGCAGGCCTGCCAGTTCGCCGGGGCCAAAGGTCCGACCATCATCAGCGTCGGGGCCGAGAGCAGTCACACTGCCGAGGGGCATGCCCGCCACGCCGAGGAATGCGGGGCCGCGGCCGTCATGGCCATTCCGCCGGTATCCATCAGTGTGGAGGAACGGGAGCTGCTTGATTATTACCGCCGTCTTCTTGAAGTCATCGCGATTCCCGTGATTGTTCAGGATGCCTCGGGTTACGTGGGCCGTCCCATGTCGATCGCCTTTCAGGCACGTCTCCTCGACGAGTTCGGTCCGGAGCGTGTCCTCTTCAAACCCGAGGCCTCGCCCATCGGTCCGCGGCTCTCCGCGTTGCGAGATGCCACCGGCGGCCGTGCCCGTGTTTTCGAAGGCACCGGCGGGATCGCCCTGATTGACTCCCATCATCGGGGGATCTGCGGGACGATGCCCGGGGCGGATCTGATCACGGCGATTGTCCCCCTCTGGGAGGCTCTCGAGGCGGGTGACCTCGACACGGCCGCGCGCATTCACGAACCGCTCAGTGCTCTGATCTCGCTTCAGACCAGTCTCGACGGATTTCTCGCCGTGGAAAAACACCTCCTCATCCGGCAGGGAATTTTTCGCAATGAGATCGTGCGCGGCCCGCGCGGCTTTGTCCTCGATGACGAGACCCGCCACGAGGTCGACCGTCTTTTTGACCGACTCACTGAAGCTACTGCCGACTCATGACCATCGACGTTCACAGCCACACCTGGCCTTTTCCCGAGGCATTTAGCGAGGACTTTATCCGTCAGGCTTCGGGTGCGAGGGCGAATGCCACGATCGATATCTCGGTACGATACGAGGACTATGCCGCGACCGTTCCCCCCGGGACCCGGTCCATTGTTTTCGGAGGAAAAGCGAAGCTCTCGGGCATGTGGGTTGATGACACCTATGTTGCGGAATATGTGGGAAAGCATCCGGAAGCGCTCATCGGATTTCTCTCGGTCGATCCGACTCAGCCGGGATGGCAGGATGAATTGCGTCACGGACACGAGGTCCTCGGCCTGAGGGGAGTTAAACTCCTGCCCATGTATGCCGGCTTTAAAGTGGACGATCCGTCGCTCGAACCGCTTTGGCAGTATTGTGAGGAAAAGGGACTGCCCGTTCTGATGCACACGGGCACGACCTTCATCCGGCAGGCTCCCCTGGAGTGCACCTTCCCCCGGCTCATCGAGCCGGTCGCGCTGAAGTATCCCGGTGTGAAATTTATCCTCGCCCATCTCGGCCATCCCTGGGAGGGGGAGTGTGTCGTGACGATACGGAAGCACCCGAATGTTTTCGCCGACATCAGCGCCCTGCATTATCGCCCGTTCCAGCTCTATCAAAGCCTCATGCTGGTGCAGGAATACGGAGTCTGGGAGAAGGTGCTCTTCGGTTCCGATTATCCTTTCACGACGGTGAACGCTTCCATCGAAGGGCTGAAGAAGTTGAATGACATGCTTGAGGGCACCGCGCTGCCGAGGCTGGATGTGGATCAGATTGAGAAACTGATCCACCGGGATAGTTTCCGGCTCCTGGGGCTGGATTAGGCAATAAACGTCACTTCAGATTCTCCCCGAAAAAGGCCAGGGTCCTCTCCCATGCCAGTTTTGCGGCAGTCTCATCATACCGCGGCGTCGTGTCATTGTGAAAACCGTGCTGGGCGCCCTCGTAGACGTGGGCGGTAAACTTCACCCCTGCGGCGGTGAGGGCTTCTTTAAAGGCCGGTGCTCCGGCGATGATGCGTTCATCCAGGCTGCCGTTGTGAATGAGGAGGGGGGCCTTGATTTTCGGAATGTCTTCGGCGGCGGGCTGGCGCCCGTAAAAGGGAACCGCGGCGGCGATGACATCGGGCAGGCGAATCGCGAGCGTGCAGGAAAGCCCTCCGCCGAAACAGAAGCCGACCACTCCGACTTTGCCGGTGGATTCGGAATGAACCTGAAGCCATTGGGCGGCGGCGATGAAATCTTCGGTGATTTTGTCAGGCGCGAGCTTTGCCTGCATCGTCCGCCCGTCATCATCGTTGCCGGGGTATCCTCCGAGCGAGGTGAGGGCATCAGGAGCAAAGGCGAGGTATCCGGCGAGGCCGAGTCGACGGGCGACGTCCTCGATGTAGGGATTGAGCCCGCGGTTTTCATGTATGACAAGAACGGCGGGAATTTTGCCGGTGGCGGAAGCCGGACGACAAAGCAGACCACTGATCGTTCCGTGCCCTTTCGGACTGTCGACCGTGGCGCGTTCGATTTTCAGCCGGGCATCATCAGGAGGTACCTGCTGCGCCCACGCATAGTTCGGGGCGAGACTCTCAAGAATGGCAGACGCCGTAACGCCGCCAACGGCATAGCGTGAGGCGTGGGAAAGGAAGGCGCGCCGGTCAATCTGACCATGGACATATTTGTCGAAAAGTTGGAGCACTTCAGGCGGAAAATCGGAGGAGGTGAGGCGTTTCATGGATAGAGGGGGTTGTCGAATTACCGACATTTATCCTGACGTTTCGCGGCTTTGGTGGCGAGCAAAAACGAAAGGGCGCCCGTTGACACCGGTGCTGCAGATCCCTCCGGAGATTAGTGGATCTCAACCGGAACACTGGCCCTGATCTTCGCCGCAAGCCGGACCACATCCCAGTTGGCGAGGCGCACGCAGCCGGCACTGGCGGACCGTCCGATCGTTTCCGGCTCACTGGTGCCGTGCAAGCCGATCCCTGTTTTGTTCAGTTGGATCCAGAGGACCCCGACCGGATTATTCGGGCCCGGCGGCAGCATGTGAAAGTTGTCACTGCGTATGCCTTCCTTGAGCATGGATTTGTCGTATCGGAAATTGGGCATTCCGGAAAGTTCGGTGACCTTCCAATCCCCGATGGGAGATTCCGTCTGGCCGGATCCGAGGGTCACCGGATAGGCGGCCATGATTCGTTCGCCTTCGTAGACGGTGAGCATACTGGTCCCTGTATCAATTTTGAGGGATGTGGTGCTTGTGTTAGACTCGTCTGTTTCGAGAGATCCCTTTGTCACTGCGGAAAGTTCGAATGGGATGACGTTGGGAACACTCAGGGAGTCGCCGGCTGCAATTTCTCCGGTTTTTCCCGGATTCAGCTCTTCGAGGAAGTCTACGTCGGTGTGGAACTTCTCCGCGATCGCTTCAGCGGCCGACCGGTAGGTCATTGCCTCAGCTTTCGCTTGATCGGCTACATCGTCAGGGAGTTCCCCGATGTTTTCGAGATCAGAATCGGTCACGGTGTAGAGGATGAAAGTCGGGCCTGCCTTCGCCAGGTCGAGGTCACTGAGGTCGGGCAGTGAGTCCGGGTTGGCTTCGTCGCGTTCGAGGGGAGTGGAAAGTGGACCTCCGTGCGCCGCGCGATACAGGGCGAGGGCTTTGAAGGTGAACTGACCCAGGCTCCCGTCGATCCGGCCCGGAGTGAACTCTGCACGGTCGAGCAACACCTGGAGACGCACGATTGCCTCAATGTCTGCGGGGTTGCGTTTGATTGAGCCGTCAATGTTCTTTGTCTGGGCGGAAACATCCCGAGTCATGAGAAAGGCGGTCGCGAGAAGTGTCGCCGTTATAAAGTTCGAGGTGAGGGGTGAGAGGCGGGTACGGGCAGGCATTATCGCGACAATACGGTGTATTTACCGGACTCACGATAGGTAGAAACCCGACCGATGGATGGGTCCCCCCATCCCGCGGATCCCGAACGGGTGCGCTAGCGGATCGGAACCGGTTCACCGGGGATTGAGGGAGGCTGGGTGCCCGGCCTCGCGGGACCATCCGGGTTCTTTGATCGGCGCAGCACCGAAGCCCAATCCGTTTTTGCGGTGAACGCCATGAGGAGGGCCAGTGTAATGATCGCCCCCGCCGTGATGGTGATTCCGGTCAGGCCCTCGAAGAAAAAGCTGTAGCTGAAAAGAACCATGTAGGCGAACTGCGCGACCGCAGCGAGACGCGCGAATCTAAGTCCGGCGACACCGACGAGGTAACCGGAGACAAGAAGCAGTGAAACAGTCGCCGCGATAATAAATGCGACCATGGTGGGGATCAGATCGACGAGGTAGGCGAAGAGCAACTGAAAGGCAAAACAACCGGCCGCGAGGAGGAAATAGTTCATGGGGTGCAGGTTCACTCCACGGATCGATCCGAGAATAATCAGAACCGAAAAGAAAAATACGAGGGAAACGGGCGCGAAAAAAGTGATCCGGGTGGCGACCGGTCCCGGATTCGTCACCGAGGGCATTTCCATGGCAATGGAGCGGGCTCCGATGACGTCGGTGTAGTTCCAGATTAATTGCCAGCCAGTGCCGTCAAGGGATTTGCGTGAGGTGGGAGACTCCGACCCTGCGGGAATGTCGATCTCGCCAAAATCAGTCGTCATCTCGAGTTGAAATCCGCTCACCCGGGGCGCCTCGCCGAAGGAATAAAGCCAACGGTCGAGGCCTGCTGCGGTGTAGCTGAGCGTGACCGGGATAACCTCCCCCGGTTCGAGGATCACCGCTTCGGTGATCGATCCCTCGCGCGGGGCCTTGTCTGTTTCCTTCTCGCCAAGGAGGAATGAAAATTCGTCAAACCGGACATCGTCGGCTGGGAAATCAAACGCGACATAAATCGTTTGTGTGATCGGCGTTGGATTCTTCAACTGGTAGACCGCCTCAAAATCGACGGTGTAGGTTCGATACCAGAGTAAACCCTTTCTTTTCGGATCGGACCTGAGAACCACCTTTACCTCGGAACTTTCCGGTTGAATGGACCGTTTCGTCCTCGCGGCGGTCGGTGCGATGTAGAAGGCGCGCGGATGAATTTGTGTCATGGGCTGGCCCCAGTTTCCGGCAACGGTTTCACTGAGTCGGGCATCGGTCTTCGCGGTGCGGATGCTGAGTGCACCGCCGAGAATGAACCAGGCGGCTGCCGTGCCGGCAATGATAAGGCAAATGGCGAATAGTCGGAGCGTTGTCATGGTGGATGGGATGAGGTGTGGTTGGTTCGATAAGTATTTGTGTCAGGATTCGGGGGAGAGTCCCTGTTTCTGATAAAAGATTTCAACAGCAGGGCGTTCACCCCGGCACAGTTCCTTTTCCAGATGGATGAGATTCGCTGTCGCGCTGGTTCCTGATTGAGCCGGCGATAGTTGAACATTGCCCTCTACGGCGGTGGGTTCATATCCGGGGGGGATCGAAAGCACCCAGTCGAGACGATGAATAAAGAGTTCGGTGAGGGGCAACTCGAGCGCGACCTGTCCCGAAACAGGATCGAGAGGATCGGATTTCAGTGAGTAACTCACCTGCACCGTGGTCGAGGGTGTTTCATTCTCCCCGGGAAGCGGATTCGCGAGACGGAATTCAATTTGATTCTCACCCCGCCGGATAGGATTCACGGGTTGGTGGTTGATCTCGCAGGTAAGAATCTGGTCAATCGAGGGTAGATCAATGGCCCAGTTGATCGGGCTGCTGTGCTGCACGGTGTAGTTGGCTGTCACCAGCATGGAGCCATCGGCGACAAGGCGTGTTTCAAGCTGTGCCAGAGATACGGTCGCTTGAGCTGTCTCCAATCGCGGCAGCCAGCTTGCGGCTAAAGTGATCGGGGTGTCCCCGACTATTTCCGCGGTCAGGCCGTCTTCCGTCCCGAGTTGTTCCTGCAGCCACTGCGGAAGTCGGCGGGATTCCACTCCTGCCGTTAGAGCGGGATGACTGAGTTCCAATCCTTCAACAGAAACCAGAGCGATCAGTGATCGTGACTCCCGGGAAGGCGGGTTCGGTTCGCCCGGCTCTGTCGTCTGCACCCGTGGCGGTGCCAGTACCCATTCTTCCGCCAGCGGCGATTGCGGGACCTCCCAGTTCAAAAGGATGGTTCGATCCAGGATATCGCGCGTTTTCCATTCGGGGTGGAGCAACCGTGGTCCGTTGCTCCTGGGGGCCAGAGTCCAGTCGGCGACGTCATCGCCTTCAACGGTGACTGCTGTCACATTCTGTGGAAGTGCAATCGATGCGGAAAGGCCGGATCCGGAATCAGCCTGGGCCAGAACCCGGGCCGAGTGACTCAGTCGACCCTCCAGATAACGGACAAGGATCTCCGAGGAGAACACCCACTCGCTCGGCACGATAGCCTGGGATGTATTCGGAACCGCATCTTCAAGTTTGAGTTCCAGGGCCAACTTTTTTCCGGGCAACGCAAAGACCATCTCCCCGGTCCCCGTAGTGGAGGGATTCAATCCATCAATCCGGAGCGTTTTCCCCTTCGGCAATCCGGTGACTCTCAGTTCGCCAACAGTAGCGGGTGCCGGGGTGAGCAGGAAGTCTCCGCCTCTCTGCCACTCATCCGGGTTTGGACATACCAGCGACACCTTCGCGGAAAAGGTTCCCGCTCCTTTGACGAGCATCACATATTCATTGTCGTGATTGATGACTGAACTTTGAGGGGTGCTGGTTTCGCTTGTTTCAAGGATCGAATCTCCGCCTAACAAGATCACACGGTGCCAATCATCGATAAAGGTTGTCGCCTCGAATTCGGCACTGAGCTTCGGAGTGCCGGTGGAGAGATCGAGCCGATAGCGGGCCGAACTCAATGATGCTCTCACCGGGGGGCTCGATTCAGGATGGAGACTTTCCCCCTTTTGAGCCGCTTCGAGCAGGTCCTTTAATTCGTGGTAGGGAATCGTGACTTCAGCGTGCGGTAGTTCGGGGACCTGCGCGCGCAGCAGGAAGGGGAGACACAGCAGGATAAGAGCGGGGATGATTGTTTTCATGAGAGCTGGGTGGATCTTTCCGGATCGGGGTGAGTGAGATGTATTGGCCGAGGCGGAAAAGTGCCGACTTCCGCCGAAAGCTCTCCCCAATACGCCACGGCTTTCGGGCATCTTTCAGAATCCGAATGGATAGACGATATCTCCCTTGAAAATGGGAGATCGTGACGAGAGGGAATTTCCTGTCGCTGATGTCTCACCGATCATGCGGTGATTTAGAGGAAGGTGCCTCGCAGGCTCAGCGGTCTGAGATGGATTCTCTCCACTTCGTTTTCGCCTCGGCGAGAAATGCCTCCGGATCAGCCACGCTCAGTAGCACGGTATATCCATCACGGGTCGGCAATTTCACGACGTGTTGCCAGTCGGTTACAAAAAGAAGCGCCTTTTCCTTGTTTCGGAGACGGAACCATCCTGACTGGTAGCCGGGCAGAGCGGCACCGTTCGTTCTCCATTTCGGGCGCCAATCGATCTCACGATGAAGGTCGAGGGCGATCGCCTCTTCGGGAATCAGTTTGTCCCTGCTGATCGTGCGTCCGTAGAGATCACCACGGATGCGGAGACCTTCCGGTGACACCTCAAACCGGGTTCTTTTGGTGGAGAAGGCAACGAAGATAAGAAGTGCCGCGACGGCGGCGAGCATCAGCAGAACCGGCAGGAGAAACCAGAGGCTCTTTCCGGCAGCCGGAACAATGGGGTAAACGCTGAACTCGTTCATGCTCCGGCATCATGAGTGAGATGGTCCTCGCTGCCAAGTCGCAACTGGACTTTTGCCGGACAGATTAACGCATCGTGTCATCAACGGAAGAACCCCGGGACGCCTTCGCATCACGGGGTTTCCGGGAAAGTGTATTGATGCCCCGAATGGTCACTTCATCCGAAATACGGCAACTCGCCGATCGGTGGCGCGAAGGTTGTCTGCGGCGCCGGCCGGGTATTCCGCCTCATTTTCACCGTAGCCGACCGGAACAAGTCTCGAAGTTGAAACTCCGTACCGAACCATCTCCCGGACAATGCGCTCGGCGCGGGCCTGGGAAAGGGCGAGGTTCGCATTGTAGTCTCCTTCCGCGGAGGCGTGGCCTTCGATGACAAAGTTTGCACCGGCCAGCGAAGGGTCGCTGATAGCCATCGCCAGATCGACAACGAGATCCTGGGAGTAGGCATCCTCGAAGTCGGTCGAACCCTGCACGAAAAGAATGTCATCGCGAGTCACTTCCGAATTCGGGTCGACCGAATAGGTCACAGCGTAGGCCCCGGCAGAACTGTACTCGGCGGGGCGACGTTCGACCGGTACCAGAGTGGTGGCATAGGGGCTTCCCGCAACCGCCTGAACCTGGACCCGATTCAACTTCGATGAGGCGATCAGGACCGGTGGAACTTCGTTCATGGACCGATAGGTGACGACACGTTGATTGTTATCGTAATAACGGGGCTGTGTTTTGCGAACGACTTGTATCCCGGTGATCGGATCCGCGACAATGATGCGTGAACGGTAAGAGGCCGGCGCTTCCGTGACGGCAACTTCGCCGCGCAGTCGCCGACTGAGGAAGGCGATATTTTCGAGACGGGCGGCTTCAGTCCGTCCCGCTTCTTCGGTTCGGATTCTGGCCCGTTCTTTGGTGGCGGAGATAATCGCAGCGGCGTTGGCATCGGCCAGCATTGAGTCGAGCACCTGCTGTGCTTCGGCTTCTGATTTGATTTGCATCGCCGCGGCAACGTCGGCGGCGCGGTCGCGCTGCATCCTGTCCTGGAGGATGGCACGGGTCTCGGGAGTGACTTGGATGATGGTGGTTCCGGTCGCGGGGACGGTGACCGGTACTGTGACGGTGGTTTCCGTCAGGGGTAGATTTTTTGAGCTGGAGATCGGGTCGACCCCGAAAGCGACAGGCGCGCCCGAGATGAGAAGCGCCGTTAGGGCGCGGGAGGTGAGTTTTTTCATGGACGACATCCTAGGCTGACGTCGACGCCCGTCGCGATGGGGAGAAACCCCACCCGCGTCTGATGACTTGAGGGCGATGAGGATTCGTTCCCTTACAGAACGATTACAATGAGCTCGACCGCTTCATTCTACCCATGAGAAAAATTACGAACGCCGCGCCTGCCGACCCAATCAAATTGAAGATCAAATCCCATCCGGTGTTCTGATATCCGCCGACATTGGTTTCCGCCAGGGTAAGTGTGGCGATGAATTCGATGACCTCGTTGAAGGCACCGAATCCCATGCCGGCGGCGGCACAGAGGACCATGAGTCCGGCCGTCGGTTTCAGAGAAAGACCGACTTCGTTCAGGGTGCGTGCGCTCAGCGCCTGCCAGCAGAGCCAGGTCGTGACGGCAAAGCCGTAAGCGTGCGTGACCTGATCATATTTAAGCTTTTCGGGAATGAACCAGAAGTTGTAGAGGACGCCCGGAACATCGGCATTGTGCCAGGCGGCAGGGATGGGAACGAGACCTCCCGCCATGTGTAGGAGCCCCCAGATCGAAAGGCACCAGAGCAGGCCGTTGCTCACGCCAACGCGCCGATGGACAAGGACGAGGGCGGCACTGATCACCACCATGACGGCGATGTAAAAAATGAATTCGGAATTTCCAGCCTGTAGAGAGAGCACCGACGCGACCACAATGTATAAGGCGCTGAAGAGGAGAATGATTCTTAGCTGGTTTTGTGAGGCGGGTTGGTGCATGGGGGCATGGAACCATGGATCGCAGGGCCGGGGCAACCATTCTCTTGGAAACCCGCTCTTTCCGCGGAGGAATTTTCTCGGCAATTTCTCAAGAAGACGACAGAATCTCCGGAAAATGAAGATTCCGTATTCCTCCCTTTCCTCAGCCTTGGCCATATTCACCGGATTGGCTTTTCCCTCAGTTGCCTTCACCGCCGAAGCGCCCCATCAGGCCGATGTCATCATTTACGGTGGCACCAGCTCCGGGTTGGCTGCAGCCATTCAGGTTTCCCGCATGGGCAAATCGGTCGTCGTCATTGAGCCGACCGATCATCTCGGCGGGCTCACTACCAACGGGCTTGGATCAACGGACTCGGGGAGGAAGGATACCATTGGCGGGATCAGTCGGGAGTTCTACCAGCGCATTCATCAGCACTATGCGAAGCCGGAATCGTGGCCGCTTCAGAAGCCGGAGGAGCTCAGCAAAAAGGGGGGCGGAGAGATGTTCAACCCGAAGGCAGATACGATGTGGGTCTTCGAGCCGAAGGTGGCGGAAGCGATTTTTGAAGAAATGATCGCGGAAGCCGGAGTGAAAATATTCCGGAAGGAGCGGCTCAACCGCGCGACGGGAGTGAAGAAGGAGGGCGATCGCATCACTGCGATCACGATGGAGTCGGGCAGGATCTTCGAGGGAGCGATGTTTATCGATGCCACCTACGAAGGCGACCTCCTCGCTTCCGCAGGGGTGAGTTACGATCTGGGACGCGAGGCAAACTCAGTCTATGGCGAAACACTGAATGGAGTTCAGAAGAAGCAGATGAAAGGCCATCTCTTTGTGAAGCCGGTCGATCCCTGGGTCATCCCGGGTGATGCCTCGAGCGGGCTTGTCGCTGGAGTCCACAACGATGGACCGGGCGAGGAGGGTCAGGGCGACAAACGAATTCAGGCTTTCAATTTCCGCATGTGTATGAGTAACGACGCCCGTAACCGGGTGCCCTTTCCGAAGCCGGACGGATATGAGGAGAAAAACTTCGAGCTTCTCTTCCGCAATTTTGAGGCAGGCGATCTGCGCATGCCATGGAGCGCCGGGATGATGCCCAATCACAAGACCGACACCAATAATTTAGGGGCCTTTTCAACCGATAACATCGGGATGAACTACAACTATCCCGAGGCAAGCTATGCGGAACGTGACTCGATTCTAAAGGAGCACGAGACCTATCAGAAAGGGCTCATGTGGACTCTCGCCAACCATCCCCGCATTCCGGAAGTGATCCGGAAAGCGATGGCTTCATGGGGGCTTGCCGCGGATGAATTTGTCGCCAACGGGAACTGGCCTCGTCAGATCTATGTGCGCGAAGCCCGGCGCATGGTCTCCGACTACATCGTGACCGAGGTGGATTGTCGGCGTGTCAGGGTGGCGGAGGATTCCGTTGGTCTGGGGAGCTACAATATGGACTCACACAATGTGCAGCGCTACGTCACTCCGGAGGGAACCGTCCAGAACGAGGGTGACGTGCAGGTGTCGCCCGGAGGTCCCTATGTGGTGTCCTACCGGTCCATCGTCCCGAAAAAGGGAGAGTGCGAAAATCTCCTCGTGCCGGTCTGTGTCTCGAGTTCCCATATCGCTTTTGGTTCGATCCGGATGGAGCCGGTCTTCATGATCCTCGGTCAGTCGGCCGCAACGGCGGCGGTGATGGCGATCGAGGGAGGCAAAACAGTTCAGGAGATTCCCTACACGGAACTGAGGGCAAGGCTCGTGGCCGATGGCCAGGTCCTGGATTTGCCGGCCAATGCCCCTCCGCGCGAACTTTTTACGAGCGCATCACTCCCCGGGATCGTGATCGACGATGAGTCTGCCCGGCTCGAGGGTGAATGGACGACCTCGACCTCGGCGCCGGTGTTTATTGAAACGGGATACCGGCACGATTCCTACGGCGCCAGTCTCGTTCCCGAGGTGAAGAAGGCAATCTTCTCCGCCACGATATCAGAGGCGGGGGAATACGAGGTTCGCTTCAGCTACCCTCCGAACAACAATCGTGCGAGCAATGTCAGGGTGATTATTCACGCAATCGACGGAGAGAAGACCATCGCTGTCGATCAGCGAAGCAATGAGGGGGGCAAGGCGGGATTCTTCTCTCTGGGAAAACATCGCTTCAGCAAGGGGGAGGCAAAGGTCGTCGTCTCGAATGAAGGCGCGGATGGCTATGTTGTTATTGATGCGATCCAGATTCTCAAGACCCCGAACTGACGATGAAGCACGCACCACAGTCAGAGGAGGAATTGGATGAACTCGCGAGCGAGCCGGACCGGGGTGTCATCGACGCGCTGAGCCGCATCGATGGGGATGTCCTTGTCGCCGGGGCCGGAGGAAAAATGGGCTTTCATCTTTCACTCATGCTTCGACGCGGATTCGACGTCCTCGGGATGAGCAATCGTGTGATCGCGGTTTCCCGCTTTGACGACGCCGCGGTTCGGGAAAAGTTCGAGTCACGGCACCTCGGGACGCTTTCCGCTGATCTGACTGACGCGGAGGCAGTGGCGTCTCTCCCGGATGCATCCGCCGTTTTTTTTCTCGCCGGAAAGAAGTTCGGGACGGTCGATTCTCCCGGGATTCTGAAACGTTTCAACGAGGAAATGCCGGCACTCATCGCGGAGCGATTTTCGGATTCAAGCATCGTCGCGTTGTCGACCGGATGTGTTTATCCCTTTGTCGAGCGCGACAGCGGTGGATCCAAGGAGACGGACGAGGTCGATCCGGTCGGGGACTATGCGGTCTCCTGCCTCGGGAGGGAGAATGCCTTTATCAAGGGCAGCGAAGCTCACGGAACGCCACTTTCCCTGATCCGCCTTAATTACGCGGTCGACTTGCGTTACGGAGTGCTCGTCGATCTGGCGTTAAAGGTGCGGGCGGGAGAGCCGGTCGATCTCGAAATGGGCTACTTCAACTGTATCTGGCAGGGAGACGCAGTCGCCTGCACAATACGTTCTCTGGAGTTTGCCGCTGCGGCACCCGAGCCCTGGCTGATGAATGTCACCGGTTCGCGGATATTATCAGTGAGAGACGTGGCGCTCTCCTTTGGAGAGCTCTTCGGCAAAGTCGTTGATTTCACGGGAAGTGAAGGGGAGACAGCGTGGTTGAGCAATGCGGCCAAATGCCACCAACGTTTTGGCCTGCCTTCCGTCAGTGAGGAGAGTCTGATCAGTTGGGTCGCCGACTGGATTGACCACGAAAGGCCTGTTCTTGGTAAACCGACCCACTTTGAGGTCAGGGACGGGAAGTATTGAGCGACGGCCGTTTTCGGTTCGCGAGAAGCGTGTGTAGCGAAGGTCGTGAGACCTTCGAAGAGGCCGGTGGTATGCAGGATCAACCGAAGGTCTCACGACCTTCGCTACCTCGTTCACTCTTTGGCAAATGCCTGATAGAGGCCCTCGACGTCCGCCTTTTTCGGGTCATCACGATGGAAGGCAAAACGCCAGCGGAAGGTGACTGTCTCACCGTTTGGAATCACCATCTGACCTGCCTTGGGGTCTTCCAGCTTTTCAAAGTGCCGCTTGCCGAAAATGTTGGCGGTGACGAGACCGTAAGTCCGGGAGTGCCAGTACGACGGATGGCGGGGATTTGAAGGGTGGTCGAAGATGGCGACTCCGACCGGTTGGCCTCCGACTTCTCCATAAGAATCGACCCATCGCGCGCGTTTGCCCCAGGTCGCCTCTCCCTCAATGCCTTCACTGTTGATGAGATGACCGCTCGCCGGGACGGTCTCAGTTCCCTTACCTGTTCGTCGGGAAACTTGCAGTTCGGAGGCCACGCGTATCGCCATGCCGGCGTCCTTCTGATCGCCGAAGGTCACGTCCCCGTTTGAAGCGTGAAAGGCGATCGTGATATCGAGCAGTCGGGGTGCGGTTGCGTCCGCGGGCGCAAAAAAGCGCACCGTTCGGGTATCGCTCATCACGACCGTGCCGTCGGCCGCCACGTAGTCATTTTCGGCGACAAAGTGACCTTCCTTTTCACCGCTTTTGACCTCGACAAATTTCCGGTGCACGGTTTTACCCGGGGTTCTTCCTTTGTCGGGACGGACCGCCCAGAAGCTGTGCCCGTTGACCTCGCTGTGGGCAAACCAAAGCGACTGATGGTGCGGGTGATCGGTGTCTTCTCCTTCGATGATCTCGAGAGGAAATTTCCGTGTCATCGGCACCTGACCGGGGCCGAGGACGGGGTAAAAGAGCGGGAAATAACGATCTTCACCCTTGATGATGTAGTCCGTGAAGAGTTCGCCGTTGAGTTCGATGCGGAGACGGTCGTCCTGTTCGGTGAGTTTCACCGAATTCGTTGCTTTCGTGCTGTCGGCGGCAGAACTGAAACAGGGAAGCAGCACACTGAGAATCAAGGCGGAGGAAAGGAGTCGGGGAGTCATGTATACAATCCTAGGCAGACAAAAGTGAATTCGGGAACCCTGCGGGCGAGCGCATTCACGCCAGTGGGGAACTCGGGGGTGGGCGCGTTGTCCCCAACGCGCTGCCACCGGGCCGGATGACATTCAACCGGCTGGTTAGGGACAACCCGCCCTATTACTTCCCATACACCTTGTCCTTGGGATCACCCGCCGACATGAGATAGGCCATGAGGTCCCGCACTTCGTCGCCGTTGAGGAGATTGATCAAGCCTGGAGGCATCTGTGAGACGGGGACGCTTTCAATTTTGGCGGCGTCGGCGCGCTTCATCTTCACGGGCTCGCCCTTTGGATCGGGCGGGTAAATCTCAATGTCGTCACCGCGCTCGACGACAAGTCCGGTGTGGACCGCGCCGCCCTTCGTTGTAACGCTCGAGCTGCCATACTGGTCGCTGATAACCTTGCTCGGATCGAGGATCGATTCGAGGACGTAGGCCACGTCGAACTTGTTGCGGATGCTGGTGACATCGGGTCCGATGTCGCCTCCGAAACCGGCCATGCGGTGGCAGGCGCCGCAACCGACAGCGTGAAAAAGGCTGCGTCCGTTCTCGTAGTTCGCATTGCGGAACTGGCCGGTGTTAGCGTGCTTCGAGGCGGATTCGATCGTCCAGACCTGGCCCGGTCCCTTTGGCGGGGTGATCGCGAAATCGGGCACGGCCTGGTAGCTGACGCCGGTGATATCCTTGAGTGCGATCAGTTGATCGTTCGGCGCATGGGCGAGAGCCTCGTCGCGGGTGTTGGTGAGGAAGCCCCCGTAGCTTGCGCCTCCGGGATGTTTCGCGGCAGCATTGAGGAAGGTGAAATAGCGGCGGCGTTGCTCAAGGGTCCAGCCGCTCTTCTGGTTGCGCAGAGCGAAGGCATAAGCGATGCCGCGGATGGGCGGGTAATCATCGAGCATCGCCTGGATGCTGCGTCCGTAGCCCTGGTTGCGTGTCACAAGCTCGGCCCAGTCGGGGATCTCGGGAGCGCCGGGATTTTCGATCAAGGTAAGGGCCTTTCCGATCACCGAGGGCACCTCGAGGGCGACTAACAAATTCACCAATTCGACATTGGCGTCGGCCGACTGCGCGGGGAGAAGGGCGTCGAGCTTGGCGACGACTTTCTCGCGGGTCTCGCCTTCGGGTTTACCGAGGCGAATGAGATTGAGCTGCCAGGCGCGGAGCCAGCCGAGGAGTTGGGGTTCGGTCAGGCTCGCCGGATCCATCTCGAGAAGGGCGGCGGTGAGTTTGGCTCCGTGCGTTTTTGAATCCCCCTGGCGGGCGAGAGCGACGGCTCCGGTGATGCGGGTCTGGGGATCGGACGCGGTGAGGACCTTGTCGGCCCATTGCGCGACGGGTTGAGACTCGACCGCGACGCGGGCGGCGTTGCGGATGAAGCGATCGGTGCTGGAGAGATGGGGCCAGGCCTTTTCAATCGCAGCGGCGTTTTCCTTTCCGTGGAAGGCCTCGAGCTCACGACGCAGGGTGCGGGCTTCGGTGATCTCTTTCGGTTCGGCGACGGCCTCTTCTTTGCCGATCGGTTTTGTGTAAGTCACACGATAAAGGGCCGACTGGGCGTTGCGCCCGCCGATCGTGAAATAAAGGGCTCCATCCTTGCCGACGATCGCGTCGGTGACGGGGAGGGGAGCGCCGAAGACAAAGGGCTCGGCTTTGCCGGTGTAGCTCGCTCCCTGCGCCTCAAGATGGATCGCGTAGATCGTGCCGAAGGTCCAGTCGAGCGCGTAGATCGCCTTTTGGTATTTGGCAGGGAACTTCGCTCCGACTCCTGCGACGACGCCGGTGGGCGAGCCGGGGCCAATATCGACGACGGGGGGCAGGCTGTCCTCGTAGTAGGCCGGCCATTTGCCCGAGCCGCTGCGCCAGCCGTAGTCGCCTCCGCTGACGACATGGCAGATGCGTGTGGGACGATACCAGGGCGATCCCATGTCCCACTCCATGTCAGCGTCGTAGGTGAAGAGATCGCCGTGTTGATTGAGGGAGATGTCATATTGGTTGCGGAAGCCGGTGCAGTAGATCTCGTGTTTCTGCGATTTGGGATCAAAACGTGTCACCCATCCACCTGGAGCAAGACGGCCGCGGGCGTGCCCCTTGGCGTCCCACATGCGGGGGAGGACATGATCTTCCTGCCAGCCTTTCACCCGCGATCCTGAGATCGATTCAGCCGGGGGCAGATCGGTGTGATTGCCGCCATCCACATAAAGCTGGGTGCCGTCTTCGGTGAGAATGACCGCGTGGTTTCCGTGTTCGCCGCCGCCGGTGGAGCTGGGCATCTCTTCGGCCTTGTCGAGCTTGCCGTCGCCATCGCTGTCGGTGACGCGGTGAAGTTTGCCGCCGTTGCGGTTGAACCAGAGGGCGTCGAAAGCCCAGACCATGCCTTGACCGGCGGAAACATCGACGGGCATCTTTTCGACCCTGGCTTCGGCCCCGGAAACGTCGATGCGGTAGAGTCCCTTGTCACCCTGGTCGCTCGCGAGCAAGCGGCCCTTGTCATCGGTGGTGAGGGCAACCCACGAGCCCTGTTCCTCCTTCGGCACGGTGTAAAGCAGCTCGACTTTGAAGCCGTCGACCACGTTGATCTCCGCGGGCTCGAGCGGCGAACTGCCACCCTTTCCGCCACCTCCGCCCGGACCATCGATTCCGGCAATGCCCCAGGGACCCATGCCGAATTTGCCGTGGGCTTTGAGTTTGCCGGTCCATGAGGCGTCGTCAAAAGCGGCCGTCTTCCAGCCTTCGGCTTCGGTGAGGGAAAGTTTCCAATCGGGTGTGCTGATCACCGTCGCTTTTTTTCCGTCGATCGTTTCGTATTCGAGCTTCAAGGTGAATGCGGCCGATCCCCCGCGGTTGCGGGCCTTCGCGGCGATCACGTTTTTGCCGGTCTTGAGGAACTTCGTCACGGCCGGATTCAAAATCGGCTCGCCCCAGTCGGGGGCGCGACCGGCGCTCTCGCCGTTGATCCAGAGCTCGAGTTCATTGTCGCAGGTGGCGTAGAGTTTGGCCGACTTCACCTCGCCGGTGACGTCGAAGGATTTGCGCAGAAAGATCCAGTCGTCGTTCACCACATCGGCCCGCCAGATCCACGAGGAGAGGGGCTCGTTCGTGATCCATTGGTAGGCGATGCGGGGGGCTGGAGCCGCCGCTCCGGGAGCACCCTTGCCTTTGCCCTTGGCATTCGCGGCGGCGGGTTTGGCGTTGGGGTTGGCTGCTTTGGCACTGTCCTCGATCGCCTTTTTCAAAACCCCTTCGCCCTCGCTGTCGCTCAGTTTGCGGAACTGGATGTTTTTATATTCGACCCGCATCGGCGGTCCGGCGTGGAGTTGCAGGCCGATCACGCCCTTCGCAAGGGCTTCGGGATGATTGTCGGTGATGTCGACGGTGGTGACGCTGTTGATCTGGTGGAGGAGGCGGTTGCCCACGACGACGACACGAAGGGTGTTCCATTCCCAGTCCTTCAGTTCGGTCTTGTCGCCGACCTCGCCGACGACCTTGGGCGTTCCGTCAGGGCCGACCTCGACGCGCTGACCACGCTGGGCGATGATGCCGCGCTTGCCGAGTTTCTCGCCGTAAAGCATCCCGAAATAGTTCTGCGAGGGGTGCAGGTCAGCCTGGTAGCCGGCGAGGACGAAGTTGGCCTCGTCGACGATCTTGCTGCGGTATTGGAGTCCCGAGTTGTTGCCCTTGTAGCGCACCTCTGCGGTGATCTCAAAATCCGCAACTTCGCCGCCCTGCCAGACGAGGAAGGTGTTGCCCTTGGTCGGATTCTCCGGGGTTGTCTCGCCGACGATGACCCCGTCCTTCACGGACCAGAATTGAGGCAGGCCTTTCCAACCGGAGAGGTCTTTGCCGTTGAAAAGGGATTCCTGGGCCTGGGCCGGAAGGATCAGGGCGAGGAAGCCGAGGACGAAGAGCGGGAGTTTGCGATGCATGGGGCTTGTTTTGCACCAAAACCGGCCCCGCGTCCAGCCCGCAAGTCCGCTACCCGGGGAGGACGCGTTGTCCCGGCGTGCCGCGAAGATCCGGAGCGGGAAGGGGATCAAAAGATCACGTTACCCGTTCGCCGCCGCCCCCAACTCCCCCCGAAAGACAAAATAGACCGCTCCGAGTATACAGAGACCGGCCCAGAGATAGTCGAGCTTGAGAGGTTCCTTGAGATAAAACACGGCGAAGGGAACAAAAAGCGAGAGGGTGATCACCTCCTGCAGTATCTTGAGTTGGCCGACATTCATTACGGTATAGCCTATCCGATTGGCCGGCACCTGCAGCATGTACTCAAAAAAGGCGACGCCCCAGCTTACCAGTGCGGCAATGATCCAGGGTTTGTGTCCCATCTCCTTGAGGTGGGCGTACCAGGCGAAGGTCATGAAAAGATTGCTCAGGCAAAGCAGTCCGACTGACGAGAGATAGGGATTCATGGAGAGAGTGAAGAGGGTTGGACGGGGCACCTGACAGGGTCACAGCGGAGCGTTTTCAGAGCGTTTTCGAAACCATCCCGTCAGCGAGAAACGTTCCCGCCTTGCCGGAAGGACCTCATGCCAGAAGTCGGCGGAGAGAAAGAGAACCAGCTTGCCGAACCCGGGAGTGATATCGAGAAAGGGGCCGTCCTTCCCCGCGATGCGATCCGTGTAAAGACGAAGGATGCCTCCATCCTCAGGCGTCCAATCCCGGTTGAGATAGACGATGGCCGAGACCGTGCGCTCCGAACTGCCTCGATGACAGTCGAGGTGTGCTTTGTAAAACGCCCCGGGAGGGTAACAGGCGAGATGGGCTTCAAGATCGAAGAGACCGAGGAAAAGCTCCTGATTGAGCAAGGTGCGCACTGCCTCCATTCGGGTCCAGTAGGCGCGCTGTGCTTCGGTCAGGTTGGCCGGATCGAGCCAGAGCACTTCGTCCCCACGGATCTCCGAGCGGATCTGCTTTTCCTGCCCCCGGCCGACCGCCGCCTCGTGCAGGATACCGTTTTCGCGAAAGGCCGTAATTTCGTCCAGCAAGGCCCGCCCGGTTTCCTCATCGAGAAAGTCCGGCACAACGAGGTAGCCGGGACCGGCGAGGGCCTCGGCAAGGCCGGAAAGTGGGGTCGAACCAGTGCTCAAGTCAGGATACATAAGAACCATGTCGGGTACGGCGGAGACCTGTTTTTGTCAATGAGTGGAGAACCGTTCGCAACGCAATTACGTTCTCGACAGCCCGACTGGTCGTTGCCACGATTCGGGCATGATGAGAATCCCCCTTTTTCTTTCGATTACCGCTATTCTCTTCATGGCATTCAGCACCCTGCCCGCCAAAGAACCGGCTATGACACTCTCTTCTGAAATCCGCACCAAAGCACTCGGCATCCTTCGCGAGGCGCTCGTCCTGGAGGACCCCGAAAAATTCTGGGTCTCCATGCACGCGGCCGAAGGACTCACCCTCGGAGGCCACGGAGACGAGATCATCCCTGTTCTTGAGCCGAAACTGTCGACCGAAAAGGACGGGCAACGCCTCTGCGGGCTGGCCCGGGAGCTCGTCCGGGCGGGCGAACGGGAACCTATCGAGGTCCTCACCGAAGTCCTCCGGCGCGAGGATCCCTATGGACACACCCACGCCGCCGAAAGTCTCTATAAGGTCGTCGAGGTCGGTGACGCGGTCGTGATGCGGGAGCGCTTCGAAAAAGGTGGCGATATCAAGTTGCGGCTCATGGCAGCCGCAGCACTTGCACGGAAAGACGGAGATGCCGCCGCCTACACCTTCATCCGCGAGTGTCGAGACGGGAAAGACCCCGACGGTCTCCAGATCGCGGCGTGGATCCTCGGGATCATCGGAGACAAGAGCGACATTGAACCCCTCCGAAAACGCCTCGCCGATGCGCCCACGCCGGTGATCCGCGGGTATGTCGTGAATGCCCTCGCGGTGCTCGGGGATCCGGAAGGTCTCGCCATGCTGACCCGGGACCTTGACGATGAGGATCCGATGATTCGCACCTACGCGGCCACCTTTGCCGGTGACGCGAAAGCCTACTCGACGCAGGCGAGGCTTGAGGCGATGCTCGACGACCCCTTTGCCGACGCCCGCGTTCGGGCGGCCCAGACCCTTTTACAATTATCCCGATGAGAAAAAGCAAAACCTTGAAACGGATCCGCGAAGGCGGACTCGCCCGCTGTGCGAACCTGGGCAGTTACATCCCCCCGTACATCGCTCACGCGGCCAGGGCCGGTTACGATTGCATCTGGCTCGACCTCGAGCATCGCGCGATCGACTTTAAGGAATTGCAGGTGCTCATGGCCCATTTTCGTCTCTACGACATCGACTGTCTTCTCCGCGCGCCCACGCTCGAAAAAACCGGGCTTTACCGTTACCTCGAAGAAGGCGCGACCGGGCTGATGATCCCGCATGTCTCGACGGCGGAAAAGGCGCGCCAGTTGGTTCAGGCGGTGAAATTTCCTCCGATCGGCGACCGGGGGCTCGATAATGCCGGGTTCGATTCGGACTACCGGATCACCTCGAACAACATCGAATATATCGAATGGGCGAACCGTGAGACTTTTCTCGTCGTCCAGATCGAGACTCCGGAAGCGGTTGAAAACGTCGAGGAGATTGCGGCCGTGCCCGGAGTCGATATGCTTTTCGTCGGCCCCGGTGACCTTGGCCTGCGCTATCAACTCGCCGGCGACAACGAAGGCGCGATGCTCGAGGCCGCCTTTGAACAGGTTGCGGCGGCGGCCAAACGGCACGGAGTGTCCTGGGCCTGTCCTTCGGGGACGATCGATGACATGAAAAAGAAACGCGCTCAGGGAGCCCAGCTTCTCGCAAACTGTGGTGACTTCATGATTCTCCGGGATGGGCTTTTCGATTCTTCGGAGATGTTTGATGAGATTGAGAGGTAAGGACTCCCCGATCAAGATCAGGACGGTCAGAATTCGCTGTTCACCCTTGCCCCGTTTCAGATAGAATCAGAGGGTGGCCCAGCGGCGCTTTCCGATGCATGTCTCCCCGAATCGTTCTCCTCTGGTAGCCGCCGTCGATGGCGGGGCAGGTGCCGCGAACTTGCCTCCTGAAGCGCAGGCTCAGCTCGATTCGCTTTTTGTCGGCCTGTCAGGCCAAGGTCCTTTCTCCATCGGTTACCCCTGCAACCAGGATTTCGATTACACCCCGCTTTACCGGTTTCTCGGATTCTCGCTGAACAACGTTGGTGATCCCTTTTCAGGGAGCAATTATCGCCTCAATACTCACGCATTCGAGCGCGAGGTGCTCGCCGATTTTGCCCGACTGGCCGGATTCCGTGAGGAGGAAATCACCGGCCCTGATCGAAGCTACTGGGGGTATGTCACCAACGGGGGAACCGAGGGCAACATGTATGGTCTCTATCTCGCGCGTGAGCTTTTTCCCGAGGGTATCGTCTACTTCTCCGAGGACACCCACTACAGCGTGGCGAAGATTCTGCGTCTCCAGCATACCCGCAATATCATGATCCGCTCGAAACCGGACGGTGAGATGGATTACGAGGATCTCGAGGAAAGCCTGCGCATTCACCGGGACGCTCCGCCCATCTTTTTTGTCAATGTCGGCACGACGATGACGGGGGCGATTGATCGCGTCGACCGAATCCGGGAGATCACTCGCCGCCTTTGCCTGCCGCATCATTATCTTCATGTTGATGCGGCCTTGTCAGGAATGATCCTGCCTTATGTCGACGACCCTCCGCCATGGAATTTTGCCGATGGCATCGACAGCCTTTCCATCTCGGGACACAAGATGCTCGGCAGTCCGCTGCCCTGCGGGGTGGCCCTGGCGCGAAAAACCCACGTCGACCGCGTGGCACGTTCGGTCGAGTATATCGGGGCGCTCGACACCACCATCAGCGGCTCACGCAATGCAATCACTCCGTTGATTCTCTGGTATGCCCTGCGTTGCCGCGATGGTAATGCGATGCGCGAGGTTGTGATCCGCAGTCTCGACACGGCCGAGTACGCGGTGGAGTCGCTTCGGGCGATCGGGGTCGATGCCTGGCGGCACCGGCATTCGATCACGGTGGTCTTTCCCCGCCCGCCGCAGTCCATCATGCAGAAATGGATCCTGGCACCCTATGAGGACTTTTGTCACCTCATCACCGTGCCCAACGTGGACAAGGCCACGATCGATGCCTTTGTCGCTGACATGACTGCATCCCGTTCCTAGAGATGAAACAGATTGTTATTCCCGTTCCCAACCGGCCCGGTGTGGTCGCCGATGTTTCGGAGGCGCTGGGTTCCGCAGGCGTCAACATCGAGGAGATGGATGCCGAAGGCGCGGTCGACAACGGCGTGATCATCCTGATGGTCGATCACTATGATGTTGCCCTGAGAGCCCTTCAGGAGGCCGGGTTCCAGGCCATCAGCGAGGATGCTCTCGTGCTCAAACTTCTCAACGAACCCGGCTCGCTGGCAAAAATCGCCCGGCGGCTTGAGGCCGCTTCGATCAATATCCGTAGTCTTCGTATTGCCAAACATCTTGGCGAATACACCCTTGTCACTCTCGTTGCCGACAGGCAGGAGGAGGCTCGGGAAATCGTGAGGGATTGTCTCGTGGCTTTGTAGGGGGGAAAAAGGTAGGGCGGGTTGTCCCCAACTCGCCGGTCGGGCGTCATCGGGCATCGGCGGCGGCGCGTTGGGGGCAACCCGCCCTACCTGCCATGCTGCATTGGATTGAAGATTCGACCCAATCGAGTGAAATTCTCCCTAAAGCAATCCCGCCTCAAAGTCCTCCATCCTCACGAGCGGCACAGCCGTACCGTCGGTTATCCGTGCGATGGACGCCCCGTCCTTAAATCCGCTTCCGGTGACGACACAGACGATCTTTGCCCCGGGATCAATCTCGCCCCGGGAAAGAGCCTCCAGAGCCCCGGCCAGGGCAACTGCTCCGGCCGGTTCGGAGAAGACTCCCTCCTCTCGCGCAAGGCGGCCTTGCAGTTCGTAAATTGATTCATCGGAAACGAGATGACCATTCCCACCGCTGCGCCGGCAGGCGGCGATAACCTGGTTGGCGTCGAGCAGATTCGGAACCTGGAGACCGCTGATCTTAGTGGTGCATGGATCGGCGCGCCGCCCATGGTCGCGGCCTTCGCGGAGAGGTCCGGCAATAGTGTCGTTACCCTCCGGTTGAACACAATGAATCGCGGGTGACGCCTGACAATGATCGAAACCCCTCGCGACAGCGAGGCAGAGACCGCCCCCGCCGGAGGGAAGAAAGATATGGTCGATCCGGGAATCGAGCTCTCCGTCGAGTTCGTGGGCGATCGTTTCGACTCCGCGCATCCCGTGAGGACTCACGGAGTAGGCGCTCACTTCAAGCGACCAACCGGGAAGGCATCCCAGCTCTTCGAGGCGGGCGAAGACTTCCGCCGTCATGTCGGGATCGAGGCCGAAACCCCGGATTCGCCGGAGTCTGGCTCCGTAGGCCAGCATCTGGCGAAGTTTGTCGTCGGGGGCCGGTTCAACAATGGCAAGGTGCAGGGGAATACCGGCGACGGCGCAGGCGGCGGCGAGGGCGGCTCCGGTATTGCCGCTTGAGGTTGCGAGACAGCGGGATTTCCCCCGGGCAAGGAGATGGGAAACGGCCGCGGCGGCGAAACGGTCCTTGTATGAGCCGGTCGGGTTGGATGACTCGAGTTTGAAATAGAGATTTGTCAGGCCCATCGCGGGGCCGATTCGACGCGAGCGAATCAAAGGGGTTCCGCCTTCACCCAGGGTGAGGCGGTGAGATTCTTCAGGGACGTCACCGAGACGGTCGGCCCACTTCCAGATACCGGGGGACATGAGGTCAGGAGTCAGGAGCTAGGAGACGGAATCGGGGAGGATCACTCCGACGGAGTCGCCTTTGCGGACCCGGGGGAACGTGCGGAGAACGATGACTCGTCCTGATTCATCGGCGGGGACGGGGAGACTGACTTCACCGACAAGGTCGTGGACATGGCCGAGGGCCTGGCCTTTCTCGGCATGATCACCCAGAGAAAGGGCGGGTTCGAAACATCCGTCCATGGGAGAGGGGTGGCAGACCTGCATATGTCCGGATCCGGGGCGGGTGTCCTCAATGACCTGCTCCACCCGACTCGGAGGAAGGCTGCGGTGAATCATGCCCAGATCGGCCATGACATTGAGAACTCCGGCAAAGTAGGCTTCGACACCCTCATGAGAGCAGGTCGCGGAGCCGAGGTATTCGGTGTAGATCGCCGGAACCCCGGCGTCGCGAGCGACGGAGAGGGAACGGCCGTCAAGATTGGCCGAGGTCCCCCAGATGACGGGCAGGTTGAAGGCCCGGGCCATCCGCCTCTGCTTTTCCAGCACGGCAGGATCGGAGACAAGGTTGTATCCGGCGAGGGGAAGGACGGATAGTTCAGTCCCGCCCGTGTGCAGATCGATGTAGTAGTCCGAGGCGCGGATCAACTCCGAGAGTTCCGCGGCAACCTGTTCCGTAGGGGAGCCGTCGCGTCTTCCCGGACAGGTCCGGGCGAGATCGAGGCCGTCCGCGGCGGCGCAGCGATGGCCACGTAAAAAGGCGGCTTCGTTGACGACGGGGACGAGGGTGAGTCGCCCGTGGGTGAGGGGTTCCTCACTGGAAAAAAAGCGAATCAGCCGCCGGATCGCGAAGATGGGTTCAAACTCATCGCCGTGGACACCCCCGGTCACGAGCAGTGACGGTCCGGTGTCATCGGCGCGGAATTTTCGTGATGTCAGGGTGCTCATTGCTTTTCAGGAGGTCGGAGGTGGCTGGTGATTGAGATACCCCTTGAGTCGTATCCCTCCGTCGACGGTGAGGATTTCCCCGGTGATGTAATCGGCATCATCCGAGCAGAGGAAGAGCGCCGCCTTTCCAATATCGGCTGGAAGTCCGAGTCGTCCCCAGGGAATCTCCCTGCCGGCTTCCGCCATGACGGCATCGCTAAAAGCCTCGTGTTCTCCGGGCGTGTCGATCCACCCGGGAGCAATGGAGTTCACGTTGATGCGATGGCCGATCAACTCTCCCGCGATCGTGCGCATCATGTGATCCAGTCCGGCCTTGGCGGCGTTGTAGGCGACGGCCCGGGGAAAAGGCATTTCACCGTGGACGGAGGAAATAAAGATCATCTTGCCGCCTCCTCCCCGCTCGACAAAGTGCCGTCCGACAAGCTGGCTCATGTGGAATCCGCTCGTGAGGGCTCCCTGGAGAGTCCGGTCGAAAATGTCGGGGTCGAAGTCTAGAAAGGTCTCTCTGCGGCTGTAAGCGGGATTGCTGATGAGGATGTCAATGCGACCCGTCTCGCCGAGTGCTGCGGCAATGAGAGACTCACAGCCAGGGCGGCTGAAAATGTCCGACTCGATTGCCCAGCAGTGCCGTCCGAGGGCGCGGATTTCTCCAGCGGTAGTGGCAATGTCAGGGCTGCCTGGTTTGTCGTTGAGGATGATGTCGGCTCCCGCTTCCGCAAGGGCGAGTGCGCAGCCTTTGCCGATTCCGCGTCCGGCTCCGGTGATGAGGGCAATTTTTCCGGCGAGTTTCATGGCGAGTAGGAGCGGTGTTAGTTGGTCAAAACCGTCCCGGGGGCAGTGACCGGAGGGGGGGCGTGAAGGCCGGCGTGTTTGAGGAGGGCGAGGCGGAACTCGGTTTTCACATCCTCGGGTGACGCATGAGGCATCAGGGGGCGGGTGACGATGGACTTTGGGCCGGTGAGGACATTGTAGGCAGCGTAGACGCTCGTGGGCGGGCAGGTGCGATCAACGAAGCCGACACTGAGGATGGCCTCGGCCTTGCAACGGGTTGCAAAATTCACCGCATCGACGTAGCGGCAGGCCTCGAGCGAGACCGGATCCGGCTCACCATCCGGAAGCAGGGCAACGATCTTCGGCCAGCCGCTGATGCGATCGGCCTTCATCCCGCTGTGGTCGCAGCCGGCCGGAACTCCCGAACCGATGAAGGTGACCCGTGGATCGAGTCCGCCTGCGACGAGAGCCTGATAGCCGCCCTGGCTGTGGCCGATCACGGCAAGGGTTTTTCCATTCCACTCCGGCTGAGCCGTCAGGAAATCGAGGGCGCGCTGGAGCCTGACAAACATGCCGCGGAAATAGACCTCGTCCCGGTTCTTGTTTCCATCGGTCCGGTAGGTCTTGAGGTCCCCGCCGGAGATTTGTTTGTAGAATTCCTCCGGCTTTCCGTTGGGGAGGCCGTGGGCGTTGATGTCCATGGAAAGGAATCCGTCTCTCGCTCCTCCGAGGGCAGCGGGTAGACTCGAACTGCGGACCCCGGCTCCATGGACCCAGAGAACGGCCGGGAGGGATTTTGGAGCGGCGCCTTTCGGTTTGGCAAAATAGCCGGTCACGGGAGGTCCGTCCGTTTCCGCCGGGACGGCAATATCGAAGGCCTCCACCGCGGCATCGGCTTTGGCGGTAAGCGGGACGGGCTCGGACGTGACGGTCATCGGGATCGCGGCGAGCGTTTCCTTTTGCTTCGCCCAGAAGGAGTCGAAATCCGCCGGCACGGGCAGACTGGGTGAGATCTTCTCCGGCGAAACACCGGCGGCGGCGTAGGCGGTGAATGGCTTTCCGTCCGTTCCCGTGACCGTGGCCGTGAGGAGGAGAAAGCCCGGCTCGGAGAGCGAGCCTTTCACCGTGAGGGAGGCGGCGTCTCCGGAACTTCCTTTTCCGGTGGCGAGGTTGCGATATCCGTCGAGGCTCAGGGTCCAGTTGATGGCTGTTCCGGCCGGAGCGGTGCTGCGGAGAGCGAACGTCACTCCTTCGCCCGTTTCGTAGAGAGCCTCGGGGCGATTACTCGTGACGGAGAGGAGAGGTTCGGCGGCGGTCGCACAGGAGGCTGCGAGAAGCGCGAGTGAAATGGCCACGACGGCCGGGACTGGGATTCTGATCTTCATTCTATCTCATTGTGGGCTTTTCGTCGTGGAACGCGAAGCGGAAAAATCGGCATGATGAGGTGACCTCTCCTTTCCCCGGTGCCTGATTTTGTCCGATTTCGCTATCCAATAGAATTGAACTGCGGGCACCATTCAGTAAGACTTTTGTCCCACTTCATGATCCTACGACTTTTGCTCCTTCTTTTTCTCCCGGGTTGCCTCACCCTTAAGCTACGCGCCGGGCAGCCTGACCTCGTGATCTTCCTGTCCGATGATCACACCTGGCGTGACTCATCTGTCTACGGATCGCCGGACATCAAGACTCCGAATATGGAGCGTCTTGCTTCCGCGGGGATGACCTTTGATCGAGCCTATGTTGCTTCACCGAGTTGCGCGCCGAGCCGGGCGGCGCTCCTCACCGGACTCTGGCCCGCGAAAAACGGAGCTGAGGCGAACCACTCGCGGCCGCACCCCGATTTGAAAAAGCTTCCGGCCTATCTCCAGGATCTCGGCTATGAGGTCGTCTCCTTCGGAAAGGTCGGCCATTACAAACAAACGCCGGAATACGGATTCGATCTCGCCCGGCATTTCAACTACCACGAGGACATTGCCATTCCCGAGGCGGTAAAGTGGCTGCGCGAACGCCAAAGCGACAAACCGCTCTGTCTCTTCGTCGGATCGAACTGGCCCCACGTGCCCTGGCCGGGAGAGGCACCGGGCATCGATCCGGCATCCCTCGTTGTGCCCCCGCATCACGTTGATAACAAAACAACGCGGGAATGGCGGGCCCGCTACGTCGCGGCGATTCGGACGATGGATGAGGAACTCGGCCTCGTCTACGACACCGCGCGTGAGAAACTCGGTGAGGACACCTTTTTCCTGCACACGAGTGATCATGGTGCCCAGTGGCCCTTCGGCAAGTGGACCCTCTATGACGACGGCGTCAGGACACCGCTGATCGTTTCGTGGCCGGGGCGTGTTGCAGGAGGAGGTCGCAGCGAGGCGATGGTCTCATGGATCGATATTCTTCCCACTCTCGTTGAGGCGGCCGGGGGAACTACTCCTACCGGAATTGACGGACGCTCCTTTCTTCCCGTGCTTGAGGGAAAGGCGAAGGGTCATCGTGATTTCATTTTCACGACCCACAGCGGAGACGGGAACAACAACGTCTTCCCGATGCGGGGAGTTATTGATCCTGACGGAACAAAGTATATCCGCAACTTGCGTCCCGAATTGCAGTTCCTCAGCCACATCACCCGAAACGCGGGCGATAGTGGCTACTGGGACAGTTGGCTCGACAGTGCGGTTCCGAGCGAGGACGACCGCAAGCGGGTTGGCGCTTACCTCGAACGGCCCGCCGACGAACTCTATCAAACCGCCCATGATCCCTGGGAGACCGACAATCTGGCGGACGATCCCCACCACGCCGAACGGCTTGATGGGCTTTCTGGAAAACTCGACCAGTGGATGACGGAGACCAAGGATACCCGGACGACCTTTGGTGATCCGGTGCACCGGGCGGCGCCCGGGAAACCTAACATTGTCACCGTCTTTGTTGATGATATGGGCTGGGGGGATCTTTCCTGTTTCGGAAACGAGGAGATCGAAACGGAAAACATCGACCGGCTCGCCGCGGAAGGACTGCGCTTTACCCGCTTCTATGTGAACGCCCCGATCTGCTCTCCCTCACGCGTTGCCCTGACCACGGGGCAATACCCGCAGCGCTGGCGCATCACTTCGTTTCTGAACAACCGGCTCAACAACCACGAGCGAGGTGTCGCCCAGTGGCTCGATCCGGCGGCTCCGGTTCTCGCCCGGGAGATGCGCCGGTCCGGCTACACGACTGGCCATTTCGGGAAGTGGCACATGGGGGGACAGCGCGATGTCGTCAATGCCCCTCCCATCGCGGACTACGGATTTGACCGCAGTCTCACGAACTTCGAGGGCATGGGGGCGAAGCTCCTTCCTCTCACCGTGACTCCGAAGAATCCCGAGCCGAAGAAGATATGGGGTGACGCGGTGAATCTCGGCGAGCCGTCCACCTGGACGATGCGGTCGGAGATCACCGGTGGTTTTGTCAGGGAAGCGATTCGTTTCATCGACCGTGCCGGCGCGACTGGCCGGCCCTTTTTCGTCAACGTCTGGCCCGATGATCCGCATGGACCGTGGTTCCCGACGCTGGATCGCTGGTCGGAGGACAAACAGGCCCGCTACCTCGGTGTCGTTGACGGGATGGACGAACAGCTCGGTCCGCTCTTTGACCGTATTCGCAACGATCCCGCCCTGCGGGAAAACACTCTCGTGATCTTTTGTTCCGACAACGGGCACGAAGCCGGGGCGGGCAGCGGCGGGGGATTGCGTGGTGCCAAAACCTGGCTCTACGAAGGAGGCATCAGATCTCCCCTCATCGTCTGGGGGCCGGGCCTGCTTTCGAAAGACGCGGCGGGAAGCACAAACGGCGAGTCTGTCTTTTGTGCCCTCGATCTGAACCGCTCGCTTTACGCCCTGACCGATACCCCCTTGCCCCAAGGACAGACTCTCGATGGAGAGAATGTGGTCGACACGATTCTCGGGAAAGCGAAGTCCGGTCGCGAGGCTCCTGTTTTTTTCCGCCGTCCTCCCGACCGGCCCGGCTTCGGGCAGGGTGATGAGGATCAGGATAATCCCGATCTTGCTGCGGTGGAGGGTATTTGGAAACTCCTCGTCAATCTCGACGGGAGCGACTTGCAGCTCTACGACATCAAAGTGGATCCGGGAGAGTCGGAGAATCTCGCGGAGTCTCATCCTGAGGTCGCCGCCCGATTGAAGAAGGCCGTTTTCGCCTGGAATGAGTCAATCCCGAAAGATGCGACAGATTCGACCTTTCAGCCCGGAGAGGCACCGCCGGCGGTCCAACCATCCGGTGGAAAAGGAAAGGGGAAGGGTAAACGAAAAAGCGAAAACTGAGATCAGATTCGCACAGAGCGGAAACGCTCTAGCGCTTCCCGCGCAGGGCTCCCTTCACCACGTCGGAAAGGCGGTGGAGGGGGGCGCGGATTTTGGCGGAAAGGGGACGGGCGGCATCATACCGTCCTTTGACCTGATGTTTGATTCGATAAATACCGGGAAGGTCGATTCCGACTCCCCGTCCCGCACCCAGCAGCCACCGAAAAGCGCGGTCCTCGTGGGTCTTGCACCACCGGTGGGTCGGCTTGTGAAAGAATTTCAGATTTTTGCAGTAACCGCAGGCCCGGGCCACGTCCCCGTGGGTGATTTGCATCGGCCCGAAGGCACGGGTGACGGTCTCTTCGATAAAATGATCATCTCCGATATCGACCAACTGAAATCGGGAGTCGCCCTTGAGTTGGAGGAGCGGATCATCGGGACGCAGCATCGGCGTGACTCGTTCCATCGTCGGATAGACGAGCACGTCAGTGCGGCCCTGCAATCGGTCGGAGAGGTGGTCGAGACATCCCTGGCGAAAGAGGGTGTCGCAGTCGGTGAACCAGATCCAATCCGCACGGGTGGCGAGGGCAGCCTGATTCCGGCCTACGGCGCGGCGGAAGAGCAGTCCCTTCGGCAGTTTTTGCCAGTTCCAGGTGACACCCTCCACGTGAACGCCTGAGAAGTGTTCCAGCAACTCCCGGGTGCGCTGGTCCTCCTCGCAGTAAAAGACAGTCATGGTCACCTCCGCGCGGGTTGGCGGCGAGAGGGCGAGCGAGCTCAGTTGATAGACGAGGAAGTGGGAGTAGTTCCAGCAGTGACTGACAATCTCGATCTGCAGCTTCCCGGTTTTGGCAGCCCGGGAATCCGGTCCGGGCACAGGCGGCGAAAACCATCGCGCCGGAAGCACTCCGCTCGCGGCAATACGCCAGAAGAGGAGGCGGAGCGGATCGGACCAGTGATCGGATGACAAGGGGGGAAGTGACATGGAGGAAATCCGGAAGAGGAGGGATGGAAGCGGGGATACGGAACTGATTCCTTCTACTGCCTTTGGGGGCTGAATCAATGCCTTTTTGGGGAAGGGGAACGGTGCTCCCGTCTGAATATTCGGGCAGATTTTTCCTTTGGGGCGAAACCCGGTGGCCCCGGCCGGAGTTAAAAGGGAGAGTGGCTTCAATCGGGCAGAGCCGGTTCTTGCCCCTCGATCTTCCGGAATGATACAGTTTACCACGCTCCGAAGATGACCCTCAAAGAGAAACTTTTTGATAAGCTGGAGCTGGCCCCGGAGAACTGGGAGGTTCGGATTCAGTTGATTGAGATGGCGGTTGCGGAGGGGGATATGCCGACGGCCAGACGTCTCGTGCGGGCGTCGCCCTCGAATCAGCCGACTCCCCCGGAGATTCAGATCCGCCTCCATGGTCTCCTGACGGGCGCGACGAGGGCAAATTCGCCCCCTCCCGCGCAGGTTCCGGTAGTCGTCCCGGCGGAGAAACCTTCGGATCGCGATCTTAAAGTTGGATTTAATCCGGTTCCTCCGGCATCGACTGTCGAAGCTGATTTGGAGGTCAAAAAGCAGAGTGAAGAGTCCCCTTCACCCGTGGCGGGTGAGGAGAACCGTCCCGGGATATCGGCAGCCTCGAGAAATCCTTTCGAGGAGCTGGCGGGGGGGCTCAGCGCATTGCTTGAAAAAGACGATGATCCGGTGGCCGGTAGCCCAACCTCATCAAGGGGGAAAAATTCCCGAGGGATCGAACGCAAGGCGGTTCTCGATAAGTGGGAGAACTACAAAGGAAGGCTGGAACTTGCCTCCCTGGATCCCGGGCTTCGCGCCGAGGCACCGTCGATGGCTCCCGAGCGACTCTCGTCGCTGACCTTTGCGCTTCTGGTTCATCTCCTCGTCTTCATTCTGATCGGGATTGTCGTGGTTCAGGTCCCCCAGCCTGAACCTCCGCAGCTGGTGGTATCCGTTGCGCACGAGATCGAGACAGAAATCCTCGCGACGAGGATGACACGCCCCAACCCCGAGATCATCCCGAACGCGGCCGCGGCGCAGGCGGTTGATGTGCTCAGCTCCGTTTCCACCTCGTCGTTTGAGGTGCCGGATGTCGAGGATGCCAATTCGATGAATGCCCTATCCATGACTGCGGGTATCGAGATGGTCGGAACCGGGATGAGTTTTTCGACCGACAATCCGATGGTCTCGGATGTGAATTTCTTCGGGCTCTCCGGGAGCGGGAAAAAGATCGTTTTTATTATCGATGCGACCCCCAAAATGCTTGTGGACGAGAAAGGAGGCATGACCGCCTACGACAATGTGAAGACCGAGGTCGGGATCATGCTGGCGAATCTGAATCGAGGCACCCATTTCAACATTTTGCTCTACGACGGAAAGCAGCTCGTCGCTTTCCGTGAAGAACTCGTTCCCGGTCTCCCCTCGAATCTCCGCCTCGCGATTGACTGGCTCGGCCCGCTCAATCGGGACTATGATGCGCTCGGGCTGGGAGCCGGGTATGGCGAATCGCTGTCGGTGAGCGAATACGAAAAATCGCCGATTCAGGCGGGGGATGTTGCCCACTACACCAAGGCGGTTCAGAAGGCGATGGAGTGGCAGGCGAGCTCGATTTTTTGTATCGTCAGCGGCTATGAGAATATGAACCGCTCTCCCACTCCGGAGATGCTTGCGAAGATGGGGAACACTCCGGAAGCGCCCCCTGCCGATACTCCGGACTCGGCTGCCTGGGAGCGGGCGGTGGAGCGAACCCGGGAATGGCTCGCCAAGGAGAACGTGGCCCGTCAGGAAAAAGGACTCTCGCCCAAAGTCGTCCCGAATTTCAATCAGCTCGTGCGGGAGATCACCGGTGCGAGCCCGCCGCGGCGAAATCGCCCGAATAACGATTTGCCTCCCGTGACGCCCGAGGACGTGGAGGAGCAGATCGTCAAAGTGGTGAAGAGTCGCTATAAGGCCGAGGGCATCGAAGAGCCCAACCTTCACATGGTCCTTTTTCTCGGGGAGGAAGAGACGATCGATCAATACGAGGGGCACTTCCGCGACCTCACCCAGAAGAACAAAGGCAAGCTGAAGGTTCTACGCGGGCTCGCGGCATTGCAGAATGTGACAGGGAAGTGAAGATGGGAAAGATCCGCAGCCGTGTTACTTTCGTCACTGGTGAAGTTGAGGTGGAAAAGCGGAAAGTGCCGATTTAATCAGCCCTTTCGGACAACGTTACTTAGAAGAGCATGTTCGAACATCGATCGGAAAAACTGGTGCCTTGGTCTGTCTTCGCGCGGCGAATGGCCGTTTCGTCTCTGGTCTTGCTAGTAAGCCTGTCGCTTGCCCTGGGGATCGGGGTTGTGGGTTATCATGAGCTCGCGAACCTATCCTGGGTCGACTCGGTCCTGAATGCCTCAATGATCCTCACGGGAATGGGGCCAATTGCCCCGATGACCACGACGGCAGCAAAGTTGTTTGCCTCGGCTTACGCCCTTTTCAGCGGAGTGGTGTTTCTCTCCTCGGTAGGTCTCTTACTCGCTCCGGTCTTTCATCGAATTCTCCACACCTTCCATCTCGATGAGGCGGAACAGGAGGACGACTAGCAGGCACGGCATCTGCCAAACCCGCGCTTGACGCGAGTCCCGCGAGGATCGATCACTACAGTCTGCCAAACCGCAGTAGGTCACCGGAGACGGTGACTAATGTAACGAAAGCCCCGACGTTCTCCCGTCGGGGCTTTTTTTTCACCTCGATGGGAATGCGTTTAAAAAGAAGGTTTGCCGGACCAGTCCCAGCGCTCCGCTGCGTTTTCGACGGCTTCTCCAACATCTTCGGGTAGGAGATAGCCTTCATCGGCGAGAGCGGCAGCAGCGGCGCGGGTTTTCTCAAGAAAGTCCTCACGGCTGGGGTAGCGCTCCTGTCGGGAAAGCCGCGGGTCCTCGCTTTTTTCCCGTTGTTCTTGTGTCAGGGAAAATGGAATCCACGATCCCCTCAGGACCGGAAGCAGTTCGTCAGGTTTTCCCATCGAGGAGGGTCGAAACATCCAACCGGTCGCGGTAGCCAGCGGAACCGCGACTTCGGGAAGGCGAATGCCGGCCAGTTCGTTGCCATCGACATCGACCTGGGGAACCAGGAGGGGAAGTTCGGTGCCATGACCGGCTCCGTCCGGATGAAGGTGACTCGCGAGGCGCAGTCCTGCTTTCAGATCCTTCGGCGAGGTGACGCCCGGGAGTTCCGGGAAAGCGACTTCGGTGGCAGGCACGAGAGTGCCGTCTTCGATCCTTGGATAGGCACTCTCAGGTGGAGCGATTTCCTCGCTGATCCAGCGGTGCATCGCGACGCGCAGGGCGAGCAGGGAGGGGCGGAAGTCGACCGGATTGGATAAGGCTCCGTCCTCGGCCGGAGCTTCCGGAGGAAAGGCTGAGGGTCCGTGCTGGGTCCCTGCGAAGACATAGAGACGCACTTCCTCCGGCAGGGCAATGTCGATAAGTCCGGCGGGATCGGTGTGAACCAGAGCCGCCACTCGCCCGGCTCCCCAGTATTCTGCCGAGGTATTGGTGTAAAACATTCGGGGCCGATGAGTCACCCGGGGATTTTCGAAAATGCCCTCATTGAGCCCGCTCACCGGATCGGGGAGGGCCGTGTCGGCGAAAGGGTAGGAGGCGGTGCGGTAGAGCGCCAGTTCGCGCGGGGTTGACCAGCGGCGGTTTAGATCGAGGCGTCCCGCTCCGGCGATGTGGGCCATGATTCCATCGAACACAGGACCTTCCGCCTCGTCCGTGTTGAAACCCCGATAGACGAAGTCGCGCAGGAGTCGCCCGCATTGCGAGGCCCCGAAGGCGTAGGCGTGAGGAACCGGAGCAAGAGACTCGTCCTTGTCTTTCAGCCAGGCGACGGCATCCCGAATCGCTGCCAGGCCGAGACCGGCGACGGGCGGATTCTCTGCAAGCCACGAGACTTCGTAGGTGAGACCGGGTTGGAATCCACCCTCGAGCGTGAGGGCATTTTCCCTGAGGCTCCATCGTTCGCGCGGTATTTCCGTTCCGCCCGGTCGGTCGCCCCGTTTGCGCACGAGGAGTCGTGAGTCAGTGCCTTCGGGATCGACGGGCGGGTAAGAGGCAAGATCGGTGACGACGTAACTGTCCTCCTCTTTTTCAAGAACGAAGATCGCCTCGACTACGCCTTGCAGTGGCAATCCATCTTTATCCCTCGCGACAGGGATCTCGACACGCAGACGTCCCGGGCCGGGCGGCACGTCGAACTCCCATCCCACCTCGAGCATGGCAAAGCGGTGATAGATTATGAATTCGCTCAGCTTGCTGGTGGATCCGCGATTGGGAATCTCGACCCAGGCGGCGACGGCGGCGGGGGCACCGTCCTGCGGTTTGAGGAGGCGAAAATCAGAGGAAAAACGAACACGCCCCTCAGCATCCCGGGGTGCGAGATCGAGGTCAACGATGGAGCGATTCCGGGCGAGGTCGGGTTCGACGGCAAAGTGGAGGCGTCCGCTCAGTGCTTCGTAGTCGGTTCCCTCGATGTCCTCGCGCTCGAGAATCTCCACCGAGGTCACCTCGCTGAGGGCGGACAATGGCACGAAGGCAAGGGCGAGAAGAAGGGGTCGGACAGGAAATCGCATAGGGAGATGATTTGCTCCCCTGTCCGGGAAAGTCAATCTCGCGGATAAGTGATGCCCTCCCTCCCGGAGTTTTCGAAAGACACCGATTGCCTTCAGGCTCGAATCTGTGGAAAATGACGGACTCAACCCTCTTCACCCGATGATTCGCCCCTCTTTGATTGCTGTCTTCTTCGCCCTCGGCATCCTCGGGGTAATGACCGGAAGGGGCGGTGCGGAACCGGGGAAACCTAACGTGCTTCTAATTCTCGTCGATGATCTGAAACCCGCGCTCGGCTGTTATGGCGACCGGGTGGCGAAAACGCCCGGGCTCGATGCACTGGCGGCACGGGGCATGCGATTTGATCTCGCCTACTGCAATCAGGCGGTCTGCGCGCCCTCCCGGTTTACGCTCATGTTAGGATCACACTCGACCTCGACGGGGCTCTATGGACTCGGCAGTGATCTGAGGGCCCGTCTCCCTGACGCGGTGACTCTACCGCAGCATTTTGCAAAACACGGAGGGTATCACACCGAGTCCCTCGGCAAAGTCTTCCATATCGGTCATGGGAATGAGGGAGATCCCGTCTCGTTCTCTGTGTCGCACTTCAAGGACAAGGTCATCGAGTATCTGGATCCGGCGAGCACAGCCGGAGGAAAACTGACTCGGGAGGAAGCGCTCTTTACCAATCAAAAACTGGACCAGATCAAATCCCTTCCGCGAGGGGCTGCTTTCGAGTCACCGGTCGCGGAGGACGATGCCTACGCCGACGGACGGGTCGCGAACGAAGCGATTAAGCGCCTCGGGATGGCGAAGGAACGTCGCGAAAAGGAGGGCGCTCCCTTTTTCATGGCGGTGGGATTTGTTCGTCCTCATCTGCCTTTCTCCGCGCCGAAAAAGTACTGGGACCTCTATGATGCGGCGACCCTGCCGATGCCGGTGCATGAGTCTCTGCCCGCCGGCGCGCCGGAAGTCGCGGGAAAAAGGGGAGGGGAGATCGCCGCCTACGATCCGGTCCCCGAAGGACGGAACGCGGCTTTCTCCGATGAGCTGAAGCGGAATCTCATTCACGGGTATTACGCGAGCACGAGTTACGTCGATGCGCAGATCGGTCGGGTGATCGCCGCACTCGAGGAACTGGATCTCGACGACAACACCATCGTGGTGCTCTGGGGGGATCACGGTTTCCACCTTGGTGATCTCGGAATCTGGACAAAACATACGAACTACGAGCAGGCGAACCGCATTCCTCTTCTTATCATTGCCCCCGGGGTGACCGCCCCGGGCAGTTCGACCAATCAGCTTGCCGAGACGGTCGATCTTTATCCGACCCTTGCGGAACTCGCCGGTCTCCCCGCACCGGGCGGACCCCAGCCGGTTGACGGACTGAGTCTTGTGCCGGTCCTTCGTGATCCCTCTGCCCGGGTTCGGGACCATGCCTTCCACGCATTTCCCAAGGCAAAGCTGGGGCGGGCCATCCGCACGGAACGCTTCCGGCTTGTGGAGTGGAAAACTCCGGGGGCTCCCGTGGAATCAGCGGTGTTCGAACTCTACGATTATCTCGAGGATCCCAAGGAAACAAAAAATCTCGCGGGCATGAAACCCGAAGTGGTGAAAGAACTGCAGACAATCCTGGCGCGTTACCCCGAGGCGGCCTCTCTCGAAAAACCGAAATAAGGTCCGATCCACATCCGGCGGGACGAGTGATTCAATCGTCGCTGCTGGGGAACCATTTTCCTGCCCAGCGTCCAAGCATTGTGGGAATGCTCGGGGTGGGTTGGTCAGGCTTGGTGCTTGCACTGCTGACGCTGCGCATGAGGCGATTCGCGAGTTCGTCGAGCGAGCCGTATCCCTGCTTTTCGACCAGAGAAATAAGGAGCCTGACTGCGCCTCCGCCCAGACCGACCCGTTTGAGAAGAAAGCCGAGGACCACGGGAACGAGCATGGGAATGACCCGGGCCGCCTGCTCCGGACTGACCCCGAGTTGGGCCCCAATGCGGTCGGTGAGTTGCTGTCCCGCGCCACCGAGGACTCCGTCGAGCGACGAGGCGGTTCCTGATCCTGTCTCTCCGGAGGAATCGGGCTGAAAGCGGTCAATCAGGATCGGGGCCGCCGCCGGGAGAACGCCGGCCGCCTTTTCTTCGGATACCCCGAGGGTCCTTGAGATCTCGCGGGCCAGTTCCGGTCCGTGGGTTTGGATGAGTTGATCGAGGAGGGATGGCATGGGCGGACGGAGAATCCAAGCCTAGACGATTTTTTGCGAAAATTCCCTCCTGATTTTTCGTTGCAGGGCGCGGATGGATGTGAGAATTAGCGGTCATGAGTCAATTTCAAGATCGAGTGGTCGTGGTAACCGGTTCCGGAAGGGGGATCGGGAAGGAAATCGCGCGGGCCTTTGTCGAGCAGGGAGCCAAAGTCGCCGTCGCCAGCCGCACCGAGGCCAACTCTCAGGCCGCTGCGGATGAGCTCAACGCGCTGGGCAAAGGGGTCGCAAAAGGCTATGCCGTCGATATCGCGAACTATGAGGCGACGATCGAATTCGGCAAACAGGTTACCGCCGACCTCGGGCCGGTCAGCATTCTCGTTAACAATGCCGGGGTGACCCGTGACGGGCTTGCCCTGCGCATGAGCGAAGAGGACTGGGACACCGTCCTCGATACCAATCTTAAGGGAGCCTTCAACGCGGTGAAGGCCTTTCAACGCACCATTCTCAAGGCCGAGGATGCACGCATCATCAACATCAGTTCCGTGATCGGACTGATGGGCAATGCCGGCCAGGCGAACTACGCCGCCAGCAAGGCCGGCCTGATCGGTTTCACGAAGGCGCTCGCGAAAGAGTTCGCGGGTCGCAAAGTCTGTGTGAACGCGGTGGCTCCCGGATTCATCATCACGGACATGACCGATGAACTGACGGAGGAGATCCAGGAACAGATCAAAAAGAACATTCCCCTCGGTAGCTTTGGTGAAACGGCGGACATCGCCAATGCGGTGATGTTTCTCGCGAGCCGCGAGGCGCGCTACATCACCGGTCAGGTGCTGACGGTCGATGGCGGGATGGTGATGTGAGGCAGGGAAAACTTGGAAATCTGAAATATTGAAATTCTGAGAGGTTGAGCCGGAGCGTTGGGGCGAGAGAGGCAGGCTTGTATCCGCCGTGACTTATCTCGAATAACATTGTATTCCCCCGCTCATTCAGATACACCGGACGCATGTTCAGAATGCGGACCATGAAGGCGGCCGACTTTGATGCGGTGGCCGAGTTGATTTTCCTTTCCACCAACGCGTGGTATCAGCAGAAATTGGGGCATCCCATCTTTCGATGTCTGCCGGAGGACTGCCGGATTTTTTGTGAAGTCTACGATGATCTCGATCCGGGATGTGCGCTCGTGATGGAGCATTCCCGCACCGGGGCGATCGCAGGTTCGTGTTTCTACCATCCGCGTGAGACCCACGTCTCACTTGGAATCATGAACGTGCATCCGAACTATTTCGGGAACGGAATCGCGGGAGAATTGCTCCAGCGCATCATCGATGAGGCCGACATCCGGGACCTCCCGATGCGGCTTGTTTCGAGCACGATGAATCTCGATTCCTACTCGCTCTACAATCGCTATGGATTTTCCCCCTTTTGTGTTTATCAGGACATGTTTCTCCATGTTCCCGAAACCGGTTTGGCCAAGCCCGCGCCTGCAGAGCTACCCACGGTGCGTGAGGCTGGTCCCGGTGATCTGATGGAGATCGGTCAACTGGAGTTCGAGATCAGCGGGATTTCGCGAGAGCGGGATTACTGCTATTTCATCGAGAATAGCACCGGCATCTGGAAGACGATGGTCGCCTTGAATGAGTTCGGGAAGGTAGAGGGTTTCCTTGCCTCCGTCGACCATCCTGCAAGTCGCCTCATCGGGCCGGGAGTGATGCGCAACGCGCCGGCGGCCGAAGCGCTTCTGAGAGCCCAACTGGACCGCTTTCGCGGGAAGACGGCGGTCTTTCTCCTGCCCTCAGGAGAGACGGAACTGATTGCGGCCGCCTATGGTCTTGGGGCCCGGAACTGTGAACTGCACTTCGGGCAGGTTCGGGGAAGCCTCCAGCCGGTCACCGGGATTGTCATGCCGACCTTCCTGCCGGAGTCGGCTTAGCCCGCAAGACCCCGCTTTAATTCGTTCTCACTGACCTGCCAGCTTCTTCGCCAATGCCTGGCTGTCCGCGCTGAGGTTGGCGAGTTCGTAGGAGAATTCCTCGCCATTCTCTCTACGCAAAGTGACCGTGGTTCCAACTAGGGAAACAAAGGATGCCTGGAGAGAGCCTCCGCCTGTGTTGCTCCAGGTTTGCACTTCCGCTTTCATCGCGGCTGGAGCACCGGCGGTGGGTGCCGCAGGAGCAGTGGCAGCGGGAGCCGGGGCACCGGGATCTCCGGGTTCCAGTTTCGCTCCCTCGGTGATCCACTTACTGACGAGTTCGAGTTCCATCTGCGTCATCGCCTCCGCGCCACGCTCGCGTGCCTGTGGCGGGGGCATTGCATCACCGTCGGTTCTGCCCAGGCCTGCCTTGATATGGAGAAGGCTCTTGGAGGCGTCGCCGGGCACGATCACCGGGTCATCTCCGCCAATTCGCTTGCTGAACTCGGCGTTGACCTCCATCCGCAGGCTGCCTTTTGACTTGGGGCCGCTGTGGCACTTGAAGCACTTGCTGTTGAGAATGGGGCGGATTTCCTCTTTGAAATCGACCGCGACGGCGGACCAGGGGAGGACGAGTCCGGCCAGAATAGAGAAGAGGGAAGGGGTGCGGGAGAGAGCAATTTGATTCATGGAAATCTCAGGGTATTTAAGCCTGACGCGCGACATTGTATCAGGTGACCGCCGTCCGTCAATTCCGGGCTCGCCGTTCTACTGCGATCAGGTAGGGGGCGGGCGGGCTGGAATGTCGAAGAGGCGACCCGTAATGGACGATTCGATAGGTATCCTGATTCAGGGAATCGATCCACCGTTCTACGGCCGCTCCTTCTTCGGGACCACCCTCATGACCCGTATAGACCACCACGGAGAGGAGTCCCTTTTCCGAGAGCAACGAAAGTGAGATTGAGAGCGCCGCGAGAGTGGTGTCCGGGCGCGTCACGAGGCTTTTGTCGCCCGAGGGAAAATAGCCCAGGTTGAACATGATCGCCCCGACTCCGGGAGTGACAACCCTGTCCATGAATTCATGACCGAGATGATGAAGCCGGACCTGGGGATTATCCTCCAGGAGAGTCCGGGCGCTTTCGAGGGCAGAAAGCTGGATATCAAACCCGTCGACCTTTCCCAACCTCCCGACACATTCAGCGAGAAAGGCCGTGTCATGCCCGTTGCCAACTGTCGCGTCGACCGCATGGTCACCCGCATGAAGACGCTGCTTTACCAGAAGATGGGCAATCTCAGTCGCGCGAGGAAAGGGCATGAGAAATTAGGGGTTCAACATTTCAGATTTTCAGCATTTCCAATCTTTTCTCAGAGCAGATTCCGCCTCAGATCCGCTTCCTCCGGAAGTGGGATCCCTGAAACGAGGTGATCAGCGAGACGGTCGGCGTGCCAGGGACCGTTGACGACGCCTTTTGAGCCGAGGCCGTTAAAGAAGGCGACTTGTGGATGAGCAGGATGCAGCCCCATAAAGATCTGGCTTCGCCTGATGATCGGCCGGATAGCGGAACGATGTTGCAACACGGTTGCGGGGACCCGGGTGATGACACGCACTTTTGCCAGGACCTCGTCAGCGCCTGCCGCATTCGTTTCCGCCTCGTGATCGCGATGGTGGTAGGTCGAACCGGCCCGGAACCGGCCACCGCCGATCGGAATGAGCCAGCTTCCCTTACTGATGATGCGGCCTTCGTCGGCCAGATCCGGGATGTTGAGTTCGAGGATGTCTCCGGCGGCCGGATTCATGGGCACCCAGTCAAAGAAATGATTCCGGTTCCCTCTCCAGCCCTCACAGAAGATGACTTTGGCGGCGGTGATGTTTTTCCATCGGATTCCGCTTTCTTCGATCTCCACTTCCCCGGACCGGACCCTCCCGATGGCATAGGCCGCCCGCTCGAGGAGAGTCTGGCGGGTGAGTTCCAGAAAGGCCGGCACGTCGAGCCAGCCGCCCTCGCGCATCTCAAAACCGCCATAGGGGAGGGAGATTTTCGACTCATCAATCGTGAGCGGGGCATGGAAGCGGGCATAACGCTCGCCCTCTTTCTCGAGTCGTGACGCCCACGCCTCCTGTTCCTTGGGGCGGCTGAAGAGACGGGCGATGCGGCGATGATGGAAAAGGGTTTCCCCGAATTTCTCCTCAAGGCTCCAGTAAAAAGCCCGGGCGAAGTCCAGCCTCTCCTCGAATCCGTCGGGAAGATTAAACCGCGCACCCGCCAGCGGGGTGACTAGGCCGGCCGCAACCTTGGAGGAACTCACCGCTTCATCGCGGTCGACCACGAGGACGCGTTTCCCGCGGTCGATCAACTGCCACGCGAGTAAAGAGCCGGCAAGACCCTGGCCAACAATGAGAAAGTCGATCTTCACGGGGGGCTTACCGGGGTGGCGTTGAGAGAGCTCGAGCTTCAGCAGGCTTGCTGAAATTACCAGAGATAAATTGGTTTATATTTACAGATAGTAAGGTTTTATAAAATAAATGATTGCCATAGGCCTGAAATGGCCTCAGAATTCTTACAGAAAGAGTTATCTCAGTTTAGGTCCTATGAAAATTTCCAAATCGTTCGGGATGCTTGCGACCGTTCTCGTCGGCCTGTCGCTTTTTCTAGTTGGTTGCAGTGACCCTCAGAAGGTGGCCCGAAAAAGCCTCGATGCCAAGGGTTACGAAGCCTCGACCTCGAGTCTCCTCGTCGCGGCGTCGGCAGGAGATGTGGAGAGCCTCGATCTTTTTCAGACGGCGGGTGTGGAAGTGGACAGCGCCGATGAGTTGGGAAATACCGCGCTCATCAAGGCGGCTGCGGCCGGTCATTTGCCGGCGGTGGAGAAAATCCTTGGTATGGGTGCCGATCCTCGAAAGATCAATCAGGTGGGACGCGATGCGCTTATTTCGGCCGCTGCCAAGGGTCACGAGGAAGTGGCTCGCCTCCTGTTGAGTCGCGGGGCGGACACCGCCGTCAGGGACACCGAGGGGTGGGGGGCACTCTCGATTGCCGCCTACAACGGACATGCGGGGGTCGTCTCCCTGCTTTCCGCGAGCGCCACCCCTGCGGAGTTGGACGATGCGCTGCTCGTGGCGAGTTTCAGCGGGGATGGAAAAGTGATCAACACCCTCCTCGGACAGGGGGCGAATATCAATGCCCGCAGCCCCGACAGCAAAACCCCGCTGATGATTTCGTCCCAGGCTGGCAAGGTGGAAGCCGTCCGAATTCTCCTGCAAAATCAGGCGAATCCCTACGCGGTGGATCACGATCAACAAACTGCGGCGACCCTCGCTCAGACGGCGGGCTTTGAGGAAGTCTCGAAACTGATCTCGACCCCCGATGCGTGGGGCACCTCGACCGAAGGACTGAAAGCCGCCACCGAGATGTCGATGGCGCAGAAAGCCCTCGCGGAAACAGGCGTCGAAGAAGTACTGCAGGAGGGACCGGTCGATGGCATCCCGGATCCGACCTTGGCGGATGGCGCGTCCCCCGTCCAGGCACCGGCGCAGAACGCGGACCAGGCACCGGAGGCGACCTTGGTGGAATTGAGCAGCCCGACGAATTCCACCTCTGCTACCGTGGCGCAGACCGGGGGTGCGGGGACGAAACCCGCTCCGGCGATAAACGGGAAAACGGAGGGTGGTGTTGCTGCTCCGAACCACGCCAGGGACACAGCCAAAAAGGTCCGCGAAGAATCAATGTCCAGGCCCATCGTGGCTCTCAACGGTTCGACGATTCATGCCCGGACACCGCAGGAGGCACCGGTGAAGTCCATGGTCCTCGCCGCCTACCATGAGGAATCGCTCCCCATTGCCGTGGACCGCGTCGACGGAGCCACCGCTTCGGTGCGACGACTCGACCAACCCTCGGCCGGTAGCTTCGAGGTCACGGAGGGCACCGTCATTCCCGGAACCACCTATCAGGTTAAAGAAGTCACGACACGATTTGTCAGCTCAAAAGAAGGGAAGGGGCGCATGGTCGATGTTTCGCGGGTCAGGGTGGAAGATACCCGGAAAGGTTCGAGCCATCTCCTCGTGAAGGATGTCGTCGGTCAGACCTCCGATACCTATGCCATCCTCGCGGTGCCGAACAGTCAGTATCGTTACGTCGTGAAACCCGGCGATGTCTTCCGGACCACTCAGCCCGAGGTCGGAACGAAAGATTTTCAGGTGCTCGACATCCGTCCGACCGCGGTCGTGATCAAGGATCTCGCGACGGATGAGGTGCTCTCGATCGCGCGTGACGGAGTGGTGAATCCGTATTGAGGGTGGAGGGGCAAAGACACTCTAGGTAATGCGGGGGGAGAAAACCTTGCCCGCGCCTTACCCTGTCAGGTCGATGAGCCAACCTTGTTGGATTCGATCTGGCATCTGAATGATTTGATCGATGGGCGATGCTCAGACGGTAGGCTTAAAATTCAAACAAGCTACATTTTAACCTTTCAACCGACTATGATCGAAGCCGAAATGATGCGGATTATTCTCGAACATGTTTACAAACAATTTCCCAAGAAATGCAACAACTGCCAGCGAGTGTTTTCATCCTACCGGGATTATCTGCTGCATACCGAGCGCGTAGGAGTGCCAATCTCTTATGATCTTGAGCTGGATGATTTAAACCCGGATCATTCATCCGGGAATATCGCCCTGGCCAACTGTAGCTGTGGCAATACGATAGCCATCAGTTCCTCGGGCATGCCGCTAACGCAGATTTGGCGCATACTGGCATGGGTTAAACTAGAATCATCGCGCCGGGGCGTTTCAAAAGAAGTCATCGTTTGTCACATTCGCGACACGGTGGAGAATATGGGCCGCGCATGATTTTGAAGGGACGGGTTAATTCTCCAAAGGAAGGATTTTGAAGGGACAATTCTCCAAAGAATCCGCTTGCCTAATAGTGTTCATCTGTGCATTAATTCTCTCTAATGAGACAATCGCGCATCAGAGGCGAGGGCCTGAGCTATTACCACTGCCTTTCCCGAGTCGTGGACCGGCAATTCATCCTCGGTGATGAGGAGCGCGAGCACTTTGTTGTTTTGATGCGCAAGCTCGAAGTCTTCCTCGGGCTCCGGGTTGTCACCTATTGCATCATGTCCAACCACTTTCACCTCCTTGTGGAAGAACCTGAGGAAGCCGAGCGGACGAATCTCGATCGTGATACCCTGCTCCGGCGGCTCGGTTTCCTGTATGACCAAGTCACCGTCGATACGGTCAGGCAGGAACTGGACCGCGCCGCTGAGGCTGGAGACGTGCGGTGGGAGGAGGCAATTCTCGATCGGTATCGCACCCGCATGGGCGATGTCTCTGTTTTCATGAAGGAACTCAAACAGCGCTTTTCTCAATGGTATAACCGCCGCAAAGGTCGCAAGGGCACCCTTTGGGAGGAGCGCTTCAAGAGTGTTCTGGTCGAGGGTGATGAGAAAGCGTTGATGGCCATCGCCGCCTACATTGATCTCAATCCGATTCGGGCGGGAATGGTTTCTAAAGTCGAGGACTACCGCTGGTGTGGCTATGCCTCCGCCTTAGGAGGCAATCGATGGGCGAGGATGGGACTCGGAATAGTCTTGCGGAACTCGCCTCAGGTGAGCGGGGAAGACTTTGAAAAAGACTGGGAGGTGACCGGTCAGGTTTATCGACTGTGGTTCTATGATCAGGGCGAGATCCGTGAGATCACCGATCAGGGCGGGGCCAGGGAGAAAGCTCGGAAAGGCTTCACGCGGGAAGAGGTTGAGGCCGAGAACAAAGGCGGCGGAAAACTGCCTTTGGCTCAGGTGATCCGTCACCGGGTGCGATACTTCACCGACGGAGTGGTCCTCGGCAGTGCCGGCTTTGTCGACCGCGCTTTTGATCGCCATCGGAGTCAATTCGGGCTGAAGCGGAAATCCGGCGCACGGAGGATGAAGGAAGCCGATTGGGAAGGCTTGCACGTGCTGCGTGATCTGCGGCGCGATGTGATCGGGTAGAGGGAGTTTTCCCAACATCCCTGAAGAGACTAAGTCAGCGGTTCCTAAATAGAGAGCGGAGCCCCCGATTGTATCGGCGAGCGAACTTCGTGCACGCGCAAGAGCAGTGGAGGAAGATCTACCCGTGAGGGTTCTGTAATCCGGGTGTGGATTTGCGCAGAGTGTGAATCCTCACGCCGTCCCAAAGCAAAATCCGTCAGTTTCGGGAATCCCCGGTTCTGCATTGCATCCTTGAGATCAAATGGTGAACCTGTCCCTAACTAACCCCTCCTTGAGATCAAATGGTGAACCTGTCCCTAACTAACCCCTCTTGAGATCAAATGGTGAACCTGTCCCTAACTAACCCCTCTGTCCCTAACTAACCCCTCCCGATCATCCGTGCCACATTCCTGAAATTCAGCAATGCACCCCGGACAGATCAAACCGAACGAGTTCGAGCTGACAATCCTCGAATCTATCGCGAGAAAGGAGCCATCCATGCGAAGGGCTTTCGGAAAACTCCGCGTGATCAGCCGGGAATTCACCGGAGTGGGTTGCTTCACGAATTTCGCCTTTGAGGAAACGACTAATGACCTTCCCGAACGGCAGATCGGACTGGACGAGATGATCACGATGCCGGGTGTGCCAGGCGGGATGGGGGCCGTCCTCTTTTGCCGGGGAGGCAGCCCCCGATGCCTCGAAATCTACTCCTATGGAGATGATCTTTGGGAAGGCGTCTACGATGGCTTTACAGTCGGATAGACGGCTTAAAGCGTCACGGGTGTCCGCTGATAGATATCCCGTCAGCACTCTCTCCCACCCTCACACCACCGTTCCGTCCGGAATGATTTTCCCTTTTGGAACGACGACAATGCCGTCGCGTATGTGACACCACTCGTTGTCTTCGGTCACCCGGTCTCCCGGATGGATGGTCACGTTTCTACCGATGGAGGCATTCTTGTCGATGATGGCGCGATGGATGCGGGTGTTTTCACCGATCTTGATTGCTCTCTCGGTGACGGTCGCGCCGTCGAGCATCTCGACCTTGTTGTAGTAGTCCGACCCCATGATGATGGTGTCGGTGATTTCACATCCGGTCTCAATGACGGAGCGAACGCCGATGATAGAGCGCCGGATCGTGGCGCTAGTGATGATACAACCGTCCGAGAGCAGGGCCTCTTCGATGACCGCATTGTTGATCTTGCTCGCAGGGAGCAATCGGGCGCGGGTATAGATGGGATTGTGGGGATCAAAGAAATTAAACTGGGGAACAATCTTGGTGCATTCAAGATTGGCCTCGTAGAAAGAGGCGATTGTTCCGATATCCTCCCAGTAGCCCTTGAAGATGTAGCTGAAGACATTCTTATCCTTGATGATCGAGGGGATGATGTGTTTCCCGAAATCCTGGAAGTCATTTCTCAGGGCATCCTCCAGCACCTTGCGGTTGAAGAGATAGATGCCCATGGAGGCCTGGAAGCGTTCCTCCTCGACGGGGATGTTGACCGACTTGAGCAATTCGGCCGGCATCACAAGTTGATCGAGGGCGTCATCATCTTTTCCCGGCTTCTCCACAAAACGGGTGATCCGGCTCTTCGAGTCGGTATGCATCAATCCAAAGGCCCGGGCCGGTTCCCGAGGCACCGGGGTGGTGGCAATGGTCAGATCGGCGCCGGTGGACTCGTGCTGACTGAGCATTTTCCGGAAATCCATCCGATAGAGTTGGTCGCCACTGAGGATCAGATAATGGCGGTAGGGGCGCTCGAGGAAATAACTCAGGTTCTGACGAACGGCATCGGCCGTTCCCTGATACCAGTTGTCGTCTCCGGGAGTCTGCTGGGCCGCGAGAACATGGACAAAATTGTCGCCGAAGTGATCGAACTTGTAACCGCTCGTGATGTGACGGTTGAGCGATTCGCTGTTGAACTGGGTCAACACATACATCTGTTGCAACCCCGAGTTGATGCAGTTGCTGATGGGGATATCAACGATCCGGTATTTTCCGGCGAGAGGAACCGCCGGCTTCGAGCGGTTGTGGGTGAGGGGGAAGAGTCTCGAACCCTGTCCGCCACCCATGATGATGGCGAGGACACTGTTCATGTTTTGTTCGGGGAGAATTTCTGGCATGGCGGTCTCTCATCTTAAGAGCAAATGGAGCAAATTGGGATTGTTTTCGTGACAAATTTTTTTGATTCGCCTCGGGTTCGCCCTTAGGATCTTTCAGTTTCCGGAATTTCTAATTTTTATGTGTGGTATAATCGGCTATGTCGGCAAATCTTCCGCAGCGCCCATTCTTGTGGATGGTCTGCGTCGTCTTGAATATCGGGGCTACGACTCCTCCGGCCTCGCCGTCATGAACGGTTCCAGTTCACTGGCGACGCGGAAAAAGAGCGGTCGTCTCGTGAATCTCAAGACCCTCCTTACGGAGAGCCCGGTTGCGGGCAACTGCGGTATCAGTCACACGCGTTGGGCGACCCACGGTGAGCCGTCCGACGCCAATGCCCACCCGCACCTCGATCAGAGTGCAAAGCTCGCTCTCGTCCACAATGGGGTCATCGAGAATTATCAGACCCTCAAGAACCTTCTCGAAAAAGAGGGACATGAATTTGTCTCCCAAACCGACTCCGAGGTGCTGGCTCACCTCATCGGTCGTGCCTATGACAATAGCGAAGGCACTGACTTGAAAATGAGACTGGTCTCCGCAGTGCGTGACGCGTTGAAGCAGGTCTCGGGAACGTATGGGATCGCGGTGATGCACGCTGATGTGCCGGGGTTCATCGTCGGAGCCCGCCTTGGCAGTCCTCTGGTGGTTGGTCTGGGGAAGGGGGAAAATTTCCTTGCCTCCGACGTCAGTGCGATTGTCTCCCACACCACCAACGCGATCTACCTTCAGGATCGTGACCTCGTCTATCTCACCGCCGATGAGTTCACGGTGGAGAATGTCGACGGAGCCGAGTCCGCCTACGAGGTCAGCCAGGTCGACTTCACTCCGGAGCAGGCGGAGAAGGGCAAATACCCGCACTTCATGCTGAAGGAGATCTTCGAGCAGCCCACCTCGATTCAGAACGCCTTTCGCGGACGCCTCGTTGATGATCAGGCCTCCGCGCTTCTCGGCGGACTTGGTCTGACTCCCCGCCAGCTCCGCGATGTTGAACGCATCGTCCTCTGCGGCTGCGGAACCGCGTCACACGCGGCGATGGTTGGTGAATACATGATCGAACACCTTGCGAGGATTCCGACCGAGGTGGAGATCGCCAGTGAGTTCCGCTATCGGAATTCCCCCCTTGATAAGAACACGCTGGTGTTTGTGATCAGCCAGAGCGGCGAGACGATCGATACTCTCGCCGCGATGCGGGAAGGCCAGCGCAAAGGGCACCGGGTTCTCGGTATCGTCAACTCGGTTGGATCGACGATCGCCCGCGAGTCGGATGGCGGCAGTTATCTCCACTCCGGACCGGAGATCGGGGTGGCCGCGACCAAGTCCTTCACCTCGCAGGTCACCGTGCTCGCGCTCCTAGCCCTCCTCCTCGGACGGATGCGCCACCTTTCCGTCGACTACGGGCAGAGACTGCTGCGCGAAATCCGTGAGCTGCCGGCCAAGGTCGAAAAGATTCTCGAGCAGACGGATGCGATTCGTGAGATTGCCCTCAAGTATATCGACGCTCCGGGAATGCTCTTTCTGGGGCGCCAGTTCAATTACCCGACGGCCCTCGAGGGAGCCTTGAAGATGAAGGAGATCTCCTACATTTTCGCGAGCGGTCATGCGGCTGCGGAACTGAAGCACGGGGTCATCGCCCTCGTCAGTCCCGAGGTCCCGAGCGTGTTCATCATGCCTCGCGATTCGGTGTATGAAAAGAATGTCAGCACCCTTGAGGAGGTCAAAGCCCGGAAAGGTCCGGTCATTGCCATCACGACCGAGGGGAACACGGATCTCGAACGGATCGCCGATGATGTGATCTACATCCCCGAAGTGACGGAGTGTTTGAACCCCATTCTTTCGGTGATTCCGCTGCAATTGCTCAGCTACCATTTCTCGGTCGCCCGGGGATGTGACGTCGACAAGCCGAGGAACCTCGCCAAGAGCGTCACGGTGGAGTAATGTTCACGGATTTTGGCCTGACAAAAGCCCCTCTATCGGTGAAATTACCCCACTAATGCTGTCATGGACAACGAGGAAGACAACAGTTCGCAAACGAGCACGATAAAAGGAACCCCGGTTCGCCAGATTGCGGTTTTCCTGCCGAACCGTCCGGGGGCATTCGTTTCCATCCTCGACCTGCTCCGCACGAGCCACGCGGTCGTTCTGGGGCTCAGCGTGCAGGATTCGATCGACAACACCGTGGTGCGTCTCATCGTGAATGATCCGGATACGGTCGAGACGCTTTTCATCGAGAAGGGGATCCCGTTCAACTCGACCGACCTGCTGGTCGTCGCTCTGAGAGACGGGGCGGAACAGATGCCCGACTGCCTCCGCGCCCTGCTCAAGGCGGAGACCAACATTCATTTCATCTACCCGCTTCTCTCCAAGCCGGAAGGTCACGCGGCGCTCGCGCTCCATGTGGAGGACAATCATTTCGGCCAGGCCGTGCTCTCCAAGGCGGGATTCAAAGTCCTCCGTCAGGAAGACCTGAGCCGCTAGCTGGTGAGGCGTTGAGGCGTTGAGGCGGTAATATTGCTCTAGACCGAGGCCCGGCGGAAGAGGGTATCGACGACGTTCCGGATGTATTGCTCGTCGGAGAGGCCAATGGTGATTTCGTCAGGAAACTCGGCGAGTTCCCGAAAGTAATCGGCGAGTTTCGAGAAGAGCTTGAGCCGGGCATCGGGGGAGAGTTCGTTTCTCCGTGTCACCGCGTCGAGGACGAGACGCGCCTCTTCGGGCGTGGTGCGCTGCCGCAGTCTCGCTTCGAGGTGGGGGAGGGAAGCGAAGGAGTTTTTCTCCGCACTGAGGAGTTCGCCAATCTCCGGTGGCGCAACTTCCGTCTCGCGGATCACCAGGGTTCCCGCGGCAATGTCTCCGATACGCTGGCAGCGCGGCGTGAGGAGACAGGAGACTCCGCCCAGCAGGTAAAAGGTGGACGGCATCATATCGAGAATGCGGAAGAGATTCCGGATGATGACCTGTTTGAGTCCGAGCGGCAGCCCCCGCTCATCGATGACGCGAAGCCTCATCATCCGTTTGCCCAGCGTCTGGCCCGACCAGAGCCATTCCGTGACCATGCCGTAGCCGATCGCGAGGAGAAACTGCAGAACCACGAGAGCCCCGGTGCCGAAGTCCTGAGCCACCCGACCAAAGACGGGGATGCCGGAAAGCATGATCTTCAAGGCTCCGATCACCTGGGAGAAAAGGATGGTGAGTGCAAAGATCACCGCAATATCAATCGCGAGGGCGAGGCACCGGCTGAAGGGGCTCGCGATGGGAATCTCGAAGGTGACTCCCTCCGGGGTCCGCACTTCGATCGATGTGGTTTTTCCTAACATGCTTCAATCAGACGCTCCCGGGGTCCACGGGACGCGGTTTCCGGCCACAAAAGGAAAGGTAGAGAACGAGGGTCGTCAACTGCACCGCCCCGAAGCCGATTTTCCAGGAGTAGAAAAGAGGATCGTGATACTGCGAAAGAAACGACTCGACGATTCCCGCCCAGATGAGGAGCAGTCCGGCCCCGCCGATCAGGGTGAGAAGGTCTCCGCGGATTCGGGTGAAGCGCTGGCGCAGTTTCAGGTTCGTTCCCCATCCGAACATGGTCCGGGCGATGATCAATCCGGCCTGTCCTCCGATGAAGATGGCGGGCAGTTCGAAGGATCCATGGGGCAGCAGCCAGGCCGTCAGGAAGACCCCCTGGCCGTCGCTGAGATAGTCAAAGATGACCACACCGATAATGATGCCGTTGTAAAAGAGCAGGATCAGGGTGAAGACTCCCCAGAGAAATCCCGTCACCATGGTCAGGATGGTGACCTTGGTGTTGTGGGTCATCAACTGGGCGGAAAAGGCGTGCCTGCCCTGAAAGGCATCGAAGTCCTGCTTCTCCTCGCGCGCAACCCGCTTGGAGGGCTTTTCGTTGAGGTGACTGAACTGGGGCGGAATAAAGTCGGCCTTGGAGTCATAGTTCAGCTTCAGCGCCGTCATGCCAAAACCGGCTCCCAACCAGAACGTCCCGATCGAGAGTGCAAAAGCGATCCAGTGCCGCCGGAAAGTGGAGGGGAAGGTCAAAGTGATCCATTTCCAGGGACGAAAGGGGACGGACTCGCCGCTGTCGCGGTGCAACTGGCTGTAGGCGCGGGCGACAAGCCGTTCAAGAAAGCGTGTCGTCTCGGCCTCCCCGGCAAAGGTCTTCAGCTTGACGAGATCCGACGAGGTCCGCTGGTAAAGATAATAAAAGCGCTTCGCCTCATCGAGAGATTGCCGGCGGTCGGGTTGCTCGTCGAGCAGGCGGAGCATGCCCGACAACTCATCCCAGAAGAGGCGCTCCTTGGCAATGAACTTGTCGAGGTCGAGAATCACGGCGGGAGTATGCGGGAGAGGGGAAGCGCGTGCAAGAGGCAAGTCGGTCAGCTATACTCGATTGTCGAAACCTCTGAATGGACGCGGGGTTGACACTCCTGTTGGGTCTCTGTCATCCTGCCTTCACCATTTTCATACTCCTCATGTCCCTGATCCCACTTCTCACCCGCGTCTCGCTCAGCAGCGGTTGCGCCGACACGATGCGCTGCGAGGCGGTTCTGGCGGAGGCGGCGGCGAAACGCTCCTCTCTCGTGGATGCACTCTTTGACGCGGGACTGGTGGATGAGGAATCTTTCGCCCGACAGCTGGCCGATGAAGCAGGTCTCGAGTTTCTCTCCGAGTCGGAGCTCGATCTGACCAGTGTTCTCCACCGCCGTTTTCCGGCGAAGCTGGCCCTGCGGTACCGGCTTCTTCCGGCGCGGATCGACGAGGAGGGGATCACGCTCATGACTTACGATCCTTTCGACCTCGAAGCCCGTCAGGCGGTGGGGCGCGAGATGACGAAACCGGTCTCCTGGGTGGTCAGCACCCGTTACCGGATTCTTGAAGGGCTTCGTCAGGGGTACGGGGTCGGAGCCGAGCAATTTGATGAACTCCTCGAAGGCCGTGACCCGAATGCCGGGGACGATTTTGAACAGGAGGTCACCCAGCTCGACGAGGAGCAGGAGGAGGCCTCTGTCATGAATTTTGTGAACCAAATTTTCCGCGAAGCCCTGCGGGAGCGGGCCACGGATATCCACATCGAACCGCTCGAGAAGAATCTGCGCATCCGCTACCGGATCGACGGGGCCCTCCAGGAAGTCGCGGTCCCTCCGGACATCCGGGCACTGCAGGCGTCCCTGATTTCACGGCTCAAGATCATGGCTCAGCTCGACATTGCCGAGCGGCGTCTCCCTCAGGACGGGCGTATCAACCTGGAGCTTGATGGCGCCCCCGTCGACGTGCGGGTCGCGACGATTCCCTCGGTCAACGGGGAGAGTGTTAGTCTCCGTCTCCTCACCCGGCAGAATTTCGACATGTCGATGTTGGGTCTCGATGAAAAGACAGTTCAGATCATCGAAGCGCTCCTGCGCCAGCCCAACGGAATCATCCTTGTGACCGGCCCGACCGGTTCGGGGAAATCGACGACACTCTATACTTTCCTGAAACGCCTCAATACAAAGCAGACCCGCATTGTCACGGTGGAAGACCCGGTCGAAAACCGGCTTGATGGGGTCATTCAGATCGCGATCAAACCCGAGATCGGACTGACCTTTGCAAGCGGGCTCCGGAGTATCCTGCGGGGCGACCCGAATATCATCATGGTGGGGGAAATGCGTGATCTCGAAACCACCGAGATCGCGATTCGTGGCGCCCTCACCGGTCACCTCGTTTTCAGCACGCTGCACACCAATGATGCGGTCTCCGGAATTACCCGACTTCTCGACATGGGGGTGGAGCCTTTTCTGATCGCCTCTTCAGTGCGCGGCTTTCTCGCCCAGCGTCTTGTCCGTCGTTTGTGCGAACAGTGCAAACGGCCGGTTCACCTCGAAGACAGCTACCTCGCTGAAATCGGATTTCCGATGGAGTCACGTGCCGGGATTCATGAGGCGGTCGGCTGCCGGGCCTGTCGCGATACCGGGTATCGGGGACGGATGTCCATCCTTGAGATCTGTCTGATCGATGCCGCCATGTCAGAGCTCATCACGACGCACGGCTCCTACGCCCAGCTCAAAAAGCTGGCCCTCGCCAATGGCATGAGAACCCTGCGTGACTATGGATGGAGCAAAGTGGCTTCGGGTGAAACCACGATTGAAGAAGTGCTGAGCAACGTCGAGCACTGAACGCCGCTTTAGTGTGTGCGACGGGACCTCCGGAACAAATAGACGGCCACGGAGCCCATTATCAATAGGGTCCCGATGATCCCAATCAGAAAAGATCGGATTGTTTCCCGACGCTCCGTTTCGGTGAATTCCATCGCGGGGGAGTTGTCGAGCAGCTCGATGCCATTCGGCTCCAGCGGTTCCCAGAATCCCTCATTGCCCTTTTTCAGCCACATGCGAAAGCGCGAGCCGTCAGCCGGAATGTTACTGAGACCTTCCGGGTCCGCCGAGCCGGATTTTCGGGTCCTCCAGCAGCGAACTTCGATGACAGTCGGGCTTCCTTCGGTTGGGACCTGTCCAATGATATCACCGCCCCTTTCGACCTTTTCCAATGCGGTTTGAAGGCGAACCAGGTACATCAGTGAGCCCGGCTTACGAACAATGAGCACCCGCGAGGCAAGGACGGTGCCGGTGATGATAACTTCGGCCTGCGATTGGCGCGCTTCGACGGAGAGCGGAGGCAGGGCTGCTCCGGCCGTCAGGCGGGGAAAGAACGCAAAGACGAGAAGGAAAAGAATGGGAAGCCCCCTGGCGTCCTGGCAGATGCCTGAACAAGAGGGGAAAGGAATCATGAAACCGTCACCTCGTCGGGGTTGAGTGCAATCCCGGCCTCCAGGGCGGCGGTGCGGCAGGCATCTCCGCAGAAGAGTCCCTCGTTTTCACGACAGGCGGGACAGACAAAGATCTGCTCGTTGCAGTCCGGCCAGCGGCAGTTGCCATACCGGCTTTCTTCGACACCGCAGTAGCGGCAGTGCGTGATGATTTTTCTCGTTTCGGTGTGATTGACCTCCACTCCGACACGTTCGTCAAAGACGTAGCAGAGACCTTCGAAATCCCGGCCCTGCACCTCCGGGTCTTTGCCATACTTCACGATGCCGCCATCGAGCTGGTAGACCTGGTCAAAGCCTTCTTTGCGGATGTAGCCCGAGAGCTTTTCGCAGCGAATCCCGCCGGTGCAGTAGGTGAGGATTTTTCGTCCCCGCAGGTTCGGTGTGTTTTCTTTGAGCCAGGCGGGGAAATCCCGGAAGTTCCGGATCGGAGGGCAGAGCGCATTTTTGAAGCGACCGAGGTCTGCCTCATAGTCATTCCGGCCGTCGATCACGACCACATCCTCCTCCTGCATTGCCTCGTAGAACTCACGGGGGGAAAGGCGGTCACCGGTGAGCTGGTTCGGATTGATATCCCCTTCGTCGGGAAGTCCGAGAGTCACAATCTCACGACGGACTTTGACCGACAGCTTGGGGAAAACGTGTCCTTCGGATGGATCGATTTTGAACTCCATCTCCGCCGTGAGCGGGTCGGCCCTCATGGCCTCCATGTAACGCTCCGTGCTCGCGACGGTTCCCGAAACCGTTCCGTTGATTCCCTCGGCCCCGATGATGATGCGTCCCCGCAACTCGAGTTCTTCGCAAAGGCGACGATGCGAGTCCAGATACCCGGACGGATCCGGAATGGGCACATAGCGGTAGTAGAGTAAAACCTGATAGGGAGACTTGTTCACAGGGCTAATCTACGGAGTTTCCATTCCGGCTCAAGCTACTCCCGCATGTCCGGCTATTCCGTTCACCGGATTCAAATTAACAGAATTAAGAATCTTTTCAAAAATAAGAATCATTTTCTGGACTCGTGGTGGTTTTCTGCTCTACTCGCTCTTGTGAGCACCCTCGGAATCAGCCAGAGAGAGCGATTGGTCAGCCGGATCTGCTTTTATGCGATCGTCAGTCTGGTCATGTGGGGGGCAAATCGCTTTGTTCCCGATTTCGCCAGCCTTGAGGCCGAACGCTGGGAAGCTCGTGGAGTGGCCCGGCCCTATATTGCGGTGCCGATCTCCGAGTTGGAGATGATTGTTATTCGCGAGAGCCGTTGATGGGCAGAAGTGGCAGCCGGAGCGGCCGCCCTACAACCGTGGGCCGTCCGCGTCGGCTGGCTCCTCGAATCACGCTGAGAAGCGTTGTTCGCCTCCCACGTAGACCGCGACCACGTCCAGCTCCGGAGTGAGGAGGGTCAGGTCGGCGAGGAGACCCTGTTTGATGCGGCCGCGATCGTTGAGTTTGAGGGAGCGGGCCTGGTTCGCGGAACAGGTCTTGGCCAGCTCGTTGAGGGGCAGTCCGGTGATTTTGACGACATTTCGCAGGGAGAGGTCGAAAGTCACGATGGATCCGGCCAGATTTCCCGCCGGAATGCGGGCGGCTCCGTCTTTCACGATGATCTCCCCGTCATGGAGCGGATAGCGCCCGTCACCGAGTTGGGCGGCGGCGATCGAGTCGGTGATCAGCATGATCTGATCGCAACTCCGGTGTTTGAAGGCGAGGCGAATCATGTCGGGGCAAAGATGGACGGTATCGCAGATCATCTCGATCATGACGGTGTCGTCCAACAGTCCCGCGCCGACCAGTCCGACCTCGCGGTGGTGCAGGCCGGACATCTGGTTGCAATAGTGGGTGAGGTGGGTCAGCCCCTCCCGGCGTGCCTCGCAGAATTCGGCGTAGGTCGCGGCACTGTGGGCGGCCGAGGTAACGATGCCAAGCTTGCTCATTTCCCGGATAAAGGGAAGGGCGCCCTCGATCTCGACGGCCAGAGAAACGAGGCCGACCGGACAGATTTCATGGAGATTCCGGATCTCGGCGGCATCGGGGGCACGCATGTAACGGGTGTCCTGTGCGCCGGCCTGGGCGGGGTTGAGATAAGGGCCTTCGACATGGAGGAAGGGCGCTCTCGCAAACCGCTGGTTGCGATGGTAGGCACCGGCGGCTTTCGCCATCGCGATCTTGTGCTCGGGGGAAGCCGTCCAGGTGGTGGGTAGAAAGGTGGTGACTCCCTCCGCTAGTTTCGCTTCGGCCATCGTTTCGACCGCCTCGAGGGTGGCATAGGAGAGATCGAATCCGCGCGCTCCATGGGTGTGGATGTCGATGAAACCAGCCGTTGCGTAGACCTCGCCTCCCCCATCAAAGATGACCCGGGATCCCGCAGGAGGTGTGTGGCCGTCGTGGATCTGACCAATCAGGCCGTTTTCACCCATTTCGATGGAAACGGGCCGAACGAGATCATTCGGCGAAACAAGCAGCACATCAGCGATCACGGAGGTCATCCGGAAACCTAACGCCAGCGCTCATGAAGAAAAGCAGAAAGGGGTAATCACCCCGATCTGCCGGATCATAAAGGCGACTCCGACCGGCCAGGTCGGAAGGGGGGCTCACTGCGCGGCGGGTGCCGGAGCGGGCGCCTCCGTCTTCGGTGCCTCTGCTTTGGGTGCTTCCGGCTTCGCAGGAGCAGGAGCA
>DDSV01000048.1 GCA_002344215.1 Akkermansiaceae bacterium UBA2381
CGGATGTCGTTGACCTTGACGATCTTGAACTCGTAAACGTTGCCGACGTATTCGTTGAGATCCTTCGGCGGGATGATGTCGATCTGAGAGCCGGGGAGGAAAGCCTCGACCCCGACGTTGACCATGAGGCCACCCTTGACGACCGACTTGACCTTGCCTTTGACGAGGCCACCATCTTCGTAAACTTTGACGATTTTGTCCCAGTTCTGTTTGTGAGCCGCTTTCTCCTTGGAAAGGACGACCATGCCCTCATCGTTCTCGAGTTTCTCGAGGAGGACTTCAATTTCGTCGCCGACGGCAAATTCTTCGTCTTCGAACTCGGAGAGAGGAATGATGCCCTCCGACTTGGCACCGACATCGACCACCACGACCTGGGGGCGGACTTCGATGATGGTTCCCCGCACGATGGAATTCTCGCGGTGGGTGTGGAATTTTTGATCGATCAGGGCCATGAGGTCCAGACCGGATTGGGTAAGTGTAGCTGACATGTGATTAAGGTTGGGGTTAGTTACTGGTTAGTAAGCCTTCCGACATTGCTCCGTTGGGTTGACCCGACCACTCCTGGAGCACCTGCAGCGGTCGGGGGGCGGAAATTTACGGGGGAAAGCGGTTTTCACAAGGGGAATTGTGCTCAAGCCGCCGCCCCGGTCCGGGCTACCGCCCCCCACTTTTTCCTTCTCAGGACTTCATTTGACGCGGACTCGCGGCTGGGATCTGTTTCATCCATCCTGATGAATGCCCGGAACTCCCCTACGAATGACGCGTTCCCGGCTGCCGCTCTGGACGAGGGGGAGCGCCGCCTCTGGGCGACCTACCTGGAGCCGGTTTCCCTTTCCGACGGTGAAATTCTCTTCCGGCAGGGTGACGAGCCGGACGCTTTGTTCCTCGTCGAATCGGGCGAACTCGCGGTGATCCTCGAGTTCGGCGAATCCGGCCTCGCCGCCCTGAGACGCTTCGGCCCGGGCCATTTTGTCGGTGAAATGGCTCTCTATCATGCCGACCGGCGCACCGCGACAGTGCAATCGGTCGGCACCTCCGTCCTTTGGAAGCTGCCGACGAGCCGGGTGGCCGGGATGGAATGCCATCACCCGGGCCTGGCCCTCGCCCTGCACCGGCATATCGCCGGACTCCTCTCTGAGCGGGTCTCCTTTGCCAATGTCGAATTGAAAGAGCCGCTCGCCCGCCTCGCCCAATCACTCCGCGGACTGGCGGCGAGTGACTTCGCCACGACCGGATGGGATCGCGCCGGAGTCTCCGAGGCGAAAAGCCGCGACGACGAGGTGGGCGATGCCGCGCGCGCCGTAGACTACCTGGAGACACGTCTTCACCGATACCTCGAAGAACTCCGCCTCGCGACCGCTGCCAGGGAAGCGATTGAGAGCGAGTTGCGTATCGCCGGTGAAATCCAGCTCAGCCTCCTTCCGTCTCCGCTGAGCGAATCCGAAAAGACGCGTCTCGACTTCGCCGCGGTGGTTCGCCCCGCCCGGGAGGCGGGAGGAGACCTCTATGACGGATTCTCCCTCCCTGACGGCCGTTTTTTCGCCCTTGTCGGAGATGTCTCGGGCAAGGGGGTTTCGGCAGCGCTGTTCATGGCCATGGCCGCCATGGCGATCCGCACCCTCGCAAAAACCCTTTCGGATCCGGGGGAGTTGCTCGCGAGGGTGAACGAACTCCTCTGTGAACGCAATGAAACACTGCAGTTCGTGACCGCCTGTGCGGTCTTGCTCAATCCGGAAACCGGTGCCTTTTCCTGGGCCAATGCCGGGCACCCCCTTCCCGTCATCCTCCATCGCGACGGAGGAGTTACCTGGCTCGACGGCCCGCGCTCGGCACCACTCGGGGTATTCGAGGAAACAACCTATCCGACCCGACAGTCCCAGTTGCCCCCCGGAGACACTCTGCTTCTCTATTCCGACGGGGTGAACGAAGCGATGAACGAAACCGGCGAGCTCTTCGGGACGGATCGCCTGGCCGCTCTTTTCACCGGTGGTTCTCCTTCCAACGGCAATGACGTGATCTCCCGCGTCCTTGGGGCGCTGGCCGAACACGCCGCTGATTACCCGCAATCCGACGACATCACCATCGCAACCCTGCGCAGCCACGCTCCGGCTTTCAAAACGACGAGACCGACTCCCTGACATCGAGCGGACCGATCAGGCCCGAGACTTCAAAGACTTCCCGAACCGTCAGGGTGAGGCCCGCAAATCCCGTCGATCCGCCCTCTGCCCGCAACGTTTTCGCGGCGAGGAGAAAAACCCTCAAGCCGGCACTGCTAACGTAATCGAGAGACGACAGGTCAAAGACAATGTTCCGGATATCTGAATCGCAAAGCGCGCGGAACTGCCTCTCGAGCTCGGGCCCTGACAAACCATCAAGGCGGCCACTCACGGAGAGAATCGCGGACGAGGGCCGCTTTGACGTCGCAATCCGCATCAGTGCCACTGCATCGACATCCCGACCGAGCTTGCGCTCAAGGGTAAAACGATTCTGATCCTGCCACCATTCGTAGTGACAGGAGTCCATCAATTTTTTCACCAGATGGATCCCGAGACCGCCGATGGGGCGCTCCTCCAGAGGCAGGCTTGTGTCGACATCCGGATTCAGGAGCGGATTAAAGGGACGCGCCCGATCCGTGACGGTCGCCTTAATCCGGTCCGGCACCGGGAGAACCATCGCCAGGGTGAGGGATTGCCCCCCGCCTTCTCCATACCCGTGCATGATCACATTGGTGATGACTTCCTCCATCGCCAACTGCAGGGCCGATAGATCCCCGGGGGTGGCCGGCGTGTCGGAACAAAACCCGCTGACAAAATCGGCCACGCGGGAGAGTTCCGCGAGGTCGTTGGTGAGGGTTAGAATTCGACTTTGATCGGGCACAGGTAGAGTCGGGTGAAAAGGAATCGGATCAGATATAAAGATCTCCCAGCATTGCCGCAGCGCTCTCATCGAGCTGCTCACGGCGGCGGATCTCGTCAAACCGGTCCAGAAGATCCTCAGGGCGAAGACGCTGCTTTTCCGCACCGCGGATGTCGTGCAGGACGCGACCACGATGCATCATGATCACCCGGTCGCCGAGGCTTACCGCCTGTTGCATTGAATGAGTCACCATCAGGGTGGTGAGCTTGTCGCGCTGGATCACCTCGTCGCTGAGAGTGATGACCTGGTCGGCGCTCTTGGGGTCAAGCGCGGCGGTGTGTTCATCGAGGAGAAGCAGATCGGGCTTCAGCCAGGTCGCCATCAGGAGGGTGAGAGCCTGACGCTGCCCGCCCGAAAGAGAGCCGATCGCGTTGTCGAGCCTGTCTTCCAGTCCCATTTTGAGCGAGGCAATGCGATCGCGCAACGGTCTCGTCAGACCGGGCGAAAGAGCCCAGCTCAATCCGCGGACGTGCCCCCTCCGGCTGGCGAGGGCAAAATTCTCGGCGATCGACATGGTGGGGGCGGTCCCGCTGAAGGGATTCTGGAAAACGCGTCCGATGAGACTCGCCCGCCGGTGCTCCGGCCAGGCCGTGACGTTGCGTCCGGCTATCTCGATCTTTCCCTCATCAACAAAAAACGAGCCCGCCACCGCGTTGAGCAGGGTGGATTTGCCCGAACCGTTCATGCCCAGGACAATGACGAATGAACCCTCTTCGATGGTCAGATCAACCCCCTGCAGGGCCCGGACCTCGTTGATGGTTCCGGGATGAAAGGTTTTGCGGATGCCGGAGACGGTAAGCATGGCGAATCAGGAGACAGTGGGACGACGGCGCTTGAGGCGCTCTAGAAAACCGGGGAAAACCAGCGCGGCAAAAACGAACAGCGCGGTGATGAGTTTTAGATCATTGGGGTTCAAGCCCCACCGCAGGGCAATGGCAACGAGCAGGCGGAACAGCACCGACCCCATGATCGTCCCGATGATGGTCAGGCCGAGGCTGCGGGTTCCCGTGAGCGCCTCGCCGATGATGACGCTGGCCAGTCCCCAGACAATCATCCCGATACCCATCTGCGCGTCGGCGAAACCCTGATACTGGGCGAGGAGCGCACCCGAGAGTGCGACGAGACCGTTTGAAAGCGCCAGACCGAGAATGATGTTGCGCTCCACATTGGCGCCGAGCGCACGAACCATCTGGGGGTTGTCTCCCGTCGCCCGCATCGAGGTGCCGAGATGGGTGCGAAAAAAAGCGTAAAGGGCCATCCCGGCGATAGGGACAAAGATCAGCGAGAGCAGGAGCATAGCAGCATCCGCCGAGGAAACGCTCCAGCCGAAAAACCCGACTGATTCCCCTCCGAAGAGCGACCGGCCGAACTCTTCCGACCGGGTCGCGAGTGTGCTCGACCCGAGAAGCGGCACATTACTGCGTCCCATGACATGGAGGTTGACCGAATAGAGGGCCGTCATCACGAGAATGCCCGAGAGCAGGGAGTTGATCTTGAACTTCGTGTGAATGATTCCGGTGACTGCGCCAGCAGCCGCGCCTCCGAGCGCTCCTGCCAGGGTCGCAAGCGCGGGATTCACCTCGTTCACGAGAAGCACGGCGGCAATCGAGGCCCCGAGAGTGATCGATCCATCCGTGGTGATGTCAGGCATTGAAAAAATGCGGAACGACACAAGGACCCCCAGCGCCAGAAGCGAGAGAATCAAACCGATAATAAGGGCACCGAGGAGAAGAGTCATGATTCAGAATAGGACGGGAGCGACCCAAAGAGCGCCGCGAAAAAACTCGCTCTCACCCGCCCCGTTAATACCGCGCGGATCCGAGAGCAAATGCAGGACCGCCTGCAGCGAGTGGCCCTCAAAGAGCTCGTTCACGAGGGGCTTCAATTCGATGCGGCCCTTGCGCAGCGGGCGATAGGGAAAGGCCGCCGCATGAAAATGACCCAGCAGATCCGAATCCCGGTGAATCGGACGCAACAGTGGCTCAAGCGGGGTTCCCTGCTTCGCGACAAAACCCACGATCAACGAGGTCGAATCGCGGTGAGCCCGCTCGCTCGTGAAAGAAAGCCAGTCACGAATCCCGGGAAAGGCAAAACGCGGATCGCCCCCCGCATCACTCATCGCCGGAGACTGCCGCAGGCTTGCCCCCACCAATCCCGAGGTCTCAGTGACCGCCACAAACAACGCCGCCTCGGCTCCGCTCTCATTCAGGGCGGTGGTGGCGAGTTCACACATTCCGACCGTGCGGGAAGTCTCCTTCGCCTCAAATCGCACCAGGCTGGAAAAAGAGCCCTCGGCACAAAGGCCGAGGAGAAGCCTCCCTTCGGGAACCAGAGCCCCTTCACTGACCAGAAAGTCCGCCCGACTGGATCCATCCGCCGGCTGAAAAGCCGCCACTCCGGCCGAAGCGAGAAACTCTCCCGCCCGGGTCAGATGCGCGGAGTCGGATCCCCCCAGTGCCCCTACCCCGATCGCAAAATGCTCCCCGCCAAAGCGCCTCAGCGGTTGGGGATCTCCGGTCACGCCGGTCTGGAGCAAGGAGGCTTCACCCACCAACTCAACCCGCATTCCTTCTCCTCCGAGCGCAAACACCCGATGCCGGGCATTGCCGCTTTCCAGGGAACTCGCTCCATCCTCCTCAAGATTTCCCGGGGCGATTGCCGTGGCGATCAGCATTCCAAGGCCGGAGAGATCGAGAACCGACCGGACCGGTTCCGAGGGAGAGACCACCCCAAAAAGGCCGTTGATCGCCCGCAGCTGTTTAAAACAGGAAAGGAGCACCCTCACCCCCGCGGAACTGAGATAATCAACTCCCGACATGTCGAGATGGAGACGATGCTCCCCGCTGCGAACCACTTCGGAAAGGGCCGTCTCGACATGGCCGGACCAGTTCGCATCAAGCCGCCCGCTGAGAGTCAGGATGACGAGATCGACCGATTGTTCACGAGAGATTTCCATGTGGCTTATTGGATCACGATCCCCACCTCATCAAGAAGACCTTGAGGCAGCGACATCCCAAGCTCCCGGGCATTCGGAAGACTGGCACTGAAGTAGAGTTTCGGGGGCAGGATAAAGGGAATTTTAGCGGGGTCCTCTCCTCCTATGACGCGTTCGATCAGTTCCATCGTGACCTCGCCCGTATTGCGATAATCCCGGCCGAAGGAAATCGCGGCACCCAGTTCGACCGTGGTACTGTTGAGGCTGAGAAGCGGCATCTTCGCCTGCCGGGCCGCTCTCGTGATCGCACTGAAGCCGGCATTGGAAAGATTGTCCGAGACCTGCACGATGGCATCGATCGGGCGGGACACGAGGGCGAGGGTCGCGTCGGGCAGTTCCCCGGGCGAGTTCACCGCGACACATTCCAGAGTGATGCCGCGCCGGCGGCACGACGCCTCCATCGAATCCCTGAGATCCACCGAATTCGCCTCGGCCGGACAAAACAGCGTTCCGATGCGGCGATACCCGGGGAAATGCCGTTCGATCGTGTCGAGGGCCTCCTCGATTGGAGCCAGCACTGAAACTCCCGTCACATTGGGGAGATGCTCGGTATAACTGGATCCCGCTCCGGCGGCCACGGGATTGGCCACGACGGAGAAGAGCACCGGGCGGTCGCGGATCTTCTGAATCGCCACCTGCAGGGCCGGGGTGGAAAGCGGCACCACGATATCAGCGCTGTCGGTCAGGACCGCGTCAAAAATTCCACTGAGCGCCGCCATGTCGCCCTGGGCGCTTCGGACCGTCATTTCATAATCAAGTCCCTCCACAAGCTTGCTCCGCTTTGCCGCCGCGTGAAGTCCCTCCATCGTTTCCTCGCAGGGGATGGATTCCACATAGTTGACCACGGCAATCTTCCATTTCCTGCGGGGCGGAAGGGGCGCCGCCGCCTGCCGAACTTGTTCCGATCCGTCGGCTTCAATCACCAGACGAGCCCGCTCCATGACTTCGGTACTCAATGACCACTTGTCCTTGAGGCCGGCGAGAACCGAGCGATTCACCGTAAGCATCTCCGGCATCACGTTCTTGATCTCGACCCCGGCCGGACTGCGGCCGCTCAGCACCTCGCCTGCAAGATTCCCCGCGAGTCGGCCCACTTCGTGGTAATCCGCCCCCAGATCAAAAAGAGCCCCGCGTTTCACGTTGGGAGGGATCACCGTAAACACCGGTATGCGGCCCTTTTTCGCCGCCGCCATGACCGTATCAACCGCCGTTAGGACGGTCACGTCACCCCCCACCCAGATGGCCTCAACCCCGCGTGCGACGAGGGCACTCGCCGCCTCGGCCACTCCCGAGGAATTGTCGACCGTCGTCTCGACGAGCTTGATGCCGAGTTCTGCGCAAATCTGCCGGGCCAGTTTCACTTGCGCTTCCGAATTGGCTTCCGCTGCATTCCAGACCACCCCTACTGAAGCAAGCGCCGGGTTCATTTTCCGGGCGAGACGAAAGACCTCGCCCACCGGCTGCATCGTCCCGAAGCCGGCCAAGTGCGCCGGATGGTCGAGCGGATCGGTTGCACTGACTCCGACGCCCGCGATGGCGGGGTCGGAGACCACCCCGAAAACATGATTCGTTTTGCCCGCCCGGTTGGCATTCGCCACCGCCTGAAGCGATACCGTGCTGATTGACATGAGCAGATCGTAGCCGCCCCCGGCCATTTCCTTCGCGATCGTCTGCGAGACGGCATTATCACCCTCGGCATTGTAGAGTTTCAGATCGAGATTCCGTCCGACCTCCCATCCAGCCCCCTTCAACCCGGCGAAGACGCCCTCTCGACTCTCATCAAGGATGGACTGAGAGGCGTGCTGGAGGAGGGCAACCCGCACGACACGACCGTCTTTCCGGGTTCCCTCGCGCGACCCCAGATCTGAAAGGAGAAGCACCGAGGCCGCTGCCAGAATGAGAAAAAGGCCAAGAATGAGGCGGCGCAGGGTGTGGAGCATCGAATCAACTAAAGAACCAATTTCCCCAAAAACTCAACGGCTATTGCGTTGATTTGCCGGATTTCATTGAACCGCCCGGGCTCTCCTGGCAACGTTCTGTATTCAGCCGGATATTGAGCAAAGAATCCATCCCGACTAACTCAATGAGGGCGGGTAGACCCGCACCATTCAGTATTGACGATAGTCTCCTGCGAAGGTGTCTTTGATGAGATCTGGAAGCGTCGCGTTCCAGATAAAGGCGGCTAATCCCCAAATCCCCCCGTGACAGATCGCCTTGAAGCCGCTGGTTCCGCCCTCACTTGGAATCCCAGGAAGATCAGGAATGCTCCAAAGAGGAGGAAGCCGTAACCCACGCCCAGAAACCCTCCCATGGGGTAGGCAGCCCCATCCATGAGAGCGGAACCTGGCTGTCCAGGAACGTGTCGGATCGAGGTGTTGGGCGCGATGAGTTTGCCCTCCGGGTCTACCAAAGTAAGAAAGTATTCTTTCGTCACCTCAAATTTCCGGGTCTCCCTGGCCTGAGGCTCGCCCCACTGGACAGTCACAATGCAGCGCTTTTTGCCCTTTGGTCCAGACTCTATAACGGCTTGGGTGATCTCCGCAGGCTCGTTGACCCCTTGAACATCCAGCTTCGCCTGTCGGCTTTTTGAGTGGAGACCCAGCCCGGCAAAGACCGCGCCGAGGATGACAATGACGATGCCGACACCCTTGAGTTGCCGTCTGATCTGGTTTCTCATTATTATACTGAAGTTTTCGGCTCAACCCTTCATCTCCCGCCCTCCCGAAAGGCCCGGGGCTCGTAAAGGGTGACTACCGTTGCTTTCGTTTTACTCCGTTCATCGTCACTTCAAGGCGATTTCCAAACTCACTCAACGATGTCTATTCACCGGTGAGTTGGAAACTCTTTAAGATGGCTCCGAGATCTCCTTTAACTCCGACATCGGCGGCATCCTTGATTTCAGGTTCGAGCGAGGTTGCCATCATAATGATCACGACCCCGCGTTCTTTTCCAGGCTGGCGAACAAGCAGTATCTTTCCGAAGAACTTGATATCACCTTTGTCGGTACCCTTAAACTCCGCCTGAAACAACGCCGAGCGTCCGCTTAAGCCCGCCACCTTTTCAGGTGCTTCGCTGATCTTTTGGTAGTTGGGGAGGCCTTGCGCAAATTGCGCCCCGAGCTGCTCCAGTAACATTGGATAGATCAATTCCTGATCCATGCCCGGAAAGGGCTCGGGGTTGGCAATCATGTTGCCCACCGCAAAATTTTCGAGCGTGAAGGTGCCCTGGACCGGATCGGTGATACTCTCCTCAACCTTGATGAAGTTGACTTCATCATCGGGGATAACAGCAAACTTCTCCGGGTAATTGAAGGTGAAGGGCACAAACTTCGGTTTCATCTCCTCGGGCAGGGCGTCAATTGTGTTGACATAGGTTTTCCATCCGGGCGGCGCTGGAACCGGCGCTGATGCGGTCGGCGAAGTGGTAGGGATCGTTCCGGCCTCGGTCGGCGGTTCAGGGAGCGGGGCTGGAACTGCAGGCGTCTGTTCCGATGCCGCAGAAGAAGAATCTGCTATGGGAGGTGCTGTTGCGGGTTCGGTCAGTTCACTCCCCGGCGTCGGGTTGGATACTTCATTAACGGATGGTGCCGCCTTGTCTTCCTCTGCGGGGGAGTCCACCTTTTTTCCTTCACCACAACCCGGCAAAATAAGAACCAGCGCCAAAAGTGATAAGGTTTTGATGGCAGCCCGGAGAGTGCGCCCTCTTTGCATCCGGGGGACGAGACTACAGATTCGCTTACACGCGGAAAGCGATGAAACACGAGGTAATATAATGCTACGCCGCTTGTGGTTGGTGGTTCTCATGAATCCATGCTAACTAACAATTGAAATTGCTTTCAAGTTTTTTCCTGACTGACGTGAATTATACCTATTTTATATATGGTATTTCCTTAATCGCCGGCTTGCCTCCGGGAAGAACCACCCTTGGACGGACAAAAGACGGCTATCCGGGTACCCTTGGCGAGAGGTGACGAGAATCCGCTTGAATCGTTGGTCTCTTTCCCCGACCTGAATCGATGACCCGTGAATCCCAACCCGCTCTCAAGGACTGGTTCGATCCTGAACGCTTTCGAAATATCGCCGGTCACCTGACGGAGATTTACCCGGGCTTTGACCGGGCAGGATTTCTCAAACACTCCCTCGCGGGATTGGAGGAACTGACTCTGCTCCAGCGCCTCAGACGCATGACCGTGGCCACACGAGCTGCCCTGCCTCTCGACTACCGCGATTCGCTCGAGGTTCTGCGCGAACTAGCTCCGCGCATTGATCATTCCTTCGTCACCCTTTTCCTCCCGGATTTTGTCGGACTCTACGGACATGACGACGTCGATGATTCGATGGAAGCACTGAAGTTTTTCACCCGCTTCGGTTCGTCCGAATTTGCGATACGCGAGTTTCTGAAGCGCGATCTGAAAGGCACCCTGAAAGTCATGCACCGGTGGTCTCGTGATCCCGATGAACACGTCCGTCGCCTCGCCAGCGAGGGCTGCCGGCCACGCCTGCCCTGGTCTTTCCGTCTCGGCGAGTTGATTGCCGATCCGGGCCCGGTTCTGCCCATCCTCGAAAACCTCAAGGCCGACCCCAGCCTTTACGTTCGCAAGTCGGTGGCCAACCATCTCAACGATATCAGCCGCGATCATCCTGAGGTCACGCTCTCAACCCTGGGCAATTGGGATCGTGACCACATCCACACGGCGTGGATCGCAAAGCGGGCTCTTCGGACCTTGATCAAACAGGGACACCGCGACGCGCTGACCCTGCTCGGTGCGGGCGAAGCCGCGAAAGTCCGGATTGATGGATTCCGGGTGAGTCCGGCTAAAGTGAATTTGGGCGAAGAGATCCGGATGACTCTTGAGATGACCTCACTCTCAAAGAAGACGCAAAGGCTCCTCATCGACTACAAGATCCACTATGTGAAAAAGGCAGGAGGGACCTCAGAAAAGGTCTTCAAATGGACCGAACGGGAAATCGAACCGGGCGACACCCTCGCCCTGGAGAAACGCCAGACGATACGCGATTTCTCGACGAGAAAACATTATGCCGGACAGCACAAGGTTGAAATCATGGTCAACGGCGAAACGCTGGCAGCAGGTTCCTTTCAACTCTCCCTTTGAGAGACTCACTGAAAGATCTCAAGCCTCCTCTGCTTTCACTTCGTTCAAAACGGTCTTACCTGAGATGACTTCGCCGTTGGGGAGAGTCGCGGTCCACTCCTCCACAAGGGACTGACCACCTTCTGCCTTCTCAAGGCGGAAAACCGACCGGTAGGTAAACGAGAGACCTCCGACAAAACGGAATCCCGTGCCATGGCAGATCCAGGTGTCCGGTGTCTTTTCGGCTAAGACGATCCCGGAGTAAGTCGAGGCAAGATCCTTCCCGTGCAGTTCCATCGTTCCGTCCGCTCGCGAGATCAGCCAGATTTCAGTTCCGGATTGATCGGCGGAACTCCAGTGTGAACTCGGCTTCTCAAGCGGAACCGCCATTCCGGCCCGGGAGAGCGGCGGCAGACAAATGAAAAGTCCGGCAGCGAGGGTAAGGAGAATGAGGGAAAGGGGCGAAGTTTGTTTCATGACGACGGATATAGCAAATCGCGCGCCGGGGGTAAAAACATTTCCACGGGGAGACTCTCAGCAACAAAGGTCTTAAGGGAAGCCCCGCCTTTTCAGTCCATTCCGACACAAACCTTGCTGTCCCTCACGCGACTTTAAGCGTGCGCCGGGGTTGAAAAACCGTCATCTTCCCCTCATGAAATCCCCCCTCGCCCTTTTCGCCCTCCTCCTTGCGGCCTTGATCGTCTGCGCGCCCGCTTTTGCCGAGGAAGGTTTTGTCGACCTCTTCAACGGCAAAGACCTCACCGGATGGGACGGGAATCCCGAACTCTGGTCGGTCGAGGACGGTGCGTTGACCGGCAAAACGAAGGGCCCCGAGCACCTCACCTACAATCAGTTTCTCATCTGGCGTGGAGGCACCGTGAAGAACTTCGAACTGCGCGTGAAGATGAAGGTCGAGGGCGACAGCAACAGCGGCATTCAGTATCGATCAAAGGAACTCCCTGAAAACGGCAAGTGGTCCATCGGAGGTTATCAGTGCGACGTGCACCCTGCGGCCGAGAACAATGCCATGGTCTATCACGAACGCGGCCGCGGCATTGTCGCGAAGAACGGTCAGACCGTCGTTGTCGATCCGGCGGCAAAAAAATGGCTCACCGTCGAGCGGGAACCCGTCGCGGTAAACATTGCCGAGTGGAACGAATACACCGTCGTCGCCACCGGGAATCATCTCGTTCACAAGATCAACGGTCAGGTGACGACTGAACTCCACGATTTCGATGAGGCGGGTCGGGCCCTTGATGGCCTGCTTGCCTTCCAGGTCCACCGCGGTCCGGCCATGAAAGTCTCAATCAAAGACGTGCAACTCAAGGTGCTGCCTGACGGAGGGGTCACTCCTTTTGCCAAGGCCGACCTTCCCAACGACGCGCAGGAGATCATGCCGCCCGCACCGAAGGCGAAGGGAAAGGCCAAGGAAGCCCCGAAGGCTCCCGCCAAGGAAAAAGGCAAAGAGAAGGGCAAAGACAAACCGAAGGCTGCCTCGCGCAGCGAGGGTCAGGTGGGTCCCGCCATCGGCGAAAATGTGGCCACCCCGGTTTCGCGCATCAAGGCGCCAGAAGGGTTCAAGATCGAGCTGCTTTACTCCGTACCCGGTGTCGAATTGGGCTCGTGGGTCGCGCTCTGCGCCGATGACAAGGGTCGCATCTACGCGAGCGATCAGTATGGCGGACTTTACCGATTTCCCGCTCCCGCCGCAGGCCAGCCGCTCGATCCAAAGGCGGTCGAGAAGGTCCCCGCCGATATTCGTGCCGTCAACGGCATGCATTTCTCCGACGGCGCCCTCTATGTCGGAGTCAACGACTACGAGCAGAAGATCTCGAGCGGTTTCTACAAGTTAACCGACAGCAACGGCGATGACAAACTCGACAAAGTCGAAACGCTTCGCGCGATGGATTCGAAAGGCGATCACGGTGTCCATGCCGTCGTCCCCGTGCCGGGCAGCGACGACTTTTATCTGATCTGCGGCAACAACACCATCCCCGTCGAAGCGGAGGCGACCTCTCCCGTGCCTGCGATCTGGGGCGAAGATCATCTCCTCAATCGCATGCCCGACGGTCGCGGACATAACCGCCACGTCCTCGCTCCCGGCGGCACCATCTACCGTGTCTCTCGCGACGGAAAGTCCTTCTCGCGCATCTCATCTGGCTTCCGAAACATCTACGACGCCTCGGTCAATTCCGCGGGTGAACTTTTCACCTACGACGCGGACATGGAGTATGATTTCAACACCCCCTGGTATCGCCCTACCCGGGTGAACCATGTCGTCAGTGGAGGTGAGTTCGGCTGGCGCAACGGGGCCGGCAAATATCCCGAATTCTACCCGGACAACCTGCCCGCCACCGTCAACATCGGACCGGGATCTCCGACCGGCACGACCTTCGGCTACGGCGCGAAGTTTCCTGCCAAATACCAAAACGCCCTCTACATCCTCGACTGGAGCTGGGGCAAGATCTATGCCGTGAATCTCGAGGCCAAGGGCGCAAGCTACTCCGGCGTGAAGGAGGATTTCATCTCCGGCGCTCCCCTCCCCGTCACCGACGCCTTCATCCATCCGCAGGACGGCGCGATGTATTTCGCGATCGGCGGACGCAGAGTCCAGTCGGGACTCTATCGCGTCACCTACAACGGCAAGGAAGACACGGCGCCCGTGCAACCTGACAAAACCCTCACCGACGCCGCAAAGCTTCGGCACGAACTCGAGGCTTTCCATGGCAAGCCCGATGCAAGGGCGATCGAAACGGCCTGGCCGCATCTCTCCAACCCCGACCGCCACCTCCGCTGGGCCGCCCGCACCGCGATCGAGCATCAGCCGATCGACACCTGGAAAGCGAATGCCCTTTCCGAAAGCGATCCCGCCAAGCAAGTCGAGGCGCTCCTCGCCCTCGCCCGCGTCGGCGGCATCTGCCCCTATCACCGCGTGCCTGCGAAACCACTCGGCGTGCCCGCCGGCGAGCCCGCCATCAAAATGCTTCCGATCCCCGAAGGAGCCACGCCGACTCCGCCGGTCGACACCGACCTTCGCGATCAGATTCTCTCGGCCCTCATCGCGATCGACTTCGCCGCGCTCTCGCCCGAGGCGCAGCTCACCCTTGTGCGCACCGTGCAGATCGCACTCAATCGTTTTGACGGTGCGAGCGAAGAAATGACAAAACAGCTCATCGCGGATCTCGATCCCGCCTTCCCCGCGAAATCCTTCCCGCTGAATTGGCTCCTCTGCGAAACCCTCGCCTACCTCCAGTCGCCTACCATTGCCACCAAAGGCATTGCCGCACTGAGCGAGGCCGTCTCGCAGGAAGAGCAGCTCGAGTACGCCCGCAGCCTGCGTTTTGTCAAAACCGGCTGGACCAGGGAACTGCGCACCGTCTACCTCGAGTGGTTCCTTAAGGCCGCGAACTACCGTGGCGGGTCGAGTTTCGAAAAATTCATCGAGTTCATCCGCAACGACGCCCTCGCCACCTTCACCGAGGCGGAGAAGACTGAGCTTTCCTCCATCATCGAGAAGAAGCCTACTCGCGTTTCCGCGATCGAAAACCTTGGCGCCGTCTTCGTCGGGCGCACACCCAAGATGTGGACCCTCGAGGAACTCAGCGCCGCTGCGTCCACGGGGATGCAGGACCGCAACTTCGAGAACGGCCGCAAGATGTTCGCCGCCGCGGCCTGTTACGCCTGCCATCGCTTCGGCGACGGAGGCGGCATGAACGGACCCGACCTCACCGGAGCAGGCGGCCGCTATTCCCCGCACGACTTCCTCGACCAGATCATCAACCCGAGCAATGTGATCAACGAGCAGTTCGCCCCCGTCGTGGTGACCCTGAATGACGGTTCCATCGTGAGCGGTGTCGTCGTGAATCTCAGCGGCGACGGAGTCACCCTGAACACCGACCTCACCGACCCGAACCAGCGCGTCAATGTCGATCGCAAGGAAGTGAAGACGATGGAAGTCTCCAAGGTTTCGCCCATGCCGCCAATGTTGCTAGCGATGCTGACGAAGGAGGAAGTCCTCGATCTCGTCGCCTATGTCCTGAGCGGAGGGGACGCGGCGAACGCGATGTTTAAAAAGTAGGGAACAGGACCTCGCCGTAGTGGTGACCTCCAGGTCACCACTACGGACCGACTTGATCAGTCGACCTTTTTCTTCTCTTTTTTCTCCTTCTTCACTTTCGGAGTCTCATCCTTCGGCGTCACTAGTCCGTCGTCGGGCTGGTCCCACAGCCGCCAGGGATCGTCAAAACGCCGCATTTCCGCGAGGAGGAGCGCCTTCATCTCGACAAGCTTGGCGGCGTATTTCGGATCCTCGGCAAGGTCGACCTGGTGAGCCTCAGGTTTCACGCCGGTCTGATCGACGACGGCGGGATCGTGGTGTTCAATCAGGAATTCTTCAGGATTCTCGGCAAGATTGAAGAGCTGCGTCTCGCGCACTTTGCCGTCGAGCACATCGTGTTGGATCAACTTCCAATCCCCCTGGCGCACGCTTCGCATTCCAGGTTTGGTGCCGCCATTGTAGACACCGTAGAGCGTGTCACGAACCGTGGCATTTTTCCCGGTGAGCACGGGCTTGAAGCTGAGACCTTCGTTTGTGGCCGGAGCGTCGATTCCGGCCAGATCGCAAAGAGTCGCGAGAGTGTCGAGGAGGTAGATATTGCCGTCGGCACGACTGCCTGCCTTGATCCCCGGACCTTTCACGAGATAGGGCACACGCCAGGAGTGTTCGTAGAGATTCTGCTTGCCCATCAGGGCATGACGTCCGATCGCGATGCCGTGATCGGAAGTGTAGATGATGTAGGTGTTTTCCATCTCGCCCATCGCCTCGAGCCGCGCGAGGACACGTCCGATCTGGATGTCGATGTTCTCAACGCAGGCGAGCTCTCGCCCCATCTCGTTCCGAATCGTGACAACATCGCGATTCTTCCACACTCCGCTCACCGCGACCTCGTCGCGCAAGTCGGGATGACCGTGATGAAAGGGATAATCCGGTAACCAGTTTCGCGGCAGGGCCGGTGCTTTTTGATTCCCCGGGGGCAGGGCGTTTTCGTCAGCGTGATTCACCGCTCCGTATTTTTCGAGCAACTCCGGAGTGCCGTCGCGGGTGTCGTGAGGATGAGAAAAGCCGAAGTAGATGAAAAAGGGATCGACGTCCTTTGTTTCCTCGCGAGTCTTGAGGAAGTTGAGAACCTGTTCCGCGTGCCAGGCACTGCCCGACTCCGCATCACCGCCGCGCTTGGAGGCATCGTGGCGCACCGTGAACTCCTTGTTCGCCGCCTCGTAGCTGTTGCCCTGCTTGCAGGTGCGCATCGTGTCATAACCGGCGCGATTGAAGACGGCGGGAATGGTTTCCTTTTCGAGATTCGGCGGGCAATGCGTCTTTGCGAGCGGACCAATCGGCAGGTGCCAGAGGGTGCGGCCCGACATGATCATGTGGCGCGAAGGGGTGCAGACCGCCCCGACAAATCCACCCATGTGATAGGCCCGGTCGATCACCATGCCTTCGGCGGCGAGACGGTCGAGGTTGGGTGAATCGAGGCCCGAGTTCGGATCGTAAATCTTCAAGTCGAAGGGCGACTGATCATCGACGAGGATAAAGAGAAAGTTCGGGCGCTTCTCCTGTGCATTGGTAAGTGAAACAAGGGCAAGGAGCAATAGAACGGGCAAGCAGGGGGATTTCATTGGCTCAAGTGAATCGAATCATAGAGTCCCGACGTCCCTGCCGTAAACCCGAATCGCAACCCGATCACGCCAACGCTCCCTCTTCTCTTAGTGGCTTCACATCATCCGTCCCAAAAACTCCCACAGGGCGGTTTGCACATCGCGGAATCCCCTTCCCTGTGGCACGAGGTAGAGCGGGGAGAAGATCAAACTCCCCGAGCGAAAATCGCTGGGCACCGGAATGAGGTCGAGACCCTGCGAGCGGGCTTCCTTCATCGCGCGGGAAAGGTGTGACGCGGAGCTCGACAACCCCACCCGCTTCCACTCCGGGTGGTTCGCGATCAGCTTTGCCACCGCCTCCAGTTCTTCACTCGTGGTCCGCGGCTCCGGCACCTCGATGATGGCTTCCGGAGGAACACCGAGTCCCTGCCAGATCAACGAGGTCTCCCGCGAAAGCAGTCTGTCCTCCCCGGCTTCGGTGATACTGCGCCCTGTCGTGATGAGGGTGCCGACGAGCCCCTCCTGAAACAGGATTACCGGACGCGTGAGCCTGTCCCCATGAGTTCCGAGGGCAGGCCGTCCCCCCGGCGAGAGCCCGGTTCCACCACCCAGAAGAACCAGCGCATCCAGTTTCTCCCCGGGTTGCTCAAAGACATAGAAGGGCTCTTCAAGGATACGGAGAAGTGCCACCCCGGCGTAGGGGCTGCCGGCAAAGGAGTAGAGAAGCCAGACCGCGACCAGCCCCCCTCGAGCCGCGCCTTTCACTCCGGTCCGGAAGATCGCCATGAATCCTGTGAGCCAGAGCAGACCCGCCGGCATGATGAGATGGCCGATCACCTTTTTCCCAATCAAAGCGCTTCCACTGAGGGCAAGCAGCAGGATCACGAACAGAAGGGTGACAAGGAAGGGAAAAGAACGAAACCAGAATTTTTTCATCGAAAGTGGGAGTGCAGTTTCAGCACAGGCTGGAATACGGGCGGGTGCATTGAGAGTTTACACTTTTCTTCAAATCCGATAGGAAATGTATCATGACGAAGCGGCCAATTCTTATCCGTCTGCTGCTGCTCGTCGCCTGTTCGGAATCGATTCAGGCGGAGACCGAAAACTGGCCTCAATATCGCGGCGCTGCCTCGGATGGACTTGCTGAGGGAGCCACCCTGCCCGAAACCTGGAGCACCACGGAAAATGTCGTCTGGCGGACGAAAGTCCCCGGATGGGGCTGGTCTTCCCCCATTGTCTGGGGCAATCAAATCTTTGTGACCTCGGCCGTCTCAAAGACAGAACTCCCGACGCCCCATGTCGGAGGATATCCCGGCGGCCACATCGGCAGCGAAGAGGAGCACCGGTGGATGTTATACGCCCTGGACTTCGAGTCGGGAAAAATCGAGTGGGAATTTGAAGCGCATCGTGGCATTCCGCCGAAGATGCGACACCCGCGCAATTCGTTCGCCTCCGAGACGCCCGTGACCGACGGAGAGAGGGTCTACGCCTGGTTTGCCAACATCGGTCTTTTCTGCACCGATCTCGCCGGCAAAAAACTGTGGGAACGCCGCTGGCCTGCCTATTCGATGCGCGATGAGTGGAATACGGGGACGTCGCCGGTCCTGCACGGCGACCGCCTTTTCATCCAGAACGACAACGAGGAGGACTCCTGGCTGGAGTGCCTCGACAAACTCACCGGGGAAACCCTCTGGCGCGTCGCGCGCGAAGAACGCAGCACCTGGTCGACCCCTTATTATTGGGAGAGCGGGCCTCGCGACGAACTCGTCACGATCGGAACGAACCGGATTCGCTCCTACAATCCGGCGGATGGTGCGCTTCTTTGGGAATTGTCAGGGTCTTCCGGCCTTGTCAGTCTCATGCCCGTTGCGAAAGAGGGATTGCTCTATGTCGGTGCCGGTTACCACTATGGGCCGCTCTATGCGATCCGCCCCGGCGCGAGCGGGGATATTTCGCTCAAGGGAGAAGAGACAGGCAATGCGCATATCGCCTGGTCGCAGAGACGTGGCTCGAGTATTCATCCCTGTTACCTCATAAGCGGAGACAGGCTCTTTGTCTGCTATGACTCCGGTCTGATGGCCTGCTTTAATGCAAAAACGGGAGAGGAGATCATCCCGAAGCAGCGGCTCAACACGACGGGCGGTCGATTCTACGCCTCGCCCTGGGCCTACAACGGAAAGGTTTTCATGCTCAATGAAAACGGCGACACCTGGGTAATCGAGGACGCCCCGGAGTATAAGCTCGTTCGAAAAAACCCGCTCGGCGACGTCATCTGGGCGACTCCGGCGATCGCGCGGGGCAGTCTCTTCATTCGCACGTATTCATGGCTTTACCGTCTCCAGGACTCCAGGTGATGAAATCGTTCAAATTCCTCCTTTTCCTGACATTGACCCCATTCGCTGTTCACGGCGACGGCCTTGAATCGGCCCGCGAATCCGTCCGCGGCGACACCGGCAAGTGGAACGATAACCCCATCCTTCAATTCGCGCCGCCGCCCGGGAAGAAGCCGGAAGGACTGAACCTCGATAATTGGGCCGATCAACTTCTCGAGACCGGGGAGAACCCCGGATCGGAAGAGGAGACATGGCTCCTCTTTCGCACCCGCCAGCTCGATGACAACGACCGCGTTTGGGTCGAGAAGATCGAGCGTGAAGGCAATACGATTACGGTGAGGATGTCCGAAGCGATCTGGCAGGGGAATTACTTCAAGACTTTCACTTACTACGAGGTTCTCCTGGTGAACCTAGGCAAATTGCCAGCAGGCGAGTATACCGTGAAATGGATTATCGATCCGCTCGTCTTTACGGAGTTCGACGGTGACGGACGGCCCCAGTCCCGGAACGGAAAGCCGCAGAACAACCGGCCGAAAAACGCAACTCCGGGCAAAAGTGAATCGGTCACGGTAAACGGGAATCTGGTGGTGACAGATTAGAGCGGCACCCGACGAAGACGGTGCACAGCAAGGAGTCTCGCTGATGATAGTCGGGCGGGATTCCCTCGCCCGTTGCATTCGAGCCACCCGGTCCCACGAACCATCGAAAGGGTGATCGTCTTTGGTTGAGATTGTGGGCGACGAGTGGCAGCCTGATCGCGAGAGCGCGGACGTTGCGCGCCACAAGGAATAATAGACAACCTGTTTGATGGATTTACCCGGTTCAGCCAGCGACGAGGAACAGATCGAGGACCTCTTCCAGATTCTTGAGTCAATCGAGCAGGGTCTGGTTCATGGTGATACAGAGATGCTTTCCGATGCGGGAGAAAAAATTGATCAGGTTTCCGCGAGTCTCTCACGGCGCTTGACGGTGCCGGAAGTGGAAAGAACAAGACTCTCCGCAGCGGTGGCGACACTCAGGGGTCATCTTGCCCGCTGGAAGCAGTTGCCCGCCGAAGCCGACGATGCCTACGCCGAAGCTCTGAACCTGATTGAGCCGTCCTGTCTGGAACCTTCGGTGGCGGCGCGTCGCGCCGCGAGCCTCTGGACCTATCGGGGGATTGGAGGTCTCCTCGATGACTCGGTCGAGGGCCTGAGTTCAGCGGTCGGGCATTTTGACAAGGCGATCGAACTGAGAACCCGGGACGGGATGGGAGACAGCGCGAACCGGTGGGGGCTCGCCGCCGCCTGGATGAACCGCGGTGACGCCCTTGGCCGGATCGGAGGGCTGCTTGAACTCGAGGAGAAGATCAGGTCGAACGAGACGGCCGTCAGTCTTCTCGATGATTTCCCCCCGGACGATAACCCCGCCTATCGCGTCCGTTTTGCTCTCGCGCAAATGAACCGCGCGGACGCAATGCTTATCCTGACGACCCGCTATGGCAAAAGTTTCAGAGCTGAGGTTATCGCTGCATTTCTCACGGCGGTGGAGACCCTGCGCGCGGGGGCACTCAGAGGAGAAGAGGAATCCCGGAGAGTTCTGGCGGTGGCGCTCACGAATCTTGCCAGAGCAAGACTCCTGATGGAGAACCGGGGCAGTCCCCTCGTCGAGGACGCGGCGAGGGAGGCCATGAAGCTGCTGTCGTCGGGAGCGCTCGATCTCCTTGAAGGGGACCTTGTCACACTGGAACTGACCGCGCGACTCACGCTCTGCCGTGCGCTTGGAGACCGCGAAACGCCCTGCCAGCCGGAGGAAGTCACGGACCTTGTCGAAGAGGGACTGGAACTGATCCGAAAGTTCCGTGAAAAGGGTGGAAACCTTTCTGCGCTGGGAGGCATCGCGAGCGAACTGTTCCGGTGCGGTGCCGAATCCTATCTCCGGAACCAACCCCAATTCCTCGCCGATTACCTCCTTGATTACCTCGATCCCTCCAGCGTGCATCCTGTCCTCGCCGATGACATCGAATCACACGAAATTGCGGTCACGACCCTTTGGAACGGAGCCGCTGAGATTCAACGCGCCGGATTTTCTGACATTGGATCAAGCGGGTTCGACAAGAACCGGGACCTCCTTGCAAGCTGGCATGAATGCCGGGAACGCCTCGCCGCAATTCGCGAAGCCCGGATTGTTTACTAAAAAGGGCAGCCCTCCGGGATTCCCCGCCTCCGCCCCCATCCGGAGGCCGACAAAGCCTGCCTACATCTCCGCCCACTGGCGCAGAAGATTGTGGTAAACCCCGGTGAGCTGGACGGCCGATTTGCGCGCCGCCTCATGTTCGGAAAGTTCACGTGAGACATTCTGAATTCCCAGATCGAGATCAAAGAGCAGGGACCGTTTCCCGTCGTCACGGATCATGCTCTGGAGCCAGAAGAAGGAACACAACCGCGTCCCCCGTGTCACCGGAGTCACATGATGAAGGCTCGTGGAGGGATAGAGAACCATTGATCCCGCAGGAAGCTTGACCCGATGGACTCCGTAGGTGTCCTCAACACAAAGTTCGCCTCCGTCATAATTTTCCGGATCCTCGAAAAAGAGAGTCGCCGAGAGATCGGTCCTGATCCGGACCGGTGCCCCCGGGAATTGTCTGATGGCATTATCGACGTGAGTCCCGAAAGACTGCCCTCCCGAGTATCGATTGAAGAGAGGTGGGAAAATGCGTAAGGGCAGAGCCGCGCTGTGGAAAAGGGGATTTTGTCCCAGCGCGAGGAGGATCATTTCCCCCACTTGCCGTGAAACCGGATGACCTTCGGGTATCTGCTGATTGTCTTTTGCCCTGGCGGACTGATGACCTGCGGTCACCCGCCCGTCCACCCACTCAGCCGAGTCGAGTAGTCTCCTGGCCTCTTCGACTTGAGCGGAAGTGAGCAGATCGGGGATGGTGATAAGCATGATAAACCTCCGGATTAAAATTCCATCGAAGCAGAGAACATCACCGAGCGTCCCTCACCGGGAATGAAGTGCCCGCCACCCACCGTGCCGACATAGTTCTCATCGGCGATGTTGTTGAGGTTCATCCTTAGGGTCAATTTTTCGTTCACCCGGTACCCTACCAGAGCATCCCATATCAGATAGGACGGTGCCACCGTGGTGTTGTTCACGTTGGTGAATCGATCGGAGACATACACCGGTCCTCCACCGACAAAGAAGTTGTTCGGCAACTCCGCCTGAAACCAGAGACTGAAGGAATCCTCAGGGGTGTTCGCCAGATTGTTGCCGATGTTCGCCAATTCGGCAGGAGAGGCATTCGCCGTAGCACCGGTCAGGGTCGCGTCGAGGTGGGTGTAGCTCAAATATACGTTCAGCCAATCGTTGACTTCTCCCGCCGCACCCAGCTCGAAGCCGTCCACACGCTGCGATCCGTCCAGGGTCACTTCGTTTGTAATGGTGTCAGTGCTTCGCGCGTTTGACTTGTTGATGCGGAATAGCGCGGCCGAAAGGGAAAGCCGTTCATCCAGCACATCCCATTTTGTCCCAAGTTCCATCGTATTGGTTTCCTCCGGATCCACATTCACATTGGCGGCGGTAAGCGACTGCGTTTCGGCAGAGGGGTTAAACGATGTTCCGTATCCGAAATAGATACTACCGTTTTCGGCGGGCTTCACCACGGCAGCGGCCCGGTTGCTGAAAGTCTCGTCGGTCCGCTCTAAGGCGCTGGTGACGACTCCCGAAGTGTCTCTCACCACATACTTCAGATCGTATTGGTCAAAGCGGATGCCTCCCGTCAGATCGAGCCACTCGGTGACTTCTACCGTGTCAAACGCGTAGGCGGACAGGGTGAGGGCATCGGCGGTGTTCGAGGCACCGGTATAATTGAAGCCCGTCGAAGAGCCGTCGACTGGATTCGGATTATACGGATCCGCAGGAAGAGCCGGTGCCACCGCAGCCATCATCCGTCGGAAATAGTCCTCCTTCGCCACTTCAATTCCTACCAGCGCTTCGTGTTTCAGCGCCCCGGTTTCGAAGTCGATGAGAAAATCACTCTGGTTGACGAAGACATCGTTCCTGTCGTCCCGTGGTTGGAATCCCCGGTTGATCACGGCGGGGTTGGTGGCGCTAAACCGAGGTGCTCCGGCAATGGAATTTCGATGCACCTGACCGATTCGAGTCTGGTTTCGGAATGTAATGGAATCGTTGAAATCGTGTTCAAACCGGGCCGTAAAACGGGCGACATCAACATCCTCGAAGTCACGATTCAACAGTCCATAGTAATTGTCGAAATCAACCGGTGCCGGGCCGCCAATGTAGGGGGTGAAAGCCGGATCCGTAACTGTGGCGGGAACATAAGGGATCCCGTAGTCGGAGAGATTATCTTCCCGCTGGTAGAAGGCATTCAAGAATAGTCGCGTATTCGATCCTTCCTGAAGGCCGAATCCAAGCGAGGCATCGACCCCATAGCGATTGTTGTAAACATAGTCCCTCCCCGGGATGTTCTGATCGTGGGCGAGCAGGTTGAGACGCAAAGCAGCTCCCTCGATCTGTTCGATCTCGTGATTGTAGTCCACGGTGGTGCGGAACAGATTGTCGCTGCCCCCCGAGAGATCGACACGGGTGAAGTTGTCATCGATATGCGCTTGTTTGGATCCCAGATTCAAGTAGCCGCCAGTCGCGCCTCGTCCTGAATTTGCCGACGACGGTCCTTTCACCACTTCAACTTGTTCGAGATTGAATGGATCGCGGTAGTAACCCCCGAGATCGCGAATACCATCCACGAAAAAATCATTTCGAGCACCGAATCCGCGGAGAGTCAGACTGTCACCAGCTGAGGCCCCTCCCTCGCCCGCCGCCATGCTGATCCCGGAAACGTTGCGCAGCGCCTCACGAAGGCTGGTCGCTCCCTGATCTCTAATCAGGGTCTCTGGGATGACCTGAACGGTTTGGGGTATATCGAGGAGAGGCTGGGTGTACTTCGTCGAAGTCAGCTGAGTTGGCTTGTAGATCGAATCATTCAAAACCAGGGGTTCCACCTCGGGCACCTCTTCAACAACAGGTTGAGGACGTGGCGCCGGCCGGGGCTTGGGAGCGGGTTTTGCAGCCTCAACAACCTGAGGAGGCAGTGTCCCGGCCTCTGCATCGCCCGTTTCCGGAGTCTGCCCGGACGTTTCCTGCGCGTTGGCCTGGCTGGCCGCACACAGAAGACCCAATAGGGCAAAACTCTCCCTCGCGAGGGAGGATCTCGATTTAGGCGCGGTTGATTTCGTCAGATTGCGTTTCCTTTTCATAAGTCCTTTGCTGTTCCTGTTGATTGTGGTTCGGGATTTATCCCTTTGATTGATCGGGACGGGACCGTTCCGGCAATGCGGAATTTCCTCCCCCCGGCAGCCCTGCGGGTTCCTCTCTCCCTCCGGAGCGAGGGCCAGTCGGGCGCATTTCCGGATTCTGCGGTGCCACTCTTTGTTGCGGCGGACCAAAGGTGAGGTCGGCGAAGGTCCCGGAAAAAATGATGAAAGAGAGCACCGCCGCGACGCTCAATCCCATGACCCCGAGGGCCCGGGTTGGCTTCATTTGCCACCACATGATCACACCCGAGAGCCCCCAGAAGACCATCGTGAATCCCGTGGCATCGCCGAACAGGGACCAGAGCCAGCGGGCTCCCATCCGATCGGGATAATGATGCGCTTTGTGAAGCCTCCCCAGGATGGCATTTGCGTCCACCACCGGAGTCTCCTCGATATCCCGGGCGTTGATTGTTCCCGAAACGAGGCTGTAAACCGCATTCCAGGTTTTCCCATCTCCGGTCGAGTGAATCTGAAAACGAACCTCCGGTCCTCCCCTCTCCGACGGAACCATGGGCCCGGTGGGATTCAATTCCGACTTTTCAAGGACGGCGGAGGCGAGAGGCGAGACGAAATCTGCGGCGAAGGATGGAATCGCGATCTTTTTCCCCTGAAACGGTGGCGGTGTTAGTTTCGGGCTTCCGGGATTGAAGACCACCTCCGCACTTCCGTGATTGAGGCTGATCTTGACCTGAGCATTTCCCTCTTTGGTCGGGGCTTGATAGACGAGGGCTCCGTCCAGGGTAGCGTCGGATCGGGAGATTCGCTCGAAAGTAGACCCCGTCTGTCCCTGATTGAGAGATGAAATGACCTCATCCGCGATCGCATCAGGATCCGGCAATTCGAAGGGATGAATCATTCCCACTTCCCGCGCACTGATTTTAGAAACCTTTTCGACCGGGCTAAACCACTCGGAATGATTGAAGAGGACGCCGCTAAAGCCAAAGAACACCACCCACGGCAGGAGAATAAGCCCCGTATACATATGTATGCGGCGAACCACTTTCATCCATCGGTTCGTACCCTTTTTGGAAACAAGACCGGATCTCTTCCGGGGGTTGATTTGAGGATTCATTGGTCAGTAAAAGGAGAACAATAACGTTGTTGATAATGAGATGCATTCTCATTTAAGTCAACGGATTTGAACTTACTTTCTGAAAATTTCTTCCATTTCCCGTCTTCCCGGGGCCGGATCCCCTGATCACGGCTGGCCGCAGCGTATTTCGAGCGTAAGTTTCAGATGACTCGCGACATTCTTCACGGTGATGTCTCGTCCGAATATTCCCCCGACCCATATGAACCGGAAATTCACAACATTTCTCCTCTCCTCAGCGAGCTGCCTCACCCTCTCCACGCTGACGGCGGCCGAGGCTCCGCTTACCTTTAACCGGGACGTTCGCCCCATCCTCGCGGAGGCCTGTTTCCACTGCCACGGACCCGATTCCGTCACCCGCAAGGCCGACCTTCGGCTCGACACCGAAGCCGGATTTTTCGGCAAGGACGGGGCGGAAGCCGTCGTGATTCCGGGCAAACCGGAGGAGAGTTCGCTCTACGATCGTCTGATCACGGACGATGTGGACGACCTCATGCCGCCTCCCGATTCCCACAAGGAACTCAAGCCTGAGCAAATCGAGATCGTGCGCCGCTGGATCGTCGAAGGGGCAAAATGGCAGCCTCACTGGAGTTTTGTGAAGCCGGAAAAACCCGTCCTTCCCGAAGTCTCAAAGTCCGACCGGGTCAGCAATCCGATCGACCAGTTTATTTTCGCCGGAGTCGATAAAGCGGGACTGACGCCTGCTCCCGAGGCCGATCGCCGGGCTCTCGTTCGACGCGTTGCCCTGGACCTTACCGGTTTGCCTCCGACGCCGGAGGAAGTGGAGGCTTTCGTCTCCGATACCGACCCGAACGCCTACGAAAAACTGATCGATCGTAATCTTGCCTCGCCTCGCTGGGGCGAGCACCGCGGTCGCTACTGGCTCGACGCCGCCCGCTACGCCGATACCCACGGGCTTCACTTCGACAATTACCGCGAGATGTGGCTCTACCGCGACTGGGTCATCGGTGCCTTCAACCGCAACCTGCCTTTTGACCAGTTTACGATCGAACAGATTGCGGGAGATCTCCTTCCGAATCCTACGGAAGAACAACTCATCGCGACCGGCTTCCAGCGTTGCAACATGACGACAAACGAAGGCGGCACGATCGATGAGGAAAACGTTGCCCTTTATGCGTCTGACAGGGTTCAAACTCTCGGATGGGTATATCTCGGGCTCACCCTCAACTGCTCCCAGTGTCATGATCACAAGTTCGATCCGCTCTCGCAACGTGACTACTATTCCATGGCCGCCTTTTTCCGGAACACCACGCAGGGCCCCAAGGACGGCAACGTGAAGGACAGCGGCCCGATTCTGGTTGTCCCGAACGCTACGGACCGTCCCCGCTGGAGCACCCTCCCCGGCGAGATTGCCGCCGCTTCAACGAAACGCAACGAACGCCGCAACGCCGCAAAACCGGAATTCGACGCCTGGCTCGCAAAGGCAACGCCCGCCTCACTTGAGGACGGCCTTCCTGACGAGGGTCTCGTCGCCCACTTCCCTTTGAATGAAGGAAAAGGCAGCGAATTCGCGGCCCGCTTCCCTCTTGATCGCCGCATCAAAACGCCCGACGGACTCGCGTGGGCTCCGGGTGGAAAATTCGGCGCTGCCCCGATCTTGAAAAAAGAGACCAATCCCGATCTCGGTGATCTGGGCAACTTCGCCCGGAATGAGCCTTTCAGCATTGCTCTCTGGGTGCGCTCGCCCAAGGACGGGTTCAACGGTTCCATCGTCGCCCGCATGGATGATCAGGCAAAAAGCCGCGGATGGGACATTCTTCAGGAGAACCGCAATCTCGGCTTTCACCTCATCGACACCTGGCCCGGCAACGCGCTGAAAGTCGGCACGGTGAAGGCCGCCCTCACACCCGGCAAGTGGCAGCACGTCGCCGTCACCTACGATGGAGGAGGCAAGGCAAGCGGGGTGAAAATGTATGTCAACGGAGCCGACGTTCCTTTGCGCGTTCTCAACGACACACTCAAACCCGACGCTGAGACCCGCAATGCCGTTCCGCTGAGACTGGGACAACGCAGTTCCAGCATGGTCTTTGCCGAGGGCCAGGTCCAGGACCTGCGCATTTTCACGAAGCGGCTGAGTGCCGCCCAAACCTCGCGCCTCAATCAGATCCCCGCGCTAAATGCCGCCATCGCCGCCGGGGAGAAGCGTAAACCCGAGCAGGTCGAGAGCCTCTTCCAACACTACCTTGCCACCCGCGACACCGCCTGGCGTGAACTGGATGGAACCGTTGCAAAACTGGAGGGTGAACGCGACGGGATCAAGGCCCGCAGCCCCGTGACCCACATTCAGGAGGAGAAGAAAGACACTCCCGCGATGGCGAACATTCTCATGCGCGGAGCCTACGATCAGGTCGGTGAACAAGTGGCCGCCGCGCCCCCCGAGGTTCTCCACGATCTACCCGCGGGAGCCCCCGCGAACCGCCTCGGCCTCGCACGGTGGCTCGTCGACCCGGCAAATCCGCTTACCGCGCGCGTGACCGTGAACCGCTTCTGGCAGGAGATCTTCGGCACCGGCATCGTCGCCACTCCGGATGACTTCGGGATCATGGGCGCTGCTCCGAGCCATCCCGAACTACTCGACTGGCTCGCCCTGACATTCATCGAATCAGGGTGGGACACCAAGGCGCTTTTCAAGACCATCCTGATGTCCTCAACCTATCGCCAGGCCGCGTTGACGACTCCGGAGAAAGCAGAGAAGGATCCGGGCAACCGCCTCCTCAGTCGCGGTCCACGCTTCCGCCTTGATGGAGAGATGATACGCGACGCCGCGCTTGCCGCGAGCGGGACCCTCTCCCCGACGATGGGCGGTCCCGGAACCAAACCCTACCAGCCCGAGAACGTCTGGGAGACTGTCGGCATGGGCAATGCTAAATACGAACAGGACAAAGGTGATAACCTCTACCGCCGCACCGTTTACAACTACTGGAAACGCATGGCTCCGCCCGCCAGCATGGAGCTTTTCAACGCGCCGAACCGGGAAGTCAGTTGCATCAAGCGGGACCGCACCAATACGCCCCTGCAGGCGCTCGTGACCCTCAATGATCCCCAGTTCATCGAGGCCGCACGACGTCTTGCCGAACTCGCCCTGAAGAACGGCGGAGGGGATGACGAGAAGATCCTAGACTTCATCGCCCGGCGCGTCCTTTCACGCCCGCTGAAGGAGGCGGAGCTAAACATCATGCAATCGAGCCGGCTCTCAATCCTCTCACATTACCAGAAAGTCCCCGCCGACACGACGGCCCTCCTTGCCATCGGGGAAACACCTCCGGACAAGAACCTCGACCCGCCGCTCCTCGCGACCTGGACGATGGTTTGCAATCAGATGATGAATTTGGATGAAGCGCTGAACAAATGACAGGGTTTCAAGTTTGAAGTTTCAGGTTTCAAGTTCTTGTGAATGGCAACGATCCGACAGTTCGAGGACATTCTTTCCTGGCAGAAAGCGAGGGACCTCACCCGGGAGATTTACACGGCCACCAGGAAGGATGAATTCTCAAAGGACTTTGCTCTCAAGGATCAGATTCGGAGAGCGGCCATCTCGATCACTTCGAACATCGCCGAGGGCTTTGAACGCGACGGCTCGCGAGAGTTCATTCAGTTTCTTTCCCACGCCAAAGGATCCTGTGGAGAAGTCCGCTCCCAACTCTATCTCGCCCTCGATGCGGGATACCTGAAAGAAGACGAATGGAAAACCCTCCACCAGTCCTGCCTGGAGATTTCACGGCTACTCGACAGCTTCTCGAACTACCTGCGCGACACCGAAATCAAAGGCTCAAAGTTCAAAAAACTCCCCGCTTCGGAACCAACTTGAAACCTGAAACTTCAAACTTGAAACTCCCCCATTCCCTATGCTCTCCCAGGACTTTTTTCTAAACCAAACCCGGCGCCACTTTTTCGCGAAGGGCCGGAACTTGCTCGGAACTGCGGCGCTTGCCTCACTTTCGGGTTCGCAGAAGATCTTCTCCGCCTCGGGCGCAGCCGCTGAGAGTGTTGGTCCTGTCTCCCATTTCCCGGCAAAGGCGAAACGGGTCATCTACCTCCACATGGTCGGCGGTCCTTCGCAGATGGACCTCTTCGACTACAAGCCGGAGATGGTGAAGATGTACGACAAGGATCTGCCCGAAAGCATCCGCAAGGGACAGCGCCTCACCACGATGACGAGCGGGCAGTCGCGCTTCCCCATCGCCCCGTCAAAATATGAATTCGTCCAGCGCGGCGAGTGCGGCATGTGGATGAACCGCGATCTTCTCCCCTATCTCGGACAGCGCGCCGACGACATCTGCTGGATGCGCTCGCTCCACACCGAGGCGATCAATCACGAGCCCGCCATCGCGGCCATGCAGACCGGCAATCAGGTCACGGGACGTCCCTGCCTCGGAGCATGGGCCTCCTACGGGCTAGGCTCGATGAACGAGAACCTGCCCACCTTCGTTGTCCTCGTCGCCACTCCAACGAACCGCGAACAGGAGCAGGCCATCTCCGCCCGCCTCTGGTCGAGCGGTTACCTCCCCGGTGAACACGCCGGCGTCTCCTTCCGCAGCAAGGGCGATCCCATCCTCTTCATCAACAATCCTCCCGGAGTGCCCGACGCGGTTCGCCGGCAGACCATCGACGGGATCAATACGATGAATCAGATGAACTACGAGGCCATCGGTGATCCCGAGACCCGGGTGCGCATCCAGCAGTATGAGATGGCTTTCCGCATGCAGGCGAGTGTGCCCGAGCTGACCGACATCAAGTCCGAACCCGAACACGTTTACAAACTCTATGGAGAAGCCGCGAAGACTCCCGGAAGTTTTGCGAACTCCGTTCTGATGGCCCGCCGCCTCGCCGAACGCGGGGTCCGCTTCGTCCAGATCTATCACAACAACTGGGACCACCACTCCAACGTCGCCGGCCGCATGCCCGACCAGTGCCGCGACGTCGACCAGCCTTGTGCCGCCCTGATTCAGGATCTCAAACAGCGCGGGATGTTCGAGGACACCCTCATCATCTGGGGCGGAGAATTCGGACGCACCATCTACACCCAGGGCAACCTTTCAAAGGAGAACTACGGACGCGACCACCATCCCCGCTGTTTCACGATGTGGATGGCGGGCGGCGGATCGAAACCCGGCACCATCTACGGAGAGACCGATGATTTCAGCTACAATATCGTGCAGGACCCGCTTCATATCAGCGAATTTCACGCGACTGTTCTGCAGTTGTTAGGATTCAACCACGAGCGCCTCACCTACAAACATCAGGGACTCGACGGGCGATTGACCGGGGTGGAGATGGTGAAGCCGGTCAAGGCGCTGATGGCTTGAGGACGGAATGCTCCTTTTCAAGCCCGCCGCGACGATTCACTCGACCAGTTCAAAAGTCACCTCAACGAAGGCCTCAAGCGAAACGCGGCCGCCAACACTGTCAGTAGCCATCGCGGCAAAGCTGTTTCTTGTATTGAAACCCACGGGATTAAATCCCCCGCCACCCTCGCCCATCTTCAAGGGTCGACCAACCTTTTGCCCGTAGACGGCGGCCATCGCACCGGCTTTCTCCAGAGCGGCGTTCAAGGCCACTTTGCGAAGTTCGTTACGCACTTCGATCTCGTCCTTTCGCGAAAAGCTCGTCTGATTGACCGCGACTTCGGCGTTTTCGGCGAGGTTGCCATGGACGAGTTCAAGCAGACTGGCGTCGTCCAGCTCGATCACAAAATCGCGGGCACTGAAGAAGCCCTTCGCGATCCGCTCACCATTGGGTCCGTTCTCGTATTCGCGTCCGAGGGAGTGGTTGGTCAGTTCAATTTTCTCGGAAGGAACCCCGATCTCCCCGAGTCCTTTCACCACTGAGGCAAACCCCTCCTGGGAGGCGTTACGTGCCGCAGCAAGATCGTCGCGGACCGAGCGAATCGCGACCGAAATACGAACACGATCCGCCGGAAGACTGCGCTCGGCATTGCCGGTCACGGTGATGGAGCGCGGTTCGGCTGACTTCTCCTGAGCGTTCGCCAAGGAGAGGGAAGCGAAGGTGAGTAGAGTGAAGAGGGTTCGTTTCATGAGGTTACCGTATCTGATTACCACGCAAGTGGGGAGTCCGGAGTTGTAAGAAATTAGTCTGGCTGCGAGGAAAACTCCGTTACGGCTTCTCATCACTCGACTCCCAGTTTTTCTTTTAAGAGTTGGATCCGTTCTGCCACTAGCCCTGGATGGAACCCGGCGTACTTCACTGCTAATGTCTGGAGAAGCGTCAGTGCCTGGAGTTGTTTGGAGGTCGCTTCCTTCAGTTTTCCGGACCGTTCCAGTTCATCAGCTTCCCTAAGTCTGAGGAAGGCGGCGTACCAGATGTCTGAGCCATCATCCGGGTTTTTCCCTGAAAACCGGAAGTTCCCGATTTCGACCGTGCCACCTCCGAATCGAACATCACAACCGGCAAGACTAGCCGTGTAGTCGAGGGCCACACCCAACGGAACGTTAGTGAGCCGAAGGGTGACCGGTATATCATCAATCCTGGTCCCGGATCCTCGTGAATAGAAGAGCCGGATTTTCACGCCACGCTGTGACTCGGGCAAGCTCTTATCGTGCTTGATGCCGGCCTCGTTCAACCTCTCGATCGCCTCCAGCAGCGGCGTCTCCTTGAACTCAATTGACGGAATAATGATGGTTTTTACTTTCTCGATTGCAGGCATCGGGACCGGACCGGGAAAGAGCGCCCCTGAGGGTCCTCTCTGCTGATCATCGGGCAGTGCCGTCGTCTCCATGCGGGGGATCGGCCATCCCGCCGCATCAACGACGACAACGGTGATGATCCTGGTCCGCCATGAGGTCTCTCCGATTTTCTCCTCGAAGACAACGGAGCCCCCCGAGGGAATCGCCACTTTTGTTTCACCAAAAAGTTCGGGTTCCGCGCCGGAGCGACCTTGAAAGAGCTTGATGTCCATCTCCACGGTCGAGGCATCGTCCGAAATGACAGGCACGTTCAGAGTCAGTGCATCTCCTATCCAGGTTTCAGTCGTCTGTCCCGACCGGGCGGCAAGAGTAGCACCTGGTCGAATTCTTCCAAGATCCCCGTCCTGCACCCGGCGAACGAGGGAATCGACCTGCTCTCCGGTCGTAAAGATACGTGTCATCTTCAGCACCGATTCTACCGGAAAGGGATCTCGCTCTCCTCCCACCACCCGTGTTCCCGAATCGGGATCTGACTTCGGATCCCCGCCCGTGGAGGTCTCATCTGCAAAAAGAGGACGATGGGTTTCCAGAACCCGGTAAGTCAGGAAAACCTGCACCGCACTCCGCGCACTAACGAAGGCAAGGAGCCTCTCAAGCCGAAGCAGGGTCTCCGGCTTCGCTCTTACAAAGAGCAGCGAGGTTAGAGGGTCGTAGGCGATGCTATCCTTCTCGCCAAGGGTGATCCCTTCGGCGATGAGACGCTCGCGAGGATCAATCGGATTCCCCGTCGCCGAATCTTGAAAGAAAGAGGAGGGAACTTGAAATTCTCGAACAAGGGGAATATCGGCACCCTGCAGTTTAGGAGGAAAAAGCGCGGCAAGGACGGCGAAGACGACTAACGCGCAGACTTTCATCGCGGCAGAGGCTATCGGGCGGGGATAGAAATGTCGAGAACCAAAAGGAGCGGCGCAACAGGCCGGGGAAGGGTCACGGTCGAGGCCAAAAGAATCGACGGCTTCAAGCTTCATTCGATTTCAAGATTAAACGGAGTAAAATCATTGAATTTACCACAATCATCCTTCGTCGGAATCCTTGAGCGTTCTGCTCTTGCGCCCGCCCCATGAAACCCGTTCTACCCGCCTGTTTGTTCCTCGCCCTGTCGACCTCTCTGCTCCACGCCCAGGACCTCCCGCCACGCGTCGATCTCCGTCAGTGGCAGACTCCGGTGCGCAATCAGGGTGCCCAGGGGAGTTGCTTCATTCACGCCAATGTCGCGGCGATGGAGGCCGCCTACAAGCGACTGGGATACGGCGATCTCGATCTCTCGGAAGAGTTCTCCTATTATATGGGACCGGCCTTGTGGCTGAAGACAAAGGCTTACAACGATCAGGGACATCGGACGGGGCAGATGCGTGTCCCTCCCCTGCCGGAGCGCGAAACCGGTCTGCCCTTTTTCGACTTCGCCCCTCAGAGCGGCCACCTCGACAGCAACCGGGGCAGCTTTCCCGTCCTCAACCTTCCGATTCCGACGGAGCGCGAGTTTCCGCAGGATGCGAGCCGCTATGATGTTCCCTTTTCGAGGGAGGACCCGCAATGGAATCGCCAGCGTGTCGTAAACAACCACCTCCTCGAATCGCGCCGGATGCCTCGCTCAGGCCTGACCGCACCCCTCTATTATCAGATCGAAAAAATCACCTTCCTCCCCCGTGAGGACGCGACCCGTGCCGCGGCAATCGAAGCCGTGCTCGCACGTGGCCTGGAGGTGGTGTGGGATTTCAAAATGCAGGGCGATATCTCGGGGCCGGTCTGGCGTTTTGCAGAACCGAAAAATGATCAGGGTCCGGGACACCGCATGCTCATCGTCGGCTACGACCGCACCGATCCGTCCAATCCCCATTTCCTCGTGAAAAATAGTTGGGGCATGGAGGACACCTGCATCGGCTACGACTTCCTCGCCTACGGCGAATGGGCCTCCTACCTCGAGTCGGTGCGCCCTCCCCGCCCGATGCCTGAGCTTCGTTGGATCGGACGCTGGGAGGTGGAGTTCGGGCAGATGCCCGGACAACTCGACCTCTATCATGCGCCTTCCCTCTTTCAGCAGTTCTTTGATGCCGACGCGGAGAAAAACGAACGCGGCGAAGCTCTCGTCGACAGGCGGCTCGGCACTCTCTTTGTCAGGGGAGAGGAAGAAGGTCCGGCCTTCCGCGTAAACGGACAAATGAAGCCCGATGGACTCGAGCTGTATCTCAATCTTTCGAATCCCGACCTCGCCTTTGACGAACAAAGCGGCGATCGCATCACCCTGCGCGAGACGGCACCCGGCGTGCTTGAGGGTGTCATGCATCACGCCGGCGGCGCCACTTCACCGGCCCGGGCAAGACTGATCAAAGTGGGAAGCGGCAATCCGGTACAATCGGCTCCGAACGTGACCGAAAAGAACGATCCCGCAGAGGGCCCGATGGTAAAAGCCCCGTCGGGTTCTGATGCCGGGCTTGCCTCGCGTTTCGAACTCGTCCGCGAGCGCGTCGCGAAGGAGCACCCCATCGGTGCCGCCCTCTCCGCGCCACAGCCCTGTGCCGACGGCCGCGGTTGGCATCAGCCTTTTGAAAACGGCGATCTCTACCAGGCTCCCGGAAGTGAGCCGGTGGCGATCTACGGAGACATCCGTGCTCTATGGCTCAACGAGGGCGCCGAACGGGGACGTCTCGGATATCCGGTGACCGACGAACTCGACGGAGGTCACGGACGCCGTCTCAGCAAGTTTGAGAACGGCTTGGTCTGGTGGCACCCGGAGCGCGGGCCCCGGGTCGAAATGGCGACACCGTGAGAAGCGACCCCGGCTTCACGCTCCTCGCGCTGACCTGACAAAGGCACTGCGCGGGAAGCGTGGGAAAAGCTGAGGCGAAATGAATTAATAGTGGCGACGACCGTAGTAGCGGTTGCGGGCGGCGCGATCCTTGGAGATCTCGGATCCCGCGACGGCTCCGATGGCACCTCCGACGAGGGCTCCGGTTGATCCGCCGGTAATCAGAGCCCCTGCTCCGGCACCGATGGCGCCTCCGGTAAGGGCACCGCGTTCACCCGGGGTGCAGGAGATGAGGGCCGAGGTGATGAAGAGGGCGACGGCAAGGAGACTGAGTTTGGCAGTGTGTTTCATGGTCTTTGTTTTCTATAAGTCAGCCTAAGAGCGGCCCCCGATATCTCCATGGGGTGAAACCCCACCCATAGTGTCGCTGCAGACCGGACAGAACCGATTCGGGAAAGGAAAGGGATCGAATTACCGGATGACAATTTTGTCATGTTCCTCCACCCCGTTTTGTCACCCGCCTGATCCATTCTTCACCTATGAAGAAGCCCCCCTTGATCGAAATAAACGCCCTCTCCGTCTCCAAGGCCTGCCTGACCGGTGTCTCGATTCTCCTCTTATCCATTCTCGGATCGGGAATTCCCGTGGCACAGGATAAGGAGCGGGAAGGTTCGCCGAATGATTTCCGCAAACCAACCCATCTCGTTCCGGAAGAGTCGCCGAGAAATATGCGGAAGTCTCCCCCGGTCAAAATGGGACTCCGCACCTTGGAATTTCCTCAGGAATTCAGAACAATCACCGGCTCGGGAAACAATCTGAAAAACCCTGATTGGGGCACTCCCGGAACCCCTCTGTTGCGCAAGACAAGAGTCGATTATTCCGACGGATTTGATTCTCCTTCCGGCAGCGGGCGACCCGGAGCACGTGAGGTCAGCAACGCCGTCGCTGCGCAGAAGGAGTCGATTCTCAACCGTCATCTCGTCTCCGACTTCATCTGGCAGTGGGGCCAGTTCCTTGACCACGATCTTTCCCTTACCCCGGTGAGTGAGCTGGTCGAGCCTTTCAACATCAAGGTGCCTGCAGGCGATCCGTTTTTTGACCCGGCCGGCACCGGAACGGTTGAGATCGGACTTGAGCGGTCCCACGGCGAATCCATCGAAGGCGTTCGCCAGCAGTTTAATGAAATCACCGCTTTCATCGACGCATCCAATGTCTATGGATCCGACGACGAACGAGCCCGTGCGCTCCGCACCCTTGACGGAACCGGGCGTCTCAAAATGGGGGAGGCAAATCTTCTCCCCTTCAACGTCGATGCACTGCCCAATGCGCCGTCCGCCCAGGCTCCCGACTTTTTTGTCGCGGGCGACTTCCGGGTGAATGAACAGGTCGGATTAACCGCGCTCCACACCCTTTTTGCCAGGGAACACAACTACTGGGCCGGCGTTGTCGCGAAGGCCAACCCGACGCTGGATGATGACGGTATCTACGAGTTCGCCAGGGCCATCGTCGGTGCCGAAATGCAGATCATCACCTATCGGGAATTTCTTCCCATCCTCCTCGGTCCGGACGCGCTTCCTCCCTACAAGGGTTACCGCCCCGATATCAACCCGGGCATCTCAAACATCTTCGCAACTGCCTCCTATCGTTTCGGACACACCATGCTTTCACCCACCCTGCTGCGTCTTGATCGCCGCCTCTCCGAGATCAAGGAAGGCAATCTTGAACTGGCCAAAGCCTTTTTCAGCCCCGCGAGCATCACGGACGAGGGAGGCATCGACCCCATCCTTCGCGGCCTTGCCACCCAGCCCGCCCAGGAGATCGACACGAGGATTGTGGATGGTGTCAGGAACTTCCTTTTCGGGCCTCCCGGAGCCGGGGGTTTTGACCTGGCCTCGTTGAACATTCAGCGTGGCCGCGACCACGGACTCCCGGGCATCAATGAGGTCAGGAAGAGCTTCGGCCTCAAACCCTTCCGCCAGTTCAGGGACATCAGTGATGATCGGAAAACCGTCGACAGCCTCGCCAGTGTCTATAAGAGCGTCGATGAGATTGACCCGTGGGTTGGCGGACTCGCCGAGAAGACCCGCCGCGGTGCCCTTGTCGGGGAAACGATTCACGCGGTGCTGAGGGATCAATTCATCCGCCTGAGGGACGGTGACCGGTTCTGGTATCAGAATCACCTGAACCGCGAGCTGCAGCAACTGGTCGAACAGCAGTCACTGCTCAAGGTCATTCAGAGGAACACGGAAATCTCGAAAGAGATCTCTCCGAATCTTTGGAAAGTCGCCCCGCCCCGAAGCGGAGGTTCCGGACCGGACGGTCCCGGCGGCCCCGGGGCACCCAAAGGACCAGCTCCCGGCGGGAGGGGAAGATGACAGTGGAAGGAATTTGCCTTGAAGGCGGGCCGTTTCCCCGCAATGCTCCCGGTCTTCACTTCTCCACCATGAGAGTTCTCGTTGTCGAAGACCAGGAACGCATCGCCTCCTTCATCGGCAAGGGACTGATCGAGCACGGATTTGTTGTCGATGTCACCCACGACGGCGACGAAGGATATGCGCTCGCTCTCACCGAACCCTACGATGCCATCGTTCTGGATGTCATGCTCCCCGGTCGCGACGGCCTCAGCATCCTGAAAAATCTCCGGAAAAAAGGGTTCGCCGTTCCTGTCATCCTCCTGACCGCAAGAAGCGAGCTTGATGAACGGATCGAGGGTCTCAACCTCGGAGCCGATGACTACATGACAAAACCCTTCTACCTAGAAGAGTTGATTGCCCGTCTCCACACCGTCGTGCGACGCAGCGCCGGGGAGGTGAGCCATCTCCTCAAGGTGGGGGATCTGAGCATGAATCTCGTCAGCCGGGTCGTGACCCGCCGCGATGAGGAGATTCCCCTGTCCGTCCGCGAGTTCTCCTTGCTGGAGTATCTGATGCGCTCGCCCGGACGCGTTCTCAGCCGCATGCAAATCTGCGAACACGTCTGGAATTATTCCTTCGATCCCGACACCAATCTGGTCGACGTCTACATCCAGCGACTTCGGAAGAAGATCGACCGCGAATCCCCCGTGAAGCTGATCGAGACGGTGCGGGGTGTCGGATATCGCATCGGAAAAACCTCCTGACGAACGATGCGCTCACTTCGCACGAGGCTGGTCCTCATCTCCACACTGATCTCCGGCATCGCCATTGTCGGCCTGGGAGGTTTCTCCTGGTATTTTATGCAAAGGGCGGTCCGTGAGTCCACCGACCTTCGACTCGAAGGAATCGCCTCGCGGATGATTCGTGAGATCCATCCCCGTGCCGATTGGGATGCCTTTAAAGAGCGATTGAACTTCAGCCACGGGGATGAAACCGAGAAAGGGATCCTCCTTGTGAGTGTTCGGGAGACAAGTGATCCGGCCCGGGTGATTACCTCTATTGGAGAGATTGGACCAGTTGAGGCAGCCCTGCCGACAGCGATCTTTCAACTGAATCCCGAAAATGCTGAGCCATCCGGACCGGGGGCGGACAGACCCGGACCGTATCAGGAGGCCCCTGAAGGTCCGTCGGACGATTTCCGGCCGGATCCACCCCGCGACGATCACCCGCCTCACCGACCGGAACACCCGGGAGGGCCTGAGCGTGAGCATCACCCTCCCTCGTCTCCCCGTCATCCTGACCGCCTGATCGCCTTTTCCAACGCGTCAGTCGGGAGTGAGCAGTGGCGTTTTATTGCCATGCAGGAGCGCGGATTTCACCTCCTTGTCGGATTGAACTTCTCCCGTTCCAACCCCGGGCTGAGTCTCCTCGGACGAAGCCTTCTCGCGGGAATTCCCGCCGCGATCTGCCTCATCGGATTCGGCGGATGGCTTGTCGCTGATCGCGCGCTCAGGCCCCTGCAAAAGATTACCGAGACGGCCGCCCGGATCACCGTCCAGGATCTCAGCGAACGAATGCCGGAGAACCCCCACTCTGATCCTGAAATCGCCAGATTAACGGAGGTTCTTAACGGCATGATGGACCGGCTCGAGTTGAGCTTCACCCACGCGATCAGGTTCAGCGCCGACGCCTCCCATGAGCTGAGGACCCCGATTGCGGTCATGCAGGGAGAGATCGAGTCGGCACTCCGCGATTGTAAACCCGGATCGACCGAGGAAAATGCCATGCTGGTTCTTCGCGAGGAGTTAAACCGGCTCAAGTCCATCATCCGAAGCCTCATGATGCTGTCCCAGGCCGACGCCGGCGGTCTCCTCCGGAAGTCTGAGCCTGTCTCCATCTCACGGGAGCTCCTCATTCTTTCTGAAGATGCGGAAGTGCTTTCCGCAGAGGCCGGGGTCACTTCCGGGTTCAGCATCGACGACGGACTCGAAACGTCAGGCGATCCCGTCCTGCTGCGGCAGGCTTTCCTCAATCTCATCAACAATGCCATCAAATACAATGTGGATGGTGGATTTGTCAGGGTTTCAGCGAAAGCTGAAAATGAAAACATCATCGTTGAAGTAGTGAACTCAGGCCCCGGAATCAGCGACGACGACAAAGACCGTGTCTTTGATCGCTTTTATCGCGCGGATCGCTCACGGTCCAGAGGGGTCGATGGATTCGGACTTGGACTGAGTCTCACCAAAGCCATCCTTGAGAGCCACGGCGGCAGGGTCACTCTTGAAGACGCCGCACCCGGAGAAACCCGCTTTGTCGTGATTTTGAAAGCAGGTCTCAGACCCTGAACCTGCGGTTTGAACAAGCTTTGTTGAAGCACTACACGGTAGGGTTATCCCCACCTGCTTAAAACTTTCTCTTGTGGGCCTACTCGCATGCCGATACTCTCGTACCAGGCGTTCATCGGAATTGATTCTGACTGAATCTATCAAACGCCCCTCCCCACCGTCCTATCGCGTTCCCGATTTTTGTCTTTATCGGGCGCTCCCTTGAATGAACCGAGCTACTCCACCGCTTCGGGATATTGCCTCTCGAATCATTTTACATGAGTCGGAAAGGTCGCGTTCTCTGGAATCAGGTTCTCCCGCAGAGCTTCAGATCCCGGAACGGCTGCGCCCCCATCTGACGACCCTGATGGGGATCGGTGGATACCGTGCGCTGCTCATGAGATCGCTCGCGCTGGCGAGTCCGGATATTCCCTGGATGCGTTCGGTCAAGGTCTCCGTTGACGGCTTCGTGGAAGGGTTTCTCCCACAGGTGGAGACACTCTCATCCCGTGAAATTCAAGAGGGCAGAGTGGAACTGGGTGCTCAGTTGATCGGTCTTCTCGTGGCTTTCATCGGTGAAAAATTGACTTTGCAACTGCTCAGCGAGGTCTGGCCGGAACTGGCCGACACGAATTTGAATTTTACCCCTAAAGATCGAAAATGAAGAAACAAACCGCCGCCGCCAAACGCAACGCTCCTACCCGGGATGCGAGCGAGCCGGCCAAAGTCAGGATCGTCCAACTGCCCACGGGCGTTCGCGGTCTCGACGATATTTTCGGAGGGGGGATTCCGGAGTTTTCCTTCAATGTTATCGCCGGTACTCCCGGCTGCGGCAAAACGACGCTGGCGCACCAGATCGCCTTCACCAATGCGACGCCGGCCAAACCGGCCCTCTACTTTACCGTTCTCGGCGAGCCGGCGATGAAAATGCTGCGCTATCAACAGCAGTATTCCTTCTTCAATGAAAAGAAACTGGGCAAGGCGATCCGCTTCGTGAATCTCGCCGATCTCGTGATCGAGCAGGATCTGAGTGCCGTGCTCGAGGAGATCATCAGGCAGGTCACCGAGGTCAATCCTTCCATCGTGGTGGTCGATTCGTTCCGCACCGTAGTTCGGAGAGCGATGCACACGGCCAGCGAACTGGAGATGCAGACCTTCATCCAGCGACTCGCCCAGTTCCTCACCGGTTGGGAGGCGACCACTTTTCTCGTCGGTGAGTATGTCGAGGATGAAATCCGCGACAATCCCCTCTTCACCGTGGCTGACGGGCTTTTCTGGCTCTGGCAGGTGACGGAGAGAAACTCCGTCGTGCGTAAGATGCAGGTCATGAAGCTCCGAGGTCAGGCCTCGGTTCCGGGTCTTCATACCTTCCGCATCAACGACGATGGATTGCAGGCCTTTCCACGGACCCTCGGACTGGCCGCCCACAAGGCGCGCCCGAAACGTCGACGACGCCTCTCCACCGGCATTCCCGAACTCGACACGATGATGGGGGGCGGAATTTTCGAGGGTGACAGTCTGCTCGTCGCGGGGCCTTCAGGTTGCGGAAAGTCCGCGCTCGCCACACAGTTTATCAACGAGGGACTGAGGCAGGGTGAGGCGGCCATCATGGCGCTTTTCGAAGAACGTCCAACAGGATATGCGGACCGTGCGGCCGGCTTCGGCCTTGATCTGAAAGAACCACAAGCCTCGGGCAAACTCGAGATGCTCTATCTCCGTCCGCTCGACCTGTCGGTTGACGAGACCATGCAGGCCATTCTTGACGCCATTGAGCGGACCGGTGCGAAGCGCCTCGTGATCGATTCCCTGGTGGGTTTTGAAATGGCACTGGCTCCCGGTTTCCGTGCTGACTTTCGCGAGTCACTCTATCGCATGATAGGGGCGCTGACCTGCGCCGGAGTCACCATCCTCAGCACGGTCGAGGTGGAGGATTCATTCAATGCGATGCCGCTGAGCCATTACGCGATTTCCTTTCTCACCGACGACATCCTCCGGATGCGGTACGTGGAGATCGATGGCCAGATCCGGAAGGTGATGGTGGTCATCAAGATGCGCGGCGGCAATCACAGCAAGGATATCCGCGAATATGTCATCACCAACAGAGGGGTCGTGGTGATCGGCCCGCGTCAGACTGACTACACCGGACTCACCACCGGGATACCGACACGTGTCGGCAGGAGGGAGGATTCCGCCCCTGAACCCAAAGCGACGAAGTAGTGACGAAAAGTCCAATGCCCGATGCCCCTCCATCAGCCGATGTATCAAACACCCTCCCGGGCTTATCTCTCGAGCAGGCTCCGTTACCCATGGCCACGGTGGAGGGAGCGACACACCTCGTGCGTTATGCTAATCCCGCCTTCTGCCTCCTCATGGGAAAGCCGGTGGAGGAAATTCTCGGAGAACCCCTCTCCGGGCTGCTTCCGGCACCTGATAAATGTGTCACCCTGGTCGATCAGGTCTTCCGCACAGGAAAACCACTGCGCCACACCGAGAAAGATCCTTCAAGATCCTATCCGTTCTTCTGGTCCTACATCATGTGGCCCCTCCTTGTGGACGGATTGATCGTCGGAGTCATGATTCAGGTCACCGAGTGCTCGAAGATCCACGAAGCGACCCTCGAGATGAACGAGGCCCTTCTCCTCGGTTCGCTACGCCAGCATGAGCTCACCGAAGCCGCAGAGGAACTGAACCAGAAGCTTCTCACGGAAATCGCCGAACGTCAGAAGACGGCACGGAAACTCGCGGAAAAAGCCCGCCTTCTCGATCTGAGCCACGATGCCATCATCGTGCGAAATCTCGCAGGCTGTATCACTTACTGGAATCATGGCGCGGAAGAGATCTACGGATGGACGGTCGATGAGGCGCTTGGAAGAATCAGCGATGAACTTTTCCACACTGAGTTTCCAGGAAGCGTCGAGGAGGTAACGGAGGAACTCCATCGAACCGACCGATGGACCGGAGAGCTCGTTCACACCCGGCGAGACGGGAAGCGCATCACGGTCCTCGTTCGAAAGACGCTGGATCGAGACAGCAATGGCAACCCTGCCTCGGTCCTGCAAAACATATCCGATATCTCCCAGCGCAAGGAGAACGAGGAAGCCCTGCGCGAGGCCGGGGAAAGATTTCGTTTCATGGCCGAATCAATGCCGCAGAAAATCTTCACCGCGGCACCTGATGGGAGTATCGAGTATTTGAACCGGCAGTGGGAAGAGTTCACCGGTTTGGCCTTCGAGGAATTGCGTGGCTGGGGATGGGTGAAATTTAATCACCCTAACGACCTCGAGGAAACCCTGCGCCGATGGAAGGAGGTGATGGAGACGGGCGACGATTTCGAACTGGAGCACCGCTTCCGCCGCAAGGACGAGGTGTATCGCTGGCACCTCAGCCGCGCCTTCGCGATGCGCGACGCCGAGGGAAACATCACCCTGTGGATCGGCTCGAGCACCGACATTGATGACATGATGCAGGCCCAGGTGGAACTGATGGACGCCGAGGCACAGCTGGCCGACCGGGCCGTTCAACTCGAAAGGATCGTCACCCTCCGGACCGGTGAACTGACCACGGCGCACGCGAAACTGCTCACGGAAGCCGACGAACGCAAAAGACTTGAGTCAGAGGTCGCCGGATCGATCGAAGGCGAACGCGAACGTCTCGGCCATGACCTGCACGATGGCGTGGTCCAGGAACTGACCGGCATCACAATGATGCTTCAGGCTCTCGCGACAACCTTGAGAAAGCTATCACCGGCTCACTCCAAAGAGGCAAATCGACTTTGCCGGATGCTGGAAACAGCACATGGTCACGCACGGGACCTCGCGAAGTGTTTTTACCCGGTGGAACTCGAGCAGCACGGGCTCTACGTAGCGTTGGAAGGTATCGCACAACGCACCGAGCAACAGTTCGGGATTTCCTGCATCGTCGATTGCGATGCCCCGGAAGCTCTCGAAGCAGTTCAAGCACCACAAGAGAAGGACGTGACCTCGGTTCAGCTTTTCCGCATCGCTCAGGAGGCCGTCCAGAATGCAATCAAACATGCCCGCGCCAAAACGATTCTGATCCACTTGAGCAATACAAATGGTTCATGGCTGCTCACGGTGAGGGACGACGGCGTCGGCCTGCCCGAAAACATGAGCGAGAGTGAGGGCATGGGATTGAGGATCATGCAGTATCGCGCCCGCATCATGGACGGCACCTTGTCGATCACAAATGCCGAAGGCGGCGGCGCGCTGGTCACCTGCACCGCGCCGGTCAGGGAAAAATCCTGAAGCGCCTGCGATAACGCGATTGTGGACCGGACAGGGGAGCGCTTTCCCGCTTGAATCGTCTACACCCCTGTCTCCTCCATGATCAAACCATCCTTGCTCCCCGTCCTTTGCCTCATCTTTCTCACCACCTTCGCCGGAGCGGCGGAGACGCCGCTGGCTCTCTATCTGCAGTCCCGCGCAGCGACGGGGGAGAAGCGGGTGGTGACCGACTTTTGGCCGCCTTCGCGCAGCGCCATTATCGTCTGCGATATGTGGGACCTGCACACCTGCCAACGCGCCGTGCTCCGCGGAGCCGAGATGGCCCCGCGCATGAACGAGGTTCTCGAAAAAGCCCGCGCCGCCGGAGTGCTCATCATTCACGCACCCAGCTCCTGCATGGCGGCCTACGAAGGAACTCCGGCACGGCTGCGCGCCATTGAGGCACCTCCCGCCGCCCGCATCCCGAACCAGATCGCCGAGTGGTGCAAACAGATCCCCACCGAAGAGGCTGCCATTTATCCTATCGACCAGAGCGATGGCGGCAACGACGACACCCTGGAGGAAAAAGAGAAGTGGACCGCCGAACTCGTCGCCAGGGGCGTCAATCCGAAACAACCGTGGACCCGGGAAACCGACACCCTCCGCATCGATCAGGAAAAGGACGCGATCAGCGACTCCGGTGTCGAGATCTGGAACCTCCTCGAGTCGCGCAACATCGACAACGTCATCCTCATGGGCGTGCATCTGAATATGTGCGTCTCCGGCCGTCCCTTTGGACTTCGTCAGATGGCGAAGAACGGGAAGAATGTCGTCCTCATGCGCGACCTCACCGATACGATGTACAATCCGAAGCGCTGGCCCTTCGTCAGTCATCAGCACGGCACCGAGCTCTTTGTCGAGTATGTTGAAAAACATATCAGCCCCACGATCACCTCGGACCAGATCCTCAGCGATGGCAAGCCCTTTACCTTCAGTGCTGCCACGGCCGGACCGAAGCGGCTCCAGATCCTCCTCATCGGCGACAGCACGACCGAGGCGAGCATTCCGAAAAAACTCGCGCCCGACGAACCGCAGTTCGAGGACCACGTCCGCATCCTTCTCGCGACCGAACCCGACCTGCCGCCCACGGACGTCTACAACGAGGGCGTCAGTGGTGAATACATCCGGCGTCTCCTCGACAGTGGCCGCTACGACAAGGACATCGCGACCAAACCGAAGGCCGACTACATCTTCATCCGCTACGGACTCAATGACGCCGCGAAGCTGGAGAACTTCACCGTGGATTTCCCCAAAGATTTCCGTGAGCTGCTCGGCCGGCTGCGAAAAGATCATCCTGATGCCGTCCTCATTGCCATGACCGCGATCCCCTACTCGACGGTGAACAATCATGCCGAGATTAATACCCTCATCACCCGGATCGCCACCGAGGAAAAGCTGCCGCTCTTTGACATTTCCCCTCGTTATCTCGCCGAACTTGAAAAAGGAGCCGACATGCTCAACTACCGCCGCTACGCGCTCTCGAAAGTGCCCGAGGCGCTCCGGCCCCTCGCCACTCCCTACCTTCAGCCGGGGGCGGACCCTCAGATCGTTGTCCTCGACAACCGGCTCGACGCCTTCTTCGGCCACCTCCCGGGCTGGTTCAGTGACCGCCACCCGACTCTCGCCGGTTACAACGTGATCGCGAGCGAGACGGCCAAATACCTGGCCCCGATGATCCGGATGGTTCAGGCAACGGCAGCAAAGTGACGCGATCTCGGGGCTTGTGAGCGGCACAGGAAAACCGCACCTTTACCGCATGCCGTTCCGGTTCCATCACGCGCGATGCCTCGCCCTCTTACTGGCATCGGCTTCTCTGCGCCTCCAGGCGGCACCCGACTTCGAGAAAGAGGTCGCTCCCATCCTCGAGGCGAAATGCCTCTTTTGTCACGATGCGGAAGCGAGGAAGGGGAAGTTTGATCTCTCCTCAGAGACCTCGGCCCGCGCTCATGCCTCCTTTGATGAGATCCTCGAGCTCATCTCAGGTCCCGATCCCGAAATGCCGAAGGACGAGCCTCCGCTTTCAGAATCGGAAGTGAAGGTCTTCGCCGATTGGATCGCCGCCGGCGCGCCCTGGCCGGAAGCGCGAAAGCTCGCCTACAATCCCCAACGCGATCTCAACTGGTGGTCGCTGAAACCGATCCAGGAGGGTCAGCTCGATCCCTCAACAAGGTCGAATCGAAATCCGGTCGATGCCTTTGTCGAGGCGACTCTGAAAGAAAAGGCGCTCAACCCTCTTCAACCCGCCGATCCGCTCACCCTCATCCGCCGGGTCACCTATGATCTTACCGGGCTACCTCCGACACCGGCCGAAATCGACGCGTTTCTGGCTGCAACGAAGTCCGATCCCGAATCGGCCTGGACCACCCTCGTCGATCGCCTCCTCGCCTCACCCGCCTTTGGCGAAAAGTTCGGACAACACTGGCTCGACCTCGCCCGCTACGGAGAGACCCACGGCTACGACAAGGACAAACCACGCAACAACGCCTGGCCCTATCGCGACTACGTCATCCGGAGCTTGAATGAAGACAAACCCTATGGGCGTTTTGTCAGGGAACAGATCGCGGGCGACGTGCTCTTCCCCGGCGAGCCCGATGGGGTCATCGCCCTCGGCTTCCTTGCAGCGGGACCCTGGGATCTCATCGGCCACATCGAAGTCGGCGAGGGAAAACTCGACGGTCGTATCGCCAAACACCTCGACCGTGATGAAATGGTCTCGGCCGTCTTCAATGTCTTCCAGAGCACCACGGTGCAGTGCGCTCAATGCCATCACCACAAGTTTGATCCCATTCGCATGGAGGATTATTACCGGCTCCATGCCGTCTTCGCCGCGGTCGATCGGGCGGACCGCGTTTATGCGGGTCTGCCGCCGGAGCAGGAGAAACAACGCCTTGAGCTGACCTCGAAAATCTACACGCTGAAGGGCGAGAAGAGCAAGCTCGAGGGCGATCACAAGAAACTCGTCGCGGCGAAAGCCTCGGGCGTTGACCGGCGCATTGCGGAATTGAAGGAGAAACACGGCGCGCCGGACCTGCGTCCGCAGTATGGATTTCACAGCCAGATCGTGAAGCAACCCGACGAGGAAAAATGGGTGCAGCTCGATCTTGGCAGGACCGTCGCCGTCGCGGAGATCCGGCTGCGTCCCGCCTATGATGATTTCGCGGGGATCGGAGCGGGCTTTGGCTTTCCCCTGCGCTACCGGGTCGAGGGCTCCGACGACGCCGAGTTCAAAACCGGCGTGACGATTCTGCGCGACGCGACGGATCGCGACCAGGTCAATCCGCTCACCTCGCCCGTGTCCATCGCGGCGGAGGGGCGTTCCTTCCGTTTCGTCCGGCTCACCGCGACGAAGCTGGCGGAACGCTCGAAGGATTACATGCTCGCCCTCGCCGAGATCGAAGTGAGTGGTGCCGCCGATGCGGCGAATCTCGCAAAGACGGCGACGGTTTCGGCGAAGGACAGCATCGAGTCGGGCGAACGCTGGCGGAAGACGAACCTCGTCGACGGGATCTACCACCGCGAACTGGCCGACGACCAGGCGCTCGCCGAATTGCACGCCCTGCAAGCCGAGCGCCGCACCATCGAGGAATCGTTGCGCTCTCCCGAAAACGAAACGCGAATCGAGGTGATCGGGAAAGAGCTCGCACCACTTGAAAAACAGCTGAAGGACATCCCTCAGGGCGAACTCGTCTACGCGGCGGCGACGCAGTTCAACCAGGCCGGGAGTTTTCGTCCCACCGGCGGCAAGCCCCGCGCGATCCATGTGCTGCACCGCGGCGATTTGAAGGCACCGGGCGAAGCCGTCGCGCCGGGTGCGGTGCCCTTGTGGCCCGGGGCTCCGGAGACCTTCCCCGGTTTCACGACGGAGGCCTGGGACGAAGGCAAGGCCCGCGCTGAACTGGCCGATACCCTTGTGCAGAATGACAACCCGCTCGTCTGGCGCTCCATCGCAAACCGGCTCTGGCAATGGACCATGGGCGCGCCCCTCGCGGGAACGCCCAACGATTTCGGACGCGGTGGATTAAAGCCGACTCATCCGGAGTTGCTCGACTTCCTCGCCGCGAGTCTGCGTGATGATCCAAAACAATCGATGAAATCAATCGTGCGGCTCATCGTCACGAGCGAGACCTATCGCCGGTCCTCGGGTCATGACGAAAAGAATGCGGCCATCGACGGGAACAATGCCTACCTCTGGCGCGCGAACCGCCGGAGACTCAGCGCCGAGGAGTTCCGCGACTCGGTTCTTGCGGTGAGCGGCAAACTGAATCCTGAACGCGGAGGCAAACCCTTCCAGGATTTTATCATCGAGAAACCCGAGCACTCGCCGCACTATCAATACCACCTTCACGATCCGAACGACCCTGCCTCGCACCGGCGTACGATCTACCGTTTTGTGGTGCGCTCACAGCCGCAGCCCATGCTCACGACGCTCGACTGCGCCGACCCCTCCATGAGTGTTCCCGCCCGCGACGAATCGACCACGGCCCTGCAGGCGCTCACCCAATGGAACAGCCGCTTTGTCGAGGCGATGGCGGTGCACTTCGGTGAACGCTTGAAGAAGGAGGAGCCAGAGTCACCCGAAGAAAAAGTGGACCTGGCTTTCCGTCTCGCAACGGGTCGTGTCGCGTCGCCGGAAGAGAGGGAAGTGCTCGTCGCCCACCTCAACACCCACGGCGAGTCCAGCCTCGCCCGGGTCGTGATGAACCTGAACTCTTTTGTCTATGTGGACTGATCGATCAGTCAATCGGCGGAATCGAAGCACGGATCTCATCGAGCAGTTCCCGTGTCCCGTGTTCAGCCGTCCATCGGTGGATGTAGTCCCAGTCCAACAGCTCGTCACCCTGCACCGCAATTACATCGCGGATGTCGTCGTAGTCCTTTCCTCGCTTCGCAATAGCGAACCACCTCAATTTCATCACAATGACATCTTCAGGGGTGGGGATCACAGCATTCATTCCAAGTTGCTGAGAAGGAAAGGGTCTTCGCCGCGCAAATCGGGAAAGATCATGGGAGTCTTTACTGAGGACGAACAACTCTATCTCGAAGTGAATCGCCGGGACACGGAGATGATGCCTCAAGGTGCCGGTCACCATTTCAAAGGATCCCTGGGCATCCAGTTCGAATTCAGGCCCAAGATATTCGACGAGTTGATTAAGAGATTCCGGAGCAACGGCGACCACGATGTCCGCGTCCTTGGTCGATCTCGGAATTCCGTAGGCCATACTCGAGAGGCCTCCGACAAGCATGTATGGAATCTTAAGAGACTCCAGCGCGGCAATCGTCACTCTGGTCGCTTCAAAACCATCTTTCATTCTAGATCGGAGTCTTCGAATACAAGCCGTGCTCATGGACCTGCTTTAGTCGAGCAAGACGCTCCCTCAAAGTCGCATCAACTTCGGTCTCATCTTTTTCAGGGAATTGATGCCGTATTCCGGCACGCATCATTTCAAGACTTCCCTCAAAAAGCTCTATCCCTGTATCGATCCGCTCACCGACCGTCAAGGCCCGTGCCCGCCGCACTTTGCGGATATAGATCGAATCGGCCAACTCTTGAATTTTTTCCTCCATGAACCGAAACAAGCGTAGCACAGACATCGGTGGGCGTGAACGCGATTTTTTAAATCGCCGCGCCTTCCTCGGTACTATCGCCGGCTCGTTCAGCGGACTCGCGCTTTCCGACCTCCTCGCCCGGGACGGAGTCCTTTCGGGCACACTCCATCATCCGCCGCGGGCGAAGCGGGTCGTGCAGCTTTTCATGGCCGGGGCGGCGAGCCATGTCGATACCTTTGACCACAAGCCTCTTCTCAAAAAGAAAGACGGCACCCCCTGGGATCCGGGCGAGACGGTGGAGCTTTTTCAATCGACACCGGGCGCCTGCTTCGCGGGTCCGTGGGGATTCCGACCTTATGGCCAGAGCGGAAAAATGTTGAGCGATATTGTCGCCCCGCTCGGCGAAGTCGTCGATGAGATCGCCTTCGTTCACAATCTCGTCGGCAAAACGGGGGTGCACAGCCAGGGCACGCTGCTCCAAACGACGGGCTTTACCTTTCCGGGTTTCCCGAGTGCGGGCTCGTGGGTTTCCTATGCGCTGGGAAGTGAAAACGAAAACCTGCCCTCCTACGTCGTCCTGCCTGACCATCGTGGCTTTGCCTCGAACGGAGCCAAGAACTGGGCTAACGCGTTTCTTCCTGCCCGGCATCAGGGCACCGTGATCCGTCCCGGAAGTGAGACGCCGGTCGCGGATCTTTTTGCCCCGAAGAGCGATTTTATCCGACCGGAAAACGACCGCGCCGGACTCGCCGCGCTTTCGAGTCTCAACTCGCTCCATGCGGCGGCACGCCCGGGCGACGACCGGCTTGAGGCGCGGGTGCGCTCCTACGAACTCGCCGCGGCGATGCAACTCAGCGCGACCGATGCCCTCGATGTCTCGCGGGAACCCTCACACATCCAGAAACTCTACGGACTAGCCCCCGAAGGTCCCGGAGTCGATGACACGACGATCAACGAAAAGGCCGAGACCGAATTCTTCGGGCGCAAATGTCTCGTCGCCCGACGTCTCCTCGAGCGCGGGGTGCGTTTTGTGCAGGTCTGGAGCGGCAACGACAACGGTTTTCCCCGACGCAACTGGGACAGCCATGAGGACGTCAAGCGCGACCACGGTCCTCTCGCCGTGGGGATGGCTCACGGAGCCTCCGCCCTCATCAAGGATCTGAAACAGCGCGGCATGCTCGATGACACAATCATTCTCTGGACGACCGAGTTTGGCCGCATGCCCTGCTCCCAGGGGAGTCAGGGTCGCGATCACAATCCCTTTGTCTTCACGAACTGGCTCTGCGGCGGAGGGATCAAGGGCGGAACCTTTGGCGAAAGCGACGAGTGGGGCTTTCGTCCCGCCGACCGCACCCATGCCTCGTCGGTCTACGATATCCACGCGACCATTTTGCACCAACTCGGGATCGACCATACGAAATTGAGCGTACGGAACAATGGCATCGATCGCCGCCTAACCGATGTACACGGACATGTGCTGCGGGAAGTGATTGGATGATCAGTGTCTACTAAATTTCGGCTTGACCTTTTATTATGATATACTATAATTTCCATAACATAGTGGAAACGTATGGAAATTATAAGAATATCAACTTCCGCCTCTCTCTGTCGCCTTCTGGCAGTAGGTGTGATGTTGGGATCGGTTAGTTGCCCCTGGCCTCTCCAGTCTGAAGATTCTTCCTTTTTCTCCGTGGCCATGTCCTATGTCAACCGGACCGTGCAGTCTCTTTCCACTCGATTGGGCGGGGAGGAAAAAACAAAGGCACCGACCGCGACGGACCCCGAAGATATCGCCAAACGGGCCGCTCTCGATGGCTTCATGCAAACGATGTTCCTTCAGGAGAAAGGCTGCCATTTCACGCAGTCCAAGTGGGGAGCCAAATCCACTCCTTATCAGATGCAGGGCATCCAGACGATCAAGTTGGACGAGGGTTCACTGAACGAAAGCGACCGTTCCGCGGGTATCGATCAGAGGGTCACCTTCGAGATCAAGATCAGGGAATTCCGACAGTATGACGAAAAAGACGGATGGGGCTCCTGGACCAAAGGGAATCCGCCCCACCTCGACAGTGTCACCCTCGTTCGCCAGAGCGGCGTCTGGAAGGTCTCGGTTTCCCCGCTCTGGGCCTACTCGCTCAAGTAGCCTCCCTGATCACGACTTCGTGGCTTGAGTTCCCGGGCCGGAATCGCATAAAATCCGTCCGTCTCCTTCAAGATCGTCGTCCGCGCGGACGCGAGGATGGAGATTCACCCCACCACCTCTTTTTCCATGACCACGCCCATCGCAAAACCCCGCGTCGCCATCATCGGCCTCGGCTTCGGAGCCGAGTTCATCCCCATCTACCAGCGCCATCCCAATGCCGAGATGAGCGCAATCTGCCAGCGCAATCCCGAATCCCTCAAGGAGATCGGCGACAAGTTCGGCATCGAAAAGCGCTATCAGGAGTATGCCGACGTCCTCGCCGATCCTGACATTGACGCTGTCCACATCAACACTCCCATCCCGAACCACGCCGAGCACACCCTCGCCGCGCTGCGCGCCGGCAAACACGTCGCCTGCACCGTGCCCATGGCGACCTCGGTCGAGGATTGCAAGGCCATCGTCGACCTCTGCCGCGAGACCGGACTCCACTACATGATGATGGAGACCGTCGTCTACGCCCGCGAATTCCTCTTCATGAAGGAGCTTTATGACAAGGGCGAGCTCGGCAAGCTGCAGTTCCTCAAGGCGAGCCACCAGCAGGACATGGACGGCTGGCCGGGCTACTGGCCGGGCCTGCCCCCGATGCACTACGCGACCCACTGCGTCGGACCCGTCCTCGGGCTCGCCCGCAACGAGGCCGAATACGTGAGCTGTTTCCCCAGCGGCACGATCCGCGAGGAGATGCACTCGTGCTACGGCTCGCCCTTCGCCGTCGAGACGACCCACATCAAATTTCACAAGAGCGACCTCAGCGCCCAGGTCTACCGCTCCCTCTTCGACGTCGCCCGCCAATACCGCGAGAGCTTCGAAGTCTACGGATCGAAGAAGGCGGTCGAGTGGCCCCTCGTCGAGCACGAGCCCCTCGTCGTCCACACCGCGAAAAAGCCCGAGCCCGAGATCCCCGAGCGCGTCACCTGCCCCGACTACGGCCATCGTCTCCCCGCGGAAATCGCCCCCTTCACCCAGGGCGGCGTTTATGGTGGCGACGGCGGTGAAGAACACCTCAGCTTCACCCAGGGCGCCGGGCATGGCGGGTCACATCCGCATCTGGTGCATCAGTTCGTGGAATTGCTGCGCGGAGCGGGAGAAGGGTATCCGAATGCGATCCAGTCGGCGAATATTACGCTTTGCGGGATTCTCTCGCACGAGAGTGCGTTGAAGGGTGGGGAGCTGATGAGGTTGCCGGAGTGGAGTTTGAGCCATTGACAGCAGCCGCAGGAGATTCAGTCAAATCGAGTGTCACTCCCCTTGCCTTTCCGGCAATCTTTCCTGACAGATTGGCGGCTCAAAACTCACCGCGAACCCCGTTTTCCCAACGACCGTCGGCAGCAGCTCCAGCCTGACGCCGTTGGCCCGGGCCAGTTCGTGGGCGATGTTGAGACCGAGACCAAATCCTTCGCCGCGACGAGAAGCTTCGGCACGGAAAAATCGGTCAAAGAGGCGCTGCCGGGATTCCTCGGTCACCTCGGCGCTGGTGTTGGTGATCTCGAAAACGGCCCCCGTTTCGCCGCCACGCAACGTCACCGCGACGGAGCCCCCGGGCTGATTGTGTTTGATCGCGTTGCTGATCAGGTTTTGAAAGACCTGGCACATCAGCGCGCGATCGGCCTCGACGAAAACGCCGGGTTCGATTTGTTTTTCAAAGGTGAGCCCGGCCTCGCCGCACAGGGATTCCGCATCTTCCATCAGGCCCTCGAGATCGCGCGATAAATCGTAGCGCTCCCGTTTCACCGGGAGCTCGCCCGCATCCGCCTGCGAGAGCAGGAGCAGACAGTGCGTGATGTGCTTCAGGCGAGATACCTGGTGCAGCACCACACCGATGCGTTCGCTCGTGGCCTCGTCGAGCGTTTCGGTGCGGAGCGTATCATTGAGCGTCGCCTGGATAACGGCGAGCGGCGTCTTCAGCTCGTGCGAGGCGTCGGCGGTGAAGCGCGCCGCCTGCTCGAAGTTGTCCCTCAAGCGCGCCGTCATGTTGTTGAGCGAGGCGATCAACTGCGCGAATTCCCGGTCGTCACGATCATGCAGCGGAATCCGTTCGTCGAGACGGCCCGCGCTCATGCGGTTGGCCATCGAGGCGATCCGCTCGAGGGGACGGATGGCCCGGCCCGAGGACCACCACGCGCCGACTCCGGCGATCACCAGCGCGAGCAAACCTCCCCCCGCAAACCACAGCCCGGTGCGTCGTGCGCCGGCCTGCAGATCGTCCAGCGAGAATCCGACGAAGAGAGTGTAGTGCGGATTGCTGAAGGCGCCGAAACGCCAATCACCTCCACCGGCTTCCACGGTAAAAAATTCGGGTGTCCGGATTTCCGGCATCACGGGGCGGCGCTGTGTGCCGACCTCCGCCATTCCCGGAGCAAAGGCCCTCGCCTGGCGCTTCGGTCCATCGACCTCGGGAGCCTGCTTCACCACAGCAGGACCGGTGGGCAGATGACGGATGAAGTCGGATCGGTTCGCTTTGCTCAGGCCGGGCCCGGCGACGGAGACCGACGGGTGGTCCTCCGAGTGCCAGACGACCTCCACCGCCATCGTTGCCTCGCGTTCACCGAAAACCGTCCGCATCGCCTCGGCAAAATCATCCTCGCGGTGGCGCGGGGTCAATTGCGCCCACAGTCGACGGGCCTCCTGGGCGATGCGGAGATCATGGTTGCGCGCCTGCTGTTCGAGGGCGAACCACCACGCCCCGGCCCCGAAACCGGCCACGACGACTCCGGCGACGAGCAAGGTTTGCAGCGTCAAGCGTCGCCGGAAGGAGGATCGATGGTCCGCGCTCATGACGATTCCCCGAGGGCATATCCGGCACCGCGAACGGTGCGCAGCAGTTTCACTTCGTGCCCCTTGTCGATCTTCGCCCGCAGCCGCTGGACATAGACCTCGACCAGGTTGCTCTCCAGGTCCATGCCGTAGCCCCAGACGTGCTCGTAGATCTGAACCCGGCTGTAGACCCGGCCCGGCGACCGCATGAGGAATTCGAGCAGCTCGAATTCGCGCACGGACAACTCGATCTCCCTTCCATCACGCGTGGCCTTGCGGACGAGGAGATCGAGATGCAGGTCGGCCACCTTCAGCAGATGCGAAGGCGTCCCGGCCTTTCGTCTCACCACGGTCCGCAATCGTGCGGCGAGCTCTTCGATGTAGAAGGGCTTCGTCAGATAATCATCGGCGCCGAGGTCCAAGCCCTCGATTTTCTCCGGCAAGGCCGAGCGTGCTGTCAGCAGGATCACCGGCGTGGCCAGATGCTTTTCGCGCAGGGCGCGCAGGATGCTCAGGCCGTCGCGGCCCGGCACCATGATGTCCAGAACAAGCGCGTCGTAGGGCATGCTCAGGGCCTGCTCCAGCGCGGTGTCGCCGTCTTCCACCGCGTCCACGGCGAAGCCAAGTTCCTCGAGTCCCGTCCGGGTGGAAGTTCGCAGAATTTCTTGGTCTTCGAGCAGGAGGACGCGCATGTCGGATTCATTCTAACGGGGGTCTCGCGAGGGTGCCCGAAAATAAACGCGAATTTATCCCGATGAGGGGAAAAGGTTTATCTGGCCGTGGTTAGATAAGGTAGATCATGAAAGCTCTCCTCTCAATCCTCGCTGCGATCTCACTCTCCTTCCCTCTCCGGGCTGACGACGCCTTCTTCGAATCCCGCATCCGTCCCGTGCTGGTCGAGAGCTGCTACGGCTGCCACTCGCAGGAAGCCGGTAAATCCAAGGGAGGGCTCCTCCTCGATACCCGCGAAGGCATCCGCACCGGAGGCGACACCGGCCCGGCCGTGGTTCCCGGAGACCTCGAAAAAAGCCTGCTCATCGGGGCGATACGCTGGCACGATCCGGACACCGGCATGCCGCCGGAAAACAAAGGCGGCAAACTCGCCGATTCCGTCATCGCCGATTTCGAAACCTGGGTCCGGGGCGGCGCTCCCGACCCGCGTGACGGAACGGTCGCGGCCAAGGTCTACGACGGCATGAGCGCCACCGATTGGTGGGCCTACCAGCCCATGACCCGGCCCCAGGTTCCGGCAACCAAAAACACCACCTGGGCGAAGACCGAGATCGACCGCTTTATCCTCGCAAAGCTGGAGGAAAACGGACTGGAGCCGGTTGGACGGGCCGACACCGACACCCTCATGCGTCGCCTCCATCTTGATCTCACCGGACTGCCCGCGCCCGTGGACGTTTCCACCGACGGCCTGCTGGACAGCCTCCTCGACAGCCGCGCGTTCGCGGAACGCTGGGCGCGGCACTGGCTCGATGTCGCACGTTACGCCGAGACCACCGGCGGCGACACCAACGTGACCCTCCCCGAAGCCTGGCGCTACCGCGACTACGTCATCGAATCCTTCGCGCAGGACAAACCCTTCGACCAATTCATCCGCGAGCAAATCGCTGGCGACCTCCTGCCCGCCGCCAACGCGACGGAGCGGGCGGTAAACCTCACTGCCACCGGCTTCCTCGCCATCGGCCAGAAATCGCTCAATGGCACCGATCCCCGCCAGTTCGCGATGGACCTCGCCGATGAACAGATCGACACCGTTTCGCAGGCGTTCATGGCCACCACGGTCTCCTGCGCCCGCTGTCATGATCACAAATTCGATCCCATCTCGCAGCGGGACTACACCGCCATGGCCGGCATTTTTCTCAGCACCGACACCCTCTATGGCACGGCGGGTGGCGTCCGCGAACGCAATGCCTACACTCTCATCGACGCCCCGGAATCCTCCGCAATCCCCACCTTGGACCGCCGTATGGATCCCGCCGATTGGCAGAGCAAGAAAACCCAGCTCGACCGCCTCATCGAACAGCGCGATGCCGCCCTCGCCTCGCGCAAACCGGGAGGAATGCAGTCGGTTGGGGGAGGAATGACCGGATTCGAGGTCGTGCGCATCATCACGCAAGCCAAGAGAATTGAAATGGAACTCGATGCCTTCCATCCCGACGGCAGCGTGAAGCCACGCATCATCGGAACCCTCGACAAACCCACGGTCGCTCCAACCGCCAACCGCCGTTCCCCGAGGATGGGGGGACCGAACGCCAGCGGCCGCGCCGACAGTGGTTTCCTCGCCATTGCCGACAGCCCGCTTTTCATTCGCGGCAGCATCGACAACGAGTCGGAGAAAGTCCCCCGCGGCGTCCCGGCGATCCTTGCCCCCGGCGGTGAGCTGGAAATCCCCGCCGATACCAGCGGCCGACTGGAACTGGCTGAGTGGCTCGCCTCGCCCGACCACCACCTCACGGCCCGAGTCATCGTCAACCGCGTCTGGCATTGGCTCTTCGGTCGCGGCCTGGTCGAAAGCGTGGACAACTTCGGAGCCAGCGTCGCCGCGCCCTCCCATCCCGAGTTGTTGGATTACCTCGCCCAGGAGTTCATCGCTGACGGCTGGAGCATCAAGCGGCTCATCAAGCGCATCGTCACCAGCAGCGTCTATCAGCTCGATACGAAGCACGTCGAGGTCAACCACCTCGCCGACCCTGACAATCGCCTCCTCTGGCGCATGAACTCCCGCCGCCTCGATGCGGAAACCATTCGCGACTCAATGCTCGCCGCCAGCGGCCTGCTTGACCTGGAACCACCCGCCGGCTCGATCATCGCCCTCGCCGGCGACGGACCGATCGGCGGCGACCGCTTCATGGTGTTGCAGGAGAGCGAGATCGAATCCGCCAACCACACCCACCGGAGCCTCTACCTGCCCATCGCCCGTACCGTCCAGGCGGAAACGCTCGCCGTCTTCGACTTCAGCGATCCCGCCATCGTCCGCGGCGCACGGGAAACGACGATCGTCCCGCCCCAGGCACTCTATCTCATGAACGACGACTTCGTCGAAAAAGCCGCCGCCGCGATGGCCGGTCGCGTCATGCGAGAGAGCGGCTTCGACCAGCGCTTCGAACTGGCCTGCCGCCTCGCCTACGGGCGGGCCCCGCTGCCCGACGAACTCGCCGCCGCCCGCAAGTTCGGCGGCGACGATCCCGCCGCCTGGACCGCCATCTGCCGCGCCCTTTTCGGCAGCGCCGATTTCCTCTTCCTCAACTAACAAAAGCCTCATCGACATCATGAACCGTCGCCATTTCCTGCAAACCAGCTCACTCGGCTTCGGCTGGCTCGGGCTCTCCGCCCTTGCTGCGGAAAGCGCCGTGAAATCGCCCAAACGCGTCATCTTTCTCTGCATGCGCGGCGCGCCGTCGCACGTCGATACCTTCGACTACAAACCCAAGCTCAACGCCGACACCGGCAAACCCGGCTCGCGTCCCGGCACCCAGTTGCTCGGCTCGCGCTGGAAATTTTCCCAGCACGGCGAAAGCGGTCACTGGATGTCCGAGCTTTTTCCCGAACTCGCCTCCTGCGCCGACGATCTCTGCTTTCTCCACGGCATGCAGACCGAAGTCCCCGCGCATCCCCAGGCCTATCTCCGCATGCACACCGGCAGCTCGCAGTTTGTGCGTCCGTCGCTGGGCGCGTGGACGCACTACGGCCTCGGTTCGCTCAACGAAAACCTCCCCGGCTTTATCACGCTCTCCCCGCCCAGCGCCCTCGGTGGGGCGCAGAACTATGGCAGCGCCTTCCTGCCCGCCCAATTCCAGGGCACCCGCATCGGCGTGGAAAAACGGCCCATCGCCAGCGCCGAGGTCGCCAACCTGAAATCCGCCCTAAGCCCAGGTGCCCAGCGCAAAGAGCTGGATCTCATCCAGTCCCTCAACGCCGCCAAGCTCACCCGCGAGACGAAGGACCCGCAGATCGAAGGCCTTATTGAGTCCTACGAACTCGCCTACCGCATGCAGACCGCGATGCCCGATGTCATGGACGTGGAGAAGGAAACTGAGGCGACCCGCCGCCTCTACGGCATCGGCGAAAGCGTCACCGAGGACTTCGGGCGCAAATGTCTCCTCGCCCGGCGTTTGGTCGAGGCCGGTGTCCGCTTCGTCGAGATCAACCACGGCGATTGGGATCATCACTTCAACCTCGGCGAAGCCCTGCCGACGAGTTGCGCCGCCGTCGACCTGCCGCTCCGCGGCTTGCTCACCGACCTGAAGGCGCGTGGTCTGCTTCAGGACACCCTCGTCATCTGGGGCGGCGAGTTCGGCCGCACCCCGCACGCGGAAGGCCAGGACGGCCGCGACCACAATGTGAAAGCCTTCACCATGTGGATGGCCGGCGGCGGCGTCAAGGCCGGGGCCCGCCACGGAGCCAGCGACGACTATGGCTACGAGGCCGTCGACGGGCAGGTCAGCATCCACGACTGGCACGCCACCATTCTGCATCTGCTGGGGCTCGACCACGAAACCCTCACCTACCGCCACGCCGGACGCGACTTCCGGCTCACCGATGTGCATGGGCGGGTGGTGAAGGAGATCGTGGGGTGAAGGAGTTTGACCACGAATGAACACGAATGACACGAATGACTAGCCATCCGCGTTAAATCCTGACCATGAGATCTGAACTTCCAACACGGATGTTCACAGATGAAACAGGGATGACACAGATTCAGAGATTGCCCATCTGTGCTAATCCGTGAAAATCTGTGCCCATCTGTGTTAAATCCTGACCATGAGATCTGAACTTCCAACACAGATGTTCATAGATGAAGCAGGGATGGCACGGATTCAGGAATTTCCCATCTGTGCCAATCCGTGAAAATCCGTGCCATCTGTGTTAATTCCTGACCATGAGATCTGAACTTCCAACACAGATGTTCACAGATGAAGCAGGGATGGCACAGATTCAGGAATTTCCCATCTGTGCCAATCCGTGTTCACTCTTTGATCCAATCCTGAGCGATCCCACCCAAAAAAAACCCGTGAAACCTTTCCCGCTCGCTCGACGTTTCATTCCCATGCGCTTTTCCCCCATCACCTCGGCCACTCTCACCCTCACCCTGCTCCTCCTCGCCCCGCGTTCTGCCTCAGCAGACCCATCGCAGAACTGGGCGCACTGGCGGGGACACGGGGGCAACGGTATCTCCACCACCGCGACACCGCCGACGACGTTCAGCGACACCGCGAACGTGAAATGGAAAGTCGAGATCCCGGGCCGCGGTTCGGGCTCGCCGGTGATCTGGGAAGACCGCGTCTTCGTCACCTCGGCCGTGCCGGAGGCCGGAGGCGGGGGAAAACTCAGCTTCCAGCTCTTCTGCCTCGACCGGGCCACCGGCGCCCTGAAATGGAAGCAAACCGCCGTGACCGCGGCGCCCCACGAGGGCACCCACGAAACGAACACCTTCGCCTCGGCCTCGCCCTGTACCGACGGCGAGCGGGTCTACGCCCACTTCGGCTCGCGTGGACTTTTCTGCTACGACCTCGAGGGCACCCTCCTCTGGAGCAAGACAGATTTCCCTCCGATGACGGCCCGGAACGGTTTCGGCGAGGGCAGCTCCCCGACAATCGCGGGCGACACGATTCTCGTGCCCTGGGACCACGAAGGACCCTCGGCCCTCTACGCCCTCAACAAGAAGACCGGAGCCCCTCTCTGGACCGCGAAGCGCGACGACGAACCGACCTGTTGGGCGACCCCGCTTGTAGTCGAAGTTGAAGGCAAGTCGCAGGTCATCATGAACGGCCAGACCAAGGCCCGCGCCTACGATCTCGCCACGGGCGAGGAGCTCTGGAGCTGCGGCGGCCAGACCGAGCGCCCAGTCGCCTCGGCCGTCTACGCTGACGGGCTTACCTTCATCGCGAGCGGCTTCCGCGGCTCCTTCCTCGGGGCCTTCCGCCTCGACGGCAAGGGCGACATCAAAGGCACCGAACACGTCGCCTGGCAGGTCGGTCAGGACACCCCCGACATCGCCTCGCCCCTCCTTTCCGGAGGACGCCTCTATTTCTTCAAGGGCAAAAGCGGCATCCTCACCTGCCTTGAAGCCGCCACCGGCAAGGTCCTCTTCGGACCTGAACGCATCCCCGGGATCAGCTCCACCTACGCCTCACCTGTCGCCGCCGGAGGGCATGTCTACCTGACTGACCGGAGTGGAACGATCACGGTGATCAAGGACGGACCCAAACTCGAGGTCGTCGCCACGAATTCGCTGGGTCAGGGTGTTGATGCAACGCCCGCGCCGGTGGGCGGACAGTTGTTTGTGCGCGGGGAGCGGAGTTTGTTTTGTTTGGAGTGACGGGGGTAGAGGGTTCGGGAACCTCAAACGCCGAAATCCTCTAATTGGATGTTTCAAACATCCGTTACGGTGAGCATGAGCCTGACTTCACCCCTCATTTCTTCCAGGTTAGCGACAGCTTTCGACCTGTCTTCGCACAATCCAGAAGGTAGAGGTTGATCAGATTCTGATAGGGAATGCCAGTCTCAGTCGTGAGCGATTTGAAGTAATCGATGATGTCCGGCTCAAGCCTAATGGTGACCGCCTTCTTGAGCCGTTTTGCATACGGATTCCGCTTGGCCTTGGTGAAGTCGTATTCGGGTTTCATGATTTTTTCTCCGTGTATGGTTTCTGCTCCCTGGTTCCGGCTTTGCGGGCCGAAATGATTCGAATAGATGATTTTGTCTTCCTGAAACAGTGGACCACCACCAGGATTCTTGAATCACCGCTCAGCCCCATGATGATGAAGCGTTCTTCTTCCCTGGAATGATCGGGATCAGGAATCACCAGCGCGTCTTCATCATAGAAAACCGTTTTCGCTTCCTCGAATGTGACGCCGTGTTTTGCGGCATTGCTCGCCGCCTTTCTCGGGTCCCATTCAAAAGAAAGTTCCTCCATGTCGAATAGCAATACAATATATTGCTTAAATATTCAAGTATGGCTTTCCAATCCCGATTTTTCCAGGAGCGGCGGCGAAGGAGTGGATCGAATGCACCTCACGCAAAACGCGCCGCGGCTTCCTTCAGTTCCTGCACCAGCGCCCGGGTGCTGGCGGGCACTTTGCCGCGCTGCCAGAGCACGGTGAAATCCCACTTCGCGCGCGCGTCCGGGACGGGCACGAAGGTGACGCCGGGATGCTTGAACTCCTGGAAATACGCGGGCAGCAGGGTCACGGCGTTTTCCGACGCGACGAGCGAAAGCACGTTGGTGATGCCATCGACAACGACGGAGAAGCGCGGCTTGAAGCCGGCGGTCTTGCAGAGCGCCGACATCCATTGATTGCGCCCCGGCATCTGCTCTTCGTCGATGCCGATGAAGTCGCAGCCCTTCAAGTCCTTGAGCGCGATCTTCGGTCGCGTAGCCAGCTCGCCGCCCTCCGCGACCGCGACGCACACGCCGAGCGAGCCGAGGCGGGCGCTGTAAAATTCGCTCGCCGCCACCGCGCCTTCCTGACCGATCAGCGCGACGTCCAGTTCGCCGGCGCGCAGTCCGTCGATCTGCTCGCGCGGCGAGAGGTCGTGCAGCTTCAGTTTCACTTCGGGATGGGATTCGCGCAGCCGGGCGAGCGCGGGCGTGAGCACGGATTGCGCGGCGGAGATGAGATAACCCACGCGCAGCTCCGAGCGCTCGCCGCGCGCCTGACGGCGCAGCTCGGCCACGGCGGCTTTGTAGTCGGCGACGAGGGGGCGCATCGATCTCACGAGCGCGTGGCCGAGGGCGGTGGGCTTCACCCCGCTGGTCTCGCGCTCCAGCAGTTTGCCGCCGAGCTCGTTCTCCAGAGCCTGCATCTGACGGCTCAGCGCGGGCTGTGAGATGCGCAGACGCACTGCGGCGCGATTGACGCTGCCTTCCTCGATCACGGTGAGCAGGGCACGGATGCGGTCCATCATGAATCCAAGGGTATGCGTATCCGGCATAACCGCAAGGTCGAACTGGCATTACCCGGCTTGCCTGATATCGCGCAGGATGTTGTCCTATGAATGCACCCAACCTCACGCAACGTCCGCCCCGCAGTCCCCGCGTCCGCCTCGGCGGTTACACCATCCTTCCCCGCCTCCTCGACAAGGCGCGCGCCGTCATCGCCGGCACGGCGGGCGAGTATAAATACAACAACCCTAACGACGGACACTTCTTCCGTTTCACCGGCCTTACCCCGGACGCGCTCCTGGAGCAGGTGAAAAGCGGTGCCGGCGACTGGGATCTGCTCCTCTGGGTGAATGAGCACGCCCCGCTCAAGCGCACCGCGCTGGAAATCGAGCAGTGGTCCGATTGGACTGAGACCGTCGCCTTCCACGACATCGAAATGCGCGAGTGGTTCACCGATCAGATCAAGCGCCTCAATCCGGAGCGCGAAGACCTGCGCGGCACCTTCGATTACCTCGATCTCGACGACTACGTCAGCTTCGGCGGCGTTGCCTGAAATCAAGCCCCACTCCCCCTCGATCATGGCCGACAAATTCATGCAGACCGTCCTCACGCCCGCCGTACTCGAGGCGGAGCGCCACTACTACGGCCGGACCTATCCGTCCTTCGCGGACGCGCCGGAGAGCGATGCCCTGCGCGACGAGGAGATCGAGTTCATCGAAAGCCGCGACAGCTTCTACCTGGCGACCATCACCGAGAACGATTGGCCCTATCTCCAGCATCGCGGCGGCCCTCGCGGCTTTCTCCGCGTGCTCGGACCGCAGCAGATCGGCTTCGCCGACTATGGGGGCAACCGCCAGATGATCAGCGTCGGCAGCCTGGCGGTGAATGATCGCGTCAGCCTCTTCCTCATGGATTACCCGACGCGCGAGCGCTTGAAACTCCTCGGGCACGCCAGAGTGCTGGATGCCCGTGAACATCCCGACCTCGTCGAAAAAGTCGCCCCGCCCGGCGGCCATGCCGCAAAGGTCGAGCGCATTTTTGTCATCGACGTTTTGTCCTACGACTGGAATTGTCCCAAATTCATCACCCCCCGCTTCACCGCTGCCGAAGTGGAAACTGCCGTCGCCCCTTTGAAAGCCCGCATTGCCGAACTCGAAGCCCAACTCAATCAATAACACCCATGAACCCCCGCCCACCGCTCCCGCCCTTCACCGAAGAAACGGCCAAACAAAAAGTCCAGATGGCCGAGGACGCCTGGAACAGCCGCGATCCCGAGCGCGTCTCCCTCGCCTACACCCCCGACACCGAGTGGCGCAACCGGGCGGATTTCCTCCACGGCCGCGCCGAAGTCGTCGCCTTCCTGACCCGCAAGTGGGAGAAGGAGCACGACTATCGCCTCAAAAAAACGCTCTGGGCCTTCACCGGCAACCGCATCGCCGTGCGCTTCGAGTACGAGTGGCACGACGAGACCGGCCAGTGGTGGCGCAGCCACGGGAATGAGAATTGGGAATTCGACGAGCTCGGTTATATGGCCAAGCGGTATGCGAGTATTAATGATCAGCCGATCGCGGAGGAGGAGAGGAAGTTTCGGTGGGAGCGGTGAGATCGCCAAAATGAATTCGGCGATGGGATCAATCCGGAAATGCTACCTTGCCCCGAAGACACTCCCTCACGACTTCAGGGCCGAGGCCGGCTGAATGTGCCGGGTCAACTCGGCGACGCGTCCCCGCAGGGCACGGAAATCGCACTCGACCTGGAGTCCGTGCCAGAAATCCTCGGACTGACTGAAAAAGGCGCCGAAGCGGATCGACATCTGCGGGGTGATGGAGCGCTTGCCGTGCACGATCTCGTTGATCGCCCGCGGCGCGACCCCGATGGCACGGGCCATCGCGTTTTGCGAGATGCCCATGGGTTCGAGGTAGTCCTCGAGCAGGATTTCGCCGGGGGTGATGAGGGGATTCATGGGTGTAACAATGGACCCAATCGTGATCACTTTCCAAACCCTTTCGGGACGAGGTTCAGGGCGTCGATCGTTTCGAGACGATCGTGGTTTCTGTTCACGTCCGTATCATCCCAGGGGATGAGCTTGCCAAACCGAATTCGACCATGGGTTAAACTGAGAAATGTTGTATGCCCCCCGAACTACACTAAATCGCGCTGCGTTTACAGAGCGGCAAGCGCAAGGGCAACTGCCATCCGCGATCTCCCGTTCGTTCGTTTCGGAAGCCTTGACTAAGGTTCCGCGCGAGTTCAGTTTTGATGACGACGATCCGATGCATGTTTCATGCCCAATATGTTTTTGCTATCTGGGATGGTTGAACCCCGGGCTTGGAGGGCGTCCGGCCAAGTGTGAAGAGTGCGGGGCCAAGTTCATTCTCCCGATCCCGGATCCTGACCGGCTTCTTGAATGGGGAAATTCAGCGCCATGGGACGACCTGGAGGAGGGTATCCGCACCAATATTGGAAAGGGACATTCCCCGGGGACAGTGACTCGCCTCGTTCAACTTTTTGAAAGACGCCGCCGACAGAAAGTATGGCAGCATGAGCGAGTAGAATATGGCGATGCCATTTCCGAGTCCGATGCGTCAAACCCGGAGTAAGTTCCGAAACACCCTGGTTTTGCGCATGAACCCTCGGGGCCTGTCCGTCCGGGAACCCCCTAGACCGGGAGGTTCGTCGCCCAGATTTCGCTCTATCAAGAAATGTTGCATGACCCCTAAAATATTAAATTCGTGTCATTCCACGCTGACCTTGATTCATCGAATGCCGCAATTCACGGACCAACCCCGTTGTTGAAGGACTTCTCGATCCTGCTTATGAGCTCATCAAAGAGGTTCATCTCGATGAGAGATTCAGCGTTCGTGAAGAGCGTCGTGATGGCCGCCGCGGTCTGGCTCAGTGAGTGGGCGCACAGGATCGCCGGGTCCCGGAGTCCTTCGTGGACCGGCGTTCGCAGCATCGGAGCATCCGGGCCGAAGCTTTGGATGCCGAGTGACGTAGAGATCCCGTTGGCTGCGGCGTGAATCTTGTGGCTCGCTCGCTTGTAGATGACTCGCATGTGGTTTTGGCCAATGCTCACTTCAAGATCCCTGAACTGAGGGTTCTTCTGTCCCAAAGTTGCGGCTGCCCATCCGAACGGGTTCTTGAACGACTTGCCGTGTTTCTCAAGCATCTCCTGACAGGCCCTCTCCAGGTCCTTCAAACAACCATCGGACAGCGGTTTCATTCCCCTTGCCACCTGCAATTCCTGATCCAGTCGGTGGCAATTCAGTTCGTCGACAATCTCGTGATCCAGATAGGCCTCCGCGCAGGCTTCTCCACGGAGTCGAATGAAGGTGGCGGTTACTGCGATCTCGTAAAGGGATCTCCAGCGGGCGAATGCGGCATCAGGAAAGCCACCCTTCAGCAAATGGAGGATGTCCTCCGACATCAGGCAGGCTCTTGAGTGGTTCTTGATCAGCGCGGAGAAGAGATGCTTCTGCTCCGGATCTCCGTTCGAATTGAACTCGTTGATGAGCTTCGTCCCCCAATCCAGATTGAGGACGATGAACTCTTCCAACTGATCGAGCCCCTCTTTCCACAGGAGATATGTTCCGTTCTGGATGTTGGTCATGTATCCGCTGTGCTCTTGCAGCATTGCCTGCCTACTGGCTTCGAGCGTGTTCAGCCGTGACTCCAGCTGGCTCGTGAGCACGTGTGGAAATGCCTCATCGATCGTCTTTCCATCGTAGAGCCGCATCGCTTCCTCCGGGGATTTCCGGTATTCCTCGTCGACGTAGCTCTGGAGGTCTCTCATGGGCGCGTTTGGTTGAGGCCTCAATTCGGTGTCCACGGCATTCTTGCAAAAATCCTGTCAAAATTTACACCCTGCCCCGAATGGCACCATTTCCCCCTAAATCGCCCCGCCAAACACGTGCGGATTGCCCTCGGCTCCGAGAAGCTCGATGATGTCGGATTCGAGTTGTGCTTCGGTGAATTTCATGTGCTAACGGTAGTGAGCACAACTTGAAGAACTTCCGCAACCCGTTCTGCGTGTTTCTCCTCTGCCTCCTGAAATTTTCGCAGCATTTCAGGGCACCACTCTTTCTTATCTCGATTCGTCAAGCGAGACGCGACAACCTTCGGATCGCACTTCACAAGTACCAAGGAACTCGGTGACATTTCTTCGAAAACTTCAATCTGGATCGGCTCAACCACACCTTCCCCATTCAGCAGGCAAAAGTGGCCATCGAGTAGCAAGTGGGTCCTCGCATCTTTCTCCAATTCAAGCTGCTCAATCAGAGCCTTTTGATTGTCCGGAATGTCATCGACGAGTTTCTCACGATCGGAATGGGATTTGTGGAGGCGAATCAGAGAGCTCGCAGTTACGCAGTGGTATCCAGCAGGCGCAAAAGTGGAACTGCACAAGGTCGATTTTCCGACGCCGTGGATTCCGCCTACAAAAATGAAAGGCGGGAGCTGGCTCAGGAGCAAACTTAACGAGCTCGAATCTGACCGATCTGATCCCATACCACCTCAGACATAGCAAAACGACTGCGGTGGCGATACATCGTAGCTAGTTCGTAGACAGAGAGACTTACGAAACCGGCGAGTCTTTTTGACCTTGATTGCGAAGCCCTCATCTCTTTCCGAAAAATAGGCGAAAAAGAATTCTTCTGTGATTCCGGAATCCTTCTTGGTCTTTTTCCAGAGGGATTGCGGCGACCCCCTTAAGACGGTTTCGATATCGAACTCGCCGATGACTCGCTGAACGGGAGATGACGCGTATACTACAACCGTCTTCACATCTGGATTCTTAAATATGGAACGCCGAAACTCGTATTTCTTGCTTCCGTCAAATATGCGTTCCGCAAATTCTGGCTTAATCGATAATAATACTTTCATTGGACTCTGAGGCTTTGATTATTGCTTGAAATTGTTCTTTGGAGATCGGTTCGAATCCGCGAGGTGCCGATTTTATGTCTGCGATGACGCCTAGCTCAATTAGCTTCGCCATATTTGGGCGTTTCGGAAACGAATATGCGTAGAGAAAATTGACGACGAAGGGCCGGTTTCGACGATCGTAGTTCCAGTGCTCTTTCAGTTCATCGTCAGAAAAAACACTTCTCTTCCTGCACTTTTGAATAAAATCCTGCTCGCTTCCAATCCCGTCTTGAACATCTTCTATGATTCCAAGGGTGGTGACCACACTCTTATGGAACCCCCCGGTCCGGTAAAAAACGATCACATCCCCGGTTTTCAGACTCCGATTAAACGATCGAGAAATATAGACCTTGCTCAGAGCGTTTCGATGCGGCTGATTCTCTCTGAAGTTTAGTGCCGATTCAGTCGTCAAAATAGAATCGGGAAAAAGCTCGGTATGGTAGCCAGGGTAGATCGGACAAAGGAAAGCCTGCGAGGCGGTCGAAATGTAGGGGTATGAAAGTTTCGGTGAATCGGTTACAAAGCTGGGAGTGAAATCTCGAACAAAAACGAGTTCATCTCCATTAGCGGTAGCCTTAGTCCCATGATTTGAAAAACCCCAGTCGGTCAGCAAGTCAATGAGCCGCTTCTGGTCGTCAGTCTTTTCGAAAATCGTGACATAGATCTCAACTACTCCGTACGTGACAGCGTTGTCGAATATGATCTTGAGGAATCGCTCTCCTAGTCTTACTCCATTACTGACGACTTTAAATGTCCCGACCTTAAGTCGACGCTTGGGGGAAAATACTGGCGAAATGTCGGAATAGTTTTCTGACTCCTTCTCAACCTTCACGTACAGGAAGGAGAGAATTGCGTCACCCTTATGAGTAACGTAAGCGACCTCATCAGCCTTCTTGTTGAACCACCCATCAAACCCAGGATAATCGTCTCGGAAGCTGTCGAAGAATTGATCCGATAAGTCGATGTCACCAAAATGCTTTTTGGTAACGCTGAGGACAGAGTAGTCGATGAGGTCGGGATTTTCTGAGACTACCTTTTCCAGAAAAGCGTCAATTCGGAAGACCTTATCTTGAATTCCCAAGCTGAGAGCTTTGGTGTGAATCTTTCGATCCTCCGAAACCAAAATGTCCACCCGCCCTTGAAACACTTCATTGAGCAGCCGTGAGTCATTTATGTCGTTATCGTCGGTGTCTACCTGATTTGAGATTGCCTGCACTTCTGGCGCGACTGGCGCGACGGTCTTGAGTACCGCGTAGCTCTGAATCTTGATGTTCAGGTTGTCACGCACCTTCCCATCCCGATGTTTCTGGAGCTCGTCAACTGTAATGGGGTGAATGCATTTCTCATAGTTCGATTTATCCAGCCACTTGAAGAGCGTGCCAATGCTCTTGTTCACCCCTATAGGTGCTTCTCGATGGATAACTATGTTAGTGTCCAGCAGGGCTCTCATGAGTTTTGAGCTTTAACAAGTTCAACGGGTATATTGGGAAAAATTTCGCCAGAGATGCAAATGGGGTCATGTTGAATTTCCGTGATCCATCTGACGGTTCTCGGAAGAGGCACCTCGAGCCATTGGGAATGCGACGGCTCATCGACTCGCCGACGATCTGAGCGAGGAAGAATCCGGGTTTCGCATCTAAGTGCTCGGGGAGTTCGGCGAATTGGTAATCCTGCAGCCACTGTTCCTTGCTGACTTCTCCGGCCGCGATCTTGTTGTCGAAGATGGGAACGGCATTCATGAACTGTGCCCAATCCCGTTCGTCACGGAATTCACGGATCTTCCCGGCGATGTCTTTTAGCTCCATGACTCAAGGGGTTTGCGGGGGGAATTGGAATCGGCGGGCATGGCACGAGTGTTATAGGCGAATGCCACGCCACCGGCAACCTTCATCCGTCATTCCGTCGGCGAATCCAATCACCCGCACCTTCGCGCCCCCCCTCCCCGCCCAAAATTCGAAAGAATCCCATCGCCCACGAAACTCCCGGCCTTGCCGACAACCCCCCACCCTCATCAAAACGGTGTATCGGGCCAGGCTTCACGCCCCAACTCCACCTCGCCTCGCCACCGATCCTGGACCTCACGCTCCATCAAATCGATCAAGCCCTGAAGATAGCCTTCCGCCTTCCGCACCTCATCCTCGTCCGGCGTGTGCGGCAGCGCTTGAACCACTTCGAGATTCAGACCGGCCAGATCGGTCACCATTTTCGCGGAGTCGGGAGGCAGATCCATCAGAAAGTCCATCCGCCAATCGTCATCCTGGAGGAATTCCGCGAAGAGGAAATTCTCTCCGCAGAGGAGTTCCTCCCAGTGCTCGAGGGTGATTTTTTCCAAACGATAGGATTCCGGATCTTCCAAGGTCATCCCGGCATCCTCCAGTATCCAGGGCAGGGAGGGCTCATGCGTGTTCCGATAGATGAGAAGGCGATCCACGCTCTGCCACACCGCCTGCCTCGCCGACTCGCCGACATCCCCCATTTCCATTTCGCAAACCACGCGGTCGAACGATTGCCTCAACAGGTCGGCAATGATCGCCTCGTGGATCCCGGGATGTCCGCCCTCCGGAACGGGCACATCACCGGTCAGAGCCTCGAAGACTTCGTAGAGGGCGTAGACGAGTTCGCCGCGATCGAGACGCTGCAGAATGCGTTCTTCAACCAGTTCCGAAACCGGCGACGCTTCGCTGAGATAGAGGAGCTCGTCGAGCGGCAGCACCAGGGCGGAAAGATCGGCGAGGGAATAGAGTTGGCCGGATTTCGAATGACTATGGGGACTGTTCCACATGGGAGGGTCTGTATTTCTTTTAAAGAGTCAGACAGGTCGGACCGGTCAGACTTGTCGGATGCCTCGGCACTCCGGATACCCGCTGCATCCCCAAAACGCCCCGCCGGCCTGTTTCCCCTGCTTGGCAATCCGCTGCCGCATCGGTTTGCCGCAGTCGGGACAGGCCGGGGTCTCGGCGCCATCGCGCGCCTGTTTTCGGGTCGCGTAGAGATTCTCGGTGAAGCCGCCCTTTTCGGTGAACTCGCGGGCCTGGCCCCGCAGTTGCTGGCGCAGCAGGTAGGCTGCCTGATGCACGGCACAGAGCATCGCGTTCGCCGCCAGTTCGGGCGCGGCCTTGCCGACAAACTCCGCGAGGCCGGCCAAACCGCTGAGGCGCACCGCCCCGGACTTCGTTGCAGGCAGATCATCAACGAAATCCTGCTGGAGACGCTCGCGCATGGCCCTGCATTCGCGCGAGTCCTTGTGCCAGACGCGAAGGCCGTTCTGGCGGAGGAAGCTCTCGTAGTCCTGCACAAGCTCGTCGTTGAGGCTGGCCCGCGCGACATTGGTCAGCTTCATCTCGGACTTCCGTGAGGTGGCCGCCGCCCCGCTGCCTTCGCTGATATTGCGCACCCCGCTGCGGGCCGCCTGCACCATTTGATCGTGGGTGCGGTCCGATTTCGGGATGAAACGCCGGCAAAAGACGACCGTGGCATCGTAGACCGCCTCGGCGACTTTGTAGCTCCGCAGATGCCGATAGCCGCCATGGGGGAGGAGGGGGCTGTTGTCGGGATGCATGTTCAAATGTTTACCTCTTTCGGAAATTCTGTCCACAGAAAAGTCTGACGGGTCCGACAGGTCGGACCTGTCGGACAGGTCGGAAACGGGATTGCTATTCCCCATCCCTTTTGACACGATCCCCTGCCCCCATGAAATCCATCGCTCTCCTCTTCCTGGCGCTCGCGACAACCACCGGCCTCGCCGCCGAGATCCATCACGCCCAGGGCGAGATGTCCGGTGAGCCGACGGCGAACTCGGTGCTCCTGCAATCGCGGCTCACCGCGATCCCCGGTCCGGAGTTGGATCCCTCCGGCGATGTGCCCGGTGCGGCGGGATGGGCCCACTTCGAATGGAGTGAATCTCCGGATTTCGCCGCGGCCTCGCGGAGCAAATGGCTGGAGGCCAGACCCGAGTACGATTTCATCGTGAGGCTCGGAATCGAGGGGCTCAAGCCCGGCACGCTCTACCACTACCGCCTCATCTTCAGCGAGGATAAAACCAACCCGAAGACCGGCCCGACCCGCACCTTCAAGACCCTGCCCGATCCCGCCTCCGAAGCGCCGCTTTCCTTCCTCATGGGCAGTTGTCAGAACTACGCCTTTTTCATGAACGGCGCCGACGGCAAGGGCAGCAAGGCCTCCGACGAGGACAAACGCCTCGGCTACCCTTCCTATGCCGCGATGCTGACACTGAAGCCCGACTTCTTCATCGGCACGGGCGACATCGTCTACTACGACCATCCCGCCAAGACCGCGGCAAAGACCCTGCCCGAGCTGCGAAAGAAATGGCACGAGCAGTTCCGCTTTCCCCGCCTCGTCGACTTCTTCGCGGTGACTCCCGCCTATTGGTCGAAGGACGACCACGATTTCCGCTACAACGACGCCGACCTTGACGGAGAGAAGCTGCCCGACGCCCCGACCGGGATCGAACTCTTCCGCGAACAGATGCCCATCCATCGCGGCAGTGAGGCGACCTTGCCGACCTATCGCACCCATCGCGTCCACCGGCATTTGCAGCTCTGGTTCGTCGAGGGGCGCGACTACCGCTCGCCCAACGCGATGCCCGACGGTCCTGACAAAACCATCTGGGGTGCGGAGCAGCACGACTGGCTCCAGCGCACCCTGAAGGAAAGCGACGCCACCTGGAAGGTCATCATCACGCCGACGCCCATGGTCGGCCCCGACCGCGACAGCAAGAAGGACAACCACACCAACACGCGCGGCTTCAAGCAAGAGGCCGACCGTTTCTTCGCCTGGCTGAAAGAAAACGAGATCAAAAACGTGATGAGTTTTTGTGGCGATCGTCACTGGCAATACCACAGCGTGCATCCCTCCGGCTTCGAGGAGTTTTCCTGTGGAGCGCTGAACGACGAGAACGCGATCCGCGGAGAGAAACCCGGAGGCAAAAACACGACCGATCCCGAAGGGCTCATCGACCAGCGTTTCCTCTATCCCGAGCCGACCGGCGGATTCCTTCAGGTCACCGTGGCCGGGGCTCCCGCGACCCTGCGCCTCACCTTGATCGATGACGAGGGAACGGTCCTTTATGAGACCGAAAAAACGAAGCCCTGAATTATCCACTCCTCGCAAAGACCCTTTTCTGCGACAGTGGCTTCATGACGACAGGTCCTCTCCATCCCCAAACCGAGTCGAACGAAGCAGTGGCCCGGGAGGCAGTCGCGCTCGCGGAGCGTCTCCTCGAAGCGGCGCTACTGGAACAGACCGCGGCGGAGAGAAAAGACGCCTCGAAACTGGGGCGGATGATGGACGACCCCGAGGGCAAGGCCTTCACCTTTTTGATGGTGGATGAAGTATTCCGCACCCGCGATGCCACTCTTTCGGCGAAACGTTGGCGCGGTCTGCTGGAGTCGTTCGGCGTACCAAAATTTCTCTCGACCACCGACCGGCTTCTAATGCGCCTCGGGGCGACGGGGAGCCGTTTTCTCCCCGGAATCGTGATGGATGCCGTCGCCTCCCGCCTCCGGGCCGACAGCGCCCGGGTCATTTTGCCGGGTGAGGAGGCCCCCATGCGCCGCTACCTTGTCCGGCGCACGGAGGAGGGTTTCCGCATCAACCTGAACCAGCTCGGCGAGGCGGTCCTGGGGGAAGAGGAAGCGAAGCGCCGTCTCGAAACAGTCCTCGCCCATCTCGACGATCCGGCGGTGAACTACATCTCGGTAAAGATCTCCGCCCTCTTCAGTCAAATCAATCTGGTGGCGTGGGATGCATCGCTCGCGGAGATCCAAGCGCGACTGCGCACTCTTTACCGCGCGGCGATGGCCAGAGGCAAATTCGTCAATCTCGACATGGAGGAATACCGCGACCTCGCTCTCACGATCGCGGCCTTCCGCGGAGTCCTCGACGAACCCGAGTTTCAAAACTTCTCCGCCGGTATCGTGCTCCAAGCCTACCTGCCCGATTCCGTTGCGGCGCAACGCGAGTTGACCGAATGGGCGAAGGCACGGGTCGCCGCCGGAGGCGCTGCGATCAAGGTCCGCCTCGTCAAAGGCGCGAACCTCGCGATGGAATCGGTCGAGGCCGAGTTGCACGGCTGGTTTCCGGCGCCCTACGCGACGAAGGCGGAGACTGACGCAAACTTCCGCCGTCTCCTCGAATACGGCTGCCATCCGGAGAACGCGACGGCGGTCCACCTCGGTGTCGCGAGCCACAACCTTTTTGATGTGGGACTCGCCCTGACATTGCGCAAAAAATTCGGAGTCGAAGACCTCTTCGAGATCGAGATGCTCGAAGGTATGGCCAACCACCAGGCCCGCGCCGTTCGCAACGCGGCAGGCAGCCTGCTGCTCTACGCTCCCGTGGTCCGCCGTACGGAGTTCCTCAGCGCGATGGCCTATCTCGTCCGTCGTCTCGACGAGAACACCGCCCCGGAAAACTTCCTTCACGATCTCTTCGCGATGCGCCCGGGATCGGAAGCGTGGGAGAGGCAGAGGGTCCGCTTTCAAGAGGGTTGGATGGCCCGCCATACCCTGTCCGAAGTGTCCCGCCGCATCCGTCCGGCGATCGATCCGGCGCAAACGGAAACCTTCGCCAACGAGCCGGATTCGGACTGGACCCGGGCCGCCACCCGCGAGGCTTTGCAGAGCGCCATCGGGAAATGGAAGCCCGAACCTTTGCCCGCGCTGCCCGATCATGAGACGATACTCTGTACTGCCGTCGAGGCGCAAACCGACTGGGAAGCCCTCGGAGTACCGGGAAGGGCCGCGATCCTCAATCGCGCTGCCGACCTGATGTCCAGGCAACGTTTTGAGAGCCTCGCCTGCCTTCGCCATGACGGCAAAAAGGCCGTGCCCGAGGCCGATGCCGAGATCTCCGAGGCGATCGACTTCGCCCGCTACTACGCCCGCACCGCCGCAGCTCCCGCCCGGGTCGTGGCGCGGGCGCGAGGGATCGTCGCGGTCGTCTCGCCGTGGAATTTTCCCTACGCGATTCCCGCCGGAGGAATTCTCGCCGCGCTGATGGCGGGCAACGCGGTCGTCTTCAAGCCCGCCCGCGCCACGAGCCAGATCGCCTGGCATCTCGTGCGCCAGCTTTGGGCCGCCGGCGTGCCGCGCGAGGTCCTGCACTTTTTCCCCTGCGACAATGCCGTCGGCGAGGCGCTCCTGACCGACCGCCGCATCGCCGCCGTCGTCCTCACCGGCAGCTACGGCACCGCCCGTCGCTTCCAGAGCTGGCGCCCCGACCTGCCGCTCTTTGCCGAAACGAGCGGCAAGAACGCCCTCGTCGTTACGGCACAGGCGGACCGCGAGCTCGCGATCAAAGATCTCGTGCGTTCCGCCTTCGGCCACAGCGGGCAGAAGTGCAGCGCCGCCAGTCTTGCTATCCTCGAAGCCGAGGTCTACGACGATCCCGTTTTCCGCCGTCAACTCCGCGACGCCGCCGCCAGTCTTCATGCCGGTCCCGCGACCGATGCGCGCAGCGTCGTCACTCCGCTCGTGACAGAGACAGGTCCCGATTTGAAACGCGCCCTCACCACCCTCGACGAGGGCGAAGAGTGGCTACTGGTGCCGCGTCAACCCGGCGACGATCCCGGCTCGTGGACACCCGGAATCCGGCTCGGGGTGAAGCCCGGCTCATGGTTCCACCAGACCGAATGTTTCGGCCCCGTCCTCGGGCTGATGCGGGCCGATTCTCTCGCCGAGGCGGTCGCCTGGCAAAACAACACCGGGTTCGGTCTCACCGCCGGTCTTCATTCGCTCGATCCCTTGGAGGTCGCCTGGTGGAAGGAGCACGTCGAAGCTGGCAACCTCTATATCAACCGGGCCATCACCGGAGCGATCGTACAACGGCAGCCCTTCGGTGGCTGGAAGAAATCATGCATCGGTTCCGGATCCAAGGCAGGAGGGCCGAATTACGTTCCCAACTTCCACCGTCTCTCCGACGAAGCGGGCGAGGAGCCCGACTACGCCGGGGCATGGAAAAGCCACTTCGCCCTCGCCCACGATCCATCCGCGCTACGCTGCGAGTCCAACATCTTCCGCTACCGACCCTCCCGCGGAGTGATCCTGCGGCTCGAGGAACGGAACGAGGCCGCAATTTCACGCGCCAGGCTCGCGGCAAAAGTCACGGGCACGGCGTTGACAGTCAGCCTTCGCGAAGAGGAAACCGATGAGGATTTTATCACCCGCCTTCCCCAGCTCGCGAAGTCGGCCGAGTTTCTTCGCACCGTGACCCCGCCCGACCCGGAAATCCTCCGGGCCGCCTACGAACTAGGCCTCAACTGGATCGATGGACCGGTTCTCGCCTGCGGACGCATCGAGCTGACCCGCTGGCTGCGCGAGCAATCGGTCTCGGAGACGCGCCATCGCTACGGTCAGCTCCGCGATGCCGCAAGGGGAAGGACTACGCTCCGGCCTTGAACCCTGTGACCGAATCCGCATAAGATCCGTCCAAGCCGCCCAAGAACGCCTTTGGGTTCGGACGATGTTCTAGTATTCCCCCGACCCGATGAAAACCCTGCGACGTTTCCTCCTGCCCGTCTGCGCACTCTCCTGGATTCTGATTTCCTCCAGTGCGGCCACGGCCGCTGACGCCTGGGAGTCCAGGACCCTCGTCCCCAACTTCCACGCTGAAGGCGGCGCGGTCGGTGATCTCAACGGTGACGGAAAACCCGATCTCGCCTACGGACCGTTCTGGTTCGCGGGACCGGATTTCGTCGAGGCGAAACGCTTCACGACCGGCGAGCCCTTCGTCGCAGAGAAGGGCTACTCGGACAATTTCTTCGCCTTCATCCACGATGTGAACGGCGACGGAAAAAACGACGTCCTCGTCTACGGCTTTCCCGGAAAGGAAGCGCGGCTTTATCTGAATCCCGGTGATCCGGCGTCCTCGTCGGACTGGAAGATGTTCGCCATCGCCGACCAGGTCGCGAACGAGTCGCCGCATTTTATCGACCTGATCCCGGGTGGTCTTCCCGAGATCGTGGGAGCGCGCGAGCAGGCCTACGGCTATTACGAAGCCGGGGCCGATCCCACCCAGCCCTGGACCTGGCACGCCATTTCCGAAACGGGCGAAGCGGCGACTCCGTTTGGTCACGGTCTCGGCGTCGGCGATCTCAACGGCGACGGTCGCGCCGATGTCATTGAAAAGGCCTTCTGGTATGAACAACCCGCCGATCCCGCGAAGGGACCCTGGCAAAAACACAAGTGGGCCCATCTGCCCTACGGCGGAGGCGGCGCACAGATCCTCGTGCACGATCTCGACGGCGATGGCGATATGGACATCGTCACTTCGTACAACGCCCACGGCTACGGCCTTGGGTGGTTCGAGCAATACGAGCCCGGCAAGTTCGAGAAATACGAGCTCATGGGCGAAAGCTCGACACAGAATCCCTACGGTCTCGCCTTCTCGCAGATGCACGCTCTCGCCCTCGCCGACATGGATGGCGACGGACGCATGGACTTCGTTACCGGGAAACGCCACCTCGCCCACCAGGGCAAGGATCCGGGAGGCCTCGGCGAACCGGTCCTCTACTGGTTCCGCAACACGCTCGATGCCGACAAGAAGATCGAGTTTGTCCCCCATTTCATCCACAATGATTCCGGCGTCGGGGTCGAGGTGAAGGTCGCCGATCTCAACGGCGACTCGCGTCCCGATGTCGTGAGCAGTAGCAAGAAGGGTCTGACGATCCACGTGCAGAAGGATGCGACCGCCTTGTCGGCAACGGCCTTGGAGCGCTGGAAAGTCCCGGGTGGCCGCCCGCAGGACGGCTACGGCAGCGGTCTCTCGCCGAAGGATGCCCTCGCCCGCATGGAGTTGCCCGAGGGATTCTCGGTCGATCTCATCGCCGCCGAACCTCAGATCACCCAACCCATCGCGATGAACTTTGACTCGCGCGGACGCCTCTGGGTGATCGAGGGTCACACCTATCCGGTGCGCGACCCGGGCAACTACAACGAGGGCAAGGACCGCATCCTGATTTTCGAGGACGGCGACGGAGACGGCACCTTTGAAACGCGCAAGGTCTTCGCCGAGAAGATCAACCTCGCGAGCGGGATCGCGATCGGCTTCGGAGGTGTTTACGTCGGTGCGGCGCCCTACTTCCTCTTTTACCCTGACAAAGATCAAAACGACCTGCCCGACGGCGAGCCCGAGATCCTCCTCGACGGCTGGGGTTACGAGGACACCCATGAGACGCTCAACGCCTTCACCTGGGGACCCGATGGCTGGCTCTACGGATGCCACGGTGTCTTCACCCACTCGAAGGTGGGCAAACCCGGCACTCCCGAAGAGGAGCGCGAGAAGATCAACGCGGGCGTGTGGCGCTTCCATCCGGTGACCAAGGAATTCGAGGTCTACGCCCACGGCACGAGCAATCCCTGGGGCGTCGACTTTGATGCGCGCGGCGATTTCTTCATCACCGCCTGCGTCATTCCGCATTTCTACCACCTCTCACAGGGAGGCCGCTACCAGCGTCAGGCGGGACAACATTTCGATCCCTGGACCTTCGACGACATCAAGACGATCGCCGACCACGCCCATTATGCCGGCAACTGGACGGACGTTCGGACGAAAGGCCCGATGGCCCCGGCCGACACCTCCGCCCTCGGCGGCGGACACGCCCATTGCGGACTGGTCCTCTACCAGGCCGACGTCTTTCCTCCGCAATACCGGGGCGACGCCTTCTTCCACAACCTGCACGGGCACCGCATGGTCCGTGAATCGATCGAGCGCGACGGCTCGGGCAACGTGGTGCGGCATCGTCCCGATTTCCTCCTCTCGAACCACCACGACCACATCGGCGTGGGGATTCTGTTAGGGCCGGATGGTGCGATCTATTTCTCAGAATGGACCGATCCCCAGACCTGCCATCACCGCGACGTCGAGATCTGGGACCGCAGCAACGGGCGGCTTTATCGGGTGCGTCATGGTGAGGCGAAGAGCACCGCCCTGAAACTGGCCGAAACCAGCGACACCGATCTCGTCGCGCTGCTGGCGAATGTGAACGTCTTTTACTCCCGCCAGGCCCAGCGCCTCCTCCAGGAGCGCGCCGCAGCGGGCAAGCTCGATCAGGCCGCCACCGAAAAGGCCTTCGCCGCCTTTGAAAGCGAACACGCCGCCTCGGTCGAACTCCGTCTCCGCGCCCTCTGGGCCCGCCATTCCTGCGGCTTGATCGACGAAGGCCGACTCCTCGCCCTCCTTGACGATCCCGAAGAGAATCTGCGTGGCTGGGCCGTCACCCTGCTCGGCGAAAAAAAGACCGCCCTTTCCGCTCCCGCCCTCGCGAAACTCGAAGCCATGGCCGCCGGTGACTACTCGCTCTTCGTGCGCCGCCACCTCGCCTCGCTCTTGCAACGCCTCCCCCTCGAGCAGCGCTGGAAAATCGCCGAGGGTCTCATCGGTCACTCGCGCAGCACGAATGACCGCAATCTTCCCCTGCTCTGCTGGTATGGGATCGAACCGCTCGTCGAGGCCGATCCGGCGCGCGCCCTCGCCCTCGTAGGACGCACGCCCTGGCCGAACCTGAAGGATTTCCTCACCCGCCGCGCCGCAGTCTTCCCCGAAGGACGCGAGGCCATCTTGTCCTCCCTGACCCAGGCCAAACAACCCGATGATTTCGCGAACCGGGCCGGCCAATTCCTCACCGCCCTCGCGAGCCTGCCTCCGGTCGAGAAACCGGCGGGATGGGACGCGGCCAAGGCGCACGGGAAGACCCTGACCAAAGACAAACCGGCGGTCAGCGACGCCCTCGCCAAACTCGGGGTGCGCTTCGGCGATGCCGAATGGTTCCCGCAGTGGCGCGAGGTCGCCCGGAACGAGAAGTCGTCCGCAACCGCCCGGATCGAGGCGATCGTGCTGCTCGGAGCCGGGAGCGATCCCGAACTCGGCACGCTCGCCCGCGAGTTGCTCGCCGTGCCCGCACTGCAACCCGCCGCGGTGACCGCCCTGCGCCAGCATCCCGGAGCCGAAACCGCCGGGGCGATCGTGCCGCGCCTCGCGGGTTTCCCCCTCACCCTCCGCAACGAGGCGATCAACCTCCTCGCCGCGAAGCCGGAGTCGGCGCTCGTCCTCCTCAAGGCGGTCGATGCGAAGACGCTGCCTTCCTCGCTCGTCTCGCCGGTGCTGCTCGATCAGTTCGCCCGCTTCAAGAATCCTGACATTGACACCTTGATCTCGAAGAACTGGGTGCGCGGCGGGGCCGGAGTCGATCTCGCCCAGCTCGCCGCCTCGATCGAGTCGTGGAAGAAGAAACTGAGCACCAACGTCATGGCCAAGGCAGATGCCTCGCGCGGGCGCCAGACCTTCACGATGACCTGCGGCACCTGCCACCAGCTCTTCGGCGAAGGCATCGCCCTCGGTCCCGATCTCACCGGATCAAACCGCGCCGATCTCGCCTACGTGCTCGAGAATGTGCTCGCGCCGAGCTCGGTGGTGGGCAAAGACTACCTCCTCCACATCTTCTCGATGAAGGACGGATCAACCCTCAGCGGCATGGTCCGCGGCGAGACACCCGAGTTCGCCAAACTCGCCCTGCCCGGCGGGGCGGCGGTAGATGTGAAGCTCGCCGACGTCGCGAAGCGCGAGGAGATCCCGCAGTCGCTCATGCCTCCGGGGCTCTTCGACGCGCTGCCGCTTGAGCAGGTCGCCGATCTCGTGAAGTATCTCTCGAGTCCCGCCCAGGTGCCCCTGCCGGGCGAAAAGCCCGCCGATTCCGCGAGCTCCGTCGCGGCCCCGGCCGCCGGAGTTACCCGCATCGAAGGCGAGGACCTCATCGAAAAGGCCTTCGTGAAGCTTGGCAACGTGAAACCCCAGGGCATGTCGGGATTCGGTCCGGCCTGGTCGGGGAACCGCCAGCTCTGGTGGACGGGCGGCCAGCCCGGCGAGGTCCTCACCCTGAAGGTCCCGGGCCTGAAGCCGGGCACCTATGATCTCACCCTGTTCCCGACGACCGCCCACGACTACGGGGCGTTCCGCGTCGCCATCAACGGCCAGCTCAAGGAGGCCGATCTTTACGACGAAAAGGTCCTCCCCGCCGCGCCGATCCACTTTGAAAAGGTGAATGTCAGTCCGGGCGAGCCGCTCCAGATCGACGTGCATCTCACGGGGGCAAATCCCCTGGCGAAGCCCAGCTATATGTTCGGGCTCGACCGCATCGAGGTGGCGCCGGTGAAGAAATGATCGCGGGGGCTCCGATTCATCGCAAGCCCCCTTAACGGAATCCAATCCACTATCACTCCGTCTTCGCCCCGTCCCAGATCCAGCGCATGATCGCGAGGGTCTCCTCGGGGGTGAGGCGGTCTTTTCCATCCGGAGGCATCGCGATGTCGTGATCGTCGGGAACCGTGATCGATTCGACCAGGTAACTTTCAACCGCGTTGCCCTTGACGATGGGATCGAGCTCGCTTTCTCCGGCGGTGAAGAGTCCCTCGACCGTGTCCATGCGGTAGTCACCCTTCTGCTTTTCCGGGCCGTGGCATTGGTAACACTTCGCTTCGAAAATGGGCTGGATTAGATCACCGTAGGTTCCGGATGAAGCAAGCCCCGTCGTCGCTTCATCCTTTTTCGAGGAATCCGCCCACTTCTGAACCCAGTCCGGAGCATTCTCGAAGAGATACTTGGACCCGTGTGTCAGATTTCCTCCCCCATGTCCCGCGATCGAGAGCAGGACCATATCCGTGATCAGCAGGAAACGATAGAATGACAGCGGCAACTTCCCCGGAACCTTCCGGAAGATGGCCAGATGCACGAGGGCGGCAATCACCGTCACCCCTCCCACGGCAATGCCGAACCAGCGGTGTTCTTCGAGCGTTTCGGGTTCATAACCGCCTCCCTCGGCCCGGAAGATCCCGAGCATCACGACCACCACCGCACTGAGGGCACTGAAGATCAGAACGACTCCGATCGCGCGGCGCAGTTGTATGCTGGGGCGCAGAAAATGATACCCCTCGAGGATCACGGCCATCAGGACAAATCCGATCGGAAGATGCAGGGTGACGGTGTGAAAGGGAGCCAGAAAGGCCCGCCAGTCGAATCCTCCACCCGCTTCCGATGCCCCGCTCTCCGCCCCGGAGGCCAATCCGGCGAGACAGAGGGTGACTAACAGAAACACATTGACGACCTGCTTCGTTTGCTTCATCCGCGCTTTATGGGGAGAAAAGGCCGGTGATGCAATCTCCTGACAAAAAACGCAGAGATTATGCAAAGATCCGCCCGCATCTGGGGTCTCCCCCGGGACCCGGGGGCTGGCCTCATCCGTGTACTCCCCGTCAGGATTTTGGCTTTGGTTCCGCGAGTGAATATGACACAGTTCCGCGATGGTCCCTTCCCCCGGCAAGACCTTGTTCCTCAGTGGCGCGATTTTCGCCGCCCTTCACCCCGGCTGTTTCGCGGGGGAGACTGTCCGCTTCAACCGGGACGTCCTCCCCATCCTGTCGGATAAGTGTTTTCATTGCCACGGACCCGACGGAGGATCCCGCAAGGCCGACCTCCGTCTCGATGAAGAATCCTTCCTGACCCGCGAGGCGGAAAGCGGCCTCGCCCTGGTGTCTCCGGGAGATCCGGAAAAGAGCGAGCTCATTTATCGAATCACCTCGAAGGAGGACGACGAGGTGATGCCACCACCGGAGGATGCCAAACAGCTGACTCCGAAGGAGAAGGAGATCCTGTCGGCCTGGGTAAAGAGCGGTGCCGAGTGGGAGGGTCACTGGTCCTTCTCCCCGCCGGTCCGTCCGGCCACTCCCGACTCGCCGGAGGCCGTTTCCCCCATTGATGCGTTCATCCTCGAGCGCCTCGCCAGGGAAGAGATCGTCCCTGCCGCACCCGCTGATCCGGCGACCTGGCTGCGCCGCGCCTCCCTCGACCTCACCGGTCTTCCGCCCGATCCTGACACCACCACTAACTTCCTCGCAGACCTCGACTACGAAGCCGCGGTGGATGCTCTCCTCGCGAGCCCCCGCTATGGCGAACGTATGGCCTGGGACTGGCTCGAAGCAGCCCGTTACGCCGATACTCACGGCTATCAGAAAGACAATCTCCGCTCGATGTGGGCCTGGCGCGACTGGGTCGTGAAGGCCTACAACGAGAACCAGCCCTTCGACCAGTTCACGATCGAGCAACTCGCCGGTGATCTGCTTCCTTCACCGACGACCTCGCAACTCGTCGCGACCGGATTCAATCGCAACCATCGCATCAACGCCGAGGCCGGTGCGATCGACGAGGAATACCGCACTGAGTATGTCATCGACCGCGTCGACACCACCGCGACCGTCTGGATGGGTCTCACGGCGGGTTGCTCGCGATGCCATGACCACAAATTCGATCCGCTCACTCAACGGGAGTTTTTCGAGCTCGCCGCCTTTTTCAACAACATCGATGAGAAGGGAGCCGATGGGGTCGCCCTGACCGCGGTGCCCGATCTCGAAATTGATGTCCCCGGTTTTGAAGAGAAGATGGCCGAAGCGTCAGCTTCCCTCGCGGCATCGGAGAAGGCTCTCATTAAAAAAGCGGAGGAGCTCAGCGGTGAATACGATCAATGGCTCGTCCGGGAGCTGGAGATCCTCGAGTCTGAAAACTATTGGCTCGTTACCGAACCCGCGAAGGTACGGGGTGACTCCGCCGACTCGACCTTCACCCCCCTGCCGGACCGTTCCTTCCTCTTTGGTGGAACCGTTCCGCTCAATGACACCCACCGCCTCACCATCAAAACGGAGCATCCCCTTTCCGTGAGTTCAATCAGGCTTGAAGCGCTTCCCCATTCCGATCTCACTGATGGCTCCCTCTCGCCAAGCTTCAAAGGGGACTTTCTTCTTTCGGAGATTCAACTCCTGAGGAACGGAAAGCCGGTCATTCCCGAATCCGCCAGGGCTACCCATGAGTCTCCGGGGCGCCCCGTCTCCGACGCCATCGACGGAGATCCTCTCAGCGGATGGTCAGTCGGGGGAGGTAAAACGAAGAGTGTCAGCGCCGTCTTTACCCTGACAGAACCACTTCTCATCGATCCTGCTGACGATCTTGAGATCTCCCTTGCCTACCTTTCCCGGGAAGAGCAGTATTTTATCGGGCGCTTCCGCGTCAGCCTTGCGGTCGGGACTCCGGTCAAAGACGAACTCACCCAAACCCTGAGCACGGCGTTGACCTCCGGCTCACGCAAGGTTCTTGTGCAGGAGTTTCGTGAACGCTCACCGGCACTGGCAGAACTCCGCCGCGAGCGGGACGCGGCTCGTGAGTCGCTTGAGGCGGCGCGCGCGGCCTCGAAAACGCGGGTCATGGTGATGCGTGAACGTGCCGGTGATCCTCGTCCCACGCATGTCCTCGGACGGGGACTCTACGATCAGCCCGGAGAGTTGGTCCATCCGAATGTGCCCGCTTTTCTCTCTCTCCCGCTCCCGGAAGAGGGAAGTCGCAACCGTCTCACCCTCGCCCGCTGGCTCGTTGATCCCCGGCATCCTCTGACCGCCCGCGTTACCGTGAACCGCCTCTGGCAGCAGTTCTTCGGGACCGGTCTTGTCGCCACCCCGGAGGACTTCGGTCGTCAGGGCGAACAGCCGAGCCACCCGGAGTTGCTCGACCACCTCGCGCTTGAATTCATCGAAAGCGGCTGGGATCTCAAGGCGCTGATTCGCCGCATCGTTCTCTCTGACGCCTACCGCCGCAGCTCCGCCATCCCCTACGAGATGATCGAGCGCGACCCGCGCAACCGCCTCCTCGCACGGGGCCCGAGGAAGCGTCTCCCCGCACCGGCGATCCGGGATCAGGCACTCCTCGCGGGCGGTCTCCTTGTTGAAAAAGTCGGCGGTCCTCCCGTGCGACCCGAGCAACCCGGAGGGCTCTGGGAAGCGGTCGCCGGCGTCAACGGCAACACGACGCGTTACGTCGCCGATACCGGGGAGGGCCGGTTCCGGCGCAGTCTCTACACCCTCTGGAAGCGCAGCGTCCCGCCCCCTAACATGCTCCTCTTCGACTCCGCCGGACGCGAAATGTGTTCCGTCCGGAGCGGAAGCACCAACACCCCGCTCCAGGCTCTCGTGACCTTGAATGATCCGAATTTTTCAATGCCGGCACTTACCTTCGCCCGGCATTCTCTCGACAATAAAAACCTGGACGATGCGGCCCGTCTTTCCGCGATGTGGCAACGGCTCCTCGTCGGCGAACCCTCGACGGACGAGTTGAAGATCCTCCGCGCGGCCCTCGATGATCACCGGATCCGTTACCGCGAGACCCCGGCGCTCGCAGGGGAAAGAACCGCTCCGCTCTCCATCAAGCTGTCGCAGCCCGCACCCGAAGATCCCGTCGAACTCGCCGCCTGGACCGAAATCGCGGAGATTCTCCTGAACCTCGACGCGACCCTGTCTCCCCGATGATGCAACCCTCTTTCGTGTCATGTTAGATTCCACCCGCCGCCAGTTTCTCGGACAAGGATCGCGTCTCGCCCTTGGCTCCATTGCTCTGGAGGCCCTGCTTCGCGAGGGAGCTCTGGCTGCCCCCTCGCCGCAGGCAAAGGCCAAACGCGTCATCTACCTCTGCCAGTCAGGGGCCCCTTCCCAGATCGATCTTTTTGATCATAAACCTGCGTTGGAGAAGCGATTTAATGAGGACCTCCCCGCCTCGATCCGGCAGGGGCAGCGGCTCACGACGATGACTTCGGGACAGGACCGGTTTCCCATCGCACCCTCGATCTTCAAATTCTCCCGTCACGGACAATGCGGTGCGACGGTGAGTGAACTGATGCCCCACCTCGCTTCAGTCTCGGATGACCTCTGCTACATCAAGTCAATGTTTACCGAAGCGATCAATCACGATCCCGCGATCACCTTCCTGCAAACGGGAGCGCAGCAGGCGGGTCGTCCGAGTTTCGGCTCATGGATCAGCTACGGTCTCGGGACGGAGAACGAGAACCTGCCCGCTTTTGTGGTCCTCCTTTCCCGCGGAAGCGGGCGCCCCAACTGTCAGCCGCTTTACGACAGACTCTGGGGGAGTGGATTCCTTCCCTCCCGGCATCAGGGGGTAAAATTTCTCTCCTCCGGTGATCCGGTTCTCTACCTGAAGAATCCCCCCGGCGTGAGCGATGCCGGACGCCGGCGAAACCTGGATGCGATTGCCGAACTGAACGGTTCGAATCACGAAGCCTTCGGTGACCCGGAAACGCTCACCCGCATCGCCCAATATGAAATGGCGGCCCGCATGCAGACTTCCGTTCCCGATGCGGCCGATCTCTCCGGCGAACCGCAGTCAACCTTCGACCTCTACGGACCCGAGGCCCGGGTCCGGGGCAGCTACGCCTACCACTGTCTTCTCGCGCGCCGCCTCATCGAGCGCGACGTTCGCTTTGTGCAACTCTTTCACATGGGATGGGACCAGCACAACGCCCTCCCCAAGCAGATCCGCGGGCAATGCCGCGACACCGATCAGCCTTCGGCTGCGCTCATCACCGATCTCAAGCAGCGCGGTCTCCTCGACGACACTCTCGTGATCTGGGGCGGCGAATTCGGGCGCACCGTCTACAGCCAGGGTGAACTCACCGCCGACAACTACGGACGGGATCATCACCCCCGTTGTTTCACTCTCTGGCTCGCCGGAGCAGGGATCAAGGCCGGACACACTCATGGCGCGACCGACGATTTTTCCTATAACATCACGGAGGATCCCGTTCACATTCATGACCTGAATGCGACGCTTCTGCATCTGTTGGGGATAGATCACGAACGCCTCACCCATCGGTATCAGGGCAGGGACTTCCGGCTCACCGACGTGCACGGTGAGGTGGTGCGGGGGATTCTGGGGTGAGGAGAATCATGGACGTACCGGACTGAGTCAGCCAAACCACTGCGGGAACCCGACCACTCCGATAACGCGTTTTCGGGTCTCGCCAGCCTTGCCTTTTTCTGCCAAACTTTAACGAATGGTCGCTCGCCCTCAGCTTCACCCGCTTCTTCTCGTAACGCTCCTCCTGAGCGCGATACGGGGCAGCGGCGTCGACTTTGAAAAGGAGATCTTTCCCATTTTCGAGGCGCGTTGTCTTGATTGTCATGACACCGCAACTCTCAAAGGTGGCATCGGGCTGGAGACGTTTTACCACGCGCATCTGCCCACCGATGCGGGGGAGGCGCTCTTCACCCCGGGTGACGTGACGAAGTCCGTCCTTTTCCATGTCGTCTCGGAAGCGGATCCGGAAAAGCGCATGCCACCGAAAGGTGATCCCCTTTCTTCGGGTGAGATCGAACTTTTGAAACGCTGGATCGAGGAGGGGGCCAAATGGCCCGACGACGGGTGGCGGCCGCCAAAACACTGGTCCTATGTGACTCCCGTTCGATCGGTGCCTCCCAGCGTAAATCCTCCCCTTCTCGAAAACCGTCATCCGAACGAGATCGATTTCTTCATCACCGCAACCCAGCAGGAACATGGTCTGACGCTCAACCCCGAGGCGGATCCGGCCCGGCTCCTTCGCCGGGTCACCCTCGACCTCACCGGCCTGCCTCCCACGATTGAACAGACCGATGCCTTCCTTGCCGACCCGTCATATGCTCAGTATACCAAAGTCGTCGATGAACTCCTTGCTTCGCCCTCTTACGGCGAAAAGTGGGCCGTGCCATGGCTCGACCTTGCCCGCTATGCCGACTCCGAGGGCTACCAGCGGGACTCTCCACGCAGCATGTGGCCCTGGCGCGACTGGGTCATCACCGCGCTGAACGAGGACAAACCCTTTGATCAATTCTCGATCGAACAGCTCGCCGGGGATCTCCTTCCGAACGCCACGGAATCGCAGAAGATCGCGACAGCCTTTCACCGCAATTCTCCGCTCAACCTCGAGGCCGGCACGGACCCGAACGAGGACCACTACAAACAGATTGTCGACCGCGTCAACACCACCGGCACGATCTGGCTCGGGAGCACGGTCGGGTGTGCCCAGTGTCACAATCACAAGTATGACCCGATTTCGGCGAAGGAATACTATGAGCTCTTTGCCTTCTTCAACAATACCCCGATGGAGTCGAAGCAGGAAGGCATGGAGATGGGCATGGCAAACATGGTCCACATCGGCCCGGTTCTTGAGGTGACCCGAAGCACCGCCGACATCGATGCGGAACTCAGGGCCGAGGCAGAATACGAAACCTTCCTTACCGGAATCCGAAGTGATCTTCTTGAGGCGGTTGATACCCATGTCAAAAAGGATCCCAAAGGCCGCGAAAGTCTTCCCGAAGAAGTGCAGAAAATCCTCGAGCAGGAGCAGGAGATGAACCTGAACCAATGCCGCACGATCTCGACCAAACTCGCCCTGAAAAATCCCGGGATGTCGCGTCGCTTTGAGGAGGCGGAGATCATGGAGAACCGGCTCAAGGAACAGCGGAAAAAGGAGGTCCGCATCCTGCAGGAGATGTCCGAGCCCCGATCGACCTTCGTTGCAAAGCGCGGCGACTTTCTTTCTGCCGGGGAAAAAGTCTCCCCGGCGACGCCAGCGGCGCTCCATCCCTTTCCCGACGAGTTTCCCCGCAATCGCCTCGGGCTCGCCAAATGGCTCGTCGATCCGGCGAACCCCCTCGCGGCCCGGGCCTACATCAACCGGCTCTGGATCGAGCTGTTCGGGCAGGGACTCGTCACGACCCCGGAAGACTTTGGCAGCCAGGGCGAAAAACCGAGCCACCCCGAATTGCTCGACTGGCTCGCGGTCTCTTTTGTCGAGGATGATCACTGGTCGATGAAAAAATCACTGCGACGCATCGTCCTCTCCGCGACCTACCGCCAGTCCACCGTCGTGAATCCGAAGTCGGCGGAGGTTGATCCACGCAATCAGTTTCTCTGGAGACACCCGGGACATCGTCTCGGCGCGGAAATGATCCGGGATCAGGCCCTCGCGATCAGCGGACTGCTTTCGGAAAAACGTTTGGGCATCCATGTTCGCCCCTTCCAGCCCGAGACATTCTGGCGAAAAAGCGCGGGACAGTCCGAGACCTACTATGTCCCGTCGCAGGGTGAAGATGCCTACCGTCGCGGCGTCTACACCCTCTGGCGCCGCAACGCCCACTACCCGGGCTTTGCGAACTTCGACGCCCCCGACCGCTCCGCCTGCGTCGTGAAGCGGGATATCTCGAACACTCCGCTCCAGGCTCTCACGCTTCTGAATGATCCGGTTTACGTCGAGTTTGCCGGGGCGTTTGGAAAACGTATCGCGAAGGAGGGCGGCGACGGTCTCGACGAACGGCTCGAGTGGGCCTTTCGCACGGCCCTGACAAGAACACCACGGGCTCCGGAACTGGAGCTGTTGAGATCCGCCTTTGAAACGGTGCGTTCGGAATCGGGATCAGAGGAGAAGGCCTGGCGCGAGATGGCGACGATTTTATTGAACCTTCATGAGACGATTAGCCGATCGTGAGGTGTTTAGCTCTTAGCTCTTAGCTCTTAGCTTTTTTGAATTTGAGATTTTTTTGGAATGGACCTGAACACAAATCTTAATCGCCGCCAACTTCTCTCCAGAACGGGAGCCGGGATTGGTTCGCTCGCGCTTGGTTCGCTGCTTCAGCGCGATGCTCTGGCCGCGATGCCGGAGGCGTTTCAGGCCGTCGCACCTCGGGCGAAGAGTGTCATCTTTTTCCACATGACGGGGGCTCCCTCGCAGCTCGACCTGTTCGACGAGAAGCCTGTCCTGAGGAAATACGACCGTCAGCTCGCCCCCGAGGAACTCTTCAAGGGAAAACGATTCTCCTTCCTCCGCGGTCATCCGAAGCTGCTCGGTTCGCCCTATCAGTTTTCCAAACACGGCAAGAGCGGCCTCGCTCTTTCCGAACTGCTTCCCCGCCTCGGCGGAGTCGCCGATGAACTTTGTCTGGTGAAGTCGGTCCACACGACAGAGTTCAATCACGGACCCGCGCAACTTGTCTTTCACACCGGCCTCAACCGCCAGGGCAATCCCTCGATCGGATCGTGGACCACCTACGGACTCGGCAGCGAGTCGGAGAATCTCCCCGCCTACGTCGTCTTCCTCACCGGCAACACCCCGGGCGCCGGGGCGAATCTGTGGAAGTCCGGATTCCTACCCAGCGTGCATCAGGGGGTGCAACTTCGGGGCGAAGGAGATCCGGTGCTTTTCCTGAACAGTCCCAAAGGCGTCACCTCCGAAGAGCGCCGCCGCACCCTCGACAGCATCGAGGCCCTCAACCGGCAGAATTTTGAACTCGTCGGAGACCCGGAGATCCAGACCCGCATCGAACAATACGAAATGGCCTTTCGCATGCAGTCCTCGGTCCCGGACCTCGTTGACCTCTCGCAGGAGAGTGAGGCCACTCTGGATATGTATGGTAAGGGTGAATTTGCGGGTCAATGCCTCAAGGCCCGGCGCCTCGTTGAGCGCGGGGTTCGATTCGTCGAACTCTTCCACGGTGACTGGGACACCCACGCGGGTCAGAAGGGCCGCCTTGCCGGTCTTACAAAAGAGGTCGACCAACCCATCGCCGCTCTCATCACTGATCTCAAACAACGCGGGTTGCTCGACCAGACCCTCGTCGTCTGGGGCGCAGAGTTCGGACGCACCCCCATGCTGCAGGGGGACGAGTCACCTGCGAAATGCGGACGCGATCACCAGAAAGACGCCTTCACCGTGTGGATAGCCGGAGGAGGAATCAAAGGCGGAACGACCTATGGTTCCACCAACGAACTCGGGAACGAGGTCGCGGAGAATCCGGTCGAGGTGCGGGACCTCCATGCCACGATGATGCACTTGTTAGGGATCAATCATGAAAAATTGACCTACCGCTTCCAGGGTTTCGACCAGCGGCTCACCGGAGTCGAGGAGGCACGGGTGATTCGGGAGATACTGGGCTGAGGTAGGGACCTTCGGCCCGAAGGTCCGATTGCACGTCCATATGACAGTTTGACACACTCCTCCCCCTCCATCCCGAAAGGGACTTACTCGCGGAATTTCTCAAAGGTCTTCTGGTGGTGCCGCATGATCTCATCGCCTCTCACGTCGTAGCTGCCGGTGGCGGTGTGAGGCACATCAGGGATCGCCAGAAACTCATGGGCGATGCCGAGCTCCTTCAGGTAGGCGGAGAACTTCACGTTGTCCCCATAATTGAAGCACTTCGTGCCATCCCAAACGAGCACGTTCAGCCCGGGCCGATCCGGACGCTCCGCGTAGATCCTGGCGAGATCCCACGCATTGTAACCGACCGGCAGGAAACGCAGGGATTCACTCTCGTAGCCGTCGTTTTCCTGAATCCGCTTTTCAGGCCCGTAACCGGAGCCGCCGGGCGCGACCGACAGGAAGAGCTCCGGATGTTTGAACATCACGCGAGTGGTGCCGCGACCACCCTGGGAATATCCTTCGAGCGCCCGTCCTTCCCGCGTGCCCCAGGTTCGATAGTTTGCATCAATGTGAGGAACGAGTTCCTTCACGAAGACCGATTCACCGAGGCCGTTCTCCATTTCGGGCATATCGTACCAGCTCACCGGGCCGCCATTGGGAAACACATAGATGGTCGGCGGGATCGTGCCCTTCCGGATCGCCGCATCGACATAGGAGGCGAGTTTGATACTCTTGCCTTCGCCGCCGGGACGACCGCCATGGAGGTGATAGACGACGGGGTAGCGCGCGTCACCTGTCTCGTAACCGGGCGGCAGGTAGAGGTAAAAGCCTACGTCGATGCCCATCGATGGGCTCCTGAAGGTGGCGTGCCTCACTCCCGGAGGGAGGGCTGCTTTGTCAGGGAGCGGTGAAACCCATGAAAAAGGCGGCGGGGTCTTCGCTGCGGACTTTTCTTTATTCTGGGCAAAGACCAGAGTGGATAGCAGGAAAAACGGGGCGATCTGAATCAGGCGGCGGAACATGGCGGTTATTTGGTGAATCCCATCCCGGTTTTTAGCAGGCGGGCGTTCCGGGGTCGAGTCACTTCCGCGGCGCAAAGGTCAAGGGTGTCTCCGGGGTCTCTTTCGGCAGCCGTCCCTGGGCTTCATTCAACTTCACCGTATCCAGCCTCGGCAGCACATGCTTCGCGAACAACTCACATTCGTCGAGATGCGGATATCCCGAGAGAATAAAAGCACGAATCCCGAGATCGATGTATCGCTGAAGTTTTTCGTAAACCTGATCGGGATCGCCGACGATGGCGCTTCCGCATCCGGACCTTGCCAGACCAACGCCACTCCAGAGATGTGGTTCCAGGTAAAGATCGCTGCTCTGCGCCCGCAGTTCATCCTGCCGCATCACTCCGAGACTTTTGCTGTCCATGCTGCGGTCTTTGATCTCCTGACCCTTTGTCGCATCCAGCTTTGAAATGAGCCGGTCGGCCGCAGCCCTCGCTTCCGCCTCGGTCTCCCTGACAATGACGTGACTGCGGAATCCGAAGTCGATCTTCCTCCCGTAGGCCGCCGCCTTTTCCGACATCCCCTTCATCGTTTCGGCAATGCGGTCCTCGGTTTCAGGCCACATCAGGAAGACATCGCAGTGCTTCGCGCAGAGGTCCTGCGCCGCCGGGGAGATGCCTCCGAAGTACATGAGCGGACCTCCGTTCTGCTGATAGGGTCTTGCCGCATCGGTGTTCGTAAGACTGATCTGGTAGAACTCTCCTTTGAATTCATAGGGCCCCTCCGCCGCCCACATTCCCTGGAGAATCTGGATGATCTCGCTGCTGCGGGCGTAACGAACCTCGTTGCTCTCCTTCGTCCCCGGCATGTCCGAGGAAATGATGTTGATACAAAGACGCCCCTTCGCGATGTGATCGACCGTCGCGAGAGCCCGACCGAGCATGGGAGGCCAGACCTCCCCCATGCGCAGGGCGACCAGCTGGTTCATCTGCGATAACTGCGGCGCCATCGCCGCGGAGAAGGCGAGCGCATCCTGGCCCACGATCCAGCCCGAGGGAAGGAGGATATTCTGATACCCCAGTCGATCAGACATCCTGACAATATCACCACAGTGTTCGTAGCTGCTTCGCAGTCTACCGTCAGGCACGCCGAGAAATTCATAATCGTCGCCACACAGCGCCGAGAACCACGCCACTTCGACTTTCCGTTCGGGGCTGCGGATGGAGATCGGAGGAATCATCGTTATTGGAGTGCAGGCTTCAGCCTGATGGTTCAGCAGGGGTAGCTCAAGTCTCTCGTGGAAAGCTCGCGATCTTTGCCGCCGCCTCCGATAGCACGGGAATTTCTCTTGTGAGAAAGCGCAGTCTTTTCAAGATCCCGCTCCCTTCGGGCAGAACCTCACCGCCTTCATAATCCGCCCGCGTCACATAGACAAAGCGAGGTGAAACCAGACAGCGGTAGTCCACCGAAAGGCTGTTCAGGAATGCGAGCGGAGACAAGAAACTGCGATCCGCGCCCGCCTGACAAACCAGCCCGACCGCTTTTCCCTCCCAACTGCGACCGGTGAGTTCGATCAGATTTTTGGCGGCCGAATTGAGGTCGTAGTTATACACCGGCGAAACCAGCAGGATGGCATCTGCCCCGGCGAGCTCGGCGGTGAGGGAAATAGTCTTCTCATCCTTGTAACAGAGATACCCGTCGCAGAGAGGGAGGTTCAGATCAGAGAGATGAAATACCGCCGTTTCCAGTCCGTCGCCGATAAGGAAAGAGGAGAGAGTATCAGCGAGATAGGCCAGCTTGCCCGCGGGGGCGAGGTTTGTATTGATGATCGCGATTTTCATTTCGACTGATTCCAAGTCCGGGACTTGGCAATATGAATTAATTTCAATTGAACCCAAATGATTTTTATTGTTTCCATTCAGGAAAAGTCCTGACCAAATAGGGATTGTTCACCCCTTAAACCCGCTTAGCCCTTCCTTCCACTTTCCATTCACGATGTCAGCCAACCCGCTTGATTCCTCCGCCCCCTGGTATCGCGGTATCACCCGTTACGAATGGCTCGTCCTCGTCATCGCCTCGGCAGGCTGGATCTTCGATGTTTACGAAGGGCAGATCTTTAATCTGACGCGGAACAACATGCTCGGGGACATCCTCGGGCAGGCCCCGGGGAGCGACGAGGTCAAAAAATACGGCGACTGGTTTCTCGGCGTCTTTCTCCTCGGCGGGACCTTCGGAGGCCTTCTCTTCGGCACCCTCGCGGATCGCTACGGCCGGAGTTCCATCATGATCGTGACGATCCTGATGTACTCCGTTTTCTCAGGTCTCACCTATTTTGCCTCCGAACTCTGGCATGTCACGGCCTTGCGATTTCTGGTCGCCATGGGGGTCGGGGGTGAATGGGCGGTGGCGGCCGCGCTCGTCTCAGAAGTCTTCCCCAAGCGGGCCCGCGCCCACGCCTCCAGCATCTTTCACGCCTCCTCCGTAATCGGAACCTCGCTCGCCTCTCTGGCGGCGATCTGGGTGGGTGCGAATTGGGAGTATGCCTATCTCATCGGGGTGATTCCCGCTCTCCTCATCGTCTGGGTGAGGATCGTGGTGAAGGAGCCGGAAAAGTGGAAGCGGGCACGCGAGGAGGCAAAAGCGGGCAATGGAAAAGTCGGCAGCTTTCGCGAGCTTCTTACCGTCTCCCCGTGGAGAGGTCATGCTCTCGGAGCGATGGCTCTCGCAGCCGTAGGACTCGGCACTTTCTGGGCGGTGACGGTGGCGGGACAGGATCTCGCGCGTGAGATGTTGATCTCCGAGGGAGCCACTCCCGAGGAAGCCGCTCAGAAATCGAAATTCGCCTACGGTATCGTCCAAACCTTCGGCGGTGGACTCGGGCTCGTACTATTCGGTCCCATCAGCGCGCGTCTTGGACGGAAAAAAACCTTCATCCTTTTCCACGTCGCCGCACTTCTCATTACCCTCGTGACCTGCTTTGTTCCGACGAGTTATTCGACCCTGCTGATTCTCTTGCCGGTCTTCGGATTCTTTACCCTCGGAATGCACGCGGGCTACGCCGTCTACTTCCCCGAACTTTTCCCGGACCGCCTCCGTGCCACCGGAATGAGCTGGGGTTTCAACGGAGGCCGACTGCTCGCGGCCTCGCTTCTCATTCTTTCCGGAAAAATGAAAGCCGTCATGGATCTGAATCTCGCGATTGCCTGGCTGGGTGGATTCTTTCTCCTCGGCGTTCTTGTGATTCTCTTCCTTCCTGAGACAAATGACAGAGATCTACCCGCTTGAAGTAAGGGATTTTCCGTGTTGTTTTTCCTAACGCTGGTCCGGAATCGCGTTACAGTGACCGGTATCATTTATGGATCCGGCTACTCTCGAATATCTTATTGTCAGGGAAATCCGCAAGGCCAGGGAGATATCCCGGAAGGACCTCGCCGAGCTCCTCGACATTGCAAAATCGACCGCGGGGCGGCGCATCGACAGCATGATCGAGCGTGGAATTGTCACGGAGATCGGCATAGAGAACCGTAAGGAAGTCGGGCGTCCGCGGCGCTTTCTTGCCCTTCGCGGGGATTTCGGGGGATTCATCGGTTTGGATTTTGATGCCCGCAATCTTTTCGCCGTTTTCATCGACTTTGCGCAGACGACGATCGAGCAGAGAAAAATCCGTTTGAGTGCCAAGCCGACGGCGGAGGAAGTGCTTACGCATTTCCGAAGTTTGATCAGGGAGTTTACCGCAAACCGCGACGGGCTGCCGATCCGTGGAATCGGGATCGGCGTGCCGGGACATCTTCATCGCGAGGCGCGGACCGGGCTCCACTACGAGTTTATCGACGACTGGAAGGATGTCGACCTGCTCAAGGAACTCGATCTTACCCCCGATCTTCTCCAGATTGAAAACAACACCAGAGCCATTGCCCTGGGCGAATACTGGCTCGGCCCGCACAGCGCCGCAAAGCATCTTGTTTGTATCAGTGTCAGGACTGGAATCTCCTCAGCGGTGATAGCCAATGGAGAAATTGTTTCGGGCCGGAATGAAAAGGCGGGCGAGATTCGCGGATGGATGGTTCCGACCGGGGATCGCGAGACACCCTCATCCCATTGCATCGAAAAGGTGGGCACGATCAGGGCTGTCACGAACGGTTCCGGGATCACCGATGAAAGCTGGCAGGAGTTTCTGAAAAGTTGCCGCGAGGGCGACGCGGAGGCACTCAACCTCCTCACTAAACTCGCCGGCATGCACGGCGATATCGCGGCACGCTTCGTTCAATTGCTCGATCCCGAAGTCATCTTCTTTTCGGGTCCTTTCACGGAACTGGACGATATTTATCTCGACCGCGTCCGCGAAGCCACCACGACCGCACTAACAGGACACTATTTTGAGACACCCCCGATCCGCCGGGTCTCTCTGGGCGAGTTTGCCGGCGCTCAGGGTGCCGCCGCTCTCGCCGCATCGGAATCCCGTCAGCTTTAGTCATTGGGCACCTTCCGCGCTCTCAATCCCGCCACCGAGATCTGCCAGATCGAAAGGAGGATGAGGATGGCCCCGATCCACTGCAGGGGCCCGAATCTCTCGGTGAACAAGAGCCATCCTCCCAGCGTCGTCGAGACAGGCCAGAGCATCTGGATCGTCGCTCCCGCAGTGACGGTAAGACAGCGATATCCCTCGTTCATCGCGAGCTGGCCGTAACCCGCCGCCGTAGCCGCGAGGAGGAGGAGCCCGATCTCGCGGACGCTCAGTTCAGACAACTCCGGCACGGCGAGGAACGCGATGGGCACGAGAATCCAGACGCACTGCGCGAGGTAGATCGTGCCGATGGAATACTCAAGCGAGAGCTGCCGCACGAGCACGACGGACCAGGCCGCCATGATCGCTCCGAAGAGGGCGAGGATTTCGTTAAAGCCTATCGTAAAACCCTCGCCTCCGGCACGGGGTCCGACGAGAAGAACAATCCCGACAAAGGAAGCCGCGAGCCAGAGGAAGCGCTTCGCGGTGAGCTTTTCCCCGAGCGAAAGCATCGCGATGATGGAGGCAAAAATGACGTAGGTATTGCAGATCAGCGTGGCCTTTCCCGCACCGAGCGTGGGCACGGTCCAATAGTAGGCGGCCGTCCCGAGGAGACCCGAGAGTCCGCGCAGGACAAGCGAGCGATCACGGAAGACCGGTTTGATCAGGGTCGGGCGCTTCCCGCGAAAAAAGACAAGGACGATGATGATACCCACCGCCGCCCGAAAGAGCAGCGGCATGTCGGGCGAAATGCGATGCTCGCCCTCGCCGATGTATCGAAGGAGCAGTGTGTTCACCGTGAAAGCCATGACCGAGAGGATCATCACGATAATCCCGCGCCGGGCCGAGGCGGCGGCCGGCTGGAAAGGGAGGACGGGTGAGGGAGCTGATTCCGTGGTTTTCATGTCGATACAAAAAAGGCCTCAAGGGGTCCTTGAGGCCGGATCGGGAAAACGCGGAAGAAAGAAAATCAGAAGAGCGTTTACGATGAATCAAACCTCGGGACCGGTCATTGCCGGAGCCAAATTCGGCACGCGGCCGCGACGACGGCGTCGATGCGGTGTGCTGGTTTGGACTTGAGGGTGAGGGTCATCGGAGGATTTGTAGAGCAGTTTTATCCCGAATCACAAAAAGCGCAAGATGAACGTTTCTCTTTAGAAAACTCCACTGTCTGAGGAACTCAGAAGGAGATTGGCTCTTTAGCGATTCAATAAGGGAAGGAGAAACTCCACCAGGGCCGTGGTCGGAGAGGCAATCAAACCAACGATAAAACTGAGATAACTGTATCGCAGGTACTTGTATTTCTTCCGCTGCTGCACCACTCCCATCGAATAGATGTCGCGAAGCAGCGCGCGAAAAATATCACTGTCTTTGTGGAGTATTTCCATCACCTCGTCTTCAAACTCTTCGTACCTCATCCGGGCAAAGACGCCGAAGAAGAGAACATTTCTCACGTCGGTCCGCCCCCGATGTGAATTGGATCTTGGGATCAGTGAAAGGGCGGAAAAAAACGCCGTCAACAACACCGAGACAGCCATGGCAATCGCCGCGGATTTCGCCGCTCCGGTGCTCGCCCACGCTCCCAGAATCGTCAGCGAGACAAAGGAGGCCCCGAGAAGCACCCCGGCTTTGTTATCAGCCATCGCGCTAAGCTGAACATGGTGCTGCTGAATGGTTCGGAGCAAATAGATCGCGCTGTGCGATGTCTCCCGCTCCTCGATTTCATGTTCCATAGGCGTCGTTGCTGACAAGCTATCGATTCATGCCCGACCATTCACATGTTACAATTCAGACACAGGCTGAATCTCCCCTCCACCGGGCCAAAGTCCGTTACCTTTCCCGGAGAGAGGAATGGCGAAAGGACGCCTTCGCGGCTTTGACGGACGTTTGGTCTTTTCACTACTCTCGCCCCATGACCCACGACTTCTCCGCCATCGCGACGCGCCGCGAACTTTTTCATCTCGCCGGAGGGATGAGCCTCGCGGGTCTGGGACTGCCGACCACCATCCTGCACGCCCAAGAAGCTTCCAAGGCTGCGCCCGCGCTTGATCCCTTTCAGCGTTTTCCCCGAATGGTTCACGAATACTATGTGAACAAAGTCCGCAGTGTGGAGCAGCGGGCGATGGCGAGCAAGGCCGCCCTTTCCACCAAAGCGGAAGCCGAGACCTACATCACCGGCGTGCGTGAACGTATCGCGAAAACCTTTGCCCCCATGCCGGCGAAGAAGACCCCGCTCAACGCGAAGGTCACCGGCATCCTCGACCGCGACGGCTATACCGTGGAGAAAGTCATCTTCGAGAGCCGGCCGAAGTTTTACGTCACCGCCCACCTTTACCTGCCGAAAAATCGCTCCGGCAGAATCCCCGGTGTCGTCGGGAGCTGCGGGCATTCGGAAAACGGGAAAAATGCCGAGGCCTATCAAAGTTTCGCCCAGGGACTCGCCCGACTCGGCACGGCCTGTCTCATCTTCGACCCCATCGGACAGGGTGAACGCTCCCAATATGTCGATCCTGCCGGAAAGCTGCTCATCAAAGGTACTACCACCGAGCACAATCACATCGGCAACCAGATGGAACTCATCGGTGAATTCCTCGGATCGTGGCGCGCCTGGGACGGAATCCGCGCACTCGACTACCTTCTCTCGCGGCCCGAGATCGATCCGCAGCATGTCGGCATCACCGGGAATTCGGGCGGCGGCACGATGACAACCTGGCTCATCGGACTGGAGCGCCGCTGGACCATGGGTGCACCCGCGTGCTTTGTCTCGACCTGGCGCCGCGCGATGGAGAACGAACTGCCGCAGGACAACGAGCAGTGCCCGCCGCGCTCGCTCGCCTACGGCCTCGATCATGATGACTACCTCGCCGCGATGGCGCCGCGACCCATCATCATCCTCGCGAAAGAACAGGACTACTTCGACGCGCGCGGAGCCGAGGAATCCTTCGCCCGTCTCCGCCACCTCTACGGACTACTCTGCGCGGAGGACAAGATCCAGCTCCATATCGGCCCGACCACGCACGGCTACACGCAGGAAAACCGCGAAGCGATGTATCGCTTTTTCAACAGCATCACCGGAGCCTCAGACGCCGCCGCCGAACCCGCCCTCACGATCGACGACGACGCCACCCTCTGGTGCACGCCGAAAGGCCAGGTCGGCCCCGACCTCGGATCGCGCACCGTTTTTCACTTCACGAAAGCGAAGGCGGAAAAATTGAAAGCCGCCCGCGAGACAAAGCCACTCGAACTAACAGAGCTAAAAAAGGCAGTGATCGATTCCCTCCGCATGCCCGAACGCGACCCGGCCGCGGCGCCGGACTACCGCATCATTCGCACTTACGGAGGCAAACGCGGCTACCCGCAGGATCACTGGATCAACTATTTCGTCGAGAGCGAACCGCGCACCGGCGCGATCTGCACCGTCCTCGGAAAGGAACCGCTTAATTCCCGCCCCGCTCTCGCCCCCGAAGGCGGCGGACGTGTCCTCCTCTGGATCGCGGATCGCTCCTCCGATGCCGAGCTGCGCGAGGATCCCGTCCTGCGCGAACTCGTCGCCGCTCAGGTCGAGGGCACTCTCATCCTCGCCTGCGATCCGCGCGGAGTCGGTGATTCGCTCCCCGGGACCGCCGGCAACCAGCCGCATAGCTACTACGGCGCAGACTACTTTTACTCAGCCTACGCCAACATGCTCGCCCGCCCCTATCTCGGCGGCAAGACCTACGACGTGCTCCGCACGATCGACTTCCTCGCCTCACGCGGCTGGACCGATATCCATCTCGCGAGCAAAGGTCTAGGCGTTCTCCCCGGCGGGCTCGCCGCCTTCCTCGATGACCGGGTTAAAAAGGTCACCCTGCACGAACCGCTCGAGAGCTGGCATTCCATCGCCACCACCGAGCACTATAAATGGCCCCTCTCCCACATGATCTTCGGCGTTCTCAGAACCTGGGACCTTCCCGACGTGTGGAAGGCACTCGATTCTAAGATGACCTGAATCCAGGGTTTAACTATGGACAAAGTGGGAGCCCGATTCTTCTACTTTTTACTTTTCACCTTCCCACCTTTTACCGGGCACCGCCCTCCCCCCCATGAACCGACTCGCCCTCATTATTCCCCTCGCTCTCATCGGTCTACTCGTCGCCCACGCTCAGTCAGACAAACCGGCTCCCGCTTCCGTCGCCCCCCACGTGCCAGTGAAGTGGAAAGCGGGCCTCGCGTCCATTGTCGTGACTCCGGAGAAATACATTTGGATGGCGGGCTACGCGGGAAGGGACAAGCCGGCCGAGGGCAAGGCTCAGGACCTTTTTGCGAAGGCCCTCGTTCTCGAAGATGAAGTCGGCAAACAACAGGTCATCGTCACCCTCGATCTCATCGGCGTGCCGCAGGACCTCCGCCGGCGCATTGCCGGGCGCATCGAGAAAGACCACGGCGTCCCGTCCGCCTCGCTCTTCATGAACGCCTCGCACACGCACAGCGGTCCCGAGCTGCGGCGTCGTCCCGGAGCGCCCACGGACGAGGAGATGAAAAACCCCAAGGTCAAGGACGCCTGGGAATACACGCAGAGTCTCGAAAAGAAGATCAACGAAGTCATCGACTCCGCCTTTGCCGATCTCAAGCCCGCGCGCCTCACTTGGAACAAGGCCCGCGCCGGATTCGCGATGAACCGCCGTCGTGACTACACCCTTCCCGAGGGACATCCCAATGCGAACAAGGCTCCCAATCCCGCAGGCCCCGTCGATCAGGAGGTCCCCGCCCTCCGCATTGAGAGCCCCGAGGGCGAGGCGCGCGGAGTCCTTTTCGGCTACGCCTGCCACAACACCTGTCTCGGGTTTTACAGCTGGTGCGGCGACTACGCCGGCTTCGCCCAGGAGTATCTGCAACAGCATCGCCCCGGCTTCACCGCCATGTTCGTGACCGGCTGCGGCGCGGATCAGAATCCCTACCCCCGCCGCTCAGGTGTCGTCCCCGGCGTCAGCGATCTCGAACTCGCCCAGCAGCACGGACGCTCCCTCGCCAATGCCGTCGAGATGGCCTTTTCGACCAATCCCATCCCAATCGAGGGCGCGCTGCGCAATGCCTACGAGGAGGTCACCCTCACCTACGAGGACACCAAACGCACCCCTCACCAGTATCCCGTCCAGGTTATCAAACTCGGGGACACCCTCACTCTCGTGACCCTCGGCAGCGAGGTCGTCGTTGACTACTCCCTGCGATTGAAAAAGGAACTCGCCGGTCCCGCGGGAGTCTGGGTCGCGGGCTACAGCAACGACTATTCGGGCTACATTCCGAGCTCCCGCATTCAGGAGGAAGGCGGCTACGAAGCAGCGACAGGCTGGTCACGCGGGATCGAGGAAATCATCGTGGGAAAGGTCCACGAGTTGTATGACAAGCTCCCCTGAAAATGCGGCTCGCCACCGGGCCACGCTGCGGGTATTTCTTTCCGCATGTTGCGAAGGACTTTACTCATTCTTGCAGTTTTTTTACCGGTCACGTCAGGGACCGCCAATGACGACGCCCTTAGCCTGCTCACGCGGGACGGCGGGGAAATAGTCTTCGGTGAACTTGCTCCCGGACTCATCGAACTGACCGCCGAAAGCGCTTTCCCCCTCTTGAAAGACGCCAAAGGAGGGCCTCTCGCCGCCGCCGGGGAGGCTCTCGACGGCAAGGGCAGCCGGGTGGTCGCCTTCAGCCATGACGGCTTTTTGAAAAGTCCCGCGATGGTTGCCCAGCTCGCGAATCTGGACCTCATCGCCAACATCGTGCGGTGGTGCGGTCGCTCTTCCACTCCTGTCGTAGCCCTGCATCCTTCTCTCAGCGAACTCGCGGCAGCGCTGAAGGAGGAGGGCATCGATACGAAGATCGTCGAACCCGGGGAACTCAACGGGGCGAGGCCTCCTGCAGTCTATTGCGTCGTCGCGCAGCGCGGGTTTCCCGATGCGGACATTACCACGCTGCTCGGTCTCGCGGAGAAAGGAATGGGTCTCGTCATCTCCGCGACGCCCTGGGCCTTTGCCAATGATTACCCGAATTTCGCCGAATTTCCGGCCAACCGGCTTGCCGCTCCCGCTGGGATCAGGCTTCGCCCCGAAGGAATTGCTGATCGCTCGAAGGCCATCACGGTGAGCTTTTCAAGCAGTCAGGTCGTCCTCGCAGCTCTGCATGAACTCGCCCGGGATACGGAAAACCTCGACAAGGCAAAACGTGATGCTCTCATTCTCAGTCTTCGGGAGGGAGTCTCGCTGCGCGGGGAGGCGATGACCACCTTTCTTACCGGCCTGAAGGCACTGAGCGAAAAGATCGGCCCTATCATTCCCACCAAAGAGAAGCCCCTCATCCCGGGTGCCGATCCCCTCGTTGATGCAGTGGTTTCCCTCGAGGACGAACTCAACCAGACCCTGCCCGCCGGTCGCATGTATGCTCTCACTGCCGCTAACGACTACCCGGGTGCGGTTCCCACTGACGCGAAGCGACTTGAAAAGACGGTGACCCTCGACGGAACCTGGCGCGGGTGGCTTAGCGGTCGCGGTGCCGGTGCCTGGGCCGCAAAGGAGATGCGTCCAACCGGACTCTACGCCGCCCCCGGTAAAGTCATCACGGTGACCGCTCCCGCCTCGATCGCTGGGCAGGGCTTCGAGGTCGTCATCGGAGCCTACAACGGAAATCTCTCGAACCGCGACAAATGGGAGCGTTATCCCCGTCTGCAGCGCAGTGTCGAAATCAAAGGGACGGTGACGACTGCTTCCAACGCCCTCGGCGGACTCGTCACGATACGGGTGCCGCGCGGATCGCAGCATGGTTCTCTCGATTTCAAGGTCGCCGGAGCGGTCGAAGCTCCCCTCTTTGTTGCCGGCAAGACCGACCTCGGCGAATGGCGCGAACGGATCCGCAAGGCGCCCGCGCCCTGGGCGGAACTCTTGAGTGATCGCCTCATCATCGCGATTCCCAGTTCCTACATCCGAGACCTAGATGATCCTGACAAAGTCATGCAAGTGTGGGACGAGATCATTGAGAAGGGGGCGGAACTCTGCGGAGGTGTCGACCGATCGCTCTATCGTGCCGAACGCATCGTCTTCGAACGCCAGACCTCAGCCGGCTACATGCACAGCGGGTATCCTGTGGCTGCACCGCAGGACCAGTCCGCCAATCAGGCCGTCGACGCGGCATCCCTGAAAGGCGAAGGGAACTGGGGTTTCTTCCACGAGTACGGACACAACCATCAGCATGATCTCTGGGCCCTGCCGGGAACGACGGAAACAACCTGCAACTTGTGGTCCGTTTATCTTTTTGAGGAATACATCGGCAAGAGCCGCGCCGAAGGCCACGACGCCGTCCGCCCCCTCGATCGAAAGCAGCGAATGAACGCGTATTTTCAGTCCGGCCGAAAATTCGAGAATGACTGGAGCATGTGGGTCGCCCTCGAGAGTTACCTCCAGGTTCAGGAGGCCTTTGGCTGGGAACCCTACAAGAAGGTTTTCGCCGAATACAATTCCCTCCCTGAATCCGAATGGCCGAAAACCCAGCAGGAGAAAAATGATCAATGGGTCATCCGTCTGTCGAAAGCCTGCGGGAAAAACCTCGCGCCCTTCTGGGCGAAGTGGAATGTCCCGCTCTCAGCCGATGTTCTTGAAACGCTGAAGGGACTGCCGGCCTGGGAGGACCACCCGCTTGCGAATTTGAATCAGTGAAGGAGTCCAGCCGGAACGCTTCGCGGGGGCGCTTTTTCCGCCGGCGCGGGATCTGAACTCGCGCCGGGAAGAAGCACGTTCCCCTGACAAAGATATAATCTGAAAGGGGTTCACCCCCCGTTTTTACGGGTTTTGTAGCGTATGGCACTACAATCGAGGGGTCATTTCCACTTGATCCGCCTAGTCCCGCACCTAGGATAGTGGCCCCTCTCCTTATGATTGTCGAAGTAGTGCGGTCGGAACCCGACCGAAAGCGCAAGCCGTGGTTACGCGGATTGGCATTTTTGCTGCCACTCTTTGTATTCCTCTTGTCACCCCCGGCAAGGGGTGCAGACGGGGCCTGGCTCAGTGGCCAAACCGGAACGCTCAACTGGTTCGATACAGCGAACTGGGTGTCCGGCACAGTTCCGGGTTTGCTCACCGGTTCGACCAACACTGACATCGCAACCTTTGGCTCCAATACGGGAAGTGCACTCATCACCATCGACGCAGGACGAAATGTCCGTTCGCTGTTGTTTAACGGGACCAATACACTCGGTCTCTACACTGTTGGAAGCGCCGGAGCGAATCTCGGAGAGGCGCTTCGACTTTCGAGTGGGGGCAGTATCACGGTAAGTCCGGGCACTCTCACCGCCACAACGATACACGCCCCGCTTATATTTGAAGCGCTGAACTCCACATCAAACGGGACCTATACGATTACGAACAACTCGACCACCGCAGCCAGCGCATTTGCCAACGACAACCTTTACAAACTCAATCTCCTCGGCAACCTCAGCGGAGGTACGACCTCAGGGACAATCACTCTGAACTTCACGGGCACGAGCGGGAGCCGCGGAGTCGATGCCTCGGCAAACCTCGTTTCGGGTCTGATCTCCAATGGAACTGCGGCCGGCGGACTGGCTCTTACGGTAACGGGATCGTCCGGAGGGAATATCGGTGCCTGGAGTCTAACGAACAACAACAACAGCTACACCGGTTCAACCACGATAACCAACGGTACTCTGATTTTTTCGAGTATCGCCGACTCCGGTGTGAACAGTGCCATCGGTGCCGGAACCCTGCTTCAACTCAATACTGGCTCACAGGTAAAGTATGTCGGAGGTAGCGCGAGTTCCAACCGCACGATCGTCAGCAACGGCGGAGCCTTCTATTCGGCAGGTAGCGGCGCTCTCACTCTCACCGGCACCTTTACGATCAATGGAGGCTTACTTTTCCGGGGGGTGCAGAATTTCATCATCGACACGGTGATCACCGGTACTGGCGGGATCTCACGCACTGATACAGGCACCGTATTTTTGAATCAAACAAACACATTTTCTGGAGACGTCACCCTCTCTGACGGGGCGTTTCGGATCTCCTCAATCGCCAATAAACTCGTCAATTCACCTCTTGGAGCAGGCAGCATCATCAACCTGGGTCAGAACGCCAGTGCTCCAGTGGGGCGCATCGAATTCACCGGCGCGTCCGGTGGTTCGAGCAATCGCGATTTTGTCCTCCAGAACGGTGCCAGTGCCAACAGCGGCAATGGACGTATCGACAACACCATCGCCGGGCAAACCCTCATCCTTAGCGGTACCGTGAGATCGGCAAGTTCAACGGCGAGCCATAACTCAAGCATGAACCTGACCGGCCTCGGGGACGGAGTCATGAGCGGAGTCATCGGAGGAACGGTGGCGTCGCCCGCCACACCAAACAACATGACGCTGACAAAGACGGGCAGCGGTACCTGGGCTCTCTCCAATGCCAACATTTATTACGGCACCACCACGATAAGCGCAGGAACCCTGCTGGCTACCAACGCCTCAGGTTCGGCTACAGGCACGGGCAACGTGGTGACCAGTGGCACCGGTGGTCTTGGCGGGACCGGCTTCGTCACTTCGGCTGAGGGAGGAGCAATCAACATCGCCAGCGGAACGCGCCTCATGGTCGGAACGACCCACGCGGTTGCAACGGGACTGGCCGGACCGGCTAACACGACCTCCGCGGTTTCGCAGTTCCGGCTCGGGACAAATGCCAACGTCGCCCTCACCCTCGCGGGAACTCTTCAATTCGATCTCTTCAGCGGTTCAGACGGCCTCACCAACGGCAGCGCCGACCGGCTCTTCCTGCAGACGACTGCGGTATCGATCAATCTTGGCGGAACGATTTCGGTGGCCGACACAAGTGGAGCCCATGTGCCGTGGCGCACCGGGAAATGGCAGTTGATCGATTGGACCGGGGTCGGTGCCGCAACCAGGTCGGGCACCTTCACCTACTCCCTGCCGGCCAATTCACTTGCAAGCGGCTACAGCTTCGTCACCACTGATTTTCTCACCACCGGGGAGATTTCTATCGCCAAAACCGCGGACAACCACACCTGGGTGGCCAATCCGACGGACAACCTATGGGCCACTGCCTCCAATTGGGAAGCGGGCACCGTTCCGAGTTCAGGGACGGATGTGTTCTTCGGCAACTCGTCCATCCTGACCCACATCACGGCAACTACCGGAGACCGTTCGGTGCGCAATCTATTCTTCACCGGCGAAGCTAGCCACACCGTGAACGCCTCTTCCGGCGTCCTGTATGTCCACGGCACACACCTCGAAGTTCTCGGTGGATCCCAGCTATTCGGAGCCATGATACGCCCTGTCGTGGGTGGATCCTTTAACATTGCCAACGAGGGAACTCTCCAGTTCAACCAGGCCATCATGTTCCACCGCTTCAGCGGACTCAGCACCCTCGATATCCGCTTCAGCGGATCCGGTTCGACCACACTGAACCACGTGCAGCGTCGAACCGCCAGTTCCGATGTCAATCTTCGCTTTGAAGGGCCGGGAACCGTGACATTCACCGGGTCGTCATCAATAGCGGCGACGCCGGATCCCGGGGGAACGGGCGGAACGATCACCGGAACGACGACAATCAACGGCGGCAAGGTGCGAATGAACAACGAACTCAACCTCGGCTCCGAGCCCGCCAACTTCAACGCATCGCACCTGACCATCAATGGGGGCACCCTCTCGGCCTATGCGACTTTCGCCATCGACGATGTGAATCGCGGACTCACTCTCGGAAGTTCCGGAGGCACCATCGAAACCGAAGGCACTTCCGTTCTAACTGTCGCATCGACAATCACTGGCCCTGGATCTTTGACCAAGACAGGTCCCGGCACTCTAATCCTGACAGCCGATAACAACTACGAAGGGAGCACAAACGTGATTGGCGGCACCTTGTTGATTAACGGAGACCAAAGCGGTGCCGACGGAACGGTTAACATCGGAAACACAACCACTCTGGGCGGAACCGGCATCATTGGCGGTAATACGACGATCGCAAGCGGCGGAACGGTTACGAGCGGAACGGCCACCACCGTCGCCAGTCTCGCCAGCGGCGACTACCTGACATTCAACAGCGATCTTACTGCCGCCGCCGGCAGCACCTGGCTGGTGAATCTTGTTCAGAATGTGAACGGCTCAGCCGACTTTATTGATGTCAACGGGGCTCTGGACATTAGCGGTGCGACCTTAAGTGTCCTCGCCACTGAAGAGTACACCTTCATGAACGAGTATCGGATCGCTCAGTACAACAGTCTCGTCGGAACATTTGCCGACCTTGACCCGAATGATTTTTTTATCGTCGGAGGAAACCAGTATCAGATCAACTACGGTGACGGCTCAGCCGGAAGCTTTATCACTCTGACCGCCGTCCCCGAACCCGGGACCTTGCTCATTCTCGTTCCGCTGCTGGCCTCCGGGTTCTGGCTCAGGCTCAGGCTCAGGCTCAGGCTCAGGCTCAGGCTCAGGCTCAGGCTCACCAGACGAAAACTTCGTCTCAAAGCTCAAGCGTTTATCGTCGCGGCGGAATAGACCCACTTGAGAATCTCGATGGTTCTCCGTTGGGATTATACCCCCAACAAATCACGCGCCTCCTCCTGTCCGGGAGCGGGATATCCGTATTCGCTTGCCGTCACTCTCGCGAGTCCGGTGAGGTGCCTCCAGCGGAACGCGGAACGGGTGTGGTGAAAGTCATCCCAGACTGTCTGGAAATATTTCTCGGCATGGAGTGCTCCGTCCTCGCTGACCCCGAAACGCAGCAGTTTTTCGAAAACCGGACCCTCAGGTAGATTCAACTGGCTGTATTGATGGACAATCGCCGCGGCATGTGACTGGAGCTTTCCGCGAACCGCCTCGTCCAATTGGGCGAGCAGTTTGTCGGGGTCTTTCTCCGTAATCATTCCGATCTGACGTTTCGACGGAACCGGGTCGGCCTCCAGTAAACCGCTTCGGGCACCCCGGTCCCGGGCAACCTGCCAGGCTCCGAGAATGAGACAGGCAAAAACATTTCTCCCCCGACTGACCGTGGCCAGATTCCGCCAGGCATTGGCTGTGTCGCTCGCATGGACACCGACCGAGTCACCGTGGACACTGCCAACCACTTTGCCGGGAAACTCCCACGCGGGAATGCGCCCCGGATCGCGGAGCACCATCTCATTGGCGGCCAGCGAGAGCGCCTCGCCTATCGCTCCGGGCTGAAATCCCTCCGCCAGCGCCGCGGCCACCGCTCCGGCCGCATCCTCCGGGGTTCCGTTGAAAATCGTGCGCTTCAGTTCATCGATGACACTGTCCTCCGCTTCCCTGGTTCCCGGTTCACGCCCGAGAAGACCGTGCTCCTCAAGGAGGGAGGCAAGGACTTTTCCGTGAATTTCCCATGCAGGCTGACGTGACGATTCCGCATCCAGACAGTAGTGCAGTGACTGTCTCAGCAAAGCCGAGGCATATTCCGGTCCGACCAGATCGATCATCTGCCATGAGCGGTAGGGCAGGACGGTGCGATGCACTTCGAGATTCTCCTGCACCGCATGCAGGAGAGTGTCGAATGCGGTTTCTGTCCCGCTCGCGAGCAGGGATGCAAAGAGACTCTCCGCCTCCTTCGAATTTTTGGCTTTCACCGCATTCACCAACTGTCCGGCAGTCACCGTTCCTCTATCCTTCGGCACCTCGACAGGATGCAGCACCTCGGCAGACCGCCCGCCGTTTTCTCCTATCCGGTTGGTATTTCGATAAAGCACTTTAAACACGGGGAGCGCCTGTTCCTTCCCGGGGAGCAGAGAAGCCATGTGCAGAGCAGGCGCCAGGGCCATGAAGGTGTGAAAACCGACATAATCCTCTCCGCCGAAAGTCCGGGCGTTCGCCAGAGCTCCCGCCGCAATGAGTTGTTTGAGCGGAGTGCCGGATTTAAGTTTCTCCGCAAGACCCGCCTGGAGCGCCTCGACCGGAGTCTCCTGCAGATAGCAGACGAGCGGTTCGAGAACCCCGAAGTTGAGGGACTCCGACCCACCGGCGGCATAGGAGCGGGGTGCGAGGCCCAACTCCGCCGCAAGGACGGGGCCGACGGTAGCGATCAGGGTTCCCTGGCCAACTCCGGCCAGAAACCGACGGCGGGAAAACGGGTCATATGACATAAAGACCTCCAAGGTTGAATTCAATCAAAAGGGTCTCAGAAGAGTGCCACTCGGGTCAAGCCTGATGCCAACAATTGGTGTCGTGCACAACCCGGTCCCACAAATCTCCCCTTTTTTGGAAATAAGTTCTCGCTCGATGGAAAGGACAGCCGTTGAATTTTTACCTGATTTTTACAGAAAGAAGATCAGGAATTGACACAAATTCTCCGAATCCGTGAGACGATGAGACCCACATGAAAAAACCCACTCTCATCTTCACGGTTCTTCTCTTCTTCTTAAGTGTCGCCGGATCAGCAACGGCTCAGGATCAACCGAAGCCAACTTCGGGCGAACCTTTCCTGAAAGAAAAAGGCAGTAAGAAGGGATCAGATATCAAGGAGGAAAGTGCCGAACCGGAGACGGTGATTAATGTCGGGACCCTTGTTCAATATATTGATGTCAAACGGGAGAAATGGCAGGATTGGCTGGAAAAGAATCCTGCCTCGCTCGACGCGGGAGCCTTGCGGAAAGAGGCGGAGGTATGGATTGCCGGAGGCGACGCGGCCCTGGCGGAAACAACTCTGATCATGGGTAAATCAGGACAACGCGCGAAGATTGAGTCCCAACGCGAGATCTTTCTCCCAACCAAGTTTTTCTCTGTTGAGGCCGGACTGCCGTTTCCCGGAACCTTTGATTTGAGGAACATCGGGACGGTTCTTGAGGTGGATCCTGTCATCCCGGAGGCCGGACGGGTCGATCTAAACTACGCACCCGAAAGGACCGCCTATCGGGGTGAGAACCCGCCTGTCGTCCTTCCCGGTGTCGAGGCGGGTGACATTCGCTGGCCAATATTCTCCACTCAGCGAGTTGCCGGAAATGCCTCGCTGAGGTCGGAACAGTGGGCGCTCATTGGCTGTGAAGCATCACTGGAAGGCGATGAAGCGAATCAAACACTGATCTTCACCCGTCCCGTCATCCATCAGTTTGAGGCCCCCGCAGGGAACCCCGCCGGGAAACCCGAAGGGGTCCTGACGTTTGAATGGATCGAGGTCGGGCACGGAGAACTCAATCGCCAATTGGTCGAGAGTGAGGACATGTCCGCACTGATTGGTGGCGGCCTTCACCAGGCCGCACTTGAAGGCGGAGGCAAGATCATCGACACCCGGGTCATCCGCTTCATGAGCGGCCAGCGGCTGAAAAACGAATCAGTCGAGGAGGTTATCTATCCGACAAGATATATAGCCGAAAAAGGACAAGTGCATTCCAATCCGGATTCGCACGAAACCAGAAACAGCGGAGTCTCGATTGAAGTGGATGCCGTCGTCGGAGCGGGCGGAGGTCTCGTAGATCTCAACATGTCGCTTGAACGCGTATTCCATTTCGGCGAGAGCATCCATCACCGGGTCCTGATTGACAGCAAATGGGAAACGGATGTCACGATGCCCGTCTTCTATACGATGAGAGCAACCACTCAGACCACTGCACCGATTGGTTCCCCCGTTCTGATCGGAGTGATGTCGCCTCCGGACGAAAAAGGGTGGATCGATTCCTCACGCAAGATGCTGCTTTTTGTCAAAGTCTCGCGTTGAAGAACCGATAGTGAATGTGAGAAGATCTTTCTCTCATGTCCTTCTCCCGATTCCGTCCCGTTATCCTGCTACCCCTTGTGGCGTTTGTGATTGCGACGGCGATTCTCACGGGAGGATTTATCCTCTCAAAGCATGAACGCTTTGAGAGGATAAAGCGGGACTCGCCTGTGGTCGGCCGCTTCGGCCGGATTCTCCAGGAGCGACTCGATTCACTCGAGTCAACTTATCGCAGCCACTTGGAAATCCTCTGCCGGGCTGATCTCAACGACCGTTTTGCGTTGCGTGATGCGATGGATCGGGTCGTCGGGGTCAAACAGCTTTCCACTCTGAATCCCGCAGGAAGGGTCGAGATGCACCTTCTCGCCAGCGAGGTCGGCGAAGATGAAGCGGACATTCCTCTTCCTGTCCTCGACAGCAAAGAACTTCCGGTAGGGCGCGTCAGCCATTTCGTCATTGAAAGCATTGAATCACTTGGCGGTGGGAAAGATGGATCTTCAGGATGGCTCGAGACCGATGAAAATCTTTTCTTCTATCTAAACCTCTCTGAACGACGGACGGTCCTACTGCTGATTGATCGCGACGCGGTCAATCATTCGGTCATCGACTGGCTCGAAAGTTGGATCCTTGAGGAGATCAGTCGCGGCCGGAAACAGGAAGGGGCTGATGCTCTGGTAGCCAACCACAAGATCGTCGCCTCGGTCGGCGATCCTCACGGTGAGGAGGCGGATTTAGTCCTTCAACTGGGATTCCATTTTGGAAACTGGCAGATCAGATCCTGGGACTCACGGCGGCGAATCATCGATTACGACCGTGACATTTTATTCGCAGCAGGTCTGTTGGCTTTTCTCGTCGCTCTCGCCGGCGTCATTGCCTTTCTCTATCTCAACCGCGCCCTCCGCCTCGCGGAACGCCGTGTCTCATTTGTCAATCAGGTCTCCCATGAACTGAAGACCCCTCTGACCAATATTCTTCTAAATGCTGATCTCGCCATCGACGGGGCCGATCCGGCCGGGAGGAGGCGGCTCGCCATGATTCAGGAGGAGTCACGCCGCCTCTCGCGTCTCATTGACAATGTTCTTACATTCGCACAACGGGACCGGAGACATCCTGATGTTCCACTGTCATCCGCTTCGCTTCATTCGCTGATTGAAGAAGTCGCAGCCCAGTTCCGCCCCTCTTTGGAAAGACGTGGAATCGCCCTCTCCATCGTCGGGGACCCCTCGATCCGGGCTCGCATCAATTCGGACGCCTTTTTACAGATTCTCGGCAATCTGTTATCAAACATAGAAAAATACGCCGCCTCAGGAGGCATTGCCCGCATCGAAACCGAGGCCACCGGCACCGATGTCCTCGTACGGGTGATCGACGCCGGACCCGGCATTCCACGCAACGAACGCGAACGGATATTTCTTCCTTTTCACCGCCTTGGCGATGAGCTGACTGAAGGAGCAAGCGGCACCGGCCTGGGGCTATCCATCGCCCGTGATCTTGCGGAGCGGATGGGCGGAGCGCTGCATCTTCGATCCGAAACCGGCGCATCAGGCGCTGTTTTTGAACTCCGAATTTTCCGTTCAGTCGATGATAAAGTCATCACTTTCCCGGACTCGCGTGCTTCATGAAAATCCTCGTCGCAGAAGATGACCTGGTCACCCGGGAGGCCCTTTCCGCCTGCTTAAGCGCCGACGGATTCTCGGTCATTGAGGCGGGAAACGGACTCGAGGCACTCACTCTCTGGAAAAGTGATCGTCCGGACCTGATCTGTCTCGACATCATGATGCCTGAGATGGACGGCTATGAGGTCTGCCGGAGAATCCGCGCTGCCAATGACCGGGTTCCCGTCCTCTTTCTGTCCGCCAAAAACGAGGAAATCGATGTCGTCGTCGGGCTTGAGCTGGGGGCGGATGATTTTGTTCGCAAGCCCTTCGGTCGTCACGAACTGCTCGCCCGCATTCGAAATGCACTCCGGCGCTCTAGCGGGATGGACAAAGCAGGCGGCGGGCGCCAGCGCGAGACTTTTGAAATGGGACCAATCACGATCTATCCGAAAGAACTCCGCGCGGAACGCGAAGGAGGGATCATCGAACTGTCCCTTCGCGAGGTATCTATCCTGACACTCCTCCACGAATGCCGTGGAGAAGCCGTTGATCGAGATACCCTTCTCGACCGATGCTGGGGTCTCGATTACTTCCCCGAATCGAGAACCCTCGACCAGCACATCGCTAAGCTTCGTAAAAAACTTGGCGACGATCCCGCCTCCCCTCAGGTGCTGGAGACGGTTCGTGGTGTCGGGTATCGGTTTCCGTGAGCGGGACGCTTCACCTCCCCACCTGCGCCGCGATGCGGTGCATTACTTCGAAGTATTCCCTCAACTCCGCAACCGGCATGGTGAGCGGCGGAGCAACGCGGATGACTTTGCCGGCGAGGGGACCGAGAAGGTGCACTCCGCGGCCTTCCTCGTCGCCCAGGTAGCAGAGGCGAACGATCTCCTGAGCGACCTGTTCGGCGGTGATGTCGCCGACGGGCTGGCATTCGATCCCCCAGACAGTACCCTCTCCGCGGACAAACTTGATGGCCGGAAGTTCGTTGAGTTTCACAAGGCACTCCTCGATCGCCGCGCTGAGAAGGCGGCCCTGTTCGAGCACGTCGGTCTGTTCGAATTCATCGAGGGTCGCGAGGACAGCGGCGCAGCCGAGGGGGTGACCGCTCCAGGTGTCCGATCCGTCGCCGAAGCTCATGCGGGCGAAGACGTCGGCGCGTCCCACGACGGCGTCGACGGGCATGCCGTTGCCAAGACCTTTGCCGAGGGCGACAAGGTCGGGCTCGATCCCGTATTCACTGTAGGCATACATCGATCCGGTGCGGCCGAAGTTCGCCTGCACTTCGTCGAGGAAGAAGAGGAGATCGTTTTCCTGACAAAACTGCGCCAGCATCTGCATGTATTCCTTCTGCGGATGATACGAGCCACCCCCGCCGAGGTAAGGCTCGGTGATGAGGACGCAGAGGCGGTCGCCGAATTCCGCCTTGAGCGCCTCGAGCTCGGCTCGGTAGGGCGCGAGGTCAAGCGGCTCTTTCCGCGCCTCGAGGCTGCGGCATTCCTCCTTGGGAAAGCTGATGAAGCGAACGCGGGGATCGCGCTCCTTGTCGGTCTCACTGCCGGTGACAGCGCCCGAGAGTCCCTTCTTCCCATGGAAACCACCGCGCGCCGCGAGGATGATCCCATCGCCCTTGGGGCGCTTCGCCAGTCCGGCCCAAAGCCCCTTTTGCACCGCCTCGCTGCCGCTTGCGGCCCAGAGAACCTGCTCGAGACGGGCTCCGCCGGGAGCAGCCTGGAGATTGGCAAGCAGACGACGGCTCGCCTCAAGTTCGATTTCGGTGACCGCATTGTACGAGGTCAGGGTCACTCCCATGTGGAAGCCGCTTTCGCCGCAGGCGTCTTCGAGGGCCATGTATTCCATGACGCGTTTCCACCAGCGCTTCGGATTGTGTCCAAGATTCGAAACGAGTACACCCGAGGTGAAGTCGGCGAGTTTGCGTCCTTCAGGAGTGTAATGATAGGATCCCGCGCTGCGGTGCAGCACCGCCATGCTCGGCGTGCGTGTACGCATACAGGTGGGCTCGGTCTCAACGAGGTCGTGGCGGAGATGGTTCGAGGTTTCTTCGCCGGTGTGTTCGACGAGGTGGGCAGGGTTTTCGAGCAGGGTAGTGGTCATAGGGTGGGGACGTATTTTCCAAGTTCTTAATCCTAATCTTAATCCCTGTCGGACCAGGGCATTTCGTGAGCGGAATGGGATTACGATTAAGATTAAGGATTAAGATTAAGAGATGAAACGATCAGACGGTGCCGTGATAAAGCATTTCGGGATCGGACTTGCCGGGGAGGAAGAGGGCGAGGCCTCCGGATCGGCCGTTGACTTCGACAACCGCGTTCGGTTTACCGGAGGCAGCTTTGGCAAGGATGGCTTCCATCGCCTCGACGGCGGCGACGACCTGGCGGTCGGCGGCGAGATCATTGTAATCGCGGGCAGCCATTTCGGCGAGGCGGGCGGCTCGTCCGCTCTCATCACCGCCGAGTTCGACGTAGGCAACTTCGCGGGCGAAGCGCTCGATCACCTCAATGCCGTAGCCGCGCCGGCTCCGTTCGCCCCAGGGCTCGAGAAAGCTTCCGTTGTAATGATTGTTGATCGTGGTCTTGAGATCGAGGGGGGTGCGGCCCTCGACGGTGAGCTCGACGCCACGCTTGCGGCTGTGACCGTTCCAAACGCCGTTATCGAAACGGAATTGCACCTCCTGCTCGACGTAGCCGGGAAAATTGTCGGGCGTTACCCAGCTCGTGTGGATGTCAAAGGCGGCCTCGCGTCCGCTCTCGCATTCATAGACGAGACGAAGCTGGGTCGAGTCCCAGGTTGGGCCGTCCTTCGGTCCGACCAGACCCCGTTGACCCGTGCACTGAACACTCTTGAGTCGGCCACCAAAGGTGAAATCGATCAACTTCAAGTAATGGACAGCGACGTAGGTGCCGGGATTGCGGCCGGTGATCCACGCAGCGAACTGGCTGCCGGAGATCGACTTCGGTTCCAGGAGCGAACAATAGCCGTTGTTCACGTGCGAGAGAACCCCGTCGGCGACGAGTGTGCGTAGCTTCTTGTGATCGGGATCGAGAAGCTTGTGGTAGACGACCTTGGCAAGAACGCCTTTTTCTTTCGCGAGAAGTACAAGCTGATCGAGCTCGGCCAGGGTCAGGACGGAAGGTTTTTCGATGATGACGTGCCGGCCCGCCTCGATCCCCTGCTTAGCCGCCGCGAAATGTTTATCGTCGGGCGAAGCGACGCAGAGAAAGTCGATCCCGCTCGCGAGGAGATCACCAACGGCGTTTTCGCCAACGTGATTTCCAAACGCGGCAAGACCGCGGCGCTTGCCGTAGGCGGCGGCACGATCACCCGTGCGGGTCGCCGCTCCCGCCAGTTCAACCCGGAAGGCTCCGACTGCAGGATCATAGACCCCATGCTGAGCCGCCTCAAAGAAGGGCGCGTAGGTCTCGTCGAAGATCATGCCCATGCCGACCATGCCGCCGCGGAGAAGAGGAAGGTCGCCGGGAGTTGTAAAAGATTTGCTCATGGGGAAAGGCGTAAGAATTCACTTGAATGAATTCATTTTATGAAGTGTATTCACTTTACCGTGACTCCTCCCGGTGTCAAATCGAAAAGTTTTTACCTACGGCAAGCGGTGCGCTCGCCCTACAGATTCGAGTTCCTCCATGGGGCTTTGTAGGGAGGCCGCCCGCGTTGCCTGTCCAGACGCTCACCCATGCTATTCTCAACTTTCAATCCGCGCCGCTACCCTGAGCTTTGTATGATCCTTGGCGAGGACATCGTTGATCCTGAGCGTCGTTCCCTCGCTGACGAGGCCCACGACCGGATTCTCCTGCGTATTGTTAGAGGTGAACTTCCCGTCGGAACTGAGCTGAAGAGCACACGCCTCGCGGAAGAGATGGGAATGAGCCGCACTCCCGTGATTCAAGCCCTCGCGCGCCTTACTGCGGACGGCATTGTCAGTCAAAGCCTGAACCTTCGTGCCTCCGTCCGTCCTGGTGCCGAGAACTGGCTTGTCGATGTTCACCGCACCCGCCAGCTCATTGAGCCCGAGGCGGCTCGATCCTGCGCCGGCCACGTTCCGGAGGCAGTCCTGGGAGATCTCCTTATTCTCCTGCAGGACGCCAAACCCGTGAAAAGCAGCCACTGGCAGCCGGCGGCCCGATGGTTGGATCAGTCGCTCCACCTCACCATTGCCGAATACTGCGGCAACCTGTCGATGCGTGAAATCATCCGTCGCTGCTGGAGTTACAAGCGTGTCTCCTACGAGGCTGGAAACGATAGCGACGCCCATTTGCGTGAAGGCTATCGACAGCATGATGCGATCCTTCACGCCCTCGCGAACGGGGACGGGAACGAGGCGGCGGCGCTCATGACCAAACATCTCAACGCCGCAGCACGGGGAAAAACCGGGGAAAGAATCGTTTAGACCTTTCCATCCACGCTTGATCGGATTCGGCGATCACTCGATCCAGATCAGTTTTGTCTTCTCTTCATCAAACGAGTCCATGGAGAGATCGTGAACGTTCGGCCCAAGGCTGTTGATTTTTTCAACAACGCCTCCTCCCTTATTTCCCCACGCCCGCCATTCGCCGCTCTCCAGGCGAACCGCACTCAGTTGTTTGCCAACGCGCAGGGATGTCCCCTTGCCTAGATCTTCCGGAACGATGGTCCACTCACCGCTGTTTGCCGGGCCCGCAAACACTTTACCCTCCTCGTCCATCGCGAGCCAGTGCTCCGCAAAGGGCGACGTTTCGAATTCCTTCAGCTTTTTCACCGCATTCAACTCCTCGACAAGCGGCGGGTTACCCCGGGGGTGAATTGCATGGAACTGCCCCTTTTTGTCGCGCGCCATCAAATGGCTCTCTGTCGAATGGAGAGAGACAAGGTCAACCGGAGTATTCTCCAGTTCGACTTTAGCCGCGCTGCCGCCAGCGTCCGCCCAAACGATCAATTCTCCCGAAGCACGCAGGATGGCAGCGGCGCGAGTGTTGGAAGCGATCGAAACCGCATCCTTAATGCTCTCAAGGGGTGTTCCCGGAGGATTGACATTATTTTGCTCCACCGGAACTCCGATGGTTCCGTTTTCCCGAAGGCTCATGGAGCAGAAATATCCGAGCGAAACGGAAGTGATCTGGCGGTTTTCCCGTTCAGGAGGAGCCAGAAAACCCAACAACTCTCCCTTGGCGGTCAAGGCATGCGACCAGTGAGGTGCCTGATACACACGAACCAGATCGCGGTGATCGGCAAAGTCTGCCAGAAACTCACGCCCGTCGAGGATCAATGGATCGCCGCTACCCCGAACCCCGTATCCCTTAACCCTTCCTCGCTGCAAATCCGCCAAACCAGCTTCTTCGCCCGCGGGGTCCGCGAGGTCTTTTGACGTAGACGTTACAACGGGAGCTACGGATAGGGCAAGCCCGTCACGACGGGCAGCGATCCGGGAGCGAAACTCCCTGACGGTTTTGGCTTTCTCGATTTCATTGGCTCGCGTCAGTTCGGTTTCGTAGGCATCGAGAGCGACGAGGTATCTTTCGTAGAGCGGAGCAGCGCGGCTGTTGCGCTCGGCCTCAAATTTGGCCAGAGCCGTGCGAAGGGTAGCCCTCAGAGCCTTGAGCGAATCGGGGAGTGAATCCAGATCCGTGGGAGGAAGTGGTTCCCCCTTTTCCACCCGGCTCTTTTCCCCATCAATGGCGGTGAGTTCGTCGAGCGATCCCCTTTGTTGTGCTGCCGATCGTGCCCGGGGGATGCCGTTGGACAAATAACTCTGATTCAGCGAGGAAACAGCCGCGAGATATGGCTGTTGTGCTTCGATTTCGTAGCGGGACTTGAATCCCGATTCGAGTTGGGCGAGGCGGGGGTCGAGGGCGGCGAGTGCGGGCGCCGGTCCCGCCGGGGTTGCTGGAGTCGTGGACGCAGGGGCTGTGGCAGACTCCAGCGGTCGAAGGCGAATGTGGCGGTAGGCTAACTCGCCGCCATTTCCCTGAAGGGCGATTTTGCCCCTAAGGACGGAAAGGTCGGGCTTAACCTTGAGCGAGGATCGGGCAACGCTGTCGCGGAAATTCTGGCTCGCCACGTCGTAGGACAAGGCAAGCTGTCCGTTGATCCAATGTTCGCGTTTCGTGCCTAGGGCAACCACTTTCGCGGTGTTCCACTCTCCGACCGCCTTTGAATGATCCGTCACCGGGAGATCAACTCCAAAAAGGCCGCCGGTGGGCGTCCGACCTGAATTGGACGGGTCGGCCAGTTGCATCTCGAAAGCTTCAAGTTCGTTAGATGAAGGAATATGATAAAAGACGCCGCCGTTGCCCCGGTCACCCGTTTTCCATTCCAGTTCGAGTTCAAAATCGCCCAGCGTCTCCGGCGACCAGAGCGTGGTGCGTTTGGAAGTCGTTGCCTCGTCACCCGAGAACGTCCAGTCTCCCGAAGCGGGAGTGCCATCACGCAAAGTCCAGGCGGCCAGGGGGTTTTCACCGCCTGGAGAAGGAGCCGGAGTAGCGGGTGTCGGGGTGATGACCATGGCGGAAAGAGGCGATTCAGGAATCGTCGCATTCGCTACGACCGGGGGCGGAGATGAGGAACCGGCGGCGGGTGGCAGCGCGGGCGCAAGTGCGACAGGATCCGGGGTTTTCGAGAGAGGTTCCGGCTTGGGGAGTGCGGCAGGAATCGGATGGTTGTTAGCGACCGGCCGATCATCCGGCGATTTGCGAGTTCCGAGTAAGAAAAATCCTCCAGCCGCCAGTCCTAAGACGCTCGCTCCAAGCGCAATCCAGACGCCCGTGCCGGTTCCAGATCGCCTCGAACCTGTCGCCGCCGGTTTTGCTGAGCGCGCCGGATCGGAAGCCTTCGGAGGAGGATCAGAAGCTCTCGCGGCTGCGGTCACGGCGGACGAACCTACCAGCAGGGTGCGTTTCGGGGTTGCTGAAGGAGGAGGGGTGGATGCAATATCGTAAATTGTTGCGCTGATCTCCGAAGCCTGCTGGAAGCGGCTCTCGCGATCCGAATCCATTGCCTTTTCTACTAGATCATCGAAGCGCGGATCCAGTCCCGGGACCTGAATCGAGGGCACCTTCCAGGCCCCGCGCGGCACTTTGCCCGTCAGCATCTCATACAACATCACGCCCACGGCATACAGATCCGCGCGGTGATCAACCTCCATGTCCGACTCCAGCACCTCAGGAGCGACGTAATCCGGCGTCCCCATCGCCATGTTCGTCATCGTCAGCTTCGTCTCCACCGTGTCCGACCCGGTGATCTTTGCCAAACCGAAGTCGGCCACCTTCACCTGCCCTTCAAGGGTGATCATGATGTTCGCCGGTTTGATATCCCGATGCACGATCCCTTTGCTGTGGGCATACTGCAGCGCATCACAGATTTGCGACATCCAGGCCGAGACATGAGTCGTCGTCAGTTCTCCGGTCCGGATGAGCCCGTGAAGGTCGCTGCCCTCGACGTACTCCATCACAAAATAAAACTGACCATCACTCGCCTGCCCGAAATCGTAGACCGCAATGATGTTCGGATGGCTCAGTTTCGCCATCGCCCGCGCCTCACGCTGAAAACGCTCCGCAAAATGGAAACCCTGCTCCTCTTCGTCCTCGGTCAGGTTCGGTGGCAGGATCTTGATCGCCACGAGACGGTCGAGACTCTTCTGCCTCGCCTTGTAGACCGCTCCCATGCCCCCGCGACCGAGCATCTCGATGAACTCATACTGATCGAGAATGACATCAAGATCACCCGGAGCCGGTGGGACAAAACCACCCTTACCACCGCTTCCTTTGCCTGACTTCGACGCTCCCGTCTCGCTGTTGCTGCTCATGAAACAATCTTCCGGAACCATAGCTGGTTCCGGAAGGCGAGAATAGCACGGCTGGTTTCCGGCTACCAAGAGGAATTCGCTGGCCGAATCCGGGGGATGATCAGCTCTCCGCCTTCACCCCGGTGACTCGAATCTGGTGGCCCATGAAAAACTTGCCGTCGAGCAGCTCGACCGCCTTTTGAGCCTCTGCGGTGTCAGAAAGATCAACCCGCATGGTCTTTGTCAGTCCCCCTTCGAGAGATCCGGTGTCTGAACGATGCTGAATCGACCCGATGCCCGCAAACAAATCAGTGACATCGATCTCGCTCGCTTCGGCATTCAGATGGGAAATACTAAGTGAAGGAGAAGTGACGACCTCGATTTCGAGCGGCTTGACCTGACGGGTCGGCTTTTCGATGAGATCCCGATCTCCACTGCGTCCACGCTCTCCCCCTCTTCCGCGACCCTCGCCGGAACGGCCTTCGCGTGGCGGTCTTCCTTCTCCCCGGGGTGCCCTTGGCGCTCTTTCGCCATCGGACGAGGTACGACCCTCGCTCTTTGCCCCGGTCACCAGCATCTGGCGTCCCTGGAAATCCTTGTCATTCAGTGCGGTTGCGGCGGCTTTGGCCTCTTCGACACTGCTCATCTCGACGAAGGCGAAGCCTTTTGAACGGGCCGACCCGGGCTGAGTCACGATGGCCGCCTCGACGACGGTTCCATAATCGCTGAAGAGAGCGGAAAGGTCGTCACCGGTCGCGTCATAGCTGAGGTTACCCACATAGAGGCGCGGGGTGGTCGGCTCAACGATGAGCGGTTCACGGCGTTCGCGACGTTCCTTCTTCTCAGGTCTGGATGACTTCGCATCCTTGGCCCGCGGGCCCTTTGATGAAGGCTTTTTCGCGGCGAGATCAACGAGGCCGAAAGTGATGATCTTGATGAACTTCTGAAATCCGGTCGGTTTCGGAGCCGAACTGCGGCGAATGATCTCCGGCTCATTGTCCCGCGAACTGTAACGCGATTCGCCGCGAGGGGGGCGTGAACTGGAGGGACCTCCGCTGCGGGAGGATTCACGACGCGAATCTCCGGAACCTCCGCTGCTGCGACGGTTATTGCGGTTTCCGCCGCCGCTGCGGGGACGTGACTGATGATTGCGGGAGTTCCGGTTTCCGCCGGAGGATGAATCTTGCATGGGTGTGAACAATTAGGGGGGAAAGTCCGGGGCCCCGCGAGAGGCGGAGCTGATCAAGGCGGTGGAAAGAGCTTTCTTCCCCGCAGGGGTCAGATCAATTGCCCCGAACGCCGCCTATCCTAGAGTATCCAGCCTGATGAGCAAGCAAATTACAGCCCCCGCCGGGCCGGAAAACTCAAAACGGGATATCGTCGTCGGATTCCTGCCCGTATCCGCCGGGAGGCTCGCTCACGGGCGGTCCGTCATCGGCATATCCGGCCTGAGGTGAGGCTTTGCGGGGGCTAGCGCCTCCCCCCCCACCCGGTTTTTCGAGCTTCCAGGCGTTCAAATTCACGTAATATTTCCCGTTGTACTCGTTTCCCCGGATATCAAAAAACACTTTCACCGGATCTCCGATACGATAGTCGTCGATAAGAGCGGATTTCTCCTTGAGGCACTCGAACTTGATCGCCTGGGGGAACTTACCGTCCTCCACCTCGACGACAAACTCCCGCTTGCTGAATCCGCTCGCGAAGCTCTGCACCTCACCGATCACCTTGACGGTGCCTTCCAGTTCAAAATTCTGTCCCATATCGTTATTCCAAGGCCTCAGATATCTTCCAGAATTTCCCGAAGGAAAAGCGAAAATCGCGGAATTTCCCTCTTTCCCCGGGACGGACGCTTCAGCCTTGAATGAGCCGGTCAGGGGAAGTGACCGGCTTATGGTCGCCGCGGCCCCTCGCATTGATCTCGGTGATCTGGGTGTTCAGTGTGCAGAAATCGTAGGCCCACCCGACCACAAAGAGCCCCCCGGAGATGAGGTAAAGGATCCCCGTGAACCATTTGCCCATGTACATCCGGTGGATCCCGAGGTAACCCAGAAAGGTCTGGAGGATCCAGGCCACCGAATAGTCCACGTCTCCCGCCTTGTAGCGCAGCTCAGCTTTTCGCTCCATTCCGGGGATGAGGAACAAGTCGATGAGCCAGCCGATGCCGAGCAGCCCCAGGGTGCAAAACCAGATCAAACCGCTGATCGGTTTTCCAAAATAAAAGCGGTGCGCCCCGGTGAAACCGAAGATCCAGAGGACGTAACCGATCGTTTTGCTGTGGGTGGATTCCATGATGGAGGGAGTTTCGGCCTTGGAGGTCGGTTTACCAATGATAATTCGGAGGCGATTTTGGAATGAGCGGCGGGGAATCTCTCCCATCAAAAGCACACTCTGTCAGGCTTCAACAAAGGCCTCAATCCCGATGAGGCTCATGACCACCCCGCCCTGATCACCACTCGCCGCCAGATCCACTTCGAATCGGGCGCTCCAGTCATTGAGCTCCGAATCGTCGACGAGGACCTGCTCTACCTTCCAGACCAGTGCGCCGGGTCCGGCCTCGATGCGGCAGTGTTTTGCGTTTCTTGCTTCGGGGTCAAAACGGAGACGACCGTGACCCTCCTGATAGCGACCCATTATTTCCACCAGCTTTTTCCCATCGACTCCATCGCGCCCGGGGATCACCTCGAGCGCGGCCTCATAGTCGCCCCGTGAAACCAGCTTCAGGAAATCAAAGACCCTTGCCCGCACCATCCTAGTGAATGCGGCCTTGTCCCGCGTCACCGGCTGCGGTTTCTGCTCGAGGGTTGAGGTCTCCGCTACCGGCCCGACGTCCCCGCGACGCATCCGTTCCCACTCATCGAGCAGACTTGAATCGATCCCGCGAAGCATCGTTTCGAAAAAGGTTTCAGCTTCCTCCAGTTCGGGAGTCTTGAGCGCCTGAGGCACGGTCTGGACGAGCACCTTGTAGACATCGGAAAGATGGCGCAGCAGAACTCCCTCGCTCCGCTCGAGTCCGTAGACCTTCACGTAATCTTCGAATGACTGCCAGTTCTCGAACATCTCACGTGCGACCGACTTCGGACGCACCGAGGCCTCCTTCGCCCAGGGGTTGCGCAGCACAAAATCGTTGTAGGTCGCATAGATGAACTCCTTCCCCGGTTTCGGGTGCTCGACTTCGTCCAATCGTTCAATGCGCTCATCAAACTCGACCCCGTCGGATTTCATCTCGGCCATCAGAGCTGTCTTCTCTTTATCAACCTGCTTGCGAAGGACGATGACGGGATCTTCCAGAATTGCCTCGACGAGGGAGATGACATTCAGGGGATAAACGGGCTCCTCGATCTCGAGTTTCGGAATCGCCTCGAGGAGGTAGAGCCCCAGCGCCTGGTTGAGAGAAAAATCCTCCTGTAAATCAAGGTGTAGTTCGACCTTCGCCGGACTGCGTCTTTCGTTCCACGGAATGACAGTGAGGACCTTACCCTCGACGAGTCCACGAAAGAGAGAAAAGGCACGACGTCGCAATTTGCGTTTCGCCGCGACCGTTTCATGGCAATCGTTGATGACGCGGCGCAGAGCGGCACATCCGTCCTCGTCGCGGCGGCTGAGGACGTTCAGGAGCATGCCGTGATGGATGGAAAAACTTGAGCTCAACTTTTCCGGAGGCGAATCAATGAGCGTGCGGAAGGTGTTTTCATCCCACATCACAAAACCCTTCTCGGGCGGTTTTTGCTTCACGAGGCGATTCTTCTTTCCTTTGTCCTCCGCCTTCTGCTCCGCCTTGAGGTTCGCGATGACATGCTCGGGCGCCTGGGCGATGACGTAACCCATCGTGTCAAAGCCGCGACGACCGGCCCGCCCCGCGATCTGATGAAAATCCCGCACCGCGAGGGTTTTCGTTTTCTGCCCGCTGTACTTGAACAACTGGGTAAAGAGGACTGTCTTGATCGGCACATTCACCCCGACCCCGAGGGTGTCGGTGCCGCAGATCACTTTGAGCAGGCCCTTCTGCGCAAGCTTCTCCACGAGGACGCGATACTTCGGAAGCAGTCCCGCATGATGAATACCCAGGCCGTGGCGGATGAGCTTCTTGATCTCCTTGCCATAGGGACTCCGGAAATCAGCCTCGATCAACTCCGCCGCGATCGCTTCCTTTTCCTCCTTGCTGCAATAGTTCCGGCTCATCAGATTCTGAGCCGTCTGGGCACAGGAGAGCTGGGTGAAATGCACGAGGTAGATCGGGGACCGTCCCGCCTCGACGAGTTCCTCGATCTTTTCCTCGAGGGGAGTGACGCTGTATTCAAACTCCAGCGGCACGGGGCGCTGATCCGACTTCACGAGAACGGTCGGGGTCCCGGTGAGTTCCGTAATCGTCTTCTCAAAAAAGGACGTATCGCCCAGCGTCGCCGACATCAGCAGGAACCTCGCCTGCGGCATCGTCAGCAGCGGCACCTGCCAGGCGACCCCGCGCTCGTGATCGGAATAGTAGTGGAATTCGTCCATGATGACGTCGTCCACTTTTGCCGATGAACCCTCGCGCAGGGCGAGGTTGGAAAGAATCTCCGCGGTGCAGCAGATCACGGGAGCCTGCGCGTTGACCGTCGCGTCACCCGTGATCATTCCGACCTGCTCCGGTCCGAAGGTCTGACAGAGTGACAAAAACTTCTCATTCGCGAGCGCCTTCACCGGAACCGTGTAAAAACAGCGACGGCCCTGACAGATCGCCCGAAACTGCACCGCCATCGCCACGAGCGATTTTCCCGACCCGGTCGGCGTATTGAGGATCACATTGTTTCCCCCGAACAGTTCGAGGATGGCAGTTTCCTGATGTTCGTAGGGCTCTATCCCCGAATCGACCAGATAGCTGAGAAAGGCATCGAGAACCTCGTCATTGGAAGAAGGGTCGGCGAGCCGGGTGGGATCGAGGGATGGCATGGGGAATCCGGGCACGGCAACGGGGAATCACAGAAGCGTTGAAGCGAGGAATGGGCAACCCCTTTCATTCGGCCCGATTGCTGCGAATCCCGTTTCACTTCCGGGTGGATCATCGTAACCTACGCGTCTTTGTGCCCGTATGCTCGCCTCTCTCCACACCCTCCACCTGAACGAGCCCTTCCGCATTGCGCATGGCACCTCAGCAACGCGCCAGGTGCTTCGACTCAGTGACGGAGGACGAACGGCGGAGGCTCCCTTTGTTCCCTACTACGGTGAAGTCCCCGAGGAGACGCTCGAAGTCCTAAAGCAGACTCCCCTTCCCGAGTCGCTGCCGCGCACCGCGAGCCTCGCCCTCAACCTGCTCCAACACGACCTCACGTGCCAGTCGACCAGCCTACCGCTTTCCTCTCTGGCCATCGCCGCACTTGGTTCTCCTGATCAAGCCGCTCCTCCCGGGTGCCGCTCCTTCAGCATACCGGACGACCTTGAGATTTTTCACGACAAAGTCCGCGAGATCGGTCGCCAGTTTCGTGTTCTCAAACTGAAGCTCGGCTCGGGCGATCTCGGGCTCGATCTCGCCATCGTCTCCGTCGCCCGACGAGCCGCGCCTCAGGCGGAGCTGCTCCTCGACGTCAACGGAGGATGGCAGCCCAGCGAGTCTCCCATGATGATTCAAAAGCTCATGGACTATCGGCCCGCCCTCATCGAGCAACCCTTTCATCATCGCCACGGTCCCGAAGCCTGGAAAGCCCTTCGTTCCGAATTGCCGGAGCACGTTCCTCCCCTTTTCGCAGACGAGAATGTTCAGACGGTTGAGGATATCGTGGCGCTGGCTCCGTCGGTCGACGGAGTCAATATCAAGCTTTTGAAATGCGGGAGCTTCGACGGGGCGATCGCCCAGATCGCCCTTGCCAGAGAGCTCGGCCTCCAGATTCTCCTTGGATGTATGATCGAAAGCAGCCTCGGCACCACCGCCGCCGCCCATCTAGCGCCCTGGGTGGATTGGATCGATCTGGACGGCCACTTCTATGTCGCGAATGACGACTTCAGGGGAATCGAGTATGATGACCAGGGCTCTCTCGTGATGCCGGATCGACCGGGCATCGGAGCCATTCCACGATGAATCCCGCTCCCTTCCTCACCTCGGCTGAAAAGCACCTTCCCGGGTCGCTCGATCTCCTGCGACAACTCGTCGCAATAAACAGTTTCACCGCCAACGCCGCCGGAGTTAACGCCGTGGCCAAACTCACGGCTGAGGCCTTTGCTCCGCTCGGCTTCAAGGCCGAACTCGTTCCCTGCGCCACGCCGGGAACGGGTCATCACCTTTTCCTCTCCCGTTCCGGCGAGGGTGATCCCGTCATTCTTGTGACCCATTCGGACACGGTCTTCCCGCCCGAAGAGGAAAGACAAAGTCACTTTCATTGGGACGAACGTCCCGAGGAAGGACGCATCTATGGTCCCGGCACGATCGACAACAAGGGAGGCACCGCCCTCATCTGGCTGATGCTGCACATCATCCGCGAGGCGGCCCCGGATTTTTTCGATGGCACCTCATGGCTCATTGCCTCGAACGCCGCCGAAGAGATCACGGGCGATGATTTTGCACGGGTTACGGAACAACGCTGCGGAGGCAAAGCCCGCGCCGTCCTCGTATTCGAAGGCGGCCCCGTCGATGAGCAGGGCTGGCATATTGTCACCTCACGCAAGGGTCGCAGCACCTGGAAGCTCCATGCCGAAGGCAAGGCCGCACACGCCGGAAGCAAACATCACGATGGCATCAACGCCATCGATGCCCTCGCTCCCCTGCTCCCGCTCATCGCCGCGAAAACCAGTCCATCCGAGGATCGCACTGTGAACCTCGGCTTTATTCAAGGAGGCACCGTCGTCAATCGTGTCCCCCACGAAGCCACCGCCGAATGGGAATGCCGCGCCACTTCACCGGACTCACTCAAGGCGGCCGATGATTTTTTTGCGGGACTCTCCGCGAAGGCTCCGAACGGAGCAAAACTCACCTCGGTTCGCACCGGTTACACCGCTCCCTGGCCCGGAGGTTTTGCCTGCGATCAGCTCTATGAGCGATGGCGTCAGGCGGCGTCGGCCATTTCACTTTCAACCGTTGCCGTTCCGCGCGGAGGACTCAGTGACGCCAATCATCTCTCCCACCTCGGACCGACTCTCGATGGGCTGGGTCCGTTCGGAGGCAATGCCCATTGCTCAGAGCGCAGCGCGGATGGGGCCAAACTACCCGAGTTTGTTGAGCCAGGATCTTTTGTTCGGAAGGCTATAATGAATGCGCTGGCTTTGGTGGGATTGGGGGAGTAGGGGGCAGAATTGCGTTCCGTCCGATCGATTTTTGGCGGGCTTAGCTCTTGAGTATCTCTTTTTTATTCGCGTGTCATTGATCTGAAGCATTCGATTAGGAATGTCTGAATGACTCTGCAGCTCGTCTTTCTGACGCACTACCCCTACTCCGGAAACCAAAAGACTCGAAAGATCACCGAAGTCTGATTCCCGTCATTATTAATACCACATCAATAACAAAGTCCTTTACAGATGAAGTCAAACGAACGACGTTTGCAAATGCCCACCCCTTCAAAGCCCTCCTGCATTGTTGGTAGAGATGCGTTCATTTCGGAAACTTGGCGTGCCTTGGAACTCAAGAGTCTCTACATGAACGATCTTCGCCGGATCGGAAAGACACAGATTATCCGGAAAATGCTGGCGGAGCTTCCAACGGGCTGGCTGGCCACATTTTCCGATCTTGAGGGCACTCACACAGCAGAGGAGTTCGCGGCACTGGTTTATAAGGACTCGGCATCGGTGCTGACGGGAAAGAAGCGCGCGCTTCGAAGAATGTCCGCATTGCTAGGCAAGGCGGGAGGATCGGAAATCCTGGGTGTTCTCAAGCTACCGGATGGCCAAACCGCTCCGTGGAAAGATGTTCTCCGGACGACCTTCGACGACATGGTCGAGGCGCTCGCCGACCTGCCCGACACCCGCATGGTGTTTTTCTGGGATGAGGTGCCCTTCATGCTGGAGAACATTGCGACACGCCAGGGGAAAGATACTGCCATGCAGGTGCTCGACATTCTCCGCGAGTTGTCGCAGCGACACGATACTATCCGACTCCTTCTCACTGGATCTATTGGCATTCATCACGTCCTCCAAAGTCTTTGGAGCGAGGGATACAGGGGCTCGCCCCTCAATCACATGGATCTTATCCAGCCCGGGCCGTTGGAACCGGAGCATGCGATTTCGTTCGCCGGGTCGGAGCTTGTCCGTCGTGGCTTGATCTGCGCCGACGCCGAAGCCTGTGCCGCATCTTTGTCGGCTCTGGCCAGCCACGTCCCCTTTTACATCGAGAAACTCGCTGCTCGTCTGCCTTTAACCACGAATGTGACTCCAGCACTCATCGAAGCGGAATTGGAACGAGAACTCCGTTCTGATAATAGTGATTGGGACCTCGATTACTACCGTAGGCGGGTAAAGGCCATTTTCCCGGGGACCGAAAAACTCGTGCTGGCCATTCTCGACACCCTCGCCGCCGCTTCGGACCCAGCGCAAACATTTCAGGAGATCCGCCAGTCTGTAAGTGTCAGAATGGAGGTCGATGAAGAAGCCCTCCGCGAGCACCTGAGGCTCCTGTGCATGGACCATTACCTCGTCCGAGATGAGGACAATGCCTACTGCTTCTACCTTCCGCTCATCCGCCGCTGGTGGATCATCAACCGTTGCCTGTAATCCACCATGAACAGCGAACGCCCCTTTCTCAGCCATTTTTCCCCCCAGTGGACCAATCCGAAGTACCTCGAGGACATTCTCGTTCAGCGTGAGGGACTGCTCGCAGAAAGCGTGGCTGCTGTGCGCGACAGCGTCCTCACGGATCGGCGACATCATCTGCTCTTCATCGGTCCTCGAGGCGCGGGAAAAACCCACCTCATCACCCTCATCCAGCACCGCCTCGGGCAGGATCCCGCCCTCGCCGACCGCATGCGGGTGGCTTGGTTGAATGAAGATGAAACCGCCACCAGTTTTCTGCGCCTTCTCATCGCCATTTACCGCAGTCTTAGCGAGCGTTACCCGGAAGAATTTCCCGCTTCAACGATTGCCGCCCTCGTTGGCAAGGATCCCGCCGTGGCGCAGGAGCAGCTCACCCGCGACCTGCTCCGCGGTCTTGATGGGCGGATCGTCGTGTGTCTCATGGAAAATCTCGACAGCCTCTTCCGCAGTCTCAGCTTGTCCGAGCAACGGAACTGGCGGGCTCTTCTTCAGAACCATCCGGTCATCGTCACCGTGGGCACCGCTCAGGCCCTCTTTGATGGCATTGCCGATCACGATGAACCCTTCTTCGGCTTTTTTGACACCCGACACCTCCAACCTCTCTCCGTCGATGAGGCCCGCGACCTGCTGGAGCGCATCGCCACACTTCAGGATCGGGCGGACTTGGCCGAGTTTCTGCGCACTCCCTCTGGTCGCGCCCGCGTTGATGCCATCCGTGCCCTCGCCGGGGGAAATCCGCGCCTCTATCTCATCTTCTCCGATCTGCTGGTGAATGCCGCCGCGCTTGACGACCTCGTGCGCCCCTTTGAAGAAATGGTGGACCGACAGCTCACGAGTTATTACCAGGAACGGCTCCGCTGGCTCAGCCCGCAGCAGAGGGAAATCGTCCAGTTCCTCTGCCGCGCTAGCAGCCCCGTGCCGGTGAAACACATCGCCGAAGGTCTTTTTACCACGCACAACTCCATTACCGGGCAGCTCAAACAGCTCCGCGAATTCCGCTACGTCGACAGCCATCCGCTCGGACGGGAGGTACTTTACGAGCTTGCCGAGCCGCTCATGCGATTGGCGCTGCAAGTGAAGGAAACGCATGACCGCCGTCCACTCGCCCTCATCGTGGACTTCCTCCGCATCTGGCACGAGCAGCAGGAACTGGCCGAACGCCTTGCGCAGTGCCCGGTCGATTCGCCAGCACGCGCCTACTTTGAGAATGCCCATCGGCTCATGCTTACGGGGCCCAATCTGAGACACGAACTGTTTCGCCGGGATCTCGAGTCCGCCTGGACAGAAGAATGCGATGACATTACCCTTGAGAAAGCTCGGGCTGTCGCGATAGACGGCGTGTCCGCGGACTCGATCCGCCTCGGCCGCATTCTGACTACCCGGAAAGAGTGGGACGAAGCGATCCAGGTTTTCACCCAAGTGATCGAAAAGGAGAACGGCAGCCCTGTCGAATTTGCGCAGGCTCTGCTCCGCCGAGGTTATACCCACGGGCAAGCCGGTCGCACCGCCGAAGAAATTGCCGACTACACACGCGCAATTGAACTGCATAGCTCTACTCCTGATGTCGTCGCCTGGGCGCTTGTCAACCGGGGCGTCACGCACGGGGCATCCGGGCGCAACGCTAAGGCCATCGCCGACTACACCCGCGCCATTGACCTGCCTGGAGCACCGCCTGAGTCGGTCGCCTTGGCGCTATTCTACCGAGGCATCACGCAGGGGAACGCCGGTCGCACCGCCGAGGAAATTGCTGACTACACCCGCGCCATTGAACTGCCTGCCGCAACGCCTGAGATCGTCGCGTCGGCGCTCTTCAACCAGGGTATCACACACCGTGAATCCGGACGCAATGCTGAGGCTATCGCCAACTACACCCGCGCCATTGAATTGCAAGGCGCACCGCCCGAGCAAGTTGCTAAGGCACTCGTCAACAGGGGCTTCACGCACGGGCAAGCCGGTCGCACCGCCGAGGAAATTGCCGACTACACCCGCGCCATTGACCTGCCTGGCGCACCGCCCGAGCAAGTTGCTACTGCGCTCTTCAATCGGGGAGCTTGCCATGCACAACAGGGCGAGCAGGAGGCCGCGCTGCGAGATCTCGGCCAGTTGTTCACGCTCGGGGATGAGAGGATCGTCCGAGATACCCTCGAATCACGCCTCCGTTTCAAGGCGACAGAAAGCGTTACCGCCACCTTCTCCGTAACCACCGACCCCGCACGCTGGACCCAACTCGTAACGGAATTCGCGTCCCACTTCGCCCGCTTCAACGGTCTCACCCAATTCGGCGAAGCCGCCGTCAAGCATCTCCCATCCCTCGCCGAAAGTCCGCTGAATCATTCCGCCTGGGATGCTTGGGTCGCGGCTTGGGAATCTGCCCAAGCCTCCCTGCCGGAGCATGAACGAGATCAGCTCGATATTCCCCTGCGTCTTCTGCGCACCGGTGTCGCCTGGTTGAAGACAAAGGAGGACGGCCAACTCCTGACTCTCCCCCGTGAAGAACGCCGCATTCTCCGGCAAGCACTGAACCTTCCACCGGAGAAATAGATACCTAGCAGCCTCCTCAGGCAAAGTTTTTGGGGAAAGATAGGACGGGAAGTATCGCGATTGGCGAAGTGGACCGAAGTTCCACCGTGTTTTTCATAGGGGTAATCGTACGGGTTTATGGGTCACGGGGCAGCGTCAGATGGACTAATCCTTTATTCCCACTGCCTCCATCACACCTCGCATATATCCCACCGCCCAGAGGCGACCGAGGAGATGGTATCCGGGCGTCTCATTGGATTCGCCGACGAGAGTTGGGACGTGATCGGGACGAATCGGACAGCTGACCCCGGCGTCGTGATAAGCCTTCATGCAGGCGACCATGTCGGTCTTCCCGTTATCCTGAAAGGACTCACGGAAAAAGGGCACACTCCCGACCACATCGCGAAAATGCGCGAAGGTGATGTGGGGTGCCAGTCGATGAATCAGATCGGGGATATTGTATTCCTCCGCGCTTGAGGCAAACGAACCCTGACAGAAACAGATCCCGTTGCTCGGCGAATCGACGAGTCTGACGAGCCGCTCGAAAGCCTCCGGGGTCGAGAGGATGCGCGTCTGGCCATGCAGCATGGCGATTGGTGGATCGTCGGGATGCATCGCCAGTTTCACGCCGGAGGCTTCGGCAACGGGAATGACCTCATTCAGAAAGTGCTCAAGGTTATCCCACAGTCGTTCCGCACTCGTGGGCGTCTCGGCCCGGTAATCGAATCCAGTGACGCTCCGAAACGTGCCGGGATCGCGCATGTCAAAGGCCGTGACCAGGGCACCTCCCCGCTCGGCAGCCTGGAGATCCGTTCGCTGCCAGTCATCATCGGGCATCCAACTATAACAAAGGACCGGGACCCCGGCTTCGCCCATGTTTCGGATGAGACACTTGAAGTCCGCAATCTGCTGATCCCGATTCGGGGTTCCGTGGATAAAATCCAGCGTCGGCACATGACGCTCCACTACCCTGAGTCGCATCCCGAATGACTCGACACGCCGCCTGATTTCCAGAAGGGTCCCAAGCACCAGTCCCGGATAGACCGTGACGATATCAGTGACTCCAACTTGCGCCGCAAGCTGGAGGTTGTGATCCGTGCAGGGAGTGAGCAGAAGCGCGATGTCCATATCCTGACATCTTCAACGCCGGCAAAGTCCGGAGGCAAGTAAAGAGTCCGTCACCGTGAAACGCTAAAAAGGATAGGCGGATTCCCCCAAGTGCAGATTCAAGAGGCCGTTCCAATCGTTGAGAAGATGAAACTCGGAAAATGGTCAGCACCTCACAGAGAAAGCTGAGAAGGTTATTTTTCCAAGCAGTGCCGTTCGAACTCCCTGTTCCCCGGCCCTACGGCGGGAGGGAGAAGAGATAATCTCCTGGCTGTCACTCTGCCTCTGCATCCCTCCGCGTCGCTTCCTCGCGCTTCTTCACGTTCCTGGCCTTCCAGATCTCGTAAACCATGGGCAGCACGGAGACGACGATGATCCCGATGACGACGAACTCGAAATTCTCCTTCACGACCGGAATGTTGCCGAAGAACCACCCCGCCGGCACGATCAGGCCGACCCAGAGAGCGGCGCCGACCACGTTGAACATCATGAAGCGCCGGTAGTTCATCGCCCCGGAACCCGCGACGAAGGGAGCAAAGGTCCGCACAATGGGGACGAAGCGGGCCATGATAATGGTCTTGCCTCCGTATTTTTCAAAGAACTCATTCGTCACATCGAGATGCTTCTGTTTGATGAGGCGCGGGAACCGATTGACCAGCCACTCTCCGGCAAACTTTCCGATGGAATAATTCACGGTATCACCCAGCACGGCCGCGACGAAGATCAGGCCGCTGGCCACCCAGAGATTCAAGCCGCTCGAAGGATCGGCAGCGAGGGCCCCGACGGCGAAAAGAAGTGAGTCTCCCGGAAGGAAGGGCGTGACGACCAAACCGGTTTCGCAGAAAATGATCGCAAAGAGAATCCCGTAGACCCAGCGCCCATAGTCCTGAGTCAGTTGGTGCAAATGCTCCTGCAGATGGAGCACAAAATCGATGAGTTGCTTCAAGAAGTCCATGCGGTGTGGATTCTCCGGTGTGACGGTCAATATTCAACTCATCCTTTTGTCTGAAGCGAGCCGATTCCGACGCAATGCCGGGGAACAGGCCGGGGCCGCCCGGAGTCCCCCTAGACCGGTTGCTCTCCCAGAATCCGCAGGCTCTTCGGCACCTTGATGTGTCGGAGGTTGAACTGGGTAATCGCCTTGTCCCTGAGACGCTTGATCGCCTCTTCGACGCTGTCGGTCACAAGAAGGAGATCGAGATCGGCAGGACTGATCATTCCCTCGTCGCGCATTTTATTGAGAGCGCTCACGACAGGATTCCAGTAGTCCGAGCCCATGAGAATGACGGGGAACTCCTTGATCTTTCCGGTTTGGATGAGTGTCAGGGCCTCGAAGAGTTCATCCATCGTGCCCAGTCCTCCGGGCATGACGACAAAGGCGTAGCTGTATTTGATCAACAGGGTTTTGCGGGTGAAGAAATACTCCATGTCCACCCAGGTATCGAGGTAGGGATTCGGCTTCTGCTCGAAGGGAAGGATGATATTGATGCCGACACTGCGCCCTTCCACCTCCTTCGCCCCGCGATTCGCCGCCTCCATCAGCCCCGGTCCTCCTCCGGTCATCACCGTGAAACCCAGCTCCGCGATCGCTGCGCCCATCTTCCGGGTCAGCACATAATAGGGATGCGTCTCTTCGATGCGCGCCGAACCGAAAACGGTGACACAGGGACCGACAAAATGAAACTTCCGGATCCCCCGCAGGAGGTCCGCCATGATGCTGAAGAGAGTCTTCAGTTCCTGCCACCGGCTGCGCGGACCACCGATGAATTTCCGGTCCGGGAATTCAACGAGATACCGTTCGGTCTCGAGAATAGCCTCCATCGGAACAGGACGGGATTCGGGAAGGACTGGGGCGGGAGGGGTCATGGGAAAAGGCGGTGGCTGAGGTGGTTATCGAACAAAGATCCCAGTTCGGAGGTGTGCGTGCAAGAATTAAGGATTGCCTCACGGTGCGAGTGACTTCAGCCATTTCCACAACGAATCAATCGTCTGCCCCTGTTCGTCGAGGCCGACCGGATCGGGCATGAGGGTTCCCGGCTGAAGCGATTGTGGGTCGAGAATGAGCTGTTCAAAGTAGGTTCTCTCAAGGCGGGCCGCACTGCTGGCGAGATTGATGCCCGGCATCTCCGTGGATTTTTCGTTTCCGGCATCGTGGCAACGGATGCAGGCGCCCTCACCTTCGAAAAAGTGTTTCTTCCCCGCCTCTTCTGTTCCGTGATTCAACAACGCGGCGAGCTTGCTTCCTCCCTCCCTCTCCCTCACATCGGCTTTCGGAAACCGGGTGAAGAAGGGCTCCACATCCGCTTTCCGGAAAACCGGCATCCGCGCATCCAGATAGGGTCGCACCGAACCACCACCGTTTGTTCCATACAGAACCCGCCCGAGCCAGTCCGGAGTCAATTTCGCCCCGACATGATCCAATGCCGGAGGAAGATTTCCCCATCGACCCAGAGCGATGGCCCTTTTCTCACCAAATCCGAAATAGACCTCACGGGAAACCTCCGGACCTCCGATCCCGCCCCGCTCGTGACAGGCATAACAGTTGAGCTGTTTCATGCGCCAGTCGATCTCACCGTTGAGGTCGAGCGCTCCCTTCGAGGACAATCGCTGCAACGCTGCGGCAATGGCTCGCTTCTGGACCTTATCAAGTCCGTAGAAGGGAACCGGACCTCCGACGGGTCGATCCGAAAAACATCCGCTGAGGGCATCCGTCCGGAGCTCGGCGAGCGGTCGCGCACGATACCGGGTGAGGTCACTTTTTTCACCCGGCGCAACATGGCAGGCGGAGCAGTTCTTCTCCTGAAAAATTCCTCGCCCTTTCTCGGCGAGAGCCGGGTCAAGTTCGAAGACAATTGATTGGGTGAGGGCTTCGGTGACATTGTCAGGGAGGACCAGATCGGGTCCGGCCTTCAGGTAGGCGGCGAGATCAGAAGCCTCAGCCTGACTCAGCTTGAAGTCGGGCATCCTGCCTGACGGGCGGTGCTCGTTGGGGTGCAGGAGAAAATGCGTAAGCGAGTCCAGATCATAGAGATCGGCGAGGTTCATCGGCACGCTCGGGAGACCAGCGAGTTCGATCTCGGCATTCTCCGGGAGACCCGGGGGACGGTAGCCCAGTTCGGGAGCATGGCAGGCAACACAACCAATCCGGTGATAAAGACTGCGCCCTTTTTCGATGTCCCCGATTCCGTACTCCGGGATTTCGTAGGTCAGGGTCGCGAGGTAGTGCTTGAGCGCGTTCACTTCGTCCAGATCGCGGTCCGGCCCGGCGAAGAGACTCGGCATCGTCGTATCGCGTTTAGCGAAACGCGGATTGCGAATCATGATCTCCAGATCGAGGGGCACGAGCCTCGTCGCGACGCCTGTCAGATCGGTCGCGAGCATTCCCGGTAATTGCGAGGCGAGAGACTCCGGCGGGGCATGGCAGGCGACACAATTCAACTCGTTGAGAAGGATGAATCCTCCTCCGGCGAGGTATTCGTCGTCGTCCATTCCGCTGTGGAATCGCTCGAAACCAACCACAAACGGGTAGTTCACCGGCTTGGCGTGGGCGGGATGGGCCCCGCCGTTTTCCACTGCCACAAAGAGAAGGAGAGAGACCCCGAGCAGACACCACCCTGTTTGGTCCTTCACCATACCCTGTCAGGTCGAGTCTTCTTCCAATCAGTCGACAATGAGTCCGTCAACCAGAGTCACCTTGCGATCTCCGACCCGCGCCAGATCGTGGTCGTGGGTCACGACGAGGAGAGTCCTCTCGCGCTCGTTGACGAGGTCCATGAGGAGATTCATGACTGCCGTCCCGGTCGCGGTGTCGAGGTTACCGGTCGGTTCATCGGCGAAGATAATGGCGGGATCGTTGATCAGGGAACGCGCGATCGCCACCCGCTGCTGCTNNTGCTCGCCGCCGGAGAGTTCGCTCGGGAGATGGCCGGTTCGCGACCCGAGTCCGACCCGCTCCAGCAAATCGAGCGCTCTCGCCTTCGCATAATTCCCGCGGATCATGGCCGGAACCATCACGTTTTCGAGGGCGGTCAGTTCCGGCAGGAGGAAGAAGCTCTGGAAGACATAACCCATGCTCGTATTGCGAACGCGGGCCTGTTCCCGACGTCCGAGCCGGTAGAGCGACTGACCGTTGATGACGACATCGCCCTCATTCGGTTTTTCAAGACCGGCCAGGGTGTAGAGCAGAGAAGTTTTGCCGGCTCCTGACGGCCCGACGAGGAAAAGGGTTTCCCCGTGGTTTACAGTCAGGGAAACACCCTTGAGGACCTCGATCCGGTTGTCACCGATCTGAAAGGTACGCACGATGTCACGCGCCTCGACGGCAACGCCATTTTCTGATGGATGGGGACTCTTCACAGACACGCGCCACCATGCCCCCGCTTCGGCTCAGGGACGAGTAATTTTTTAGGCAAAGTTAAGCATCATCAGGCCGCGCCGGAGCGCCAGCCTCATTTGCCTTTGAGCCCGTCGCGTCTGGCTTTCTTGGCCAGATCCATCGCCTTTTCGTTTCCGTAGCGGGAGATGGAGAACTTTGCCGTTCTCCGGTTCCCGTCCTTGTCGATCCAGGCGGCCTGCCAGTATTCGTAGACTTTGTCCTTGGGTGACTTCGAGACCACATGGGTCACACCGACAACCCCGGACTGCTTGATACGGCGCTTCTTCTTCGATGCCGCGTCCTGCTTGTATTTCGGCATCTTGTCGAGGAGCGAGTCCCGATAGAGTTTCGCCGCTTTCAGCGCCTTCGGTTTTCCCCCGAGAGATTTGTCAGGGAAATACTTCTGATGACTCTTCCCGCGATGGGTAATACGAACGTAGAATCCGTGGTTTTTTTTCTCCGGTTGGTCAATCCGGGTGATGCCGTAGTTCGGGCGAGGTTCTGTCATGTGGGACGTGGGGTAAACGGTTCGATCACTCCAAAATGATCTGAAGCAGTTCTACTATGCCTCCTGTCTACCGTTTTTTGAAAATGCCGACAAGGCAAAATGCCTGAAATCTAATCAAATCGGTTATTTTGTCAGTTGCCGGATTCCCTCATAGAGCACAATCCCGGCGGCAGTAGCCAGATTTAGACTCCTGCCAGCGACCTGGGGAATGGTCAGACAGTCCCTCACATTGCTCTCAAGAAGGGATTCAGGAAGCCCTCTCGTCTCCGAGCCGAAGACAAGATAATCCCCCGGCTGAAAGGCGGCATCCCAGTAGGGTCGTTCCGTCTTCGTCGTTAACAGATACACTCGCGCCCCTTCCGGAACCGACACCCTGAAGGCCTCGTAGGAAGGCCAAAGGGTGGGAGCGATTTCTTTCCAGTAGTCGAGCCCGGCACGCTTCAAGGAACGTTCGTCCAGCGAAAAGCCGAGCGGTTCGATCAAATGGAGTTTCGCACCGGTGGCATGACAGAGCCTACCGATATTTCCCGTGTTGGGGGGAATCTCAGGGCGGTTGAGAACGACGTTCAGCATGGAACGCCTCTCAAGAACTCCTCTGAAAACGCCTCAAGCGGGGCGAATCACGCCACCACTGCGGCATCCACATTCACGCGGCGACCGTTCTGATCGAAGCGGACAGCACCCTCAACGAGGGAGTAGATCGTGAAGTCGCGGCCGATACCGACGTTTCTGCCGGGGTGCCACTTGGTTCCGCACTGCCGAAGAATGATGTTTCCGGGGACGACTTTCTCGCCACCGAATTTTTTCACACCACGGCGCTTGCTCTGGCTGTCGCGACCGTTTTTAACGCTACCTTGTCCTTTTTTATGGGCCATGACGTGAGGAAGAAAAAGTTATACTGAAAGGATGAATTGAGAAATCAGATCGAAACGATCTCGAGACGGGTAAGATGACGACGGTGTCCCTTGGTCTTGTGGAAACCTTTGCGGCGCTTGAATTTGAACGCGACCACCTTCTTGGCACGGACCTGGTCAACGACCTTGGCGGTAACCGACGCTCCGGCGATGAAAGGGCTGCCCACGTTGATGCTGTCACCATTGCCGGAAGCGAGAACTTCGTCAAAGGTCACGGTGTCACCTACAGCAACATCGAGCTTCTCAACTTCGATCTTGTCGCCTGCTGCGACGCGATATTGCTTTCCACCGGTCTTGATAATTGCGTATGCCATCGTGCTCTCCCTGCTTTGAGGGGCCGGGAAAGTGCCATCACTGGGGTGAAACGGCAAGCGATTTTTTATGACCGGGAAAACCCGTCGGCGCCCCGGACTTAAAGTCCGGAATGACGGCCTGCAAAATCTCTTGCAGAAGACCGGCCCATCTGACAACTCTGTCCCGTGAAATACGCAGGTGGTTTTCTAATTTTTATCATGGTCTTTGCCGCGGTTGGAATCGCGATGCACACGGGCCTCTACGGCAGTCCGGGAATCTTTGTCTGGTCCATTCAGCAGGATCAGGTAACCGGCAAATCCACCCTCGTCAGGACGACCCTTGAGGTTCCTGAGCGGGAGGTGAAGACGGCAGAAGCCGGCCCGGAAAAGCCTTCCGAACCCGAGGTCCTCGAAGCGGTCCCCGCCCCCGAACCTCCTTCGGCCGGAGCCGTTTCGGCAAAACCTGAGGAGATCTCCCTTTTTGACGGCAAAACGCTCGGATCCTGGGTCAAAACCCAGTTCGGAGGCGAAGGCGACGTCTTTGTCAACGAATCGGGAAACCTCGAACTCGGCTTCGGGGCTGTCATCACCGGGGCCCACTGGGGAGCGGAAGTCCCGGCAGTGACCAACTACGAGATCTCGCTGGAGGCCATGAAACTGGATGGAAACGACTTTTTTATCGCCCTCACCTTTCCCGTAAAGGATAGCCACGCCACTTTCGTCGTGGGCGGCTGGGGCGGAGGAGTCGTCGGGATCTCCTGTGTGGACGATCTCAACGCCTCCGAGAATGAGACGATGAATATCGAAGGATTCGAGAACGACGTTTGGTACAAAATCCGCGTACGGGTGACCGATGACAAACTTGAAGCCTGGATTGATGATGACCAGAAAGTCGACCTCGAACTCGAAGGGAAAAAAATCAGCCTCCTTCCGGGCGATATCGAGCTCTCCGTTCCCGTCGGTCTCGCCGCATTTCAGACCCGTGCGCAGTACAAGAATATCGTCTGGCGAAACCTCCCGTCGGAAAAACCGGTCGAGTAGTTTCACCGAGTCCCTGAACCTCCGGGGCTCCTCTCATCGGGTTTTTCCATGGAAATTATAAAATTGTCAAAAATTAAAATTATGGAGCACTTAATTATCAAGTTTTTGAACGAATCGCTTGACCCACGGTCAATATGTTGTCTGGATTATTAAAAATTGTCCGAAACCGCTTCGCCTTTCTCTCAATTTTTGACGACCCTCAACACCTGCCACTCAATATTTATGAATCTTAGAGACCAACTGAAAGAAATTCTTCCTGACATTCTTCCACGGAACCCCGCTCAAGCGATCAAGGGAACGGAGTTGATCGAGTTGGTAAAACATCGTCTCAAGCAGGATTACTCGGATGCGACACTTCGCTACCATTTCTCCATCATGTCATGTGACCCGTCCTCACCGATCGCCAAGGTGGAGCAGGGTCAGGGCTACTACCTGCGGACCGCTACAATTCATACGATGAACAGCGCCCGGAACCTCTTCCGTTCGGGCGACGGCAGCGGAAGCGCCGGATCGGTCATGGGCAGCGCCGAGATGGATGTCGCGCTCGGGCGTGCCTCCAAGTTTCGTGCGGTCGTGCAACGGTATCTTGAGTCGGTGCAGCAGTTTCCCTTCGCCTTTGAAGAATCTCTTTCCACCAATGCGGAAGCCAACCGCTGGAGGGTCCCTGATCTTGCTGTGATCGACTGGCTCTCGGCCGACGGTGAAGATGACGCGGTGGTCATGGACAAGCGCAAGCTCGAGGTGCATCGCCGTCTCGGTGAGAATCCCCTCCGGATCTCAAGCGTAAAACTTCGTCTTGAGCTCCATCAGGACAGCCTCCTTGAGGATCTCTATCAGTGCCTCTCCGCTTCGGAATGGGCCAATGCGGGAGAACTCCTCGTCGCCGCTTCGATTGACGATCAGCAAATGATCGAAGAGGTCCGCCGCTTCGCCTCACGCTACGGTGTCGGGGTGATCAGCTTCGGACTGGATGCGGACATCCTCGATGACATGCCCGAGCCGGCCGCGATTGAGAACCTCCTTCCCCGCGAGTTCGAATCGATTTTGAGCCTGCTCCGGATCCGCCGGTATGCAACACCGGCTCCCGGCCGTGCGCTTGACTGGCAGCACATCGCCGGCGCCGCAACCGCGAATCCCGACTTTGCCCGCCTTGAAGGCTGGATCTCCCGCAGCCTGCTGGAAGAGCGCATCATCACCGCCCGCGAATATGACGAACTCGGTCGCAACGCGGCCAAAGCCGCTTCACGCGAGTTTGTAGCCTGATTTTTCCTCCCCTTGGTTTTAGGTGAATCTCGCAAAGGGCACCCGGAAACGGGTGCCCTTTGTTTTTACAAGTTCCTGACAATCGTTTTACAGCACCATGACAACTGATTCCGGAGCGACACGATGTTCTCTCCATGGAAACAAAAAGAACTCTGTTGTTGTCGGCGCTCACCCTGGCCCTTGCCCTGAGCGGAAACCCGTTTGTCGCCCCGCTTCGTGCCACCGAGGAGACCGTCCGTCTCAAGACTGCGGTGGATCGACCTCTCATTCACGAAAGTGGCGGTGAAAGCAAAGTGGTCATCAAAATTGAGGTGGAGGGATGCGACCAACCGCAAAAGACCCGCACTCCGCTCAACCTGGCAATTGTGCTGGATCGCAGCGGATCAATGAGCGGAGGCAAACTCGAGCAGGCGAAACAGGCGGCGGCGATGCTCGTCGACCAGTTGGATAAAGAGGACATCCTGTCGCTCGTTGTCTACGAGTCGGAGGTCGAGGTGGTCAGGCACGCGGCTCCCGTGAGAGATGGCCATAGAGAGATCAAACGACTCATCGAACGGATTGAAACCGGGGGCAGCACGGCCCTGTACGGCGGCGTTGAGGAAGGCTCGCGGCAGCTTCGGGAGTTTCTCGGCAAAGAAAAGGTCAACCGGGTAATTCTCCTCTCGGACGGGATTGCCAACGTCGGTCCCTGCGACAACCGCGAGATCGCCAGCCTAGGCACCCGCATCGCCCGTGACGGCATGTCCGTCACCACAATCGGTCTCGGCAGTGATTACAATGAAACCCTCATGACCGCCCTCGCCGAAGCGAGCGACGCCAACTACTACTACGTCGCTGACGTCGAGAAGCTTCCGGAGGTCTTTGAAAAGGAACTCGGTGAACTGAAAAGCATTGTCGCCCGTGAACTGGTGATCATCATCGATTGCCCCGAGGGGGTGCGCCCGCTGCGATTCCTCGGACGTCCCGAAGAATTGAAGTCCGAAAAGGAAACCATCACCTTTTCGACCCTTTCAAGTGGTCAGGCCCGTGAACTCTATCTCGAGTGCCTCGTCAGCAACTCCGCCCTCGGAAAGATCAATGAAATTGCCACGGTCTCGATGCGGTATGCCGACACCATGTCCGCCAAAGCCATCGAAACCGGAAAAACTCCGGTCGTGGTCGGATACAGCAAAGACACCGACCTGGTGACCCGCTCCATCGATCAGGCCATCGCCGCCGAAGCCGCGATCTTTGCCAATGCGGTCGAAACGGAGAAAGCGATCGCCCTGGCCGACCAGGGCGACGCCGAGGGATCACGGAGACAGCTGGACGTGCAGTTGAAAGTGCTCAACGAAGCCTACGCGGCCGCTCCGGCAGCGCAGAGGAGTCAGCTCGACAAAGAGATCGAAGCGGTCTCCGGAGCCCGGGAGGAACTCAACAGCGATCAGCTTTCCAAAGAGCAGCGCAAGAAACTCACCAACGGCTCGTGGATGCTTCGCAACTCAAAGCGCTCGAATTAAGTTTGCTGAGCTGGCAGTGCACGCGCCTTTTCGGCTGTATTGAAAGCCGAAGAGGCGCAATAGTTTGCGAGAACCCTGCCCCATGAAGCGGATCGCCCTTGTCTTCATTCTCTCCATCCTGCTCCCCTCGGTGCTGCTCGCTGTGCTTGCCGTCAGATCGCTCCGGGATCAGGAGCTGATCGTAGCCAGCCAGCGGACGGACCTTCACCAGTCGAGTTGCGATGCCCTCACCGATCGGATCAATCTCTTCATGACCGATGTCCGCATCTTCTACGGACAGCTCGTCGATGAAATGGTCGTTCAGAATGAGGATGGTCTGGTTGAAAATTTCGATCACCTTCTCGGGAATCTCTGGAGTCAATCGGCTGCAGCGGCCGTGGTGACCAATGAAGGCGTCATTCTCTCCCCCACGAACCAGGCAGGAACCCGTGGCGCCGAGTTCCTGAAAGATCATGGTGACTTTCTTACCAATCGGCGGGTCGTCGAGGTCTATCAGGCTCCTCGCCTCTCCGGAGCCAGAGTCCAACTCGAAGGTGGATTGGCCACCTCATCAAAAGAAGATGCCACCACTGAACCCGCGCGGGATGAGGAATCTGACAAGGCACCTCAAAAGTGGAAAGTGAGCGTGCTCGAAAAGCGCAGCGGACCGCCCGCGCCGAAAGCTCCAGGCGTTGCTTCCGCCGCTCCCCTTTCAGCCCCGCCACCGGCGGCTGAAGCAATGGTTCGCGAAGAAGCGAAGGCAGATTTCGCGCAGGTTCAAAACATGCCGGAACCAAGGTTGCGCAACGTCATGCCCGCTCAACAGCGGGGAGTTTTCTCGGAGCAGGAGCCAGCCGTCTCCGGCGGCGCCATGAACTCCGTTATTACCAATCAATCCGCCCTGAGCCCTGAGGCCGTCATGCTCGAAGAAGTGACGTCAGAGGAGAACGAGGGCGCCGTGAGCCGCCTCATCGACGGAGAACTACATGTCCTCCTTTGGAAGCGTCATCCTCTGAAGCCGGGGCTCACTTTCTGGACCGAACTTGACCTTGCCTCGATCCAGGCCGATCTCGCAGATCTTTTTTCCGGCGAAAGGTCAAACGCTTCAGCCACAGAAGTCTCGCTCGCCCTGCTCGATGCCAGAGGCGAAGTCGTCGCCCAGACGGCTGATGGATTCACGACGGACTGGAGCACCCCTTTTGTCGCCTCCGAGGTCGGACAGATCCTCCCGCGCTGGGAGGTCGCCGCCTACCTCCTCGATCCCGCCTCGCTCAATGCCTCAGCGCGGACGATACGGCTTACGCTCTCCCTCATCATTCTAACCCTGCTCGGCGCGGTCGCCGGCGGTAGTTATCTCATCCTGCGGTCCGTGAATGAGGAGATGCGGATCGCCTCGCAGAAGACCGACTTTGTCAGCAATGTCAGCCACGAGCTGAAAACCCCTCTCACCTCCATTCGCATGTTTTCCGAACTGCTGCGCGATGCGGAGAATCCGGATCCTGACAAAACCATACAATACTCGGGAGTTATCAGCAAAGAAGCCGCCCGTCTTTCCCGCCTCATCAACCGACTTCTCGATTTTTCCCGGCTCGACCGTGGCGAATTGCAGTTGCGACCGGAGCAGCTTGATCTCGGTGCTCTCGCACATGAGACTGTCACTGACTATCGTCCTCAGCTCGAGGCGGTCGGCATGAGCGTGCGGCTATCCACTCCCTTCGGAGGAGGTCCCCTCGTCTCGGTCGATCGCGATGCTCTTTCCCAGGTCATCGTCAACCTGCTTTCCAATGCCGGGAAATACGCGGCAACTGGAGGCGAAGTTTTCATCGAAGTCGCGACCGCCGGGGGGAAAGCGACCCTCTCGGTGAAGGATCATGGCCCGGGCATTCCGCGGGTCCATCAGCGCCGCATCTTCGAAAAATTCTATCGCATCGATGACTCGATCACCTCAGGCGTCGAGGGCTCGGGCATCGGGCTCGCCCTCTGCCGCCAGATCGCCGAGCTGCACGACGGCACGATCAGCTTTGAGTCAAGCAAGGGTGGCGGCTCCACCTTTATCATCGAACTCCCTCTCGCCAACTGATCCATGAGCAACGCCGAGATCACCCTTTTTGTCGTCGAAGACGATCCCAGCATCCGCTTCGGGCTCGAGGAAGTTTTACGCGGGGCGGGCTACCTCGTTCATTCCTGCGCTGACGGTGCCGATGCCCTGCGCGAAATCGCCGAGCACCTTCCCGACCTCCTCGTTCTCGATGTCATGCTTCCCGGCGTGAGCGGTTACGAGATCGCGCGACAACTCCGCAAGACCGGATGCCGCATCCCCATTCTCATGCTCACCGCAAAAGGGCAGGAAATCGACAAGGTCGTCGGACTCAAGGCGGGTGCCGATGACTACGTCACAAAACCTTTCGGAATCAACGAACTCATCGCCCGCATCGAAGCGCTCCTGCGCCGTTCGCGGAACTGGAGCGACTCCTCCGGCCCCGCCCCTGAATCTTCGCAGGACCCCATCGAAGTGGGGCGGGCAAAGATCGATCCTTCGGCTTACGAGGCCATCGTTGGCGATACCGTCATTCCCCTGACCCCACGCGAGATGGAGCTAATCGGATTTCTCCACCAGCATCGCGGACGTGTTCTCAGCCGCGACCGCATCCTCGAAGTCGTCTGGGGCGTGAAATACTTCGGCACAACGAGGACCCTCGACCAATGCGTTGCCCAGGTGAGGAAAAAGATCGGCGATGACGGCAGGACCCCCGAATTCCTCCTGACGGTGCACGGGGTGGGGTATAAGCTGGTGTGAAGTAGAATCACCAAAGGACGCGAAATCCGGTATCCTTGAAAAACAGATCAGTGGTCACGAAAGTAAGATCGTGAATCCGGGACTGCGCGGCGAGGAGGCGGTCAAAGGGATCCCGATGAGGGCTTTCGATCAAGGCGGCGCAAACCGTTTCCTCCAGCCCGAGCGGTAAAACCTGCCATCCTTCGCGCCGCACCTCTCCGGGCAGATCGACGAGCAAGGCGCGAGGAACTTCCAGTTTTCCGGTGCGAACTTTTTGAAAGATCTCATAACCCGAGATCGGGCTGAAAAAAATCTCGGCATCAGGATCCGAAAGGCTGAGTCTGGCGGTCTCGCTTAGCTCAGGTGAGTCTTCCCACCACCAGAGAGCCGTATGCGTGTCGAGGAGCAGTCTCATCTTACCGGTTCAGAAGATCCTTCCCAGGAGGCAAGATCGGCTTCGGCGAGGGGTTCAAAAAAGGCTGCGGTAACCTTTAGCGATCCGGCGAATCTACCGGGGCGTCGGACGATTCGGGCGTCGGCGACTGGCGTAAGGCGCACTTTCGGGGTGCCCGCCTTGGCAATGATGATTTCCTCTCCCCGCTCCGCCCGCTCGATGAGGCGGGAGAGATGCGTCTTGGCTTCGTGAATATTTACGGTGGTGGAGGACATGGGGAAAGTTAAACTAAGTCATCGGACTAAGTCAAGAGCTCTCTCCCCTCACCGTCCCGCCGCCTCTTCCACCGCCTCGGCTTCCTGCTCTTCCTCGTCATCATGGAAGTACTCCACCGGACGGTAAAGTTTTGCGACGATGAGGAAGAGGAAAGCGGCGGCGAGCATGAGTCCGCTGAAGAACCAGTAGTAGGCGGCGCCCTCGAGCTTGATCTGGCCTCCGACGAAGTACTCGCGGGAGATGGAGGGTCCCTTGGCAGCGGCTTCGGCCTCGGAGGGAAGACCCAGCTTCTGACGCCGTGAGTCGAGCCAGGTCTGCTCGGGGTGAAGGTGATCAAAGAAGCGGGTCATGGCCGAGGGCTCGCGCACCACGGGTCGATCGATCACGAGGATGGCGCCCTGATCCCACGGGGTGGTCAGCTTTTCGTCCGGTCCCGAACTCCAGATGCGGAGTCGATTGCGGTTGATGAGGCGGTAGTGATAGGGGTTGCCCCACGGGTCGATGACGGCGGAGGCGATTCCTTTTCCCTCGGACTGGGATGGGGCCGCGAATTGATTCGCCTCAATTTGCTCCGACACCCGGCCGAGCAGTTCGTCGAGTTGCTCGCGGCCGCGGAAACGCAAGTCGGTCCTTTTGCCCTCGGCATCGAAGGTCAGGAGGATGTCATCTTCGGTCCCGACCCGTCCGTCGAATCCGCCGTGCGAGGCTTCACTCCCGGTAGCGGAGACACCGGCGATGGGATCTTCGACCTGGATGACCCGATTGATCTGTGCGGTGACCTGATTGCCGAAAGAAACACCGACAAGCCAGAGCGACATGATGACCGACTTCATCGCCTTGGGTGCCTGGGTATAGCTGAATTCGAGGCTGACGATGGAGACCATCACCTCCGCCGCAGTAAGCGCGACATAACCCGCCAGTTGCCACGAGATCGAAGGCGTCTCACCTGCATCGATCTTCATCTGGGCAATCGCGACGAGCACGAAGGAGATCACCATGATGAAAAGACCGATCGCGATTTTGCGCAGCGGCGTGAGCGGGAAAAACCTGTCGATGGCGGGATAAACGACGTAGGAGAAAAGAGGGATGAAGGTCAGGATGAGAATGGGATTGAGCGCCTGAATCTGACTGGGGAGCCACTCCACCCCGAGCCAGTTTAGGTCCATGTTTTCCGCCTGGAGCACCCACGAGGACCCGCTCTGGTCGAAGAGCGCCCAGAAGATCGCGACAAAGAGGTAAATCGTGCAGAGTTTCCCGATGGCCTTCAGGCCGGGGCCGCTCGCAAGCTCGCGGAGAAAGGATCCCCCGCGTGCGGGGATGTGGACGAATTTCCAGCGTCCCATCCAGAAGACGAGGGTGGCAAGGGCCATGAGGAATCCCGGAACCCCGAAGGCCCAGTGCGGTCCATACCACTCCAGCAGCCAGGGTGTGAGCAGGGTCGAGACGAAAGCCCCGAGATTGATGGACCAGTAGAACCAGTTGAAAATGCGGGGAATGAGATCGCGGTTGAGACGGCCGAACTGATCCCCGACATGGGCCGAGACGCAGGGCTTGATTCCGCCGGAACCGATCGCGATGAGCCACAGCCCCGCCACGAGCCACGTGCCAGCCTCGCCCGCGAGTCCCATCAGGGCAAGGGCGCCGTGGCCGAGGCAGTAGACAATCGAGAGCGCCATGATGATGCGGTATTTTCCGAAGAAAAGATCCGCGAGGAGGGCTCCAATGATGGGGGTGAGGTAGACGAGAGAGACGAACTGATGAAAATGCTCGGTGGCCTGCGTATCGCTCATGCGCTCGCCGACCGAGTTCCCCATGAGCCAGAGATAGTTCACCATGAAGACCGTGAGAATGGTCCGCATGCCGTAAAAGCTGAAACGCTCCGCCGCCTCGTTGCCGATGATGTAGGGGATGCCCGGAGGCATTCCCGATGTCTGAATCGCGGTGGAGGCGTAGGGGCGTTGCTTATTCATCAAAGGTGAAATCCTCACCCCTCGATCGTCTTCCTCGCCCAGGCGGCTGATCCCATCACACCAGCGTCTTCTTCGAGTTCGGCGGTGACGATCTTAAAGCTCTTTTTGTAAGGACCGAGGACGCGGTCCTGAGCGGATCGTTTCACCGTCTCGAGGTAGAGCTCGGGCATTGCCTCGACGAGGCCGCCTCCGAGGACGATGACATCGGGAGCGAGCAGGTGAACGACCGTGGCAACGCCGCAGCCGAGGAGAGTCGCGGCGCGGCGGACGATGTCTTCGATGGCGGTGTCACCGGCGTCGATCGCCTTGGCGAGAGCTCCACTGGTGATATTGGAAATGTCGGTGCCGCAGGCCTTGAGCAGGTGCGGGGCCTGGCCCCGATAGGCGGCGCGGGCGGCCTCGGCGGCGATCTTGAGGCGCGAGCATTCGGTCTCGAGGGTGGTGCCGTCTTCGCCGTGTCCTGAGGTCTCGGGGAAAAGCGGGATATGGCCGAGTTCCATGCATGAAAGGTAGGCACCCTGGAGGAGGCGTCCGTTGATGACCGCTCCGGCACCGATCCCTGTCCCGGGGAAAATGCCGACGGCGCAGCGGGCTCCGCGGGCGGCTCCTTCGGTGTACTCGGCATAGACGCCCGCATCGACGTCGTTGCAAATCACGGCGCGGCAGCCGAAGGCCTTGCCGAGGTGGGCCTCGACGGGGACTTTGCTCCAGCCGAGATTGGGAGCTTCGACGATTTCTCCTTTTTCCGGATTAATTGGACCCGGGCATCCCACGCCGATTCCGGCGATCTGACCGGGCTCGACTCCCGCGTCAAGAAGCGCTTCCTCGATCACCGTCACCATGCGTTCGAGACCGGCCTTGGCCCCCTTCATCCCGAGGGTCTTTTGTTTGGCACGACCAAGAGTCTGGTAATCATCGTTGAAGACCTTCGCGAGCATCTTGGTGCCCCCGAGATCAAATCCGACCCAGACCCGACCGGGGTAGAGCGCCTTTTTCTTGATCATGAAATGAGTTCTTTCGCAGTTCTCCGCGCCCAGAGATCGGCCTCGATGATTTCATCCAGACCGGGCTGGCTCACGGCTTTGTGACGTGACATTGTCTCGGCGACGGTGTCCCAGATTCCGGGAAAGCTCAAGTGACGTTCGAGAAAAGCGCTCACCGCCACCTCGTTCGCGGCATTCAACACCGCCGGCAGGGTGCCTCCTGTCTCGCCCGCCTCACGGGCGAGGGAGAGGGCCGGAAAATGCTCCCAACGGGGTGCTTCGAAATCGAGCCGGGCCAGTTGGGCAAAATCGAGGGGCGGCAGGGTGTTAGGAACCCGCTCGGGCCAGGTCACGGCATACTGGATGGGAAAACACATGTCCGTCGTGCTCAACTGGGCGAGGATGGACCCGTCGATAAACTCAACCATGCTGTGGACGATGCTCTGTGGGTGGACGATGACGTCGACGCGGCCCATCTCAATATCGAAGAGCCAGCGGGCCTCGATCATTTCCAGCCCCTTGTTCATCATCGTCGC
>DDSV01000034.1 GCA_002344215.1 Akkermansiaceae bacterium UBA2381
CTTCGATCTCGCCTCCGAACGGGGCGTCCTCCCCGATGGCGATCGCGATGCCCCTGGCCCGGAAGAGGGCGTAGAACCGATGGGAGGTGTTCTTGTTGAGGCGGCAGAGGAGGGCTGCCTTCGATGCGGTGATGTCCAGGCAGAAGCACTCCAGAAGGCGCAGGAATTTCCGTTCCGAGAGATGCGTTCCGACGCAATATCTGTTTTTCATTGATATTCCTAGAGTTAAGGCCGGTTTTAGGCGATAATCTAGGAAAGACCCTCAAACCCCAATTCACCCAAGCGGAGTCAAGGCATGGCGATGCCGAGATCGGCGGCGGTGACCTCGCGGATGCCGCCCTCGGGATTCATGTCGTCGAAATGCCACCACTCCGACTGGATGACGCGGAAGCCCGCCTCCTTCATCGCCGTTTGCAGGAGGGTGATGCGGCGGGCGATCTCGGGGTCGCCGCCGACATAGCGCGAGGCGGCGCGGGCGGTGAATTCGTCGAATTTCGAGGGCATGGGCACCTCGGTGCCGTCGAGGCGCACGAGGGTGAGGTCGATCGAGATGCCGTAGCAATGCCAGGAGAGGCCCTTGCCCGGCGGCACGACGTAGCGCTCGTCGCGCACCGCGTCCCAGAGCGCTTGGTGGGCCTCCGGCGGCCGCCACGCGTCCCAGATTTTGATGGCGTATCCGTGCTCCTTCAACTGTTTCGCGACCTGCCGCAGCTTCTTGGCGGTGGAGCGGTGGACGAGGGCGGGCATGTCGGCGCGGTAGAGCGGCTTGCCCGCCGCCGAGGTGACCTTGTAGCGCAGGTCGACATGGGCCTCGGGCACGGCGGTGGCGAGGGGGACGAGCAGGTATTTTTTCGCCTTGCGGTGGATCGCGGCGTTTCCGTCGCGCAGGAAGGGGTTGGCCCCGCCCGTGACGAGAGGGAGGGCGAGGAGGAGGCAAGCGAGCAGCGCGGCGGTCTGCGGAGGGTTCTTCATGCAGACCGACAGGGTAGGCCCTTTCCATGGGATCGCAACGCTTGTCAGGGCTGGGGCCGTCCGTGCGGGGCGGCGCTCTGCGGGAGCGCTCGGCGGCGAGGGTTCACCGAGACGGTTTGCCCTCTCCCTAGATGCCTTCGAGTTCTCAAGGCGAGTTTCCGCCGAAATCGAGGCTTTCCGCCGATGGAAAAACCGCCACATTGCTTGGATGAATCAGACGAAAAGAGTCGGGATCGTTGGCTTGTTGCAGGAATCGAACACCTTTATCGGGGAGTGGACGACGCGTCGCCATTTCGAGGAGGACTTGCTGCTGCGCGGCGAGGCGATCCGCGAACGCATGGCGGGAACGCCGCACGAGGTGGGGGGATTTTTCGAGGAACTGGACCGCTTCGGGGTCGAGGCGGTGCCGGTCTTCCTCGCGCGGGCGCTGCCCTACGGCACGATCCGGCGGGCGGATTTCGAGGGGCTCGTGGACGAGTTGCTGGAGGCGGTCGCGGAGGCGGGACGGCTCGACGGTCTGCTCGTCGCGCCGCACGGGGCGACGGTGGCGGAGGGGCATCCTGACGCGGACGGGTATTGGCTGGGGCGTTTGCGCGAGCAGGTCGGTCCCGGCGTCCCCATCGTCGCGACGCTCGACCCGCACGCGAACCTCTCCCCGGCGATGGTCGCGGCGACGGACGCGATTTTCGCCTATCGCACGAACCCCCACCTCGACCAGCGCGAGACGGGTCTGCGCGCGGCGCGGCTGCTCCTCGCGACGTTGGAGGGGATGGTGGCTTCGGCGCAGGCTGCGGCTTTTCCGCCGATGGCGATCAACATCCGTTCGCAGAACACTTCCGAGTCGCCGATGCGGGAGTTCTACGAGGAGGCCGCCGCCCTCGCGGACCGTCCGGGGGTGTTGAGCCATTCGATCCTCCTCGGCTTTCCCTATGCGGATGTGACGGAGATGGGCTCGTCGGTGCTCGTCGTCACGGACGGGGACGGGGCGCTCGCCCGCGACATGGCCGAGGCCATCGCCGCGAGGATGTGGGAGCGGCGCACGGATTTCGAGCCGGTGCAGATTGAAGCCGCCGAGGCGGTCGCTCTCGCGGGGGAAAGGGAGGAGCGTCCCGTGGTGCTCCTCGATATGGGGGACAATGTGGGCGGCGGTTCGCCCGCGAACGGCACGGCCATTGTGCGGGAATGGCTGCGCGGCGGGGCTTGCGGAAAGGCTTTCGTCTGCCTTCACGATCCGGCGGCGGTGGAGGCGGCGGTTGCGGCGGGGATGGGCGATGTGTTCGAGGGCGCGGTCGGCGATGCGGCGGAGCCGGTGAAGGGAGTCTTCCGGGTGCGCTCGCTGCACGACGGGATCTTTCGCGAGACGCAAGCGCGACACGGGGGATTTTCGGTGTTCGACCAAGGGCCGACGGCGGTGCTGGAGCTGGAAGGCACGGGGCTGGTCGTCATGGCGACGACGCGGCGCATGGCCCCCTTCAGCCTTGCGCAATTGACCTCCTGCGGCGTCGATCCGGCGGATTTCGACCTGATCGTGGCGAAAGGCGTGATCGCCCCGATGGCGGCCTACGAGCCAGTGGCGAAAGGCGGCTTCCTGCATGTCGATACGCCCGGCGTGACGCGGGCGGACATGACGAAGCTGGAGTATCGCGAGCGGCGAAGGCCGATGTTTCCTTTCGAGAGGGAGTGAAGCTGCGCCACGAAATGGGACGCCTCGCTGAGGCGTCGATCTTGGGGTGGACGCGGAGGAGCTTTCGACTTCGGGCGGAGTCGGGGAAAAGGAGGGGGAGGTGTTCGTCGCAAAGGGCCTTCCCGCAGCGGTCGAACCGCGCCTCGTCCGTTCTGCCAATCTGAAATCGCTGATTTCGGCGGCGAACGTCGGGTCACGGTGCGAATCCGCTCACGCGGTTGCCTTCCGCATGGATGTCCTTGGTTTCCGGGCCTTGGCGGATCGCGGTGCGCTGGGCCGGACCTCTGGTTTCGACGATCTCATTGTTGACGATGCGGATGCCTTCGGTGCCGCCTTGGATCTCGATGGCTGCGCCGTCCTCGGATCCGTTGTCGCGCAACACGTTGTTTTCGATGCGGTTGCGGTGGCCCGCGAAATCGGGGCCGCGCTCGGGCCGGAACAAAATGCCTTGGTCTTGGCTGCTGACGATGGTGTTGCCGACGATGAGATTGTCGGTGTCGCGGTGCCCGATGGAGATTCCGATCCGGTTGCCTTCGATCTGGTTTTCCTGGGCCAAACCGTATTTGACTCCCCAGCAGAAGAACAAGCCGATGCCGTTCCCGGAAAGGGTGTTGCCGCGGATCACCGGGCGCTGCGAGCCGGAGCCGGGATGCAGCCCCAGATCCCGGTTGTTCTCCACGGTGCAGTCTTCTACCGCCACGTCGTGGCAGATCTGCCAGGAAATGCCGTCACCGTTGTAGTTCCGCGCCGCGACCTTGCGGAGGACGATGCGGTTGCAGTCTTGGAGGAACACGCAGCCCGCATAGTTGCCGTCGAGGTGTTCGTTGGCTTCGCGGTTGCCGTCGAGGACGAGGTTCTCCACCGTCGCGTCCTCGATTCCCTCGCCGCTGAGAATGGGAAAGAGCGAGGAAGCCGTCGCGCCGTGCATCTGCCAGAGATTCTCGCGCAAGGGCCGGTCCAGCTTGAAGCGGTTCCCGCTGCGGGCGGTCAAGGTGCGCTTGACCACCGTCTGCCGCCCGGTTTTTTCGTCTTTGGACCGCAGGCACACACCGTCGCCCACCGCGAAACCCGTCGTGTCGGCCAAGGTGATCTCTTGGTCGTACCAATCGCTGTCGACCGCCAGCGTCGTCGTGGCGGAAGGCTCCTTGATCAAAACGGTATCTGCGCCGGAACCCAGCAGGCGGACACCGCTGCGGAGGTGGACGGCGTTCCTCAGCCGGTACACGCCCGGCAGCACGCGCACGGTGCCGCCTCCCATCCCTGCGACGTAGTCCACCGCCGCTTGCAGGGCCTGTTGACCGGTTCCGTTGATCTCGGCTCCCTCCGGTCCCACCGTGACCGAGAATTGTTCCTCCCAAGCCGGTTCCACCGCGCGGTCTCCCGATGTGGCCCGGGGTTCTGCGACGGCAGGCCGTTCGTCCGCCTTGGCGAAGGTGGCGGGAAAAAGACAAACGGCCAGGAGTTGCGGGAGTTTCGGCTTCATCGTTCCAATCAACCACTCGGGTCAGCCGATGCAAGCGGGTGCTGAAGGGGTTGCTTTTACCCGGCTCCCGACGACCCACTCTCCACTCTCAACCGATCCCACGGACGAGATCCGTGGGATGCTCACAAAATCCCGTGCTTCCGGAACACCTCGCCCACGGGCACCCCGGCGGCGAGTTCCTCGCGCACGGTGTTCTCGCCGGCGACTTTCTCCTTGGCGGCCGCGATGACGCTGGCGGCGATCTCCTGCGGGATGATGACGACGCCGTCGCAATCGCCGAGGATGTAGTCGCCCTGCTTCGCGGCCACGCCGTCGATGACGATGGGCTCGCGGATGGCGCTGGCGTCGACGCGGCCCTTGCTGTCGGCGGGCGAGGCGCCGATCCCGAAGACGGGGAAGTCGAGCTGGTTCAGCGCCCAGAGATCGCGGGTGCAGGCGGTCATGACGACGCCCCGGACGCCTTTGGCGAGGCAGGCGGTGCTAAGCAGTTCGCCCCAGAAGCCGCAACTGCGGTCGTGTCCCGCGTCGATGACGAGGACGTCGCCCGGTTCCGCCGTATCGACCGCCTCCATCTCAAGGACGTAGGGTTGCTCGGGCACGCCATCGACGATTTCGGCCTTCATCGTGAAGACCCGTCCCGCGATCCGCTGAGCGGGGGTGAGGGCGCGGACGGCGGGCGTCAGGCATTGGTTCGGATAGCCGTGGGCGTCGAGCACGTCGGCGAGGACGGCGGAGTAGAGCGAGGCGAGATCGTCGAGCATGGGGGAAGGAGTAAAAGGTGAAAGGTAAAAAGTGGCTTGGATGGGAGCTTGGAGGGAAAGGGGAGAGGCGTTTGGAGTCCTCCGAATCAACGGTTCCGGACTCTCAACTCTCAACCATCCACTCTCAACCCCGAATCAGCCAATCGAGGCTGATTCGACGAATGCGGAGGCGGTTGAGGGCACCGACCTTGCTGTCGCCGGCGCAGTAGGCGAGGAGGATGGCGTCGTCGGTGAAGTGGATTGCGGTGTAGTGGTAAAGGCCCTCGGGATCGTCCTCGACGGCCTTGCGGAGCGGCCAGGTCTTGCCTCCGTCGCTGGAGATGGCGGCGACAAGGGGATTGCGCTTGTTCGGGGGGAAGGGGAACTGGCCGGAATGGTCGTTGTAGAGGGCGAGAAGATCGTCGCTGCCGGGCAGGCGCTTGATGCTGGCGGGGCCGTTCGGGGACTTCATCTCGGTGGGTTCGGGCGGCGACCAAGTGTGGCCTCCGTCGGTGGAGCGGAAACCCCATTGCCCGTCTTGGTCGGTGCGGCTCCAAGAAAGGAGCGAGCCGTCGGCGAGTTCGACGACGCCGGGCTCCTGGAGGCCGCTGTTGCTGCGCACGGGCATGGCCCACCAGGAGGCGGCTTCGGTCCAAGTCTCGCCTTCGTCGTCGGAATGCAGCCAGGTGGTGATGGCCCGGGAGTCCCAGGATTTGCTGCTGTGCGGGTCGCTGCCCCGGGAGCGGTGGAAGGCGAGGGGGACGATGAGACGGCCTTTCGAGGTCTGGATGACGCGGTCATTATTCAGCACGAAGTAGCCGGGGGCCTGCTGGATGAGCTTCGGCTCGCTCCAAGTCTCTCCCTCGTCGGTGGAGACGCTCATGTGGGGGCGGCAGTCGATCCAACTGTTCTTGAGGCAGTAGAAGATCGCCAGTTTCCCGCTGGCGAGGCGCAGCAGGGAGACGCTCATGACGTTGTTGCCGGCGGTGTTCTCCACGACGGTCTCCGGCTGGGTCCAGGTGCGGCCTCCATCGTCGGAATGGATGCGGACGAGGCGGGCGGGGCTTTCATCCGCCGCTCCGCCGTAGAATTGGGAGTAGATGAAGAGGATGCGGCCCGAGGCGAGGGTGGCGAAGGAGCCCTCGGAATTGCGCGGGAATTCCGGGGAGGGGTCGAGATTGAGGGTGATGACGCTTTCGGCGGCAAGGGCCGGGAGCGCGAGGGCAAAAGCGGTGAGGAAGGGGAGTAGCTTCACGGGGTGGGGGTGTTTGTTGGGGGCAGTGATAGCGTGCTTTTGGCGGGGGTGTCAAGGAACGCGAATCCTCTTACTCTTACTCCTTGCTCTTACCTCTTACTCCCCTCGTTTGTCGGGGAACGCTCGATTCTGAGTAAGAGGTAAGAGCAAGGAGTAAGAGTAGGAGGAGGAATCCTCATTTCCCCAACCACCGATCCAAATTCTCCGCAATGAACCCGGAATCCTGCCATTCGGGGTAGGCTGCGATCACCCGGTCGATCTCCTCGGCCTGTCCGGGCGACAGCTCCTCCTTCGGGTCGAGGCAGGCTCGCGAGGGGAGGAGCCCTTCGCGGCGGAGCAGTTCCTGGATCCCCGAGATGCAGCCGGCGAAACGGTGGGTGGGATCGAAAAGGGCGGCGTTGAAGTCGGTGAGTCCAGCGTCGAGGGCGGCCCATTCGGCGGCGCTGCGGGAGATGGATTTCACTTCATCCATCAGGGCGACAGCGCGTTTCGTCCCCACGGCCCATTGCCCCAGCAAACCGCCCACGATGCGCTTCGGCGGAGCGCCCGGACCGCCGAAGGGGAAGGGGGTGAGGAGATCGTGGATGATATGGTCGTCGTTGCCGGTGTAGAGGGCGAGGTCGTCGCGTCCGCTGTCGGCCACGGCGCGGACCACGTCGAGGGTGGCGTAACGGTCGAAGGGCGCGATCTTGATGGCGACGGCGGACGCAATCTCCGCGAACTCGCGCCAGAAGCGGTAGCCGTAGCTGCGGCCCCCGATGGCGGGCTGGAGGTAAAAGCCGAAGAGGGGCAGGATTTCGCCGACGCGGCGGCAGTGGGCGATCAGTTCCGCGTCGCTGGCTTCGCGCAGAGCGGAGAGGCTGAGGAGGGCGGCGTCGTAGCCAAGCTCCCGCGCGACGGCGGCCTCGCGCAGCGCCTGCCCGGTCGCGCCGCAAACGCCGGCAACGAGGGCGAAGGGGCGTCCGGGCGCGAGATGCCGCCGCGTCTCCTCGGCACAGAGGGAGAGGACGGGGTCGTAGAGGGAGTGCTCCGGCTCGCGGATCTCGAACTGCGTGGTGTGGACGCCCACGGCGAGGCCACCAGCCCCGGCGTCGAGATAGTAGCGGACGAGGGCGCGCTGGTGCTGGGGCGACCAAGTGCGGTCGGAGTTCAGCGCGAGCGGCATCGCGGGGATGACCTGCCCCGCGCCGAGGTGGCGCCGCAGATCCCCGTTCATTGACGGAGGCCTGCGTGCTCGCGGAGGATGCGTTTCACCTCGGCGACGGCGAGCGGGTGGTTGTAGGAGCTGTGGCCGGTGGGCACGATCAGCTCCGAGGCCGCGCCTGCCTGGTGGGAGCTCCAGTATTCGACGACGCCGTCGGAACTCTTCGGAGTGTCGCCCTTGCCCCGGTCGCCGATGATGCTGTGGTATTTCACCCCTTGCCGATAGGGGGCGAGGTCGAGGGCCGCGGCCACGGGGGAGTCGGGGCGCAGGGACTGGGCGCTGGTGTAGGTGCCCTTGGTCATGCGCAGGAACTGGGGATTGGAGAGGATGCGCTGGTCGGTCAGCATCTTCGTGGTCGAGACGAATTCGGCGGGGAGGCTCGCCTTCTTCGAGAGCAGCCTGGCGATGTCCTTTTGTGCCATGTTCGAGCCGCGATGGGGGGCCGAGAAATAGATCGCCCGCCACACCGCCGGATCGGGTTCGGGGGAGAAGGCACGCCGGAGGGCCTCCTTCTCGTCTGGATCGAGATCGAGCCGCTCGATGGGCGTGGTCGGGTTGAGCTGCCTCCAGAGATGGTCGCCCATTTCGACGACGAGGGTGTGGGCAAGGATGCCGCCCATGCTGTGCCCGGCCACGACGAGGTCGCGGGAAAGCGGGTCGTCCCCCTCAGGGTCGTAGATGGCCCGCATCTCGGCGAGGCAGTTGCGCAGGAGCGTGGCGGATTCCACGACGGGATAGCCGCTGGGATAGGCGAAGACGAGGAACTGGTAGCGCTCCGACAGATCGGGCTCGGAGATGAGCTGGGGAACGAGGTCGCGCCAGATGATCGGCGAGGAGAGCAGCCCGTGGATGAGGAGGACGGGGATGCGGCGCGGGTCGTAGGGTTCGGTCAGATAGATCCCGGCGGTGCTGGAGCGCTTCGAAGCCTCGAAAAACCCCTCCAAGCCGATGGCGATCTCGCTCTGGTCGTCGAAGATCATCGCGAAGGGGGCCGAGTAGTCGGCGGCGAGGGGGAAGGTGCGTCCGCCCGCCACGACGGTCTTCTCGCGCAAGGGGTCGCGGAGGGAGAGATCGATGCTCACGACGCCATCGACCGCAGGCGAGATCTGGTCGATGGTCAGGGTCGCGGGCACATGGATGCCCTTGGGCGGGTGGAACTTCATCTCCGAGGCGCGTTCGGGGCGATGCTCGCGGACGCAGACGAGGGCGGCCCCGAGGCCCTCCCGCGTCCGGCGGGCGATCCCGGTCGGCTTCATGACGAGGGCGGGCACGGCGCGGTCGAAGAAGGAGGGCTCGTGGCCGGTGTCCCTCGCGAGGCGGATGTCGAAGGTCTCGTCCCCGCAGGAGATGCGTCGCCGTCTCCCGGAGAGGTCCGGGTCTCGCATCCAGATCTCGACGAAGCGGGTGAGGGAGTTGTTGTGGAGATCGACGAGCCGCTTCTCCTCGGTCGAGCCAGCCGCGGCCCCGCCGGAGACGAGGAGGCGGTGGGCGTCGACGGCGGCTTTCAGGTAGCGGGCCGAGGCGTCGTCGGGGGTGCGCCGCTCCAGAGTGCGGGCCTCGCGCAGGAGATCCCGCCCCCCCTTGGCGAAGTCCGCCATCAGGCCGCCGCTGGAGTGGAGCAGGTTCACCGTCTTCATCGCATGGCGCGTGACCGCTTCCGCGTCCGTCTTCACCTTCACCGTCGTGCAGGCGGCGAGACAGGAGAGCGCGGCGACTCCGGCGAGGCGCAGTAGCAAAGTGGGAAAGCCGGGGACGGATTCCATGGCAAACCTGTCCGATAACGGAGCGAGTCGGGATTCGCAATCCCCTTGAGAAAGAGTGGAAAGACTGGGACTCGAACCCAGGACCAATTGGTTAAAAGCCAACTGCTCTACCAACTGAGCTATCTTTCCGTCGTTGGAAACCGGGAAGCCAGAGGCGTACCGGGGCGAGCGCGAACTGTAGCGCCGCGACCGGGCTGCGCAAGCGAAAGTTCCGCCAACCCGTTTTGCGAACCCCGTCCGCCGCGACCGGCGCGAAATGGGGGAACCGACGGCGAGGGGGCGGCTGGAAAAGGCGGAAGATCGCGATTTTCAACGAATCGCGACTTGATTTGCGGGGAAAACCGTGTTGTCTATGCGACGGGAAGCGGGTATTTTCGCGACCCTGCAAACTTGAGACGCCGGGCCTGCGGGCTTGGTTTGGATGAAGTGGGCTTGTCCCGCTTTTTTTTGTCTCGTTTTTGCCTCAATCATCGGAGGACTTTCCGCAGCGTAGGAGACAATGACAAACGAACTACTGGCACTCTTCGAGTATTACGAGAAGGAGAAAGGGATCAAGCGCGAGATGATGATCGACGCGCTGGAGACCGCCCTGCTCTCGGCCTCGCGCAAGAGCATCGGCCCGGCGCGCGAGATGCGCATCAAAATCGACCCCGACAAGGGCGACATCCGCGCCTTCGCCACCGTGATCGTGCGCGACCGCGTCACCAACCCCTACGAGGAGATCGACATTTTCACGGCCCGCCGCATCCAGCCGGGCATCGACGCGGGCGAGGAGATCGAGGTGGACATCACCCCGAAGAATTTCGGCCGCATCGCCGCGCAGACCGCGAAGCAGACGATGATGCAGCGCCTCCGCCAGGCGGAGAAGGAGATGATCTACGACGAGTTCAAGGACCGCGCCGGCGACATCGTCAGCGGCACGGTGCGGCGCTTCGAGCGCGGCGACGTCTACATCGACCTCGGCAAGTTCGAGGGCGTGATGCACCAGCGCGAGCGCGTCTCGACCGAGGAATACAACGTGGGCGACCGCGTCCGGGCCTACGTCGTGGCGGTGGAGAACGGCTCCCGCGGCCCCGAGATCCTCCTTTCCCGCAGTCATCCGAATTTCGTGCGCCGCCTCTTCGAGTCCGAGGTTAGCGAAATCGCCGACCGCACCGTGGAGATCCGCTCCCTCGCCCGCGAGGCCGGCTACCGCACCAAGGTCGCGGTCTACAGCGCCGACGAGAAGGTCGATCCGGTCGGGGCCTGCGTCGGTCTGCGTGGCGCTCGGGTCAAGAACATCGTGCGCGAGTTGAACAACGAGAAGGTGGACATCATCCGCTGGTGCGACGACGTGCGCTCCCTCGTGACCGAGGCCCTCAAGCCCGCCGAGATCAAGACCATCACCATCGACGAGGAGAAGAAATCCATCCTCGTGAAAGTGGACGAGGAGGAGCTTTCCAAGGCGATCGGACGCCGCGGCCAGAACGCCCGCCTCACCGCCCGTCTCATCGGCTGGGACGTGCAGGTGCAGAAGGACGAGTCCGCCCACGAGGCCTTCGAGGCCCAGATCGCCGTCGCCGCCGCCGCCATCGCGAAGGGGGCCGGGATCGATCCCTCCACCGCCGAGGCCCTCGTGCGCGGGGGGCTCACCAGCTTGGAAATGCTCGCCAACGACGTGGACGAAGTCGATATCGCGGGCATCCTCGACATCCCTGTGGAGGAGGCTCGCGAAATTCGAAACCGGGCCGTCGCCGCGACCGGAGGCCAGCCGGAGGCCGCAGCCGATGCCCCGGAGACCGTGGCGGACACCGACGAGCCTCCCGCCGCAGAAGAGATGGTGGAAAGCCCCGCCCCGGAGCAGGCCGCCGCCGAATAGCCCTCCGCACAGACTCCCGCCGCCGGGTCGGCCATCCCGGTTTGACAAGCCTTTTCCCCAGACCAGAATAACCCTCCTCCCGTCCCCTCGGGGCGTTCCCGGCCCGGCGCCTTCCATTCCCTCCCTATGCCTTCCCGCAAGAACAGCACCGCCAAAGCCCCCCGGGTATCCGCCACCTCCGAAGCGAAGTCCTTGGACGAGCAGAAGGCCGAGGCCCTCGACCTCTTGGAGAAAGGGGGGGCGAAGGGTGCGCGCAAAGGCCGCGCGGCCGTCCCCGTCGCGGAACAAGGCTCCCTTTACGGCCACCTCGGCTCGACCAACCCCCTCGGCCCCTTGGCCGTGGCCAAGGCCGCGAACCGCGAGGCCGCCGCAGCCGAGGGGGAAGGGGAGGACGGAGACGGTCCCGCCAAATCCGTCGAAGTCGTCGGCGACAAGAAGATCATCCACTTCAAGCCCCCCATCATCCTCAAGGAACTCGCCGGGATGATGGAGTTGAAGCCTCTCGCCCTCATCCAGGATCTCATGGAGATGGAGATCTTCGGCAGCCTCAACCAGGCCATCGAGCCCGAGGTCGCCGCGAAGCTCTGCGAAAAGCACGGCTTCATCTTCGAGAAGGAGCGCCGCGAGAAAGGCGCCGGCGTCCACAAGGTCGAGGAGGTCATCGAGGTGCCCGAGGCCCAGGACATCGAGGAGGTGGAGGAGGACCAGCTCCAGCTCCGTCCCCCCGTCGTCACCTTCATGGGGCACGTCGACCATGGCAAAACCTCCCTGCTCGACGCCTTCCGCGGTTCGCGCGTCGTCGCGGGCGAGGCTGGAGGCATCACCCAGCACATCGGCGCCTACCAGGTCGAGCGCGGCGGGAACATCGTCACCTTCATCGACACCCCCGGCCACGCCGCCTTCTCCGAGATGCGGGCGCGCGGGGCGAACGTCACCGACATCGTCGTCCTCGTCGTCGCGGCGGATGACGGGCTCATGCCCACCACGCTGGAGGCCATCGACCACTGCAAGGCCGCCGGCGTCACCATCATCGTCGCGATCAACAAGTGCGACCTCACCCGCGCCGACATCCACAAGGTGAAAGGGCAGCTCCAGGACATCGGCCTCACCCCCGAGGACTACGGCGGCACCACCATCTGCGTCGAGGTCTCCGCGAAGACCGGCCAGGGACTCGACACGCTTTTCGAAATGATCCACCTCCAGGCGGAGGTGCTGGAACTGAAGGCCAATCCCGGCGGCCCCGCCCGCGGCGTCGTCATCGAGGCGAGGACCGAGGCCGGCAAGGGCCCCACCGCGACCGTCCTCGTCCAGAGCGGCACCCTCGACGTGGGCGACTCCTTCATCTGCGGCGTCGTCTGGGGCAAAGTCAAAGCCCTCCTCGACGACCAGCGCAAGCGCATTCCCAACGCCGGCCCCTCCGCCCCCGTGGAGATCGTCGGTTACGACGCCGTGCCCAATGTCGGCGACGAGTTGATCGAGCTGGAGAACGACCGCAAGGCGAAGAAGCTCAGCGACGAGCGCTTGGAGCAGCAGCGCCAAGCCAAGCTCGCCCCCGTGGCGCAGCGCTCCGCCTTGGAGACGCTTTTCAACAACATCGAGCAAGGGAAGAAGGCGACTCTGCGCCTCATCATCAAGGCCGACGCCCAAGGCTCGTTGCAAGCCATCGAGAAATCCCTCAACGAGATCGATTCCGACAAGATCTCCGCCGACATCCTGCGCCAGAGCGTCGGCCCCATCACCGAGGCCGACGTCATCCTCGCCAGCGCCTCCGACGCCATCCTCATCGGCTTCAACACCAAGGTCGAGGCCAAGGCCCAGCCCGTGGTGAAGCGCGAGGGCGTCCAAGTGAAGCTCTTTTCCATCATCTACGAGCTCATCGACCAGGTGAAGGAGGCCATGCTCGGCCTGCTCGAACCCGAGACCCGCGAGAAGATCGTCGGCCACGCCAAGGTCTTGCAAGTCTTCAAGCTCTCCTCCGGCAAGGTCGGCGGTTGCACCGTCACCGACGGGCGCATCGTGCGCCGCGCCCGTGCCCGCGTCCTGCGCGACAAGGTGCCGATCTACGACGGCGGCTTCTCCACGCTCCGCCGCTTCAAGGAGGACGTGAAGGAAGTGAAGGTCGGCCTCGAATGCGGCATCAAGCTGGGGCGCTTCAACGACTACCTTGAGGGCGACGTCATCGAATGCTACGAGCTGGAGAAGCTTGAGCAGACGCTCTGACCGCGCCCAGCCGCCCATCCCCCGCGACGCCTTTCCGGTGTCGCGAACCCGCCACGATTATGAGCCAGCGCCTCGACCGCATCAACGAACTGCTCCGGCGCGAGATCAGCGCCTGCATCGAGAAAAGCTTCGAGTTCCCCGATGTGCTCGTCACCGTCCACGCCGTCGAGACCGCCGTCGATCTGAAGGACGCGAGCGTCCACATCGGCGTCATCGGCAGCCCCGACCAGCGCCGCGCCGTGATCCACAAGCTGAACGCTCGCCACGGCTTCATCCAAGGCGCGGTGATGAAGCGCGTCGTCCTGCGGAACACCCCGCATTTCCATTTCAAGCTCGACGACTCCATCGAGCGCGGCGTCAGGATCCTGAATATCCTCGACGAGATCGGCGAAATCGAATTGCCCGACGACCCCGAGGGGTTGACGGACAAGCTGTAAGCGGGCGGGGAGGGAAGCTGGCCACAAAAAGACACAAAAATACGGGACAGGTTTTTGTGTCTTTTGTGCCTTTTTGTGGCCAAAGTTCCACTCAACCCTCTTCAATCGTGGACGCAACCCTGTCAGATATCCAGGAGCGCATCGAGGCGGCGTCCTCCGTCCTCGTCACCAGCCATGACCGTCCCGACGGCGACGCCATCGGCTCGGCCTTGGCGATGGGGTTGATCCTTGAGAAGTTGGGAAAGACGGTCGTTGTCGTCAACCGCGACCCTGTGCCCGAAACGCTCGCCTTCCTTCCCGGCAGCGAAAGGATCACCCCCCCCTCGGGCCGTTCCACGGCGGATCTCTTCCTCGTGCTCGATTCGGCCGGGGTGGACCGGGTCGACGCCGCCGTCTGGGAAATGGCCGCGGATATCCCGGTGACGGTCAATCTCGACCATCACGTCAGCAACACCCGCTTCGGCGACCTCGTGTTCGTGGACGCCGCCGCTCCTGCGACCGGGCAGCTCGTCTTCCAGCTCGCCCGCCACGCGGGCTGGCCCCTCGACGCCGCCATCGGGGAGAACCTCCTCGCCGCCATCTCGACCGACACCGGCAGCTTCCGCTATCCCGCGACGACGGCGGAGACGATGCGCATCGTCGGCGAGATCCTCGAACTGGGGGTCGATGTCGGCCGCGTCAACCGGATGCTCTACGAGAACTATCCCGCGCGGCGCGTGCAAGCCCTGCGGATTCTCCTGCAGGGGCTGCTCCTCGGCTTCGGCGGGCGCTGCGCCAGCGTGAAGCTCCCGCTCGCGGTCACGCGCGAATTGGATTTGCAGCCCGGCGACACCGAGGGAGTCATCGACGTGATCCGCGCTATCGACACCGTGCAGGTCGCCGTCTTTTTCGAAGAACTGCCCGACGGGAAGATCCGCGTCAGCAGCCGCTCGAAGGACGAACGCTACAGCGTCGGGGCGGTCTGCGCCGAATTCGGCGGCGGCGGCCACACCCTCGCCGCCGGGGCGAGGCTGGCGGGGCCGCTCGAAGTGGCGGAGGAACGGTTTCTGGAAGCGGTGGGGAGGGCGTTGGCGGTCGGAGACCGCCAGTAAAAGGTGAAAAGTAAAAAGTGAAAGGTGCTCCGTGCTTGGGGGCGATGATCCGGGGTCTTGGTCGTGCCAGAGGGCGATGGGCCTAGTGCCCCTCGTCCTTCAAATGCTTCTCGAAAAATCCGAGCACCAGCGGGCGGAGGTCGCGCTGCTTGGGTTCGAGGTGGAAGCTGTGCGGGGCGTCGGGGACGATCTCCAGGTGATGCTCCACCCCGGCGGCTTGCAAGGCTGCGGCGAGGGCTTCGGAGTCGGCGACGGCGACGGTCGTGTCGGCGGTGCCGTGGATGATCATGATGGGCGGGTCGTCCTTGTCCACATGGGTCAGGGGCGAGGCCTGCCGATAGAGCTCGGGAGCTTCGGCGCGGCTTTTCCGGAACATGGGGAGGTCGCGCTGCTTGAGCCAGAGCACGGGGCCATACAGGTCGACGGCGCAGCGGATGCGGGTGTCGCCTTCGCCGGGAGGGTCGAGTTCGGGGCCGACGAGCGCGAGCATGGCGGCGAGATGGCCCCCGGCGGAGCCGCCGATGGCACCGATGCGCTCGGGATCGAGGCGGAGCCGCTCCGCGTTGGCCCGCAGCCAGCGCACCGCCGTTTTGCAATCGTGCAGGTTCTGCGGCCAAGTGGGGCCGGGATGGTTCTCGTTGGCGAGCAGGTAGTTGATGCTCATGCCGACGTAGCCGTTTTTGGCGAGGGTCGTGCCGATGTTGATCTCCCGTGCCGCGCCTTTGTCGCCGCCGGTCCAACCGCCGCCGTGGATGATGACCACGGCGGGGAATCCCCGTCCCTCCGGCGGCTCCACGAAGGCGGGGGGCAGGTAGAGGTCGGCTTTTTCCGCGCGGCCTTCGCCGAGGAAGGCGACTTCCTTCTCGATACGCACCTCGTCGGCGGCGAGGGAGAGGGAGGCGGAAACGGAGAGGAGAAGAAGGGGCAGCAGTCTCATGGGGGAGTGTGGCGCGGAGGCCAGCGTATTGACAAGGACTTTCTTCCGCCTTTCGGGAGGGAAATGCGGGCTTGGGGCTTGCAAAGGGTGGGGGCCAAGTTTACAGGGAGGCGCATGAAATTCCCGAGCTTCCTCGCCCTCTCGACCGCTCTGTTCGGCCTCGCCCTGATCGGGTGCGAGCGCCATACCTTCGAAGAAACCAAGGATCTCCATTTGGGCCACGGTCATCATGACGAGGACCACGGCCATCATGGGGACGCGGGGCACGGCAAGGACGCCCACGCGGAGGAGAAGGCCCATGCCAAGGAGGGGCACGCCGATCCCGCGCCCGAGGCCAAAGCAGAAGCGCCCAAGCCCGAAGCCCCGAAACCCGAAGCTCCCAAGGAGGAGCCCCGCAAGACGGGGGTTTGAGGCTCTTTGAGAAGAAGACGACGACGGGCCGTGCGAACCGGCGAAGGTGGGGCGAGGTGTCCCTGCCGAGCCGTCTCCGGTCGGGCGACGCCCTTCCCGTCTACCGCGCAATGACCCTGCAGCGGCTCACCGGGACGGTTCGCCCCACCTGGCTGCCGCCGATTGCTGGTTCTGCGACATCGGGTTTTCCGATCCAAGGGAGTGCACCCGCGCTCACTCGTGCGCGTCGAGCTTGAGTTCGCGCACCCAGATGTTGCGGAAGCGGGTCGGGTTGCTGTGGTCCTGCAGCTTGATGGGGCCGCTTTCGATCACGGTGTTGTAGTTCGCCACGCTCTTGTGCCCGGTCGCGCCCAGATAGGGCTGGCGGTGGTGGGTGACGACACCGTTGTGGAGCACAGTGATGTAGGCCTTTTTCAACAGGTTGCCCTCGGCGTCCCATTTCGGCGCTTCGAAGATGATGTCGTAGGTCTGCCACTCGCCGGGCTTGCGGACGGCGTTCACCAGTGGCGGCTTGTATCCATAGAGTGCCGAAGCCTGGCCGTCGGCATAGGACTTGTTCTCGTAGGAATCGAGGATCTGAAGCTCGTGACTGCCGAGGAAGAAAACGCCGCTGTTTCCGCGTCCCTGGGAATTGCCTTCAACCTTCTCGGGAGTGGCGAATTCGATATGGAGCTGGATGTCGCCGAACTCGCGTTTCGTTTTGATGTAGCCGCCCACGCCTTTTCCCTTCGGAGGAACTTCCATAAAACCGTCTTTTACGATCCAATCGGCAGGAGCGTTGTCCTTGTCCATGATCCACTCGTCGAGGTTCTTTCCGTCGAAGAGGACGATGGCATCGGAGGGAGCCTCAGAGGCGGTTTTGCCCGGAGTGACCACTTCAGGTCGGGGACGGGCATCATCATGGACCCGCCATTTGCCGCCGGGCAGGAAAGGGGTGTCGGTATAGCCGGTCGGGGCGGCTTCAGGAGCCTTCTTGTCCTCGGCGAGGGAGGAACCGGCGGCCAGGCAAAGGGCGAATGCGTAAAACGGGAATTTAGAGAATCTCATACGTGGGGGAGACTGCCACGCTACGGTCCGTCTGACAATGGCTGAATGACGCCGGGGGGAGGCAACAGTGGTGAGGTTCGCGTCCTGTCAACTTTTCGAAAGTTCCGCGAGGATACCTCGAATGGACAGGTCCTCGTCGAGCAAAGGCCAGTGCAAACCGAACGGCGAGAGTTCAATGCGGGATAGTTCCTCAGGCGACCCGGCTTTGAGACGGGCACTGTATTGAACCGGAAAGCGAATGATGCCTCCGCTCGCCATCTCGATTACGATGACACCATTTTCATGATGTGCGGTCCTAGGAGTATCAATCAAAGTGCTCATGCCACTTTTCGACAATAAGCGATTTGTGTTCTTCTGCCAAGTCTTCCGCCATGCGTAAATCTCTCATTTTCATTCCGACAGATTCCCGCAGGGCGATTTCCCCACTGATTTCGAAAACAGCCTCTCCGTCGCCTTTCCGAACATGCACATGAATGGGAGTATGATCGTTACTGTAAAAGAAAAATCGGAAACCATTCTTGGTGAAGACAGTTGGCATCGCAAGGGTGGTAAAGCAGATGGGTAAGTGACAACCAGAGTGCAACAAAGACTTCAAGACGCCTCCGTATATTTCGAAAAACCAAGTGCTGGTTGGGGCGCAGAGGCGCTATCAACCGATCTTCCCATACTTTAGCTCGTAGCTTTGGCGAACATGAGGGAGAATGGCCTGTAGATCAGAATCGCTGTATATCTTGGCACGACTGTAAGATGGAATACCCTTAGTCAAGATGTCAGGGCGATTCTCATGTCGGTGAGGCCCGCCATAAAAGCTGACGCCAATGCCAGCCTTTCCCCCGCGTGACATTAGATATTCGATAAAAACAAAATTAGGTTCGATTCGAATGCCGCGCGAACTTTGAACTGCTCGAATTTGAGATCCCTTAACGGGCGGAAGCTTGAGAGCTTCATCCAAAAATGTTTGTGCAAACCGAATGGAGTCGCTCGGGAAACCCTTGAAGTGTTCTGCGACATCAAAGGCTTGCGTCGTTGGAGTCGGGCATGAAGAAGGCGGAACGGGAGTCCCCGCTGGGGAAGATGTTGTTTTTAATGAGACCGCTGGCAGAAAGTTTGCCGCTGGGATTTCGAAATTAGTTAAAAGAAGGTCGGCCAGAATCCCTGAGCAAAAGCTGGAAAGCTCGATCCCTTTTCGTTTTGCCTCGGATGTAGCATGGTTAAAGGCAATGTCCGGCAGGCAAATAGTGAGTGATTTCATAGTGATTTATTCACTGGCAGTGATTCACTGTCAACGGGAATTTCCAATTTGAACTTCCGATTCACCATGGAAAGCAAAGCTCGGGCGTAGCCGGTAGGTGACTTAGGGGTCAAAAAAAATCCCGAACCGCGTTTCCACGGTTCGGGACAAATTCATCAGGGAGCTTCACAGCTCTCTGTTAATCGGCCTTCTCAGGCCTTGGCTCCGATCGACTTTCCAGTCGAGAGCAAATCATCACAGGCCACGGCGATACGCTCGGCCATGCCGGTTTCGGCTGCCTTGAGATAGGCGCGCGGGTCGTAGGCTTTCTTATTGCCGATCTCGCCGTCGATCTTGAGAACGCCGTCGTAGTTCTTGAACATGAAGTCGGCGATGGGGCGGGTAAAGGCGTATTGGGTATCCGTGTCGACGTTCATTTTCACGACGCCGTAACCGAGGGTCTCGCGAATCTCTTCGAGACTGGATCCTGAACCACCGTGGAAGACGAGGTCAAACTCAGCCGCCGCGCCGTATTTGGCGGTGACGGCATCCTGACCCTGCTTCAGGATACCCGGCTTCAGTTTTACGGCACCGGGCTTGTAGTGACCGTGCACGTTGCCGAAGGTCGCGGCGAAGGTGAATCGTCCCAGCGGATGAAGTGCTTCGTAGACGGCGAGCATGTCTTCAGGGGTCGTGTAGAGGTCTTCGTCAGGAGTGTCCTCGGTCCCCGCAGCTCCGTCTTCTTCTCCACCGACGACGCCGGCTTCCACTTCGAGAATGATTTCGTTGGCGGCACAGAGGGCAAGATACTCCTTGGAGATGGCCATGTTCTCCGCAAGAGGAAGCTCCGACGCATCGAGCATGTGGTTCTGGAAAAGGTTGTTTAGTCCTTTCGCGCGGCGGCGGGCGGTTTCCTCGATGAGTGGTTTGAGGAAGGTCTCAGCAGCCTGGGGACGGCAGTGGTCCGTGTTCAGAGCGACGAGGACGTCATACTGCTCGGCGAGGCGGTGGGTGAGTTCAGCGAGGGCGATGACGCCGTGGACCATGTTCTTGTGGTTCAGGCCCGAGGCGAATTGCCCGGCTCCTGTGGAGAACTGGATGATCCCGTCCGACTTCTGGTCGGCGAATGCTTTCAGCGCCGCGTTGATCGTGACAAGGTTGCTGCAGTTGATGGCAGGGTAGGCATAACCACCCTTTTGGGCGGCATCCAACATGGCTTCGAATTGTTTGGGTGTGGCTACTGGCATAGTGAGGCTCATTAAGGCCTGCAGGGCCGGTTTTCAAGCGGCGATTGCGTTGTTTTCGCCGCCCTTGTTTTTGCGATCGGGCTTTTTTTGGTTTGTCAAAAATCGGGGCCGGTTCTAACCTCCTCACCGTAAAAGGATGTCCGAATCGATATTCACCAGAGAGGGTTACATCCGGCCGGCGGTGCTCATCGCCGCCTACCGCGGAGGAATGTTTCCGATGGCGATGGACAACCGGGGGGAGATAGGCTGGTTCTCTCCCGACCCGCGCGGGGTGCTTCCTCTCGACGAGTTTCACATTCCCCACGGGCTGAAGCGGACCCTGAAGAATAATCCCTTCGAGATCCGGATCGACACCGCCTTTCCCGAGGTGATGGCGGGTTGTGCGGATCGCAAGACCACCTGGATCAGCCGCGAAATCGTGAACAGTTACGAGAAGTTATTCGAGCTCGGGTATGCCCACTCCGTGGAAACGTGGCGCGACGGCAAACTGCAGGGAGGGCTCTACGGGATCTCCATTGGCGGTGCCTTTTTTGGTGAGTCGATGTTCAGCCGGGAAACGGACGCCTCCAAGGTCGCCCTTGTGGCCCTCGTCGAGCGTCTCAAGGCCCGGAATTTTCAGCTCCTCGACACGCAGTGGACGACGGATCATCTCAGCCGCTTCGGGTGCCGCGAGATACCGCGTTATGACTACCTGCGGCAGTTGAACCGGGCGCTGCTGGTGACGACGAGCTTTAACTGAGGCTTTGGCGCAAAGTGCAGGAAAATGGAAGCCGGGCCTCCTCCGGATTCTCTTTCTCCATCTGTTCCAATCTGTGGGAGCGAAGCGAATCTGTAGTCATCTGTGTTCCAATGACTCAACACGGATGGCACAGATTTACACGGATTAGCACAGATGAGAAGAATCCAGAGTCTTCTACCCGCCGGCTACCATGCGGATCAGTTCGATCCTGTCCCCATCGTGAATCAGGGTCTCACTGAACTCACGGGCAAGAAGGGCCGCGCCGTTGAGCTCCACGAGGACGGGCTGCTGGCCGAGGCCGAGGAGTTCAATCATCGCAGGAAGAGCAAGGCTCTCCTCTTCAAACTCCCGGGCTTGACCGTTCAGGGTGACTTTCATGGCGGATATGGCTCGTGTTTCGTTTCTCAATCCAGATGACCGGCCAGCTCCGGCTGCGGCGAGAGAATGGTGGCGTCCCAATCTTTCCAGACCGGTTCGAGGCCGAGGGATCGAAGATAGCGTGCCACCTCCTCAGGTGAACGGGTATCGGCGATGTCGAACTGTCCTGTCGCGCTGGTTTCGCCCTCCGGTTGGCAGCGGGCGCGGGCGGCATCGGCGGATTCGAGTTCGACCCGCCGGCCTCTCACCGTCAGGTGGACATCATCGGCCCCTTCGCCGGTGTATCCGCCCGGTTCTGTGTGACTGCCGGCGCTGATGGAGGTGATTCCGAGGGGGAAGAGAGCGTTGCGCAATGGCTCGGCCTCGCGCGTGCTCAGGACGATGCCGACCTGGGGAAAGCAGAGGCGGAAGGCGCACAAGGTCTGCACAAACTCGGCATCGCTCATTTCGTGTTTCGGCCGAAATCCGCCCGCGGCAGGACGCAGCCTCGGCAGGCTGATCGTGAGACTGGCTTTCCAGCAGTGCCGGTAAAGGTAATCAAGATGGGCCGCGAGCCGGAGGACATCGTAGCGCCAGTCGGTCAAGCCGACGAGGGCACCGATCCCGATGCGGCGGAAACCAGCCTCATAGCCTCGCTCGGGGCAATCGAGGCGCCAGTCGAAATCCTTTTTCGGGCCGGCTGTGTGATATTCTCCGTAGGCCGCGCGATCATAGGTCTCCTGATAGACCACAAGCCCCTCGCATCCGGCTTTGACGAGTGGCTTATACTCAGGTGCCTCCATGGGGCCGACCTCGATGGCGAGAGTGGGGACAAAATCCCGAAGCGCGGCGATGCAGTCCTCCAGGTAACCTTCGGAGACAAAGCGGGGATGTTCTCCGGCCACGAGGAGGATGTGCCGGAAGCCGAGCCCGGTGAGGTGGCGGGCCTCCTTGACGACCTGCGGCACCGTCAGAGTGGTGCGGAGGATGGGATTGTCCCGTGAGAAGCCGCAGTAGGCGCAATTATTGACACACTCGTTGGAGAGGTAAATCGGGGCAAAGAGCCGCATCGTGCGCCCGAAATTCCGACGGGTGGTCGCGACCGATTCCGCGGCGAGGGCCTCGAGTCCGGCGGGAGTGACGGGTTTAAGCAGGCTCTTGAAACGGGAGAGGACGGGAGAGAGCTCTTCGCCTCCATCAAGAGCATTCAGTTGATCTACAAAAGACATTCTCCGGCACCATAAACGGAGGCGATGCGTCGGCAATGCTTCTTGTTCAGGAAATCCTCGAGCAGGAGGAAAGGGAAGGGGGCTCAGGCAACTCCGTTGACGACGTTCTCAAGCGGTTCCCCCCGAACCGCCGCGAGGGCAATTCTTGCCGAGGTGGAACGCATTTCGATCTTGGACTCGACGCTGCAAAAGGCGGCGTGGCAGGTCACGATGAGGTTTGGCGTGGCCGCTTCCTCCGTGGAGCGGAGGGGTTCGTCCTCCACCACATCAAGCGCGGCCCCGGCGATAGCACCGCCGCGCAAGGCCGCTAGAATGGCATCCTTTTTGATGATGCCTCCCCGGGCGGTGTTGACGACAAAGGCCGAGGGATTGAGCAGGGCCAGCTCACGCTCACCAATCAAGTGCCTGGTTTCCGCGTTGAGCGGGCAGTGCAGGGAGAGTATGTCGCAGCGGGTAAGCAGTTCCGCGAGCGTCCGGGTCCGCTCCACGCCGATGGCTTTGTCCGCTCCGTTGGCTAGATAGGGATCGTGAAAAATAACCTTAAATCCCAGAGCCTTAGCGCGTAAGGCCGTTGCGGTTCCGATGCGGCCGAGCCCGACGATTCCGAAGGTAAGAAGTCGGAGGCGGCGCAGCTTTGGCTCGACCTTGATTTCCCACCCGAGGCGTTTCGCTTCCTCGTTGAGCGGGAAAAGTTGACGGCAGAGCGCGAGGGTCAGGGCGATGGCGTGGTCGGCGACCTCCTCGGTTCCGTAGTCCGGCACGTTGCAGACGGCGATGCCTCTCTCTTTCGCGGCGGTGATGTCGACCGAATCGAAGCCGACTCCATTTCGAATGAGAGCGTGGCAGTGTCTGAGGCGCTCGATCCCGGCCGCTCCGATGGGCGTGTTGTGCCAGACGATGAGGGCTTTTGCCTCGCAGATTTCGTCGGTGAAGTCTGCATCCGATTCGCAGAGGAAGCGTTTGACCTCTGCGGCGTCGCCGATGACAGCGCGCTCGATGGCCGACTCGGGGTCCCCGAGGGGGGATTTTGCCCAGTCAATGATGCCGATGAGGGGTTTGTTGGCAGACATATTCGGAATCGGATGAAGCGTAAAAGGCCGAGAGTAGGCATCCCGCCGAGGATGTCAATCGGGGAGAATGAGACAGGCAGCAGGCCCCGGGAAAAAGAAAAACCGGTCTTGCGGAGCTTGTCAGACGGGCAGGGAGGGGTTAAACCTCGCCCATGAAACAAACGATCTTATTACTGGGTGCGATTTTTGGACTTATCGGCTGTTCTCAGGCCGACAAGGAGGTCTCCGTCAGCCCGAACACACTCACCGAAGCCGAAAAGGCCGAGGGCTGGAGTCTTCTCTTTGACGGGAAGGATCTCTCAAGCTGGCGCAACTACCAGAAAGAGGGCGTCGATGGAAAATGGAAGGTCGCGGATGGCGTATTCACTCTCACGGAGAAGGGCGGGGGTGACATCATCACGACCGCACAGTACGGGGCTTTCGAATTGAAACTCGATTACAACATCTCCAAGGGCGGCAACAGCGGGCTGATGTTCCATGTTACCGAAGGCGAAAAAACTCCCTGGATGACCGGACCGGAAATCCAGATTCAGGACAACGTCGACGGTCATGATCCCCAGAAGGCCGGTTGGCTCTATCAGCTCTACGCTCCCGAGGTCGACGCGACGAAGCCCGCCGGCGAGTGGAACACCCTTCACATCGTCATTACTCCCGAAAAGTGTGTCCACACCATGAACGGCACCAAGTATGTCGAATACGTCAAGGGCTCCGCCGACTGGGATGCCAAAGTGGCGGCGAGCAAGTTTTCCAAGTTTCCGAATTTCGGCAAGCCGACCAAAGGACACATCTGCCTTCAGGACCACGGCAATCTCGTCTCCTTCCGCAACGTGAAGATCAAGGTGCTCGACTGAGGTTCGCCCGGGGTATCTCTAGATCAGCTCCCGGATGATGCGTCCCTCGCTGACTGCGATGGGGCGCCCGATCGGAGTCATGAATTCGTAGTCGGTATCGATCCCGAGGCGGTGAAAGATGGTCGTGTGGATATCCTCCACCGTCACTTTGCCCGCCGGTTCCTTGCTTTCCCCGGTCGGGTCCGTTTCCCCGATGGCGAGACCGTGGCGAAATCCGCCGCCACCTAACAGGACACTAAACCCGTGCGGCCAGTGGTCGCGGCCCTCGGTGACATTCTGCTTCGGGGTGCGGCCGAATTCAGTGGCGACCATCAGGATGGTTTCATCGTAAAGGTCCCGCTCCTTGAGCAGACGGATGAGCGCGGAAAGGGCGGGGTCGAGGATGGCGAGTTGGGTGGCCTGGCCTTCCTGATTGTTGATGTGGGTATCCCATCCTTTGAGGGTGACCTCGACACATCGGACGCCGACCTCGACGAGACGGATCGCGGCGAGGCAGCTGCGACCGAAAGCGGTATCGCCAAAAGGCTTCCGTTCCGACTCCGGGGCGGCGCTGACATCGAAGGCGGCCAATTGATCGGACGACATCATTTTGCGGGCTCTTTCAATCGAAGTGCGATGGAGGGTGCGCTCCGATTCGAGGGTGGCGAGGCGACCGCTCGCGAAAGAGCGTTCCAACAGGTCGAGCGATTCAAAGCGGCGCTGCTCCCGGTCATCGTCCGTTCTTGATTTCACATCCGGAACCGGCGTCACGGGGTCATAGGCTTGAAACGCATCAAACTGCGCTCCGAGGTATCCTCCCCGGGCCGGGAACTGGCCGGGTAGGATGGAAATATGGGCCGGTATATCAATGGCCGCCTCGGTTCCCGCGGCTCCGGGCATCTCATGACAAATGACCGATCCGATGGCGGGATGAACGAGGCCGGGGAAGGGACGGTAGCCGGTCTTCACGTTGTAGGTGGCACGGGAGTGGTCGCCTTCCTTGCTCGTGACCGCGCGCAGTATGGAAAACTCATTGGCCAGTTCCGCTGTCAGAGGCAGTCCCTCGCCAAACTGAATTCCCTTCACCGAGGTTGGTATTGCTTTGCCTCCGTAGGCAATCGCGGTTCCGGGATGGGGGTCAAAGGTTTCCAATTGGCTCGCCCCGCCCTCCATCCAGAGAATGATGACCGACTTCGGTCTTTTGCCCGAGCTTTCCGCACCCCGGGCGAGTTGCCGGGCGAGCGGGGTGAGCCAACTCAGTCCGGCCACGGCGGAGCCCTTTAGGAGGGTTCTTCGGGTGAGATGATCCGGTCGGCCACAGGGTCCGTAGGGGGAAAAGGAAGAGAAGTTCATCGGTTCCAGGAGAATTCGGTGGAGTTGATCAAAGCCCAGTAAAGATCGGCGAGGGCGAGTTCACGGTTCTTCTTTTTCGTGCCGGACAAGAGGTCGGCGAAATGAGCCTTTTCCTCCTCGTTCGGGTAGCGCGTCAGCACCGCCAGAAAGGCCGACTCAACCGCGCTACCGTCAGATGGAGCGTAGTCCGCAATGCGGGTGGAACTGTTCATGACCGGGTTCGGATCGGTTCTCTCTTTCACCAGGTTTCCATTCATCAGGAGAAGCCGCTGCGGGATCGTTCCTGATTCCTCGGCAAAGGTATCTTCTCCGGGATCACCATATCGTTTCACGAACTGCTGTGTTTCGCCGAAGCGCCGCAGCTTCTGTAGAATGTGGGTGGTGCTGTCGAGCGCCTGCAGCGATCCGGCCTGGATGATGCTGCCCGCGACCTGCCCGGGTCGCAGGGGAGTGATCGGAAAGGCGGCCCAGGCGGACTCCTGCTCCGCCGTCACCGGATGATCCGGATCCGCGGACCTGCTCTCTCTCCGAAATGGATCCGAGGCCGCCATGACCCGGATGAGGTGCTGGAGGTCGTAGTCGTTCTGCGTGAAAATCCCGGCGAGCTCCTCGAGGCCGGCCGGGTAGGGGCCGGTCAGCGGGATGTCGTCGACCGGATCGACGAGCGGCCTTCCGAAGAGGATCGCCCAGACCCGATTAACGGTGGCACGGGCGAAGGCCTCGTTGCCGGGGTGGGTCACCCAGCGGGCCAGTTGCTGACGGCGGGAACCTCCTCCCTGTGCGAATTCATTCGAGAAAGGAACCTGTGGCTCAACCTTGGTAGCTTCGGTATGGCCGAGAAATCGGGTCTCGTACTCCTTGTCTTTCTTTTCACGAACTCCCGTGATGGTTGTGTCTGCCTGGGCGAAATAGGCGGCGAGCTGGTGGAAATCTGCCTGCTTCCAGCGGTCGCCGAACTTGTCATCATGACATTGCACACAGTCGAGACTGATTCCGAGAAAGGCCCGCGAGGTTCGTGCGGCCAGTTTGACTTCGTCGGGACCGCCTCCTCCCTGAACGACGGAGACGGTGATGAAGTTGGTTTCGGGGCGGCTCGTCCAAAGCCCTTCCGAGGCGATGAGGTCGTTCACGAGATGATCGTAGCGACGGTTCATCGCAAGCTGATCCCCCAGCCAGGTGACGAGACGCCGGCGCCGGTAGACAAGGAAGGGGCCCGTTTCCACCCCGACAAAGACGCGGGCGAATCGCTCCGCCATCTGATCGGCGTAGCGGCGATCGGAAAAGAGATGATCGAGCCAGGCCTGCACCGGATCAGCCCCTTTCGTGAGCCCCTCAAGGCGACGGATCTCCTCCAGTGAGGGAGGGGCACCCGTGAGGGACAGGGAGAGTCGGCGAACCAGGGTGTAGGGATCCGCTTCGGGAGTCAGGGAGACACCGGCAGTCAGGCGGGCTTTCTCAAATGAGGCATTCACCGTCGCCAGATCAGTTGCGATTTGTTCCGATGCCCTCGACGGGGCCAAAGCTTCGACCTGGGGTTTCTCGAAATAACGCAGAAGGAGGACGACGGCTCCGGCCATTACGACAACCAGACAAAACAGTCGGGGAAGGATTCGGGTGAATAAGGCCTTCATCAGGTCGGGTCCGTGGTTGAAAAGCAGACAATACCACGTTCACTGGGACGAGACGTAGCCCCATCGTGAGCGGTTACAGAATCACGAAGAAGAAATGGGCAAGGAGCGACTGGATCAGGTGATGTTTCGCCGCGGACTCTGCGACTCGAGAGAGACGGCGAAGCGCCTTATCCTCGCGGGCGAGGTTCGGGTCGAGGGTCACGAGGGTCTCCTCAAGCCTGGGCAGAAAGTGGACGACGAGGCTCTCATCGAGGTCAAGAACCGTCCGAAATTTGTGAGCCGGGGCGGTTTTAAGATTGAGAAGGCCCTCGATGAGTTCGGGATATCTGTGGACGGCAGGGTTGTCTTCGACGCGGGGGCCTCGACCGGCGGATTTACCGACTGTGTGCTCCAGCGCGGTGCCCTGAAGGTCTACGCCTATGATGTCGGGACCAATCAGCTCGCCTGGAAACTGCGGAGCGACGAACGGGTCATCTCGCGCGAGGGGGTGAACCTGCGATACCTTCAAGCGGGCGACATTCCCGAACAGGTGGACCTCGTCGTAATCGATGTCTCTTTTATTTCCCTGACCCTGGTCCTCGGACCGCTCTTCGATGTGCTGAAACCCGATGGCGACCTCGTCTGCCTGATCAAACCGCAGTTCGAGCTGAAAAAAGAGCAGATTGGAAAAGGCGGTATTGTCAGGGATGCCGCCCTGCATGAGGAGGCGGTTGAGAGGATACGCTCCCACGTCGCCGGAACCCTCGGAAAAAGCTGGCATGGTGTGACGCAGTCGCCTATCAGTGGGACCGACGGCAATATCGAATTTCTCGCATGGCTGAAACACCACGAATAGGGGTCATCGCAAACCCCGAGAAACCGGGAGCGGGTGAGCTCCTCCTCGATCTCGTGGCGCGCTTTCGTGAAGAGGGCGTTTCTGTGTTGCTTGAGGAGAGGACCGCGGCGCTGGCGAATCTCTCCGGCGGGATTTCGCTCGATGCGCTCAGTGAGAAGATTGACCTGCTTGTTGTCCTCGGGGGCGACGGGACCATCCTCTGGGTGCTCCGGCAGATGAAGGAGCGCATCGTGCCCATCGCCGCGATCAACACCGGCACCCTCGGGTTTCTCACCTGCGCCACGGCGGAGGAGAGCGGGCAGCTCGTGAAGGCCTTGACCTCCGGAAACTTCAGCACGTCCGAAAGGCTGGTCATCGCCGGCGATCTTGAGCGCAAGGGGAGTATCGAATCCTCCTTTGTCGCGCTCAATGAGGTGACGCTTTGCCGCGCCGTGGCCTCCCGGGTGATCCATGTCGAGGCCTGTATCAATGACAAACTCGCGAACCGCTACACCGGAGACGGACTCATTCTCTCGACCCCGACCGGTTCGACGGCCTACTCGCTTTCCGCAGGCGGTCCGCTCGTGCAACCCGATGCCGAGGTTTTTGTGGTGACTCCGATCTGCCCTCACTCGCTGGCGAACCGTCCCCTTGTCGTGGGTGCCTCAAACCGCATCATTTTTGAAGCCCCGAAGCAAAGGGATGATCTGACCCTGCTCGTCGACGGCCAACTCGTTGCCGTGATTAAGGAAACCGCGAGGATACACCTGCGCCGGGCGGAATTCAGTCTGCCTCTCGTGTCGATGACCAATCAGGACTTCTACGACGTCCTCCATCAGAAAATGGGCTGGACCGGCACGGCGATCTGCGGGGAATAGGCAGTCACTATTGATCAACACGGTCAATCCCTCGACCTAACCCTCTTTCCTGAGCGCCTCGCCCGCGACCAGGACCGGGAAGCCCTCCCGGATTGGATAGGCATGGGAGCCATCCAGGGTGATGAGTGCGCCTTCAAAGGGTTCCGCTGCGGTCCAGCCGATTAATTCCTCCTTTGTTGCCAGGTGAAGGGCCTGGCCGGTCACCGGGCAGACTAACAGAGCCAGAATTTCAGGTGAGACGGAGAGGTACATCAGTAAAGCGGAACGGTGGGATCGATCTCCTGTGACCAGGCGTTGATGCCGCCCTGAACGTGGCGGGCGTCCTTGAAGCCCGCATCGAGAAGGAGGCGCAGTGCTTTGGCGCTGCGTCCGCCCGCCTTGCAGTGAATGATGGTTTCCGCCCCGGGATCAAGTTCGCCGAGCCGGTCCGGCAGTTCGCCGAGAGGAATCACGGTAGACCCGGGAAGACGGGCGATCTCGATCTCGAAGGGCTCGCGAACATCGAGGAGAACGAAGGGCTTGCCTTGCTCCATTCTGGCCTTGAGTTGATGCACATCGATCTCGGGCAGGGCGGGGGACGGGTTCATTTCGCAGGCAAACGTGATCTCGTGGAGGGCGGTGATGGTGGGCGATTCGCCGCAGACGGCGCATTGGGGATCGCGACGCAGTTTGATCTCGCGAAAGCGAAAAGCAAGGGCGTCGAAGTGGACGAGACGACCGATCAGTGGCTCACCGATGCCGAGGATGAGTTTGATGGCCTCATTTGCCTGAAGTGCCCCGATGATCCCGGGGAGCACGCCGAGGACTCCACCCTCGGCACAACTCGGAACCTGTCCGGGTTCGGGAGGGGTGGGAAAGAGGCAGCGATAACAGGGGCCACCGAGGTGGGGGGCAAACACCGAGACCTGGCCTTCGAAGCGGAAGATCGACCCGTAGACATTGGGTTTCCGGGTGAGCACGGCAAGATCGTTCGAGAGGTAGCGTGTTTGAAAATTGTCGGTTCCGTCGATGATCACATCATAAGGAGCGGCAATTTCCTCCGCATTTTCGGCGGAAAGGCGGGTTTCAAAGCGGTTGAGCTTTACTTCGGGATTGATTGCGGTGAGCCGTTCGATCGCGGAGTCGACCTTGAGTTTTCCCACGTCGGCCGTGTCATGGAGGAGTTGGCGCTGGAGGTTCGAATAATCGACCCGGTCAAAATCAACGATGCCGATTTCACCGATCCCGGCGGCGGCGAGATACATGGTCACGGGTGATCCGAGGCCCCCGGCCCCGATACAGAGGACCCGGGACGCTTTCAAACGGCGCTGGCCCCCGACCCCGACATCGGGAATTGAGAGGTGCCGGGCGTAGCGCTGCCGCTCGAGGGCGGAGAGTTCCATCCCGTCATAACGCAGGCCTGAGATCAGTGAATCCATTCTGAAGAGGAGGAGGATGAGAAATTTAGACAGACAAATACGGATGCATCGCTCTACTTAGCAAATGACAAACCGACAAATGCTTCTTGTGGAGCGTAACTCTGTTGGTCTACAACAACCTGATACCTGCAAATGAAACAACCCTCCTTTTCCCTTTTTCCTACCCTGGCGCTCTCCGGGCTCCTCGTCATGGGGCTCAACTCCGTCCGCGCGGACGAGATGAAATTCGCCGACCTGCAAAAGAAGCTCATGGTCGACAAGACGCCCGTCACCCCTGAGGGCGGCGTGGTCACGAGTTATGCCCCCGCCCTCAAAAAGGCGATGCCGGCGATCGTGACTATCTTCGCGTCGAAAAAAATCACCCAGACCCGCAACACCCAGCAGGAGGAACTTTTCCGCCGGATGTTCCCCGATGTTCCCGAGAACTTTTTTGAAGAGCAGGGCAGAGGAGCTGAGCGGAAAGAGGAAGGCCTCGGCTCGGGCACGATCATTTCTCCGGACGGTTACATCCTGACCAACAACCACGTGGTCGGGGACGCCGACGAGATCAAGGTCTCACTTAATTCCGATAGAAAGGAATACAAGGCCGAGTTGATCGGGGCTGACCCGCAGACGGATGTGGCCCTGATTAAGATCGATGCCAAGGATCTCCCTTCCATCACGATCGGGGACAGCTCGACTCTCCAGGTCGGTGACATCGCCATGGCGGTGGGAAATCCGCTGGGTCTCAAGCAGACCGCGACCCTGGGAATTATCAGCGCGGTGGGACGGAGCGACCTGAACATCGTAGAGAACGGCTACGAGAATTTCATCCAGACCGACGCGGCCATCAACCGGGGTAATTCCGGCGGAGCCCTCGTCGATGCAAATGGACGCCTCATCGGCATTCCCACGGCGATTCAGTCGGGCCTTTCCGGCGGAAACATCGGGATCGGATTCGCGATTCCCTCGAACATGGCGCTGAACATTGTGGAGCGTCTCCTTGATGGCGGCGGTGTCGTCAAACGCGGTTTCCTCGGAGTCTTTCTCCGCGAAATCGATCCCAACATGGCAAAAGCCCTTGGACGTGAGGACAGCAACGGCGTTCTCGTCGCCGAGGTGGGTGACAAAACCCCGGCGGAAGCGGCCGGCATGAAACCCGGTGACCTCATCATCGGCTACAACGGCAAGCCGGTTGAGAGCATGCAGCAACTGCGCCTCGACATCAGCAACACCGCACCGGGAACGGATGCCGAATTCCAGGTGGTCCGCCGCGGCGAGGAAACCAAGCTCAAAGTGAAGCTGGGCGACCTCGACGACAATGAACTGGCCGCCACCTCGACTTCGAAGAGCCCCGGAGTGGCCAAGGAGGAAGATCTGATCGAGGGCGTTATCGTCGCCGATCTCGATGAGGAAACCCGCACCAGCCTCCAGCTCGATGAAACCGTGCAGGGCATCGTCGTGAAGAGTGTCAAAGACAACGTGCCTGCCGCCGAGGCGGGGCTTCGTCCCGGAATGGTAATCACCCAGGTCGACCAGACCGACGTGAATACTGCGGCGGAAGCTCACGCCATCGTCGAGAAGTTTGAGGCGGATGTTCTCCTGCTTCAAGTCTATGCGGCCGGTCGCCGGGACATCCTCGCGGTGCCTTTGAAATAATCACAGCAACCGGATCGAGCCGTGAGTGGTGAGGGTAACCTTCCTGGAATCACCCGGCTCGATCAGCCGGAGGTCAGCACTCACGGCTGGCAGGTCAGACTGCAGCGAAAAGGCGTCCGTTTCGGGCGCTTTTTTTCGGACTCGGCCTGGGGTGGCCGGGAGGCGGCGTTGGAACGGGCGATTCAGTTCCGCGACAAGCTCATTGCCCGTCTCGAGCGTCAGGGAGCTGACCAGCTGGCCTCTCCGGGCTCCCACAAGCTGCCCGCCTCAAGGAACCAGTCCGGAGCCGTCGGTGTGGCCCGGATCGTCCAGAGGAGCGCCAAGGGCGTTGAGTATCTTTTCTGGCAGGCCAGCTGGACGACACCGGAGGGTAAGCGGGTCACCGTCCGTTATTCGGTGCTTCGTTATGGGGAGCAAGAGGCGCTCTTTCTCGCGTGCGAAGCGCGGCGCAACGCGACCAGTTGACGCTCCGACCAATCTTTTGTTCCTCCGCACGGAGAGGCCTCCACGCTCAAAGCGGGGAGGTCGCAGCAGCTGGCGGGTATTGGTTAAGATCCCTCACCGATTTTCCACGACGATTTCAATCCGGTCGAGAGGAACGGAGGATTCGACTTCACCGACGATGCGGGAGGGGGCGGAGTCGGAGACCTGCTCCGGATCCATCACTGTGAAAGCCGTCTGCGGCAGCCCGCCAAAAGTTTTCATCCACTCAACGAGACTGACTGAGCGCTGCCAGGCGAGTTTCTCGATCTGAAGGTCGGGCGTAAAATGGTAAGTGACGGCAATGCCCTTGCGGTCAGAAAGGCGGATGAATTCGGCGAGGAGTTGGAGTTGCCGCGTCGCCACGGTTGTGATTAATGCTGAGTCCTTTTCGTAGAGATTCTGGGTGGAGAATGCAATTTTTGCACCCGTACTCGATTCGGCGATGCCCAGCTCCCGAACCAACTCTGCCTTACGCTTTGCAGTGGCGACATCCATTGCAGGAACGGCCGAAGTGACGGCGCCTGCTTCGGCGGAAACTGATGCATCCGGTGATTTGACGGGGACAAGCACGGTAGCGCGAGACTTAGCGTCAGGTTGAATCACCGCGGTCTCCGGGGTTTCGGGTTCGACGGGAATCTGCGCCTCCTTGCTGAAGGGTATGGGCACTCCTCCGGGCACCACAGGTTCAGGCCTGCCATCCTGATCGGACCTCTGGATCGGGCCGGGACCGCCCTCAATGACCACTTGAGCATACACCCCGGGGAGACTGATGATCAGTCCCGCGGCAGCAAGCATAGCGAGTTGGAATGGGGCGCAGATCGAGGTAGTGAGAGTTCGTGTCTTCATAGGTTGGTTAGTGGGTTGATAGCGTTCTTCGGGGGTGGTTCATTCGGTGAGGCGGAAGACCATGACGCGGCGGTCGAGGCCGCGTTGATCTTCGGGTGAATTTTCTGCGTAACGCGCTTCGGTTTCGCCATATCCGACAGGGACGAGGCGTTCGGGAGCCACTCCCATCGAAACGAGGTCACGGGCGATGCGTTCGGCCCGACTCTGGGAGAGGGCGAGGTTGGCGTTGTAGTTCCCCTCAGCCGATGCGTGGCCTTCCACAACGAATCGTTCGACCGCAACGTCAGAGGCGTTCATCGCCTCGGCAAGGTCGACCACCAGGTCGTAGGAATAAGCATCAGCGAAATTGGTGGAACCCTGGGCGAAGAGGATGTCGTCAAGGACCACGGCGGAGTCCGGGTCAACGGCGTAGGAGACAGCGTAGGCACCCTCCTGTCGGTAGGCCTCAGGAAGATTCCGGTCATAGTCGGGCGCGGCCGGGGTTACGCGGTAGGGGCTCTCCGATACTGTCGTTACCTGCAGAGAATGGAGGTGATGTGAAGCGAGAAGAACGGGCGGGATACTCTGGTAGGAGTGGTAATAAACGACGCGGCGATTCCCCCCGAAATAATAGGGATCCCGATGGGTTTGGCGATGTTCGTGGCGCCACGAGGGGGGAGCTTCGTTCCATTCCGCGCGACCGCGAAAGCGACGGGAAAGAAAGTCGACGGAGAGTTTTCGGTCGCGGGGATCTCGTCCGACCTGTTCAGGAGAGAGGCGAGGGTAGGGCCCGGCTCCATCCCGGCGTTCGCGTGGCTCCAGGCCACCGCCGATGGTTCCTCCAAGGACGGAGAGGATCACGTCCCGTGCATCGTTTTCGTTCTCGATTTTACGGGGCCGGGCGTCCCCGCGGTCAGATTCACGGCGACCGCGGTCTTGAAGGAGACGAGTGGTTTCCGGATTGGCGCGCGTGCTCGCTTCAATTCGGGCGCGATTGACACGCTCGGATTCCGCAAGTTCCTTCTTCATGTCCTCGGGCAGGACTTCGGCGGCCCGGGGGACGGTGGGAATCTGTTCAGTCATTTCCGGTTTACCGGGCGAAGTGATACCGGGGGTCGACGGAACCGGGATGACCGGCGCTATCTTCTCTTTCGTTGGGATTCGGGTCTCCGGCGTAATGTTGGGGGTCGGTCGGGGGCGCTTTACTTCAAGAGGCAGAACTGATAAAGGACGGTCCAATTTGGGCCGCGGGGCGGCGGGAACCTCCGGGCGTCTCGATGGCTCGGGCGACTTAAGAACAGGTCTGGTCACTTCCGGGATGCCAGGAAGTGGTGGTCCGGGACGCATCTCAGGTTTTACTGGCAAAGGCGGTGTCACGGGTATCGGATTGGCCGGGACGGGAGGCTGAACTTCGCGAGGCATGACTGCTTGCGGGGCAGGTACTTCGACGGGTACCTCGGGGCGCTTCGCGGTAGGGTCGCCTACAGGCAAAGGGGGGAGCGGTTTTATCCGGGGAACACCATCTTCCAATAACGGTGGGAGGAGTTTTCTTCCGCGGTTTTCGCCCTCCTGCGCGGATGAGGGACTGAGGGAGAGGACGATAGCAAGTGCGACTAGGGGGATTCCGGGGATTCCTTTCATGGTGTTGGCAGAGGCTGATGGTTCAACTCCGAGAGAGTGCAATTTCCCCGCCAATCGGGATGGAGAATTTTATAACCTATTGAAGGTGAGTGTGTTAAAAGATATTTTTTGTTGGCTACGGCATTCTGAGAAGGCGAGTTTCCTTGCAGGTTGCATCTACCTGCCTCGACTATCTCGTGCAGAGTGCACAGGCTGACCCTGCAGTTTTCCAGTCGGCGTTCCGTGAAATGCGAAACCCCGCCGAAGCGGGGTTTCGAGTCGGGCAGCAGCCCGGATCGGAGGTTGAGGTCTAGCGCCCTAATTCCCGCGTCCACGAAGGATTGTGCCGAGCGCAAAACCGACAACTAGACCAAAGGAGACAGACGCAAGGGGATTCTGGCGGGCGAAATCGAGAGCGCGATCATACTCATTTCCGACCACACTGCGGCTGCGCTCTATGGCTTCGGTCGCGGTTTCTCTCATGGTATCGGTGAGACCGTTAACTCTCTGCCGGGCGTATCTGCGGGCGTCTTCGGCAAGTTCGGCGACATCGTCTTTGAGGGTCTCGACATCGTGTCGGAGGGTATCGCCGGTGACTCCGTTGTTTTTGGATTTGGTTCGGTTCATATTAGGTGGGTGTTGGTGTTTGGGTGATTTGTCGTTTAGACGGTTTAGACAACAGGGAATGGTAAATTGTTCAAGCGACGCTTCGTGAATGGCGTCGTCCGAGTTCAGCCAGTTCGACCGTGATAAATTCGAGAGAAGCCCGGATCCGGTCGTTGAAAGCTCGCAGTTCGAACCCTTCGAATTCTCCTGAAGCGGATTCCGTGTTCATCAGATTGATGAGGACGCAGCTTTGCATGTAGACGGAGAGGAGGAAGTGGAAGTCCCGGTCTTTCTGAAGCAGGTCGAGGCCGTCGGAAATCATTGAGAGAAGTAAGGCCCGGCTGACGAGGCGTTTTCCCGCCGGAACCGGGTTCTGAAGATCGGCAAGGGCTTCAAAAAGAACCCGGCCAATCCGGTCCCACGGCCACCAGTCAGGCGTTCCGGGGATGGTGCGGGCGCACTGAATGCCGACATACAGCGAAAGGCAGGTGTTGGCAGAGATCAAGGTCTCACGGAGATCCTCGGCCGCGCTGGCCTCAGCGGAAGAATAGGTGCCGGAATCCCTGCCAGAGGGAGTGACGGCGTCGCGATTGGCAATTGATTCGCTCAAATCCGGAGAGGAATACGGAGGTGTCGTGCTCATGCATTGAGATGGTTGAACTTGGATTCATCGGGAAGGAGATAGAGGCAGGAGTCCGGGGCGCTGAATTGACCGGAGCTACGAAGAGAGATCATGGACTCTCCGGGGCCGGTCTAATCTCAGGTGCCCCATATCAACCGTGAAAAGAGTTCCCTCCCGGAGTAACCACAGTTGGTTTGTTCGCTTTCACCGCAGGTCCGCGCGATGAGGATAAGGTTCAGAAAGCCAACTGCGGTCATATCTCCGGGAGGGACGGAATTCCAGGATGAAACGCGAATCAGTTCACCGCGTCTTTCACGGTGTCAGTTGCGTCCTCGACTGCGTCCTTTACTCCTTCTGCGGGGCGGCTGTCGGTGGCATCGTCTATCGCCTCACCGATCTCTTCAGCGGGCCCCTGGCGTTTCTCACAGGAAGGAAGGGTGCACACGAGGAAGGCGGCGAAGGGAAGGGCGAGCAGGGTAAGGATGTGTTTTTTCATAGATCTGTGTAGTGGTTACTTGACCGAACCCTCTCTTGCAGATCCTGGGCCAACATCATAACTCGTTCAAAATGAACGAAACCAACCAATCTTGGGGACTCGGGAAGATTGAATTGCGTGCAAAACGCAAGGCCGTTCGTGCAGATAGCCAGTCACCGGAGACCGCCTCTTCCGCGCAGGTGAATCAACTCGCGGCTTCGTCGTTGATGCCGGGGCTGAACCAACTGCCGATCGCAAGCCTGGTCAGGCGGGAGTCAGTCGCAATGGACGTTTGGAGAAGTCCCCTTAGAAGGCTATCCACCTCTCCGAGCTTGAGGCAGCGCGCGAAAGCGGCAGCCGTCCCATAACCTGCGATCTCGTAGTGGATGACACGCTGCGAATTCGCGATAATGGCAGCGTCACGGGTGGCGGATTCATCCCACTCATACGCGCTTCCCTTGCATTCGCGCACCAGTCCCTTCATCGCTTCGCAAACAACACCCTCGGGAGGAATTCCAAGAAGGGTGCAGACCTGTTCGAGGGTGGAGACACTTTCGGAGAATTGCAGATGCATTTCTTCGACGAGTCGGACGAGATCCGGCGAAACCGCGGCAAGACGCAGTTCCTCCAATTCGATTCGGAATCGCAGGGCCGCATCGTGGAGATCGCGCACTTGTTCACTGAGGAGGTCGCGCAGACCGAAACTCTTCGCTGCCTCCGGCAAATCGTTCGACATCATCGATGGAAAAAACGGGTTCTAAACGAAGCTAGGCGGGCGATCAGTCGACTCGCAAGCTTTTTTGCAGGGGGCTGATCGCAAAAAGGCAGTCACATCCTGCCGCTTCGGGGAAATAAGAAGTGTGCCGGCGTCGGGTTTTTCGATAGGCTGTCGGAAGCGGATCCTATGAGAGAAAGTCGCCTCACCTACAAGCCGATGCTCGTGGTCTTTACCGGTCTGATGGCCGTGACCGCCATGGTTCTGAATGGAGCGACCTGGTCGAGAACTAAGGTCAGCATAGATGAACTCGTTGAGGCTCAGAAGGTCCGTGATCTCTGGGTAAGTCTGCTATCGACCCTCACGGACGCTGAGACGGGCCAGCGGGGCTTTATCATCACGGGTGACCCCGCCTATCTCGCTCCGTTCATGTCGGCCAATCATCGAATTGGCCAGGACCTATCCGCGCTAAAGGATAGTGTCCGGAAATCGCCTGCCGATCTTGCCGAGATAGAGGCGATTGAGGTGACGGTGGTAAGCCGCTTCGACTCGCTGAAGAGAGTGCAGGTGGTACGGGAGCGCGAGGGCTTTGAGGCGGCTCGTGCCATTGTCGCCACCGGCGAAGGGAAAAGGCTGATGGACGACCTGCGTACGGCAGTCGGCGCCCAGATTCAACGCAGACAAACCGTTTTACTGGAGAAGTCAGCCCGCATGACCCGGGATCTTCGCTGGGGCTACATCTGTGCAGTCGGAGCCGGTCTTGTCGCCCTCGGTTCAGGCATGGTTGCTTTCCTCCTTCTGCGCGACGCCCTCAAACATGCCCGCCGTGAGCAGCGTCTCGCCGAGGAGAAACGCCGGGCCGAGAGTGCGGATCGCGAGAAAAGCGCGTTCCTCGCCACCATGAGCCACGAAATTCGGACCCCGATGAATGCGATCCTGGGCTTCGCTGAACTCCTCCGGGATCGGGTCACTGAAGAGCGCGAGCGGAAGTATATCGATTCCATCCTCGCGGGTGGACGTTCTCTCCTCCAACTCATCAATGACATTCTCGATCTCTCGAAAATCGAGGCCGGCATGCTGCAGTTAAATCCCGAGCCGACCGATCTTCGCGCGACGGCGCAATTCGTCGGTCAGTTGTTTCACCAGCTCGCCGCTGAACGCGGGATTGAGTTTCGCACCGAGATCGATGACGTGATTCCCCGGTCCCTCTTTTTTGACCATCTCCGGCTCCGGCAGATCCTCATCAACGTGGTTGGAAATTCCTTCAAGTTCACCGGACAGGGCCATGTCACCCTTCGTATCCGGGGCGAGCCCGAAAAGGGAGATCTCAGTCGCATCCACATCATTGTCGAGGTTGAAGATACCGGACGAGGCATACCGGCGGACCGGCTCGATTCTGTTTTCCGGCCCTTCGTTCAGGTCGAAGGGAGCGGAAAAGCTGCCGGTGTTCCCGGAACGGGGCTGGGACTATCCATCGTTCAACGTCTCACCCGCCTTATGGAGGGAACCGTTACGGTACAAAGTGAGGAGGGGCGCGGTTCCCTCTTTCGTTTCGATTTCCCCGGAGTCGAGGTGTCGTCGCGATTGGCGGAGTCAATTACCGGAGACGAGGATGAGGCGAGTGACTTCAATGATTTCCGCGCCTCCACCATCCTTGTGGCCGACGACAATGCAATGAACCTTGAACTGCTCTCGGGCATATTCGAGGGCACTCATCATCGTATTCTTTTCGCCCCGGACGGAGAATCGGCGGTCGAGACGGTCATGCGGGAATCGCCCGACCTCGTTCTCATGGATGTGCGCATGCCGAAGAAGGACGGCCTTGAAGCTCTCGCAGAGATCCGGGGGGATGCCCGTTTCCGCCTGCTCCCGGTGATCGCGGCAACCGCCTCAAGCCTTGGGAGCGAGGACGCCCAGGCTCGCCGGAAGTTCGACGGCTACCTCCGCAAACCGTTTTCGCGTTCACAACTTTATGCCCAGATAGCGCAATTCATTCCTCTTGCAAAGGAGGAGGAGGGGGAGGGAGGCGCGAACCCCGACGACCTTCCTGCCTCATCGGGGCAGGCGGAGCAATGGCATCGGCTTTCCGGGGTTCTCGGCGAGGCGGTTACGGACGATCTCCCTGAATTGCTGCGATCGATGTCGGTGGCCGAAATTGAACGATTTGCGCGACGACTGCGGTCTCTTGCCCGGGAATCCTCGTGCGAACCTCTTGCCCGCTACGCGGAATCGCTCGAGTCAGATGCCGCTTCTTTTTCTCCTGATCAGATGGAAAACTCTCTCATGCGATTCCCCGGGGTTGTTGAGGCGATCCGCTCTGCATCCGCTCCCTGATCCGTACCGCCCCATATGAACTCCAAATCCATCCAGACCGTCCTCATTGTCGATGACCAGGACCAGAACCTCCAGGTTGTAGGTACTTTGCTCTCTGCGATGGGCTACGCCGTCGTCCCCGCGAACAGTGGCGATCAGGCTTTTGAGCGGATGGCGACGCGATTGCCCGATCTCATCCTCCTCGACGTGGTTATGCCTGGGAAAGATGGTCTTCAGGTGTGCCGTGAGATACTCGCCAATCCGGAGTGGCGCGAGATTCCCGTCATCTTCCTTTCAGCGGCCGACGACAAGGATCTCGTCGTGCAGGCACTCGAAACCGGCGGGGTGGATTATGTGACAAAACCCTTCAACAAGGCCGAACTCCTTTCACGGGTGCGCACTCACCTTGCCTTGAAGGAGGCCCGGGATCGCCTTCATGAACTCGCCGAGGACAAAGATGAACTCCTCGGCATTCTCACCCATGATCTCAATAACCACCTCGCAGGAATGCGCATCAGTGCCGGACTACTCTCCGAGCGCTACGAAGAACTGGGGGATCGCTCCGCCACACTGATTGCGAACATTCTCCGGTCGACTGACCGCATGCTCGCCTTCGTGAGGGAGTTCCTCGCCAACCAGAGCGCGGAACACCTCCAGGTTTCACCGAGCGCATTCTCCCTAGCCGACGAAATTCACGCCGCAGTCGGACGGAATCGCGATGCCGCCACCGCAAAGGACATCAGACTCGTTGCCGACCTTGCGGCGACCCCCGTCGTCCTCGCAGACACCCATGGACTTTCACAGGTTCTCGACAACCTGATCGGAAACGCGGTGAAGTTTTCCCCGCCATCCTCCACCGTGACAGTGACGCTGTCCGACCCTGCGTTCACTTACGCCTCCTTTGTTGTCACCGATGAGGGCCCCGGCTTCACCCCCGATGACAGGGAGAAGCTCTTTCGCCGTTATGGCCGTCTCTCGGCCCGGCCGACAGGAGGGGAGCCCTCGACCGGCCTGGGTCTCTCCATCGTCAAGCGCCTCATCGACGCGATGGAGGGTCGAATCGAACTGGAGGAAAAAAACGGGACCGGGGCCAGCTTTCGTGTTCGCCTGCCCCTCGCACCCTTGGAATCCGACTGACCCGGCCTCTGCCATGGACCTTCTCATCGTCGACGACGAAAAAATCATCCGTGACGCGACTCTTCAACTCGTCGAGGACGCGGGACATTATGCCGAAGTCGCCATTGACCGGCTTTCTGCCCTCGAGGCGGTCCGTGACGGCGAATTCGATGCGGTCCTCCTCGATCTCAACCTGGGGCCGGACAAGGGGCTCGACGTGCTCGCCGAGCTGCAGAAAAAACGTCCTGCTCTTCCTGTGGTCGTTTTCACTGCTGCTGCAACCATCTCTGCCGCCGTCGAGGCGATGAGGCTGGGGGCACTCGATTTCCTTGAAAAGCCTTTCACCGTTGAGCAATTCCACATCGTTCTGGCGCGGGTGCAGAAACACCGGTCTCTCGCCGTCAAAGTGGCCGAGCTCCAGACAGAGGTGGCCACCCACTCGCCCGAGCCGGTCTTCGAATCGAACGATCCCGGCATGGTCGAGGCTCTCGATATTCTCTTCCGCGCTGCCCCTACTCCCGCTTCCGTCCTGATTCTGGGAGAGAGCGGCACCGGCAAAAGTGTCGTCGCCCGCGCCGTTCATCAGCGCAGCCAGCGCGCCGCGAAACCCTTCGTCACGGTGAATTGCCCCGGCCTTTCCAAAGACCTCCTCGAGAGCGAATTGTTCGGTCACGTCAAGGGCTCCTTCACCGGGGCAATCCGTGACCACTGGGGGAAGGTGAAGGCGGCCGAGGGCGGCACCCTTTTTCTGGATGAGATAGGGGAGCTTCCTCTCGAGATTCAGCCGAAATTGCTCCGGCTCCTTCAGGACCGTGACTACGAACGGGTTGGTGAAAATATGACCCGCGCCAGTGACCTCCGTATCGTCGCCGCGACGAACCGTGATCTCGCGGCCTGTGTCGCTGAGGGGAGCTTTCGTGAAGATCTCTACTACCGGCTCAACGTCATCTCCGTTCGTATGCCTTCCCTGCGTGAGCGACCGGGCGATCTGGAAGCGATGGCCGACGCCTACCTGAAATTCTTTGCGGATCAATGCGGCAGGAAGATCTCAGGATTCCACGCCGGGGCCAAACAGTTGATCCACTCCTATTCCTGGCCGGGGAATCTCCGTGAGCTGCGCAATGCGATCGAGCGGGCCGTCATCCTCAGCCGCGATGGAACTCTCCAGGTCAGCGACTTTCCCGCGAGCATGAGTGGCAGGGATGACCTCCCGAGGTCAAAGCCGGGAGCATCCGGTGAGCCCGGAGGTGTCGGCGACCCGATCTCTCTTGAGGCGCTCGAACGAGCCCACATTCTGAGCGTTATCGCACGTTCGCCCAGCCTTTCCGCTGCGGCAGAGATTTTGGGAATAGACCAGGCGACACTCTACCGCAAACGGAAGAAGTACGAAACCGGCGGGGACTAAAAAGCTTCCCGTCGTCGGGACGGGAAGATCCGCGTCAGACGATTGGTCGGCGCCCGGTGACTAGAGAGATCACAAAGAGCGCGAGGAAGATCACGAAACATACTTTGGCAATCGTGGCGGCGAGCCCCGCGAGTCCGCCGAATCCGAGAACAAGGGCGATGACAGCGATGATGAGGAAGGTGATGGTCCAGGTGAGCATGATATTGAGTCCTTTAGATGGGCATGGGTTGAATTGATCGCGACCAAGGTGGTCACAACGACAGACTCCATTTTCGCAGGGGATATGCCACTCCGTGTAAACATCGCATAATTCGCTGGTAATAAACGAAATACGTGACTGTGAACTGAATCGCCGGACGGGGTTTGGCCGCAAAACCCTTGCGATTTGCAAGGGGCACTTCGTGCAGTTTCCCCCTTCTAAAGTCGGCATAGGGTCATGCCGAAAGCTTAACCCTGATTGCTCGTCGGTTCCTTCGGAGTGTGTTGTCGACGGTCAATCCAGCGAGTCACTTCGGATTCGATTAATTCGGTCAAAGTGGGAAGCGACAGAGTTAAAAGCCGGTTTCCGAGGAATCCGAAGGCACCAAGAATCATCGGCCTCCATCTGGCGATCCCGCCCTCTCTTCCGTTCCGGCGGAACAGCGATGAAGCGGTCACACCCAGGGCGAGAGCCCCGGCTATCCAGGCGGCGGGATGAAGCTGAAATGAACTGCGCAAGCGACCCGGCAAGTCGAGGGCGCTTCCGAGACCGGAGAGGTCCTCGACGAGAATGGCCCGTGTCCCGGCAACCCGGGCAAGAATGGCGGCTTTGTCAGGAGTCGGCTTCATCTCGGGGTGCCTGATCGGGTCGCTTCTGAACGCCGGCGGAGTGCTTCGCGGTCGCGTCGAAGTTCAGCCAGTGAATCGGGAAAAACGGGACTCTCGCCGCGCCGTTTTCGAGCGAGGACGAGAAGGATCGCCCCGATGAGAAGATGGCCCAACGCGACGTAGGCGGCCACGGTCGGCCAGGGCAGGGAACGACTTTGTGCAAGCCAGCCCACCAGCGCGGCGACGCCGACGGCATAGGCGGCAAGAAGCATCGCCGCGCCCGCAACGAGAAAGAGGAGGCGCCCGATGAGACGGGATTTCGCTTCGCGAGCCTCCCATCGCAGGAGATCGGCGCGGGCCTCGAGATGATCAAGAAGGGCGGCGAGGGTGCCGGCGGAGAGGGAGCCGATGCCATCGGATTGGGGAGCACGCTGACCTTCGGAACCGGATTCGGAGGAGTGTGGATCAGTCATGCTTGCGGATTCAGCGTCTCAGGCGACCGATGAGGTAACCCGCTCCAACCGCGAGAGCGACGGCAAGGAGAGGATTTTCCCGGATAAAGCGTTCTCCCGCCGCGCGAAGATCACCGAGGGTAGCGTCCGCTTCGATTTCCGCGACGCGCTCGGGTTCGGCCTCGACCACGGGAGCGCGACGGGCGCGAGCTTTCCGTTTTGGAACCGGTTCTGAGGCAAAGAGTTCAGGAATGTCGTTCTCGTCCATGGTGGAATGACCGGGTGAAGTACCTTGCCATATTCAGACCCGGGAGGCAAGGAGGGGCTTTGCCCTGGCGAGGCGAGGGGACCGGGGTGGATTGCGTCGGAACCCTCGCTCGTTCCAATGTCGAACGACTTGGTCAACGCGTCACCGTCACGTCCGGGCGGGCCTTTTGGAAGGCTTCGATGGCGGCGGGGGTGATTTGGGTACAGCCGACAATCCCCAGTGTTTTCAGGTTCTTAAATTCCGTCATCATAGTCAACGCCGCAGGGGTGATGCTGTCAGCATTGTCGAGACTGAATTTGTTGAGGAGTTTCAGTCGGAGGAGGTGACCGATGCCAGCATCTGTTAGATTGGGCATCCCACCCCCTGCGCTGCGAATAGTCAGTGAGCTGAGATTCTCGATGCGGGAGATCCCCTCGAACGACGCATCATTGCAAAACGGACTCGCGAACGACACATCGTAAAGATTGGGAAAAGCGGCGAGCGAGGCAGTCACATTGGCTGTTGATTGACCGTCATCGATGTTGACCTCCGCTTGTCTCACCGAGGGAAACAACTTGGCAAGCTCCTCGCACCAGGCTTCTCCCCCTTCGGCAGGGATGGAGAACCCAAGGTTGACGAACGGTTGTCCCTTGAATTGGCGCCATCCCGCGACGGTGACATTGGTATTCGTGAGTGCAAGTCCCGTGAGCTTTTTGAGAAATCTAAGCGGGGCCAGATCCCCGTCACCGATCTGAGTGCTTGAAATCCGCAAGTAATCCAATTGCTCGAGTTCACCGATCTCTTTGATACCCTCGGCAGTGATTGCGGTGCCGCCGAAGCTTAGATAGCTGAGTTTACTTAAGCCCTTAAGGCGGGCAAGCCCCTTCCCTGTGAAGGACCTAGTGTTGGAGATGGTAAGTTGGCGCAATTCAGGAAGCGATCCCAAAACGTCGACGTCCGCATCAGTGACCGCCCGCTTATTTGTGCCCAAAATTTCCAGCTTGCGCAATCCGGCGATCACGCTCAGATCCTTGTACGTAGTTGCCGCGTTTCCCGCCGTCTCGGCGTTGATGTCAATCCGCTGTATGGCAAATGATCCCTTCGGCAAATCCTCCATCTTATCGACACGCAGCGGCGCACCTCCCGAAAGAATCGTGATATTTCCCCCCAAATCCAAAGCCCACTCCGCCGCCTTCCGATCATCGCCGGGTGGGTACTTCGTGGCAGGAGCGCGGGCACTCTTGCCCGCATCGTCGCCCGCAGTGCCGCCGTTCGCCTCATTGGGGGCAGGAGTGCCCGCGCTCCCTTGTTCGAGTCGTTCGCGATACCCGCGCACGAACTTGGCGTCGTCGATGCGGTTCTTTTGAGTGAGGGAGGATTCGAGCTGTTTGAGTCGGACGCCGAGGGGATCAGTGAGCGTCTTGAGATTGGTCGTGCGCTGGGTTTCGAGTTTGGCAAAGGAGTCGCGGTAGATCTGGCGCAGCTCCTTGAGGGCCTCGGGGGTGGACTCTTCGTCGGCCGGGATCGGACAAAGAGGGGGGCTTGCCAAGCCCCCGGCATCGGGTCGGGACTTGGCAAGTCCCGCTCCCTGGACAAGCTTCTTCTCCGCTTCCAGAGCAAGCACTCCGTCGAGGTGGCCGTCGCGCTTTTCCTCGGCGATGGTGCGGTCGAGCCCGCCGAGGTAGCCGGTGTTCAGTGTCGCGAGATCGGCATGGAAGATGGCCTCGACCCGCTCGGCCCGGAGTTTCTCGAACTGGGCGTGGAGTTCCTTCAACTCGGGGATCGCGGCAATGGCGGAGGCCTCCTGCTCGGCCGCGGTTCTTGCCTCGGCCTCCTTCGCGTCGAGGGCGCGGAGGTCCTTGCCCTGTTCGTCCACACCGAGGAGGCGCAGGGCCTCGGCCTCGGGAAGGCCGTCGAGATTGATGATTTCGAAGTCACGGATGGAACCAACAAAGTTGGTAAGAGCAGGATCCCCTGCGTCAAATTCACTATCGACGACAGGCCCAATCAGATCGGTTCCGCATCGCGCGAAAATACGATTTCCAACGGTGCAGATCTCCCAAACTATTCCTTGAGTTTCTGAAGTGTTACTCGATCCCAATGCCAGATTGGTATGCAAAAGTCCCTTCTCTCCTTTCATGTCGAATGACGCTTTGATCAGCGTTTGGATTTCTTTCAACGCGTAGAATCGAGACCCTCGAACATCACTGCGTAATCTAAGTTCGAATTTGGTGCCGTGGGAGGTCGTCAGACGGACACCGCCATTCTTCATGCCAAGGTTACCTAGACGAAACGATACCTGTCGATCTGCCTTTAGCTCCCCATCATCCCACGTCACCCCGCTATCCGGCTTGCGCAGTTCCGCCGGCAAATCTTCGAACTCCGTAAAAACCTTCACCCACTGCCCGGGAGGGAACTGGGCGGAAGAGGGGGGGTGCGGGGGCGAGGGTGGGGCGTTTGGTCCTCCAAGCGCCGTCTTGGGAGATCCGGCAGTCTTGCCCCCATTCATCATCGCCGGGGCACTTGCGGCGGATGAGGGACCATCCGCCCTACCTGTGTCCTGTGTGATGGCGGGCTGGAGCAGGTCATTGCCCTTCTCATCCACCCCGAGCAGCTTCAGGGCCTCGGCCTCGGAGAGGCCGTCGAGGTTCATGACTTCGATGTCGCGGATCCGCCCGACAACGTGAGCGTAAACACTTCCTCCGGATGATGTGGAATCATCAGCATTACAGATCACACTCCCGTCGAATCGTAGGATTAAGCGATCCTCAATCGCAGCGAACTCAACAACGCTTACTTCGCTCAAGTTGGACTTGCCTCGAGCAATTGCGGTTTCACTGACAGCGGAGTTTGGGTCATTCCAAAACTGTCTCGTAATCGCCGCATTAACCGTTCCCTCCTCGTATACTATCGCGGAGCGGTAAGCTGCCTTCGTTGTTCCTGAATATCGAATAAGTAAGGACGAGGTATCCTTGTTCTTGAATCGACCGCGCACCGCGATATTGCGGTAGTTCCCGGCTGCGATTGGCAATCGTTTGTTTGAAGCTCTGGTCATTTCGATCCACCCATCTTCAAACTTCACCCCGCTGTCCGCTTTACGCAGGTCCTCCGGCAAGTCTTCAAATTTCGTAAACACCTTCACCCATTTCCCGGGCGGGAACGCTTCAGAAGAAGACGCGGAGACCGGGGGAGTGGGAGCGGAGGAGATAGGGACAGGGGGGGGCGTGGAGACCGGGGGAGCGGGAGAAGTTGTCACCGGTGCCGTCTTTGGCGGCGTCACGGGCAAAGTCGCGACCGGAGCCGGGGTCGTTACCTCCTTATCACCACCGCGTTTCCCCATCATCAAAAACCCGCCCACTCCGAGCACCACCGCCGCCGCGATCCCGATGATCCAGGGCAGCTTCGAGGCCGACTCGGGCGAGACGGCCTTCACTGCGACCGCCGTTGCCGCCTTCTTCGCCGGAGCCCGTCTCGTCTGGCTCGCGAGCAGAACCTGCTTCGGAATGGCGACACTGCTTTCCCCGCGTTCCTGCACCATGGGGGTGGTCAGGATCACGTCGAGATCGCGCCTTAACTCCTCGGCACTCTGATACCGATCCGTCGGATCGGTTTGCATAGCCCGGTCGATGATGTCGTCGAAACGGCGGTCGAGACCGGGCACCACGACGCAGGCGTCTTTCCACGCGCCGCGCGGGACGACTCCGGTGAGCATCTGGTAAAGCATCACCCCGACGGCGTAGAGGTCGGCGCGTCCGTCGACATCGGCCCCGAGGACGAGGACCTCGGGGGCGACGTAGTCGGGGGTGCCCATGGCGAGTCCGGTCCGGGTGAGACCGGCACCCTCGGCATCAGCGGCCTTGGCGAGGCCAAAGTCGGCGACCTTGACCTGCCCCTCCATGTTGATGAGGACATTGGCCGGCTTGATGTCGCGATGGACGACCCCGCGGGCATGGGCATAGGCGAGGGCGTCACAGACATGGGCGGTCACGGCGAGGGCGTGCTCGGCGGGGAGACGTCCCTGTTCAGAGATCATGCGGGCGACGTCGGTTCCGTCGATGAAGGCCATCACGAAGTAGAGCTGGCCCGCGCTCATCACGCCGAAATCAAAAACCGCGACGATGGCCGGGTGATCCATTTTCGCCATCAGGCGGGCCTCGTTCTTGAAGCGCTCGGCAAAGCTGCCGTCCGCGTCATCGAGGTCCGGCGGCAGGATCTTGATCGCCACGGGCCGGTCGAGGGCCTTCTGGAGGCCCTTGTAGACGGCCCCCATGCCACCGCGGCCGAGGAGGCATTCGATCTCATACCCGGGGAGGAGGAGGGCAAGCTCCTCGGGCGTAGGTGGCTGCCACCGGATGCCACCGCTCGGGTTACGCTGAAAGCCGGTCGGCGTGGCTCCGGGTGGCGGTGTTTCGGGCATAGGCGGCGGAGTGACAACTAAGCGCTCCCGATCCGCACCAAAAGGGCGTCAGAAGACGCAATTGATGTAGCAAGGAAGGCGATCCCCGGCAAGGGGAAAAGCTGAACTGGAGCGTAGGTGAGAGGAACAGTCCAAAGCAGAGTCAAAAAGTAGTGGCCCCGGGCGGAGCTTGGAGTGCGTCGAATTCAAACCATTACAACCCGGCCGGGTGTTTCAAAAACGTTGACGGGTGCCAGAATTTTTTGCACGCTTCGTTGTGACGTGTCGGCTGTTCTCCTTCTTTGTTCATTGCTTTTTGCATCCTTTACTCACTGCCGGAGCATAAACGGGATGGACGTGCTGAGTTGTTCTGTAATCCCCGCCATTATGAGACCGCTTATTGTTCCTACCGCATTTCTACTGTCGTTGTTGCTCGCATCTGCTGGATTCTCTGAGCCCGCTGCAGGTGAAGCTCTTCACACTCTTACCAGTGTGAACGGAGAGCAGATGAAGGCCTTCTATGTGCGTCGTGATGGCCCTAATGTAATTCTTCGATCCGAAACAGGTCAGGAGAAGGCGTTTGCTCTTTCCGTCTTCTCAGGGAAGAGCAAACGATTGCTGATTGATCGGGCGCTTAAGGATAGGAAGGTTTCGGAAGAAGCGCTGGAGCTCCAGAAAAAACTGATCGGTGTTTGGAATACAACAGATAACTCGGGATTTCTGGTCGCTTTCGATATCGATTGGCGAATCCCTCTTTTCGGGGTGCAATTCCCGGATGGGGCGGCGCTGGTGGATTCCAGTGGATTTACGGTATATGAAATTGTCATTGGTCAGGGAGAGCCGGTGATTCGCTCTTTCAGATGGGAAGACCAAGGTGACACTCCGACTGATGAGTGGACCATTAAAACAATCGACGGCGAACAACTGGTGTTGATGGGGGTGCAGCGTCAGGTGAAGGGGGCCACGTCGCTTTCACCTACCGATTCTAAGACTGTTCCCGCGCCTTTCACTCGCTCGAATCCCACCCCCCCGCTTCCAGACGTGAAAGAGTGATGAAGAGAGAATTTTTGGCAGAAGGTCCCGATTCCTCGAAGATCCGACCGTCGTTATAGTTGCACTTTCTATCCTCCCGTCTTTGGATTCTCCGCGAGAATGGACCCGATGAAGGGGAAGAGCTGCTTTTTGCGGCTGACCACTCCTTTGAGGACAAAGAGGTGGGAATCCTTACGCGGGTAACCGATTTTCTGCCGGATCTCGACGGGGGCTTCGATGAGTAGAAGGCTGTCGTTCAGGGTGATGTCCGTGATCATCAGACAGGCCAGATCGAGATTCTGTTCCTTGATCAGGGTTCGCAGTTCCTCCTGAAGGGCCTCGCGGGCGGGCCAGAAGTAATCAAATCCGATCTCCTCGACCTGGGAGATGCTGACCCGGTAGCCGCTTTCCTCAAACTCCTTACGGTCCGACCCGACCGCCTCAGCGATGTTGCTGCTTCGCAGTACGGAACCGGCCGAGAAGAAGTCTTCCTTGAATTTGTCCACATCGATCCCGGCGATCATGCTGGCCCACTCGAGCACGGACCGGTCCTCATCGGTTGTGGTCGGGGAGGTGAGGTTGAGCGTGTCCGAGATGATCCCCGCACAGATGCAGATCGCGATGCTGCGCGAGGGCACGATGCTGTGGCCGCGGAAGGCGCTGCCCACGATGGTGCAGGTGGAGCCGACGGTCTTGTTGATGAATTGGACGGGCTCCTTGGTGACGAGGTTGCCGCTGAGGCGATGGTGATCGAGGACTTCGACGATTTCGGCTTCATCCGCCCCCGACACCGCCTGGGAGAACTCGTTGTGATCGACGAGAATCAGTCGTGGCCGTTCCGGGTTGACGAGATCGGCCCGGGAAAAGACACCCACCAGCCGGTTCGACTCGGGGTCACACACCGGGAAAAGAACCTGGTCCCGGTTCGACTTCAGCTTTTCCTTGATGGCCTGCAGTTTTGCCTCGGAAGAAAAGGACATGAACTCGGTCGAGACCGCGCTGTGAATTGAGCGCGCCCCCCGGATCAGCTGGGTCGTCGAGGCGGTGTCCCGGTTCGTCACGAGGATGGAGGTCCCGTTCTTCGAAGCGGAGTGAATGATGGCCTCAGAGGGGCGGAAGCCGCTGGTGATGACGAGGCATCGAACTCCGGCCTCGACGGCATGGAGTTGAACGCCGACGCGGTCCCCGGTGATGATGAGCAATTTCTCTTTCGGGAGACGGCCTATCCTCTCCTGCATGACAGGTTCGGACGAGCCGGCCACCATCATGAGGAAATCCTGCTCCTGGGAGCTGCTGTCGGTGAGGTGAACCACGTCCGCCTCGAGGACGCGGGCGACGTTGTCGGTGGAGGTGGTGACCTGTCGGGCAAAATCACCCTGATCGCTCTCGGGAATGAGGAGGGCGAGGAGATCCTGCAGAGCCAGCATGCCAAGGAGGATGCCCTCTCCGTTGACGACCGGGAGACTCCGGTAGCTGTGGGCCGCCATTTCGCGGTAGGCCTCGATGACCGAATCGGTCGGCCGGGCGGTCGAGACTTCGCGGCGGCAGATGTCGCCGGCGCGCAGGTTAACATCGCTCAGGAGCCGGGGACGGCTCACTCCGGACATTTGCAGAACCCACTCGGTACGGGCGTTCGGCGGTCCACAACAGGCGGCCACGGCCGTCGGAACCCGTGTCTGGCTCAGCAGATCGGCATAGGCGAGGGCGGAACAGATCGCGTCGGTATCCGGGTTCTTGTGGCCCATCACCCAGGTGGGGCGGGCTCCTTTAGGGAAGAGGGGGCTTGTCTCAGGCACCCGCATACTGTCCCTCATCCTGAGGGAGAATCGACTGAAAATTTTGCCACTCGTTTACCCGGAATCCCGAGCGGCCGGAAAAGGTTTCACGTTCGGCCGGAAACTTACCCGAAATAGGACGGCTCGGAGCCGGGTTTCCATTTGATGCTGCAACCGGTGCTGGGATACCACGGTGTTGGCATCGGCGTCGCGGCGAGGAGATGGGCAACGGCCGTCTTCAGATCCTCTCCGGTGGGCGCTCCCCCTCGTCCGGGCCGGGTGCTGTCGAACTGGCCGGCGTAGGTCAGGTGCAGGGCGGCGTCGAACAGGTAAAAATCGGGGGTACAGGCGGCCGCATAGACCTTCGCGATGGACTGGTCCTCATCGTAGAGGTAGGGAAAATGCCATCCGTTCCGGGTCGAAAAATCCTTCATGAGTGCCGGAGAATCAGCGGGATAGCGGCTCACGTCGTTTGCATTGATCGCCACCGTGGCGATTCCCTGTTCGGCCGCCGAGTCCGCAAAGCGCCCGAGTTCCGCGGCGAGGTGCACGACGAAGGGGCAATGATTGCAGACAAAGGCGATCAGGAGTCCCTTTTGTCCGCGAATCAGATCCCGCAGGGAGTGAATAGTGCCGTCGGGATCGGGCAGGGAAAAATCAGGAGCGGACTCACCGGGCTTCAATGCAAAGGTGGAAGGGACTTCGGCCATAATTCGGTAAGGGGAGGGGAGTAGCTACTTAAGAAGTGTAAAACTTCGGTCTGCGGGTTGACAAGGTATCGAATCGCACCTATCTGTCCCGCTCTTTTTTCAATTCCCGAATCCGCGCTCACCATGGCAACTGTAGAAGTCATTTTAAAACAAAAAGTCAACGGACTCGGCGCCGAAGCCGACGTCGTCAAAGTGAAGCGTGGCTTCGCCCGCAACTTTCTCCTTCCCCAGGGCCAGGCGTATGAGGCGACCAAAGCGAATCTCCGTCATGTGAGTCATCTCAAGGAATTGCGTTCCAAGCGCGAGGCTGAGGAAGTGGCTGATGCGGAAAACGCAGCTGGCAAGCTCAAGAAGCTCCGTCTTTCCATCGTTCTTTCTCTCGGTCAGGGCGGCAAGGCCTTCGGTTCGGTGACCACGGCTGACATCGCCGCTCTCATCAACGAGAAGAGCAAGCTCAACATCGACCGTCACCAGCTGGTGCTCGATCACCCCATCAAGACTCTCGGCAGCTACGAGATCCCCGTGAAACTGCATCCCTCCGTGGAGGCTTCCGTCACGGTTCGGGTTCTTGCCGCTGACGGCACCGCAGGCGATGCGGGTTCTGACGAGGATTGAGAGTGCATCGAAAATAGCGATTTTTAACGAATCGCTTTGCGAAATACGGGCGGGTTGCTTAGATAGCAGGCCGCCCTTTTTCTTTTTCCGCAGGGCGGCGCGCCATCCTCTGTCACCCTTACGTTCCCGTCTCTATGCCTGATTACAGTTCTTCCGGAAGTGGTGGCTCGTCTTATCAAAAGGGCGGCGATTCGCTCAAGACCGGTCCCAAAGGCCAGAAGGGCGAAAACGGAAAGCCCTTTCAGAAGACCTCGAGCGCCGAGGATTCGCTGCGCTCGATGCCGCTCAACGCCGATGCCGAGCGGGCCGCCCTCTCCTGTATGCTGCTGGACCCGGTCACGATCATCCCCAAGGCGATCGAAAAGCTGGCTCCCGGCTATTTTTACATCCCGGCTCACCGCATCATTTTTGAAACGCTCCTCCACCTCTACAAGACCCGTCCGGAAGGGAAGCTCGATCTCATCGTGCTCAATACCGAGCTCTCCAAGCAGGGTAAACTCGATGCGGTGGGCGGACCGAAGACGCTGGCCGACCTTCTCGACGATGTTCCCACGACGGCCCTGTTTGACGACTACTCCGAGTTTCTCAAAGAGAAGTTCGTCCTGCGGCGGGTCATTCAGGATTGCACCGAGTGTGTGACCCAGGCCTACGACGGGCCGGAAAGCTCAGCCAACTTCCTCGACTCGGTCGAAAAGAAGGTCCTTCAGATCCGGAACGAGACCTCGCAGGAAAAGGGAATCGAGGAGATGCGGGTCCACGTCCTCAAGGTGATCCAGTCGATTGATGACATGTACAACTCCGACGGGAACTCCGGCGGATTGATGACCGGCTTCACCGATCTCGATGAGATGACGAACGGTTTCCACGGCGGGGAAATGATCGTCGTCGCGGCCCGTCCCTCGATGGGCAAGACCTCCTTCGTCATGAACATCGTCGAGAACATCTCGATCCGGAAGGACAATCCCATTCCGGTGGCGGTCTTCAGTCTGGAAATGACCTCGGAGTCGCTCGTGCAGCGTCTCCTTTGTTCCCGCGCCCGGGTGCAGATGCAGAAGTTGCGGGGCGGCTTTCTCTCGAAAGCGGATTTCCCCAAACTGATGCAGGTGGCGGGCCAGCTCGCCGAGGCACCGATCTGGATCGATGACACCCCCGGTCTCACCATCAACGAACTTCAGGCCAAGGCGCGTCGCCTCAAGCAGCAGCACGGGATCCGCCTGATCGCGATCGACTACCTTCAGCTACTCAAGGCTCCGGATGTGGGGAGAAAGGACGGCCGTGAGAAAGAGATTGCCGAGATTTCAGGAGGGATCAAAGGCATTGCCAAAGAGCTCGATATCCCCGTCATCGTTCTAGCCCAGCTTAACCGGAACCCGGACTCGCGCGGTGGCAAACCGCGGATGAGCGATCTTCGTGAGTCGGGATCGATCGAGCAGGACGCCGACCTCGTCGGGCTCTTGATGCGTCCCGAGGTCTATGCCGACGACGAGGAAAAGGAGAGCATGTACGGCGAGGCGGAGTTCATCATCGCCAAACAGCGGAACGGTCCGACCGGCGAGGTTCCCCTGACCTTCCACAAGGAGTTTATGCGCTTTGAGAACCGGGCGAAAGGTGCGGAGGAGTGATGAGGGTGGGGATTGAGCGGGTTTTTTGGGGGGGAGGAATGCCTGACATCGGCCACGGCGATTCATCGAATATCCGTGTGTCCCCAACTGCCGGGTAGACACACGTTGTCCGAGGATTTCCTTGTCAGATCGTGGATTTCTTCACATGCTTGCTTCGAGCATCTTGAGGAATATCACTATCGGAGATCATACGAATAAATTCTGTTATGCCTAAAAAATGAGCACCGAGTTTCGCCCTCTTCTCCGAACTGGTAAACTCTATCAACTAGATGCGGCGGATCTGGCGTTGAGGGACGCAGGCTTACCGCACTATCTGCAGGAGGAGTCAGTTTCTGGAATGCGGACCGCAATGCCGGTCGACCCGTCGCCTGCGCCGGGGACTTGGTGGACGATCTTGATTCCTGCTGATCGTTTCGACGAAGCGAGCAGGGTGATCTCTGATCTGCCATTTAGCTTCACAACTGAGCCGGACGTTTGGGATTGTTCGCCCTCTCCCTGTGGGAGGAGGATCATCACGATAGCGGCCTGGGTAGCACTGGCTTTGATTCTTTTGGCAATCATCGGCGCCCTGATACGGGCATAACTAGTCGGCGATGGACAAGCCCGATCCCGTTGTGAGTTCATTGACTTCCCTGATTCGAATCACTACACTGCAATCGAAGCCGCGCTCCCGGATCGGGCTGCCATGCCTCGACGTTCGGTTTCATCATGATGCGTATCCCACATTGGCGTTTCCTGCTATTATTGCTGCTGTTCTTTCTCGGCGGCTTCGCCGCATCGGTTCCACCATTGTGGTCAGTATTGGAGAAGAGGTGGATTCGCCCTGCGACTGACGTCGACCGCTCTAGTTTTCCCATTCTCGTCCGAGATCAAGAAGCGGTGTTTGCCGCAGCTATTCTGAATCAAGTGCCGTCGGATAGCGTTGCCGTAACGAGCGGGTTCGATGAGACCGCAATCAACAAAGACCTCAACACCCAAATCGAAAACAAGGGTGACTTCAAATTCTTTCGGGTACTCGAACGCACGTCGGATGTGACTCGTGTGACATTGATTTTTCCTACAACAGCCGATGCGAGAATTCAGGGCTGGTATGATATCCGAGGTGGAGAAATTATTCCGCGGAAGATCATGAGCTACGGTCCTGGGTTTGCGTTCGTCGTTATTCCTCCGTCCGTGTTGTGCGGTGTCGCGATGGCTGGCGTATTTGCAATATTTGCCCGGCCGAAAAAGATTCGTATTGGAGCGCGAAAAACCTAACGAAATAGCCCAGCCAATCCTCAACCTGTTCTGAGTTAATCATGAACCCGCCATTGATTACGATTTCTCCGCCATCGATCTCACCCCATCGGCTGGGATCGGCTGGCATTTGGCGTTGAGCAAGAAATGATGGATATCTGCCCCAGCACGATTCGTCGTGAATTTCCATTCGGATTCATCGCAGTGGCCTTCGCTATCCTTCTACTGGGACTGTGTGTCTTTCTCCCATTTGAAATCCAGATCGGTGGCGCTGTATCGTACATCTCGCCAACTGGAATCGCATTGATTGCAGGCTGCGCTCTCCTTGGCATTTTTGCCTCGGTCCGTGCGCTTTTGCATCCAGACCCCTACCAGAATCTACTCGGTATCGCCGCAGCTGTTTTCTCAGCTTTGATTTTAACTGTCTCCGTGACGCGCGTTTTGAAACATTTTCCGAGCCGATGCGATCCCAAGCTCGAGTACAGCAAGCCGGCGATGGCAAGCCCGTCCCACCGCGAGTTGATTGACTTCCCTGATTCGACTCCTTATCCTCCAATCGAGGCGGCGCTCCCGGGTCTGGCTCGCCATGCCTCAAACGTTGTGCAGAAAAAATGACATCTCGGGGCATTTCATTTATTGCTGTATGTTGCATCCTTTCTGGCTGCAGGAATCAACCTTTAGAACCCGTAACGCAGTGTCGTTTTCTTATGCCGAAGGAAATTAAGCTTCCAATTACGAATGAGGAGCAACAGAGGGCATATGAAGCATTTCAGAAGAAATCTTATTTGAGAGAGATAATTCCTCCTACTGAGAGCATATTAGTTGAGTGGGATAAGGAAGCGGGCGCGAAAAATCCTAGTTTTGCCGTTATAACATGCTTGGAATTTGGTGATCCTGCAGTTATTCGTCTTGCGAAAGAACAAAGGAAAATCATAATAGATAGAGATGTGTTTCGGGATCTAGATAACTTCTCAGGGTTTCGGAGCGGTACGGTTATGGTGGATTTTTGCCAGCTATATATAATACGTGAGAGGTCATCTAGTTCACTAGACGCCGAGTTGGATGGTGTTCGGTTTAAGCTAGATATTGTAATATCGAATCGGGCACAACAAGTCGCGACAGGAAAGGTATTACAGCCCTCCGCTGCTCCCTGACGTTAGCCGTCATAACCCGCAGATAAACCGAAAGCAATGGAACTCACCCCGAGAGCCAAGTGCGAAACGGGTGTCATGCGACAATTCTTGACAGAGCTGTGCTGCCGTCGCCCACTTTGTAAAGAAGTATCGAATGACCCAATGCCAGCGACCTGAAGTTGGCTCAATAAAATGAAGTCTCTCGCAGATAGCATCGATGCTCTCTACCTCGCTTTCGGAGACGTTCCGAAGCCACGAACCATCGAAGGGTGCCCGTGCTGTATCGAGAAGAAGAACATCGGCACTCTTTTGTCGAAGCCTCTCCGCGAACTGAGTCCGGGTGACCTGTCCTCCTACGCGTCATCCGCATTTCTAACTGTCGGGGAGGTGGCGGACTACCTCTATTTTCTCCCGCGGATCATCGAGATATCTTGCACGGAATCCGGGTGGTGGCCCGATGTCCCGGTAACGGGGAGCGCGGTTTCGGAGACTCATCCGGCGGATTGGCCATCACTCCGGCGGGATGCGCTCTGTGACGTGCTTCATGCCGTGGTTCAGGAAACAGCCCGGATTTCCGACGCGGGATGGATCATCGACGACTGGATCTGTGCCATCGCGAAGATGGGATTGCCGGTCGGACCGTTCCTTGGTCAGATGGAGTCACATCCTGCTCTCGTTCTTTCTTTCTACGAGCGGAACTCGCAGTCCATGATGAAACAACGGCTCAGCAACTCATTCTGGGATCGGACCGATCCGGGATACGATGAGGTTCTGGCATGGTTCGAGAGTCCAAAGGTCTCGCAGATCATTATGGAAGCCTACGGACTGAATCAGAACAGCCAATGAAAGCGGCCCGATCGCATCATTCAAACCTCCCGAAGAACCAGATCGTCTCGATGGAGTTCGCGAGGGGCGTAGCCGTGTGAGATGAGCTCTGTTATCACGGGATGGAGGACGCGCTCGACCTCGGCCAGGGAGGACTCCGTTCTCTCGATCTCCCGCATGCCGGACTCGTAGCTTCCGCGATGCTCCCGGCAGACTTTTCGAAGGGGATCGAAGAACGCGACGAAATCACGGTAGAAGGCCGCCGTTTGCTCGCCGACGGCGTCTCGCTGCGCCCTGGCGATTTGTTTCCGGTGACGATTGAGAATGGACTGGTAGACCTCCCGCGCCTGCTTCGCCAACGGGATCCCGACTGCTGCGGCGACGATGAGGAAGACCAGAGCCGAGGCCAGAGCCAACGCATTCCAGGGGCCCTGTTCCAGCATCGTGAAGACGACGCCGGCCGCCAGTTCGACAAGCAGATCGACCGCGTTGCCGGGAAGACCGCGATGCATCACCGTGAGGGTGATGCCCGCCAGTCCCAGGAGGATCGCAGTAACGACGCACCCCCAAATCAGCCGCGTGCGCTGCCGGAAGAGGGCCCTGAGTTCGTCGACAAGTTTCATCTCGCTCAGGGCAAGAGAGGTAGCCTGCTCGACGGATTCCGAGAGACGTCGCCTCGGCTCCTCCCAGTTCGGCCGGCCTGACCCGCTCGTGCTCAGTTCGAGATCGAAGCGTTCCTTCAGCTCATGGGCGACGCTGTCCCAGAGCTTGTCGACGTCCTCCGTGACGGCGCTTGCTCCGGATCCGATGCCACCTCGCACCGCCTCCAGGGTGAGGGCGGAGATCCGGTCATCGATCAAGCCGATGCGGTGCTGCCGGGGCCGCAGGATCGAGGCGAAGCGGAACACCTCGTCGAGGAGGGGTTCGGCCTGAAGGCCCGCCGAGACGAAGCTTTGGTCGAAGCCGTCGAGGAGAGCCTCTTGATTTTTCCGGGTCAGCTCCATCTGCGTCGCGGCAGAGGCTTCCAATGTGCTGAGAATCTCGTCGTCGGCGCGGATGATCTCCGAGACCTCGCCGTGCCGCTCTTTGATTTCTTCCATTACCTCACGGGCTGCGCGGCACGCGTGGGTCAGCGCCACGAGGCGGGGCACGGACGACTCCACCATGCCGGAGAGATGGAGCTGCAGCGACTCGATTCCGCTGTGTTGGTGAAGCGCGGCCGTATCGTGGCCGGGAGTCCTGGCGAGGAGGGCCGTCCTGGCCGAGACCGAAAAAACGGGGAAATTCCGCCTGAAGCGGAGGAGTGCGGTCTTCCGGGTGTGCTCGCGGATGGCCAACACCTCTTCCCCGGTGCGCAGGTCGCTTTGCTGGAGCACGATCACGATTTTCCTGCCCCACTGGCGGTGGATACGGCCGAGGAGTTCCCAGGTCGCTTCGCTCCACGGGTTCTTCACCGAGAACACGAAGAGAACGAGGTCCGCCTCGGGCAGAAACCTTTCCGCGACATCGTCGTAGGCGGATCCGATCGCCCTTGCCGACGGCAAGTTGAGAAAGGTGAAGTCCTTGAGGGTGTTGATCGGTCGAAAAACTTCGACGATGTCTTCGGAGAAGTCGGACTCCCGCGCTTCGGTTCCGTATTGAAGCAGGGCGATGCGTCCGGAGGCGGGCGCGAACCCTGCTTTCAGGAATTCCCCGCCGAAGAGGGCGTCGAGCAGGGTCGACTTGCCGGGGTCGGCGTCTCCGACGACGACGAGGAGAAAGGGATTCTCCAGATCGGCGGCCTTGCTCGTGAGTCCGCCGAGACGATCCTCCGCGAGGCCGGTTTCGGCACCCAGACTGCCCAGCGCCTCGATGACATTCTTCAGCCGCTCACGGGTTTGGAAGTATCGTTCTCCGAGGGGGGCTATCGATTCTTGGGCCAAGGCAGGTTGAGCGGTGCGGGTAAGAATCTCAAGGCGGTGGCGCGGGAGAGAAGCGCGTCAAGAAGACGATAGTCGACGACTGAGTCAAGTGAAAACGCGGCCCATGTCGAGATATCACCCATGCCTTCGCCCGGCCCCGGCCGGGAAGGGGAGTGGCCGGGGATGACCCATTTGATGTTGTCTTGCTAGACCCTCAGGGCTGCGTCGCTGTGGTCAACCTTGTTGGCCGGATTGACCTTGCTTCGTGCCGACTACCAAAGACGAGCAGAAGAGGGGCGGTTCCGGAGCAGAGGAGGGTCAGTTCGAGAATCTGGAATTTGATTCTATACCTATATAGAAGCGTAAAGCCGTGTGCCGCTCGACCGTGAAGTGCACCGATTCACCGGAATCCACTAAGACGGCCCGGCGTCATCCGTTTACCGATATACGGCATTGAATGATTCCGTCATTTGCCGTTAAATCGGGCTTTCTCGCCTGGTTCCCGGGCGTGCCGACACCTTGTTTTAGCAATTTATGGAAAAACCAACCTCACGTAGAAACTTCGTCAAAGGCGTCGCTGCCACCGCAGCGGCCTTCAACTTCCAGGTCGTGCCAAGCCGCGTTTTCGGGGCCAATGACAGGATCACCCTCGCCGGCATCGGGATTTCCGGAAAGGGCGCGAGCGACATCTCGGGCTCCATCGGGGCCGGCTTCCAGGTGACCCACCTCTGCGACGTCGTCAATTCTGACAAATACCCCAACGTGGGCGGCAACTGGGTCAAAACCCGTCAGGATTCCCCTGACGCCAAATTTTTCGAAGACTGGCGCGAGATGCTTGAGACCGAGGGCGACAAGATCGACGCCGTCACCGTCTCGACCCCCGATCACGTTCACGCCTTCGCCGCCTCCGCGGCGATGAATAAGGGTTGTGCCGTGTATTGCCAGAAGCCGCTCACCCACGGGATCTGGGAGGCCCGGTATCTCACCGAACTGGCCGAGAAAACCAAGGTCGTTACCCAGATGGGCAATCAGGCACAGGCCAATGACCACATGCGCCGCGTCGTTGAACTCGTCAAAGCCGGACTCATCGGTGACATCGTCGAGGTGCACGCCTGGACCAACCGTCCGATCTGGCCCCAGGGCATCCCCGCCTGGCCGGAGAAAGAGGCTGTTCCTTCCCATGTGAACTGGGATCTCTGGATCGGACCCGCACCGTTCCGTGAATACAGCTCGCAGATCGCTCCCTTCAAATGGCGCGGCTACTGGGACTTCGGCACCGGCGCCCTCGGCGACATGGCCTGCCACATCATGAACATGAGCCATTGGGCGATGGATTTCGCCGCGCCCGTGAGCGTCTCGGCCGTCAGTGCCGACGGACGGGGAGCGCAGAGCGATATTTCTCCTCCGACCTGGGCGACGATCGAGTATCAATTCCCGGGCAAGGACGGCAAGTCGATCAAGTACACCTGGTACGACGGCTACAAGGACGCGGTCTTCAACCCTGAGAAGTGGGCGCTCGAAAGCAACATCGACGGAGGCAAGATCCGCAATCCCAACGTGCCGCCGATCGAAATCACCGAAGGACTCGACACCACCGAAGCGAAAGGCTACGGCAGTCTCATCATCGGTACCGAAGGCAAACTCTGGTTCAACCGCAGCAAGGACACCTGGGTCGTGAAGCCCGGCAAACTCATGGACGGGTTCAACTACCCCGAGCCGTCCCTCCCACGTGCCCGCGACCAGAACCCGCACAACGAGTTCTACGATGCGGTCAAAGCCAACGATCCGGCGCTGCCCCAGTCGAAGTTCGCCCAGAGCGGACCGTTCACCGAAATGGTTCTCCTTGGCAATCTCGCCGTTCGCCTCAACAAGAAGGTGGAGTGGGACAGCAAGACCCTCTCCTCGCCGAATTGCCCCGAAGCGGCCAAACTCGTCAAACGCGATTACCGCGACGGGTGGAAGCTGGAGGCCTGATCCGGTCCCGCAGATCCGTTTTTGTTCCGAGACGGGAGTCCTTTACGGGCTCCCGTTTTTCGTTCACCTTCCGGCGATGAAATGGCTCTCACTCCTCGCACTCTGTCTTTTTCTGGGTTCCTGTGCCGATGCTCAGGAAGGTGACCTCGCTCCCGAGGTGGCGAAGGAGGTCATGGACGCGTTTCAGGCGGGGGACTACGACAAGGTCATTGCTGACACGGCCGCCGTCACTGCGGAGAGCCGTTGGATGCGGGTGCGTCTCACCGCGCTGCAGCGACGAGGGGAACAACACTTTTTCGACGCCAAAATCGCCGAGTCGATTGCCGACTTCGATGCCTTCATTGCCCTCGTTCCAGAGCAGGATCCTCATCATTGGCAACGGGGTCTGTCGTATTATTATGCGGAAGAGTATGAAAAAGGGAAGGCGCAGTTTGAGCGTCACCAGACGGTCAATTCGCAGGATGTTGAAAACGCCGTCTGGCATTTTCTCTGTGCCGTTCGCGCCCCGGGCGGAAGTGTGGCCGAGGCGCAAAAGGCCCTAATCCTCATTGAGGGTGACTCCCGCATCCCGATGAAGGAGGTCCACGACCTCTTTGCCGGCCGGGGAACGGTTGAGGCGGTTCTCGAGGCGGCGAAGGCCGATGGAGACGGTCTCATCTCTGACAATGAGCGGAATAACCTCTGTTATGCCCACCTCTACCTGGGTCTCTATTTTGAAGCCCTCGGGGAGACTGAAAAATCGGCCGAACATATCCGCCTCGCCGCGTTCGATTATTCAATGGATCACTACATGGGCAAAACTGCCCAGGTCCACGCGAAGCTTCGGGGGATCACGAAGGCGGAGTGAGCGGGCTTCCCGGCTGCGGTCGCGCCTCCGAAGTTCTCACGAACTTCGCTACCACCAGCTTCTCATGACGTAGCGAAACTCGTGAGAGTTTCGAGGTTTGGTCCATGAGAAGCTGCGGGGAATCGTTAAGGCGGAGTGAGCGGGCTTCTCATTTTTGGTCGCCCCTCCGAAGTTCTCACGAACTTCGCTACCAGCGGCTTTTCATGACGTCGCGAAACTCGTGAGAGTTTCGATTCAGGTCCACGCGAAGGTGCGGGGAATCGTTAAGGCGGAGTAAGCGAACTTCTCATTTTCGGTCGCGCCTTCGAAGTTCTCACGAACTTCGCTACCACCAGCTTTTCGTGACGTAGCGAAACTCGTGAGAGTTTCGAGGTTTGCTCCCCGGACAAATCCCACGCAATCACGCCGATTGTCTTTATGTTCCAAATTGGTAAGGTGGTCTTACCAATGGAACTCACTGCCCTCCGAAAACACAGTCTCGTCGAGGAAGTCTCTGATCGTCTCGCCGGTGCCATCCGGGGCGGGCAGTTGGCGATGGACGGGCTACTTCCCTCCGAGCGTCATCTGGCTGAGCAATTCGGGGTGAGCCGGCCTGTCGTGCGCGAGGCGACAAAACGGCTCGAACTTCAGGGACTGGTCGAGGTGCGCCAGGGGGTGGGGATCCGGGTCGTCGACCGCCTTCATACCCCGGTCAGTGCGGCCGCCCGCTTTTTGCTTCCGGATGAAAGCGAGCGTCTCCGACAGTCGCTCGAAGTTCGCGCTGCGCTCGAACCCGAAATCGCCCGGCGTGTCGCGGAGCGGGCGAGTGACGGAGAGATCGCTGGCCTGGCGGCGATACACGCCCGGCTCGAAACGGCTCCGGATCTGTTTTCGGCGATGGAGAGCGATCTCGCCTTTCATCGCGAACTGGCGCGTTTGTCAGGGAATGAGCTCTTCGGTCTCATGCTCGATTCCATCGCCGACCTCGGACGCGAGAGTCGCCGGGCGACCATGTCCGAGGCGGGCGTGGGGAGGGCGGTCAAGCAGCATGGCGCCATCCTGAAGGCCATCAGTTCCCGCGATGCCAAAGCAGCGGAAAAGGCAATGCGGGTCCACATCGAGACGGCGGTTGCGGATCTGGTTGCACACCTTGGGAGGAAGGGGGAATGAAAACGCAAGGTCTCACCATCGGCAGCCGGAGCGGCCGCCCTACAGATTCCCGGGATGCCGTTGATCCTGACCCTGTAGGGCAAGCGCTCCGCTTGCCGCTCGGCCGGAGCAGCCGCCCTACAGATTCCCGGGACGTCGTTGTTCGTACCCCTGTAGGGCAAGCGCCCCGCTTGCCGTTCCGCCGGAGCGGCCGCCCTACAGATTTCCAGGATGTCGTTGTTCCTGACCCTGTAGGGCAAGCGCCCCGCTTGCCGCTCGGCCGGATCGTACCCTCTCTACTCACGGGACTAACCCTCTTGAGTCCCTCTTTCGCGACGGCGGTCGACTTTGCCCGGGAGGTGCGCCCCCTTCTCGAGGCTCGCTGTTTCGATTGCCATGGACCGGAGAAACAGAAATCGGGCTTCCGGCTCGACGTGCGTACACCGGCCATGAAAGGCGGCAGCAGTGGTCCGGCCATTGTTGCGGGAAAAAGCAGCGAGAGTCCTCTCATCGAGCACATCATCGCTCCGGCCGACGACGAGAAACGAATGCCGCCCGAGGGGGATCCGCTCAGTGCCGCCGAGGTGGATCTCCTTAAGCGGTGGATCGATGCGGGCGCTCCCTGGCCGGATTCCCTCGCCGGTGAAGATGAGCGACTCTCCCACTGGGCCTGGCAGGCGCTCTCGAAAACGGGAGAGGAGCTTTTGTCAGGATCAAAGGGCCACCCCGTGGATGTCTTTATCCGGGAAAAACTCTCCTCAGCCGGACTTCAGCTCTCGGCCCCGGCCGACCGTCGCACCCTGATCCGCCGTCTTTCCTTTGATCTCCACGGGCTTCCTCCCGCACCTGAGGTGGTCGAGGCCTATGTCGCCGATCCCGATCCGGCGGCCTATGAAAAACTCGTCGACACCCTGCTCGCCTCACCCCATTTCGGCGAGCGCTTTGCCCGGCATTGGCTCGACCTCGCCCACTATGCCGATACCCATGGCTTCGAGCGGGATAAGCGCCGTGACACTGCCTGGCGCTATCGGGACTATGTCATCGAAGCCTTCAACGAGGACAAGCCCTTCCCTCAATTTTTGAAGGAGCAGATCGCCGGAGATGTCCTGTGGCCTGATCAACCCGAGGCGGTCATCGCGACCGGATTCCTCGCGGCGGGACCGTGGGATTTTGTCGGGCAGGTCGAGACGAGGAGCGATGAACTGCGCCGCGCCGCCCGGGGACTCGATCTCGACGACATGGCCACCCAGGTGATGACGGCGTCCATGGGCATGACGGTGAACTGCGCCCGCTGCCACGATCACAAGCTCGATCCGATCAGTCAGGATGAATACTACCAGCTCTGGTCCGTCTTCGCCGGAGTGAAGCGTGACGAGCGGGCCGTGAACGATGCCGGGATGAAGGAATACGAAAACACGAAAGCCACCCTGACAAAACAGCGTGACGAGTTCGATCTTGAAATCCGCCGGCTCGAGGGCGAGGGGCTTGACCTCGCGGACATCGTCGGTGGAGGCAACGGCACGGGCAGCGGCACGACGCGTCAGGGTCTCGATCCGCGCGATGCGAGTGTGCAGACAAAGGACCTCGGCAGGCTCGACAAAGTGAAGACAAATCAGTTCGCGGCGGCGAAGAGCGAGTTCATTGACGGCGTTTTCGTCCCCGACGGCCTCGGTGGCAAGGGGGTCATCCCGATCAGCTCGACCGGCCTCACCGTGACCGGCGTCCCGAAGACCTCGGGGGAGGCCTGGGATCTGATTCGGAACGGTCCGGTCGCGAGCCAGCATTCGCCGGTTGCGGGCGGGATCGATTTCACCAAAGACGGTCATTCGCTGCTGGGGCTGCACGCCAATGCCGGCATCACCTTCGACCTCGCCGCGATTCGGAAGTCGGTCGGGGCGGGTGTCATGCGTTTCACCGCGAAGCTCGCCTACTTCGGGCAGGAGGGAGCCAACTACGCCGATGCCCGCCTCTACCTCGATGGGAAAAAGGAGCTCGAGTTTCTTCGGATCGGGAGAAAAGACGGACTCAAGGACATCGATCTCATTCTACCCGAAACGGCGCGATTTCTGACTCTGATTTCCACCGACGGAAGCGATGGAATCGGGCATGATCAGATCGGTTTCGGTGATCCGCTGATCCAGCCGCATCCTCCGCGAAATGTGTCGGGTGCCGAGCGGGAGCGTCTTACCCGCTTGCAACAGGAGCGTGACGGGATCGCGAAGAAGCTCGCTGCCCTCGTCGCTCCGCCCAAAGTCTACGCGGTCGTCCCCGAGGCAAAGATCCCCGAGGTGCGGCTCTTGCGACGCGGTGAACCCGGGCAGCCGACGGGAGACCCGCTCGAGCCGGGGGCCTTCGCTGCCCTCGCCATGCTCGATCCCGATCTTGGTGATCATGGAACGGGGCAGGGGGATAGGCGCGTCGCCCTGGCGGAGTGGATCACTCATCCGGAAAATCCGCTGACACGGCGGGTTATCGTGAACCGGCTCTGGCAATGGGTCTTCGGTCAGGGGATCGTTGCGACGTCGAGCGACTTCGGTCTAGGCGGCGACCTGCCTTCGCATCCCGAATTGCTCGACTGGCTCGCCGGAGAGTTTGAACGACAGGATGGATCGATCAAGGCCATGCTGCGGTTGATACTCACCAGCGAAACCTATCGTCAGGACTCACGATATCCCGATGAGGCGAAAGGAGTCTCTGTCGATGCCGGGAACCGGCTCCTCTGGCGGCAGAATCCCAAGCGGATTGAGGCAGAGGCAGTGCGTGATGCGGTGCTCTTTGTGAGCGGAAAACTAAATCCCGCGAGCGGTGGGCCGGGCTTCGAGGATTTCACCTACGAGGAAGCGTACGCGCCCATCTACCGCTATGTCACCGCCGATGAGCCGAAGCTGTGGCGACGGAGCATTTATCGTTACCTTGTCAGGACGACGCCGAGCCGTTTCATGACGACCCTCGATTGTCCCGACCCCGCGAACCTGACGCCGAAGCGTAATGTGACGACGACCCCGCTCCAGTCGCTCGCTCTTTATAACAACGACTTCATGTTGCGCCAGGCGGGGTATTTTGCGGAGCGAGTGGAGAAGGAGGGCGGCGACCGCATCGCGGGCGCCTACGCCCTGGCATTCGCGCGGGAGCCGTCTGCACACGAAGCGAAGATGGCGGAGGAGTTTATCAAGGCTGAGGGGCTCTTTGCGTTTTGCCGTGCGCTGTTGAATTCAAATGAGTTTGTCTATGTCGACTAATCAACCGACCGGAAATCAAGGCAGCCGGAGCGGCCGCCCTACAGGGAATGCACGAACCGGATCGTCTGTAGGGCAAGCGCTCCGCTTGCCGTCCCGGTTCAGTCGCCGACACTTCCTCCACACTGCAGGAGCCGGCTTCGGTGGCTTGGCGCTCTCCTCGCTTCTGGCGCGGGAGTCCCGGGGGGCTGCTCCTCAATTTCCACCCAGGGCAAAACGCGTCATCCAGATCTTCTGCCCGGGCGGGTGGAGCCAGGTGGATACCTTTGACTACAAACCGGAACTCGAGCGGCGTGCCGGTCAGCCCTTTGATCCCGGAGGCGAGCTTCAGTTCTTTGCCTCAAAACCGGGCAACTGTCTCCCGAGCCGTTGGACCTTTCGCCAGCACGGGGAATCGGGCCGGTGGGTGAGTGACCTCTTTCCCCGTCTCGCAAAGTGCGTCGATGACATGGCCTTCATCTATTCGATGAAGAGCACGACGGCGCTTCATGGTCCGGGCTGCTTCATGATGAACACGGGCCATACCCTGCCGGGCTTCCCGAGCATGGGGGCGTGGGTGACCTACGGGCTTGGTAGTGAGTGTGAAAATCTTCCCGCCTTTGTGGTCCTGCCAGATCCGCGGGGGCTTCCCCCCGGCGGCATCATCAACTGGGGGGCCGGTTTCCTTCCCGCCGTGCACCAGGCCACGACCCTGGATGCGAACAATGTGAAGCAGCCCATCGCCGATCTTTTTCCTCCGGCCGGTTTCGAGAAAGTGAATCCCGCCTCGGACGCGGCGGGGCTCAAGTTTCTCGATCAAATCAATGGCCTCCATCGTGAAAGCCGGTCCGGAAACTCCGAACTCGAGGCCCGCATCGCCGCCTACGAGATGGCGGCCCGCCTTCAGCTAAGCGCTCCCGAGGTCACTGATCTTGCGGGTGAGAGCGAGTTGACGAAGAAGCTCTATGCGATCGACCATCCCGAGACGGGGCCCTTTGGCAGGCAGTGTCTTCTCGCCCGCCGTCTCGCCGAAAGGGGCGTGCGTTTCGTTCAGATCTACTGCGGGGCGGAAAACACCACCGCAAAGAAGATCCGTCCGAACTGGGACAGTCATGAGGACATCGTCAGGGACCACGGCTACTGGGGTGAGGTGCTCGACACCGGGGCTTCGGCACTTCTCCTTGATCTCAAAGCGCGCGGTCTGCTCGAGGACACGCTTGTGATCTGCACCTCGGAATTCGGCCGGCAACCGGCGGCCCAGGGCTCAGGCAAGGGGCGTGACCACAATGCCGGGGCCTTCACCAGCTGGATGGCGGGCGGAGGAGTGAAGCCGGGGATCGGCTACGGAGCAACCGACGAACTCGGGTTCGAGTCAGTCGAGAAGGTGGTGCACAGTTGGGAACTCCACTCGACCGCTCTTGAACTCCTCGGGATCGATCACGAAGCCCTGACCTGGTATCACAACGGGCTCGAGCAACGCCTCACCGGATTCGAGGGCAGGGGAGTGATTCGTGAACTGATCGGGTGAACGAGGGCTAACGGGACGCCGATGCGGTTTGACAAGGTTCCTTAACCGGACGTGCGTTGTCCTACCTCTTCTGCCATTAAACGAAATTATGAGCCGTCTTACTCACTCGGAGATTCACATGGTTCAGCGGATCGGCTGGCTGCGCGCTGCCGTCCTCGGCGCAAATGACGGTATCGTCTCGACCGCCAGTCTTGTCGTCGGAGTTGCGGCGGCAGGTTCGGGGCGTCCCGAGATTCTTGTCGCAGGACTGGCCGGGCTGATGGCCGGGGCGATGTCGATGGCGGCGGGGGAGTATGTCTCGGTCAGCTCCCAGACCGATGCGGAGGCCGCCGACAAGGCGCGGGAAATTCGCGAGCTGAACGAGGATCCGGAAGGAGAACTTGCAGAACTCACCGGGATTTATCTTTCCCGCGGCCTAGACCGGGATCTGGCTGAAAAGGTCGCCCGGCAGTTGACGGAAAAGGATGCGATCGGCGCTCATCTGCGCGATGAACTGGGCATTTCGGATACGGTCACGGCCCGCCCCGTGCAGGCAGCACTCGTTTCGGCACTGACCTTTGCCGTGGGGGCGGCGTTGCCTCTTCTCGTCGCCGGGTTTGCTCCCGCAACCAACCTCAGTCTGTGGGTCGCCGGGGCCACCTTTGTCTCCCTTGGTCTGCTTGGGGCGGTGGGCGCGGCGGCGGGCGGCGCCGGTCGGATTCGCGGTGCGCTTCGTGTTGCTTTCTGGGGGGCTCTTGCCATGGGAGCCACCGCCGCTGTGGGTTCGCTCTTTGGTGTGGTGGTAGGGTAATCTTCCGTCTCGTTGGAGGCGGCTCCGGAAGAATGGAATTCGGGCGGCGGGTTAGTTTCTCTTTAACCACTCCGCCACCGCCGCGAGTTGATGCGGCTGTGCACCCATTCTGACACCGGTGCCATCCGAGGACTTCTCCACGAGGCTGGCAGCGACCCGATCAATCGCCGGCTTGAGTCCATCCAGTTCGGGGAAGTGTTTTTCCAGGACCATCAATTCAGGAAGGCATTCGACGGTGATGCCCATCGCGTTGAACTCTGTCAGGATCGCTCCAAGCGCCGGTTCGGCCGCCGCTTTGACCCGGGTGATGGCTTCGGCCCGGTCTTCGGGAACCGCCTCGAGAAGATCTCCAAGCGCCCGGAGGATGATGACATGGTAAACGGTTCGGGCATTGTGCGCATCGATCCAGCGTCCGTTGGTGCTTTGACCCGGGGCGACCCCCAGTTCGAACTTAGTGAGGGCGGAGTCGAGGTAGGTTTGATTCCCCGACGCCTGCGAGGCATTGGCGAGGAGCGAAACGGAGAAGGCGTTGTAATTGAAGTTCGTCACGAGGCGCTGTTTCTCCGCCCAGTCGGCGGCCCGCAAACCGGCGGCAGTCCAGGTTGGCTCATTGAAGACTTTGCCGGCGGTGAGCAGGGCAACGCCACAGACACCGGTGTCGAACTGGGTGCCTCCCTCCGGGTCCGCGGTGGTGACCCAGCCGTCCTTCACTTCGACGGTTCCGGCAGCGAGCTGCTTTTCGATCATCTCACCGAAGCGGATGTTTTTGCCTCTCAGATCGGGGAAGGGGAAATGGCCATCGGGCTGCTGCAGCGCGAGGAGGACTGTCGCGACACCCCGGGCGAGTTCATCGAGCATGCCAAGTTCGTTTGGCGTATGGACCTGGGCGTACGGATGGATCGCGCTCAATCCATCGAGAACGTAGCCATAAAAGCGAACCATCTGATTCGGAAGGGGCTGCCCTTTCGTCAATTCACGAACGGCGCGGCCTTCGCTCTTGAGTGCCCCAACAAAAAGCCGGGTGGCGGCCGCCTCGTCGAGGGTGAGCGGTCCGGGGTGGTCGCCCGGGCGACGTCCGTCAGGCAAACCGGCCTGGTCTCCGAGAACCGCCCGCCATTCGGTGATCACGGCGGTGATTTCCGGAAGTGATCCGGAGAGGAGGGCGGCATCGAGTTTTTTTCGAATGAGCGGGGAGCCCTCAAGTATCCCCGGTGAGGGACGGAAGAGCGGCTGGCCCGCCATGGACCAGCCACCCGGATCGATCCCGACGGCCGATTCGACCTCGCGGAGAAGAGCCTCGATCTCTGACGCTGTCGTCATCGTCTGTAGGGTCGCGGCAGCCTGTTTGACCCGATCGACACGCGACTCGTCGTTGTGTTCGCGGGCAATCTGGAGAGCCATCTTGAGCCGGGCCTCCGTTTCGAAGTCGAGACTCGGGGCGGGAAGCATCGTCGCAAAAAGTCCGGAAATGAGGAGCAATGTCGTCTTTTTCATGGGCAATTTTCTCTGTGGCTGGCCTCTCTGAGGCCGGGTTGGACGATCATGAATCGTGCGCACCGAACGCGGGGGCACAGACCCCGCCTACATCAGAGGAGCAGGCTTCGTCACAAGGCGAGCTTCTTTTCCGCCCAGGTCAGAATCCGGCCGACCTGCGTGGCATCTTCGTTTTGCTTGGCCAGTTCCAGCGCGTCCCTGCCTTTCACGAGCTGACGCAGCAATGGCAGCGAGATCACTTTGCCGGCGGCTTCGGTCACCGTTTCATACCGCTGTTTGAGGACCTCAAGATCAATGTCTCCGGGGTCCTCCGTGCTGAAGTCAATCGGCTCCGTGTCGGCAGCCTCATCGATTCCGGTCTCTGCAATCAGAGCATCGAGCGCTTGATCGGCTTCGGTAAGTTCAAAACGGCGAAGCATCTCTGTGATTTCAGTGCCTCTCATTGCCAGAGTGACGGGAGGAGTGAGGTCGAGTTCCTCGAATGCCGTTTTGAGCCGGTCGGCTTTGGCTTCGATCCGGGCCTCGAGGGCGGCGGTCTCCTCCCGGTTTTGACCGGCAAGTTTAATCGCTTTGGCGAGTTGTTCCGGAGTCAGGGCTGAGCGCAGGGTGACCAGCGTTTTTAGCTGAAGCCGTTTGAGTTTCGCCTCGGCATCGAGGAGATCCTGCAACTGGGCGTCGGCGGCCTCAGGGGAGAGCGAGTCGGTTTTGAGGAGGTCCTTGAGTTCCTCTTCTTCGCTGTGAATGGCGGCTTCCAGAGATTCTGCCTCCGCTTTGGCGGACTCGTATACCTGGCTCAGTTGGGACTCCTGATCAGCCGTGAGATCGAGCGCGGCGCGGTGGGCGGCAATGCTATCGGGGGTGACGAGGCCCTCGAAATCGAGCCCGGAAACGCCTGTGAGAGGAAGGGTAAAAAAGGTAAGTAAGAATCTAAAATTCATGGTGATAAGTAGTTACAGACTGATGCGGAGATGGAGAGGGAGAAGTTTATCGGAGAGATAGCGGTGCGCCTCGCCCCGCACCTCCATTCCGGCGAAGAGGGGGGCTCGTTCAGGGTCGGGTTCGAGGAGCACGGGAAGACTTGAGCTGAGAGATTGCGGTTCAGGCTCCCGATTCAATAGGAGGAAGCTGGCGAAGAGGAAGAAGAGCGCCGCAGCCGACAGCGGAACCAGAACCTGGGCGATCCGGGGCCCATGAGGCGGAGTGGATTGGCAGCGGGCCATCGTCATGATCCGGTCGAACGAGGGGGCGAGGGCTGCCTCCTGTTTCCGCAGGCCTTGAAACTTCTCACGCAGTTGATGATCGGATGAATGGTTCTCTGTCATGATTCAAGCGGGGCAAATTGAAGGAGTTCGCGGAGCCGTGTTTTGGCCCGGGCATAGTGGGTACGGGCCGAGCCGAGAGAGACGCCCATGACTCCGGCGGCCTCCGAGAGGGAGAGATCCTGATAAAAAACGAGATGCAGCACCTCCGCCTGCCTCGCGGGCAGTTGCTCGAGACAGAGGCGAAGGTTCCGGGCCGACTCGTCGAGATCGAGCGGGTATGCCACGGCGGAGTCTCCTCCCGTGCTTTCGTAGGAAGGGAAACGCAGCAATTTTCCGGCAAGAGATTCCCGGAAGCGTCGTCTTCGAGACTCCTCCTTCGCGGTGAAGCGGATCACGCCGAACCACCAGGTCTTGAGAGAGGATAGATCCCGACAGATCGCTTTTCCCTGGATCACTTTGAGGTAGGCATTCTGAAGAACGTCGCCCGCTTCGGCAGCCGCTCCCTCGCAGCAATGGAGCGCCCAGCCATAGGCGTCGCGGTGCAGCGGTTCGAGCGAACTGATCAGGTCGTCTTTCATTCATTTCCCCATGAGTGACACGGGGAGGAGGAATGTATGACACGCGTCCCGATTTTTTTCGCCGAAAGAATCGACAGGGTCAGGCCGGCCTCAGAGGAGAGTTCGTTCGACGACCCACCAGATCCCGGCAAGGGCGACGAGGAGCGATCCGGGAATGACGACGAACTTCCGATACTTCTCCTCGTTGACGATCCAGAAGGTGGCGGCAAAGGCGATCGCGATGACGGCTATCTGTCCGAGTTCCACGCCGATGTTGATCCCGAGCAGGCCAAGAATGAGCGAACCGGTGGAGTCGAGCCGTGTTGCCATGACTCCGGCAAATCCGAGGCCGTGAATGAGGCCGAAGATAAAAACAATGAGAAGTCGCCAGTGGCTGTAGTGACGCCTCACGAGATTCTCCAGGGCAACCGCGACGATGCTGGCGGCGATGATGGGTTCCACCACACTCGGGGGCAGAGTCACGATGCCGGCGGAGGCAAGCCAGAGGGTGATCGTATGAGCCAGAGTGAAAGTGGTGACCTGGAAGAGGAGCGGTTTCCATTTCCGCGACATCAGGAAAAGCCCGAGGACAAAAAGGACGTGGTCGAGACCAAGGGGAAGGACATGGAGGAATCCACGTTTAACCTCCGAGGTGAACACCGCAGCGAGGTCGGCACTGTCGGCGGACTGGCCGACAGAATCGGGCGAGGCGGCCGGCATGGGCGCGGCCAGGGCGGTGAGATCGAGAAGGAAGCTGGTTTCCCCGGGGAAGAGAACGGCGTAGCGCTCGACCTGCTTTCCATCGAGGAAATTGAGGAAGTTCACGTTCATCGGAATGGCCGCGGGATCGGTCAGTTTCAGGGATTCAACCCGATAACCCGAGAGTCCTTTGGGCAGGGTCGTTTTCCAGGAACCCACAAGAACAGAGGAGTCGTCCGGATTTTCGAGCGCTCCCTTGTCCCCGAGTTTCTGGAAGGACCAGGTGAATTCCGGCTTCACCTCGCCGAGGGGCTCGAAGTGGAATTTGAGTCGGGCCGCCACAAAGGCATTAGCCTTTACCCCGAGAGCCGAGAGTTCCTCGGAGGAGATGGCGTCGGTGGCGGTTTTGGTCAGGTAATCGTGTTCCTCGGGATTGACCTCGAAAGAGCGGGGATCGACCTCGACGCGGATTTCAGAATGACCGTCAGCATTAAAATGAGAGCGGACCGGGACGTCCGGGACGGGGTGGGCGAGGGCAGACCCGGTCGCCAGCAGAAGGGAAAGAAAGACGAGGTCACGGAGGGTAGCAGGCATGTTAAAGGGGAAAGAATGCACGTGTTCGAGAGAGAATGTGAAGAATATTCTTGCCGGATTGGTGTAATTTTGATCAAATTCAACCTAACTCGTATTAACGACGTAACCAAAAGACTACCATGAAAAAACTCCTCGCTATTCTCTCTATCGTCGCCCTTTCCGGTTCCATCTACGCCGGTTGTGGCGTCAAGGTGGCCGTTGCCGGTGAACTCTCTGGCTACGACAAAGAAAAGAAAGAACTCACCGTTGGCACTGAAAAGGTCACCCTTGATGCCTCCGCCAAGATCGTCGACGCCGACGGTAAGGAAGTGAAAATCGAAGACCTCGTTGGCAAGAAGGTCACTGTCTCCACCGACAAACACACCAAAAAAGGTGAAGAAGTGAAGGCCGACAAAGCCTGATCATTCTTTTTTTGATTTTCGAAAACCCGGTTCTCCTGAGAAGGCGGCCGGGTTTTTTCGTGTCTGCTTCCCATGCCCCATTATCCGGAGGATATGGACCACGAATGGGCACGAATCAGAGTAAATTATCAATTGAGGTATTCGTGTGAATTCATGCTCATTCGTGGTCCAAAACTCCATCAGTCATTCCCTGTCTTCTTTAACCCGGACTTGCCAAGCGCAGTCTCAGGACCCATTCTCGCCGCAGATGAAATTCCGTCTCTTTCTCCTCGTCGCATTCCTTGCGACTCCCATTCTCCACGCAGAATTGCGCCTCCCTTCCTTCTTCAGTGATCACATGGTCTTCCAGCGTGACGCGCCCATTCCGGTGTGGGGTTGGGCGGATCCGGGGAGAACGATTCAGGTTTCCCTGGGCGAAGGGCCGGTCTCGACGACCGCTGGGGAAGATGGGCGCTGGAAGATTGAACTGCCGGCGATGGCGGCAAACGCCGCGGGACTGACCCTCAAGGTTTGGACCGAGGATAAAAATCCGATTCCGTTTATCGAATTGAAAGACGTCCTCGTCGGCGAAGTCTGGCTCTGCTCGGGCCAGTCGAACATGGAGTGGTCCGTCGCGGCCAGTCTTAATTCCGCTGAAGAAATCGCAGCGGCGAATTTCCCCGCAATCCGTCAGATGAAGATCGACCACCTCACTGCGGCGACCCCGCAAGCGGATGTGAAATCCGTCTGGCAGGTTTGCTCGCCGGAAACGGCGGGTAGCTTCACGGCGGCGGGTTATTTCATGGCCCGTGAGCTCCACCGGGAACTCGGCGTGCCCATCGGCCTGCTCAACAGCTCGTGGGGCGGCACCCGCATCGAACCGTGGACACCGCTTGAGGGGATTGCTTCGGTGCCGGCTCTGGCTGCTATCCGCGACCAGGTCGAAAAGACTCTCCCGGACAATGAACAGTATCGCACGACTCTGAAATCCCATCGCGACGAGGTCGCAAAATGGCTCACAGAAACCGATGCGGCCCTCGAGAAAAAGACCTCTGCTTCCGCCACACCTGTCTTTCCTCCGGCGCTCGTTCCTCTCACCGCCCACACCGCGCCGACCACCCTCTACAACGCGATGATCCATCCGCTCGTCGGTTACGGAATGCGCGGAGCGATCTGGTATCAGGGTGAGTCGAATCACACCGAGACGCTTTATCCCGAGAAGAAGCAGGCTCTTGTCTCCGGCTGGCGGGAGAAGTGGGGCATTGGCGAGTTTCCCTTCTACTTTGTCCAGATCGCTCCCTGGCAATACGGCGGCGAGGATCCGTCCATCCTGCCGCGCTTCTGGGAGGCCCAGGCGGCCTGCCTTTCGATTCCGAAAACGGGCATGGTCGTGACGAACGATATCGGCGATGTGAATGACATTCACCCGAAGAACAAACAGGAGGTCGGACGCCGTCTCGCGCTGCTTGCTCTGAAAAACGATTACGGGAAGAGTGATCTTGTTGCCACCGGCCCCGTCTTTAAATCACTCACGGTGGAGCCCGGAAAGCTCCGTCTTACCTTCGACAATGTTGCAGGAGGTCTCAAGTCGCGCGACGGCAAGCCGCTGAGCCACTTCGAAGTGATCGGCGAATCCGCCGAATTTGTCCCAGCCACGGCTGTGATCGAAGGGACAGACACCGTCGTCCTCTCCGCGGCCGGTGTGAAGGAACCGGTCGCAATGCGTTTCGCCTGGCACAGGCTCGCCGAGCCGAATCTCGCGAACGGAGCGGGACTGCCGAGTTCGGCCTTTCGCGCCGGGGAGGTTCCGGTCTATGATTTTTTCACCCTGAAGGTGTCCGATGCCGCTGATTACGAGCTCGTTTATGATCTTAATCTGAAGACCCTCGCCGCCGAGATCACCTACACGGCTGACCGAAGTAAGGAAGTCGCGAAGGGCTTTGATCGTGTCGGTTATTTCATGGAAACTACCGGAGGCGGTGGCGGCCTGCGATGGGTCTGGACTGCGATGGATCCCTTCACCGACGATCCGGCAAAACTCGGCGTGCCTACAGCAAAGTCCGGAATCGTCTTCCAGACGGGAGTGACAAACCTCACCGTGCTCAGCAATGTTGCCGGAGTCACGAATGGAGAGGCACTCGCGGGCAACATCGAATTCTGGCCCTACAATTATGGGCCGATGAACACGGCCAAGGTCCCCGGCGCTTCCGAGGAACTGTGGGACTTCGGCGACGCGCCGCTTCCGCCTGTGGAGGGCTACGGATCGATGCAGGTTCACCAGACCGCCGCGAAAGAGACCGTCTTTGCGGTCAATCAGTGGAACGGAGGACCGGGCGCAAATCTGGGTATCGGGAACAGCAGTGTGGATCCGAGGACAAAAGACTGGACCTTCGTCGGGAACGCCGGTTCGTTCGAAACGGCTCGATTGAGGGTTTTTGTCAGGAAGAAGAAATGAGAAAGAGTTGGGACCACGAATGGGCACGAATGAACACGAATATGAAGTGTTCAGAAGCTCCTCCATTCGTGTTCATTCGTGAAGATTAGTGGTCAAAATAATCCCCCCATGCTCGACCTTCGACATTCCCTTGCCTGTCTCATCATTACTCTCTGCTGTCTCACTTCCTTCGCCGCCGAAGTCCGCGTCTCCGATCCCGAGTCCGCCCGCAAAGCTGTTCTCGCTGCGAAGCCGGGCGATGTCATCGTGCTCTCCGCGGGTGAGTGGAAGGATGCCGATCTCCGTCTCGATGGCACGGGGGCAAAGGATGCGCCCATCACGATCCGGGCGGAGAAGCCGGGGGAGACGATCTTCACCGGTGCCTCGCGCATTCGCCTCGGCGGGGAGCATTTGGTCGTGAGCGGTCTGTGGTTGAAAAACCTCTCCGGTGCCAAAGCCGACTGGTTTGAATTTCGCATCGACTCGAAACGGAGGGCGAATCATTGCCGGGTGACGGATTGCGCTTTTACCGAGTCTGCGGATTTCACCCCGGAGGAAAAGGAAAGCCGCTGGGTCGGGATCTATGGAGCCGGCAATCAGCTCGACCGTTGTTTCCTTGAGGGCAAAAAGAACAAAGGGACCACTGTGGTGGTGTGGCTCGGAGAGCAGGACACGGGCGGTCACCGTCTCCTCGCCAACCTCTTCGGGGAGCGTCCGCGCCTGGGTCAGAATGGAGGGGAGGCGCTGCGCGTTGGTGACAGCAAGAGCTCGATGATGAAGGCCTCATGCCTCATCGAAGGGAACTGGTTCAATCGGTGCGACGGCGAGACGGAATGCATCTCCAACAAATCCTGCGGCAACACCTACAGAGGAAATTGGTTCTTCGAGACTCAGGGTACCCTGACGCTGCGCCACGGGAACGACTGCCTCGTCGAGGGGAATTATTTCATCGGGCAGGGCAGGGCGCAGACCGGCGGCATCCGTGTGATCGGGGAGCGGCATCGTGTCGTCGGGAATTTCCTGAGTGGGCTGGAGGGTGACGACTTCCGCAGCGCGATCTGTCTCGTCAATGGGATCCCAGGCAGTCCCGAGAACGGCTACCTACAGGTGATTGATGCGAAGATCGAAGGCAATACCATCGTCGATTGCAAGGACGCCATTCTCCTCGGCCACAACGACGAGAACGAAGCGACCCTGGCTCCGAAGGGGACTGTTTTCGAGGGGAATCTCGTCCTCGCGCGCGAAGGGCGCTCCGCCGTCCGCGTCGAGCGGGCCGGGGAGGGGACTGTGTGGAAGGGTAACCGCATTCAGGGGCCGCTTGAGGGAATGGATGAGGTCGAGGGCGTACGTGGAGGGGGCGTCGCACCGGTGGAACTTCCTAAGGTGATCGATGCCAAGTCCTTCGGCACCACGTGGATGAAAAAACCATAGTATCCGCCCGGCAGCCGGAGCGGCCGCCCTACAATCGACCTCCTGAAAAATCCTGTAGGGCGAGCGCCCCGCTTGCCTGTCGAATCCTACCGAATCGCGCACTGGAAATTTCCTCATCCTCCGCTACATCTCATCCAATGACTCCCCAAGAAAAAGCCACCGCCCTCGGAATCGACCTTTCGCCGCTCACCCCCGGATACCTGAACCTCTGCATCCGCAGCGGAAACCATCTCATCACTTCGGGTCATGTCAGTGATCTGAAAGGAGTCCTCGGCAAAAGCCTCGTCGTCGAGGATGGCTACGCCGCCGCGAAGAACTGCATGGAGAAGATCCTCCGTTCCGTTCACCACACCCACGGCACCCTCAATGGACTGCGCTGCCTCAAGCTGCTCGGTTGTGTCTACTCGACCGGTGATTTCACGGATCAACATCTCGTCATCAACGGGGCCTCGGATCTGGTCCACGAACTTTACGGTAAGGACGGCGACGGCTATCACGCGCGCAGTGCCCTCGGCTTTGCGGCGCTTCCCACTGGAGCGGCAGTGGAGGTTGAGGCGATTTTTGAGATTTTGTGAACGGGGGCCGTTTGTCAGCGCTCCTGGCTACGTGAACCCGTTCTTGAATCCCAACCTTCGATTCATGTAGTGTTTTCCAGGGTTGAGCGTTGGACTCAACCCCCGTTCAATACTCATGAATCTGATTCGGCTGGCATTGCTATCTGTGGCGTTTCTCCCGCTGGCTACCCCAGCTGCGCAGGCGGACGAAAAGCTGTCGTTCAACCGCGACATCCGCCCGGTCTTCTCCAACGCTTGTTTTGCCTGTCACGGCTTTGATGCGAAGGAACGAAAAGCCGACCTCCGTCTCGATCTTCCTGAGGGGGCATTTGCGGATCTCGGAGGTTACCAGGCGATCAAGCCCGGCGACCTGATGGCGAGTGAGGCCTGGCAGCGTATCCTCTCCGACGACAAGGATGAGGTGATGCCGCCTCCGGACTTTCACAAGGCGCTCACCGCCGATGAAAAGGAACTGATCCGCCGCTGGATCGAGCAGGGTGCGGAGTATCAGCAGCACTGGTCCTTTGTTGCGCCGGAGAGGGCAACTCCTCCTGCCGTAGCGGGGACGACAAATCCGATCGATGCGTTTTTGCAGGAGAAGCTCAAGAAGGAGGGCCTGAGCCCGGCGGCGGAAGCAAACCGGGAAACACTGATCCGTCGTGTCACGCTCGATCTCACGGGGCTTCCCCCGACCCCGGCCGAGGTTGCGGCTTTTCTCGCCGATTCCTCACCCGAGGCCTACGGGAAACTCGTCGATGGACTCCTCACGCGAGTGACCTACGGCGAACATATGGCCCGTTACTGGCTCGATCTGGCGCGCTACGCGGACACTCACGGATTGCATCTCGATAACGAACGATCGATGTGGCCCTACCGTGACTGGGTCGTGAGGGCCTTTAATGAAAACATTCCCTTCGATGACTTTACCCGATGGCAGTTGGCGGGAGATCTTTTGCCTGAACCGACGCGGGAACAACTCATCGCCTCGGGATTTAATCGCTGCAATGTCACCACGAGCGAGGGCGGAAGTATCGCAGAGGAGTGGGTCTATCGCTATGCGGTCGATCGCACGACCACGGCGGTGGAGGTCTGGATGGGACTGACGGCTGGATGCGCCGTCTGTCATGACCACAAGTTTGATCCGATCTCGGCGAAGGATTATTACTCGATGTATTCCTTTTTCCACAGCGCCGCCGATCCGGCGATGGACGGAAACAAGATCGATACGCCGCCGATTCTAAAACTGACCACGCCAGGGGACGAGAAACGGCTCACGGAATTGGAGTCGAAGATCAAGGGCGTCGACGCCCGAATCGCTGCGGTAGTCGCCGGTTTGAACTATACCGATCCGGCCACGCTCAACCAGACTCCGTCGGGGACAAAGACCGAGACGATCTGGTTTGAGGATGATTTTCCGAAGGGCACCACTCCCGGAGTCGCGGGCGACGCGATACGGTGGACGACGCGGGGCGGGGGCGAAGTGTTCAGTGGAAACCGGGCCTTGATCCGGACCGCGGTGAATACAGTGGCGCAGGACTACTGGAGCGGCGGTGCCACCTTCACGGTTCCGGCGAACGGAACGATTTTTGTCTATACCTACCTCGATCCGGCCAACCTGCCCGGAGCGATCATGGTGCAGTTCCATGTCGGTGGTTGGAAACATCGGGCGATCTGGGGAGCGGAGGACAAGATCGGCTTCGGCACGGCGGGAACGTTCGAGAAGGTTGCGATGGGGCCGCTTCCGAAAGCAGGCGAATGGGTCCGCCTCGAGATTCCCGCTTCCAAACTCGGCTTGAAGGCGGGCGCCAAAGTCGATGGTTATGCCTTCACCCAGTATGGAGGCACGGTGAGCTGGGACCGGCTCGGAATCGCGGCGGAGACCAACCCGGCGAAGGACCCGGCCTGGTCCTGGAAGATCTGGCTCGAGCAGAATCAGGGAAAACGCAATGACCTCCTTCCGGATGCCCTGCGTGATCTCGTCCGCGGCAAGAAGCCTGCGGAGTGGTCCGAAGCCGAGGGAAAAAAGATCAAGGATTTCTGGCTCGCCAATCTCTACGCCGGAGCCCGGGACAAGATTACTCCGCTCGATGGTGAAAAGGCACCCTTCGTAGCGGAGAAGGATAAGATTGAAAAGGACACTCCGATCACTTTCGTGATGGCTGACCTGCCGGAGGCCCGGGAAAGTTTTGTGATGGAGCGGGGGCAGTATGACAAACCCGGTGAGAAAGTGGGTCGCGGGGTTCCTTCGTTCCTGCCTCCTCTTCCCGCCAAGCCGACTGATCGCGACTACAACCGTCTCGACCTCGCCAACTGGCTTGTGAGCGGGACTCATCCGCTGACGGCGCGGGTCACGGTGAACCGTTTCTGGCAGCAGTTTTTCGGAGTCGGCCTCGTGAAGACGAGCATGGACTTCGGTTCCCAGGGAGAACCTCCGAGCCATCCGGAATTGCTCGACTGGCTTGCCGTTACTTTTGTGGAGGATGGCTGGGATATGAAGAAACTCGCGAAACGAATCGTGACCAGTCATGCCTATCGCCAGAATTCCGGAGCCGAACCCGCGTTGAGACAAAAAGATCCCGAGAACCGCCTCCTCGCGAGAGGTCCGCGCTTCCGCCTTGATGCCGAGGTCCTGCGCGACCAGGCGCTCTATGTGAGCGGTCTGCTCGTGCCGACGATTGGCGGAAAAGGGGTGAAACCCTATCAGCCGGAGAACATCTGGGAGCCGGTCGGATTCGGAAACAGCAACACCCGCTACTACACGCAGGACAAAGGTGAGGCGCTTTATCGCCGCAGCCTCTACACCTTTCTCAAACGTACCGCGCCGCCGCCGTTCATGTCGAGCTTCGACGCACCGAACCGTGAACAGAGTTGCACCGTCCGTGGACGCAGCAACACGCCCCTGCAGGCCCTCCAGTTGATGAATGACATCCAGCACGTCGAGGCGGCGAGGAAGTTCGCGGAGCGAATCATCAAGGAAGGTGGAGCCACTCCCGACGAGCGGGTCCGCTGGGGCTGGCAGGTCGTCACGGCGCGTTCGCCTGAAAAGGAAGAGGCAGAGGTGGTTCTCAATGCACTGACGATGCATCGCGACCGCTATGACTCCGACAAGGCTGCCGCTGCTACCCTGATCGCTTATGGTGAGAGCAAGGCTGACGCCGCCCTCGATCCGGCGGAGTTGGCGGCCTACACGCTGGTGGCGAATTTGTTATTAAACCTGGATGAGTCGGTGACGAAAAACTGAGCTATGAACCCCGCCATCGAATATCACGAGTACCTTACCCGCCGCCGATTCTTCGAAGGAGCCGGCCTCAAAGTGGGCGGGGTAGCGCTTGCGTCGCTGATGGGTCGCGACGCCCTCGGTTCGACCGCATCCGTGCCCTCGAATTCCGGCGCGGTTCATCCGGCCTTGCCCGGGTTTCCGAACTTTGCTCCGAAAGCAAAACGGCTGATCTATTTGCACATGAACGGGGCGCCGTCTCAGCTCGACCTCTTCGATTACAAGCCCGGTCTTCAAAAGCTCTTCGACGCCGATCTCCCTGAGTCCATTCGCAAGGGCCAGCGCATCACCACGATGACGAGCGGTCAGGCACGGCTCCCGGTTGCCCCAAGCAAGTTTGCCTTCAAACAATGCGGCCAGAGCGGCATGTGGATGAGTGAACTCGTTCCGCACATGCAGGGAATCGCCGATGATATCACCATGATCAAAACGGTGCACACCGCGGCGATCAATCATGATCCGGCCTGCACCTTCGTCATGACAGGATCCGAGGTCCCCGGGAAACCGAGCCTCGGTTCATGGATCAGTTATGGCCTCGGCAGCGAGAGCAACGATCTGCCTTCCTTTGTCGTTTTCACTCCGACCTTTCCGAAAGACAGCCAGGCTCAGGCGCTCTTTACCCGGATGTGGAGCAGCGGATTTCTTCCGACAAAATACGATGGCGTCGCGCTGCGTGGCGCCGGCGATCCGGTGCTCTATGTGAAAAATCCTCCCGGCGTGAATTCGGATGACAGGCGGACGATGCTCGATGCGCTGAGCCGACTCAATCAGCGTCACTTTGATCGACTCGGTGATCCCGAGACGCAGACACGAATCTCCCAGTATGAAATGGCCTTCCGCATGCAGGCAAGCGTGCCCGAGCTGACCGACCTCAGCGGCGAGAGCGAAGCGACCCTCGCGATGTACGGGCCCGATGTGAAAACCCCGGGGTCTTTCGCCCACAGCGCCATCATGGCCCGCCGCCTTGCCGAGCGGGGAGTCCGCACCGTGCAGATTCTTCATCGCGGCTGGGACCAGCACGGCAACCTGCCCAAGCTCATCGCCGGACAATGCCGTGACGTCGACCAGCCGACGGCCGCGTTGATCCGCGATCTCAAGCTGCGCGGATTGCTCGAGGATACCCTCGTGGTTTTCGGGGGTGAGTTCGGGCGCACCGTTTACTCGCAGGGCACACTGACAAAGGACAATTACGGACGCGATCACCACCCGAAGAACTTCTGTATGTGGATGGCCGGGGGAGGGGTGAAGAGTGGCCTGACCTATGGCGAGACCGATGACTTCAGCTACAACCCGGTCGAGAATCCCGTGCACCTGAATGATCTCAATGCGACCATCCTGCATTGTATGGGCATCAACGACCGGCGTTTCACCTATCCCTTCCAGGGGCTAGAGCAGCGCCTCACCGGGGTGGAACACGCCCATGTTGTGAGTGATATTCTCGCCTAGTCCCAGCGAATCGCGGAGTTCACTGTCGGGAAGGATTTCCGCGCAGACTGATTTCGAGGATTTGATTCGGAGATCGAAGTGCGGTAATCAGACGCCTTCCCTTTGCTGAAGCAAGGGGAGCCAGGCACGTATCATTCATGAGTTTTCAAGTTTCGGGGCGCATCTCTGATTCCGGTTTCCCCGCAGGGGCAACCGGGGGGCAGGCCTTGCCCCCGGGGACTGAGGTCGAGGGCTATGAGATCGACAGCGTTCTCGGCAGCAGCCGATTCAACATCACCTATCTCGTCCAGGACCTCCGTCACGGGAGTCATTTTGTCCTTAAGGAGAATTTCCCCGTCTATTTCACCTCCCGCCATCCTGTGTCTCTGAAGGCCGGGCCGCTCGACATCGACGGGGGGGATGCCGAGAGCTTCGTCTGGTCGGTCGAAAATTTTGAGGAGGAGGCGGGGCAACTCGCGACGATTTTTCATCCGGGGGTTGTTCGAGTGCTGAAGACCTTCCGGGCCTTCGGAACCGCCTTCTATGTAATGCCTTTGGTTGAGGGTTCCTCGCTCCACGAGCAGATCGGGCACCGGACTGCCTGCGGATTGGATTTTTCGGAAGACGAGATCACCGGTCTGCTCTGGCGGATGCTGAATGCTCTGGAATGTCTGCATGATCAGGGCATCTACCATCTCGACATCCACCCGGAGAATATTCTCATCACCGATCAGGGCATTCCCTGTCTGAAAAATTTCGGTGCGGCGAGGCAGCACCTTTGTGAACGTTTTCTCACGGTGGTCGAGTCGTCGACCTACACTCCTCCCGAGCAGTTGACGACAGGAGGAAATGTCGGCCCTTGGAGCGACCTCTTTGCCCTGGCCGCCTGCCTGCGCGCCGCCATCACGGGAGAGGATCCATCGACGGATTCAGACACATCGGGGAATCAATCATCAAACCCTCTTTCGGGCCGCAAGGAACTCATCGGACGTTATTCTTCCGAATTGCTGGCGTCGATCGACCGGGCTTTGGATCCGTTGGTGGAGGCCCGGTTTCACGGTGTGGCGGATTGGCGTGCCGCTCTCTGGGGCGGCGGCAGCGCGGAGCCGGCGGAGGGCGGGGAACCGGTGATCGATGCGGAACCGGTCGAGGTAGCGCCGGAGAATGTGCCACTCCCTTCCATCACTATGGAGAAGGAAGCCGCCGTCAGTGTGGCGCTTGCACCGGAGGAAAAAGTAAGCCCTCCTGACTCCGGAGAGAAAGAAGTGCCCGGCAGCTCCTTTGAGAAGGAAGATACCATCGTTGCCTCTCTTCCCGAGGTCGACTTTTCGGAGTTGATCCCGGCGGAGGCAAAACTCAGGCCCGCTATTTCGTTCGGCAGAATTTTCGGCGCCGTGCTGGTGATTGGCGCTCTGACGACGCTGCTGATTTGGAGATTTCCACCCACTCAGATAGGCACCACGGTCCAAGTTCCAAACACCACCGAACTGGCCAGTCAGACCGTGTCGGCGAGAATCGTTTCGGAAGAGGATCAATCGCCCCCGGCCACCGCGGTCACGATTCCTGCACCAGTTTCCGTGGTTGAGATCGAACCCGAGCCGGTGCCGGTCGCTCCAGTCGTAATTCCCGAGCCGGTGTTTGATGGCAGCGAGGCAGGGGAGGAGCGGGTTTTTGCCGGCATCGCGATGAGCTGGTGTCCTCCCGGTCAGTTTCAAATGGGGAGTCCGTGGAATGAGAAAGGTCGCTTTCAGGATGAGTCACCCCATCAGGTGCACTTGACCCGGGGCTTCTGGATCGCCAAAACCGAGCTGACCCAGAGGCAATGGAAGCAGATCATGGGAAATAACCCCAGCGTCATTCAGAGAGACACGCTGCCGGTCGATCAGGTGGAGTGGACAGACGTGCAAGCCTGGATGGAAAAAATGAATCAGGCGCATCCCCCGGCTCCGGGGTGGAAGTGGGCCATGCCGACCGAGGCGCAGTGGGAGTATGCCTGTCGGGCCGGGACAACGACGGCGATCTACAGCGGACCCCTGGAGATTCTCGGTGAACGGAATGCCCCGGCTCTTGATCCCATCGCCTGGTACGGAGGGAACAGCAGCGTGGGCTTTTCCGGTGACGGCTTTGATACCTCCATCTGGCCGGAAAAGCAGTACCCCGGTGGCAAGGCCGGCGTCCGTGATGTGGGCGGGAAACTTCCGAATGCCTGGGGGCTTCACGATATGCTGGGAAATGTCTGGGAGTGGTGCTCGGACTGGTACGACGCCTATCCTCTCGGCTCCGTGACCGATCCGGCCGGACCTCATACCGGCACGACGCGGGTGATGCGCGGCGGCAGCTGGGGCAACGGTGCCGTGGTCTGCCGCTCTGCCGTGCGCGGCGAGGACAGTCCGGAGAACAAGGGCGAAGGACTCGGATTTCGTTGTGTCATTGTTCCGGTGAATGACTGAAACGATCGTATCGCCGTTCTTTTTCAGGAACGGAAACGCGAACACGTCTTACGCTAACCCGTCCCCTCAGACGGGTTGAAGATGAGGACTCTACGGAGTTTAGTTTTCTTTGAAACCATGACGCTTCGAACCGCCTACCTCGCGTCCGTATGTTCCCTTGTCCTTCCGGCATCGGTCTTCGGACTTGAGACCCCTCTCTTCGAGAAAGACGTGCGCCCGATTCTCAAGGCGCATTGCTTTCATTGTCATGGTGAAGAGGGGGAAACGAAGGGAGGGCTCGACGTGCGCCTGAAGCGATTTCTCCTCAAGGGGGGAGAGTCGGGGGCGGCGATCATCGCAGGTAAACCCGCCGAGAGTCATCTCCTCGAACTGCTCAAGAGCGGTGAGATGCCGAAGGAAAAATCGAAGCTCTCTGATAAAGAAATCGCGACGATCGAGCAGTGGATTCTCGCCGGGGCCCGCACCGCCCGCCCCGAACCGGAGACGCTCGGCCCCGAACATCAGTTTACCGAGGAGGAAAGGAGCTGGTGGTCGCTCCAACCGATTCAACAGCCCGCCGTTCCGGCAAAGATCGACAAAAGGGAACGCAATCCCATCGACGCCTTTGTCCAGAGCGGCTTCGTGAAGAACGGGCTCACCTTTTCCGATGAAGCTGATGCGGCGACCTTGATCCGTCGGATGAGTTTTGACCTCACCGGACTTCCCCCGACCCCGGAGGCGGTCGATGCCTTTGTGGCCCGCTCGTCGGTGGATCGTGAAGCCGCCTATCTTGAACTCGTCGAGACTCTCCTCAGTTCGACGGCCTACGGCGAGCGATGGGGGAGGCACTGGCTCGATGTCGCGGGTTACGCCGACTCCGATGGATTTGTCGAACAGGACACCGAGCGCAAACATGCCTGGAAATATCGTGACTACGTCATCGCCGCGCTGAATGCCGACAAACCCTTTGATGAGTTTGTCAGGGAGCAGCTCGCCGGGGACGAGATCGCCGCGAAGCTGGGGCTGAACGCCGATTCGCCGACCGACGCTGAGAAAAAACGTTACGCCGAGTTACTCATCGCGACCGGCTTTCTCCGCATGGCCCCGGACGGAACGGCGACGCAGAACGATCTTGTTGCCCGCAACACCTCCATCACCGACACGATGAAGATCGTCAGCAACGCCTTTTACGGCATGACGATTCAGTGCGCCGAATGTCACGATCATCGTTACGATCCCATCACCCAGGCCGACTTCTACGAATTGCGGGCCGTTTTTGAACCGGGCTTCAATCCGAAGGTATGGCGGACTCCGGCGGGCCGTCTCGTTTCCCTCCAGACGAAGGATGACAAGGCCAAAGCCGATGCGATCGAGGCCGAAGCGAAGAAGATCGACGACGCCCGCCTCGCGAAACAGGCGGTGTTCATCGAGGAGGTTCTCGGGAAGGAACTCGAGAAACGTGAGGCTCCCATCCGGGCGGATCTTCGCAAGGCCTTCGAGACCGTCGTGAAAGATCGCACCCCGGCGCAGGTTGCCCTGTTGAAGCAACACCCCAGCATTGAGAAGCTCAACGCCGGATCGCTTTACCTCTACGATTCGACTTACAAAACGAAACACGCCGACACCCTCAAGAAAATGACGGACGAGGCGGCCACGGTCCGGGCGACGAAGCCGAAGCAGGAGTTTGCACAAGCCTTCACTGAGCTTCCTTTCAAACCCGAGGCGATCCCGGCGACTCATCTCTTTTTCCGCGGCAATCCCGAGTCACCAAAGGAGGTCGTGAAACCCTCCGATCTCAGTGTTTTGTCAGGATGGCGCAAAACGGAGCTGCCGGAGAAGGTCGCGACACTGCCTACAACCGGACGTCGTCTCGCTCTCGCCGAGACCCTCACCGATGGCGAGCACCCGCTCCTCGCCCGGGTCATGGTGAACCGGGTCTGGATGCATCATTTCGGATCAGGACTGGTCAAAACCGTCGCCGATTTCGGTCACCTCGGGGAAAAGCCGAGCCATCCGGAGTTGCTCGACTGGCTCGCGGCCAACTTTATGAAAGAGGGCTGGAGCCTCAAGGATCTCCACCGGCTCATCCTCACGAGTCACACCTGGCGGCAGCAGTCCTTGCGCGATGCGACGCGTGATGTGATCGATCCTGACAATCGCCTCCTCAGTCGCCAGAATAAACGCCGCCTCGAGGCCGAGACCCTGCGTGATTCGATTCTGGCCGTGTCAGGAAAACTCAATCCCAAAGTCGCGGGCGAACCCGTCCCTGTCATGCTGACCGAGGAAGGGCAGGTCGTCATCGGAATCGACACGATGGATACCGCTGGACGCCAGACCGGAAAGTTCATCGCGTTGAACGGAGAAGAATTCCGCCGCAGCATCTACGTGCAGATCCGTCGTTCACGGCCGCTCGAAATGTTCGCCACCTTTGACGCGCCTGACATGACCACCGCGAACTGCGAACTTCGTCCCGTCACCACGGTGAGCCCGCAGAGTCTCCTCCTCATGAACAATCTCGGCATGCGTGAGTTTGCCCAGTATTTCGGAGAGCGCCTCGCCAAAGAGGGCACCGATTCCGGCGCACAGATTGACCGCGCCTGGAAGCTCGCTTACGGACGCGCCCCGCGCCCCGAAGAGCGTGAGGCGGCAATCCAATTTGTAACTCTTCAGACCGCCCATTACACCGTGAATCCCGCGAAACTGGAAAAGGCCGCCGGACCCGCTGAGACCGGCGATGCCCCGCCGCGACTTCTCGGTCTCGCCGCTCTCGGACATGCTCTCATGAGCGCGAACGAATTTCTCTACCTCGACTGATCATGCACTCCCGCCGCGATTTTCTGGAAAAGAGTTACGGGATCGGCGCCATCGCGCTGGCGACTCTGATGAAAGAGCAGGGTCTGCTCGCGAATCCCGCGATCTCCGGCTCGGGACCGCAGCACTTTGACATGTTGCCGAAACCTCCGGGCTCCTTCGGTCAGGCAAAGGCGATGATCTCGATGTTCATGCAGGGAGGACCGAGCCACATCGACCTCTTTGATCCCAAACCCGAACTGAACCGGCTCGACGGCAAGGATTTCCCCGGCGAGGTCAAATACGATGACGCCGCCGGCGCGAGCCGCGAGGTCATGGGTTGCCCCTGGAAGTTTTCGAAACACGGTCAGTCCGGCATGGACTTCAGCGAACTCGTCCCGAACATGGCCGGCATCGCCGATGAGATGACGATGATCCGCTCCATGCACACCGGAGTGAATAATCACGGCCAGTCCATCAACGCGCTCATCAACGGATCCATCCTCACCGGACGACCCACCCTGGGGAGCTGGCTGACCTACGGGCTCGGATCGGAGAATCAGAATCTACCCGCCTTCGTCGCGCTCACTGATCCACGAGGGCTGCCCGTGCTCGGCGTCGATAATTTCACGAACGGATGGCTGCCCTCGCTTTACCAGGGCACCGTGATCCGTCCGAAGGAGCCGCGCATCCTTAATTTAGATCCACCCATGTCGCTGAAAGGTGATGCCCAGAAACGTTACCTCGATTTTGTCGAAGGGCTGAACCAGGGTCACCTCGAGACTCGTCCCGGCGAAACGGAACTCGAGGCCCGCATCCAGAGTTTTGAACTCGCCGCCCGCATGCAGATCGCGGCGAAGGAGGCTCTCGACATCAGTCAGGAGTCCGAGGCTACCCGGAAGATGTACGGCATCGATGTCAAGGAAACCGAGGACTTCGGGACCCGTTGTCTCATCGCACGCCGACTGGTGGAGAGGGGCGTCCGTTTTGTCTCCGTCTTCACCGGCAACCAGACCTGGGACAATCACGCCAGCATCACGACGGGATTGCCTGCCGCCTGCCGTTATGTCGACAAACCCGCCGCCGCTCTCGTCGTGGATCTGAAGCAGCGCGGACTGCTCGACAGCACCGTCGTCCACTGGGGCGGGGAAATGGGACGCCTCCCCGTCATTCAAAACCGTGCCGGAGCTCCCAGGGGAGACCGCAAGTCCGTCGGCCGCGACCACAACACCTACGGCTTCAGCATGTGGGTCGCCGGAGGCGGATTCAAAGGAGGCTACACCCACGGCGCCACCGACGAGTTCGGGCATCATGCCGTGGAGGATGTCGTGAATCATTACGACTATCACGCGACGCTATTGCACCTCTTTGGCCTTGATCCAAAGACGCTGACCTATAAGCGGAATGGGACACCCCAGTCGCTGATTCAGAATGATCAGGCGAGGATTGTGAAGGAGTTGCTGGCCTAGGGTTACTCCACGGCAGCCGGAGCGGCCGCCCTACAATACGCTGGACTCTGTAGGGCGGGCGCCCCGCCTGCCTCCTGCCCAACCCCGTCATTCCCGATCGCCTCGGTCGGACAACTGTCGCGCGCCTCTTCGCAGATCGCGATTTCGTCCTCGTTCACCGGTTGTCGTCTCACATAGGAATGTCCGCCCTCGTCGTTGCGCACGAAGATATCGGGCATCCGCTCGCGGCAGAGATCGCAGTCGATGCACTGGTCATCGACGTAGTAGAGTCCGGGGACATTGTCAGGGTATCGGTCGGGGTGATTTGCCATGGGGCAGGATACGGCCCGCGATGAAAAATCTTTCAGTCACTCCCGTAGCGTTGTCGCCACCCCCCTCGCCGCCCCTTCCCATTCCTCTACCGCACTCTCCCCAAACGCCGTCACCATCCGCCACGTCCCCTCAAATCCGGCCGGAACGGTGAGATTATCAAAGTTCTTCAAATAATACTTCCGGTAGGTCCCCGGCACATTCCAGATCATCGAGACGGGAGCCGCGCCGACAGGGAATTCGAGCAAACGTGAGACAGCGAACTGGCGGCTTCCGGGCTCGTAGACCGACATCCAGTCGACCGGTTGCTTGATATAGAAGAGGCGGGCAAAGTCCTCTCCGTCGGTGAGGGGACCACGGATCAATTTGTCCGGTTCAGCATCGTTTGCTGCGAGGTAGGCGGAGACGGTCGGGGTCCAGGCGTGCATGAAGTGGTAGACGAGTTTCAGCGGGGTTTCCTCTTCGGTGGAAACGGTGGTGGTCTCGTAGAGGCGGTTGTCCTTGATCTCGAACGTACACTTGAGGGTGAAGTTTCGTATCCTCGACTCGCGGTGAAAGCGGAAATGTTCCCCGCTCAGCGTTTCGCCGGGTGTTGCGATCGTTTTCCCGTCGAATTCGAAGGAAAGCGAGGTCAGTTCCTCGGGTTCGTTTTCGTGGTGGGCGGTGCCGATGAAGCCGACCTCGGGAAAGTTAAAAACGGTCCCGTAAGCGCTCTTTTCCGTGGTCATGGGAACGCCGCGGTAGTCAATACGTCCGGGTGTCCATTGCGACTGCTGACGCAGCAGGAGCGTGACTTCTCCGCAGGTGACGGTGATCTGCGGCAGATCAGGCCCGAGATTGGGGCGGTAGGGTTCGGCTGCATGAAGGAGGGGGCCGCAGGGACAAGAAAGAGCGAAAGCGAGAAGGGCGGTGCGCGGGATCATGGAAGCACCATGGCGGCGATCGCTGCGCTGTCAGGTGACGGGATCAGGTGAGAGTCTCGCCCGGAACAAATCCCGGGATCAGTCGTGTCGCCCGCAGGGGCAGTGATCCGGTCTCGGCGAGTTGCCTCGCCGCCCGCGAAAGCCTCCGCGCAAAGCGCGTTGGCGCGAGACTGTAGTGGGCCACGGTCGGGGTTAGATGACGGAGAAAGGACTCGTCGTCCCGCGAGATCACCGCCATCTCGCCGGGGATCTGAAGGCCACGGCGCTGAAGATGGGTGATGACGGTGAGGACGTGAACGGCCCGGGCGACGAGGACGGCGGTGGGAGGATGGTCCGAAGCGACAGCCTGATCGAGAAGGGCGCAGAGATTGGCGGCCGTGCCATCGTGACGAATCACGCTGACGCTTGCGGCAGGGTTTGTCGAGACCGCCTCGCGGAGGCCGGATTCGCTGTCTGCTTCGCCGCCGGTCGCTCCCTCGGGCAGACAGAGGGCAATACGTCGATGGCCTTTTCCCAGAAGGAGGCCTCCGGCATGACGGCAGGTCGCGCGGTAGTCGATGTCGAGGGAAGGCAGGGCGATACCCGGCGCACAGGATCCGGCGACGAGGCAGGGGAGTTGCCGACGGAGAAACCATTGCTGCATCGGCTCCCGTGATCCGAAGGCAATCCAGGCGGCGGAGGGGATGCGCGCGACGAGAGAGTCGAGAGTGCGTTCGGGGTGTTCGGAAAAAGCGGCCGGGTTCACGACGAGCTCCAGTTCGAATCCGGCGCGGGCCAGGTCGATGCGTAACTCGTCCACCATCACAACGGCGGAGGGCGGCATCTCCAGAAGCGGGCGCGGGGAGATGACGGCGATGAGTCGTTGCGTCGCCTTCGCGGCGTCCGATCGGGTCGCGGCAATGACACGTCGCCTCCTCGGTTGCGGGGCTTCAAGCGTGCCGTCGCGCTGCAACTCGTTGAGGGCAGCGCGGAGGGTGGGGCGACTGACCTGAAGCCGGTCGCACAGTTCCCGTTCCCCCGGGAGTTGGTCACTCCAGATCCCGAGCCGGATGTTTTCCCGCAGGGCCCGGGCCGTGTCAGAGACGAGCGAGCGCCGTTGGGGAAGTTCGGGACGGAAGGCAGGCATCTGGTCAGGTAAACTAACCAGAACGCTGCCCTTGTCTGACAAAGGCGGCAAGGTACAAAATGACGACTTTTATGAGTGCCCCTGATCCCGCCGTCCGTCACCTTCCCCCCGGAGTCTTGCATCAACTGAAGCGTTGGAACACCCCGACGATCTACAACGGATGGGAGCAGATCACGAAACGAAATCCCGCCCGCGAGGGGATCAATCTGGAGGAGACGAAGGACTTCATGCCGCAGATGGGGCCCATGGTCGGTTACGCGGTGACGCTGGTGATCGAACCCTCGAACGAATCTCACCGGGCGGCCAATCCGAATGCGGGAGAGGAATATCGCCGCTACCTCGCCAGTCTCCCCGGACCGAAGATTGTTGTCGTGCAGGATCTCGACAAGCCGAATGTCGTCGGCTCTCATTGGGGTGAGGTCAATGCGACGATGCACCGCAGTCTCGGCTGTGTCGGCACCATCACCGACGGAGCGGTGCGCGACATCGACGAGATGACGGACGCGGGTTTCAAAGCGCTCGCGCGTCGTCTCTGTGTCGGGCACGCCTTTGTCCACCCGGTGCGCTGGGGCTGCGAGGTCGAGGTCTTCGGGACGAAGGTAAAACCCGGTGATCTCATCCATGCGGACAAACACGGCTTTCTTGTCATTGCGCCCGAGGATCAGGAGCGTCTTCTCGATGCCGCGACGTTCATGGATGGGAACGAATGTGCGACCGTCATCCCGGCCGCCCGGGATGTCGAGGACTGCAGCATGGAGGAGAATCTCGCCCGCATGGAGGCGGCCATCGCGGTCTTTCGCCAGAACCTGAAGGCCAAATTTTCATCGAAGGGTGAATGGTGATGGAAGCGCTCAACGGTGGGACGATTTTACGGGACTACGAGCGCGACGGGGTTGCGCTCGTGCGCGGATTTCTTTCGCCGGATGAGGTCGGGGCGATCCGTGCCGAGTTGGACCGCTACATTCGCGAGGATCTCCCTGACAAACCCCTTGATGCCCGAACCCTCGAGGCCGACGAGAAGACGGTGCGCAATCTCTGGCGGCTGGAGCAACACAACGAGTTCTTCCGCGAGTTGGCGGAGCGGGCCGATTTGCGGGTGCTCATTGCTCCGCTCGTGAAGGGTGAACCTGTCCTCGCCGGAGTTGAGACCTTCAACAAACCCGCGCTGATCGGGTCGGGCGTGCCGCCGCATCAGGATAACGCCTACTTTTGCCAGACCCCGCCCGACATGCTCACGGTGTGGATTGCGATCGATGCGGTTACGGAGGCGAACGGGCCAGTCACCTACGTGAAAGGATCGCATCGTCTCGGTCCGCTCCCGACGCGGCCCTCAGGAGTGCGGGGCAACAGCATCGGCCTCGCCGAGATGCCGGAGGTCGGGGAAGGGGAGTTGCTCGTCGGACTGCTCGCTCCTGGCGATGCGACGATTCATCACTGTGATACGATTCACTACTCGGCGCCGAACACGACGGAACATCCGCGCCTGGGTTTTCTACTCGTCTTTCGCGGCAGTCATACGACGACCGATCCGGAGTTGAAGGCCACCTATTCCGCCGCGGCCACGGCGACACCACCTGCATGAAGGAGTTTTACCAATACTTCCCCGGCAGGCGGAGCGCCCGCCCTACNNTGTAGGGCGGGCGCTCCGCCTGCCATTGCTCGTAGGGGTATTTGTCATCGCAAACGAAGTGTCCGCCCGCGACCTCCACGTCGGCATCGACCCGGAGGTCCCCACGATTCACCACGCCATCAAGCTCGCCGCACCCGGCGACACCATCCACCTCGAGCCCGGTAAGGTCTATCGTGACTACGCGGGCTTTTACGGCAAAAAGGGTGAGCCCGGCAAACCCATCACCCTCGACGGGCACGGGGCCATCCTCGACGGTTCCGATCCGCTCGATCCCGCGAAATGGAAGGAAGTATCTCCCGGACTTTTCTCCTGCGACGATCTGCTTCCCCGTCTCGATGACGCGATTCTCGGTCGCTGGTTTTTCCTCTGGAACGGGACGGTCAACCGTATGGGCATCAACTCGAAGGCGAAGAGCGCTCCGTTGAAAGCGCCCGAAGATCTCGTCCCCGGAGAATGGACTTTTGTCAGGGATGTTTCCCGCGATTTGCCCGATGCCAAACAGTTTTTCGGCACTTTCTACCTCAAACTCGCCCCCGGACGAACCCTGACCGATGAGGAAATTTTTGTCCCCGTCCGCAGTGCCGGGGTTCAGTTCTCCGGAGACAATGCACATCTCGTCATTCGTGACCTCACTGCCCGATATCCCTACAACGACGGCTTCAACATCCATGGCGACTGTCGTGAGGTCGTCTTTGAAGAAATCCGGGCGATCGGCTGCGGAGATGACGGGATCAGCGCTCATGAATCGGCGCAGTATCGCGTCACCGATTTCATCAGCATCGGAAACAGCACCGGTATCTGCGACACCGGCACGGCGACAACGAGCTATGAGAATGTCTTCATCGCCGATTGCAGCAGCGTCGATCTCTACTTCCTCGACGAAGGGCGCTATTCACTGAAGAACGTGATCGTTTTCTCCTCGGCGATCAACCCTCTCACTATCACGGGCCGGGTGACGGGTGATTGCCGCATGACGATGGAGAATGTGTTCTTCCGCCGTCTTGTCGAACCCCGTCTCGGCCAGATTGCGGCAAAGGCCGTGCTCGAGGCGAGGCACTGCACCTTCGAGGGAATCGATCTTCGTGTCCTTGGCTCCGCGACTTACGATAGCTGCCTCGTCAACGGCAAGCCCTCCGCCGAGGGCGCAATCGGGGCCGATGTTGAAGGACTCTCCCACCTCATTCCCGAAAGCCACCGCCCATGAAAATCTCCATCCTGTTTGTCCTCTCACTCGCCATTGCTTCCCGGGCCTCAGAGCCCGAGCCTCCCGGGATCCAGCATCACGTCGCGGTGAAGGACGTCTGTGCCTGGCCGGCCCTGACCTTGCTTCCCGACGGATCGATCAATGCAACGCTCTTCAGCAAACCCAGTCACGGGCAGGTTGCCGGAGCAATCGAAGTGTGGAACAGCGCCGACGGGGAAGCGTGGACAAAGCGGGGTGATCCTGCTCCCAATGATCCCGACACGAACCGCATGAACCACGCCGCGGGCCTCGCGGTCAACGGTGACCTGCTCGTCCTTTGCTCGGGATGGACAAATGTGAAACAGCCGCAGCGTCCAAAGCAGGGTGACTTCCGCGACGACATCCTTTCGACCTGGGTCTGCCGGAGCTCTGATGGCGGCAAGACCTGGACGCAGCTGAAGGACTTCCCCGCCCCCGACCCGGGCTGGTCGCACTACATCCCTTTCGGTGACATCAAGCAGGGCGACGACGGGGCGCTCCACGTGTCGTGTTACGGCGGTGAATTCACCGATCCTGCCCAAAGTACCAAAACGAAAGGCTATCGTTCCTGGCATTTCCTCAGCGATGACGATGGCAAGACCTGGACACGGACTTCGGTGATCCATCCGACCGGCAACGAAACGACCGTCTTGCATCTCGGGGGCAAACGCTGGCTCGCCGCCTCGCGGGAGCGGGCCATGGATCTTTTCTGGTCGGAGGACGACGGGGTCACCTGGGGCGAACCGCTTCGCGTCACCGCGCCGAATGAGATCAACGGACACCTCGTTCGGCTAAAGGACGGACGCCTCGTCCTCAGCCACGGCTGCCGGGTGAAGGACCGTTTCGGCGTGCTCGCCAAGATCAGCAGTGACGAGGGCAGAACCTGGTCCGAGCCCTTTCGGATTGCGACTTCGCGGGAGGGCGACTGCGGCTACCCGAGCACGGTGCAGCGCGCCGATGGCAAGCTGGTAACGGCCTGGTATGCGAAGGCGTCGCCACTTTACGAATCCTATCAGATGGGCGTTTCGATCTGGGAGGCCCCGAAGCCATAACGGTTCTCCGACATCAATCAGCACCCCGTAATCTCGTTAGTCTATGAAACGATCAATCCTTCCACTCGTCCTCAGTTTCGCCACCCTCGTTGCCCAGGCCGCTGAGCCCATCAATTTAGGCGGACGTCGTGAACTTTTTGCGGACCAGTTCCTCATCGACCAACTCAATGGCGTTCGCCTCCAACTCCACGCCCCGCGCGACGAGGGCATCGCCTTTGCCTTCGACCAACCCTGGGAAGGGCTTTTCAGCGGCTATGCCACCATCGTCACGCTGGAAGACGGCAGCCTGCGAGCCTACTACCGTGGCAAGGCGGTCGCGAACCGCGACGGCAGTGAGGAAGAGGTCACCTGCGTTGCCGAATCGAAGGACGGCCGAACCTGGACGAAACCCGAGCTCGGCCTTTTCGAAGCCAACGGCACCAAGGCGAACAACCTCGTCCTGATGAGCGCCAAGACCTCACCGCACAATTTCAGCCCTTTCCGTGACACGCATCCCGGCGTGCCCGAGGGCGAGCGCTTCAAGGCCTTTGGCGGCACGATGGAGGGGGGAGGGCTCGTTGCGTGGAAATCGGCCGACGGTTATCGCTGGGAAAAGATGGCCGAGGCGCCCGTCATCACGAAGGAGATGGTGCCTTACAAATACATGTTCGATTCGCAGAACGTGCCCTTCTGGTCGGAGGCCGAGGGGAAATACGTCGCCTACTACCGCGTCTTCGAGGACGGCATTCGCCGCATCGTGCGGAGCGAGAGCAGCGACTTTCTCACTTGGACACCGCCGATTCTGCTTGGCTATCGGAATCCGGAAGGAGAAGCCCCCATCGAGCATCTCTACACAAATCAGACGAGCCCCTATTTCCGGGCGCCGCATCTCTACGTCGCCATCGCGGCTCGCTTCATGCCGGGTCGTCAGGTCCTCAATGATGAGCAGGCCAAGGCGATCAACGTGAACCCCGGCTACTTCAAGGACACCTCCGACGCCATCTTCATGACGACACGCCCGGCCGAAGGCGCGGATCATCTCGCCGTCTACGACCGCACCTTTCTGGAGGGTTTCATCCGTGGCGGCATCGGTGCGCAGAACTGGGTTTCGCGGACGAACTATCCGGCGCTCAATGTCGTGCCCACCGGCCCGGCCGAGATGTCCGTCTATGTGAACCAGGACTACGCCCAGCCCACCGCCCACCTGCGCCGTTATTCGCTGCGGATCGATGGATTCGCTTCGCTGCACTGTGGTTATGCGGGCGGACATGCTATCACCAAGCCGCTCATTTTCACGGGGCGTGCGCTCTCGTTGAATTTCTCCACCTCGGCCGCCGGAGGCGTGAAGGTGGGCATCGAAGAGGCCGACGGCAAACCGATGCCCGGCTTTACCGTCGAGGATTGCCAGATGCAGATCGGCAACGAGATCGATCGCAAGGTCACCTGGAAATCCGGAACCGACGTCAGTGCCCTCGCCGGCAAACCGGTGCGGCTGCGCTTCTCGATGAAAGACGCGGATGTCTTTTCCTTCCAATTCACCGAATGATGAGATCCGCCTGCCTCTCACTGCTGCTCGTGGTCGTCGCGTCACCCTGGCTTGCGGCCGGGGATGACCCGGTCGTCGGCGGCATCTGGATGATGGGGCAGTCGCTCGGAGACGGCTCGGAGTCGCTCCCGCTCGTGACGCCGGACGACACGGGGTGGGGGAATCTCGCTTTCCGCCGCGGTGTCCGCACTTGGCTGCCCGGGCCCGACGCGGCCAATCCCGAACAGCGTCCGGCGGATCAGTTCGAGTTTGTCCCCCTGCGTGCCGAAGCGAACGGCGGGCTCGGTGAGACGGTGGCGAATGGACTGGCCGATCATCTCAAGTCGGCGCTAGTCGTGAGGGAGAGGCCTCCTGACAAAACAACAACGCCGCAATATCTCGTCGCCTTTGCCGGACAAGGCGGACGGCAAATTCAGGAGCTCTCGCCCTCCGACTTGTCCACCGATCCCCGCACGCCCGAGTCGCGGCGTCATGGCGGTGGCTACTACCGAACCAGTATCGACGACGCGCGGCGGGCCGTCGCGGTGGCGGCAAAACTGGGAAAGAAGTTCCGGATCGAAGCGCTCTACTGGATGCAGGGCGAAGGAAACGGTGGCCCCACCGGCGGCATCGTGCCGACGCGTTGGGATGCGGAAATCCCGCGTCCTGCCGGACTCGAATGGTATCGCGATCAACTCATCTCCTACCGGAAGCAGTGGTCCGCCGATCTCGCCGCCATCACCGGTCAGCAGGGAGAAATCCCGATGTTCACGTATCAAACCCTGGGTCCGGCGGGCGAAGCACAGCTCATGGCGGCGGATACTGATGAGGCGATCCATCTCGTCGGCCCCCACTACGCCGTGCCCAGCGCGCTGAACAGCCGCACCCCGGGCGGACGTCATGGTGATGCCATCCACCTCTCCGCCGATGGCGAGCGCTGGTGGGGCGAGCAGGTGGGGAAGGTGATGCATCGCGTCCTGCATCTCGGTGAGAAATGGGAGCCTCTGCGTCCCCTCGCGGCCCGACTTGAAGACACCCGCGAGAGTCTCCTCATCGACTTCTCCGTGCCGCGACCGCCCCTGGTGATCGAGACAGAGTTTCTGCCCCGCCAGGAAATCGCCGCGACGGGTGGTTATCAGTCGCTCGCGGGTTTCCGGGCACGTGGTGCCTCCGGCGGGCTTTTGCTTCTCAGCGGAGTTGAGGTCGCCGGACCGACCCAGGTGCGATTGCGATTCGCGAAGACCCTGCCGGTGGGAGAGGTATGTTCGATCAGCTACGGGCATCCGGCGACGGTGGCTCTGGGTGCGATCACCGGCTTGCGCGATGGACCGATGACTGATGGCCAGGCGACACAGGAACTCGTGCTGGCGAAAGATTTTAGCCCCTCGCTCGCGCCCCTCGTTGCCGAAGGCGCGTTCTTTATAAGCTGCGATGAGGGTGGTGCGGCCCGACGCGCGCCGGTCCGTTGGGTCGGCGAAGAGAACGGAGCTACTCTGCTGCGCTTCGAACCCCGGGAATTGCGCGACGGGCGTCCCTTTGAGGTGGGGCAATCGATCACCGCCTCCCGTGCCTTTAGCTACGGCAATCTGCGCGACTCCGATCCCGAGACCTCGGTGTATCACTTTGCCGACTCGGCCTACGGTCAACGCGCCGGAACGCCCTATCCACTGTGGAACTGGTGCGTGCTCTTTTCCGATCTGAAGGCCCTGTGATGCAAACACCTCAATCCGTGTGACTTCATGAAACAGCTACTTCCCGTTTTTTTCGCGATTTGCCTGACAAACGTCCACGCCGCCGAGCAGGTCTTCTTCTCCTTCGACGACCATGCTATCCCGTTCCGGGACAATGTCGCGGTGACGCCGATCACGGCGGAGAAACATCCCGCCAATCCGGTGCTGAGGCGAGGTCCCGCGGGATCACCGGATCATGGTCATGCCATTCTCTACGGGACCGTGCTGAAGCTCGATGGGAAATTCCGGATGTGGTATCTCGGCATGTTCGAGACCGAGATCAAGTCGGGGCAGGCCCCCGGATGGTGGCGGCCAATGTGCTATGCCGAGAGCGAGGACGGCGTGACCTGGACCAAACCCGAGCTCGGTCTCGTCGACTTCAACGGCAACAAGAAGAACAATATCTGCCTCATCGAGTCGGAGGTACCCTCGCTCGCGAAGGTGAACGACTTCCTCTCCATCCTCCATGAGCCCGATGAACCGGATCCCTCGCGCCGCTTCAAATGCGTCTATATCGCCCATCCGCCCTTCGAGGATGTCCGTGGCGGACGCAGCGGGATCGGTCCGAATGAAAAGCGCTGGGGCGCCTTCATCGCCGCGACAAGCGCGGATGGTCTGACCTGGAAGGTGGTCGGAGACCGTCCCATGAACGCGGGGAACGAGCGCTTCGAAGTCTCGGGACTCTATCGCTTCGGGAACTTCTACTATGCGCCCGGCCAGTTGCTCTCGCCCTGGGCCTGGCGGATGGATGGCAGCGATGTGGGGCGGGTCACGCTGAGCTATCGATCGCCGGATTTTGTGACCTGGTCCCGGGCGAAAGCCTTTGCCTTCGCGCGTCCTGGTCAGCTCACTTCGGAGCCCATCAAAGGACAGCAGGGCCACATGGGCGCGGGGATGTGGAATCGCGGTAATGTCATCATCGGACTCAATGGCCTGTGGCAGGATGCTGCCGAAAAGCCCGCTGATCCGAAGCAGTGGAATCTCGGGGTCGCGGTTGATCTCGGCCTGATCGTGAGTAATGACGGGATCCATTTCCGCGAACCAATCCCGGACCACAAAGTCATCCCGCGCGGTAAGCCGGGTGAATGGGACGACGTCGCGATTCTGCAGGGCCACGCCTTCGTCAATGAGGGCGACAAGACGATGATCTGGTATTCGCATTGGGATACGGGATCGACTTTAAAGAACATGGAGATCGGTCTCGCGACCCTGCGGCGTGACGGCTTTGCCTATCTCTCGCGGAAAGTGGCGGACTCTCCTGCCCACGTCGTGACCACGACTTTCGAGGCCGGGGAAGGGGAGCGTGTGTTTGTGAATGTGGAGGGCGTGACGGGATCGGCACCCCTGAAGGTCGAGTTGCTCGACGATTTTGATCGGCCCGTGCCGGAGTTTTCCGGGGAGGATGCGGGCACAGTGGCTTTGTCAGGAACGCGGGTAGCGGTCGATTTCCCCAAAGGCACCATTCCCTCAGGACGCCAACTCGCGATGAAGGTCACCCTGCCCGAAGGGGCCGATGCGAAGCTTTACGCGCTTTATATCGGAACGGAGTGAACTCATGAGCGACGCACCCATCAACCCCTACGTCTGGGCCGAAATCACCGACTACGATCTCGAGCTCTGGCATCGCCATCTCGCCGACTTCGTGCCGTCCGATTCCTTCGATGCGCACGCCCATCTCTGGAGAACGCAGGATCTCGGCTCGCCGACACCGGCCCTCGCCGCAGCCGGTCCCGCGGTCGTGACGCGTGCGACCTACGACGAGCGCCTTTCCCTCTGGATGCCGGACCGCTGTCCGACGGGCGGACTTTTCTTTCCCTTTCCAACCCGCGTCCTCGACGTCGAGGGGGCAAACCGCCACCTTGCCGTTGAAATGCGGAAGGATCCGCGCTCGCGAGGACTCATGATCGCGACGCCGCGTCAGGATCCGGCGGCGGTGGAGCGCCAACTCGACGAGGATGGTTTCGTCGGCTTCAAGGTCTACCACCTTTTCGCCGAGCGTCCCGACACCCTCTTCGCGCCGACGGGCGAATTCATCCCCGAATGGGCCTGGGATCTCGCCGATCAGCGCGGCCTTTTCATCATGCTTCATATGGTCCTGCCCCGGGCCGTGGCCGAGGAGGAAAACCAGCGCTACATACGCGAGCATTGCATTCGTTATCCCAAGGCCAAGCTCATCCTCGCCCATGCCGCTCGTGGCTTCTGCGGACGACACACGGTCGAGGGCATCGCGTCGCTCCGGGGACTCGACAACGTCTTCTTCGACACCTCGGCGGTGTGCGAGGCTTCGGCCTTCGAGGCGATCCTCGAGGTCTTCGGTCCGACCCGTCTCTGGCACGGGGCCGATTTCTGCGTGACCGAGATGCGGAGCCGATGCGTCAATCTCGCCGACGGATTCCTCTGGCTCGATGAAATCCGGGCCGACTTTTCGAAATCGCGCTTCGCCAGGCCGACCCTGCTCGGACTGGAATCGCTCCTCGCCCTGAAAGAAGCCTGTCTCAACCAACACCTAGACGCGACCGACGTGGAGGAGATCTTCTGTCTCGGGGCCCGGCGTGAATTGGGGCTTCCGCTGCCGCGTCCCGTGCCCGATGTCCAGGCTGCCTATCGAGTTGCGAAGATTCTCATTCCCGGTGGCACTCAACTGCTCAGCAAACGTCCCGAGATGTTTGCACCGGAGCAGTGGCCCGCCTACTACCGCGAAGCGCGGGGGTGTGAAGTGATCGACCTGGAAGGGCGCAAGTTCCTCGATTTCAGCCTGGGAGGGATTCTTTCGACGATCCTCGGTGCCGCCGATCCTGACGTGAACGCTGCGGTGATCCGGCGGGTTTCCCTCGGATCGATGTCCACCTTGCAGACCCATGACGAGGTCGAACTCGCGCTGGAGCTTATTGGGATCCACTCCTGGGCCGAGCAGGTACGCTTCACCCGGAGCGGTGGCGAAACCATGGCCGTGGCTGTGCGCGTCGCCCGCGCCGCGACTGGCCGGGACAAGGTCGCCCTCTGCGGTTATCACGGCTGGCACGACTGGTATCTCGCGGCCAATCTCGGAGGGGAAAACCTCGGGGGGCATCTCCTGCCCGGTCTCGATCCCGCGGGCGTGCCGGCGGCGCTGGCGGGACACACTCTGACCTTCCATTACAACCGCCTCGACGAACTCGACGCGATCCTTACCAACCACTCCCACGAACTCGCCGCCATCGTGATGGAACCAACCCGTTACGCCGATCCCGAACCCGGATTCCTCGAAGGTGTGCGCGAACGTTGTGATCGTCACGGAATCCGTCTGATCTTTGATGAAATCTCGGTCGGTTGGAGACTTTGTCTTGGTGGCGCCCATTTGAAGTATGGCGTTACACCCGACCTCGCGGTCTTCGCCAAGGCGCTCGGCAATGGATTTGCCATCGGTGCGGCGATGGGGAAAGCCGAGGCGATGGAGGCGGCGCAACGCTCCTTCATCTCGAGCACCTTCTGGACCGAAGGTGTCGGTCCGGCCGCTGCTCTAGCATGCGTGCGAAAGATGCGCCGAATCGATGTGCCTGCGCATCTTGCGAAGATCGGGAGTCTCGTCCGGTCAGGCTGGCAGTCTCTGGGCGAAAAACATGGCTTGCCGATCAAAGTCGGCGGTCGTCCCGAGATGGCGCTGCTTGCTTTCGATCATCCTGAATCGGCGGCCATGCTCACCCTGATGACCGCACGGATGCTGAAACGCGGCTTCCTCGCCGGGGGGGGCTTCAATCCCATGCTCGCCCATGAGCCTCATCACGTCGCGCTCTTCCTTGCTGCCCTCGACGAGGTCTTTGCGGAACTGGCAGAGGCGATGTCGGAGGGCGACATTGCGGGACGCATTGGAGGACCGGTGAAGCATACGGGATTTGCGAGATTGACCTGACAGGATCCAGGGAATGGATTTACCCTCTTGACTCCGTCGGGTGCGTTCATTGAGAATGCGTCACATGAGCCCCTGTCTTTTTTCCATCAGCTATGCCGGTCTCTGGGGGCAGGCATCAATGGGGCTTCCTGATTTTATCCGGCATGGGGGGAAGCTCGGTTATGCCTCGGTCATGATTGCCGGGAAGCGGCCTCATCTGTCTCCGTTGGACGCAACGCCGGAGGTGATTACCTCGATCCGCGAGGCCTTGGGCGAGGCGGAAGTTCGCTGCGAGGTTATGGCGGCCTACACCAATCTTTCGCAACTTTCTTCAGTCGGTGGTGAGGTTCCCTTGATCGAGTTCCAGATTGCCTATGTCGAGTCCCTCGCCCGCATCGCGGCACAACTCGGCGCAGGGATTGTTCGCATCTTCACCTCCTATGCCGTGGAGGGTCAGGATCTTCAACTACAATGGCGGCGCTGCGTTTCTGCGATTCGTGAAATGTCGGATCGGGTGGCGGAACACGGGATCTCCCTCGCCATTCAGAATCATCACGACCTCGCCCTGCACACGGAGGCGCTGCTGGAGTTGCTGTGTGATATTGACCGGCCCAATTGCAAACTCGGATATGATGCCTGGTCGCCCGCGCTTCGGGGAGAGTCACTCTACGAATCGGCCAAACTGGCTGCACCTCACACCATCCTAACGACCAATGCGGATTACCTGAAAGTTCCCCGCTATTCCTACAAACCCGAACTCGTGAACTACGAGAGGCAATCACCCGACTGGGTTCGCGCCGTTCCCTTTGGCACCGGGTTCATTGACTATGCCGCATTTTTCCAGGGTCTGCACGACGGGGGCTTTGATGGCGTGGCCACCTTTGAAATGTGTTCCCCTCTGCGCGGTGGAGGAGAGTTGGAGAATCTTGATTCCTGCGCGAAAACCTATCTTCAGTGGATGGAATCGCGGAACCTAGTCAGGAACCCGGAACCCTGAATCTCTCCGGCAATTTTCTAAACCGGCAGAGTGATTTCGAGGTAGATGAGCTTGACCCGAATGCCCTCTTTGAGCGTCACTTCAATACGGTTGGTCCCGACGAGAGCGGCGGAAACCGGGCATTCGAAACACCGGGTGTCTTCGGCTGTCCCGAGGTAGGCGTCGTAGGGATGAGGCAGGGGTCGTTCGATAAAAGGCGTTTGTGTTAGAGTGATGTCATTCAAACGAACCTCGATTTTCCGATCCGCAATGGCTTCATCCGACCGGATCCGGAGTAGTCCATCGCGGTGATGACCGGGTAAGGGTGCCATTTCGATAGAAAAGGTCTGCGGCGCCTTTCGTTGCAGCAGGGCAGGCAGGGGCAGGCCGGGGAGAACCGGATCTTTCCTCGCCGCCGTAAGGAAATAGGAATGCGCCTGCCGGGCGACGAAGGCGGGATCTTTCAGATTCGGAATGACGTGGAAGGGAGGCTCACTGAAAGGCCCGATCGCCGGGGTGGTGTGCTCGCGGTAGTAGGGGAAGTTGAAGAGGCTCACTCCGGCCGCGCCCTGTGTGTAGGCAAGATGGGCTGTGGTGTAGAATTGTTCATCAGTAGTTCGCAGATAGGGTTGCGTGCCGCTCCCGGCGAGGGCCCGTCCGGTGAGAGTGGTGTGGGTCATCTCGGCATACACCGGGGTGTCGGGGATGAGCGTTTTGGCTCTCCGGATGCTGTCATCCTGAAAGGTGAAATAGGACCAAGACAGAGTCACGAGATCGACTCCGGCGTCCACGAGCGAGGGCAGGTGGATGCCCTGCTCATCGAGGATGTCGAGTTCCGCCGGAACGCGGACGCAGAGCGTCCGGCGGGGACCATCGCCGGACGCCCGATCGAGGGATTCACGGATTCGCTTTACAAATCCGGTCGTGACAGCCCTGCGCTCGTCGGTGGTGGTTCCCGCCGAAGGGAAGCGGCTCCAATGTCGAAGAAAGTCCAGTTCCAGGCCGTCCAGAGGATAGTTTTCACACAATTCGTTGATCAGAGCATATTTGTGTTCCACGACTTCGGGAATAGCCCAGTTGAAAACACCCTGTCCCCAGTCTGCGGCGTCGGGACCGATTCGATACTTCCCGTAGTTTTCCCAGAAAAAACGGGACATGTCATGAGCGGGCTTTTTCTCCTCGAGGGCTTTGACGAGACCACGAACGTGATGGCCGTCATTGAGACGGTAGGAGACAAAGGCTTTTACCCCCAGAGTCCGGCATTGATCAATAAAGGTCCGGACGAGGTCGCCGCCCGCGAGGAGGTGACGGGCATAGGGGTTCTGTTTGGTGATTCCGAACTCACCGAGAAAGGTTTCGTAGTGATCGGCCGGCGAGTAGATCTTCGATTGCCACCAGGGGATCCAGCCGAGGCCGGGTTGGAGCAGGTGGACATCGGTATCTCCTGCTTCCGTGATTGAGGCCCGGAGGTGGGCGTCGGTGAAACCGTCCTTCGGATCCCGCCAGGGACTCTTGCACGACGTGATGTGGGTGGTGTCGTTGCTGTAGAGGACTCGGGGTTGACCCTCACTGCTGTCGGCCCGTACCATCTCCGAACTGAAAGCGAAGGGAGCGAGTGAGGCCGTCTTGAGAAAGATCCTCCTTTGTATCGCAATCTGACGCATCACTCGGTGGTGGGTTTGAGGAGATAATTTTTGAAAACACCCTGAGCGTTCTTTCCTTCTCCCGGGAAACCGGAGTGCTGCACCATCCAGATCAGAGCGAGATTTTTGTCAGGATGTATCTCCACGTTCGTGGCATGGGCTCCGCCGTGGCCGAACCAGTCGGGACCCACGGCAAAACCGAGACCATAGGCATTGTTGACGGAATCGGGGGTTTGGCGCTTCGTGAGTTCAGCGACGGAGGCTTCGGAGAGGTAACGACGTCCGTCCAGTTCGCCTCGATTCAACAGCATACGGCAGAATCGGGCCGTATCGGCAGCGGTCGAGAAAAGACCTCCGGCCGGCATGGGAAAGCGGCGGGTGCGATCGGATAGCGGGTAGAGGAGTTGGGTGATATCAAAGGTTTCGAGTCCGGTTTTCTCCTTGTCGGGGCGATAGGATTTCGCGAGTCGGGCGGTCTGAGTTTCGTCCGGCCAGAAGGTGGTGTCTTTCATTCCGAGGGGATCGAAGAGCCGCTCCTGCATGAAGGCCTCGTAGGACATCCCGCTGACGACTTCGAGGACGCGGGCGGCCGTATTGATTCCTGCGTTGGAGTATTGATAGGCCGTTCCCGGTTCGGTCTGAAGAGGAGTCATGGCATAGGTCTTCACCGCTGCGGCGAGAGGCAGCCCGTCGAGGGTTGGTTCCTCGGCGGCGGACTTGAAGGGCATGCCGCTCATGTGGCTGAGACAGTCCCGTATCGTGACAGGGCGTGAGGGTTTTGTCAGGACCATGCGTTCGTCTGACTTCTCCGAGACGACCATTTGTGTCGAGAATTCGGGAAGGTATTTTGAAACCGGATCATCCAGCCCTAGTTTGCCCTCCTCCACCAGCATCATGACTGCAAGGGCGGTCATCGGCTTGGTCTGGGAAGCGATCCAGAAAAGGCTGTCAGGGGTCATCGCTTTCCCGGCTTCCCGATCGGCGTGGCCGATGGTAGTGACGGAGACGACTCCCTCGCGGTTTGCGACGAGGGCAACTACTCCGGCAAGTTCGCCCTTGTCGACGAAGGGTTGGAGTTTTCCTGCCAGTGGGGTGGTTTCACCAAGGAGGAAAGCAGGGGCACAGATCAATGCCAGGGTGAGGAAGGCTGCGGGGTGGGGTGATCCTGTTTTCATGACCGGGGATTTTGACCGTGAGGCGGAAAAAGTGCAATAGATGCGGCTGACGGATCTGCGGAAGAGACAACTGTTCAAGGATTTGCCAGAATTTCCGCGTGATGAACCAAGTTTGCAGGACTGCCGTCTTCCTCTTCCTGTCTGTTGGGGGGATTTCCGGACAGGATCATCTTGTCCGTGAGACGGAGGCGCTTGATCCGGAGATTGAACTGGCCGCGCTTTCGGTTCCCGAAGGGTTCGCGATCGGATTGTTCGCCTCCGAACCGATGATCAATAAACCGATCAATCTCGCGGTCGATGTCCGCGGAAGGGTCTGGGTTTCCTCGACGGTTGAATATCCCTACGCCGCGGAGAAGGATCGATGGTCGGACGAACGTGGCTCCCATGTCAGCGGAAGCCGTGACGCGATCAAGATCCTCGAGGACACCGATGGTGACGGGCAGGCCGACAAAGTGACCGATTTTGCCGATGGGCTAAATATTCCAACCGGAATTCTGCCCTGGCATCGACCGGAACACTCGGACGGCTGCATCGCCTGGAGCATCCCGAACATCTGGTATTTTGCCGACACCGATGGAGATGGAAGGGCCGACCATCGTGAGGTTCTCTTTGGTCCACTCGGATACGAAAAGGACACCCACGGGATGTGTTCCAGCTTCCGCCTCGGTTCTGACGGATGGGTCTACGCAACTCACGGCTTCAATAATACCAGTCACCTCAAGGCCAAAGACGGGAGCGAACTCGAACTTCATTCCGGCAATGTGTTTCGCTTTCGCCCCGACGGTTCGCGCGTCGAGGTCTGGTCTCGCGGACAGGTCAATCCTTTCGGCCTCGCCTTTGACCGGCGTGGAAATCTCTACAGCGCTGACTGCCACAGCGCTCCCGTCTACCAGCTCATCCGTGGAGCGGTTTATCCGAGTTTCGGCAAGCCGCACGACGGACTCGGCTTTGGCCCCGCGATGATAGAGCACACTCACGGATCCACCGGGATCGCAGGCATCGTTTATCTGGATCGCGGGGTCTGGGGAGAGCAATGGAACGACCATGTCCTCATCGGAAATCCGGTGACCTCGCGGGTGAATCTGGACCGCGTCGTTTTCACCGGGACGACGCCGCGAGCCGATGAGAAGGCCGACTTCATCGTCAGTAAGGATCCCTGGTTCCGCCCCGTCGATCTGACCCTCGGACCTGAAGGAGCGCTTTATATCGCCGACTTCTACAACCGCATCATCGGCCACTACGAGGTGCCGCTTGAGCATCCGGGGCGGGATCGGGAAAGGGGACGGATCTGGCGTGTCGTAAAAGCGGGGAAAAGGCCGGTTGCCGAGCCCTTCACTCCGCCCGCGGTTCCACCGAATCCCTTGGCCGCGCTTCAAGACAACTCGCCATGGGAACGTCGCTCAGCAGCCGCAGCCCTGCAGGAAAAGCCATCGATTGAGGCAATCGAATCGCTTCGTAGCGCCTTGAATGATACGCCCGACGGGGACTCTCACCTCAGTCATGCTCTCCGCCTTGCACTGCGGGAGTGTCTGTCACTTCCGGGTGCCTACTCCGGGCTCTCGAAAGAGGGAGGCCTGTCTGACGTCGCCTCGATCTCACTCGCGGTGAACACCCCCGGGTCAGCGGCCTGGCTTCTCGGTTATCCGGGGTCGGAAACCCTCCCTGCGGACTTTCCCGATCAACGTCTTCGTCACATCGCCCGGTATGGAGATGAGCGGACACTGGGAATCCTTCTCGAACAGGAGGAGGGAGAATTCGGAAAACGCGATCCGCTGGACCTTGCTTCTGCGATTCTTGAAATCAGTGAAGCACTCGAAGAACAACACGGAATTGCCCGTGATCCGCGCCTCATTTCCGTGGCAACCCGACTGGCTCTTATTCTACTGGAAGATCGGAAGGGCGAACAAGAGCAACCCTGGCGTGTCAGGGCGGGAGGAACGAATTCACTCGATCGTTCCGTCTGGGAAGTGCAGGTGAGAATGCGGGCGGATGGAAAGGAGATCCCGGTGCTGTCCAGTCTGGTGCGGGGTGCGAAGAAGGCCGAGCAATCCACCAGTGTTCTCGAATCCCGGCCATTTCCTTTTTCAGGAAGGTTGAGTTTTTACCTCTGTGGTCACCGCGGGGCGCCGGGAAAGGAGGCGCATGATCTCAGTTTCGTGCGCCTCGTCGAGCAGGATTCCGGAGCCGAGCTTGCCCGCGCCTATCCACCCCGAAGTGACCTTGCCGGGCTTGTCGAATGGTCGCTTCCGGAAGCGGGAGGAAAGAACGTCTGCATCGAGATTGTGGATGGCGATGCCGGTTCCTCCTACGCCTGGCTTGGAGTCGGTGAGGTAGACGGAGTGAATCTTCCCGTCGAGGGATTCGCGCGCGCTGATCGTGAAGCGGCCACTCTACGCCGCCTCGCGCGACTTCTCGTGACCTCTGCACCGGTCGATTTGCGAGATAGGCTTCGACCCTTTCTGCCGGTGTCGCCACCCGGTCCTCCCGTCTCGATTTCGCCAGAGGAGCAGACACGCCTTGACCGACTGATTGCCGAACGGGTCGCCATCGCCGGAACGAACTCCCCGGATCTCGACCGTGGGGAAGGGCTCTTTGCGACCCATTGCGCCGCCTGCCATCGTCTCGCCGGAGAGGGAGGTCTCATCGGGCCGCAACTCGACGGAGTCGGGTCCCGCGGCCTTGCCCGTCTCGCCGAGGACATTCTTGATCCGAACCGCAATGTCGATGCCCACTTCCGGCTCACCGCCCTGACAAAAAAGGACGGAAGTGTCATCGGTGGATTTGTCGCGAGCGAAAGTGGAGAAGTGATTCACCTCCTTGATGCGGCGGGACAGAGTCATCGCGTGCTCAAGAGTGAGGTGACGTCGACCGGGGTTTCGTCGCATTCGCTGATGCCGGCGAATTTCGGGGAGATCTTGAAACCGGAGGAGTTCCGCGATCTGGCGGGGTGGTTGTCAGGGAAGTGAGGCCCACACAATCGAAGCGAAGCGAAGATAGATGCCAGAGGCATCAACGGCACGAAGCCACTAAGGAGAGGAGGGGATTTCTAATTCCTCAAGTCCGCCAGGGTCCGAACGAGATCGGCGTTGGTCACCGAATCCGAAACAAAAGCATCGCCGATCGCTTTCAGGAGAACAAAACGAATCTGTCCGGCCTCGAACTTTTTGTCGCGTCCCATCGCGGCGAGAATGGCGTCGTCCGGAACGTCATCCGCGAGCTCAGTGGGCAGGCCGTAGGTCTCAAGGGCGGCAATGATGCGGTCTCCGTCGGCGAGGGACAATCCCGCCTTTTCGACTGAGAGGCGGGTCGCGGCAACGAGGCCGAGACTGATGGCCTCACCGTGGAGGAAACGTCCGTATCCTCCAGCGGCTTCGATCCCGTGGCCGAGAGTATGGCCGAAATTCAGGAGGGCACGAGTCCCGGTGGTTTCGCGCTCATCCTCCTCGACGACGGCCGCCTTGATCGCCACGTTGCGCGCGACGAGTTCGACGAGGTGTTCGCGAATGGTGTCCTTTGCCTCGACAAGATCGAAGAGTGACGCGTCACGAATCGCGGCGTGTTTGATGATCTCGGCAAATCCCTCGTTGAATTCGCGTTCGGGCAGGCTCGCCAGGGTATGGGTGTCGGCGAGAACCAGCTGTGGTTGATGGAAGGCTCCCAGCAGATTTTTGCCTTCAGGAGTATTGACTCCGGTCTTGCCACCGACCGAACTGTCGACCTGGCTCACGATGGTCGTTGGAATCTGCACGCAGGGGATTCCCCGCTGGAAGATCGCTGCGGCAAATCCGGCCAGATCTCCGACAACGCCTCCCCCGAGGGCGACGAGGAAGGACTTGCGATCAAGACCCGCCCTGAGCATGGCCCGACAGACCTCGGTGACCTGCTCCATGCTCTTCGAGGCTTCTCCCGCGGGCACGGTGATGAGGACGGTTTTGATGCCGGCATCTTCAAGCGAGGCGGCAACGGTGGCGGCGTAGAGAGGCCCGACGTTCGAGTCAGTGACGATGGCAGCGGTGCGGCTGCGAATCCCGGAGTAATCGGAAATGAGTTTAGCCGTATCTCCGATCAAACCGGAGCCGACCAGTACAGTGTAATCATCATTCGCCAGGCTGAGCGAAATGCGGACGGGGTTTCCTTCGGTGACAGTGGGCATGGAGGGGTGAGTTTCAACTCGATGGGGACAACTTTCAACGGGAAGGTCGTCGGACGAGACGCTTTCGGAACGGGACGGAGACCCGTTCTACGGGAGAAAATCACTGTCGATCTCTTATTTCCGGAAACAGTTCGAGGATACGCGCGGCCGTCGTGTTTGCCTCCTCATCCCTGCCCACGGGAATCTTCCGGAATCCGGGTTCCCGCTTGAACCAGGTTTCCTGTCGTTTGGAGTATCGTCGCGTCTCCTGTTGAATGGTGGCGAGACAGGATTCGATATCCATCTCCCCGGCCAGGTGGGCCTGAATCTCCCGCAGTCCGATTGCTTTCCCGGCAGTAGGCGAGAGAGGGCCGAGGCCGGAGACCTCGGCGATGATACCGGCTTCAAACATCTGCCGGGTCCGGCGATTGATTCGGTCATACACATCCTCGCGCTCACGTTGAAGATAAACAGCATGAATGTCAGGATGACTCGTTTCCCATTCGCTTTTGACGACGGACGCGGGCTGTCCCGTGACGAGACAGATCTCAAGGTTCCGTGTCACGTAGCGACGGTTTTTCAGATTTGTTTTTTCGGCACCCTGAGGATCGAGTTCCCGGTATTGGGCGATCAGTTCATCGAGTGTCCTCGCTTCGAGTTGTTCGCGGAGTTTCGGGTCGGCCTTCGGGGTGGGGGTGAGTCCGTGGGTAATCGCTTTGAGATATAGACCGCTGCCTCCCACGACCAGCGGCAAAGCCCTAGTCGCCACCTCGGCGATTTTCGCTTTCGCGAGGGCGGCGAAGGTGGCCGCATCGCAGGTGAAGGTGGGATTAAATCCGGAATAGAGATGATGGGGGCATTGCACCAGCTCGGAGGAGGTGGGCGCCGCCGTGAGGGTCTCCATGCCCCGATAGATCTGGAAGGCGTCGGCGTTGATGATCTCGACCGGAGAGAGGAGTCGGGCTAGTTCGAGAGCGACCGCGGTTTTCCCGCTGCCGGTCTGACCGGCGAGAAAAAGAGGGGCTGCGGGAGGATTCATTCAAAAAAGACGCCGGAACGATTGAAAACCGTTCCGGCGTAAAAGCGTTTTGTCCTGTGTCAGGCCGGGATTATCTGTCCGGAGAAGTTTCCGCCAGGGCCGCCTCTTCTCTCGGTTCATCGTGCGGGCCTTCACTGCGGGCACCGCTAACGATGAGTTTGCGTCCCATGAAATCCTGATCGTCGAGCACCTTGACGGCGCGCTTCGCTTCCTCGATGGAGCCCATCTCAACAAAGGCAAAACCTTTCGATTGCTGGGTTCTCGGATTGGTGACGACTTCGGCGCTGAGGACATTGCCGACGCCGCGGAAGAGATCTTCAAGCTCTGACTCACCGGTCGCGTAGTCGAGATTGCCGACATAAAGACGACCGGAGGTCACTTCGTTCCGGTTCCGCTTGGGGCGGTCTCCGTCACGGGCGGGTTTGCGGGCGGCGTCACCTTTGGGAGCCGGTTTTACTGAATCCGTCCGCACTGCCTTCTTCTGGGCAGGCTTGGACCCTGACTTCCCGAGCAGGCCGAAAGTGAGGACGGAGAGGACTCGCTGGAGGAAGGTCGGGCGAGAGGACTTGCCTGTTCTGGATCCTCCACGGTTCCGGTTTCGGTTGCGACTCCGGTTACGATTACCTCCGCTATTGCCGGATTGATTCTGATTTCCCTGGCGGTTGCGTCCGCCGGAACGATTGCCGCGGTGGCGGCGATGTTGATTGTCTTGTGATTTGTTTTCCATCTGTGGTGGAAGATAGTGGTTCGGGACCTAAACGAAGTTCGGTCCATGGGTTAAGGGCGGGGATCTCTTCGGCCCGGCTCGTCGGACAGGAATCAGTGACCGGTGAACCGGTGGACCTGAAATCCGTGACGAGTGGTTGAGTCCGATAGGGGAGGGATGTTTCCGCATCGTAGCGGATCCTCGATACTAATGAAGTTGCCTCATAGGAGTTCGGACGCAGGGCAATTGCCGAAGGCGAATCGCCCGCTAGAACGTCTCTGGGGTCAAAGAGATTGCTCCGCAGTGAAGAAATGATCCTTCTTCCCAACATCCTGAGCCTGAACCTACCGTTCCCATGAGGGAAGGGTGAGTCTGCTTGAGCGAAAACGCCCAAAACCGGCTGAATGGTTGACATTTTGGAGTGGAAAAGAGGATCAGACTCAACTTAAGGGCGGGAAGCCCGCCCGCAAGTCAAGAATTCCGGCGCCACCCCGCCAATCCGGCTCCGGCTTAGAGCGAAACTCCGCGCTTCCAGGGCTGAAAATCGGCCTGTCCCAACGTTTGCGCCTTCGTTTCAGCGCGGCCGGAGGCGACTTCGAGGGTGAAATCGAGGAGTCGGGTCCCAAGTTCCTCAATCGTAGCCTCGCCCCGGATGATGGCCCCGGTATCAAAGTCGATGAGATCGGGCAGGCGTTCCGCCAGTTCGGTGTTGGTGCTCACCTTGATGACCTGAGAGACGGGGTTTCCCATCGGAGTGCCCAGGCCGGTGGTGAAAATGATGATCTGGGCATGGGCTCCGGCCATCGCGGTGGTGGATTCGGCATCTCCCCCGGGAGTGCAGAGAAGATTGAGGCCGGGTTTTCTCACGATTTCCGGGTAGTCGAGAGCCTCGACCACCGGGGAAGTTCCCCCTTTTTTGGCGGCTCCGGCCGACTTGATGGCATCCGTGATGAGTCCGTCTCGGATGTTCCCGGGGCTGGGATTCTGAGAGAAGTCGCTGCCCACCGCTTTTGCCCGCGCGGCATAGGCGGAGGTGAGTTCGGTGAATCGCGCGGCCACTTCGTCTGAGACACAACGATCGACCAGCTCCTGTTCCACCCCGCAGAGCTCGGGAAACTCGGAAAGGATGATTTTTCCTTCGAGGGTGACGAGCAGGTCGGAAAGAGAACCCAGAGCCGGGTTTGCCGAAATACCGGAGAATCCATCACTGCCGCCACACTCGACTCCGATGCAGAGTTTGTTGAGCGGTGCCGGGCTCCGGGTCGCTTTGTTCGCCTCGATCAATCCGAGGAAGGTCTCTTTAATCGCGGTTTCGAGGAGGGTCTTCTCATCGGAGTAACTCTGTTGCCTGAAAGTGAGGAGTGGCTTGTCGAAGTTTGGCGAACGATCCCGAATCGCCTGTTCAAGGATTTCCAGCTGGGCATTCTCGCAACCCAGGCTCAGGACCGTGGCCCCTGCGACATTGGGGTGGGTGATGTAGCCGGCGAGCAGTCCGCAGAGGGCATTGGCATCGTCGCGCGTACCGCCGCAACCGAGGGTATGAGTGAGAAACTGGATACCGTCGACATTGGGGAAAATGCGTGATCTGAGTTTATCGGTCGGCTCATGACATGAAATCTGAGCGAGCGCTTCTTTATCGGCGCCGGAAAGGTAACCGTCCACCAGGCGGGAAGCGAGGTCCTGGTAATGGGTCGTCTTTTCATATCCGAGCGCCCTTTCGAACGCGGTTCGAATCGCGTTGACGTTTCGGGTCTCGCAAAAAACCATCGGGATGACGACCCAGTGGTTGGCCGTTCCGACCGATCCGTCGCTGCGGTGATAGCCGTCAAAGGTGCGGGTTTTCCAGGGGGTCACATCGGGCGGGGACCATTTGTGTTCTCTCTGCCGGGTGCGAGTGAAGCCGTCGGCATCGTGTTTGAGATTCCTGGTGGAGACGAGTCCGCCGGACGGGATGGCTTCGGTCGCGACTCCGACGGTAACCCCATACATGCGGGCCCGGTCCCCGGGGTTCAAGGCGGTGAGAGTAAACTTTTGTTTCGGGGGAATCGCTGCGGTGATGGCGATGGACTGATTTCCGAGGGTGACTGTCTCACCCGGCGAGAGCGCGCGCAGGGCAACACCAAGATTGTCGGTCGGATCGATGAGCAGGGCTTCTTTCATAGAGGGGTGATCGAGGGGCGGAGAAATATCAGAGGGCTGCCTGATGAGGGTTTGTGATACTTGCGGAAACGGTGTCGCGGTGCATCGTCCATCATGCAATGTGATTTGTTTAATCTCAAGGGGCGGAGTGCGCTAGTCACCGGAGGAAGCAGGGGCCTCGGAAAAGCGATGGCCCGCGGATTTGCCGAGTGCGGAGCCAGGGTAATGATCTGCAGTCGCAAAGAGGAGGAACTCAAGCAGGCTGCCCTCGAGATCGCCGAAGGCCTCGATGCCGAAGTTCACTATGTGGTCACCGATATGTCGGTGAGGGAGGAGGTCGATGCGTTGGCCGCCAAAGCACTCGAAGTCTTCGGCACCGTCGATATTCTTGTCAACAACGCGGGGGTGAACGGGCCCCAGCCCATCGACCAGATCACCGACGAGGTCTGGGACAGGATCATTGAGATCAACCTCACCTCCATCATGCGATTGACTCGTTGTCTTGTTCCTGCCATGAAGGCTCAGCGGTGGGGGAGGGTGATTCACATTTCCTCTGTTCTCGGAGTCGGATCGAAGCCGGGGAGAAATGCCTACTCCGCGTCGAAGGCCGCCCTGATGGGACTTGCCAAGGCGAGTGCCCTCGATCTTGGGCCCTTCGGTGTCACTGTGAATTGCATCGGGCCCGGACCTTTTCTCACCGATATGCCGATGAGTCTGCTCAGTGAGGCCGAAAAGAATGAGTTTGCCGAGATCACCGCATTGAAACGATGGGGGGAACCCCGCGAACTCGCCGGCCCCGCACTGCTCCTCGCAAGCGAGGCGGGGAGTTATATCACCGGAGAGATGCTGCTCGTCGACGGCGGAGCCTTTGCGAGAGCTCTCTAAAGAATTTGGTTTTCAAATCGTCGTTCAAAGCCTATAATACTTAAGTTTTCTAAAATAATTCGATCATGAATCGACCACTGTTCCTTGCTTCTCTCCTTCTCACGATAACAGGCTCTTTCGCCCTGGGTCAGGAGGCTCCCGCTAAAATCAATCTGCAGGATCCCGATCTGGTGATGGTGGAGTCATCAGTGATTCCTATTCCCCTTGAGATCTTTGCCTCGCTCGACAAACTCGGTGCTCAGGACTGGGCCGGGCAGGTGGAGAGCCGGGAGATTTTACTCGATACCAACCGATCGAGAACCGCGCTTCTCTTTGGACTGGTGGTGTCAGAGGGATTTATTGCCGTGCAGGCCCAGGACAAGGAAGCGGTGCGTCGCATTGGTCGTGAGGTTTTACGGCTGGCCTCCTCACTTGGAGTGGCCGGTTCGGTTGAGGGTCATGCCAATGCCATCGTCAACGCGGCTGGAACTGCGGAGTGGTCTATCGTGCGAAGCGAACTGGACAAGACGCGGCAGACCGTGTTGACCAAGATGACCGAGTTGCGCGATGACCAGCTCGTTGACCTCGTCAGCATCGGCGGCTGGCTTGGGGGAACCCAGGCTCTCGCCTCAGTTTTGCAGAGAAATTATTCCATCGAGGGATCTGATCTGCTGAATCAGCCCGATTTGGTGAAGCAGCTAAAGAAATCCTTTGATGTCCTGCCGGACCGGGCCAAACGCGGGAAGCTTTTTTCCCAGGTCGGGAAGACCCTGGAGCATCTTGAATCGCTCATGAAATCGGATGAGACCGGAGCGATCAGTGAAGGGAAAGTGATCGAGATCTCACTCTCGACGAAAAATCTCGTTGAGGCGATCTATGACATTTAGGGTTCTTTCGCTCGGGATACTTGCTCTTTCGTTCGGGTGGGGTTCCGCCAGTGTCGTCGTAGCGCAGGACGTCAAACCCGCTCCGGAAAAAGCGGCGGAGGTACCTGTTCTGGATGATATCAAGCTGACTGCACAGCACGCGGCGCTGCCGTTTCTGAGTGGTGAAAACCCTTTCGTCCTTCGGGAGTCTTCATGGAGCGGTTCGCTGGATCCTGGAAAGGCGAGGCTCATTCAGGTGCAGCTTTTCCTCCGGAATGAGTACCATTTCTGGTTTGCGGTGCCGGATCGGAAGGCTGGTTTGAATCTGAATGTTTACAATGGCGCAGGCGAGATGGTGAAGACGGAGAACCTCACCTATGACGGCACCAATGTGGTAAGCCTCATTGTTCGTCCGGAAGAGACCGGTATTTACTATCTCAGGATTTCACTGCAGACCTCGATCGAGACGCCGCAAAAGTGGTCCGTTATTTACGCCTACCGATAAGCTTCCGCTGCTCTTCACCGGGCGGAGGTTGGGCGAATTTTCGTTTGGCTCGAATCCCGTACGAAGGGGGCATCTCTTGAGTTCTCCCTGGCCTCCTCACTAGCCTGAGGTGTTGGCACGGAGATTGCGAATACGTAAACGTGTAGATCGGGAGTCTATACGGGCTTTATCCCCCGGTGCCATTCCCGCGAAGCAAGCAATCATGATCTGATAGAACGGCCCCGCAATGCGGGGCCGTTTTTCGTTGTCAGGGACTTAGAGCAAATGGGTAGTGGCACTTCGGCCTCTGAGGAGCTATATTTACCGCGATTATGCTAGGTCTCAGAGAAATCATCGGAGGGTTCGGTGGGGGAAAGATGCGTCTTCTCCTTGCCGCCGGTGCTGTTGCCGGATCCGGCGTGGTTTGGAACGGCGGGGACTTGGCTCCGGATACGGGAATGGTCCGTCCGACCGCAGCGGTTGACCCTCTTCGCACGGATCAAGGTGAGGGGGGGCAGAACATCGGCGAATCTGCGGGGAACATGGGGCATACCGCCGTCAGTTTGGGCATCAGTTTTATCGTGGCGATGGTGGTCGGGTCTCTCCTGAGAGTGGCTCTGAAAACCATGGTCACCACCCTGGTTGCCGGAGGGGTGATTCTCTGGATCCTGCAGACCCAGGGGATCATTGAGCCGGTCTGGGACGATTATTACGGAACGGTGAGTGAGAGCCGGAACTGGTTGGTTTCGCGTGCGACGACCTTGGGCGCTCTCCTCAACGAACATCTTCCATCGGCAGGAGCGGCACTGGTGGGCTTTGGTTTCGGTCTTCGGAAATAGGTGGTGAGATGGAGGCATCGGGTTTCTATCCAATGGCACTGCGCGTTTCTACGGTCGAATTCTCTCAGGTCGTCAAGGTGGTCTCCGACGACCCGGATCATCCCGTCGAATGAATTGATAAGAGGATGGTTTCGGGATTATGCGAGGCTGCTCTGATGGGCCTTGAGTCCTGGATCGAGTCTTTCAGAATGCTTTTAGAAGGGGAGGTGGATTTGTACGCCGATCCGGCCGGGTTTTCGGAATGGATCGAGCAGGTTCGTTTCAGCGAGACGGAGCGCTTCCAACTCAGGCGCCTCCTTTTGCAATGGCAGGCGCTTGATCAGGGGCCGGCGCTGCTTCCCGTATCCTTTCCGCCCGGGATCACGGGTTCACGCTCCTGGTTATCAGCGATTCGGTTGAAAGTTCGGGAAGCCTCGCCGCGTATCTTTTAAGGAGATTGACTTGGCTTTTGACGTGAAAAGAGTAATGACGAAAGAGAGAATGGGGCGATCGTTGCCTCGACCCGAACACGAACCCGAACCGCCGGAGAAATGACAGAAACGGAATCCCGCCCGGCGGAGCCAAAGACTGAGTTGGAGGAGCAGGTTCGTCTCATTTCGCTCGGCTACTACGTGGTGGCCGGTCTGACGGGCCTGTTTTCGTTGATTCCCGGAATTCATATCACCATTGGGATGCTCGCTTTGCTGGGTAAACTTGAGCCCGATCCGTCCAGCGGCGACTTTCCCTCCGAGCTCTTCGGGGGGATTTTTGTTGGCGTGGGTTCCCTCCTCATGTTGATGGGATTTACCTTGACCGCTCTGGTGGCGATTGCGGGTCGAAAACTAAAACAATTTAAAAGTCGCACATATTGTCTGGTGATTGCTGCGGTTCTTTGCGCTATATTCCCTCTGGGAACCGTGCTCGGTGTCTTCACTATCCTCATCCTCTCCAAGCCCGAAGCGAAAACGCTTTTCAGTTCCTGAATGTCCCTCCATCGTCCAATCTCTCTCTGGTTAAAACGTTGCGGAGGACTCGTTCCGGCATTCGCCCTTGTTTTCACCTCGTGCGTGATGCTACCGGCGAATACCCACTGGGACCAGCGCCGGTCCCTCGCCAAATATGATTCACTCGGGATCGATGCTCCGGTGACGCTTCCGGAATTGAAGAACCGGACCGATCAGGGGTTTTCTGCGGCTGACTTTCTGACTCTCCATTCAGGATTGATCGTCAGCGGGAAGTATCTCGATCAGGATTTTAAATCCAAACTCGCCACCAGCCGCGATGCTCACGAAGGGGTCCTCGAACTTGGCTTTTCGGTCCCCATTGCCAAGGGTGGATCCGGCTTTGGAAGTTGCTCCCCGGTGACTGCCGACGGTTACTTTCTCACGGCGGCCCACGTGCTGGCGCACAACGATTCCTTTGTCCTCTACGCCACCTCAAACAGCAAGAAGACTTACATCGATTACGCGCCGGTCCGGGTAGTCTACAAGAATGAGGCCGCCGACTTCGCCATTGTGAAAGCGGGGATCTCCACTCCCCGTTATTTGAAGTATCGCCGCGCGCCCTTGAAGGAAGACAGCACCCTTTTTGCAGGCGGGTGGATGCACGAGAAAGCGGGCGGGCTTTTCCTCGAGCATCAGGAGGTGGACGGGGATGGGACCGGCCATTTCAAAAAGGTCGTGACGACCCTGCCGATGATCAAAGGCGACAGCGGATCTCCGCTCATTGATCAGAACGGTGAACTTTGCGGGGTTCTCAGCACGATGCGTCTGGGAGTCGTGATCAAGATGAAGCCGAAGTCGACGGCTGTCATGATGGATGCCGACCAGATTGAGGCCCTTATCCGCAAGGACCGCTCCCGCTAGTATCCGGGCACTCCTCGCGCAGTCGAGAGAGGCTATTTCGCGTCTTTGCGCTCTTGTTCCCATACGGGGAGAGGTGGTATTGGTACCTATATGAGATGGAAGGAGGCATTGCTTCAGATTTTGGGCGGTTCCCTTGCCGCGTGCTCACTTGCAGTCGAGGGCGGGGGGCCTGACTTTGTCCGCGAAGTGCAGCCGGTGCTTTCAAATCACTGCTATGCCTGCCACGGGCCTGATGAGAAGGCGCGTGAGGCTGATCTCCGCCTGGACACGAGAGAGGGGGCTCTGACTGTCCTGACCCCGGGTAAGGCCGACAAAAGCGAGCTCATGGCCCGCATTACGACCCATGATTCCGATGAGGTGATGCCCCCGCCCGGGAAAAAGGAACCACTTTCAGAAAAGGATATCGATATCCTGCGGCGTTGGATTTCGGCGGGTGCAGTCTGGGGCAGGCACTGGGCCTTTGATCCGGTGGAACGTCCGGAGGTTCCGGCAGCGGAAGAGACGAAAGGAGCGCCTTTGGACGCCTTTGTTTTTGACGAGTTGCAGCGGAACGGTCTCGGCTTCGCCCCGGAAGCGGCGCGCGAGACCCTCCTGCGACGGGTGTCTCTCGATTTGACGGGACTTCCCCCGCGAACTGAGGATCTCGCGGCGTTTCTTGATGACGATTCCCCGCAGGCCTTTGAAAGTGCGGTCGATAAACTGCTGGCTTCGCCCCATTACGGCGAACGCTGGGCCCGCTGGTGGATGGACGCGGCGCGTTACGCCGATTCAAACGGCTACGAGAAGGATTCGGCCCGCTATGTCTGGCCGTATCGGGACTGGCTCATTGACGCATTCAACGGGAATCTTCCCTACGACCAGTTTGTGATCAAGCAGGTGGCCGGTGACCTCATCCCGGGGGCATCGCTATCGGACCGTGTCGCGACCGGATTTTTGCGGAACTCGATGGTCAACGAGGAAGGTGCCGTCAACGCCGAGCAGTTTCGCATCGAGGGCATCTTTGATCGCGTTGATGCGATCGGAAAGTCCGTCCTCGGGCTCACCATGCAATGTGCCCAGTGTCACACCCATAAGTACGATCCGATTACACACGACGAATACTACGGAATTTTCGCCTACCTCAACAATGCACACGAGGCAACGTTACCGTTCCACACGGCGGAAGCGGGCAAAACAATAGCCGGGGTGGAAAAGAATCTCGCAGAGATCCGGGCCGGAGTGAAAAGGGAGGACTCCGAGTGGAACGGGAAGTTCCAAGAGTGGCTGGCGGCATCGCGATCCGCGATAAAATCAGACATCGAGTGGACCACGGTGACTCCAACCCACCTCGGCGACGGGGGGCAGAAGTTCTATGCGCAGGAGGATGGATCACTTCTGACCCAGGGATACTCACCGGCCCGCAGCACCGAACTTTTTGCCGGAGAGACGGATTTAAAGGAGATCGGGGCGCTTCGTCTTGAACTGCTCATGGACCCGTATCTCACCTATGGCGGGCCGGGGCGATCCAACGAAGGGACCGCCGCCCTCAGTGAATTGAAGCTTCTTGCGGGTAATTCTCCCGACGATTTGAAGCCGGTAACCTTCGAACCGGCGCTATCCGATTTGAATCCTCCGGCGAGGCCGATTGATTCAAAAAAATACCCGGAGAAAGGAGGCAAAGCAGACCCTCGCACCGAGGGGCCTGCTTCTTTTGCCAATGACGGGGATCAGAAAACAGCCTGGGCAACGGATCAGGGGTGGCCCCGTTCCAATCAGCCTCGCGTTCTGGTCATGAACCTGAAGGAGAAAGTCAGCTCCGTTGAGGGGAAACCGATTTTTTTCAAAGTGGAAGTCGGGTGTCACCACGGGGGTTGGAACTCTGACGACAATCATCACCGAAACCTCGGACGATTCCGGTTTTCCTTTTCAACCGGGAGGTTCAATCAACCGGCGCCGCTCAGTCCGAAGTTGATCACTCTACTCGCGAAGGCGGAAGGCGCATGGACCGCTGATGAATCGGATTACCTCTTTGATTCCTGGATGAAAGCCGAACCCGCGCTCGCCGCCCAGGTTGAAAAGATGGATGCGGCCTTTTCACGGATCCCGTCCCCTGTTCCCCAACTGGTCATGCAGGAGAGGGAAGGGGTCTCCCGGCAGACCCGTCTTTACGATCGCGGTGAACAGACCCACCCGAAGCATGAAGTAAAGCCCCACGTTCCCGCCGCCTTTCATCCTCTTCCGGATGGTGGCAATCCCGCTTCCCGGCTGGCCCTGGCCCGCTGGCTCGTGGATCGGAAATCACCCACCGCAGCACGGGCGATTGTGAATCGAACCTGGCAGGCTTTCTTTGGAACAGGGATCGTGGAATCCCTCGAGGATCTCGGACATCAGTCCACTCCTCCCAGCCACCCCGAACTGCTCGACTGGCTCGCAGCGGACTTGATGGAGAGCGGTTGGGACATGCGTCGACTGCACCGCACGATTGTCATGAGCCGGACCTACCGGCAGGACTCGGCGATGCGGGGGAATCTGGCGGAACTTGACCCACAAAACCGGCTTCTCGCGCGAGGTTCCCGTTTCCGTCCCGAGGCGGAGGTCGTTCGTGATATCCAGCTCGCCGCCAGTGGATTACTCGACCGCACCGTGGGCGGAGACAGTGTTCGTCCGCCGATTCCGCGCTTTCTCTTTGATCCGCCGGCCAGTTATGGCCCGAAGGAGTGGATTGAGGACACCGAGCCGTCCCGGCGCTATCGGAGGGCGCTTTACACCTTCCGGTTTCGAACGGTTCCTCCTCCGTTCCTTGCGGCGTTCGATGCTCCTTCCGGAGAAATTTCCTGTGTGCGTCGTCCCCGCTCGACGACCCCAATGCAGGCGCTCGCCCTCTTGAATGAACCTCTCTCGGTCGAGGCGGCCGGGGCTCTTTCAAGCGTAATGGCCAAATCCACGGGCACGCTTTCCGAAACGATCAGCGATGCCTTTCGTCAATGCACCAGCCGATTGCCGCAACCGGATGAACTGAACGTACTCATCGGATTGTTCGAAAAGGAGAAAGGAGCCGGAGCGGACCCATTCCTGGCGGTCGCGCGAGTGCTGCTAAATCTCGATGAGACCATCACGCGTTCCTGAGCGCCTCTGTTACCAATTTTCGTCTTCGTAGACCTTCCATGAAAACCTCCCCCTTTATTCCGGTTCAGGGCCGCAGTCTGGACCAGTTCCGTCTTTCCATGAGTCGGCGATGGTTTCTGCGGGACTGTGGAGTCGGATTGGGAGGGATTGCCCTAAACGATCTTTTTTCGAGGGATGCCCTCGCAACCCAAAACACCCTGACTCCGCGAGCATCGGCCCATAGGGCCAGGGCAAAGCGTGTCATCTTTCTGTTTATGGGAGGGGCACCGAGTCATATCGACCTCTTCGAAAATAAGCCCATCCTGACCCGGTTGAATGGAACCGCCCCGCCTCCGGAACTACTCGAGGGATACCGTTCCGCCTTCATCAAGCCGGATAACAAGTTGCTCGGTCCGAAATTTCCCTTCAAACGATACGGTGAATGCGGGATGGAGATGGCCGAGTTGCTTCCTCACCTCGGGAGTGTCGCCGACGAGATCACCATGATCCGTTCCATGAAGACCGATGCCTTCAACCATGCGCCTGCTCAGGTCCTCATGAGCACCGGCTCGCAGCAGTTTGGCCGGCCTTCCCTCGGGTCCTGGGTGACCTATGCTCTCGGGTGCGAAACCCAGAATCTTCCTTCCTTCGTGGTACTGTCCTCCGGCAAAAAGGGGCCCAGTGGCGGCTCCGCCAATTTCGGGGCGGGTTTCCTTCCTTCCATCTTCCAGGGGGTTCCCTTCAACTCGGTCGGAGATCCTGTCCTCTATCTTTCGAATCCCGAGGGCATTTCAGGAGGTTCTCAGCGCGCCGCGATTGATGCGATCAATCTCCTTAACCAAAAGAGGTTTGATTCGGTCGCCGACCCGGAAATACAAACGAGGATCAGCTCATACGAAATGGCTTACCGGATGCAGGATGTCGCACCAGAGGTCACCGATATCAGCCTCGAATCAGAAGAGACTCTCGCGCTCTATGGGGCGAAGCCGGGAACTCTTTCATTCGCGAATAATTGCCTTCTCGCCCGTCGACTTATCGAGCGTGGCGTTCGATTTGTAGAGCTTTTTCACGAGTCATGGGACCAGCACGGAAATCTCACCAAAGATCTCGCGGCGAACTGCCGTGATACCGATCAGGCCTGCGCGGCGCTGGTCAAGGATCTGAAACAACGTGGCCTTCTGGAGGACACACTCATTGTCTGGGGCGGGGAGTTCGGGCGCACCCCGATGGTTCAGGGTGGCAGCGACGGTCGGGATCATCATTCAAACGCCTTCACGATGTGGCTCGCCGGAGGCGGGGTAAAAGGCGGCCATGTCCACGGTACAACCGACGATCTCGGTTTCAACGCGGCGGAGAATCCCGTCCACGTTCATGACCTGAATGCGACGATTCTCCACCTCCTCGGATTTGATCACGAGAGGCTGACCTTCCGAAGTCAGGGCCGCGATTTCCGGCTTACCGATGTGCACGGCAAGGTGGTGAAAGAGATCCTTGCCTGACAAGGGTGGTGAAATTACGCCGGAAGCCGCTCAATCTCCGCTCCGAGATTGATCAGTTTTTCATCGATGTGCTCGTAGCCGCGGTCGATGTGGTAGACCCGCGAGATCTCGGTGTTTCCTTTCGCGGTCAAAGCTGAAAGGACGAGCGCGGCTGAGGCGCGAAGATCACTCGCCATGACCGGCGCAGCGCTGAGCCGGTCAACCCCGTGAATGATGGCGGTGCCGTCATCGACGGAGATGTCAGCGCCCATGCGCTTCATCTCCGAAGCATGCATGAAACGCTGGGGGAAGATGGTATCCCGCACGACACTCGTGCCCGGAGTCGTGGCGAAGAGTGAGCACATCTGTGCCTGCATATCGGTGGGGAATCCGGGATAAGGCTCGGTGGTAATGTTAGCGCCCACCGGATTCTTCGCCTTGTGGACGGTGACGGTGGTCTTCGTTGTCTCCACCTTGCAGCCGCATCGGCGAAGCACTTCGGTGACGCAGGCAAGGTGCTCTGGAACGACCCGCCGCAGGGTGATGCTTTCTTTGGCCGCCATCGCACCGGCGACCATGAAGGTGCCTGCCTCAATTCGGTCGGGAATGACGGTGTGCTCGACGCCACCGAGCTCGCTCACTCCCTCAATTTCAATACGGGGAGTTCCTGCTCCGGAGATCTTTGCGCCCATCGCATTGAGGAAATCCGCGAGATCGACGACTTCGGGCTCACAGGCGGCACCGGTGATGATGGTGGTCCCCTTGGCAAGAACGGCGGCCATCATGACATTGTCGGTTCCCAGCACCGTGGCGCCATGTTTGCCGCTCATGTCGATCACCTTTCCGGTCAACCCATAGCGGGCTTCGAGGTGGACGTTTCCTCCTTCGACAGTGGCCTCCGCTCCGAGGCCCTCAAGGCCCCGAAGGTGAAGGTCGATGGGACGGTCTCCGATGACGCAGCCTCCCGGGAGGGAGACGCTGGCCCGGTTGTGGCGGGCGAGGAGAGGCCCCATGACACAGACGGAAGCCCGCATCTTGCGGACCAGGTCGTAGGGGGCCTCGTGGCTTCTCAGTTTCTCGCATTTGATGACAACGTTGCCGCTAGCCCGCTCGACTTCGGCCCCGAGATTCTGGAGAATCTGCAGCATATAGTTTGTATCCGAGACATCGGGAACTCTCCGAATGACACACTGTTCGCGGGTCAAAAGCGTCGCCGCAAGAATAGGCAGGGAGGCGTTCTTGGATCCGCTGATGTTGACGCTTCCCTCAAGCGAGCTTCCTCCATGAACGATAAACTTTTCCATGTCTTATTCTTGAAAATATGATGTGTCTGACGGCAATGAACAGGGCGGGGACCTTAGCAGCATTAAGCTGATTTGGTAGCGAAAAGAAAGCGCTCAATTCCGGAAAGATCGGCCTGAATCTCCACCGGATGAAATCCCTGATCCTCGGCGAGGAGCCTTAATTCCTCCGCTTGGCCAATCCCGAACTCCATCGCGATCAAGCCGCCCGAATTGAGATAGGCAGGGGATTCCCTGAGGAAGCGATCCATAATCTCCGTCCCCTTGTCTCCTCCGTAAAGGGCGAGAGCCGGATCGCGACGCACCTCGCGGCTTAGTTCGGTCTCACTGGCGGCAGGGATGTAGGGAAGATTGGCGGTGATCAGGTCGAATTTCCCTGTGATGGCGGAAAAGAGGTCGCTCTCGACGAGTTCGATCGAGCTACCCGGGTTGAGGAGGGCATCCGCATTCTCCTTTGCCAGCGAAAGCGCATCGGGTGAGATATCCGAGAGGGTGACGCGGGCCCCGCGGTCCGCAAGGCGGGCAGCGAGCGAGATGCCGATCACTCCCGATCCACATCCAACGTCAAGAATGGCGGGACTGTCGGGCCATTGGCGGGTCAGCAATTTATGGGTGAGCTCTTCAGTTTCCGGTCTGGGAATCAGGGCCCTGGGATCGGTCTTAAAGGCAAGATCACAAAACTCCGTGGTTCCGAGCAGATGCTGGAGAGGTTCACCGCGTCCGCGCTGTTTGGTCAACTCCCGCAGGATGGCAAGCTGGTTCTCGGGAATCGGCCGATCGAAATCCATGTAGAGCTGCATCCGCTCGAGCTTCAGGACATGAGAGAGGAGGAGCTCCATATTGAGGCGGGCGTCCTCGACCTCGTGTTTCTGAAGGTAGTCAGCTCCCTTTTTGAGGGTATCGAGGATTGTCGCCATAGTTGCCCTGTGGTCCTCGTCCTCAGAAGCCGAATCGACTCGAAGGGAGCGGCCGTGCCTTGAAGATGTAGAACGGCGGGGCAGTGATATCCTTGCCGCTGTTGAAGAAGGGAGTCCGGTGGAGCTGGCTGCTGAAGAAATGCAGGTTTCCATCGGGGCCGATGGCAAGGCCTCCGGGCCAGGTGATTCTCGGGTCAAGGATGAGGAGCCGGAGATTCAGATAGTTTTCGTCGGGTGAGACGTAGTCGATTGATCCGCGCGAGATATCACCAAAGTAAATGCGCCCTTTTGAGTCGATCGTCATGCTATCGCAGATCGGTTTGGGCGAGACCCCGGTGACCTGGCTCGCCAGCACGTGGGGGGCGATTGCGGGGTCAGTGAGGAGCTGGGTTTTGATTTTGTAGAGGGAAGCTCCATTCCTCGGGCCGTAGTAGAGCCATTCGCCCTTCCGGTCGAGTGCGATGGGATTGACTCCGGTCAAAGGGCTGGCGATGGCCCCGTCGGGTCGACGCACTTCCACGACGCGTCCCTCAAGGGCGAGCGAAACCGCCTGATCCTGCTGGACGGAACGATCCCCCTCGAGCACCCGTCGGGTGAGACCGGTCTGGGTATCCACGATAATGATGGCGGAACTGAACCCGTCCGCCGGGTCGGCGATATAAATAAACGGTCCCACCGGATCCAGGGCGATGTTGGTGAGAAACGAGTAAGGCGAAAGGGCCAGGGCATCAATGACAATGACTTTGTGATGCTGATTGCGCTTGGTGTCCCAGGCGACCAGTTTGGGCGGAGTGCCGGACCGTCTCCCGTTGTCGAGCATCCAGACAATGCCGCGGGCATCGGAAGCAATCCCGAGAACGGAGTCGAGCAGCATCGGATTGCCGGAACCGGGGGTGTTCATCTCGGCGTTAGGGAATGGCTCCCAGCTCTTCTCCCGGTCCAGTCTCATTACCCGGAAGGGAGGGTTAAAAAACTGGTGGAAAGCGACCACGTAGTCTCCGGACGGGAGAATACACATCCCTCCGGGTCCGGCCGGGGCCTGCGCCGTCTCCTGCAACTCGTCGTCACCTTTTTTGAAAAAATTCGGCAGCGTGGGGAGTTTTAGATCGGGTGCGGGTGACGATACCACAAACAGGGTGAGCGCCGAAAAGATCATCCAAACGGAGGAAAGTGAACCCGGAAGGATTCCATTTCCACCCGTCAGGGTGAGCTGTCTGGAGTGCTTTAGCATCGTTCGTGAAAAAGAGGGGGGAGGGGGAAGAACAATCTCTGCCAAAATCAGGAAGCGTCAATATTTAGGGGGGACGGAACTCTAAAGAATCAGTTCAGGATAAAATTTTTCCGCCATTTCCAGGCTCTGTTTCCGAACGCTGGTGGAGGTGCCGCAGTCCCGCAATTTATCAGTCATTTTGCGGCAGGTGGCGGAGTCGAGGCGGGAGATGGCCAGTCGAGCTTTCAAGAGCTGGGACGCTCCGACTGATAGCTCGTCGACGCCAAGACCGACCCAGATCGGCGCCATCAAAATATCGCTCGCCGCCTCTCCACAGATACCGCACCAGATCCCGTTGCGGTGGGCGGCATCCACCGTTTCGCGAATCATCCCGATCACGGAAGGGTGAAACGGCTGATAGAGGTGCGCGACGCGATCATTGACCCGGTCGACGGCGGTCGTGTACTGGATCAGATCATTGGTTCCGATGCTGAAAAAATCGACCTCTTTGGCCAGATGGTCGGCAATCATGACGGCACTGGGGATCTCGATCATTGCCCCGACTTCGATTTTTTCGTCGAATGGTATCCCGCTGCTTCTCAGCTCCTCTTTCGCCAATTCAAGCTGGCTTCGAGCCCCTTGCAGTTCCTCAAGAGTTGAAATGAAGGGAAACATGAGTCGTACCTTTCCATGGGCACTGGCTCTAAGAATGGCGCGGAGTTGGATGCGGAAATCCTCCGGTTGATCAAGGCTGAGCCGTATACCCCGCCACCCGAGGAATGGATTTGGCTCGGGATTCTCGAATAGTTCGGGGCACAGTTTATCACCTCCAATGTCGAGAGTGCGGATAATGACTCCGTGGGGCCGGGTGGCTTCGGCGACTTTCCGGTAGTTCAGGGCCTGATTGGTTTCACTTCTCAGTTCCTTGCGACTAAGGTAGAAAAACTCGGTCCGATAGAGCCCGACTCCTTCCGCTCCCTGCTCAGCCACTCCGGCCAGTTCTTCAATAAATTCAATATTGGCGGAAAGGACGATTTTTTTCCGGTCAGACGTCAGGGTCTCCTGATGCTTGAGGGGTTCAAGCTCATGCAGGATGGACTTTTCCCGCTCGATGATGGTCTCGTACCCGGCCAGGGTCGAGGGAGTGGGGTTGAGGATGACCAATCCGTGGTATCCGTCGATCAGAACGATGTCGCCGGAGGAGAACGCCTCCGAAATCTCATGAAGCGCCACGACCGCCGGGATGTTGAGCGATCTCGCCATGATCGCTGTATGCGATGTGGGGCTGCCGATCTCGGTGGCAAACCCGTGAACCTTGGTGCGGTCAAGGCTTACCGTATCCGAGGGGGTGAGGTCGTGGGCGAGAATAATCCGTGTCCCCGGCTGAAGAACGCGACCGTCCTCGCCGTTTGTTCCCGAGTAGCGCAGATTCTTTAGAACGCGTTTGGCAACATCCTCAATATCGACGGCTCTTTCGCGGAGATAGGGATCTGCAATCTTCCGAAGTGAGTCGATGTACCGCTTTACAACCGAGTAGTAGGCCCACTCAATCGACCGGAGTTGTGTTTCGGTGATGCGAAGAACCTCATTGAGGACGCTCGAGTCCTCCAGAATGAGGAGGTGGGCATCAAAAATGGCCGAATGGCTCTCACCTTCACTCGAACTGATTTCCTGCTGGAGTTCCAGAATCTGTTCCCGCGTTGCAACCAGTGCGAGGGAAAGGCGCGCCTTTTCAGATTCGATTCGGGAACGGTCGATGGTGAGATGTTCCGGCTCCTCCAGAGTGCGGCCAAGACGTTCTGCCGGGCCTATGGCAATGCCCGGAGAGACACCGATTCCCTGAAGGCGGGTTTCGGTTTTGGATTCGGACAATATCATGCGGCAACTGGTTCCTAAACGGTTCGGAAGCCGAAATATTATGGGCCCGGAGCCGAAAGTGGGCCAAACTCGCAGAAAACGCCCGAAGATCAACAATCCGCTTCAAATCCGCTGTTCACGAGCTTACTCAGCTGCTCCAGCGCGGCGTCCGCACCATCCCCCTCTGCGGTCACCTTGATGACGGTTCCCTGCGAGGCGGCAAGCATCATGAGGCCCATGATGCTTTTGCCATTGATCTCCTCATCGTCCTTTTCAACCCACACCTCGCACGAATAGCGACTGGCAATCTTGACGAACTTCGCGGCCGGCCTGGCATGCAGTCCGTCCTCATTCGGAATGGTAAGCTCGCAAACTGGCATCAATGCAAAGGCGGTTCAGGAGAATTTGGAGCAAGGGCGCTTAGAACATTGATTTACGTTCGTCATGCATCCTTTTCAAGAGTTTCTTATTGAATTCGACGGCGGTATCATGGCCAAGCGCTTTCAATTTCTGGTCAAGCGCGGCGACTTCGATCAATTGTGCCATATCGCGTCCGGCCGCCACGGGGAGCTGAACATGAGGGATCTCAAGACCAAGAATCTCAGTCGTCTTCCTATCAACTCCCACCCGTTCCATCTCATTCATTGATTCCTCCTTCTTCAGGGAGATTACCAGGTCGAGCCTCTTTTCGGTGCGAAAGGTGCCCACACCGAAGAGAGCGGCGACATTGATGATCCCGAGGCCCCGAACCTCCATATACGTGCGGCCCAGTTCAGGCGAAGTTCCGATCAGTTCCCTATCCTCAATATTTCTGATTCTGACGAGGTCATCGGAGACAAGACTGGCACCCCTGCGCAGGAGACCGAGAACAGTCTCGCTTTTTCCCGTGCCGCTATCGCCCTGGATGAGAATACCGATTCCCATGACGTCGACCATACAACCGTGCACCGAGGTTGTGGGAGCGAACTCCCAGTCCAGTCGGACGGTCGCGGCGTTGATGTAGTTCATGGTGACCATCGACGTCTGGAACACCGAGATCCCGGCATCGTTGGCAATTTCAAGGAGAGAGTCGGGCAGGTGCTGGCCACGGCTGACGACGATACAGGGGATCTGCTGCCGGCAGAGATCGGAGAAGCGCTTTTCGGCGTTCGCCTCGCTCAGGTGGCGCAGGTAGGATCGTTCGGCCTGTCCGATTACCTGGATGCGGTGCAGGGCAAAATACTTGTAGAATCCCGAGAGCGCCAGACCCGGACGATTGATCGTGGGTTCGAGAATCTCGCGGCTGAAACCCTTGTCGGTTCCGACAAGTTCCATCGCGAGATCTTCGTGGTGGCGCTTGAAGAAGTCACCGACCTTGATCGAGACGGGCTTGGAGATCGTGGGGTTGCGGGGCATGGCTGCTATTCAGGCAACTATTCTACAGGCGCGTCGCCGAAGCGAACAAAAAAAAGGCGGGACCGAAGTCCCGCCTTTTAAACCAAGGGATCCCCGCCAAGAAGCGGGAAAAATTAACAGAACTTAAAAGGATGTGCGGACGGCAAACATCCACGAACCAGTCTCCACATCGACACCTTCACCGAAGGTTTCGCCGGTCGCATACTCGTAACCACCCATCAGTTTCAAGTTGTGCTTGCAGATGTAGTAGTTAAGGCCTGCGTAGAATGTGTGGTAATCCTGAACAACATCACGCTGGTCGAAACGCTGCGTGCGCTGCTCACGACCCTCATCCATGTAAGCGTAGCGGGTAACGAGCTGAAGCTTCTCGGTGATGTCGTAGTAAGGCATGATCACCAAACCAAAGGTATCGAACCCGGCAGGGATGTCAGTGTTACTGTTAGGACCATCGTTCTGCTGGAGGCCATTTGCGCCATAGATGAAATCAGTGATCAAGCCAAGGCGGCCAAACTCCGACTCGGTTCCAACGGCGAAAACGTGTTCAAACTGCGAGCCCAGGTTTGTGTCACTGAGAAGCTGGGGACTGACCAGACCACCGTTGTTGTTGGTGTACTGATAGTCGAAAAACGCTGTCGTTGATTCAGTGATGCCGTAGCTGGTACGATAGGTAAGGCTTTCGTTTGAATCGAAGTCAGCCCAGTTCCAGCGCTCTCCTGTCGAATCCAGGTTGGCACCAGCAACATAGGCGCCGACTTCATGGTTAAGACCAAGAGCCTTAAATCCAACGGCAACTCCCCATGGCTTATCTGAGATCACCGAGTTGGTGATCGCCGAACGCTCAATCGTAAGGATGCTGTTGGAGGAGGTGGTGTTTTCCCGAGTGATCTTCTGCTTCTGTTTTCCGAGGATAACATAAAGGTCGTCGTTGGGCTCCCAGGCGAGGTTGAACTCATCCCAGTCGTCGATGAATCCGCGGTTTACCAGGCTGTGGTTTCCAATGCCTCCTGAGCCATCGGAAATGTTGCTCAGGACGTTAAGGGTAAGGTCATGAGCCATCTCAATTTCCAATCCCAGGCGAAAACGGCGATGATCGAACTCGTGATACCCGTTGTCGAGGGTATTGTTCACATCCTCCTGCTGTGAAATGTACTGACCATGGTAACGGCCTTTGAGTTTCACTTTCTTGATGAAACCGTCACCTTCATAGAGGGTGTTTTTCTTGAAGATGTCGCAGAACGAGGATTCGATCGGCATCTTGTCGTTGATCACGGTCTTTCCGGGATCACCGGCAGTGAGGGAACCGGCCAGAACGGCTGCGGCACCTGCACCAGTCATCAGTTTTCTGAGGCTATTGGATTGTGTCATTGAGTTGGATTTGAATTAAACAGTGCGATTCTCTAAAGTTTGATCAAGGTTTGTTCCACCCTCGGAACGTGACAGTTACGACACGGCTTCAGCGGGTGGAAGAATCATTGACTGCCCGATAATGCTTCCTGAATCCTCTCGGGCAAGAGAAGTTGTGTGACAATTGACACGGATTTGTGACGGATCTGTCACCGTAGTCGTGAGCGGCGGGGTGTCTAAAGGCACAGGAAGATATTAAGCGCGAACGAGTTAGGTATTGTTTTCCGCATCTTATTCTTCAGTTTGCTGTCGTGGAAAATTTCCCGAAACATCCCTAAGGAAGGAAGGTTTTAGCCGTTTCCGGCCTCTTTTCCAATTGCGGTTGCGTCAGTTGAATCCACACCTGCTCGCTTCGTGCAGGTGCCTTGATGGGGAAGATTCAGAAAAATTCCAGTTTTGCGACTCGCATGATGGTTTGTTCTGGACAGTTTTCAGCAGGGGAGAGAAGCTTCGCTCCCTGATAACGGCCAAAAAAGACCCCGATTATGCCACACGTAGAAACGAACGGAATTAAGATGTATTACGAGGAGAAAGGGTCAGGCGACCCGGTCATCCTTATTATGGGAATCACCGCCACCGGAGATGTCTGGGAGGCCCATGCAGCCGACTGGAGTCAGTCATTCCGATGTATCATGCCTGACAACCGTGGCGTCGGGCAGACCGACAAACCGGTCGGGAACTACACCAGCGCGATGATGGCCGACGACTATGCCGGTCTCATGGATGCTCTTGGGATCAAGCAGGCTCGTATCGTCGGTGTCTCGATGGGCTCAATAATCGCCCAACAGCTTTGCCTGCGCCATCCGAAGAAGGTGCGCAGTGCGGTCCTGATGTGCCCGTGGGCGAGGGTCGACCGCTATGCGACCTCGGTATTCGAGCACATGAAGGCCTGCAAGGCTCATCTCGACAATCAGCAGTTCATGGAGTGGATCCAGTTGCTCATCTTTACGAAACCCTTTTGGGACAACGACGATGCCTACAAGGGGTTGGTGACGGGGCGTCAGGATTTTGATGTCAATCCAAACCCTCAGCCGCTTCACGGCTTGCGGGGCCAGGCCGCGGCTTGCATCAGCCACAACACCAGTGGAAAATTGGGCAAAATCAAGGCTCCCTGCCTTGTGATTGGCGGCAAGGACGACATTTTTACTCCCCTCTGGATGGGGAAAGAAGTGGCGGCTGCGATCCCGAACTGCGATAGCCATTTTTACAACGGTGCCGGACATGCCTTCCACTGGGAAGTGATGGATGACTTCAATCCGCGGATCAGGAAGTGGCTTCTCAAGCATTGAGCTTTGTCCGCGTGTTTCCTCCCAAAATTTAATCAATCAAAAACCATGTCTAACATCAAATTCGGATCCCAGGTCTACACCTGGTTCATGCAGGGCACCGGCAAGGGCTACGACAACAAATTGGACCACATGATGAAGGTGGCGGCCAAGGCCGGGTTCACTGGAATTGAGCCGATGGTTCTCGAAATTTCCAAGAGCGCGTTGGGTTGCTCGAAATACTGGCTGGGTCCGCAGATTGACCCCGTCAAGATGAAGGAGTCCCTCGCGAAGCACAAGATCAAGCTCGCCGGTCTTGCTCTGGTCTGTGCCTGGGATGGTGAGAAGGAAACTCCGGCTGAGAAAGCCGCCGCTGATTTCACGATCAATTTCCTCAAACACTTCCCCGGGGCCATGCTCGGCACGGTTACGCTTCCAAGCGGGCGAACCAGTGATTTGCAGCGCAGGAGGCTGAATGTCGCCCGTAATGTCAACGCCGTCTCGAAACGCGCTACGGACGCCGGGCTTGTCTGTTCCTATCACCCGAACAGCCCTCCGGCTTCTCTCGTGCGGACGCAGGAGGATTACGATGTGGTCCTGAGCTCACTGGACCCCTCCGTCACGGGTTGGACCCCCGACGTCGGGCATATTATCCGCGGTGGCATGGATGTTATCGCCACCTTGAACAAGTGGCAGCATCTGGTCAATCACATCCACTACAAGGACTATTCCGGTAATGGCCCGGAACCCTGGGCCCAGATGGGAACGGGAAAATTGGATTTCCACCGCATTACCGAATGGCTGGTGCAGCGGGACTATTCCGGCTGGATCATCTGCGAGGATGAGGCCCATGTCGCCGTCGATGATCCGGACGGGGTCACGCTCCAGAACGGAGTCTGGTGTAAGGAGAACCTGCATCCGATTGTGGGTCTTTGATTCTTTGGTCGCGCCCGGTTTCATCAAGGTGAGACCGGGCGAAGAGTCCCTGTCGTCTTTCCCGGCGGATTGAACTAATTCGCTTTTCGATAGGGTGTATTCGGGATATTCCCCGGGTGCGATTCGTGCGGTGGGCGATTTCAACTCTGTCTCGATAATTTTGCAAAGAACGGCTCGCAATCCGTCGCGCGCTTGTTAGGTTTTGCCTATCATGGAAGCGGAGTTCCGAAGCAAAGAAACCAGCTGGCTGTCGTTTAATGCGCGTGTCCTGCAGGAAGCGGCAGATCCAAGTGTCCCTCTCTTTGAACGGATCAAGTTTCTCGGGATTTACAGCTCGAACCTGGACGAGTTTTTCCGGGTTCGCGTGGCGACCCTGAAGAGGCTCGCCTCTCTCGGTGAAGAGTGGAAAAATCTCGATATACCGGACCCTAAGATCACGTTGAAGCAGGTCAGACTTCTGGTTTCAAAGCAGGGAAGGGATTTCAATGAGGCCTATGGCAAGGTCAAGGCCGACCTGGAGAAAAACGGAATCAAACTCATCTCTGAGAACGACGTTCCTGCAACGCTCAGGCACTATTTGGCGGAATATTTCCGGAGACAGGTCAGTCCTCATATCTTCCCTACCATTCTCAAGGCGACGGCGAAGCTTCCTAAACTCAAGGACCTTCCCATGTACCTGGCGGTCAAGGCGACGAAGTCAGACGGGTCCGGACGTCCCATGCATGCGTTGATTGAGATCCCGCAGGATCTGCCGCGATTCATTCAGCTTCCGTCGGTCGGAGATACCCGGCTGGTCATGTATTTGGACGATATCATCCGATTCGGGTTGCCCGAAATATTCTCAACCTTTCCCTATGACCATTTTGAGTCATTCGCCATCAAGTTCACCCGGGATTCGGAACTCGCGTTTGACGATGATTTCACGGAAAGCTTTTACGAGAAACTGGCGGACAGTCTGAAGGCAAGGGAGGAGGGACTCCCGGTCAGGGCGAACTTCGACGAGAATTTTCCGAAACCGTTTCTTAACCTTATCCTTCGGAAACTTAATCTGGCCCGTTCCGATTCTCTTTATCCCGGAGCGAGATACCATAACCGGCGTGATTTGCTGAGTTTCCCGGATTTTGGGAACAAGGAATTGAAGTACGAGAAATCAGTCCCGGTCCCGGTCAAGGCCCTGATGGGGAAACCGGGCGGTTATTTCGCGGCCATTCGGAAGCGGGATATCCTTATCAATGTCCCGTATCAGCCGTTCCGCCATCTGATCACCCTTCTGCAGGAGGCCTCGATCGACCCCCTCGTTCAGAGCATCGCGATGACGCAGTACCGGCTGGCAAAAGGTTCCTGCATCGCGCGGGCGCTTCAGGCGGCTGCACGAAACGGCAAGAGTGTTTTTGTCATGGTGGAGCCCCAGGCAAGATTTGACGAAGAGGCGAACATCAAGTGGGCAGGCCGCTACCGGGATGCCGGTGTTCAAGTTCAACTCGGGGTTCAAGGCCTGAAGGTGCACAGCAAGCTCATTCACATTGTGCGGAAAGAGTCCGGGCATGACCGCAGCTATACCGTTCTCGGAACGGGTAATTTCAACGAGGACACCGCTGAGATTTTTGCAGACCATCTCCTCATGACCTACAATCAGGAGATTGGAGAGGATGCTGCGGAGATTTTCCGGTTTTTCCGGCAGTCGTATCTAAAACCGCGTCTGCACCATCTGAACATCGCGCCGTTCGATCTTCGCGCATTCCTTCGCACCCGCATTGAGCGGGAGATTGAAAACCACCTTTCAGGAAAACCGTCCGGGATCTCAATCAAGGTGAACAATTTCTCAGACACGGAAACCAACGAGTTGATCCACCGCGCGGCGAATTCAGGGGTTCCTGTCAGGATGATCGTCAGAAGTATGTTCTCTCTGGTCATTGAGGGTGACTGCCCTATCGAAGCAATCAGTATCGTGGACAAGTACCTCGAGCACTCGAGAATGATCGTCTTTGCGAACGGGGGAGAGCCGGAGGTTTATCTTTCGTCGGCAGACTTCATGCCGCGTAACTTCGATACCCGGGTTGAAACGATTTTCCCGGTCTACGAAAAGAAACTGAAAGACCAGCTCATCGACTATTTCGATATCCAGTGGAGCGACAACGCCAAGGCCCGTGTTCTCGACCGGAACCTTTCCAACGGATATCGGAGAGCGAAGAAAGCCAAGCCCGTTAGGGCCCAGTTTGATATCGAGACCTATCTTAGAGAGCGCAATTGATGTGCGGGGCTACGGAGATTCTCCGCCCGCTAGCGCCAGATCGACTCAAGTGAATCAGTGGTAAGCTCAACTCGCCGAATCGACTTGTTTCCCGGGGTCATCACTTCGAGGTGAAAGGTCGTCCCGGCCGCTTCTTTGCGGATCAGGGAAAGGAACTGGTGAATCCTGCGGACAGGAGTGCTATTGCAGCTCAGAATGATGTCGAAGGGCTTCACTCCTGCACGGTCGAGCGGCCGGTCTTTGAATACCGGGTTAACCCAGATCCCCTCGATTCCCGCGGGAAGCGTCTCGAGGTAGGAGCGTTCCGCAGTGCGCACTTCCCACAAGAATCCGCCAATCCCGGGAGTGCTTGCAAGCCGGTTGTTCTTTATCAGTGCGGACACGGCTGAGGGAGGGGAGACCATACTAAGTCCTGAGGACGGAGATCCTTCGTCTCCTTTGAGACGACCGTGCTGCACCCCGACGATTTCGCCGTCGCGGTTGACCCATGGCCCTCCTGAAGAAAAGACGGGGTTGATTCCGGAGACAAAGTAATGGGCGAGATAGTCCTGCGAGGAGGAAAAGTCAGTGTAGGAAACACCGGCATGGGCAACTGAACCGGGGATCACCAGCGATTGCCGGCTCAGAGCGGGACTAAAATTAAAAACCGGCATTGTCTCACCCGGGCTTACGGAAGCGATTTCCAGAACTCCATATTCTTTCAAGGCCGGGTCCACCTCGATGAGGGCAAGATCGTGTCCGAGATCATAGGCGCTGAGGGACGCTAGATGTGAACGCTCGTCCTCAGTGACGACGACGCAGGTATCGCCCGGACGATGGAAAAGGTGCGCCGCAGTGAGGACATAGATCTTTCCGGCGGGGTTGGCAACAATGGCCCCGCCTCCCCGCAGCTGGCCTTTGATCAGAATTTCCACCGAAGCCCGGCGGACCTTTGAGACGAGGCGCTGGGAGAGTTCCTGGGCCCCTGCCGGGCTCAACGAAAAGGCGAGAACCAGAAGAAGTGCGGGCAGTGGTAGAGGGAACTTGGCAGGGGGAAACATCGTACGTTTCTGCGGGGAATCGGACTGGTCAGACAATTCTGGCGGGTGGGGCGGGCCGTGAAAAGCTTTTTGCGACGCTGATTCTTGCGTTGAAGAGAGATCCCGCCAGGGTTTCAGTCAGCAGGATTGACCCTCCTGCAATTCTTCCCTTCTCATCCAGGACCGGGGAGTCAACGTTCCGGTCGTGAGAATCCGCTCTCACCATCTCAAGCTTGAGTCCGTGACCGGGTGAGATTTTACGCCTTAGTTCATGAGCTATCCTCCCCATAGTGTAGCGAGGGTTCACCTCACAGATCGGCCTCAGACTGAGTTTGCCCGAAGGGCTGCGGTAGACGTAGGCATCGATACCGAGGGGGCCTTCGTAGCCCCGGCTAGAAGCCCATTTTCCAAGATCCTGATTTAAGGGTGATCCATCTTCGTAGTGGGGCAGGGCATCGCTCATGAGAAACTGTGCCAGCCCGGAGTCGAGATCTTTGCAGAATTTGATTTGGCAGATGCTGCCTCGATAAGCACCCTTCGGCGAAATAATCTGTTCGACCAGGCCGATCCGGCGAGCTACCCCGGATTCGATCTGGTACTGGACGGAAAAATCAAAAACCCGTTGGTGAGCGGGTTCGACAAGGAGGCCTCCTTCCGAGGAAACTCGATCAGAGAGGGGTAAAGGGGAGAGCCCGTCAGAATCTTCCGTATTGACGCGAATCATTCCGGATCCTGCCGTTGAAAATGCCCGCTTAAGAATTGCCCCGGAGAATCCCAGATCTCTGATTTTCCCAAGAGCGGAATTTATCTCGTCGGTTGACTCGCATGGAAAGGAAATCCCCATCCACTGCCCGAGAGATCGCACCTGCTCGACCTTTGAAAACAGGCTTCTTGAATCTGTCGTCCACGTCTTTCTTGCCGGATCTCCTGAGGATGCCTGTCCAAGTGGTTCAAAAAGCGCTCCGAGATCGGGCGCGATTGACCAGGGGTGCAGACGGTTGATCTTCCGCTGACGGATCAAATTTGCCGAACTGAGACGCCCGGTATCATCGAGGCTCTCAATTTCCGGGACAGTGAGTCCGCATCGCTTCAGCTTGGCAAGATGGGCATCAGTTGGCATCCGCCTCAACAGCAACACATCATCCTTCTTTGCGAGGAAGGCGCAGAGCAACTCGAGGTCGCGGGTGATGGAAACCTGGCTCTGATTCGGATGAAAGGGCCGCGGCCACGAAGCAATGCGGTGTTCCGCATCAGGATTAAAATAGAAAACATTGGGAGTACGTCCCTTTGACCGCTCGAAAAGACCGAGGCGTTCGATATAGTCCTCGTCGAAACCGGCCGCCCGTCTTCCTTCCTCGTTAAAGCCCGTTCTATTTCCTTTTGCGCGGCTAGGAGAGAGGGGGAAGGAAAGTCGCTTTTTCAGCGCACTCCAATCAGACTCACCTTCTTCCTTCCAGCGCCGGAACCACTTCAGCCCATAGCCGACATGAGCGATCTCATCGCGATAAATTCGGTGAAGAATGGCGGAACTCTCGGGATCTCCGGCCTCGGCGAGCACTTTGCCGAAATGCAGGGAGTAGTCCAGATTGGCCTGTTCGAAGGTGAGGCTAAGACGGGACACATAGTCCAGGGGGCACTCCATTCCGGAGACTGCGTCCCAGAAATAACGACTCACCGGATACTGGCCGAACTCGACTCCGCAGTCCCTCATGCGATCGACATACCATCGCGTGTGCATCTGCTCCTCTCGGAGAGTCTTTGCCAACCCCTGACGGAAGGCGGGTGGGGCATCGGGGAACTTCAGGAGGGCGAGCGCCATCAGTTCCGCCGCGAGGAGTTCATGATTGGCGAAAAAGTGCAGGAGGACACCCCGGCTTTCATCATTTACCAACCCGGGGAGTCCGGGAAGTGACGGGCGCGACCTTGAGTCACGTGCAAAATTCAAGTTCTCAGGCCGCGCAGGAGTAAAACCTCCTCCAAATCGCGTCTCGCTGGCCGGGGTTTCAATTGGACCGTTGTCCCGGGCTCGAAGGGGCTGCAATCGCAATTTCTCGTCCAGTGAACCGCTGAAAAGAACCCGGTGGGCAAGTTCCCCGATCAATTCGGAGGATGGAGTTTCCGCTTCCGGGGCAGGAGTCGGGAGATTCGAGGAATTAAAGCTGGCTCTTGACCGTTCCATCGAATACAGCAAAGTTCATTTCGTTCAGGGGGGCAAACATTCAGGATCGCCAACAGATCTGCCGCCCGGGACTATGCTCCATGATCGATTTCCTGACAAGGAACCCTCTTGCCCGATTTCTCCAGCGCCTCGCGAAGTCGCTGAAAGACGCCGCGTCGCGCCTCTACGATCGGGGCCGGGGAACCGGAGTGCTGCTCCGGGTGTTCATGGGTGCGCTTGTCGCCGTTTTATTCAGCCTCTTTATTTCGACAATTCTCGACTATCGGGACCGGATTGAAGGCATGCAACAATCAACAGGTTCCCAGAAGCTGGAGGACCTTCCTTCGATTGTCCCAATCATCTGCGAAGGAGTGGGCGTTTTTCTGGCATTGGTTGGGTTTTTTGTCAGCTTTTGGGTCCGGAAATCTTCGGAAGCGACTAGAAATCAGGGCTTTACTGTGATTGTTCTTTCGATTGCCGCGATGGCCAGTCTTGCCGTTTGGCTTCCCACAGACATCATGGACACGCAGGCGGCTCTGTCCGGTAAGGCGCTTGCCGGGGAGACCCCCTCGATTCCGGCCTATCTTTTCAAGCTGGTTCTCATCTCGCTCATCATCTTAAGCATTCCGGTTGTTGCCTTGATCTACTTTCGTCTTGGCCTGATGGACCGATACATCATCCGGAGTTTCGTCGGACCATTTGCCTTCACTCTGTTTGCGTTCATGGCAATTTGGGTGATCGGCGACCAGACGGAAAACGGAGCGCACCTCGCGGTTCTTCCCGCGGGGGAGATATTGAGGTTTTACGTTGTCCAGGTACCTTACATCATTCTCTTTGTGATGCCGGTAGCGGTGCTGATGTCGGGCCTTTCCTCGCTCAGCAAGATGTCGAAATCGAATGAGTTGATCAGCATGATTGGTGTGGGCCGGAGTGTGCCGCGGATTCTCTTACCTCTTTTTGTTATCAGCGCCTACATCGCCTTGATCGGGCTTGCGTTTAAGTACGAGTGGGCACCAACCTCGACCGGATACCGGGAGGCGGTGGTACAGAAGGCGAGACGTATTTTCGCGGCCGCCGCACTTGGAGCCGAAGTGAAGACTGATATCTGGTCGAATCGGGGAGGGTGGATGCATGTGAATGGGGTTGATCGCAGAACCTGGTTTGTCGGGAGGGTTCCCCTCAAACTGAGTGACGAAATGGCTGATGTCGTCGTAATGGAGCTCGATGAAAACGAGCAACCAATTCAGATGCGGGTTGCCAAGCGAGCGAAGTGGCTTTGGTCGACAGATCCACCCAGGTGGGTTTTTTCTGACGTGCGAATTTACACTTACGACTCTGATCACATTCCAACGGTCGTCAGGAAGGATAAGGAGGAAATGACGAAATGGTCGGAGACTCCGTGGAAAGTGCTGAGTTCGTCCCAGGATCCCGAGTTTCTCGGTATTCCCGGGCTCACCATGTACTTGAACGCCAATAGCAAGGAGGACGACCGGAAACTGGCCGCCTTCCGGACAAACTGGTGGTATGTCCTTGCGGAGCCGGCCGCCTGTATTGTCCTGATGCTTGTTTCCGCGCCACTCGGGATCGTCTATTCGCGCCGTGGCGGAATGGGTGGAGTGACCAGCGCGATCGCCGTGTTTGCCCTGATGTTTGTGATGCGCGGGACCTTTCTCGCCATGGGACACAGTAGCCGGATGCCTCCGTTCTTTGCCGCCTGGACAACAAACATTGTCATTGGAACGGTCGGATTCGCGATGTTATGGATTAAGGCTCAGAATCGCGAAGTTCCGAAGATAAGGACACTTATCCGGTCATTATTTCACCGCCGAAGGCAGGAGAGTCTCCCCGGTTAACCTCCATCCTTTCTATCATGGCCATCATTCAGGATTGGAGAATACGTTCGACGAACGCCCGCTGCGAAGTCTCGGGTGAGCCATTCGCCGATGGGGAGGATTTCTACACCTGTATTTTTGAAGATCAGGAATCCGATGGATTTGTCCGTCGAGACTACTCCCTTGATTCCTGGAGGGAGATGCGGAGGAAAATGAAGCCGGCACCCTTCTCGTTCTGGAAGTCAACCTACAAGGCTCCGGCCAGGACGTCGTCGGAGGAAAGAGAGGCCGACACCTCCATCGAGGGAATGCTGCGGCGTTTCATCGACGAGGATGATCCGCGGACTGAGAATGCCCGCTACATTCTCGCCCTGATGCTGGAGCGGAAAAAGACCCTGATTCCAAGCGACACCAAGGAGACGGATAATCGGACCCTGCTGTTTTACGAGCACGCCGACAACGGTGATGTTTTTATCGTTGCCGACCCCGGTTTGCGCCTCGATGAAATTGAGTCGATTCAGCGTGAAGTGGTTGATCTTCTTGCTGAAGAGGACAGGCGCGCTGCCAGTCAGTCAGAGGAAGTCACTGAAGCGCCGGAGAATCATGCCGAGTCCAACGAAGATCAGTCCGAGGAGAGCGGTGATAAATCCGCCGAGTCCGAAGAGGAGACGGTTGGAATGCCCGGTGAGGAACTTCCGGACGGAGTCGGATTTGATTCCCCGGTAGATCCCGGGAACGAGTTCGCCGACGCCGTAGACAACGAGTTTCAGGACTCCGAGGGCGGCGAGGAGCCACCCCCCGGTGATCACGAGTCTCAAGGCTAAGGTCGGGTCGATAAACTTCATCTTGGCGTGTCAGGTGAGCAGGCGTTTCAGGTTTGCTTCGTAGAGCGCTTTGTCGGTGACCGTCTCACTGACCTCAAGGGGACGCCCGACTAGAATGCCGGCATGAGAACTGAATTCATTCAGGTAGCCGGAGATTGATTTGTCGATGACCACCTTTTTGTAGTTCCGTGAAGCGTGCATAAACCGAAGGACTCCGTCTTCAGTCCGCACGGCAAGGCCGACATGGGAGCAGAATGCCCCATGGTGCCTCGTGGCGATGCCGATGACATCGCCGGTTTGAAGCTGCGGCTCGATGGCGGCGACTTTGGCCTTTGGTATGTGAAAAACCGGCAGTTTGGCGACCCGGTCCTCGGTCTCCTTCATTGGGCCGAGCAAATCCGGGTTGTTGCGGAGATAGCGATAGCTCTTCCAGAGAGTGGTCATCTCACTGACTTTGCGCCCGGTGATACGCTCGGCACCGGGGAGCGACGGGGTGAGGTGCCGACACGTCCCTCTGGCATCGTTTTCAAAAAACCATTCCGCAAGGTAGTGAATCCTCTCAAGGTAGTCTCCCGTGCAGACCCCGCCCCGGTAGCGGGTAAACTCAATCTGACGAAGCAGGTCATCCGGAGTGTAGCTCGCTTTTTTCAACCCGATCATGCGAGCCATCCCTAGGCTCTGCTCGAAGAATGTCCAGCAATCCAGGGCATTAAGATTAACTGATGGAGACTCGATGTGGTCATCAATCTCAAGGGTAAAGTTCTCATAGGGGAGCCCGTGGAGTTCCCGACCGATTCTGATTGTCCTTTCCCCGATGGGAAGGTCGGCCCATCCTTCCTTTTCCGCTTTGGCGACGATGGTCTTGAATCGACTTTCGCCTTTGAAAATGGTCGCCTTGGGAAGTGATCTCTCTTTGGCGGGGGATTCAGCCTTCTCTTTTGCCCTTAGCCGGTCGACACCGAACGAAGGAACTAACCCTGATGCTGCCAGGACAAGGCAGGAGCGGCGCGTGAGTGGCTTCATTGGAAGGATGATACCCAATCCACGGCAGGGTTTCCAACATTAGTTTGGAAATCTTAGGTAATCGTGTCCGCCGAAATTCGCTGAAATCCAGCGTAAGACGTGGCTTCAGGACAGAATTCCCTTCGCCACCTGTCCGTGGACATCGGTCAGCCTGAAATCGCGTCCGGCGTACCGGTAGGTCAGCTTTTCGTGATTGAGGCCCAGGAGATGCAGGATCGTGGCGTGCCAGTCGTGAATATGCATTTTGTCCTCGACTGCCTGATATCCATAGTCATCGGTCGATCCGTAGCGAAGCCCTCCCCGCACTCCGCCTCCCGCCATCCACATGGAGTAGCCCTTGTTGTTGTGGTCCCGTCCGTTTCCGGTTTGACCGTGCGGTGTCCGGCCGAATTCTCCGGCCCACATCACCAGGGTATCCTTCAACATATCGCGCTGCTTGAGATCTTCGAGGAGGGCGGCGATGGGTTGATCAATCTCATTACAATTCTGTTCCAGTCCGTCCTTGAGATTGCGATGGTGATCCCAGTTGCCATGATTGACCTGGATAAACCGGACACCGGCTTCGGCGAGGCGACGGGCGCTGAGGCATTGGCGGGCGAACCCACCCGTCGCGTTGTTGTTAATGCCGTAGAGGTTGAGAATGGATTCTGGTTCGCCTGAAATATCGAGGACATCGGGCACTTCGTCCTGCATCCGGAAGGCAAGCTCAAAGGACTCAATAATCCCTTCAACCTCGGGATGATACTGGTCTCGGTTGAGCTTCTCCTGATTGAGGCCTTTGATGAAATCGAGCTGAACGCGTTGCAGTTCAGGGCTTAACTTCGGATTGGCGATGTTGCTGATAGGACCTTCCGTAGTTCCTGCGGCGAAGCGGTTGCGGGCCTGGCGTCCGATGGGGGTCCCCTGATAGATTGCCGGCAGGAAGGCGCTGCCGTAGCTTTGCGCTCCGTTCGGCGGAGACAGGGTGATAAAGCCCGGCAGGCTGTCATTCTCCGTTCCGAGGCCATAGAGGGTCCATGCACCGAGTGAGGGCCGGACAAACTGGAAGTTGCCCGTGTGCATCTGTGTGGTTGCCTGCGGGTGGTTCGGCAGATCGGTGTGCATGCTGTTGATCAGGCAAAGATCATCAGCGTGTTTGGCGAGGTTCGGGAAGAGCGAAGAAATGGGAAGCCCGCTTTCGCCATGGGGTTTGAACTCAAAGGGGGATCCCAGGAGATTGGCAAAACCCTTCGAGGCTTTGCCATTGTCCCGGGTGAGAAGCGGCTTGTAGTCAAAGGTGTCAACATGGGAGGGCCCGCCCTGCATCGCAAGAAAGATGACCCGTTTCGCAGTCGGGGTGAAATGTGGCTGCACCGGTGCGAGCCGGTTTGCGGCCTTTTCTGCAGCAAGGGTGCTCAGTGCGGAGAAGGCAAGGTAACCGAAGCCGCTTGAGGCGGTTTGAAGGACTTGTCGGCGGGTCAGGGAAATGGGATTCATGGGTTGGGAAAGTGGGAGTTTGAATCAGTTCAGGTAGCGGAATTCGGCGCTTGAGATAAGGGCCTGACAAAATGTAGTGAGCGCGAGAAGTCGTGTCTTCTCCTCGGTCAATCCGTCTCCCTTGGCCGTTTCGAGGAAACGCTCGATGTAGTTCTGTGTCTCAAGAAATTCCGCTTCGGTCGGAGGGCGGGAATAGCAGCGGTAAAAGGCTTCGCGGGCGAGTTCTTTGCCTCGCAGCCCGAGATCGTTGACGAGATGTGCCGCCATGCGCTCGGATGATTCGATGACAAACTCCGAGTTCATCAGGTAGAGTGCCTGCGAGGGGACTGTCGTGATTTCGCGTTTGCCTGCTGTCAGGCTGGGGTCCGCAAAATCGAAGAGAGCGAGAGCCTCGGGAACCACCCCCCGGACAATGGGAAGATAAACGGACCGGTAATCTGCCGGGGTCTCAATCTGATTTTCCGGAATCGTCCGCCCGATAAAACCGACACCGGCCCTGGCGATTTCGGAACCGACCGGTCGGGTCAAATCAAGCCGGTTGCTGACGGCAAGCGTGGCATCGCGCAATGACTCAGCATCGAGACGGCGCTTGTTGGCCCGCCAGAGAAGCCGGTTCTCCGGGTCCTTTTCGAAATGTTCAGGATGAAAATCAGAACTCATCCGGTAGGCCCGGCTGCTAACGATCTCCCGGACTAAATCTTTGACCGACCAGTCAAGCTCGACGAGTCGAATCGCTAGATAATCAAGCAGTTCCGGATGGCTGGGAAGCTCCCCGGTCGTGCCGAAATTGTCCACCGAGGAGACGAGCCCTTCGCCAAAGAGCCACAGCCAGACGCGGTTTGCGTAGACCCGTGCGGTGAGTGGATTCTCCGGAGACGTGATCCACTCAGCCAGCTGAAGCCGGCCGCTCTGATCTGACGGGATGGAAGATACCTCCTCGACCTTGACGACCTGAATGAATCCGCGCGGGACTCTTTCCTCGGTCGGGTTATCTTCTTCGCCTCGAATCAGAATCTGCGAATCGAATGGTTCCTCGCGGTCGCGGACACCCATGGCGAGACGGAGGGCGCTGCCGTCATCTCCGTAGGCCTTCAACTTGCCCTCAATTACTCCCAGCTGGTTCCTTGTCGCGAGGATGCGGAGGACGGCATTCTGCGCCGCATCCGCGTTCCCCTGATCCCGGCGTTGTTCCCTTTGTTCGACAAGGAGTTCCTCTATCCTTTCCTCCAGGACATTCTTCTGAAGTTCGAGATCGAGCAGATCGGCGAGGGGGACGCCCTCGAGTTGAGGTGCCACTGAAGGAAGCTCGATCAGATCGGTGGCCCGGCGGCTTTGCAGACCGTTGGGTGTCCCATACAGGGTATCGCTGCTCAGGAAGATCCCGGCCATGGCATAGTAGTCCGACATGGGAATAGGATCGAATTTGTGATCGTGACAACGAGCGCAGGAGACCGTGGTCGCGAGCAGCGCCTGGGTTGTGGTATCGATTTGTTCATCGACGAGATCAAATCGGAACTGGCGTGAGTTCTGTTCGTTGAGCCCCTTGGTTCCAATGGCAAGGAACCCCGTGGCAACAAGCTGGTCGGCCTTTTCCTTCTCATTCGAGGCGGGGAGAAGATCTCCGGCGATTTGCTCTGTAATGAACCGGTCGAGCGGCTTGTCCTTATTAAATGAGTCGATGACATAATCCCGATAACGCCACGCATCGGGAAATGTGGCATTCACTTCCTTTCCGGACGATTCAGCGTAGCGGGCCACATCAAGCCAGTGGCGTCCCCAACGTTCTCCGAATCGCTCCGATCCCAGAAACCCGGAGACGGCTTCCGTAATCGCCGAGTCGGGATTGATGGCAAAGGCGGTGACAAAGGCTTCGACTTCTGTGGACTCGGGAGGTAGACCGGTAAGGTCGAAGGAGAGTCTCCGAAGGAGCGTTCGGGGATCCGCATCGGGAGCCGGGCTGAGATCTTTGGCCTCGAGTGAGGAAACAATAAACGCATCGATGGGATTGCGCCCCCAATCGGCATTTTTCGGGGAGGGAATGGCCGGGGAGACCGGTTTGCGATAAGCCCAATGCTCGCGACCTTTTTCAATATCGATGGTGTTCGTGTAATGCAGGGGCGCTTTTGCATCGGTCACCGTCTCCCGCGGATCGGGGGCCCCCATTTCAAGCCAAGTCTTGAAGTCCGCGATAATTGAGTCCTCGAGTTTGTATTTCGGGGGCATCTCGAGCGAGGAATCTCCGTAACTGATCGCTGCGAAAAGAAGGCTCTCCTTTACATCAAACGGAACCACGGCCGGTCCGGAGTCGCCGCCCAGGCGGGATGCCTCGCGGGTGTCGAGAAGCAGGCCACCCTTGATTTTGTCACCCTCTTTTGAATGGCACTCGTAGCAATGTTTGACAAGGGCGGGGCGAATCTTCTTTTCGAAGAATTCTATCTGCTCTGCGGATGGCCCGGCTGTGCTGCTCATTTCCTGCGAGTAGGCATAGGGAATCACAAAAGCGCCGATCAGGAGGAGCAGGAATGGCGGGGCGGGGTAGGGCTTCATATCCGTTGCGATGATTGATTCAACCCGTGCCCCTGAAAAAGGTTTCAGGTTTCTCCCGGGAAACTTCAGCGGAGGGATGTAAACAAAGGGGGGCGCCGAAAGAGTCTGCTTACGACAGCGATCGATCCGCCCCGGCCTACTGAGGCTTCGCCCGGGAACAAACCCCGGCCATTTTTACGACATGCGGAAAGAGACGGCTTGGCATCGGGCCGCGTAACCGTTACGATTCGAAGCGAAGTCCCTCGTTCCCACCCATGAGCCGAGCTGCCATTTTCCAAACGGTCCTTCTTTGCTGCTCGATTATCCAGCTGGAGGTAAGGGGGCAGAATCCGGAGCCGGAGTTCGATCCCTTCTCTGATGAGGCGGCCGAGGCACTGGCCCGTCTTTCCCAACCCGAACCTGATTCTTCACGCGATTTCCTCGAGCCCGGGCAGGTGCGGGCACTTACTGAATTAGCAAAGCCCTCACTCGTGACGGTAAGGCAGATGGGAAGGGACGGCGAAAAAAGCGGAACGGGGTCCGGTTTTATTGTCTCCGAGGACGGGCTTGTTGTAACCAACTTTCATGTCATCGGAGAGGGACGTTCCATCGAGGTCGAGCTTTCCAATGGCAAGGTATGTGAGGTCACGGAGGTATATGCTTCCGACCGCAATTATGATCTCGCCGTCGTCCGGATCAATACCGGTGGGGAATTGTTGAAAGCACTTAAAGTGGGTGACTCCGATGCAATTCAACAGGGCGACCTCATTGTGGGTTTTGGGGCCCCCCAGGGGCTTGCGTTCAGCGTGGTCCCGGGAGCCATCTCCGCGATTCGGAAACTGGAGCCGGGATTTGCCGGAGAAGGGGAAACGCCGGAGTTCCCGATGCTGCAGTTGGCGATGCCGATTGAACAGGGCAATAGCGGTGGTCCGGTCATCAATCTGGAGGGTGAGGTCCTCGGAATTGTGACTCTTCGGCACCGCGTCACAGAGAACCTTGGATTTGCTGTTCCGGGTAACGACCTGAAATCGCTCCTCGCCAAACCGAATCCGGTTCCGATCTCGCGTTGGAGGACCATTGGAACTCTCGATCCACGGCAGTGGACCCCGGTGATGGGGGCCGACTGGAGCCAGCGGGCCGGTGTGATCACCTCCCGCCGAATGGGCGAGGGTTTTGGCGGCAGAGCCTTATGTCTCTCTTCCTTGAAAGTTCCGGAAACCCCCTACGAGGTCGCTGTTTCCGTGAAACTGGACGACGAAGCTGGTGCGGCCGGGCTTGTCTTTTCCGCAGATGGAAAGGATTCCCATTACGGTTTTTACCCCAGTGACGGGAAAATGCGCCTTACCCGCTTTGAAGGGCCGGATGTCTACAGCTGGTCCATTCTTGAGCAAGTGGAAGCGCCATCCTACAAGCAGGGCGACTGGAACCGGCTCAGGGTGAGAGTCGAGGCCAGCAAAATTATCGCGTGGGTAAACGAAGAGAAGGTTTTTGAACTTGAAGACGATGTCCTTCGCGGAGGTGCGGCGGGGATCTGCAAATTCCGCCAAACCGAGGCGGAGTTTCGCGGGTTCAAGGTGGGGCCTGATCTTTCTGAAAAGGAAATGTCGACGCAGGACCGTGAGGTTCTCTCCGGGGTCCTCGATCGTTTTTCCACAGAAGGAACCTCTTCGGAGCTGCTTCTGGACCTCGGGCGCGACAGTGCCGGAAGTCAGCGCATGATCAAGGACCGGATTGGAGAACTTGAGAACATGGTGGCGGGATTGAAGAACCTCGAGACGGATCTTTACCTCACCACCATCTCACGCGAGCTTCTCATGGCTCTGGACCGGCCTGAGACGGAGGTGGACCTCTTCGAAGTGGGGCTTCAGATCGCCCGGCTTGATGATCCTGAGCTGGACCTCGATCACTATCGCGCCGTCTTTTCCCAACTGGCGCGGGACGCAGAAGCCTTTGTTACCAAGGCGGCGCTCGAGGGGGACGCAAAGGAAAGGGCGGAGGCTCTCCGGGATTTCATGTTCAAGGAGAACGGATTTCACGGCAGTCGCAGCGATTATTATCACCATGCCAACAGCTACGTGAATCATGTCGTCGATGACAGGGAAGGGCTTCCCATCACCCTAAGCGTGGTCTTTATCGAGTTGGCCCGGCGACTTGGCATTAATGATGTCTTTGGGGCGGCACTTCCCGGGAAATTCATGGTCGGCTTGTCCTATGCGGTTGGAGACAAGGAGGAGAAGGTGTTTTTTGACGTGTTTGATGAAGGTAAAACCCTTTCCCGCGACGATGCGATCAAGGCAACTCTTGAACTCACCGGTGCGTCGCCGGAAGACGAGGCCTTTGAACCGTCGGGGGCCCGGGATATTGCCGTCAGGATGCTGCGCAATTTGGTTGATATCGAGATCAACCGGAAGCGCACTCCCGAGCAGGCGGAAAACTACCTTGAACTCCTCCTCGCCATTCAGCCGGACTCAGCCTATGAACGGTTTCAACGTGCTATCCTGAGGGTTCAGGCGTCCCAACTCGACGGAGCAAGGGAGGATCTTGACTGGCTCCTCGAGAATCGGCCCCCCGGACTTGATTATTCCCGCCTTCAGCAATTTCGCGAATCGCTCCCTGAAGAGTAGCTGGGGGGGAAATGAAAAAGCCGCCCCCGGAGAGGGAGCGGCTTTCTCAGAAGTTTGTCGAACGGCGAGACGGGGTGTCTCAGGCTTCCGCAGAAGCATCCGTTTTGACGAGGGCATCGACCCACTCGATCATGGCCATTGGCGCAGAGTCCGAGCGGCGTTGACCGAGTTTGATGATGCGGCAATAACCTCCCTGGCGGGTGGCACTTGCGGGGGCGATTTCCTCGAAGAGGGTTTTCATGCTGCGCTGGGCCAGTTGGTTGCTACCAAGCAGAGTGATGGCGCGGCGACGACTGTGGAGGTCGTTCCTTTTGCCAAGGGTTACCAGAGACTCAGCGAACGGACGCAGGGCCTTGGCCTTCGCGAGGGTCGTTGTGATCTGGCGATGCTCGATCAGGCTGGACGCGAGGTTGCGCATGAGCGAGTCGCGGTGCGACTTGTCGCGCTGGAGTTTGACGGTTTTACTTCTATGTCTCATCGGAAATCAGAGGTTGGAGAGGGGATCAGTCGTGGATATTCTGGGCGATCAGAGCGGCAAGGCCCGGACCTTCGTGCGAGCGATCACCACCAAGGAGAGAGGAGGTGAAGGACTGCTCGAGGAGGCTCGGATCGATCGACATTCCGAGTGAAAGACCGAGTTCGTGAAGCTTGTCCTTGATCTCGTTGAGAGACTTCTTGCCGAAGTTGCGATACTTGAGCATCTCCGCCTCGCTCTTCATGGCGAGTTGGCCGACGGTGGTGATGTTCGCGTTGTTGAGACAGTTGGCGGCACGGACGGAGAGCTCGATCTCGTTGACGCTCATGTTGAGCAGCTTTTTGAGCTCGGCGTTTTCCTCGCTCTGGGTCTCCGGACGATCTTCGATGAGGATCGCGTTGTCGTCGTAGTTAACGAACACATCAAGGTGGTGACGGAGAATCGCAGATGCCTGAAGAAGGGCGTCGTGCGGCTCGATCCTGCCATCGGTCCAGATTTCGATGATCAGTTTGTCGTAATCGGTGCGCTGACCGACACGGGTGTTTTCGACAGCATACTTGACGCGTCGCACCGGGGAGAAGATCGAGTCGATCGGGATCACGCCGATGGGCATGTCCTGGTGTTTGTTGTCCTCGGAGGTATTGAAACCGCGGCCGACGCGCACTTCCATCTCGAGGTTGAATTTGGTGGAACGGTCAAGGGTGCAGATGTGCAGATCCTTGTTCACGATCTCGTACTGGGAGATTTCCTGAATGTCGCCGGCAGTGACTGCTCCGGCTTTGTCGACCGTGAGGGAAAGAGTGGCCGGGTCGCGATCATCAAAATGCTTGAAGCGGATTTGCTTCAGGTTCAGGATGATTTCGGTGACATCTTCCACGACTCCGGGAAGAGAAGCGAACTCATGCTGAGCACCGGCGATGCGGACCGAAGTGATTGAGGCTCCCTCGAGTGAGGAAAGGAGAACCCGGCGGAGGCTGTTGCCGATGGTGTGACCGAAGCCCGCCTCGAAAGGCTCTGCCGTGAACTTGGCGTAGGTTTCGGTAGCGGTGGCTTCGTCTTTGATAAGACGATCAGGGATTTCGAACGGTGCGAGTGCTTTAGACATATATGGTGTAGGTAGCCGGGTTTCCCAGAGGTAGAGCGATGACTTTTCACCAAACGTTGGCGAAATACCAAGGACCGACGGCAATTAACGTGACGCCCAGGGCGCGGAATATGGTCGAATATGCCGGAAAGTAAACCGGATTTTTGAGTGGAATCCCCGTAACCAGGGCAAAAGAGCGTTCCCGGGATGGAGTAAAACCAAAAACCCCCGCAGGGGTCTGCGGGGGTTTCGGTAACCCGGACTCTTCGGCGGTCTCGAACTGGTGTCAGGAGAGGAAGAGGGCTACTTCTCGGTCTGTCTGTCGGAAAAATCCTATTTTGCGGTGGTCCCCGTCTGCTTGCCTTTCTCACCCTTCACGGCAGGGGCCGCCGGCACCGTTTTCGCCTCGCTGGATGATGCAGGGGCTTGCGGGGCCTGAACCCGCCAGAATGAACTCGCGCTTCCGGGTTCCCATGCGTTGGCATCCCAGGGGCTGGTCATGGGGATCACTCCGGGAGAGGGATCCTGATCATTTGCCTTGAGTGATCCGGATGAAGCCAGAGGCAAAAGGAGCGCAGAGAGTAGGAATCTGATCATAATTCATCGGCGAAGAATCGTGTATCTTCGACAAATCAAAATTATCAAAATTATGGTAATTGTCAATTCTATAAATCTGACTACGGCACTTTTCCCAAGAAAGTGCTCCTAATTATACGCGGAAAAGCGCCCCCAACTTTTTTCCAAGAATAAGTCCTGCTCCGGTTATCGTGATGGCGAGGAAGACCATTGCCCAGACACCAAGCGCCGAAGCGAGATTCGGGCCAGTGCCGAGGGAGGAGATAAGAGCGTACATGGCCTTGGTAATGGGAAAATGCTGCTGCTGTTCCGCTAGAATGAGAGAATCGGAGACCTCCAGCATGGCGAAGGAGAAGGCGAGCAGGCCGCCGGCGATGAGGTTCGCGGTGATGAGAGGTAGCGTGATCTTGCAAAGCGCGCGCAGGGGAGTGCTTCCCAGATTCTGGGCCGCTTCTTCGAGGCTGACGCTGGTCTGTTGGAATCCGGCTGCAGCCGAACGCACCACGTAAGGAAGACGACGGACGGCATAGGCGATGACGAGAATGAGGATGGGATCCTCCCCGAGAATGAGAAAATCAAAAGGTTTGCCCTCCCGGGTCATCGCGAGATAACCGAACGCAAGGACAAGTCCGGGTACGGCGAGCGGCAGCATTGCCATTGCATCGAGCAACTGTCGTCCCGGAAGCCGGGTGCGGACGACGACATAGGCGATTCCGATGCCGAGGAGAATGTCGAGACCGGTCGCAAGCGACGCGTACTTCAGAGAATTCGCGATCGAGTGGATGGTGAGCGGGTGCCCCAGGGCATCTTCGTAGTGCTGGCCGGTAAGGGCGGTCGGCAGAAGTGTGCCATACCAGTCATGGGAAAGGGACAGGAGAATTACCCCCAGGTGCGGCAGAATCGCGATGGCAGTGACGAGGCTGAAGGTGCCCGCGCAAAATGCTGAAGTCAGGGGTGAAGCGGGCCGGAGGGTTTTCCCGGTGGAGGCCCGCCCTGAACCCGAAAAATTATCCCGGCCGAAAAACCATTTCCCGGTGAGGTAGAAGAGCACCGTCGCGACCAGCATCACGACGACGAGGGCGTAGGGAAAAGGATTACCGCTGAGGTCCTTGAGCCCTTCGAAGATCTGAACCGAGGTGACCCGGTCAAAATCAAACACAAGAGGGACGCCCAGTTCGGTGAACGCCCAGATGAATATGATCGTCGCTCCCGCGAAGAGGCCCGGCATGATGAGCGGAAAGGTCACCCGGAAGAGTCGCCGGATTCCGGTGCACCCGAGATTTTCAGCCGCCTCCTCCATTGCCGGGTCGAGATTCGCCAGAGCAGCCGAAATGTTAAGATAGGCGATCGGGTAGAGATGAAGGGCGTTCATCAGGACGATGCCCGCGAGGCGTCCCTCCCCGAGCCAGTCGAAGGGGGCGGCGGCTTCCATCAGGCCCAGATCAATCAGAAACGTATTCAGGACGCCCGATTGCCCGAGAAATTGCCTCACTCCGAGGGCCCCGACAAAGGGGGGTAGGATGAGCGGGACGAGGATGAGCGAGTTCAGGATCTCCTTTCCCCGAAATTGCCAGGTATTACTGATGAGGGCGAGGGGCAGGGCAATGAGCAGGGCGAGGACCGTGGTGAAAAGTCCCATGTAAAAGGAATTCACGAGTCCTTCCACGTAGATGGGATTGCGGAAGAGCTCGGCAAAATAGGCGAAGGTGACCGTCCCTTCGCTCGTGACAAAGGCCTCCTGCACGGTGTGCCAGATCGGGAAAACGAAGAAAAGCGCAAAGAACACCGCCGTGAATCCATAAATGGAGATGGAGAGTGATTTGTTCATCCCAAGTGATTGAAAATCAGTGTTTTGATCTCCATTTATCCGTAATTTGGCTATAGTGGGAACGGAAAGTTTCCGCCAGTTCCCGGGCCATTGTCACCTGTTTGACTTTGTCGGCATTCTTCAGGCCGGGTGCGATTTCATTGACCACTCGCTCATAGGAGATCGCACTGATGTCTTCAAACTGCGCCACGCCCTCCTCCGGCAAACCTGCGGCAATCAGGGCCTCCCATGCCTCCAATTGCTCCTCATGCGGGTCCATGCAGGCTCCCCGGATCACAAATCGCAATGCTCCGAAGAGCGGTCCGGTCCATTCGGGATGGTAGGTGAACCCTGCGGAGAGTTCATACGGATTGACTTCCGGATCAGTCATCGAGGGAAGGTTCGATTCGACATAGAAGTCCTTTCGAATGGGCGGGCGGCGTAAGGCAAAACGACGGGGACCGCCCTCGCTTCCGGGACGGTAATTCCAGAGTTTCTGCCCTTCGGGAGACAGGACAAACTCAATAAAACGGTGGGCGAGCTCCGGTTGCGGCGCTCCCCGGAGCATCCCGACAGGGTCAGCCCCGATCGATGTGCCTCCGCGGGGCATGACAAAGTGGATTCTAGACTCTCCTGTGTCAGGTGATCGGTAGAGTTCATTGAAGGTTCGCCCGTAAAAGTCGATGCACATGCCCGCTGCCGCATCGCCCATTGCGACATCACGGGGCACCTTGGCGGCTGAATCGGTGAAATAGCGGCTGTTGGCGCTGATTCGAAGGATGAGACGCATCGCATCGTCCCAGCCCGCCTTCAATGCATCACTCTCGGACAACTCCTTCTCGCGTTGGAAGGTCTGAATGCGCTCCTGAACGAGCATTTCGAACGCTTTTGTGGTCGAGCCGGACTTCGTGGGATCGGCGAGGGCAATCTGCCCGAAGAGACGGGGATCTTCGAGCGCCGACCAGGTTTCGGGAATTTCGGTGATTCCAAGGCGGGCAAGGACATCGCTGTTATAGCATATGCCAAAGGCGGAGAGGACCGTCCCGACCCAACGGAACTCCTTATCGCGAAAAGGCTCGCCGCTGACGGACTCTGGCATTACGGCTTCGCTGAACCACTCCGGTTTTTCTGCGGCAAGAGCGGCAGGACCAAAGTTCCCGCTAGGGTCCTTTGCCACAAGAAAGCCCGAAGAAGCCTGCCGCTCAAAATCAAAGGCTCCGCCTCCGAAGAAAAGATCGATTCCCACACCGAGATTCGACCCGAGGAAGAGGGCACGTGCAGTCGCCGCCTGCCCCTCCGGGGTTTCGGGGTTTAAGGGAGTTGACTCTGAGATCTGACCCTCTTGAGTGGCGGGCGGATCTAGCCTGGAATTGGTAAAAGCATCGCGAATGGCGTAGGAGAACGGGAGGCCGGTTTTGGTTCTCCAGAGCGATTCGAACCGGGTCGAATACTCGGAACGGAGAAAACGGGCAATTTCGGTGGTCCCGCCGGGCTGGCGCCAGTCGACGAAAATCTCGCGCCCGTGCTCTTTCTTCATGTGAGCGGAAAAGGCGCGCCCGAATTCCGATTGAATGGACTCGTTGTGGGGCGTGATGATGACGATGCGGCCGGACTTGCTGCCATGGAGCTTTGGTTTCACTCCTTCGGGACGAAAAGCGAAGGGCGCCACGAGGATCGCGGCGAGGAGGAGTAGAACAATGGAGATGCGGAGAGCCACGGATGGGAGTGGGAAAAGGTTCAGGATCCGGGCAGGATGATAATATCCTCGGGCTTCGCCGACGCATAGAATCCTGCCCCCGTATCACGAATGACCCGGCGCGGATTCAGTTCAGAGATGTGCAGCGGGAGTTCGCGCCCTTCACAGAGAAGAGAATACTGGGCGGTCTCCCCGAGGTAGATGGACTCGGTGAGATTTCCCGCGATGGCATTCTGAACCGGTGGCGAGGAGTCCAATGAGAGGCACTCCGGGCGAATAGAGAGAGTGACCGGTTGACCCGGGGCCGGGCTCCATCCGGGCGAAACAATTCGTCCGGCGAGTTCGCCGACGGCGGTGCGGACGTAGTGATTAACGCCTGAGACAAAAGCAAGAGTCCCGGGGATCAGATTGGTTTCCCCGACAAATCCTGCGACAAAGGCTGAATTCGGGGTCCGATATAGTTCTTCCGGCGTGCCGATTTGGGCGATGTTTCCGGCATCAAGAACGGCCATTCGATCCGCCATGGAAAGTGCCTCCTTCTGATCATGCGTCACATAGATGGCGGTGAGTCCGAATTCCTTGCAGATGCGCCGGATCTCACTTCGCATTTCAACCCGTAGCTTTGCATCCAGATTGGAAAGCGGTTCATCAAGGAGGAGACACCTTGGGCAGACCACGAGGGCCCGGGCAAGAGCAACGCGCTGCTGCTGGCCGCCGGAGAGCTGGTTGATTTTGCGGGTGCCGAGGCCCTCCATTCTGACCATGGCGAGAGCCTCCTCGACACGGGATTTGATTTCAGTTTTTGAGACACGCCTCTCCTCGAGGCCGAAGGCGATATTCCGGAAGACATTCAAGTGCGGCCAGAGGGCGTAACTTTGGAACATCATGCCGGTCTCGCGCTTGTGCGGGGGCAGGCGGGTGACATCGTCCTGATCGAAATGGATCGTTCCTTCGTCCGGGAGGTTAAACCCGGCGATCGCCCTTAGGAGAGTCGTCTTCCCGCATCCCGACGGTCCAAGGAGGAAAAACAATTCCCCCTTTTCAATATCGAGATCGAGACGGTTCAGGGCGACGAGATCGCCGAAGCGTTTGAGAAGACCGCGAATATGAAGGGAAACCATGGTTCAGGATAACCACGGGTGTAGCTGATTCCAGACCAATGAACAAGCAAATATGGTTTGCCGAAAACTCCCCGCTTAAACGGGCTCGGCCCGGCCCGATGATTAGGCCATTTCCCGTGAGAATTACTTTCAGCGTAGGCCGAACTTCTGGAACATCGTCGCATCGTGCCCGTAGATGTCCTTGTCGAAGCGGACGCGACGATCACCCATGATGGTACAAGTCCAGTAATTGAGGTAGACCGACATCGTTTTGGCGAGTTTTTCGCGGCGGTCGCTGAGAGAAGGGTCGTCCATTGTGGCTCGAATCGACTGAAGGGTCCATCCGGGGTTGTGGCGGAGGAGGATCATGGCGAGCTCCTCCGGACGGGCGACACGGACGCAACCGGAGCTGTAATCGCGATCCGCACGACCGAAGAGTTCAGGGTGGTTGGTGTCATGGAGATAAACCGCCGAGTCATTGGGGAAGATGAACTTGATCAGCCCAAGGGAGTTATCCGGGCCGCTTCCCTGACGCATGAGAAGACCTCCGGAGGCCACTTTGTTCAGGTTGTCGACCGTGTTGGGCAGAACCGTGGACGAGCCATAGGCCGAGACGATCTGATAGTTGTGAGCCCGCATGTATCCTTCCGGGCCTTCAGGAGCAGAGAGAGCAGAGGGAATGAGTTTCCGTTTGGCGATTGAGGTGGGTACGTTCCAGGTAGGGCGGAAATAGATGTCCTGGACTTTTCCATGGAAGACCGGGGTTTCACTGATTCCCTTCACCCCGACAATGACTGGCATGACGGAGATCTCACGCTGGTTTTCGTAAACCCGGAGGGCGTTTTCGGCGATGTTAACCTCGATGTGCTCCGGGTCCTCCCAACTGCGCGGCATCCAGCGAAGCCGGTCGATGTTGATGATGATCTGATTCACCCGATAGGAGGTGTCCGTGTTGAGCTCATCCAGCGTTTCGGTCCCGATAAATCCGTCCGGTTCAATCCCGTGGCGGAACTGGAATGACTTGATCGCTTCTCCGGTGCGCTGATCGATCATTCCTTTTTTGCTGCGCGCGGTTCCTCCGGGAAGGTCACCTTCGGCCTGGAGCCGCGAGGTGAGCAGGGTGAGTTCGGGGTATTTTGTCCCCGGTCCGGCCGGTTGAGCGGTGGCGGGCAGGTCGCGCCATCCGCCAAGGGCGCTGATTTCGCGATAGCGTTTCAGGGTTTTCACCAATTCGGCATAGCGGGAGTCTTGAGGTGGGGCCACTTCAAGCAGAAAGCTGGCGAATTGTGATGCGGGTCGTTGCAGTGCCTGGTCAAGAAACTGGTAGGAGGTGACTTGCCGTGGCATGTTGGACCACTTCGGGTGCACCTGAGCGGGATCAACAAAGCCATAAGCGACCGATTGGATTGCATAGAGGGCGAGCTGGGTGGTGCCGACTTCGACGGCGGCCCTGGCTGCCGGATCCGGGTTCGGAGACCTCCACTGGGCGTCCCAGGCGCTGAGTTGAAACAATTCGGCGGACAGGCCGTGGTTGTTCAATGCCTGAATAAACTGCGATAGTGCGCCTAGGTATTCACCACTCCAGACCGGCGCGTTGTTTCTGGCCGCGTACCAACCTGCAATCCCGCTGCCTGACTTTGCAGCCTGCGCGCGGATTGAGTTGGCATCCTGCGCGACTCCATTGCCTGAATGAGAGACAAGGAAAAAGAGGAATAGGGAAGCAAAAAGATGACGCCGTGAAGACATGAATCGAGTATTAATACTTCTTAAGTTTCCCCATAATTGGGTTTTGTTCAAATAATCAATGGATATTCGTTCCCATGAGACGGGAAGGGCATCGGGACCTGTCTTTCCATCAGACGAACCGACAAACCGGCTCATGACGTGTTTTCTTAAAAGACGGGATAGACAGAGCGGGCGGTTCGGGCAATTCTCCTTGATGCGGCCGCTGGTGGTTTCTCCGGCAAGCTCCTTGTCGGGGATCATTGTTCCGGCAAGGTCCAAGTGTGACGAGGTATTGCGAAAAAGCTGATGAGAGCGGGCCAGGACGATCTTTACGCTGAACTTGAGAGAGCGCCGGAGGACTGGTCCGTTCGGATCCGGCTGATCGAGGCGGCGGCAGCAGCAGGGGACCTGACTGAAGCGAAACGTCTCGTGCGAAGCTCCCCGGACGATGGGAGATATCTGCCGGCGGAGTTGCAGGATAGAATTCACAGTCTCATCCTTCAGGCCATGCAGAGTGGAAATCCCTTTTCCAATCTTCCGCAGGCGGAGCAGTAACCGTTGGCTTTGGGCGCGGAGTCGGACTTCGAGACCTCTCTTGTATTTCGCCGGGATGGCGCTTTGATGCCGCATGATTCTTTTCCCACCTCCGCTTTTTCGGCGGGTTTCAAGCCTTGGTCCCTCGAAATGAACGGCGCTCTCAAACCTGATCACACGGGAGAGCCCCAATTAAGGTGCTTCGCCGCCGCCCTGCTTGTCATACTGCTGATGCTGACTAGCTGTGCGCAAGTCACTCGGAATGATTCGCTTGCGAAGGCTGCCCCTCCAGGAGGCCTGCTTGGCGAGGTTCGGGAGATAACCCGCAATGAAGGTCTTACCGCCGCACGGGAACATCTTGTCGCCGGTTTGGAGAGACTGGATGCTTCCGGAGGAGAACTGGAGAAGCGGGTCGTGCGCACGACGCGTGATCCCGATCTGGTCTTGTCCGACGCCCTCGCGGCAATGCCGCTTTCCGCCCGGCGGCGAACCGCCATCGCCATTGTTCCCGGTACGAGAGCTGGATCCAAAGCCAAAGGGGATCGCACGGTTGAATGCCTGAAAGGGGCCGCCGAGATGAGCCGCGAGATGGGTTTTTCGACTTACTTTCTCGATACCGAAGCCCGGGGGACCGTTGAGGAAAACGCGGATCGCGTCGCTCTTCAGCTGAGTGAAGTTTTTGAAAAGTCAGACCGGGTCATTCTCCTGATGCTTTCGAAAGGGGCGCATGATGTGATTCGGTATCTACAAGAGGGGGGCTCTTCACTCCCGGCCGCCCACAGGGAAAAGCTAGCCGTGGTTCTCTCGCTTGCCGGCACTGTTCAGGGATCGGTCGTGGCGGAATGGATGGCCTATTCTTCGCGGCCTCTTGCCGTTACGACACGGGGGTTCCTTCGCCTTTCAGGGCAGGACGAGGCCATTGCCATGTTACGGTCAGTCGGCACGAATCCGTGGCATCCCGAGGATATGGCGGAGATGCCGGATCGATATCCCAATCTCACCTGGATCAGCATCGCGATGGTGCCGGATGGTCCGGATGGCCGCATCACTGAAAAGCTGTGGGCTCCCTATATTCGAAAGAGGATTGAAAAGACCGCTCCCATTTACAGCCCCAATGACGGCCTCGTCGAAACCGCGGCATCGGTCTTGCCGGAGTCGGTCGCCCTTCGACAGTGGGTCGTGCCCGGACTGGGGTCTCATGCGATGCCCAATGGAACCTACCGGAACGGTGTCAGAATTGCGCCCCGGACGACAGAGATCGGAGAGGAGGACCTGAAGCCGGAGACGGGCGGCGAGGTCATTAGTGCCTATCTTCGCGCCATGCCGCGGACATTGATTGATTGAGTCGGGGCCGCCACACAACCTATTCTTGCAGACTCGGGACCGGCCGGGAAGGGAAGGGTTCAAAGTCCGAAGGAACCCCGGGAAAGTTTTCTTCGCGGAATTTGTCCCACACCTTCCGGGTATGCTCTGAGAGAATCTCCTGCATTGCCTCCATGCAATCGATACACATGAGGGCGCTGTCCATCATCCGGTCTCCCTGACAAACTCCCACAATTCCGAATTCATCATCCCGGACTTCGCCTCTTGTCCGTACGCAAAGGGCGCACTCTTCAAATCCTGACACATTGCGGAAGTGTTTTGTCTGGAACTCCGCTAGCCGTTGTTTTGATTCCTCCGACGCCTCGTCGAGCATTCTAGTCAGGCAGGGCATACACAGGGCATACTCCATGACGACCTCTCCGCGTTTGAAGTTTTTCGAGATCCTGTAGCCTTCGGTAAAGTCAGCAAGAGACTCCCCGCAGCGGGTGCACGAGACGAAGGGTCTTTCTTCGTAGAAAGAATAAAGGACGTCGGGGATGGGGTCCCCTCCGGGAGCAGAGGGGTCTGGTCCGGGATTGCTCATGTTGAACTTGCCCAAATTATCTGAAATCAGGACGGTTTCGTCCAGCCTTCATTCCAGATAATATGGGTGCCGCTCTTCCCGGGAACGGCGATATCGGGGAAGCCATTGCCGTCGAGATCGTTGACGCGGATCTGGAGACCAATGCCCGGACCCTCGCCCGTGGGAGTGTCGCTGATCAGCTCTTTGGTCCAGGAGAGTGTCTCCTTGTTCCAATCGTAATATTGCACCGTGATGGGGTCGTTCGCCCCGGGATCCTTGCCGGAGTGTGCATAGTAGCGTTTACCGGTGATCAACTCGGGTTGTCCGTCGCCGTCAATGTCCTCCCAGGCAAGGGCGTGCGCCTGCGAGAACTTGTCGTCGATGAGATGCTGGCGCCAGGTGGTGCTTCCATCGGATTGGGGTTCCAGCTGCTGCATCCAGTAGAGGCCGTAGTTGTGCCCATTGCCGTAGATGATGTCATTGCGTCCATCGCCATTGAGATCGAGGATGAGGGCGGGGCAGCTTGCATGCGGGAGGACGAAGTCGGCATGCAGTGTCCATGGGCCCGAGTAGGGGCCTTCTTTCGGGCATTCATACCAGCCGTTACCGAAGAGGATATCCGTCTTTCCGTCGCCGTTGATGTCACCAAAGCCCATGCCGTGGCCGTTGCCGCTCGCGGCGACAATGTGCTTCTCGGCTTTTACCTTCTTATCTTCACCCCGGACCAGGCGGAAGATTGCCATCTCGTTCGTCGCCACCCAGGAGTTGGTGATCCATTCCGGTGTTCCGTCTCCGTCGATGTCATGCATGAAAGCGGCCTCGTTCGCCTTGATGGTGGTGTCGACGAGAACATGGTCTTTCCATCCATCGGGCCCGTAATTGCCAGCCCCGGGATTTTCATACCACATCAGGTTCGGCTCGGTAAACGCGATCGTGACGACATCAAGATCGCCGTCTCCGTCCATGTCATGCAGGTGCTCGGAGCTGTTTTGCATGTAATCGACTCCAAAAGGCGAAATCTTACGAAGCGGCTGCGGTTTGAAGTCGGGCGCGGCATACCAGAACTCGCCCGAGGTGATGTCGACTTTGCTGTCGCCATTGATGTCTCCTGTGGCGAGGCCTTCGTTGTTGTCCTTGTGCAACTGTTGCACCCGCCATTTCAATTTAGGGCCGTCCTTTTTCTGCCCCTTTTGCTGGGCCGTTAAAGAGATGGCTGCGGCGGTCAGGACAAGGACGGGGAGGAGTCGGGGGAGTTTCATAGAATGGGTAAAGTAAGTAGAGGAACTGTAGGGCAAGCGGAAGGCCGCCCCGCGCCCCGCTTGCCGCAGGCACAAAGGGTAGGCAGTGGATAGTAAATCAGAAATCCTTCACTGTGAGAAGGGCCGCTTTCGCGGCGTCATCGAGGACTTCAACCTTTACCAGGTCCAGACCGAATCCCTTGAGGCCGGCGAGAGTGAGGAGCTGCTTTCCGGGCTCCTTCACTTCGAAGGTCACCTCAGCAGCGGAACCCTCGTCCGGCAGGGGGATTTCCTGATCGCCGTGGAAGAACTCGATGTCGGCGAGTTTGCCGGTGATCTTGAGCCTCACGGGGCCGGTTGCTTTGACCTCAAGGAAGGTGCGGAAAACCCCGAGACGGTTTTTACCGCGTCCTTCGACCTCAGGAAGTTCTCCGATGGGGACACCGCCGGAGACCGTCGCATAGGCGGGAATCCAGACGTAGTCCGAGACCGCCTCGGTGAAGATCTTGGAACCGTAGTGGCCAATGCGGTCGCGTGTTGAAGGGTGCGGCATCAGCGCCTGCCAGTGACGGACAAAGCGATTGGAGGGAGTTTTGAAGGCTCCGTCCTTTCCGAGTTCGGAGAGAAAGCGCACAAGGTGGATGAATTCATCCTCGCGCAGTTGCGCGGTGAGACCGGGAGGCATCAGAGAGACCGGGCTGATGTTATTGCTCGCGATATCCGTTTTAGGAATGCGGTTCTCCTTGCCGACGGCATCCCGGATGACCAACTCGTTCGTGTCCTCGCGGGCGATCGCTCCGGCAAAAGAGTCTCCATTCTTCAGCGTCACCAGGGTCGTGTGATACCCTTCCTTGATCTTCTTGCTTGGCTCAAGCAGTGACTCGATGAGGTAGTCGACCGGAGCACTTGCCCCGATGCTAACCATGTCCGGACCGATAACCCCGCCGGCTCCGCCGATGGCATGACAAACGGTGCACTGGAGGGCGGCGCGACGATAGATCGTCTCACCTGCCAGCGGGTCACCCTGGGTGGCGACCTGCTTCATCATTGCTTCCATTTCCTCGGCGGTCAGGGCCATTTTCATTGGCTTGAGATTGCCCGCTTTTTGAAGGGCGGCGACAAGTGCCTCAGGTTTGGTGGCGGCGCTGCTCGCCTTTTGAACTCCTGCGAGAGCGATACTCTGGGGAAGGGTGGATTCGTTCAGCGCGGTTGCCAGCGCGACAGGTCCCTGCTTGTTAGCGAGGAAGGCGTCGTAGATGCCGTGAAGATCCTTCCCATCGGGGGCGTCGGTTAGGACCGCCACGGCGAGTTTGGCGCCTTCGTTCGGATTCATCTTTGTGCGTCCGATCACGGCGAGGGAGCGGAGCAGGAAGGCTGCGTCCGCCTTTCGGGCGAGTTCATCGAAAAGAGTCGCAGTCGCGGGGCCTCCCAGTGAAACGAGACCGTCGAGGGCGGCGCGGCCTTTGGCTTCGTTGGCCGGTGAGTCCAGGAAGGCCACTTTGAGACCATCGCGGGCCGATTCCAGTTTCCACAATCCGGCGAGAGAGGCCGCGCTCGTAAAGGTTGCGAGATCTCCCGACTCAAGGAAACGGGATAGGCGGGCCGTATCGCCTGAGGGTTGCAGTTTTCGGAGGGTCCCGGAACTGGCGAGGGCCTGGAGGATCGTGGTCTGATGGGCGGGTTTTGCCCCTTCCGCCAGTGCGAACTCGAGGAGGGTATTGAGATTTTCCGCCGAGCCGACTTTGGAGATCCAGTCAGCGACTCCCGCGACCTGGGCATCACCGGAGAGCTCCCCGGATCCGAGTGCACTCAGAATCTGCGGCACGGCGACGGCTTCATTCAAAGCCCGGACGGCAAACAAAAGTTGCGTCGTATTGGCAAAGGGATTTCCTTTTTCAGTCTCCGGTGTCCATCGGCTCGCGTGCTCGCGACAAATCGACCAGAGCGCGAAGTCGAGGAAGTCGTCCATTTCGACTCCTTCGAGAGCGCGAAGGGCGATCTTCACCGTATCCGGTGAGGAGAGTTGGGCAAGAACACTGACTGCCCAGAGGCGAACCTGGGGGTGCGGGTCGGAGATTGCCTTTTCAGCAATGGCGAGGGCGTCCGGGTTGGTGGCGGCGCTGTAGTAGATCGCCCGCAGGGCACCGGCGCGGGCCTTGGGATTGGGGGAATCGAGGAGCGCCTTTGCTCCGGCGGCATCGAACTGGTTCATCGCCTGGGTCGCCCACACTTTGCGCAGGGCAAAGAGATCAGCGTCGACTCCTGCGGGTGCGGTCGCTCCTTTGATTGCCGTCATGACTGCCTCCGGTTGCCGTGAACGAAGTTCGACCATCGCAGCCTGACGGGTCCAGCCTTCGGGGGCATTGCTGTGCTCGATCAGCTCCGCTTCGCTCGCCTTTACGAGATCCGGAGGAGTGACAAGGTCTTTGCCTTCAAAAGTGATACGCCAGATGCGACCATGAGCGTGGTCCCGCCGGGGATCACGGAAATCGACTTCGCCATGCTGAATGATGGGATTGTACCAGTCGGCCACGTAAACGGCACCGTCGGGTCCCATCTTGATATCGATAGGGCGAAAGGCACCATGAGTCGACGAGACGAGGTCATCGATCTGAGTTGAAGTGTAAGCACTGCCCTTGTCGCTCAGTTTGAATAGATTGATCCGGTTTCCACGGAAATCAGGGGCACCGAGAACTCCCTGAAGATGATCGGGGATATGACGACCGGTCAACGCCTCGACCCCGCAATGTTTCGGCTGGCCCGGATTGAGACCGGAGAGGATTCGCGAAGCTCCAGGAGAGGTGAGAAAGACGCTGCGCGGAAAAACAAAATTGATCCCCTGGCCACCGGCACCATCAGTCATGAAGCTCTGGCCCCAGTCATCAAAGACATGCCCCCAGGGATTGACGAGCCCTTTCATGAACACCTCGGCACTCCGTGTCTCGGGACGGTAATGCCACATGCCGCCGCCGAGGAGACGGCGCACTCCGTAGGGAGTCTCGAGGTGAGTGTGGATGTAGATGGACTGATTCATCCAGATCATGCCTTCGGGCCCCCAGCGGAAGGTGTGAAGCAGGTGGTGGGTGTCCTCGGTTCCGAAACCGGAGAGGACGACCTTGCGTTCGTCGGCGACATTGTCACCGTCCGTGTCCCGGAGAAAGAGAACTTCGACCGAGTTCGCCACGTAGACCCCACCGTCTCCGGGCAGCACTGCCGTCGGGATGTGGAGATTGGTCGCAAAGTCGGTGTGCTTGTCCGCGACCCCGTCCCCGTCGGTGTCTTCGAGGATGACAAGTTTGTCCTGCTCCTCCTGCCCCGGTTGGATGTGGGGATAAAGCGGACTGCTCACCACCCAGAGACGACCCTGCTGATCCCAGTTCATGTGGGTGGGGCTGGGCACCGCCGGCTCGTTCGCAAAGAGGTTGATCTTAGCTCCCTTAATCAGTTTGAAGGCCTTGAGTTGCGCCTCAACCGCCGTGTCCGGAATATCGCGCAGACCATTCTGCGCAGCGAGAGGCAAAAGACCGCCCAGAACAAGGGCGAAGATAATGAGGGGAAGTTTCAGAGTCATGAAAGAAATGAGTGGGCGACAGTAAACAAAGAACGAAGCACGAAGAACCAGGAACGAAGAACAAAACCTCAGTTTTTTGGCAGGCCCGCAAGAACCCGTCCTCGCGCGTCCTCGACCTTCTTTTCCTGTGCGGAGATGAGCGGGTCGAACATGGGGATCTCTTTGGCGTTTTGTCCCTGTTCGTGTTTGCGGAAAAGGAAGAGGTAAGTCTCATTCGCGGGACGCCAGCGATGAAAAAAGAGCCGGTCTTTTTCAATGATGGCCGCCCGCAGTTCGGCGAAGGCGGGATTGTTCTGATCGACCAGCGCTCCTTCGGAATAGCCGAGCCCCTTGGCCAGTTCACGGGCCACCACGGCATGACCGGCCTCGCTGTAGTTGACTCCATCGTTCGTCAGGGGTGGATTGGCGGGTTCGCCCTTGAAGTTGTCACCACCGAGCGCGGCAAAGAGATCGACAAAACGCAGGCGGTTCGTTTTTGCCAGATCACGAATGCCGTCTCGGAAGCTCGCGAGATTTCGGTTGTTGGCAGTTTGGTCAGGGAGGGGGGCTCCGAGGTTCTCCAGCGGTGGAGGGGAGATCAGGACAATCTCGCGCAGTCCTTCGCCCGAGGCCGAGCGAACCCGATCGATGAGTCCCTGATAGCCGTCGAGGAAGACTTTCCGGCTTGCCTCCAGTCCGGCAGCGGAGGTCGCTGCGTGGGCCGCTTCATTCGTCCATCCCTGATCCACCGACATGGCGGCTTCAGATCCGTAGCAAAGGAGCGCCGCCGTGGGTTTCACTTCCGTTAGGTTGCGGGTGAGACGGTCGCGACCTTCGGCGGGTGGGCCGAAATAGGAGCGGGCGTCGCCGAAGACCGTGTCACCGCTCCAGCCGAGATTGCGAAGCGTGACTCCTGAGACACCGGAACCCGCAGCGATCTGCAGGGTCGTTTCGAGATGACCGTAGAGCCGCGCCCGTTCAAAGAGCGTGGTGCCGACCAGGGCGATGCGGTCGCCAGATTTCAGGAGCGGTCCGCTTTCCTGGGCGAAAAGGGAACCGGGGATGAGGAGCGATCCGGCAAGAAGTCCGGAGAGGAGAGGGGATTTCATAGGGGCAAAGGCGGGCAACCGACAGGGAAATGGACACGGTTTCCAGCACAGGGGCCAGTCCCCGTACACGCTAATCGTGTGTCACGCGGGGTCGTATCTGTACCGTTTTTGAAAGGGGCAATCCAGTAAAATGAGAGGAAAATAATGCCCTGACAGGGTTGATCGGAGGTCTCGACCCTGTCTGGTCTGGCGTCTATTCTCGATTATTGCCCGTCGTCAGAAAGGCTCACCTTCTGGGCACCCCATCTGACCGAGACGGATTCCCGACGCATCTCCAGGCGCAACTGAAAGGAGGCATTCTTTGCGATTCCATCAACCAGGAGGTTGATCTCGTCTTCCGGACCATCTGAAGGATCCTCGCCATTCAGGGCGATCGGCAAGGTGGCGGACACCTTCAAGTCCGTCGCCTGTTCACTGAGGATGGCAAGCGCCTCCAGGAAGTTCCGGTGTCCATCCTCGTAGTTCTTCGTGATAACCTCGAATCCGTGAGACACCAGAATTCCCTGATGAAAGTTGAACTCTCCTTTCGCGTCGAGTCCGAATAACTTCGTTTTGACCAGGATCTCTGTGTTGTCATCACCGGCGTCAGCGGTGGGCGGCGGGCAGTCGGGTATGAGCCTCTTCAGATCGCCGGGTGACTCGACAAACTGGAGGCTGGAGAGAAGGCCAAGGTATTTGGATTCTTCGCTGAGATCCTCTGAGATTGCATGGGTCGCGCAGCAGGAAAGCCACAGTATGGTGATGATCAGGGGTTTCATATTGAACTATTTCAACTAGTAAAATCTCCTATCGTCCCGCTCGCGGCTCACCAGTCCGGACTGGCCGATTCGGAAAAATGGGAGCGGGGAATCCCGGTGGACGAAGGTCGATTTTAGCGAGAGCGGAAAAGGGCCGCCAACCCGAATATGGTTCGATTCGTAGCACAAGTGCACTTGCAAAGCCACCGATAAGGACGGGGGGCCAGATCAAAAAATCTGAACGACTTCGTGTCTTTGTGGCTTCGTGTGCCATCCCATACGATCGAGAATCCACCCCTATCAAAACAACTCCATCTGAGCCGGTGGTTCTTTCGGTTTCACCAGCGGATTGGCCGACTCCTCGACCTGAATGTTCTCCGGGAGCGGAGCAAAGGTCTCGATCTCTCCGGCGAAGTAAGGAGTAATCTGATCCTCCTGCAGGATCGCCGGCATCCGATTATGAATGGGAGCCATCACGCTGTTCGCACGGGTGGTAATCATGGAAAAGCAGGGCCCAAATTCGGGGGACAGCTCCCAGAGTCCGGCGATCCAGAACCAGCCCTGATCGGTTCGGGTAAAGCAATGGGTCTGTTTTCGGCCTTTGGGTCCGGACCATTCATAGAAGGCGCTCACGGGGATAACACAGCGACGCTCGCGAAAGGGGGTGGACCACATTGGGCCTGAAAGTTTGTCCTCACGGGCATTGTTGATCGTGCCGAGCCGGGGGCGCTCGAATCCCCACCGCATCGACACCTGTTCGAAGGCGGCGGTGATGATGGGCGCGGCATCGGTGCGGCGAATAAGACGGGGGGCCGAACCGCTGACAAGAGGCCCGGTGATCACCTGAAGACTGTCTTCCGGCAATCGCTTCACCTGGCGACCGATGTCATAGGCGTTGCACATCGGAAGAGGATAAGGGTTTGGGAGCAAAGGGCAAGGGGCTCATGCCTGGCCGGGCGGAGAGGGTGACCGTCTGTGTCAACGTGAGCAAGGCTCACACAAAGTGCTGTGCACCCCAACAGCAAAGTCACGATGAAGGTTGGGAAATAGAGAAAAAAGCTGAATGGATTTGTGTCTTCGTGTGCCACCTTAAAGCCCCTTCATTCGGAATGCGGTTGACCGCGAATGGACACGATTCCTGACGGTGATTCGGGGACTCCGCAGATTCATCCCCGACCGCACGACAGAAGTGTCGTGCCTCCTTTTCGCAGGCGGGGCATCCTCGAACTTGACCGGTCTCACCTCAGTGCCATTCCTGTTTCAGGGTTGCGGTTGGAATCGGATTCCCGCTCGCGGCTTGTGTCACTGCTCTTACGCGGCTAGGATAACGCTCTGAGCCGCCTTGATTCTCTCCGATCAAACTCACTCCTCCCTCCACCAAATCCTCCCCATGACCGCCTTCGACTTCCTTCTTCTTCTTTTCATCGCCGGGATCTGCGGATCGCTGGGGCAGGCTCTTGGCGGGTTCAGCCGCGGAGGCTGTCTAGTTTCAATTGCTCTCGGGTTCATCGGAGCCCTTCTGGGGATGTGGCTCGCGGAAAAATTGGGACTGCCGGAGGTTTTTGTGGTGAACATCGGCGGCAAAAACTTCCCCATCATCTGGTCCATCGTCGGGGCGACCCTCTTTGTGGCGGTTCTCGGTCTCATTACGAGGGCGGGACGGGGAAGGAGGTAGGTCCCCACTTGCGGCTTGGCTGGCTCTGGATTAGTGGGAGAATTTTCCTGGTATGAAATCTCTCGAACTTAGATGGGGCCTCATTATCGGCCTGGCGAATATGGGCTGGCTCTACGCCTCCTACTTTTTCGGGATGCACAACAGCGGCATCGGGCTGATGCAGGTGATGGTGGCGATGAGCTTTTTTATCTCCCTGGCGGGCTACGCGCTCGCTTTGCGTGCGATCACCCGGGCGGAGCCGGAAACCAACTTCCTCGAGGGGATGCGCTCCGGAGTGATCATTGCCGGGATCGCCGCTGCTCTCGCGATGATCAGTCAGCTCATCTATTTCCACTGGATCAATCCGGGATGGACGGCCTACATGGTCGCCGAAACCCGCAGGCATTTCAGTGCGATGGGGCTGGAGGCCCCACAGATCGAAGAAATGGCGATTCAGGCCGAAAAGAGCTTCGGTCTAACTTCGTACGTGTTTCAGGCGGGCCTCGGTGCGCTGATCAGCGGAATCATATTCAGCGCTCTAGCGATGGGCGTGATCCGCTTGCGGGCGAGGTGATGCCTATTCCCGGTTGCGATGAAATCAATACCGATGCATTGATCGATATCGATTTCGATGATGCCGGGAAAACAAGGTTTCAGTAGGGCAGCTCGCGGATGTAGAGGTTTTTGAAGAAGAGCTCGCTGCCGTGGTGTTGGAGTTCGATCTGATCCGCCCGGACGAGGGGGACAAGCCCGGTCTTGTCCCAATAGTTCTCAAGCTCGGTGCGGTCGACGACGAGTTTTCCGTTCAGCCAGATCGTAACCTTTTTCCCGACCATGCGGATGAGGAAGCTGTTCCATTCACCAGCAGGTTTGTCAGCAAGGACGAGGGGGGCATTCCGGGCGCGTTTGTTGTTCCAAAGCCCGCCCGAACCGAGGTTGACCCCGGTCTTGTAAAGTTCGACCCATTCCTGAGGGGTGGAGGGAGTGGTTTCCTCCTTTTTCTGGGGCTTCCAGGGGTCCCAAATCTGGATTTGGGGAGTGCCGCGCAGGTAGATTCCGCTGTCGGCTCCGGCAGGGATCTTCCAGTCGCAGTAGAATTCGAAGTCTCCGTAGTCCTTCGCAGTGCAAAGGCTGTCCCCCAGACCGTCATAGGTGAGAACCCCATCCTGGGCGCGCCAGTGGGCGTTCATGGATTCGTCGGCCTTGGTTTGGGCTTCTTTGAGGGCGTCGCCGGCAAGAGCACGGCGCTCGACCGCGTTCTTGTGGGCGAGACCTTTCCAACCAGTGAGATCCTTGCCGGTGAACAGGGCGTCAAATCCGGCGGGAGGGGTGTTGTCAGTGCCTCCTTCGATAAGTGCGGGCGAGGGGGTAAATTCGGCCACTTTGAGATTACGGAACTCCACGTAATCGCTGTGGCCTGAGAGAGTAATGTGCCCGCTGCGGCGGTCCTTTCCACTGAAGGCTTCCTCCATCGGCGTGAGGTCGTCGAGGAAGGCATCGACGATGACGGCTCCATTCAGGATAACCATGATGTGGTCCTCGATGGCGACGATGGTCTGGGTATTCCACTCGCCGACCGGCTTTAGGTAGCCCTTCTTCGCAGGGTAGATTCCGTAAATGGAACCGTGGACCTGCCATGGCTTCAGCCAGGAGAGCATACGGGGTTTGCCATCGATCTGTGCCTCAGCGGAGTATTTCGCTCCATCGTGGTCGAGGATCTGGATTTCCATTCCGTCGTGGGCGGCGTGGCCTCCTTTGGGAACGCGGATACCGATGCCGTGATTGCCGCTCGCTTCGAGTTTGAAATCAAAAGTGAACGCGAAATCAGAGTATTCTTTCTCGGTTTCAAGGTTTTTGGCGCCCTTTTGGCATACAAGAATTCCATCCTTCACGATGTAGCCAGTGGTATCGCCCTGCCATCCGGTGAGGTCCTTGCCATCAAAGAGATCCTTCCATGAGGCGGACTCAAGAATCGAGAGAGGTCGTTTGGCCGCTTCGAGGTTCGGATCGGGCTTGGCTACTTTCTCCTGGGCGGAAAGGGATGAGCAGGTGAGGGTTAGGGCAAAGCCGAAGGCCTGTGCCGCTCTGATACAAGTGCGGTTCGTCATGGGCGTATCAGACCATGCGGCACGTGTCGCGACAATGACGTGGTTGCGGTGAATTCCTGATTTCAACCGAGGGGATCGGTGTGCTCTTCGAGGATCTCATCACTGCGCTGGATGTGCGCTTCGGCATCTTGAGGATCCGGCGTGGTTGCTATATGGAAAAGAGCATCTCCCTCGTCGGCATGGCCTTCTCTGGTGATTCCGATTATGATGCCTTCGTATTCGCTATGGATGACGGTCTCGTGGCGACCGAAAGGGTCGGCGATTATCCCGAGTTTTGTTCCCGGGACGATGGCCTTGCCCAAATCGATGAGCGGTATCATCAACCCTCCCTGCGGAGCGCGTACCCAGGTTGTTGACTTGGCAAAGACCGTGCGGGTGGCGGGTTCGATGACTTTTCTTTGTTTTGGCAGCATCCCGAGGTGCCGCATCACCGAGAAGACTCCCCGGAGACCGTAGCGAACTGAGTCGGACGTGATGCGCAGGGCTTCACCACCCTCGAAAAGAATCGCGGGGATGTCCCGATTGCGGAGTTGGTGGCGCAATGAACCCTCACGGAGCCCGGTCTGGATAACGACAGGAGGTTTGAAGGCCATCGCCATCGCGGCAGCCTCCGCGTCGTTGGGAGAAATGCGAATCTGGGGAAGATTCGGTCTTCCAATCGCGCCGCCGTGAAAGTCAATTGAGTGAGTACATCGAGCGACAACTTCCTGCAGGAAGGTATGGGCCAGTCGGGATCCTAGCGAGCCGTCGGGATGCCCCGGGAAGAGCCGGTTCAAATCCCGCCGGTCCGGGAGATAACGATTCCGGTTCAGAAAGGCCGGCATGCACACCACGGGAACAATGATGAGATCACCTCTGAGATTCTGAAAACCTCTTGATTGAAGAATCCGGCGAAGAATCTCCACTCCGATCAATTCATCTCCGTGGATCCCTGCAGTGAGAAGTAACACGGGGCCGGGTCTTTTCCCTCGCCGAATGTGAATGTTGATGGTAACCGGCTGATAGCCAGTGAGGGAACCGATCGGCAATTCGACGACCCCCATTTCACCCGAGTGAAAGGCTGCGGTTCCGATGATCAGCGGTTTCGGCTCGTTCATGGTTCCGGTTGAGGGGGATTGGCGGAAATGAACAGGGCAACCGTAGGGCGCATTTTGCCTAACCCTTCCCTTTAGTGCGGGTGCCCTTCTTCTCTTTGCCCGATTTTTCGATGAATTCGATGATCATTTTGGCGATGTCTTTCCCGGTGGCCGTTTCGATGCCTTCCAGTCCGGGGGAGGAATTCACCTCCATGACGACAGGGCCGTGATTTGATCGCAGGAGATCCACACCGGCCACGTTCAATCCAAGGATATTGGCCGCCCGGGTCGCGGTGGACCGTTCCTCGGGAGTGATTTTGACCACGGATGCCGTTCCTCCGCGATGCAAATTGGAGCGAAATTCACCTTCCTTGCTCTGGCGTTTCATCGCAGCGACGACCTTGCCGCCGACGACGAGGCAGCGAATGTCCGCCCCTCCCGCTTCCTTGATGTATTCCTGGGCGAGGATGTTTGCATTCAGCCCGCGGAACGCTTCGATTACCGATTCCGCCGCCTGTCGGGTTTCGGCGAGGACAACGCCAACACCCTGGGTTCCTTCAAGGAGCTTGATCACAAGCGGGGCGCCGCCGACCTGATCGATGAGGGCATCCGTGGTGCGGGGATCATGGGCAAAACCGGTCACGGGAAGTCCAATGCCCTTTCTCGCGAGCAGTTGCAGGCTGCGCAGTTTGTCGCGTGAACGCGAAATGGCCACCGACTCGTTGACACTGGAGACACCCATCATCTCGAACTGTCGCACCACGGCGCAGCCGAAATGAGTGTAGGTTGCGCCAATCCTGGGGATCACCGCATCAAAGCCGTCAAGTTTCTCACTGCCAAGATAGATGGAGGGACGCATCGAGGTGATCTCCATGTGGCAGCGCACATAGTCGATCACACGCATGTCGTGCCCGCGTTTGAGGCCTGCCTCGTAGAGGGCGTTGGTGGAGTAAAGCTTCTTATTACGCGACAAAATGGCTATCTTCATGATTCAAGAAAAGGGGATTTGTGACACCGGCGCGGGTCACAGTTGAGGGTTCCGGACGCGGCGAATGGGCTTGCCGAGCTGGTAGGAAAGACCCGGGTTTACGAAGAAGCGATCCTTCATCGCGGTTCTGCCTAAAAGCATGCGAAATTTCATGTTGTCTCGATTCGTCAGGCTGAACTCCACCTTCCATGAATACGGGCCGAGGGTCACGGGAACAAGAATAAACGGGCGAATCTCCTCATGTCCACCCGAGTCCTTTACCTGACGCTGATTGACGAGTGGGCAGTCGCACTCCACCGAGTAATCTGGCTTTCGCTGGAGGGGGTGAACCGTAAAACGGACCCGCTCCCTGCCGGAATTGTCCTCGTAAATCTCAAGGCCGCAGGTATGTAGGCACGAGGTGCGGGCGCCCGTATCAATTTTGGCTTTGATCCGGGGAATGCCGAGTTCGGGAATGGAAAGCCACTCGCGCCATCCGATGGTGTCGAGTGAATTACTGGTCGGGTTCACACCGTCATGATACTTCCACCTGCGACGATCCCAAACGGATTATCGGCAAAATGGCAGTTTTGGCACGGAAGGGTCGCGTGTGGTAGAGTGCGCCGCGTTGGACTCCTGCGCGGACCGGTGTGCTTAATCCAAACCGTACTTTGCTTTCCAGCTATCCGGAATGGCCAGTTTAAGGCCGTAGAGATACCGGATCAACTGGCCGTGGTGAGCGGCTTCATGTTCCAGAAGATCGATGATGAGACGATTCTGGACATCAGTATAGGAGTCGAGGGATGTCAAAACTTCCGAAACGGAATCAGCGGAGCGACGAAGCGCCTCACTCACCGGCGCGATGATTGAGGCAGTTTCAAGCGAACAGGAGAAACCCGACCATTGATTGGCTTTGATTGCCCGGCTGAAGCTCTCCCTGGCCCCGACGACACACCAGAGCTGAAGGCCCGGGGTGTTCGAGGGGAGTTGAGGCAGCTTCGAATTTAGAGTTGCCTCGTCGAGAGAATCAATGAGGTCGGAATACAATTTGAAGGACCGCTCAAAGCTCTCTTCAATGATGTTTCCCAGGGACATAATCTAGTTAGTGTTTCATTCGAAGGGGCGATGACCGGAGAGGGTTGTCCACCCCATTCGACACTATCGACTCCGGATTTAACCAGGAGGCCACCCGAGATCGCGACCGGAAAGGAGATGCACATGGAGATGCGGCACCGCCTCTCCGCCCATACGGCCGTTGTTAATGATCAACCGAAAGCCTTTCCCGGTTTCATTGAAACCCATGTCGGTAGCGATCCTGCCGGCCACGATGAGAAGGTGACCGAGCAAAGACGCATCCTCTTCCTGCGCTTCGCCAACCCGCGGAATCGGCTTTCGGGGGATGATGAGAATGTGGGTCGGTGCCTGTGGCGAAATGTCGTGAAAAGCGACCGCCAATTCATCCTGATAAACGAATTGCGCAGGAATCTCACCGGCAATGATTTTCTCAAAGAGCGTCATCGGGGGAGGTTGGATCACGAGGCGATCATGAGAGTCAACTCAGGTCTGGCCCGCGTCACTTCATTCCGCACTCGATCGACAAACTCGGTGATTTCGCCCTTGAGAAGTTCGCAGCGTCCGGTCCATTTTTTGGTGGAAACGAGACGGCGCACTCCGTTACGCAGGCCATGGCACTCGACCATGGTGGCTCCCCCGAAGGCGGCGGACTTGAGTTGCTCTTCGAGGAGGCGGAAGAAGGCCAGTTCGTAGCCGCTTCCGGCGCGTCGGGCGAGTTCGCTCAAGGAGATCCTCACCGGAGGGAGGGTCTTGTCGATTTTGGCTGCGACATGATTGAGGCCCAGCGAGGCGAGAGTTTTCTCGATGCGGGCGAAGAGATCCTCGGAATCAATGACCGTGCCTTTGTAGTGTTTGATCAGGAAACTCTCCACGCCGCGGGAGATATCCTGTGCCATCCAAACGGGGACGTCGGTCCCGCGCGCCGCATTGGTCAGAGTTTCGGTCAACCAGTCTGACTCACAGAGAGCGAGGCTGGCAGAGCCAATGCGGATGTAGGGCAGGGAATGGGGCAGAGCGATCATGGTTAACAATCGGTAGGTGGAACGGGTGGCTGCTGTTTGTGTGTGTTGGTGCGGGTGAATCTCTTTGAATTCCGCTAAGTGCGGGATTCAAAAAGATCCGGTTGGAGAAGATGGTCGATCGGGGCGCTCTCGAGAGATTCAATCACCTCGCTGAATTCGCCCACATCCTGAAACTGGCGATAGACCGACGCGTATCGGACAAAGGCGACGGGGTCGATCTGCTGCAAATGAGCCATCACCTTCGGTCCGATGATGCGGGTGGGCACTTCCCGGAGATTGTCGGCGGCAAGTTCGTTAACGATCTCTTCCACGGCATTCTCAAGCTCGTCGAGGGAGACTCGCCGCTTTTCGCAGGCTTTGATAAGTCCACCGAGGAGCTTTTCGCGTTTGAAGGGTTCCCGGGTGCCGTCGCGCTTTACGACAAGAATGTCACGCCTCTCAACCTGCTCATAGGTCGTGAAGCGATGGGCGCAATTTAAACATTCCCGGCGACGACGAATGGAAAACCCATCCTTCGAGATACGGGAGTCGATGACTTTGTCATCAAGACTGTTACATTTGACGCAGCGCATAGGTGGGAGCGGTCCGGAAAGAAGCTACAATTGCGACTCTTTTATCAGAGTTGCAACAAGATGTTGTGGTGTCAATTCGAAAACGACCACAAGATGTGGTTATTTCCATTTTAGCCCTTCAAATTGAGGCAGACTCAGTCCGGGTGGAGAAATTCTGATAAGTCTGGAAAATGTGAACCCACAGAGAGTGGCGACGTGGATGCCTGGTTTTGTCGATCAGAGACCCGCTGGACACGCCTGCTTAGGCCGGATTCCTTCGAAATGACCGTGCCGCAAGCATCGCGGCCATCACGGCCAATCCTGAACTGAAGAAAAATGCAGCCCCCGGGATAATGAGAGGTGCTTTCGCACTGATAAAATAGCCGAAGATTCCCGTCGCAAACAAAGGCCCGATCGCTCCGGCGACACTTTGAAGGCTCGTTAGTGATCCTTGAATGCCGCCCTGCTCGTTGTCACCCACGGTGCGGGATATCATTCCCTGGATCGCGGGAACGGCGATTCCTGAAAGTGAGCCGAAAACAATAATCCCATAGATCATCCACCCTTGCGGGGCGAGTCCGTAGCCCGTCAAAGCAATCGCCATGATGATGAGTCCACCTACCGCCGCCCGCCGCTCCCCGATTTTTGGAATGATCTTGCGGGTCAATCCGCCCTGAACGATGGCAGCCATTAACCCGACCAGAGCGAGGGAGAGTCCGGTCTGCTTGGTTCCCCAGCCGTAGCGATAGCTCGTGTATAGCACCCAGATGCTCGGGTAAACCTGATGGGCGATGCTGCTGATAAAATAACTGATGGAGAGACCAAGCACGAGCCGCTGCTTCTTCAATTCGAGGAGCGCCCCGATGGGATTGGAGCGTCTCAGGCTGAAGGCACGCCTGTTTTCCGGTTTGAGAGACTCGGGAAGGATCAGGTAACCGTAGAGCCAGTTGATTAATGTCAGGGTGCCGGCGGCGTAGAACGGAACCCGTAACCCGAAATGGCCGAGCCAGCCTCCCATGGCCGGACCGAAGATGAATCCAAGACCGAACGCTGCGCCAATAATCCCGAAGCTGGCTGCGCGTTTCTCCGGCGGGCTCACGTCGGCGATGTAGGCAGCGGCGGCGGAGTAGTTGGCCCCGCTGATCCCGGAAATGAGGCGACCGAGAAAAAACCAGGGCAGGGTGGGGGCCCAGGCGAGGAGGAAATAATCCAGTCCGGAGCCGAAGAGGGAGAGCAGGATCACCGGGCGCCGCCCGAAACGGTCGGAGAGACTTCCGATGACCGGGGCAAAGAGAAACTGCATCAGAGCATAGAGACCGACCATCCAGCCGAAGATGAAGGAGGCGGAGTCAACTCCTCCGCCGGATAGCTTCTCAACGAGCTTGGGAAGAATGGGGACGACCAGCCCGATTCCCAGCACGTCCAGAAATAGCGTGATGAAAACGAAAACCAGCGCCGGTTTGCGGGGAGTCATGCTGAGGCGGGCGGAAAACGGGAGAATGGTCGAGGATCACCTGCTTCGCGCCCCCGTAAACGCGTCCTGACCACCTCGGGTTATTCGCCTTCGAGCGGATGAAGCCGGTTCACGAGAGGGAAGTAGGCCCGTTTCAAGGTCGCTCCGGCCTGCCAGACTCCGTGGATCATCTCCAGCGATTTCATGGATCGGTGCCCCGAACTTTTCGGTTCCCTGTCCTCCTCAATAGCGGCGAGCCAGTCCTTAACAATAAGCCGGTTCGACGCAGCGGTGCCGGTGAGTCCTTCAACAGGGGTGTGGTAGGGGTCCGCTTTTACCGGCCAGCGTTCCCAGTGGGCGGTGCGTTGAGGTGAGGCAGGGTCGTCTTCGATAAGCAGGGAAAGGCTTGGTGGCATCCCGGCGAAAAGACGGGCCTTGCCCCGGGTTCCTATAAACTCAATCCCCCAGGGACCGTGGAGGAGATGGAGGCGCCTGTCGGAGACATAGGAAACGTGGACCCCTGACTCCATCGCAAATTCCGCATGGATTGAGTCTCCGAGAAGTGGACCGAGGTTTTCCTTGGCTGACTGATGGGCGTCTTCAGCAATCACCGGCTCTCCGTCTTTGGAGATCTGGGCGGTGCAGTAACTTGCCTCCCCGGCAAACCAGCGGACAAGATCAAAGAGATGCGTCCCAAGAACGAGGAGGTCCTCACCACCCGCCCGATCATCCATCATGCCGAAGACCTTCATTTCGAGAAGGTCGCCGATCAATTCCGCGCGTTTCTCATGAAAAAGTTCGACGTGCGGGTCGCAGCGCATTTGGTGCACGACCGCGATCTTCAGGTTTTTTTCCGCCGCCAGAGCGAGCAACTCATCCGCCTCCTTGAGCGTACGGGTGAGGGGACGTTCGCAGCAGACGTGGGCTCCGGCCTCGAGGGCTGCTTTCACCATCTCGTAATGTTGGTCCGTCCATCGGGGGCCGACGCTGACGAGGTGCGGCTTTTCAGCCGTGAGCATCTCCCGGTAATTATCGTAGGCCCTTAGGGCTCCGCTGCGTTTCCATGTGGCTTCAAGCGCGTCGCCATTGGCGTCGGCAACGGCGACCATTTGCACGCCGGCCAGCTCCTGGAAAATGAGATCAAGTCCGTGCCCGAAATTGCCTGCTCCGGTGTGGCCGATCGCGACGGCGCGCAGTCCATCATAGGCGGCAGGAGGGGTCGCCGGTTTCGGGGGCAAAGCGGGCACCTCCTCAGTGGAGGGGCCTTTCGACTTCTCCGGAAGAGTCGTCGGTGCAGTCTTCGCGCTCTTGGCTTTGGCCTTGCCTCGACGGATCATGCCGGCAGCGGCCATACCGGCGCTCCCGTAGATCGCGTGCTCTTTTTTTGAATCGTCTTCGGCCATGGTGGGCGCGAGAGTAAACCTTGCGGAACTTTCAGGCAATGCACAAATTTAAGGATCTCAGACTCGAAAATTTCCCCGGAAGCTCCCGCAATCCGGTAACTTTAGGGCTTTTCAGCACCATTGCCTCAGGCTAATCATATCGCCATGTGGTGCCCTCACTCGATACGTTCCCTATTCATTGTCCTCTCCGGAGTCGTGGCGGCGGGCCAGTTTGCCGTGGGAGAAGAGGGCCATTATACGGCAAAAGAACCCTCCCGCGATGGCACCGGGAAAGTCTATATGGGACGGGAGATTTCGCAGGTTGTCGGTTCACACGCCATCACCTGGCTGGAACGGCGCGACCGCGAGGGCGAAGAAAAGCCGTCTCTGGTGATGGAGAATCTCGAACTTAAGCCAACCGATGTCGTGGCCGACATCGGGGCAGGGTCAGGCTATTTCTCATTCCTTCTCGCCCCGCTTGTGCCTCAGGGCAAGGTGCTCGCCGTCGATATTCAGCAGGAGATGCTCGACTTTGTCGAGGGGCAGAAAAAGCTTAAAAAGATTGCGAATGTGGAGACGCTCCTCGGAACGATTGAGGATACCCGACTTCCGGAGTCCGGTGTTGATCTGGTCATCATGGTCGATGCCTATCACGAATTTTCGCATCCTCGCGAGATGATGGAGTCCATCGTCAAAGGTCTCGTGCCGGGCGGCCGGGTCGTCTTTCTTGAATACCGGGGGGAGGATCCTAACGTTCCCATTAAACCGCTTCACAAGATGACCGTGAAGCAGGTTACCCGGGAGATGGAGGCGGTTGGTCTTGAATTCGTCGAACTCAGGGATTTTCTTCCGATTCAGCATTTTATCGTTTTCAGAAAACCCGATAACATCGCAACAACCCAATGATGGCCCGTCTCTCCATACCGCTCTTCTCTCTCATCCTCGTTTCCGCACAAGCGGCGGATGAAAACTGGACTCAGTTCAGGGGGCCAACGGTTCGTGGCCATCTCGATAGGGCGGAGCTCCCGACCGCGTGGAGCGAAACGTCGATCAAATGGAAGGTCTCTCTAAAGGGAACCGGGCAGTCATCGCCGGTCAACTGGGGCGACAAACTGTTCCTCACAAGCGCGTCGGCTGACGGGCGCGAGCGTTATGTGACCTGTCTTTCCGCCGCGGATGGTTCCCTCGTTTGGGAGGATACCATCCCATGTGAGAAGCCCGAGGAGATTCACGCGATGAACAGCCATGCAACCCCGAGCTGCGCGACGGATGGAAAATTCGTCGTTGCCTTCTTCGGCCCGGCTGGCCTTCATGCCTATGACCTTGCGGGAAAGAAACAGTGGTCGCTCGATCTCGGCGATTTTCCCGGCACCTGGGGTATTGCCGCGTCGCCCATCATCATGGATGGTAAAGTGATTCAGAACTGCGATACCGAAGGTCCCTCCCGTCTCGTTGCCGTTGATCTTGCCACCGGGAAGATCGCATGGGAGACCGCCCGGGAAACAAAGCCGAAAGGCGGATGGAGTACTCCCACCCTGATCGAAGTCGACGGCCGGCGGGAACTCGTCCTGAATGGCGAGTTCGGAGTCCAGGGCTACGATCCCGAGACGGGCAAGGAACTGTGGTTCTGTGAGGCCTTCACCGGACGTGGCGAACCCGTTCCTGAATTTGCCCATGGCAAACTCTATGTCGTTAATGGCAAGCCGGGCGATGCCTATTGTGTGAAACCGGGAGGAAGTGGCAATGTTACCGCTACCAACCGGCTTTGGAACGCCCCCCGCAAGGGTGGCCGGGATCTTCCTTCGCCTGCCGTCGTCGGAGATTTTCTCGTCATTTCCAGTATGAGCGGGATCCTTACCTCCTACGATGCCGGGACAGGGGCGGTCCATTTTACCGAGCGACTCGGTGAGTCCATGGAGATTGCGGCGGCGCCGCTGGTGGCAAACGGGTTGATTTATTTCCAGACGGTAAAGGGTGGGGATGTCGTCGTCGTTCGTCCGGGAAAAACGCTGGATATAGTCTCGGTCAATTCGCTCGGCGAGGCGGCAAAGGATGAGAATTTTCGTTCCGTCCCCGTGCCCTATGCCGACCGTATTCTTCTGAGGTCGGGAAGCACGCTGTATTGTGTGGGCAAGTGAGGGGATTGTTCTCCGGCTCGTCCGCTTCATTGTCCGGGCTTTCGGTTACGTGAGGACCGAAAAAGTCTGGACTTTGCCTCATAGTCTGTTCTAGGGTCTCACTCCGAATTAAAGAGATCCTGCAGAAATGAAAAAGCCGATTATCACCTTCCTCGCCACGTGCCTGTTCGTCTATCCCGCAGTCGCGCAAAAGGGTGGCGTAGCCATTCTCGACATCGATGCGGTCGCGAAACAACTCGGAGTGGAGGAAAAGGTCCGCGTGGACCTGTTGAACATTCAAAACAATCTTAACGCCGAGCTGCAAAAGGCCCAGACCACCATGCAGACTCAGATGAACGGCGTGGAGAAGGCCGCCGGGGAGAAACCGACGGACGAGCAACGCAAACAAATCGTCGCCACAAATCAGCAGCTAAATGACGAGTTCAATCGGATGAAGTCGCAGGCGCAGCAGAATCTGGCCCAGGAGCGCGTCCGCATGATCAGCGAATTTCGCACCCGTCTTGAGCCCATCGCACTGAAAGCGGCGAAGGCGATTGGTCTTGAGGTGGTGGTGATGAAGAATGCTCCAGTCTTTGCCTTTGATGCGAGCGTTGACATCACTCAGGAAACCACCCGCCTTGCCCTGGAAGCGGGAATGCAGGTGCAACCCTCTGCTGTGACCCCTACGGTCCCGACGCCGGCGAATCCGGAGAACGATACGACCGGAACCGCCAAACCGAAGGAGTAGTGTTTCGAAAGGGGGACGCGTTAATCGAGGAAGAATTATGGCTACAAAAATTGGAGTGATCGGAGCAGGCGGAATGGCCCGCTACCATATTGACGGATTCAGGAAAGCCGGGGCCGAAGTGGTCGCAATGGCGGATGTGAATGTGGAGGCAGCCAGGGCATCGGCGGAAGCCAACGGAATCGCCAAAGTCTATGCCGATGTCGCTGAGATGCTGGCGAGTGACATTGACGCGGTCTCCATCATCGTCCCGAACAAATTTCACGGACCTCTTGCCATCCAGGCGCTCGAAGCCGGCAAACACGTCTTCTGTGAGAAACCTCCCGCAATGAATGCCGCCGAGGTCAGGGATATGATCGTTGCCCGCGACAAGGCCGGCAAACATCTCATGTTCAACTTCAACAACCGCGCGCGTCCCGAGTCGCGTGAGATGAAGAAGCTCATCGACGGAGGCACGGTCGGTCGCATCAATTCAGCGCAGGCCAAGTGGATTCGCCGCGCCGGTATTCCCGGGTTTGGCGGCTGGTTCACGACCAAGGCCCTCTCCGGCGGCGGTCCCGTCATCGATTTGCTCCACATGCTCGATCTTGCGATGTATTTCATGGGCAATCCCAAGCCGACCTATGTCACGGGACAAATTTTCGACGACCATATCAACAACAAGGATTTCAAGGGTCCCTGGGGTATCCCAGACCGAGAGGGCGGCGTCACCGATGTGGAGTCCGCTGCCCACGGATTCGTAACTTTCGAGACCGGTCAGGTCCTCAGCTTTCAGATGTCCTGGGCCGAGATGATCAAACGCGAAGAGGTTTCCGTTGTTTTCCAGGGTGTCAAAGCAGGAGGTAAAGTCGAGCGCCTTTTCGGCACCGACGGTATGGACGATACCGCGATCGACACGTGCGAACTCTATACTCAGGAGGCAGGAAAGCGCATCGATCAGACCATCGAGGTGGAGGAGTGCCAGGACATGGGGCGCATCAATTCCGCCGCAAACTTCGTTGAAGCGATCGAGGGCAAGGCCGCCCCGCTGAACAATGCCGAGCAGGGCCTGCAATTGATGCAGATCATTGATGCAGTCTATGCCTCGGCGGCGAGCGGGAAACCGGTGGCGATCTGAGGGCGGATCTAACTGATTTTAGGGAAGGGCGGGGGAGTAGTCCTTCGCCCTTTTTCTTGAATCGTCCGGCCCCTTCTTGAGCGTGATAGAGTTCCCGGGTGTGGTGAGATTGAACCCCGATTCAAGAGTAAATTGATCATGTGCAGCAGGTTCCCCGCGGACGGAGCGGGTTTAGCCTGATGGTATAGGGCAAAAATAGCGTGATTCCTCCATGTCACTTATCAAAATCCAGATATAGTAAGCGCCTTTCGCTTTCAGATTCATGGCCCTTCTTTTCACCTACGTTCTCATTGCTCTCTTTATTTCGTTTGTCTGTTCGCTTCTGGAGGCATGTCTTCTCACGATCACTCCATCTGCAATCAACAGTGGCGAGCAACGGGGTGCCCGATGGGCCGCTCGAATGAAAGCTTACAAGGCGGACATTGACCGCCCGCTTTCCGCGATTTTGACTCTTAACACGGTAGCTCACACCATGGGTGCCGCAGGGGCGGGTGCCCAGTATGCCAGAATATTCGGGACAACCGGTGAAGCCATCTTCGCAGGCGGCCTCACCCTGGCAATTCTTGTGCTAACTGAAATTATTCCGAAGACACTTGGCTCCCGCTACGCGGTCGCCCTTGCCGGTGTCGCCTCCACGATTCTGCCTCTGATGATCACCGGGCTTGCCCCGCTGGTGTGGTTCTCGCGCCAGATCACGAAGTTGATCACCCCGCGTGGCCATGTCGTGCCCGAGATGCATCGTGAGGAATTGCTCGCCATGACACGTCTCGGGGCCGAGTCGGGCCAGATCGATGATCAGGAGAGCCAGTTTGTACAGAACCTGATCCAGCTCCACTCGATGAAGACCTGGGACATCATGACCCCGCGTCCGGTCATCTTTGCCCTGCCCGAAACGATGCCGCTGACCGATTTCGTCAAAGCGGTCGAGGACAAGCCATTCAGCCGGATTCCAATCTACAAATCTAATCGCGATGAGATTTCGGGTTTTGTCCTGCGCGGTGATGTGCTCGTCGCCCACCTCAAGGACGACGAGGACAAGCTCACCCTCTCGGAGGTGGCCCGGCCCATCGCGGTTGCGGCGGACATCACGCCGGTGGACGCCCTCTTCCGTCGTTTCATCTCCGAGCGTCACCAGATCATGCTGATCGTCGATGAGTTTGGCTCCACCGTCGGACTCGTTACCTTCGAGGATGTCATCGAGACAATCTTCGGGTTTGAAATTGTTGATGAGAAGGACAAGGTCGCCGATCTTCAGCTCCATGCCCGCAATCTCTGGAAAGAGAGGGCCCGCCGGATGGGAATTGAACTGGACGAGGACGGGCAACTCCCGCCGCCCTCGATGCAGCCATGAGCCAGGGCCTGCGCTGGTAGGGTTGCAATTTTCATCGTCTTTGCTACCCTCGAAGACCCGTATATCCGGCAACCTCAAAACCCACCTTTTATGAATCGAAAACTACGCATGGGAATGGTCGGCGGCGGCCGTGGAGCATTCATCGGACAGGTCCACCGCATGGCGGCAAATCTGGACGGAAAGATCGAACTGGTCGCGGGATGTTTCTCATCAGACCCGGAGAAGTCCAGGCTTTCCGGCCAGGATTTTTTCCTCGATCCCGAGCGGGTTTACTCGACCTACAAGGAGATGGCGGAGAAGGAAGCGGCCCGTCCGGACAAGATCGATTTTGTTTCCATCGTGGTGCAAAACCATCTCCACTTTGAAGTCGCGAAAACGTTTATCGAGGCAGGCTTTAATGTCATCTGTGACAAGCCGATGACCCACTGCTATGAACAGGCTCTCGAACTTCGTGAGATCGTAAGGAAGAGTGATCGGGTCTTCGCCCTGACTCACAACTACACCGGTTACCCCATGGTGAAGGAAGCGCGCCGCATGGTCCGCGATGGTGAACTCGGACGTATCCTCAAGATTGTCGCTGAATACCCTCAGGGATATGCCGTCGGTGATGTCGAGGGTGACGGACAGGGCAAGATCAACAACTGGCGCTCCGATCCAAAGATCGCCGGCATTTCGAACTGCATGGGCGACATCGGAACCCACGCGCACAACCTGATCCGCTACATCACTGGGCTGGAGATCACCGAGATCTGTTCCGAGCTGACTGCGTTTATCCCCGGTCGCACTCTCGATGACGATGGGAATAACCTCGTTCGTTTTGAAGGGGGAGCGAAGGGTATCATTCACGCCTCGCAAATCTCGAATGGAGATGAGAATGCGCTCAACATTCGTGTCTACGGCACCAAGGCCTCGATCGAGTGGCATCAGGAGGATCCGAATGAACTTATCGTGAAGTACGCCAACGCCCCGCGAAAAATTTATCGTCGCGGAAATGATTACATCAGCGAGGCGGCCTCCGGTCACGGGTATACCCGAACCCCCTTTGCGCATCCCGAGGGATTTATCGAAGCATTTGCCAACATCTATCTCGCGGCCGCAAGGGCGATCGCGGATCAGATTGACGGCAACCCTGCGCCCGAGGGCGGATATGATTTTCCCACGGTCGATGACGGAGTTGCCGGCGTCGCTTTCATCAAGGCGACGGTCGAGAGCTCCGCATCGGATCAGAAGTGGATCAAATTCCCGGCGGTGTGAGTTCCGGGGGAGGGCCGCCCCCAGCGGGCGTTCGTCCCGGACTTGTGTGGACGGTTTGCCAAACCGTCCCTAACCTTAATCATGGCCAAATCCCCTCCGCGCTATGTGACCAAAGCGGGTGACTCACCCCTGTGGGCCTCGGAACCCTTTCGCGTCTTTTTTCCGCTTGGAATCGCCGCGGCCTTGTTCGGTCTTCTGCTCTGGCCATTGCACTACGCGGGCTGGTGGGAACTGTATCCGGCGCTGCAGCATCCCCGTATCCTCATTTTTGGATTCGGTGCGGCTTTCGTATTCGGATTCCTCGGAACGGCCTGGCCCCGCTTCCTGGAAGCGGAGGCCCTGCGTGTTTGGGAGGTCGGAACTCTGATCGCCGGATGGATCGTCGCTCAACTCGCCTATGCCCGGGGTTCCATTGCCGTCGGTGATTTGCTTGGAGGCATTACCTGTCTCGTCTTTCTCTTCGTTCTCGGCCGGCGTCTTTTCGGTGAGAAGCGCGAAATCCCTCCTCCGGGTTTTGCGTTGGCGTTTTTTTCCGTCGCTCTCGCCTCCGCGACTTTGTTTGCGTGGTCAGCGGGTTTGGGGGAATACTCGGTCCAGGTCAGCCTTCTTCTTCGTCTTTTCGCTTATCAGGGCTTTCTGCTTCTTCCTATTCTCGGGGTGGGCTCGTATCTCTTTGCCCGGTTTTTCCAGGTGGCGGGTGCGCCTCCCGCGTTCGGGAAAGGGCGCCATCGGGGCCTGTTCGTGTGGGGCGCTGCCGGACTCATTCTTGTGTCGTTTTTTATTGAAGCCTATATCTCAGCCCGATGGGGCAATATGACTCGCTTCGGGGCGATGGTGCTCTGGGCGTGGGGCGCTCTTCCGGGAATCTGGGCCGTGAAGGCTCCGGGGACGCGGGCATGGGCATTGAGATTCGGATTGATCCTGCTTGCCCTCGCCTTCCTCTGTCGCGTGATCTGGCCTTCGCCTCTCTTTGCCTTTCAGCATCTCCTTTTTCTGGGAGGGTTTTGTCAGGTCATCCTGCTGACAGCCGATCGGGTCATTCTGGGACATTGTGATGATCTTGCGGGAGTACTGCCAAAGAGCCGAGCGTGGCAGTGGATGGTCTGGCTCATGGTGCTGACCGCGGCAACCCGTGCAACGGCGGATCTGGTTCCTTCGACTCGGGTTTCGCATCACATCTATGCGGCTCTCATGCTGGTCACGATTTTGATGATCTGGATGGGACTTCATCTAAAGCGGCTACGCCGAATCCCGCCCGGCGAATGAGTTCCGCATCCGGCATTCTCAGTTATCTCGCGGAATGTTACCGTGAGAACGGAAGTCGAGTCGGGATCACCAGTCTTGGGAACGCCCGGGTGAGGGAGTCGCTAATCGTCGAGGGCGAAGATGTGGTAGTCTCGAAGTCATACTTTGATGGGATCCTCTATCTCCCCGGGAAAAAAGCAGCGACGCTCGCGACCCGGACGAGGCTTTACGAAAAGGAGTGTGAACTGTTTTACGGATCGGTCTTCCTCTGCGGAAATCTGGAGACCGGGGAGACGCTTAAGCGGCCCGCTCTCGCCCCGCTCATATTGTATTCCGCAACGGTGGAGCAGATCAGCAACGATTCCGGCGCGGAATTTTTAATTAACACAAATCGCCGTCTCCTTAACTATGCGCTCCTCGAGAATTTCGGTGACGACCGTTTCATCGCCCGATTCGAGCAATGTATCGACGAGTCGTCCCATACCGAGGGCTGTGTGGGAGAGATCAGGAGCTTGTTTGAGGAATTGTTTCCCGATTCAGATACCAGCAGGCTCCTTAGCTACCCCCACCTTATCAGTGCAGGGGAGCTGGGGGACGCCGCCCTGACACCTTCCTCACCGGAAAACGCGGCAGGGAGGTCGATCCGTCTGCTTCCGGCCGCAGCCCTTTTTCTCGCGGATCGTTCCACCGAAATGCGCGGAGTCCTCAACGACTTGAAGGGAATGGCCGACGTCCCCCACGAGCTTTCCGATCCCGTTCGGGTCCTCATGGGTGAGCCTCCGATCGGGACCCCGGGGCTCAATCAGCGGCGTGGAGAAATTCCCGCTATCCTTAGCGCCGCTCAGGAAATGATCGCCGCCTCGGCCCGAACTCATTTTCTCACACTCGCTGTCGGACCGCCTGGCACAGGGAAGTCCTTCACTATTGCCGCCCTGGCGATGGAGGCAATGAGCCGCGGTGAGTCCGTTCTTATCGCTTCGAAGATGGATCATGCCGTGGATGTCGTGGCCGACAAGATCGAACTAGCGCTGGGACTCCCCGGCATCTGCGTCCGGGCAGGGCGAAAGAGTTACCTAAAGGATTTGAAAAAATTTCTCGAAGATCTTCTCGCGGGGTTACTCACCAACGACCTTGTTACCTGCGCCACGGTCAAGCTCGCAAGAAAACATCTCAGTCAGGGAAGGCGAGCGATTGAGCGGGCCGGGTGGATTTTTGAAAGGAAGGGGCGGAGGGAGGAAAAACGCGGCGTTCTCCTCAATCGGGTAAACCCCGGGCTTATCGCCCGCTGGCGAATCTCGAGGCTTAAGCGAGCCGCCTCCGAACAGGGCAATCTCAATCGTTTCGCCGGAGAACTCTCGAATCAATTGAATCGTCAGATCACGGAAACAGTCGGATTCCTGAAACTGAACCGCCGCTTTCTTCTTCAGAAGGCCCTGCGCCGTCACCGGACGACCTTCCAGGCTTTCTCAAAGGGGGTGCGCGCCCGTACCTCTCAGCGTCAGGAAACTTATTTCGAAGACGTGCGGTGGGATGCGTTGCTCGAAGCGCTTCCGGTCTGGCTCGTTAATCTGAGCGATCTTCACCGCATTATCCCGCTTGAAAGGGGGCTTTTCGACCTCGTCATCATCGACGAAGCGTCCCAGTGTGACATTGCCTCGGCGATGCCGGCGCTGCAGCGGGGAAAACGGGCGGTGATCACCGGTGATCCAAAGCAGTTACGCCATCTCTCCTTTCTTCAGGCCGCACGGCAGGAGGAGTTTGCCTCTCGTTTCGGGATGAGCGATGAGGAGAGCGAGAGATTTCATTTTCGTAATGTCAGTCTCGTAGATCTCGTTTCCGGGGCGATTCAAAGTCAGGAATCAGTCATCTTTCTGAACGAACACTTCCGCAGTCGTCCCTCCATCATCGAGTTCAGCAACCGGGAATTTTATGCGGGGAAACTCGCGATCATGACAGGTCACCGGGAGGCTGATCATCGGAGCGAAGCTCCGCTCTCGTTGATAAGCACCCGGGGCAAGCGAGCGGAGAACGGAGTAAACGCGAGTGAACTCGACGGGGTCATGACCCATTTGAAGACCCTGACTTCTCCGGGAGCACCACCGCTGAGTATCGGGATACTTTCCCCATTCCGGGCTCAGGTTGACGCGATTTTGAAAGCAGTGGAGAAGATGCCGGACCTGACCGGTATTCTCAACCGTCACGATCTCCTCGTGGGAACCGCACATTCGTTTCAAGGAGAAGAGCGTGACATTGTGCTCTTGTCCCTCGCTCTGGACGATGACAGTCCCGCGGCTAGTTTTCGATTTCTGGAGAAGGAGGACCTTTTTAATGTCTCCATTACCCGAGCCCGGCTCGAGTACCGGATTTTTGTCTCCTTCGATCCCATGCGAGCACCACTGAGTCTAGCCGGGCGTTACCTCGACTACGTGAGCCAACCGGATAAAGTGAATCAGGCTGGCCCGATCGGGGAATCCCTGTTCACCGAACCCTTTAGGGTTGATGTAAGGACTGCGCTGGTGGAACGCGGGATGGAGGTGATAGAGCATTTTGTGCTTGGAGGTTACAGTGTTGATCTCCTCTGTTGTGGAAAGGGTAGAAGTCTCGGAATTGATCTGATAGGTTTTCCAGGGCCCCACTCTGAGGCGATGAGTATCGAACGTCATCTCCTGATGCAACGGGCTGGAATACGATTGTTTCCCATTTGCCTCCTTGAGTGGCAGAGCAAACGCGATCTTGTTCTGCAGGATCTGGAGGAGTGGCTCGCGCGCCCCTCATAGAAGTGGTCTCCACGCGACACGCCCGTGAACGCGGACCTTCCCGTTCGCGGGTTGATCCGGAAAGATAATGAGATGATTCCGCGTCTCCTCATGGTTCTGCTCCTCTTGTCTATGACGGCAGGCAATTCTCGCGCCGATGATCCGGCTGCCCGTCCGAATATCATTTTCATCCTCGCCGACGACCTTGGCTGGGCGGACGTTGGATACCATGGATCGGAAATCAAAACCCCGAATCTCGACCGGCTCGCGGCAGAAGGGACTCGGCTGAATCAGCAATACGCCTACCCGACCTGCTCACCAACCCGGGTAGCTTTGCTCTCCGGACGTTACCCCAGCCGCTTCGGGGTTTTTGCGCCGCTTGGGGAAACCACAAAAATGACTGGAACGGATTCCCGTCTGCCTCACGAACTGAAGCGTCTCGGTTATCGCACTCATTTGTCGGGTAAGTGGCATATCGGTGAAACGCCCGAACACAGGCCCCGTAATTACGGATTCGACACCACCTACGGCTATCTGCGCGGGCAGATTGATCCTTACACCCACCGCTACAAGACCGGCGATCATGTCACCTGGCATCGCAATGATGAGTTTTTCGAGGAGGAGGGACATGTCACTGATCTTATCACCAACGAGGCGATTCGGGTCGTGAAGGAGTCAGGTGATGATCCTTTTTTCCTCTATGTTGCCCACCATTCACCGCACTATCCCCTGAATGAACCGCCGAAATGGATTGCTCCCTACGAGAAGACAATCTCCGACCCGGCGAGACGCCACTTTGCGGCGGCGGTCAGCCATCTCGACGACGGGATAGGAAGACTGATCACAGCGCTGGATGAGTCGGGGAAAGGTGAGAACACCCTGGTCATTTTCTCATCCGACAATGGCGGGCAGCAAAACGCCCTTGAGTCCGGGAAGGTCTACGACGGCCGTTATGCGCCGCTTCCTCATCTCGGCAAGAACCACCCCTTGCGCGGTTGGAAAGGGGATCTTTACGAAGGTGGCATTCGGGTCCCTGCCTTTGTCCGCTGGACCGGAGTCATCGAATCAGGGGGAGTAATCGAATCGCCAACTCACATTTGTGACTGGGTGCCCACCTTGATCGGACTCGCCGGAGGTGCGACTGATTCAGCCTGGAAACTCGACGGTCTGAGTATTCTCTCACTTCTGAAAGGCGAGGGGGTGGAAACTGGAGCGCGAACGCTCTACTGGCGAACCAATCAGGGAGTTGCGATTCGCGAGGGGGATTGGAAGCTGATCGTCAGCGGAAAGGGAGGAGCGATGGAGTTGTTCGATCTGGCCTCCGACCCCAATGAGACCAATGACCTTGCGACTTCCCGGTCGCAGAAAGTCGCGCTGCTTCGTGGGAAACTCGACTCTATCAGGGCAGGAGATTAGCCTGAATAGCGGGGATAGTTCCACCCGGGATGAGGTCTCAAAGCATCGCTCCAAAACCCGTCAGTCGCTTCACTACCTCCTCTTTCCCTAACAGGACCAGAACGGGGGCCAGATCAGCTCCGGTCGTGCTGCCCATGACGGCGACGCGGCAGGGAAGCATGAGAGCTCCCATCTTGAGCCCGATTTTTCCGGCAGCTTCGTTAATTGCTGACTTGATGCCGTCGACGGTCCAGTCACTCGTTCCCGCGATACCATCAGCGAGAGCGGAGATTACCTGGGGGAGTTCCGCCTTTTCGCGCACCTTGGCGATGGAAGCGTCGTCGTAAGTCACCGTGTCGGAAAAGATCGTGGCAATGACGCCGGGGATCTCACTGAGGAGCTGGGCACGGTCACGGGCCAGTTCGAGCGCGGCCGGGACCCGGGCATCGGTCGGATCAATACCCGCGCGGCTGAGAAAAGGGGCCGCGTTTGTGAGCAGGTCAGCCGCGGAGAGATGCTTGAGATGCTCGCTGTTGACCCAGCGGCATTTGTCGTAGTCGAATTTCGAATTCGAACTGTTTACCCCGGGAAGATCAAAGCGGGCTTTGAGTTCCTCGATGGAGAAGATCTCCTGATCATCTTTTGCCGACCATCCTAGAAGGGCCATATAGTTGTTCACCGCAGCGGGCAGGAATCCGTTTTCCTGATACTCGTGAATGAGCGCTCCCTGGTCGCGTTTGCTCATCTTCGTGCCGCTCGGGTTGAGGTTGAGCGGAATGTGGGCAAAGACCGGAGGCGTCGCGCCGAAGGCTTCAAACAGGGCAAGGTGCTTCGGTGTGTTGGAGAGGTGATCCTCCCCGCGAATGACGTGGGTGATCGCCATCTCAATGTCATCGACCACATTCACAAAGTGAAAAATGTAGCCGCCGTTCGGACGTTTAATGACGATGTCGGGATTCGCCTCGACTTCCTGTTTCGTTTCCGCGTCGTAGCGCCGCGATCCCTGCTCTTTGAGGTTGGTCGAGACTTCTCCGCAGATGGCGTCTGACACAGTGATCAGTTTGTCCGGAACGCGGAAGCGGATCGCGCCGTCGTCTTCGTAGACGTGACCGGAGGCTTCGAGCCTGGCGAGGTAGCGATCATAAACATCATTGCGTTCGCTTTGAAAGTAAGGGCCGTATTCTCCGCCGACGCCCGGACCCTCGTCCCACTCGAGTCCCAGCCACTTGAGGCCGTCGAGGATAATCTGCATGGACTCCGTTGTGCTGCGGTCGGCGTCGGTGTCCTCGACCCGCAGGATGAAGGTGCCGCCGTGGTGACGGGCGTAGAGCCAGTTATAGAGCGCAGTGCGGGCACCTCCGATGTGGAGGAAGCCGGTAGGTGAGGGGGCAAAACGGGTGCGGACGGTCATCGCGGTGAAGGTGCCGCAATGTGAGCGATGGTCAAGGTTGGATGGGTTGAGGGGAGTTCTTCGTTCTTCGTTCACAGCTTTTGTTCTGGCTACTCCTTCCCCTCGGGCTTCCGAATCTGCAGCTGCTTCTCGGGCCATTCCATCTTCTTCGCAAACTCAGCCAGATAACTCCATTTTTCGGCATCTCCGGTGTAGAGCCTAAGCTGGCTCCTTTCCCCGGCGATCGCGGCGATTTGAGGAAGGTCGGTGAAGCGCAGCACGTTCAGAATCTCCGGCCCCTCCTGATGGGTGAGGGGCAGGTCGTGAAGGTCGAGCCGATGAATGTCCTTTTCATAGAGTGAGGCGTAGAGCGCGTTGCCCGCCATGACTCCGTTGGCCTGGATCCAGAGTTTAGGCTGATCGGCTCCCTCAATGCTGCGCAACGCCTGGATTCCCCGACGAATGTCCCAGATTCGCATCGTGTCCAGCGTCTGCCCAAGCAAGGCGAACCGTCGGCGGATGTGGATGCGCTCCTTCTCGTCTGACGTCCACGCGGTCGGCCCCACCCCACGAACGGGCAGGTAGAGCATTCCCCACTTCTGCGAGGCATGGAGACCCTTCTCAGCCTCATAGGCTTCGGCGTTCGTTTCGGGAAGGGTAAGACCGGGGAAGGCGGCGGAGAATCCTGCTCCGAAAGTGCTGAGGAATTCCAACCAGCCTTTCTCATCGAGTGCATTGACGACGCAGAGATCTAGCGCTCCGGTCTCGCTTCCCGCGGGCTGGACCAGGTAAAAGGGGAGACGGACGCCCGCCTGGCTGTCAAAACTCCAACGGCTGAAGGTCATCCCGTCCTTTTCCCCGCGGAAGTCTTCGGAGAGGTTGAGGTCTTCACCGGCTGCGGGCCAGCCGCGGAAACAACGATTTTGAAGGCGATTCAGAGTGAGTGCCTTCTCTGCCGCCCAATCTGACGGAGACTCAGGCACGGAGAGATCTTCGGGGACCCGCTTAGTGAAATATTCGTCGATAAAGGTGTTCCTTTCGTTCTCCGGAAGTTTGGTGAAGACCTTGAGTTCGGTCGGTTCAAAAATCTTCGGAGCCGAGGCATCCGTCAGTTCATCCCCGATTTCCCTGCCCTTGAGATGGCGTTCGAACCAGTGAAAGGCGGAAACTCGCAGGGGCTGGGTGTCCTTGTGGGGACCTTCATAGAAGGCTAGGCCGATCTTATCAACCGCGTTCATGGCTTCGTAAACTTTCCGTGTCTTCTGATAGACATCGACGACCCCGTCGAGCGGAAAAATAGTGTCCTTATCCGTATTCAGGATCATCAGCGGACGCGGGGCGATTAATGCTGTTAATAGCGGAAAATCCCAGCGGTAAGTGTTGACCATGAACATGCAATCGCAATGCCCTTCAATGCAGCCGTCCACGACATGGTTCTGCATCGAGGTGATACCCGCGACAGGTGCGGCGACTTTGATGCGATCATCGAGCGCGGCGATCCAGAGTGTGTAGGCTCCGCCTCCGGAGCGACCCGTGACACCGAATTTCTCCTTATCGACCTCGGGACGGGTCTCGAGATAGTCCAAAGCCCGGATCGAGTTCCAGGCCTCTACTCCGGCCGGGGTGTAACCGCGCGAGTTCCACCACCATCGCCCGAGGTTGTGAGTGCCGTGGTGTTTGCCCTCGATCTCCCCGAGTTGGAGGGTATCGATGGTCAGGCAGGTGTATCCGTTTTTAGCGAACCAGGTGCCATGATGCTGATACGAGGTCTTGTTGCCGTAGCTGACTCCGTCAATACTCACCTTACCGTGACCGCAGACGTAGAGGATGGTCGGAAGCGGACCGTCCTGTTTCGCGGGTCGGTAGAAGTTCGCCGTCACGTAGAGACCGGGCCGCGACTGGAAGGTCAGATTCTCGACGATCACTCCGTCCCGTTCTGTTGTCCCTGTGATCGTGGCCTTCAGATCTGACCTCGCCGGCAGGGGCTGGAGCCCGAGCATTTCAAAGAGCTGACGTCTCAGGTCGGCCTGGGCGGCGGGCCAATCGGTGTTGTTTTCGATGAAGGCGGCATTGCGGGCGGTGAGACGCCGAGTCTCCTTCTCAAAATAGGCGGCGAGCATAGCATCACCTTCCGTGGGATCAGTCGGGATGTCGCGATAGTCGGCGGAATGCAGTGCCGAAGCGGCGCAGAGAGCGAGGGAGAGCCAGGTCAGTCGGGGGATCATGGCAAGAGAATACCGGAACATCGGACCCTGTCACAAGTTGAAAACCTCCCGTCATTCCGGAATGAGGCGGCCCTTAACGGGTTTTGGGGAATGAAACGCGGGCACTTCTGCTCGATGACTGGCGCTGGACGAAAAAAGCGGGCAGGAGTGCCCGCGCTCGTTTCAATAAAAAATGCTTCCGACTTACCTCCTGCGCCCGGCATTATGACAAACTGCGCTCTCGACTAGGGAGGTCTCCATATGCAGGATAGTCCTGCTCAGTCGCCCCACTATGAAAGCCCTCGTCAAACGTCATGATGCTCCCGGACTCTGGCTCGAAGACGTCCCCGAGCCGACCATCGGAATCAATGATGTTTTGATCAAGGTCGACCGCACTGGAATCTGCGGAACGGATGTCCATATCCACAACTGGGATGCCTGGGCACGCAAGACGGTGCCGGTGCCCATGGTGGTGGGGCACGAATTTGTCGGAGAGATCGTCGAGGTGGGTTCGAATGTCTCTGACTTCCGCCCCGGCGAGGTCGTGAGCGGCGAGGGACATGTCGTCTGTGGTCGATGCCGCAACTGCATGGCGGGGCGCCGTCATCTCTGCAAGGACACCAAGGGCATCGGAGTGAATCGTCCCGGTGCCTTCGCTGAGTATATTTCCCTGCCCATGGCCAACGTCTGGCACCATGCCGATAACATCGACCGTGATCTCGCTTCGATTTTTGATCCCTTCGGCAATGCGGTCCACACCGCCCTGACCTTCGAGATCCTCGGCGAAGATGTCCTGATCACCGGAGCGGGTCCCATCGGATGTATGGCCGCCGCAATCTGCCAGTATGCCGGGGCCCGCTACGTTGTTGTGACCGATGTGAATCCCTGGCGCCTCGATCTCGCGAAGAAAATGGGGGCGACACGCGTCGTGGATGTGCGGACGGAACGCATCGCCGATGTGCAAAAAGAACTCGGCATGACCGAGGGCTTTGATGTCGGTCTCGAGATGTCAGGCAATGCGAACGCTTTTCGCGAGATGATCGACAACATGTGTCACGGGGGGAAGATCGCCATGCTCGGAATCCCGTCGGAGGACATCGCGATTGACTGGAACAAGGTCGTCTTCAACATGCTCACCATCTCCGGCATCTACGGGCGCCGTATGTATGAGACCTGGTACAAGATGACCGTCATGCTTCAGGGTGGACTCGACATCAGCCCGGTGATCACTCATCATTTTGATTACACGGAGTTTGAACAGGGCTTCGAGGTCATGAAGAGCGGCCAGTCCGGAAAAGTGATCTTAAACTGGTGAACCCTTAGCATGAATTCCCCCTTCCATTCTTACCTCGACGAAACTCTCACTTCCCTGAAGTCTGCCGGACTCTATAAATCCGAGAGGGTCATCACGACGCCGCAGTCTCATCAGATTGAGGTAAATGGCGGCCCCGCCGGGAGCGCCGGTGCGAAGCTCATCAATCTCTGCGCCAACAACTACCTCGGTCTTTCCAGTCATCCGGAGATCAAAGTCGCCGCTATCGAGGCAATTGAGCGCTGGGGTTTCGGACTTTCCTCGGTGCGTTTCATTTGCGGGACCCAAAGCATCCACAAGGAGCTCGAGGCCCGGCTGAGTGAGTTTCTCGGGACCGACGACACGATCCTTTATTCCTCCTGCTTCGATGCGAACGGAGGACTCTTTGAAACACTTCTCGGGGCGGAAGATGCCATCATCTCCGACTCGCTCAACCATGCCTCCATCATCGACGGCGTTCGTCTCTGCAAGGCACAGCGTTTTCGTTATCAGAACGGTGACATGGACGAGCTCGAGACGCGGCTGCAGGAGTCACAGTCCGCCCGTTTTCGTCTCATCGCGACCGACGGGGTCTTTTCCATGGACGGCTCCATCGCCGATCTCAAGACGATCTGCGATGTAGCGGAGAAGTACGATGCCCTCGTCATGGTGGATGATTCACATGGCGTCGGTGTCATTGGCGAGACGGGGCGGGGGACCCACGAATATCATGATGTCATGGGCCGTGTCGACATCATCACCGGCACTCTGGGTAAAGCCCTCGGTGGAGCCAGTGGCGGATACACGAGCGGGCGGCAGCCCATCATCGACCTGCTGCGCCAGCGGTCGCGGCCCTACCTCTTTTCGAACTCACTCGCCCCGGCCATTGCCGCCGCGTCGATCAAAGCGCTCGACTTGCTCACGGAGTCCGATGTCCTGCTCCACCGGCTTCGCTCCAATACTGTGTTTTTCCGGGCGGAAATGGCCAAGACAGGTCTGGTGCTCCTCCCCGGAGTGCATCCTATCGTCCCGGTAATGCTGGGAGATGCTGCTCTCGCCGCGACGATGGCGGAACGGCTTCTCGAACGGGGCATTTACGTGATCGGCTTTTTCTTTCCCGTTGTTCCCGAGGGCAAAGCAAGGATACGAACTCAGGTCTCGGCCGCTCATACTCACGGGGATCTTTCGAGTGCGGCTGCGGCGTTCGGGGAAGTGTGGGCGGAGGTAAGGAAAGGGTAGGGGTGACCTCCAGGTCGCCCACTATCGGGAATGTAAGAAGCACGGCGAATCCGGGGTCACAGACCCAATTACATTCATTCCCTGTAGACAAGCTGGCCTCTGTTAGGCCGGGTTCGACGGGCAAAGTCTCCGCGATCAAAGGATGCCGTCTCCGACCCTTCAGGATCTCTCACCCAACAGGGTATAATGTACCACTTGACCCTCTTGGGTGCGAGCGAAGCGAGGGAGTTCTTGGCGGGCGAAGACTCGTGAGGGGACCGAGTTCGAGCTTTTCAAAAGGAATGATGCTTGACGCATTTTGCGGGCGGTCGGTAGAATCGTCTCCAATCCACCTGAAAACCCGCACCCACGTTGCACTAAACCGGTCAAGCCGGTCTTTAAACAGCGGGCGGGAGGATAGGAAAGTGGGCGTGTGACGTTCGCTTAAAAAATGACTGAGCACTCGACACCGCAACCCGGCGACAAGGTTGTCGCGCTATCTAGCCTGGAACGCTCCGTCGGTATAGCGTGCAGCCGGATTGAATTGAACAAGCGCATCCGTTCCGTGGTCGTCTGCTCCCAGTCAGGCCGCATTTGGAAGTGGATGGGCGCGTTCGTATTTGCCAGTCTCGCCGCCCTCAGTCTTTCGAGCGTGCCCGCCCGGGCGCAAACACCGCCGCCAAGCCCCGCGGTATCGGCGGCCCCTGCCCAATTGCCTGCATCTCCCAGACCATCTGCACCCAAGACCACCTCCCTCGATGTTCTCGTGGTGGACAATGAAAACCAGCCTGTGCCCCATTCCAAAGTGTTCATTCAGTCAGCCGAGCACAACCCCGAGCATGTGCGCTTTGCCAAGACAGGCGAGGACGGTAAGGTTCTCATCAAGGAACTTCCGCCCGACGTGACCGTCTATGTCTATGCGAACGAGGGCGAACGATCCAGCGCGGAATCTCCCCGGATCACCCTCGGCAAGGTGACCAGCGTCACCGTGAAACTCGGCAGCGCATATACCATTATGGTGCACGCGTTCGCCAGCGGCAACAAGGAGGCGGTGCCTAAGCCTTCCATTTTCATGGGAACTTCCCATCCGCAGGGCATGCTTCGATGGAACCGGGCAGGGACTTCCAAGGAACTGGGTGACGGGAGGATTGAGGTCACTGTTTCAGCGCTCTACTTCAAAAACAGCACCCCGCGCCTTCGTGTTGACTCAAAAGGATATGCCCAGTGGATCAGCGAACCGCTCGTTCCCGTCGATGGCCGCGCCACGGTGGAGGCCGCGCTCGAACCTGAGGCGGGTTTGAAGGGCATTGTGATTGATGCGAGCGGCGCGCCTGTCTCCGGCGCTCTGGTTTGGGTAGAGGACAGCACCACTCGGGCGCCGGAAAAGGTCACTTCCCAGTGGATTGAGGAAATCGTGCAGGGAGAGTCAGCGAGGAATGCTGTTCCGGAAAACCATGCCGTCAGCGACGCGGATGGTGTTTTCGTACTCAAACAGGTCCATCCGCTGCTCAGCCGGTCGACCGGCCTCTATGCCTTGCATCCGGGTGGGCTTTCCCGCACCCGAATCTCGGACTTCAAAGGCGGCGACAAACTCACCCTTTCACGCCTGTGCACGGTGCGGGGCAAATTCACCCGAGATGGCAAACCCGTTGCGGAACAGAAGCTGACCCTCAGCGTCACTTGCGGTGTCCACACGGAGGTGAACTTTTTCACCACCCTGTGCCAGTATCTGGAAGTGACGACGGATAAAGATGGCCGCTTTGAGTTTCGCGATGTCTTCCCCGAGTCCGAGGTGGAGGTGCGCATCGATGGTGTGACCCCGGCGCTGAAGAAATTCGACCTCGGCTCTGGTTTGACGATGCAGCAGGATATTGATTTAAAACCGGATGCTGCCGCGCAGAAAATACCCCGCACCCTTGTCGGTGCAGTCAAACTTCCCAACGGCGTCACGGCGGACCTGAGAAAAATCTTTGTGCGGGTCGAGCCGTTTGGCGCTGACCGGGGCACGACCGACGACGCCGAAGTCGCAGCCGATGGCAGCTTTGTTGTGTCCAATCTCACGCCGGGCTTTTACTCTGTTTCCGCCTTTCTGCACCTGCCCAATCCCAACTCCAGCTCCGGCGGCAAGATATACTACGACGGCTCCATTGATCTTCAGTTGAAAGAGGATGCCGGCAATGATTTCAATCTGGGCACGCTTGTTCTGGGGGAAGTAGGGGCTTCTTCTCCGGATGCGGTGGCTCCGCCAGCTTCCCCCAACCCGAAGGTCCAAGTCAAGGCGCTGGATGAGGCCGGCAAGCCTGTCGCCGGCGCTACCGTGCAGGCGAGCATCCTGCGTTTCGCCTCCGCGCCCGCCCGCGGCATTCCGCTCACTCGTGTCCTCGACTATGGCATCAGCCCCACGCCGGTGCCGGATGTGCTCACGGATGGTAATGGTTTCGCCACCGTTTCTTTCCCGCGCGAGGTGCCCTATCATCCGCCCATCGGCTTGATTGGCGTCCGCGTCAGCAAGCCGGGCTTCGTCTCGAAAACGATCGACTATCTCGAGGAAAACGTCGAGCCGACGGTAATCTTGAAGCGTTCCACCGCTCTGCGGATTCGCGCCACACACAACGGCAAGGTTGTCCCGCCGGAGAAACTCACAGCCAACGCTGCCTTTGATGTCACCCTGCCGATGAAAGCGGAAGGCGAGTGGCTGGTGGGCGAGGACTTGCCGGACTACGAACGCACCGTGCTGGTGACTGCGCGCATGGCCGATGACGATTGGCTCTTCTCCGATCAACTTGACCTCAAACTCGAACCCGGCAAGACCAGCGAGATCACCTGCGAACTCAAGCCCGCGGTGAAACTCCATGGACTCATCCAACAAGCGGGTGGCAAGGCCGTTGGCGAAGGCTGGGTCATTGCCTATGTCGATGTGTGGCTGCCATTCGTCGACAACCTCCGTCGCAAAAGCGTAGTGAACTGGACGGCCTGGACGCAGGTGAAGCCTGATGGCACCTATTCATTTGCCGGACTTCCTCCGGGCCATCTCAAACTCGTCGCCAACGGTCCTGATTGGATCAGCTTTCAGTCTGGCAATGGCGGCTTGATTCGTGAGGCTTGGATTGGCCGCAAGCAGCCTGATCAGCAATGGGATCTTTTGGCAGTTCCCACCCGGCAGCAAAAAATTCGCATTGTTGCTGATGATGGATCGCCGGTGGTAGGCGCGCGGGTGATCGCGAGTGGAATGGGCCGTCCGTCATGCTGGTTCCTGTGGGATCGCAAGGAGGAGGATCGTCACGTGCGCGATTCAGAACGTGCCATTTGGCAGCAGCACATTGCGAAGCCGCTGCCCGGTCTCGAAGCCAGCACCAATGCCGAAGGCGACGCCGAGCTCTCGAACCTTCCTGCCGGCGAAGCCGAGTTGATCATCGAATGGAGCCACCCCGCGACCGGGACACGCCACTCCCGGGTGCAGCGCATCACGGTCGATCCGATACATAACGCTCCAGTCGAAATCCACCTTCCTGCGGAAACGGCTTCGCCGTCGTCTGGCCTCTAAGGTCACTCATCGTTCTCCCGACACCACCCTCCCCCTTACCAGACCGTTCCCACATTCCACTCCTCCATCAGATGCGTAGGAATCTCATCGAGAAACCGTGAGGGACGCTGCAACACCTCACCACTGAAGGACCCGTACCAGAGGAGGGGATAGGTGAGGTAAAGTTCGTCTTTGGCCCGGGTCACGGCGACGTAGAAAAGGCGCCTTTCCTCTTCGAGACCGCTCTGGTCTTCGTTATCCTCATCAATCACCCGATTGTTCGGAAACATGCCGTCGGCGAGCCAGACACAGAAGACGACTTTCCACTCAAGGCCCTTGGCCTGATGCACGGAACTGAGACAGACGGACTCCTTGTCGGATTCGGCTTCGGTTGCGGCGACGGAATCCTGTCCGGCGAGGAGGCTGAGCTGGCTGAGGAACTCTTGGAGATCCTCGAACTTCTCGGCGTACTTTTCGAGCTGGAGGAGATCCTGTTTGCGGTTCTCGAAGTTGGTGAACTTGCTTCGCATGTATTCCTCGTAGACCCCGCCGAGGATGGAGGGCATCATGGGAGCGGGAGGCTTTGGTTTGCCTCCGGCGTCGACGAGTTCATCGAGGGTGTAAGCGAGTTGCTCCCAGCCGGTTTTTGCTTTGGCTCCGACCTTGAATTTGAGGAGATAGGTCGAAAAAGAGGTCACGGTACTGAGAGCGGAGCCTTCGCAGTGGGTCCATTCACCCCAGAGGTTGTCGGCCCCTTTGTCGCCGATCCCGGGCAGCATTTTGACGAGACGTTTAAAGGCCACCTCGTCGCGCCGGTTACAGACGAACTTCATGAAGGCGGCGGCGTCCTTGATGTGAGCCTGCTCGAAGAAGCGGAGACCGCTCGTGATGACAAAGGGAATGCCCCGATTGGTCAGCTCGAGCTGGATTTCCATCGCGTGAAAGTGGGCCCGGTAGAGGACGGCGATTTCGTTCAGTTCGACTCCCTCGTCCCGCAGTTCGAGAATACGCTGGGCGACGAAGGCGGCTTGAGTATTGGGGTCCTGCAACTGGGCGAGAGCGGGGAGGGTCTCGCGATCCGGTCGCCAGGGAGTCAGGTCTTTGCGGAATTGCTTGGTGTTCGGAGCAATCGCGGCATTGGCAAGACTGAGGATCTCGGGGACGGAGCGGTAATTCGTCTCGATGACATACTTGGCGGCACCGGGATATTTTTCGGGAAAGTCGAGGATGTTGCGGAAATCGGCCCCACGCCACGAGTAGATGGACTGCGCGTCGTCGCCGACGACCATGAGATTGTTCTGGGGCGCGGCGAGCAGATCGATGAATCCGGCCTGGAGGGTGTTGGTGTCCTGATACTCGTCGACGAGGATCCATTCGAATTGGCGCTGATACTGCTCGCGGATCGCGGGATAATCGAGGAGAAGCCGGAGCGGTTTCTCGAGAAGATCGTCGAAGTCCATTGAGTTGGTGGCCTTCTTTTTCGCTTCGTAACGCTCCTTCAATTCCTCGATCGAGTCGGCGAGGTGGTTGAAATAGGGATAACGGCGGTGAAGCAGGTCGGGAATGCCGACGCTGGTGTTGGTTGCGAGGCTGAAGATATCGGCGAGCACTTCGGGTTTGGGGAAGCGCATCGCCTTGGTATCGATCTGACTCTCGCCGATGACCGCGTTCATGATCTCCTTTTGATCTTCCCGGTCCATGATGGAAAAGCTGCGGTCCCATCCCAGCAACTCCGCATGGCGGCGGAGGATGCGATTGCCGACCGAATGGAAGGTGCCGCCCCAAAGGTCACGGGTGTCGTAGGGAACGAGTTCCTCAACCCGGTTCAGCATTTCCTTCGCCGCCTTGTTGGTGAAGGTGAGCAGGAGAATGCTGCCCGCCTTGATGCCATTATCCAGAAGGTAGGCGACCCGGTAGGTGAGGGTGCGGGTTTTGCCGCTTCCGGCCCCGGCGATAACAAGGGACGGTCCCGGAGGAGCGGTCACGGCGGCGAACTGCTTTTCGTTCAGTTCAGCGGCGTAATCGATCTGCGACTTCGCGTTTTTCGGGACACGCTTGACGGTATACTCACGGGCCATCTTCGCCGGAGTTTAGCCCGCGAACACCGCTTTTGCGCAAATAAAACGCCGAGCTTCCGTCCGATTTACATTTTCCTCGCGGCAGCTTCCGCCAACTGACTGCGCTCGCCGCGTTCCAGGGTAACGTGCGAACTGCAGGACTCGTCGCGGAGACGGTCGCGAGTGTAAACAAGACCATTACTAAGTCTATCCACATAAGGATTGTCGATTTGGGCGGGGTCGCCCACGAGGACCAACTTGGACCCCTTTGCCATCCGTGTCACGATGGTTTTTGCCTCAAGCGGGGTAAGTTGCTGGGCCTCATCAAGAATAAAGAAGCGGTTGGGGATGGATCGCCCGCGGATGTAGCAAAGCGCTTCGATCTCGATCAGTCCCGATTCTAAAAAGGGATCGTAGCTGCGTTTGCCTCCCGATGAGGGGAAGTTATCGCCGGATCCTTTGCGCGGACGGACCTGCTGCTTGCGCTTTGCTGCCGTTCCCTGTTCCGGCGTCAGGAGGAACTCAAGAGCGTCGTAGACCGGTTTCAGCCAGGGATCGAGCTTCTCCTCGAGAGAACCGGGAAGGAATCCAAGGGTGTCGCCCATCGGGATGACAGGGCGGCTCACGGTGACTCCGTTGTATTCTCCGTTGAAAGTGAGATGAAGGGCGGAAGCGACGGCGAGGAGGGTCTTACCGGTACCGGCCTGACCGTAGCAGGTGACGAGGGTAACCTCGGGATTGAGCAGGGCATCAAGGAAGCACTGCTGTCCGAGATTGAGCGGTCGCAACGGGGCTCCGCGCTGGATTCGGATCTGATCAGGGATCTGCAGTTTGTGGAAAGCCCCATCGGTTCCCATACGGGCGGGCATGGTGCGCTTTTCACCCGCCTTGAGCAGGACGTATTCGTTCGGGCTCACCCGTCGGACGTGACTGGGCAGATCGAGGGAACCGGCGCTGGCAAAGCGCTGGAGATCGTTGGGCTTCAAATCGACCACCAACTGTCCGGCCCCGACCTGGGCACTGTCGACCTTGTCGTTCTGATAATCCTCACACGGGATTCCGATGGCGTGTGCCTTGAGCTGAAGATTGAGATCCTTGGTGACGAGAATCGTCGGAGAGCTGTTCTTTTCAGCGATCAGTTGGGAACAAATGAGGATGCGGTTGTCATTCGACTCCTGCCCCCGGAAGACGGCGAGAAGTTCTTCGACCACCACGCTGCGGCCTCCTGCCTCGGGCTGTGCGGGTACGAGACGGACGGAGCCTCCCTCGCGGTTGGGAATACCGGTCGTGGCATTCTGAGGATGTTTTGAAAACAGGGCGGCGAGTTTACGATGGACGGACCTGGCGCTGGCACCGCGCTCGGTCTGCTCGTTCTTGAACTTATCGAGTTCACACAATACTTCGAGAGGGATACAAACGTGATTGTCCCCGAAACGATCAAGGCAGTCGGGATCGTGCAGCAGCACATTGGTATCGAGGACGAAATTTTTCCCGATGGAGGAGGGGGCCTTGAGACCATTTCCGTAGACTGGCCGCTTCTTGATCTTCTCCTCCTTTCCCCGTTTGACCGTTCCGCTAATTCCGAACATCTCGGCCTGGAGGGTTCCGTTTAGAGTTCCGCCGGCACCCGCATCAGATTGTAAGTCAGTCATAGAGTCAGATTGAATCGGTCCAGAAGAACCATGACAAATGAGGATAGCGAGATTCTGGCCAATTTGTTTAGGAATGTCAAAATATATAGAGGGTTAAAATTCTACCGCGAGATTTTTTGAGGCCCTGAGGGCATGTCCCGAAAGCAGATGCTGAATGAGCGTTTCCACCTCGGCTTCAATGATGGGGAGGACGTGGCAGGGGGAGTCCCGGTCGATATCATGGATGTTCCAGTATCGAATCCGGTCGGCCCAGCGGGGAAACTGCTCCTGCATCATGGGGCGGTGCTCCTCTTCGAGCATGGCGATCACGAGCGAGGCTTCAATCAGATCCATTTCCTCAAGCCTGGCCGGGAAGCGGCTCGTCAGGTCTGCCGGGACGGAGCAAGCGGACAGGCGTCCTAAAGCGTGGTGGGAGAGCGTTTCCGTCGCGAGGTGAGGGCGAAATCCTCGTGATTCCGCCCGCCAGCCCAGACCGGAGCGCGGGGAGTGAAAGTTGAACCAGGCTTCCGCGTAGCGGCTCCGGTAGAAATTCCCGGTGCAGAGGAAAAGGACAGTTTGAAGTTCTTTCACAACGCGATCAGTGGACTGAAAAACCCCACGAAACCACTTCGGAAATGTTAATTGTTCGACACGAAAGCGAGATTTCAGTGTCCGATAAGATTCATTCCATGGGAACAATCTCCTCCAGAACACGGAGGAGAAGCGAGAGGTTAACCGGTTTGGGAAGTACCAACTGATTGCCTGCCTGAGCCACGGCTCCTTCAGACAGCTCCGTCGAATCAACCAAAGCCGTCAACATCACGACGGGAATTTTTGCGAGTGAGGGAATGGTCTGTAGCTGGGCCTGAACATCGCCACCGTCCATTCCGGGCATGACCACGTCCAGGACGATCGCATCGGGCATAAAAGAACGGGCCGCCGCGACGGCCTGCATCGAATCATTTTCGATTTTCACCTCGTAACCGCCGGACTTCTCCAGGTTCATTTTGAGCAGTTGCGTAAAGCCTGCTTCGTCATCAACCAGTAGGATTTTTCGAGCCATGGATTTTTCCGGGTTTCGCGTTGGAGTGGCCTCAGGATGAGAGATTACCCTATCGATTGTCAGGCTCACGGAGCCTCATGGTTTAAGATTCCAACACAGTTCAGGGTGACAGTTTTTCCTTCGGAATGTCAATTTCTTTCGAGGAATTTATGGGGGGAGTCACCTTCCCGGTCTCGAGTTTTGTCGGGAGGATTAGTCGAGCGATCGCACCCCGGTTCAAACTGCGATTCCTGAGGGTAAGTTCGCCGCCATGGAGTTCAACAATGCGTCGTGCGACCGAAAGCCCCAGTCCTGTTCCGAGGCCGGTGGCTTTCGTTGTGAAAAAAGGATCAAAGAGCCGCCCCGCGTCACCCGCGGCGATCCCGCATCCGTTGTCGATGATTTCAAGAATAACCACCTGATCGCCGGTTCGGAAGACTTCGCGCTTGCGCGCTCCCTCGTTTTTGATCACCTCGTCGAGAGATTCGGAGCGCGCCTTGATCTTGATGCGGCGGTTCTCAACCTTGGACATGGCATGAACCGCATTGATGATGAGGTTGATGAGGACCTGTTCGAATTTCGACATGTCGAGATAGACGAAAGGCAGATCCTTTTCAATTTCGACAGTGACCTGGGTGTTGGATCGGGTGAGTTCATGCTTCACAAGGAGGAGCACCTCCTCAATGATCAGGCTGAGCCGGGTCGCTTCGCGTGAGAGAGAACGCTGCGACGAGAAATCGACCAGTCCTCTCACGATCCGGTCGGCGCGATCAACCGCATCGCGCATCTGTTTCAAGATGGTCGCGATATTGGGGTCATCGGGATCAATGCCCTCGGAGAGGTAATCCACGCCAAGAAGAAGAAGGGCGAGGGGATTTTTCACCTCGTGGGCCACACCCGCGGCGAGACGACCGATGGACTCCAGCTTTTCCGCCTGAATCAGCTGCATCTGGGTCTCCTGCAACTCCTTATTGGTGGCGACCAGATGACGATTCAAGCGTTCCAGTTGCTCGAGGGATTTTACCTGTTCAGTGATGTCCTCGCTGATCCCAACGACCAGGAGGCGACCGGTTTCCTTGTCGTGAACGGGAATCTTGACGGTCCGGAGATGAACTTCGCGACCGTTCTTGGTCTCGATGATCTCCTCGGGAACCTTCATCAACTTCCCCCGTTTGATGACCGCTTCGTCGACACTGCGGAAGTAGTCGGCCGAATCCTGGGAAAACAGGTCGTGGTCGGCTTTTCCGAGCGCCTTTGAGGCACGTATTGTCGTTACTTCCTCCTGCTTTTTGTTCCACAAAATGAACCGGAACCCGTCGGTGGCATCCTTGGCGAAAACCGCCACGGGCAGGTTATCGAGAACCGATTCGACGATGCTGTGCTCCTCCATAACTCGCAGAGGAAGCTATAAGTATCAGGTTACGGACCGATTGAGAAGAAAAACGATGAGTGAATCTTCTTTAGGAGAGGGGCGCAGGCGAACAATTCAGCGCACCCAATCGCGATACTGGCTCCGCATGGACTCAGTCTGATCGACTGCTGAACCGGATTGCGGTGCCTGGTATCCATCGGACAGCGCAGCCCCGGTCGAAGCACCGCTCGGGGTGCAGCCCGTGCTGAAGAGGGCGGAAGTAGACCCAATGATCAGGAGGATAAGAAAGCGAAGAGCCTTGCACATGGGCAGACTATGTGCAAAAACCGGGAAATGTTCAAACTCAAAGTCGCTCTGGAATCCGGCAGCAGCAGGGTAAAGAACAAAAAAGAACGCTAAAAAAAGCGTTGCCAAACTTCTTAACCACCGGTAATAAACCAAACATTCCAAATTATTCCCCACCTTCCAAATGGCTGACGCATCTATCGAAGAAAAAGTAAAAAACATCATCGTTGAACAACTGGGTGTGAGCGAAGATCAGGTAAAGCCAGAGGCCAAGTTTATCGAAGATCTGGGTGCAGACTCCCTCGATACGGTCGAACTCGTGATGGCTTTCGAAGAAGAATTCGATATCACCGTGCCCGATGAGGCCGCTGAGAAGCTTACCAGTGTGGGTGAAGTCTTCGCTTACATTGAAGAGCAGCAGTCCAAGTAAGGTCGGCCTTCGTTCAAGACAATTTCTAGGATGCGCCTCCCTTGGGGGCGCATTTTTTGTTTCCGGGACAGTCCCGCATCCCGCTCTGCCCGGGAGAGAATCGTTTATGCGTTGGATTTCCCGCCGATCATCAGCTAGCTTGGCTGACAGGAGACGTAATGGCTTCCCTATCATTTGATGACATAGCGTATGCGATGGAGAACACGGTCGTCGTGCACGAGCCGGATCGACTCATTGATACCTTCGGAACCACGAATTTTGAGTTTCACCTGCTGACTGAACCCATGGACTCTGTCGGCAGGGTCCGGGTGAGGGAGGGACGGATGGAGGCTGAACGGCCGAGAATTCTCCGGCCTGAGGGGTATTCCGATTTACTCTTCGAGGGATTCGGCGAGCAGGCTGCGGTTTTCGCCGACTGGTTCAAGCAGAATGGAAATCTGAACTTCTTCAAATACGGATTCAATTTCGCCAAACGCAGTTTTACCGAGGAGATCGTGAACGAATCCCCTGAGGCAGTGAGGGATCGGATCATGGAGGATATCCGCTCCAGCGGAAGCCCCTCAAGAGCTCTCATTTGCGGTGTCGATGACTCCTGGGAGGTATCCCTGATCAAATTCACGATGGAGATGGTCGGACGATCGCTCCAACTTAACGCGTTCGATTTCAAGCGCCGCGGACTACTCTGACCTGCCGCCCCTTTCCCGCGATGGCTCGATTCAAGTTCCTCCTGGCCTTTTTTGCGATGTTGATCTGCGCAGGCGGGGTCGCCGGTGCCTATTTTTACTGGAAAAAGTTTGCCCAGCCGGAGATTATTGTGACCCGACATATCCAGGGGAAAGACGGGGCCTCGCTCGGACGACCGGATCTGGGAAAGCGTCATTTCGATGCGGCGATGGGCCTCCTCAAGGAAGGTGAACTGGTCTCTGCCCGGGACCGGCTCCTTTACCTCATGAAGTACTTCCCGGAATCAGCCACCTACGGGGACGCCAGGCGAATCGTAGGGGAGTTGAATATGGATCTTCTTGTCTCCAAAATCCCGCTTCCGGGGAAAGCCGAGCATACCGTGGCACGCGGCGAGGCGCTCGTCACGATTGCCCGGAGGAACGATACGACGATTGATTACATCATGCGGGCCAATGGAAAGGCGTCGGAATTCATTTTTCCGAATGAGGTGATCACGGTCTATCCCCTGAATTTTCGGGTTGAGATCAATCTTAAGGAGAAGCGGGTGACCGTTCTCGACGGTGATATCCTCTTCAAGGAGTATTCCATTTTGGACACTCACCTGCCTGCGGACCTCAAAGCACCGGTCTCGACCACGGTGAGTGAGAAAGTGGCGTGGTATGACAATCAGCCCATTAATTTTACCGACCTGAATTACATGAACTGCAGCAAGTGGATTCGGACAGGAAAAATCGGGCTGTTTATCCGGCAACTCGAATCCGGCGGATCTGGCGGCTCCGAATCGCGTCCCTACGGGGTCATGCTCGAAAACGGGGACGTCGAAGAGCTTTTCACAATTCTACGAATTGGATCAAAAGTTGACCTCACGAAGTAGCATTGCAGCCAAAAAGCGTTACCATTTGCCCCTATGATGATGATCACGGAACCCCTCGAATTTGAGAAGCCCATCGTGAACCTTGAGCGCCAGCTTGCCGAACTGCGCGACCGCGCGGCCGACAGCGATATCGACATGTCGAGCGAGATGAAGCGGATCGAGGACAAGCTGACCAAGACGAAAACCGAGATTTACCGGAATCTTTCGCCATGGCAGCGCGTCATGATCGCCCGGCATACCCAGCGGCCGTTCATGCTTGACTATATCGAGCACTCCTTTGATGACTTTGTTGAGCTCCACGGTGACCGGCACATCGGGGAAGACGAGGCCATGCCCGGCGGATTTGCCCGTATCGAGGGTCGTCGTGTGGTGGTAATCGGGCACCAGAAGGGCCGTGACACCAAGGAAAACCTGCGCCGCAACTTCGGAAGCGCCAATCCCGAGGGATACCGCAAGGCTCTTCGCCTCATGAAAATGGCGGAAAAGTTCCGAATCCCGGTCGTGACTTTGATCGACACTCCCGGAGCCTACCCGGGGATTGGTTCCGAAGAGCGTAATATTGCCGAGGCGATCGCCTTCAATCTTCGGGAGATGATGACTCTGTCGGTTCCAATTGTGGCGGTTGTGATCGGGGAAGGTGGATCAGGGGGAGCACTCGGGATCGGAGTCGCAGACCGTGTTTTGATGATGGAAAACGCCTATTATTCGGTGATCAGCCCGGAGGGTTGTGCCGCCATCCTCTGGAAAGATCGCAAATATGCCACTGAGGCGGCCCAGGCGCTCAAGCTCAGCGCGGCGGACCTGATGGACCTCGGGATTATTGATGAGGTGATTCCGGAACCCATGGGGGGAGCCCACCACGATCATGTCGGATCGGCCAACAATCTCAAAAAACATGTTAACCGGCACCTTTCCGAGCTCGATGCCATTGATCGTGATACCCTGCTTGAGCAGCGGTATCAGAAGTTCAGGAGCTTCGGCGAGTATCGTGAACGCGGACGCAAAGTCTGACCCTCGCCCTTCCTGCAGCGACCACATTCAACTTGATTCCACGTTAACCTGAATCATTCTTTACCAATGAACTCTCTCTCCCACGGCTTTCTCTTCATTATCGGTCTCACCTGGCTTCTTTGCGAAGTCTGTCTGAGTGCAAGTGGTGGGGATTGGACCCCTCTCTGGATCTATCTGGCCGGATTTGTTGTCATGTTCGCAGTCCTCGGTTGTCTCCCTCTTTCAACGCGCGCCATCGAAGCTGCCGGTCCCATTTTTGCTTTGATCATTGGAGCCGGGCTCCTGATCTACGGATTTAATGCCTTTGGCGCGAGCATGGTGGGCGGTATCCTCCGCACGATCGGCGGACTTGCCATGGTTGCCCTCGGCGGTCTCAGCTTCATCGGCCGCAAGTCTTCAGCGGCGCATTGAGGAAAGCGGCCCGCGACAGGCGGCGCTTTCCACTTTACAGCTAGGCCCACGCCTTCCGCACCACGCGCAAAAAGTTGCCGTGGAAGATCGCGGTGATGTCATCTTCATCGTAACCGCGGCCCTTTAAGATCCCCTCGATGCTTTGCAGATCGGCAATGGTATCCAGGTCGATCGGGCTTTGCTCCCTCCCGAAACCTCCGTCCAGATCACTGCCGATACCCACGTGCCACGTGTTCCCGGAGAGTTGGCAGATATGATCAATATGATCTGCGATATGGGCGATCGTTACTCCGGTTGATTCCGGGGTCGAAGTGCCACGAATCCACCCCGGAACCATCATCCAGGCGTCAAAGACGGCTCCGAGGACGGCGTCCCGCTCAATCAGGAGCTTGATCTGTTCGTCACTGAACTGCCGGGGGTCGTTTACGAGGGCTCGACAATTGGAGTGACTGGCCCAAACCGATCCTGAGAAGAGATCCAACGCTTCAAAAAAGCAGGCGTCGCTGAGATGGGTGACGTCGAGGATCATACCGAGTTCATCCATTTTTCGGATCAAGGCCTCGCCTCCCTGCGGCAGTCCACCGACCTGATCATGTCCAAGGGCGTATCGACCTTTTCCGTAGTGGGCCGGCCCCATGGCCCGAAGTCCATAGGCGTAGGCCGTTTCCAGATAGTCGATCGTAATGATGGAGTCCGCACCTTCCAGGCTCAAGACATAGCCGATGGGGGCCTTGGCGGCGGCAGCGGCGACCGGGTCTGACCACAACGCGAGATGGGCGTCGAGTTGAGCGAGATTGGTAATCAGACTCATCTCACCGAGATCGCAAAGGGCTTCGTAGTAGGCTCGCTGCCCCTGGGTCATGCCCCAGGCCTGACTGGGGGATTCCCAGCAGGCGACCGGTCCTCTCGGCTTCATGCAGCCGCCGATCTGGGTGGCGACGCACAGGCCAATGCCGCCTCGCCGCATTTCATCCAGACAGACTGTGTTCAGGCCGCGGCCTTTCATATCGGTCCTGCCCGATTCAATGGCACGAATTTCACTGATCGGGAGGGTCAGATCACGGTTCCATTCGATCGCATTCAGGCTAAGATCCAGGTGGACATCGAAAATCAAGTTCATAGCTGTAGGCTGGAAATCAGGGTGAAACGGGATCAGAATCTTGGTGAAAGGGAAAACTAAAATGGAAAGAAAACTTCTTCTATCATTGCAACTATCACTTTTTCTCACGCTTGGCAACGCACAGGAAGACGCCCTCCCCGTGTCCACGGTCTATGCTACTCAGGGAAATGTGGCGAGGAGACAATCGCTGGAAGAGGCGGAAATGCAGGCCGCGGTTCTGGCGGCAAGGCAGGACAAGGCGTTAAAGGCTGCAATGGCGACCTATTCACAGCCGCAGCAGGTGATCACCACTCCGGCGCAGTTTCTCGCGGCGAATCCTCCCCGGGTTCCTGTTGCTGCCGGCGGGGAGGGAGATTTGTCAGGATTTATCGTCAAGAAAAACGACGAGGTGCCCGAGTTCGACCCGGTTTCCGGTGCAAATGATACGGCAGTCCCCCCTCTGCAGAACCCTCCAGTTCAGAACGGAGCGCCCGCCAAAGTTGGCTTTTTTGAAAAATTCAAGGCCATGAATCGCCGGAAGGTTACCGGTAATCCTGAGAATCCTTATGCCGCGGAACAGCCCGCTCCGCCGGAATCGGTCGCAAACATGGGGGAAGCGGTGGCAGGAAACCCGGTAAAGAAGGAGGCTTTCGGGGGGCTTTTCAAGCGCGGAAAGAGTAGGCCCTCCACTGCCCATTCTGTCGAGGAGGTGGGGGCGCCCCCCGTCACACCGGTTCCGGACGGATTATTGGTCGGTACGGGCACTACGGTGAGTGGTCCGGCCAATGTGACGGCCCCCTCCGTTCCGAATGCTCAGACAATGCCTCAGCCGGAAACCTCAATTTTTATTCCCCGGCAAACGGGGACTCTTTCGGGCGAGTTGGCGTCGCTAAAATCCACCACCGACGCCGATGTTGGTGGAGTGTTGGTCTCGATCAGGGAGGGAACGCAGGTGGGGATTCTGAGCGAGCGTGGTGGGATCGCGACGATCCAACTACCGGATCAACGAATCGGAACGATCAAGTCCAACTTACTTGCCCGTTGAGGCAAGGCAGGTCGAGCAGATAGCACTTCAAGGGCGATTCAGATCGAAATGCGGCGATCACGGGCAGCGATGGCCCAGCTTTCTCCAGTGATGGAGCGCTTGCTGACCAATCGAGCCTCCTGATGAAGGGCGACGGTGGGACAAACATGAATCGGGAGGCCCACAAGCGGGGCGCCCACCGGCCAGTTCACCGGGTCCTTAATCCGGAGGACGAGATGCTCTTCACTCTGGGATACAAAGATCGCGTCTGGTAGGTCGGGAAAGAAGACCCGCCGGGCAATCAAATTCTCGGCTGCCACCGCCTTATGGCCGAGGTCCACACAAATCAGTCCTTCACCGTTATTCTCCTCTTCAGGAGCATCCGCCGCAGGATGGCTCACCACGCGGGTAAGCAGGAGAGCAGCGCGTTCGAAAGGAAGGTCGGCATAGTTTCCTCCATAGCCGGCGTCCCAAAGTACCGTGGTGCCGGGGGAACACTGCCAGGGGCGCTGAGAGGCAGCGGAGTGCTCCGCATGCAATCCAAAGGTGGGAGAACCTCCTGAAACGATCAGAGGAACCGGGGCGACCTGCGTTTCAACTTGAGCGGCAAAATTCTCAACAAGTGAAACGACAGCAGCGAATCTTTCCCTCCGGATTTCCAGCAGGGAATCGTGGATATGTCCGTCGTAGGCATGGAGACCGGCAAAACGGAAGTCAGAGTTCGTCACAAGGGTCCGAACAAGATTGAGCGCTGCCTCACCCGGGTTGATTCCGGTCCGGTGCATTCCGCAATCAAGATCCACAAATAGCGAAACAGGACCCCGGCCCGAACCGGCAAAAGCGGAAAGAGCACTTTCGCAATCAACGAGGGTAGAGAAGCTCGTCTCCGGATAGGCGTCGATCAGCTGAAAAAATCTCGACACATTCGGTCCGACGAGGGGATAGGAAATAAGCACATCGGGAACTCCGGCAATGGCGGAGAGCTCCGCCTCGGCAATCGTGGCGCATTTGACCTGCCGGATGCCCAACTCCAGTTGGAGAGAGAGGATCTCGCGACATTTGTGCGTCTTAATGTGAGGACGCAGGCGTGAAGGATCTCCTCCGACGATCTTCAGCATCAAGGCGAGGTTGCGGTGGATCGCGTCCCTGTCAAAAAGAAGGGCGGGGGAGGGCACCGTCTCGAGCATGGAAATTGAGTTCATTCCTGTTCAGCTCTTTACTTCGACGATAATCTCGATTTCCACCGGGATATTCCCCGGAAGGGTGTTGGCAGCGAGGGCACTGCGGGCACCCACCCCGGCATCGGGCCCGAATACCTCGGCGAAAAGTTCGGAGAAGCCGTTGATGACTTCGGGTTGCCGGGTGAAATCGTCGGTGCAGTTGACTAGAGCCAGCGTCTTGATGACACGGACGACCTGATCAAGCGATCCCAGCTCCTGTTTGAGGGTCGCCAGAAGGTTAAGTCCCACCTGCCTGGCTGAAGCCCGGCCTTCCTCAAGACTTAAGTCAGCTCCGACCCGTCCGGTTTGATAGCTGACACCATCCTTGGACGGACCATGCCCGGAGAGGTAGGCGAGATTCCCGATTCGGACGAGAGGTTTATAGACCCCTCCCGGTTTGGGGGCCGGGGGGAGGGTGATACCAAGTTCGGTCAGACGTGCTTCAGCGCTCATTTTGATTCGGGCGGGAAAGCCCGGATCGGTGAGTTAAACCAGTACGAGCCCTTCGGTCAATTGCGGTTTGTGAGGGAGTGCATCCCAGGCGTGGCGGAATCGCGCCGCTGTATCGGCAAAAAGAGGCGAAATCTCGAAGGCAAAGGGAGGTAAGCCGCTTTCATCGCTCTGGATTTCAATTCCCGCGGCCCTGGCCCAGCGGACAAACTGACGCAATTGGTCGTCCCGGCAGGTCTGAGCGGAATCGATCCCCTCCGCATTCTTGACCGGGGAGAAATCATCCTCCCTCGCGGTTTCGATGATCACCGGGTTCCTCGCGAAAGGAAGTGCATCAAAAACAAACATCTCAAACTTATATCCGTTGGGCGATCCGGGCTCGTGGCGGACGCCGGCCTCATCGATAAACGGAACCTTTTTGTGGGCAAGGTGAAAGGGGAGTCCTGCTCCTTCCTCATTACCGCTCCCCAGTCTCGAAACGAGTTCGCGATTGAAGACATGAATGGCAATACTACCGGATCGGAAGCGGAGTTCCCCTGCCTCGTCTCTTTCGGTCGAGAGGCTTTCGGGAAGGTCGCTGTACTCAACCACAAGTGCCTTTCCATCCTGTTGGCAGAAAACGCCGACTTTTTCCTCCGGATAGGCCTTGGGAACCATTTTGCTGGATAGGTCTGACTGATTCATCAGATGAAATCCGATAAAGGTCGGGTCAATACAGCGCACAAGCGGGTTATCGACCTGGAAATAGCTGATGGTATCGATTCCGTCCGCTTCCATTTGCCTGATGGATCCCGATCGAACAAGTGCTCGAAGCGCTCCCCCGTGCCCGTCAGGGCTTAGCGCGATCTGATCACGGTCGGCCATGAGGATTTTCCCGTCCGCATCGACCGCGGGCATCAGACCCTGGGTGAAAAAGTGCACCCTGTCGCGCGAGAGACCGAAGAAATCATTGGATTCAAAAAATGCCACGGTGTCCTCGTGGTTCAATATTGAGGTCATGATGTACCACGGCACGGGGCGGCCGTAGATTCGAGTCGCCGCGAGGATTTTTTCAGCAAAAACCTGAAAAAGCGATTTTTTGAGAACCGGGGTAACTCCATAGGTACCTTTGGGTCCATCAAAACCCAGCCGGGTTCCCTGGCCGCCGGCAACGGTGAATGCTGCGACCCGACCGGTGCGAAGCGCCGCTTCGCCCCGTTTCGTGGCCTCCTTCCAGAGTCCGGGATCGGCCGTTTCACAATGACCCGGCATGGGAATGTAGTCTGCCGGAGCCAGTTCGCCAGTGAGGGAAGAATGGGCGGTTCCTGATGCCCGGATCAAAGTGGAGACGAGGGCGCTGATCTCATCCAGATCAATCTGCGCTGCCTGCCCTTCCAGTTCCTTCTTCTGGTGATCTGTCAGGTGATGATAATGAGCGAAGACATGCCCCTGTCCGCGCTCTTCGTAGTATTTTCTGATATCGGTCATTTCAAGGTCAATTAACGACAGGTCTTGTCCGGCAAAAGTGAAAATTCCGGCATTGTCACGGGTGATTTTACGAGGCCCCCAGCTCCCTGGATCGGTCTGCGGCTGCCGCCACCGCCAGTTCCACAATCGATTCGAATCCGTTTGAGCGAAAGGACTGTAGCGCCGCGAAAGTCGTGCCATTCGGGCTCGTTACATTCTCACGAAGTTGAGCGGGCGCTTCACCGGTGGCAAGAACCAGTTCAGCGGCTCCAGCCGCCGTATGCACCGCGAGATCACGTGCAATTTCCGGTGAGAGCCCCTGTTTGACTCCCGAGGCGATGAGGGCTTCAATCATCAGGAAAAAGTAAGCGGGACCGCTCCCGCTGAGCGCGGTCACTGCGTCGAGGTCATCTTCACTGACTCTGCAAACGTAACCTACGGCTCCGAGGAGGGATTCAGTGAGTTCGGCGTCTCCCTCCGTTGCGGCGGCCCCGAGAGCAAAGGCGGAGGCGCCCCGGCCGATCAGAGCGGGCGTGTTCGGCATCACCCTGACAACCCGGTGCCGATGATCGGAGCCGGCTTCGATCGCGGAGAGGCGGATACCGGCGGCAATGGAGATGAGCAACTTGTCACGGCTCTCTCCGAGACCCGCCAGCATTTCAATAAATCCCTGAGGCTTCACACAGAGAAGAACAACATCCGATCTGGTCACCAGCTCCGCATTGCCGGTGGCAACCGTGACACCCAGTTCAGTCGCCATTGCCTGGGCGGAGGAGGCATAGGTATCGTAGACCGTTACTTCGTCCGCCCGGCAGATACCCGCCCCGATGATTCCCCCGACGAGGGCCTTGCCCATTTTTCCGCAACCGATGACTCCCAGATTCATTGTGGGATCTTTAGTCCAGAATTTGCGGGGTGACACAAGGAAAAATTTCGTTGCGGGGGTGGCGGGGCCGCGGCTACGATGCCAGAGTCGCGCTCATGTCTGCCAGAGATACTCAAATAACCGGTTCCGGCGCTATAACGGCGAAGGAATTTGTCAGAGCCTATGAAGGGATGTTTCAGGCGCGTACCTTTGAGGAGAAGATCTCGGCTCTCTATCGGAGCGGGAAAATTGTAGGCGGAGTCTATGTGGGGCGGGGGCAGGAGGCCTTCAGTTATGCCCTGGGAGGGCAACTCGACCGCGGGCGCGGTGATGTTTTTGCTCCCCTGATTCGCGATCAAGCCGGCAGAGCTGCCTTTGGTGAGCCTCTCCTCGATGGAGCACGAACCTATCTCGGATCTGTAGAGGGCCCGATGCGGGGGCGCGACGGGAATATTCATCGTGGCCGCCCCCGGGAGGGGATGCCGGCCATGATCAGCCATTTGGGATCATCCATTTCGGTCATCAACGGAATGTTGATGGCCCATCGTTACCGGGGAATGTCCGGGGTTGTGGGCGGGGCTACCGTGGGTGATGGCGCTACCTCAACAGGTGCCTTTCATGAAGGGTTGAATCAGGCGGCAATCGAGCACCTGCCTTTGGTTCTGGGGGTGGCCGACAACCAATTTGCCTATTCGACCCCGACTTCCCGCCAGTTTGCCTGCGAGGACCTTGTCGATAGGGCGAAAGGGTATGGCGTGACCGGATACTCGATCGATGGCACGGATCTTATGGAGTGCCTTGAGACCTTCCGCCGCGCCATTTCACGGGCGCGTGCCGGAGAAGGCCCCCAGATGGTTGTCGGGAAAATGTTGCGTCTTTCCGGACACGGAGAGCACGACGATGCCAGCTATGTTCCCGATGCAGTGAAGGCCGGCAAATGGGGGCGCGACTGTCTAGCTGTCGCCCGTGCGAGGATTATTGCAGAGGGGTTTGAATCCATCGAAGTGCTCGAGCAGTTGGAGTCCAGGATACAGGAACATGTGGAGGAAACCGTGGCCAAGGCCCAGTCCGAGTCACCACCTGATCCGGCAAAGGAGAACTGGAGTGTGCTCTCAACAGAGAGGCTGGCGGAAGGGCATGCCTCGTAAGCTGGATTTATCCGGTTCTTGAAATCACCCGATTAAAAAGGGGACGGCTCAAATCTTTTGACGAATGGCCGGGCCCCGCGACAATGGCCCGTGCCGTCCTACTTCCTGCTACCCCTCGCTGGCGCGATCATCTATGCGCTTGGTTCGATCATCGTAAAGCGGGGTCTTAAGGAGGGTGTCACGATGGACCAATCGTTTCATCTGACGAATCTCGTGCTCGGGGGAATGTTTCTACCGCTTCTCTTTTTTGAACGATCCCAGGTCGATTGGACCCTCATTTGGAAACCGCTGGTCATGGGGGCAACCTTTTTTGCGGGGAATTGGCTCACCTTTCTTGGGATCAAACGGGGTGATGTTTCTCTGGTGACCCCATTGATGGGAACCAAGGTCGTTTTCGTTGCACTCGGGGTGGTGCTTCTGACCGGACAAAGCCCAAGCGTGCCGCTCTGGGTGGCGGCGGCCATGACGACGCTGGGTATTTTTGTCATGGGACTGGCGGATCTGAAGGGAGGATCCCATCTGGCCTTCACCGTTCTGGTCACACTTTCGAGCGCGATGATATTCGGAATCTGTGATGTGCTGGTTAGCTGGTGGTCGGCTGACTTTGGAGCTCCGACATTTCTTGCCGTTGGCACTTCTTCCGTTGCGTTCTACACCTTGATATTGTGGCTGCTTCAGGGCCGACCCGGAATCTTTCCCCGGAAAGGTTTGCGAAAGTGGGCCGTTGGAGGTGCCGTAATGATAGGGTTGCAGGCCATTGTCATGGGCGTGGCACTGAGCATTTTCCACAACGCTACCGGGATCAATGTCGTCTATGCTTCGCGGGGCTTGTGGGTGATCATCCTTGTGGTAGTTTTCGGCAGTTTCCTCGGCAACAGTGAGCATCGGGACAGTGGACGCTACTTTCTCTGGCGGGTCGCGGGAACCGTCATCCTGACCGTGGCGGTCATTATTGCCGTCATGGACCGCGCTCCCGCAGCGACCGTCTAATCAATTTGATCATGAGCGAACTGGAAATCCCTTCAATTGTCGGCATGATCGCCGGAAACGGCCTTTATCCCGGCACCTTTGCAAGAGCCGCGAGGAAGTCTGGTGTTGCAACGATCGTCGTCGCGGCATTCGTCAACGAAACCGATCCGGCATTGTCGGACCTGGTCGATCATATCGAGTGGATGCGGGTGGGGCAACTTTCTAAAATGATCAAGCATTTCAAGGCCCATGGAGTGAGTCGTGCGGTGATGGTCGGCCAGATCGCGCCGCGAAATCTTTTTGATCTGCGCCCCGATCTGCGAACACTGAAAATGCTCAGCCGGGTGAAGGAGCGGAACGCTGAGTCGTTATTTTCCGCGATTGCCGTCGAGATGGAATCCGACGGAATCTCGCTGATGCCGGCGACCACTTTTCTGGAGGACCTGCTTCCCGGCCCCGGGCATGTCTGCGGTCCCGCGCTGAGTGACAGGCAGGAGGATGACGCCGCCTTCGGATTCCGCATCGCCAAGGAAATGAGCCGGCTCGACATCGGTCAGACCGTCGTGGTGAAAAAGGGAACCGTTCTGGCAGTGGAGGCATTTGAAGGAACCAATGAAGCCATTAAACGCGGTGGCATCCTTGGAAAAGGGGAAGCAATGATGGTCAAAGTCTCCAAACCCGATCAGGACCTCCGTTTTGATGTTCCTGTGGTCGGTCCCGCGACGATCGAAGCAGCGGCGGAGGCGGGCGTCAACGCCATCGTAATTGAAGCGGGAGGAACTCTTCTGCTCGGGAAAGAGGAAATTTTCCGCCTTTGTCATGAGAAAAAGGTCAGTCTGGTCGCCAGAAACCAGTAGAGCAAGGTCCCGAAAATGCTACTCCCGGCCGATCCGGAGTTGCCGTCCGCCTCAGTTGCTGGCATAGCAGACAAGCTTATGAATGTAAAAGTAGGAGTCGTCGGAGTTGGAGCGATCGGACGAAATCATGCCCGTATCTATGCGGGGCTGGAATCGGCGGATCTCGTCGCGATTTATGATGCGAATCAGGACCATGCCCGCCAACTTGCCGAAGAATTCGGCACGGTTGCCGTAAGCAGCGTCGATGAACTGGTCGCTCTCGTCGATGCGGCCTCTGTCGCCACTCCCACCGTGACCCATCGAGAAATCGCGACCCTGCTCCTTTCAGCCGGGAAGCATGTTCTTGTCGAAAAACCGATCTCTGATTCAGAGGATGACGCGAGGGCGATGATCGATCTGGCGGCCGCCAATGGATGTATCCTGCAGGTGGGGCACATCGAACGATTCAATCCGGTGATGAGCCAGTTGGAAGCCAGGCTGAACTCCCCGAAGTTTATCGAGTGTCACCGCCTTTCCCCGTTCCCGCAACGGAGCATGGATATTGGAGTCGTCCTTGACCTCATGATTCACGATCTTGAGATCGTCTTGCACCTCGTGAACTCACCCATTGCCCACATTGATGCGGTCGGCATCCCGGTCCTGACGCGCCGTGAGGATATTGCGAACGCGAGGATTCGATTCGAGAATGGTTGTGTGGCAAACATCACTGCCAGCCGGATCAGCCCCGAGCGTTTGCGTAAGATCCGGGTATTTCAGAGTGATGCCTACCTGTCCCTCGATTATCAGGATCAAAGCGGATGGATCTACCGCAAAGACGGGATGCAAATCGCGAAAGAGGAAGTCCAGGTCGAGCGGGACGAACCCTTGAAGTGTGAACTTGCCGCCTTTGTTGATTGCGCTGCCCTGGGCCACCAACCGAAGGTGAGCGGTTCGCATGGCGCCGCCGCTCTCAGCGTGGCGCTGGAAATCACCCGACTGATCGAAGCGGCCGGGTGAAAATTGAGTTCACTTTGAAGTGCCTGTCGGGCCTCAATTTTTTGATGGATTACTAATTTTTAATAATTTTCTCAAATTTAAGATAAATAATTAATAAAAT
>DDSV01000028.1:0-1820 GCA_002344215.1 Akkermansiaceae bacterium UBA2381
GGTAGGCGGTAGGCGGTAGGCGGTCTTACCTTGGTTGCCAATTCTCCGGGGTGGCTATCATGCGGCCCAGTTTTGCACCAATTTCGCGCGTCTTTTCGAGAAGCACTTCTACGACCGAGGTGTCAAGATATTGGCAGGCCTCTGCGGTTCGGAGCCAGTGTTGGGTCTCGGCGTTTTCTCCGTCTGAATCGGTGAGTTTCGAGGCGAAATGGGCAGGATATCGCCGCTTCCGCCAGGCCTCAGCGATGTTGGCGCCAACCGAGCGTGATGAACGCCGAATCTGGTCAGTAAGGGAGTAGGCTTCCTCTTTTGGAAATCGCTTCGACAGTTCAAAAATTTCCTGCTGCACCGCAAAAGCCAAGCGATAAACCTCCAGTTCATCAAAGGACTGCACTTTCATATTTACTGCCCACAGACCACAGACCACAGCTCACAGCTCACAGCTCACNNGCCTACTGCCTACTGCCTACTGCCCACAGCGCCTCCGGCGCCTCCGGCGCTAAGCCTTCCCAATCGCTTTGACCTGAAAGCCAATTTCGCGCAATGCGGCGTGGTCGAGGACATTGCGGCCGTCGAAGACCCAGGCGGGTTTGATCATGGTTGTGAAGGCGGCGTTGAAGTCGATCGTTTTGAATTCGTCCCACTCGGTGAGGACAAGCATGGCGTTGGCTCCGGCGAGGGCTTCGTCGGCGCTGGAACAGATCTGGAGACGCGGGTCGTCGTCGGCGAGACCGAGGTCGGCAAAGATCTTCGCTTTTTCCACCTTGGGATCGTAGATGGCGAGGGCGGCCCGCTCTTCGATGAGCTGGCGGCAGACATCGATGGCGGGGGATTCGCGGGTGTCGTTGGTGTCCTTTTTGAAAGCGAATCCAAGGATGGCGATGCGTTTGCCGCTGACGGTATTGTAGAAGGCCTGGACGACGCTGTCGGCGAAGCGGCGTTTCTGCCACTGGTTCATGCGGATGACGGACTCCCAGTAGTCGGCAACCTCGGGAAGGCCGAAGTGGCCGCAAAGGTAGACAAGATTGAGGACGTCTTTCTGGAAACAGGATCCTCCGAATCCGACCGAAGCCTTGAGGAACTTGGCTCCGATGCGGGAGTCGGTGCCGATGNNGAAGGCGTTGGCGACGAGCTTGGCAAGTTCGGATGACCAGAGATTGGTTTTGATAATACGCTCTTCGGGAACCCAGGTCGCATAGACGGAGGCAAGCCGGTCGATCGCGGCGCGGCCTCCGGGGGTGGTGTCTCCTCCGATGAGGATACGGTCAGGATTCTGAAGATCGGCGATGGCGGTGCCTTCGGCGAGGAACTCGGGGTTGGAGAGGACCTCGTGATGATGAACGGTCTCGCTCGTTTCGAGGATGGCCCGAATCGCCTCGGCGGTGCGCACGGGGATGGTGCTCTTTTCGACAATGATCTTGGGGCCCTCGGCGTAGGTGGCGATGTCGCGGGCAACCGATTCGATAAAACGGAGATCGGCGGCGCGGTGGGCTCCGAGTCCGTAAGTCTTCGTCGGAGTGTTGACGCTCACAAAGATGATGTCGGCCCGGCGGATCGCGGCGGGGACGTCGGTGGAAAAGGAAAGGTTCCGTCCCAGTGTTTCCCTGACAAGCTCGTCCAGCCCCGGTTCGTAGACCGGCAACTGATCCGAGTTCCACGCGGCGATGCGCGCGGCATTGATGTCAACGACCTCGACATGAATGTCAGGACATTTCGCGGCGATCATCGCCATGGTGGGGCCACCGACGTAGCCGGCACCGATGCAGGTAATGTGGGTCATGGGAAATTTTGAAATGGGGAAAAGCTGAAAAGCTGAAAAG
>DDSV01000028.1:1940-5929 GCA_002344215.1 Akkermansiaceae bacterium UBA2381
GCTGAAATGCTGAAATGCTGAAAATGGGAAAGCCAAAAAATATAAACAACGAGCCTGAGTGCGGCGACGGATCGAAGTGAAATCAATTTCAGATTTTTAAATCAAATTGCCTGATAGTTTCAGCGTTTCAGCTTTTCCCTATTTCAGATTTTTAAATCGAAGTGCCTGATATTTTCAGCGTTTCAGCTTTTCCCTATTTCATATTTTTAAATCGAAGTGCCTGATAGTTTCAGCGTTTCAGATTTTCCCTATTTCAGATTTTTTCAATCCGACGTTTCCTACGCGTTCCTTTTTACTTTCGAGACGATAGTGGTGAAGATGGCGATGAGTTCGTTGGTTTCTTTGAGGAGGTGATCGATTTCAGCGTTATCGATTTCGCAGTCTTCTTTGAGAAGTTCAAGCCAGAGGGAAGATTCATCGGCTTCCTGTAAGAGAACACCCAGCTTGGCACAAAATTCAGAGTCTGAGCGGGCCCTTGTGGATTCCCTGGCATGAGCAGCGACGGATGTTCCCGATCTTAGTAGCTGGTGGCCGAGCACTTCAACCTCACGTCGTTTCCGGGGCAGTGTCACATACAGCCGGATGATCTTCGAAGCATACTGCTTTGTCCTCCCCCGAAGATCCTCCGTCAATCGCATCTCAGTTGTTTCCTTTCAGAATTTCAGCATATGACTCCGCTTCGCTCCGATTCAATTTTTCCCATTTCAAAATTTCAGCCTTTCCCCGTTTCACTATTTCTAAAGTAAGCAATCGTCCGGTCAAGTCCCTCCGCAAGTGCCACTTTTGGCTCCCAATTGAGAAGTTCGCGGGCTTTGGTGATGTCGGGGCGGCGCTGTCTGGGGTCGTCCTGGGGGAGGGGATGGTGGACAATCTTTGATTTTCCACCCACCTTGGCGAGAACGATCTCAGCGAGCTCGAGCATCGTGAATTCACCGGGATTGCCGAGGTTGAGGGGGCCGGGAAAGCCGGACTCGTTCTCCATGAAGCGGACAAATCCGTCGATGAGATCGGAGGCAAAACAGAAACTGCGGGTCTGGGTGCCGTCTCCGCAGATGGTGAGGTCTTCTCCGCGGAGGGCCTGAACGATGAAGTTGGACACGACACGGCCGTCGTCGGCGAGCATGCGGGGTCCGTAGGTGTTGAAGATCCGCACGACTCGGATGTCGACACGATTCTGGCGATGGTAGTCAAAGAAGAGGGTTTCGGCGCAGCGTTTGCCCTCGTCGTAACAGGAACGCGGGCCGATGGGATTGACGTGGCCCCAGTAGGACTCGGGCTGAGGGTGAATGTCAGGGTCACCGTAGACCTCCGAGGTCGAGGCCTGGAAGACGCGGGCTCCGGTGCGCTTGGCGAGGCCGAGGCAGTTGATCGCCCCCATCACCGAGGTCTTGATCGTTTTGATCGCGTTGTGCTGGTAGTGAATGGGGGAGGCGGGGCAGGCGAGATTGAAGATCCAGTCGACCTCGAACTTGAAGGGATCGATGACGTCGTGACGCACCATCTCGAAGCGCGGGTGATTCTGGAGATGGGCCAGGTTCGTTTTGCGACCGGTGAAGTAGTTGTCGAGCGAGATGACCTCGTGTCCCTTTTCGAGAAGGAGATCACAAAGATGAGAACCAAGGAAGCCGGCGCCGCCGGTGACGAGGATGCGTTTCATTTTAAAAGCGGAAATCTGGAAATTCTGAAATTGGGAAAGGGGGGCAGCTGCGCTGCGGTTCTTTGTTCGTTGACTTTACTTCGTTCCGTCCATCTACGCTTAGCTTCGATTGTTCTTCGTGCTTTGTTCAACTTGAAAAGATCGCGTTGACTGGCGGGACGTGGGACTGGTCGTTCCCACGGTAGCCGCGATGGGCCCCATCGCGGGTTGGAGTGACGGCTTTAGCCGTTTTCGTGGAGATTGGTCGGAGCTTCGTCGACAAGGGCTGAAGCCCTCACTCCAGCGGGCATGCTACCGCCCCTGGTCGTTCCGTACGGAGACCTTTGAAAAAGCCTGGGGGATGGGGTGAACGTCGCGATGACGCGAGGGGTTCAGGGCTTGCCGGGCTTGGCCGGCGGGGTTTTCGGTTTTCCATTTTCCCCGGAGGAATCACCTCCGAAAAATTTGAAGGGAAAGGAAGGAACGGGCACGGAAATGAGCTTGTCGAGGAGCGGGAGCAACTGGAGGGCCTTGTCGTTCCAGCCCTTGAGTGAGGCGGCGCGGGCGCGGTAGTGCTCTTCGAGGGACTCGTGGTCCTGGCTGCGATCAATGTGTTCTTCGATCGCGTCGATGAGACGTCCGTTCGCTTCGAGATGCGGACGGACGGACTCCTGGAGGGCGCGGCTGAAGAGTTTCCGCATTTTCGTCTCGGCCTCGTAAAAGGTGCGCCTGTCACGGGGAACGTAGACAGTGGAGATGGCTCCCATGCTCAGGAGGAACTTAAGTCCCTGGCTCGCCGATCCCTTGCTGATACCGAGCCGGGAAACGACCTCGTCAAAGGGCTTGGGTTCGTCGGCGCAAAAGAGGTAGCCGAAGATCTCACCGACGGATCGGGGCAGGCTCAGGGCCGTCGCCATCTGCACAAAGAAGGCGACAAACTCCGCCTCGACGGAATTGAGTCCCTCCGCAGAAGGCGGATCTTGCTTGGGCGATACCATGGGGGGCTTGGTCCGACGGGGATTGGACCGGTAGTTTAGCCTTTTTTTGGTCCAGAGTTCAATATATTTTGAACCAAATAAACAAAAGTTCAGGGCCTAGCTGAGGGCCTCGAGGAGGAAGTCCCGGGAGGTGATGATTTCCTCTGTGGTGAGCTTTGGCGAGGGCTCGAGGACGAGGGTATGTTCCGGGCGGACAAAGCGGGAGATCATGGCAAAATCGACCGAGCCCGATCCGGGGACCTGGTGGTCTTTTCCCGCCATGCTGACATCGTGGAGGTGAAACCCGATGATCCGGTCGGCGAGCCGGGTGAGGTGTTGTTCGTGATCGAGGAGCCCGGTGAGGTGCTTGATCTGGGCGTGGCCGGTGTCGTGCCAGTACCCGACGGGGCTGTCGGGGGGGAGGGCTTTGAAAAAGTCCTCAAATCCGTCATCGAGGGGCAGTTCGGGGTAGCCCTCCCGATTTTCGGCGCCCAGCCAGACGCCGTGACGCTCGGCGGCCGGAACGAGATCGGTGTAGGCGGCGATGACCTGGCGGATCGACGTGGCCGCTTCGCGACGGAGGCGATCGCGGGCCTTGGCAAATTCCCGTTCGTCGGGACCGTAGACCGACCTGTCTTTGGTCAATTTGGCGAGACCGGATTCCATCGAGGCCGCGAAGACGGGCAGGGGAGAGCGGAAACGGAAAGTCATGCTGCCGGAGTGCATCACGACATGCCGGGCACCGACCCGCACGGCGAACTCGAGGGTTCTCTCGGAGTGGAGAAGCCACTGGGAGCGCTCGGATTTGTCCCGCGAGGAGGGCTGGAAGAGGTTCGGCGAGGCGTGTTTGACCGAACCGGGCAGCGGGCAGAAATTGTGAACCGAGGAAATGGCAATGACACCTTCGTCAACGGCCTGGATGATGCCCGGAACCAGATCGACGCGGGTTCCATGGCTCAGTTCAGCCTGCTGGAATCCCAATTCCCGCGCTTCCAAAAGCATGGCATACCCGTCCGTGTGGCGGTGTGAGGACCAGCACGTCGAAAGGGAAAGGCGACTGGAGAGGTCGGGCATGAAGGGGAGGGTTTTGGTGCCGGAGTGCGGCGGGGAAAGATAGGACAGATTTGGCAAACTCCAACTTCAGGAAAACCCCGGCGGTTGAGGGGCGGACTGGCAGGATCCCGCGTCGCGAAGGCCGTTCGCACAGGGAAAAAGAATCTTCGATAAATTCCGGTTGCTTCTCTGTCGATTGACCTCATATTCCCGCTCCCCTAGCGTAGCGCTTGAGATACAAGTGACCCGTTCGTCTAAGGGTTAGGACACCGCCCTTTCACGGCGGTAATACGGGTTCGAATCCCGTACGGGTCGCCAAAATA
>DDSV01000028.1:6050-299534 GCA_002344215.1 Akkermansiaceae bacterium UBA2381
TTTTTTTGTTGTGACCCGTAGGGATGAGAACCCGTGGGTTCGACCGCCATGCTGCTTCAAGCCGGAGGCGGAAGCAGTTGAATAAAACGGGCAGGGCCCGTCAACCGGTGGAGACGGAGCAAAGCGCAGTCAATCCCGTACGGGTCGCCAAAATAAACCGCCAGACAAAGGTAGCCGCGATGGGCCCCATCGCGGGTTGGGTGATCTGGAATCTAGATCGCGCATAAGAAGGGATCGTCGGACGAGCCGCTCGGCGGGCGCGTTTCAGAACGTCGGACCAAGACCAAGACCAAGACCAAGAAGAACGAATACGCGCAGCGGATAGATGGAGCGCAGCGAAATCAACAACGAAGAACAGCGCGCTTCGCGCTATATCATCCCCAGCTTCATTTTGCCTTCTTCGGTGATCATGTCCTGGTTCCACACGGGATCCCAGACGATGTCGACGCGGGCGTTGCTGATGCCGTCGAGCATGAGGATTTTTGACTGGGCGTCGGCGGCGATGGTGGGGCCCATGCCGCAACCGGGGGCGGTCAGGGTCATCTTGACCTCGACGTTGGTTTCTCCATTCTCCGTCGTGACCTGGCAGTCATAGACCAGTCCAAGATCGACAATATTGACGGGGATCTCGGGATCGTAGACCAGTTTGAGTTGTTCCCAGATGGCACCCTGGACATCTCCGGAGGCGATCGCCTCGGACGCGGCGGAGAGTTTGTTTTTCTCCGCTTCCAGATCGATTCCGAGGGCATCGGCATTTTCCGATTTGATCCGGGCAAGACCCGATTGGGTGGCAACCGTGTAGGTTCCGCCAAGGGCCTGGGTGATCATGACGCGGGTGCCAACCGGCAGATTAATAACATCCCCGCTGGGGATCTGGATGGCTTCGACGTCGCGAGTGAGAGTGATTTCTTCGTGCATAAGGGGAAAATTGGGAAAATTGGAAATTAGGAGAAGCTGAAACTAGGCGAAATAAAGTGTTTATCGAGGTAACGGCGAGGGATGAGTTGTTTTCAGCTTTTCAGCTTTTCAGCTTTTCCCATTTTTCAAATCTTCACGACCTTCAGCTTACCGGATTTCATGGCGGGCTGGTTCATGTCGCCGAGGAGGGTGTTACCGGAGGTTGAGGTGGCGGCGGCAACAGGGGACTCCCGGTCTTCCCTGAGGGCGTCGCGGAGGGCTCCTTCGACCATATCGCCGCAATGCAGTTTCATGGGAGGAAGGGGACCGAGCGGTTTTGAGAGATCCGAGGATTGCAACTCACGCGCCTCGGCGACAGTTTTGCCTTTCAGCATCTCGGTCGCCATGCTGGCCACGGCAATGGCGGTCTGACATCCGAAACTCTGGAACGAGGCCCGGTCGATGATTTTTTTCCCGTCCTTTTCCGAAAACTTCAGCCACATCCGGACCATGTCTCCGCACTCCGGATTCCCGACGGTCCCGACCGCATCGGCATCGGCCATTTCCCCCATGTTCTGAGGATTGGCAATGGCGGCCTGGATTTTGTCGTCGGTGGACATGGGGGAGGAGCGGTTTAGCGGGTAGCGGTGTTGCTTTTTAGCCGGAACGAAGCACGAAGAACGAAGAACCTAATCTTCAAACTCAAGTTTATAACGCGGGAGGGTGGTGTCGACTTCGGAGGCGTAGGCGTCGATGCCGCCGCGAAGGGCGCGGGTGTTTTTGAATCCGTGGCCGATAATGTAGGCGGCGGCGTCGAGGGAGCGATCGCCGGTGTGATCGTAGAGAACAATGAGGCGGTCTTTGGCTTCGTGGCCGAAGATTTGCTGAAGGAGTTCGTTGCTGAACATCTCGGCGCCCGGGAGGGTGACAGATTCGTGTTCCTCGCGGGTGCGGAGGTCGAGAAGACGGGGGGGAGGCGTTTCCTTGAGCGCTTCGGCGAGGTCGACCGGTTCGATGAGGATGCGGCTGTCGCTTTCGTGGGCGGTGAGGATGTGCTCGATCACTTCGGCGACGGGGAGCTCCTCGTTTCGCTGGCAGACTTCGGCGAGCGTTTCGGCATCGTCGTAGCTGCAACTGCGGCACCCGCCGATGTGATAACGGGCAAAAAGGGCGCGTTTTGCCCCGGGAAAGCGGGCCAGCACCTCTCCCATGGTGATGGAGCCGTCAATCGAGGGTTGGGTCGCCGTTTCCGTCATAGCCCTCAATATGGACCGTTACGACGGGTTTTACATTTGAAAATTTGAAGTTTGGCCAAGGAAAGGGAAGATGTCCCCATGAAACGCCACGTCCCCGGTCCCTGGAGCAACCCCCAGGTATATCTGCTGCCCAATCTCATGACAGCGGGAAATCTCGCCTGCGGGTTCAGTGCGGTGGTGACGATTTTCGCCGGAATGCGCGATGCGGCGGGCGGAGCGAAGGATTTCCATATCGCCATTTTCCTCATTCTGGGGGCCTGCCTCTTTGACGCACTCGATGGTCGCCTGGCGAGAATGAAAGGACAGGAGTCGATGTTCGGGCGCGAGTTCGATTCGCTCGCCGATATCGTTTCCTTCGGAATGGCTCCCGCGCTTCTCGTGATGGACATCGTGCTGAAGTCCTTCGACGACCGGTTGGGGTGGACGATTGCTTTTATCTACCTGCTCTGCGGGGGAATGCGGCTGGCCCGCTTCAACTGCCTTTCCCAGGCGGCGTCAGAGGGCAAAGGCGAAGTCACTTCGAGGGATTTTGTGGGGTTTCCGATTCCCGCCGCGGCCGGCCTGATCGCCTCGCTGACGATGTTCATGCTCTGGCTCAACGAGGGGCAAAAGGACCTGGGCCCCTGGCGTTATCTCCTGCTCGTCCTGATGCTGCTGCTCTCGTTCATGATGTTGAGTGAGTTCCAGTACCCCAGCTTCAAGGCAATGAACTGGAAGGCCAAGAAATCGCTCGTCTGGCTCTTTGTGGCCGTGGTCGTGCTCGTCTGCGCGGTCAACTTTGTGGAGTTTGTTCCGCTCATTATTTTCCTCGCCTACCTGACCTACGGACTGGTCCGGCCGTGGATCTCGCGCAAGTGGCGCCGCGAAATCGAGGACGGACTCGAGGAGCCGAATGGCGACGAGGCCGATAGCCTCCAGGCGGAGGAAGTGGACGGGGTCGACGGTGATGCGGAAACGATCGTTCCGTGAATTCAGTCCGTTGACCGTGGCCGACTCTGCCGTATCAATGGGCATGAATTTTCTGACCGACCTTTTTTCACTTGAGGGAAAAACCGCCGTGGTGATCGGAGGGACCGGAGTCCTCTGCGGCGAAATGGCGAAAGGACTGGCCCAGGCCGGGGCTACCGTCATTGTGGTCGGTCGCAGCGAGGAAAAGGGGGCCGAGCGCCTGCGGGAGATCGACGAGGCGGGCGGGCGGGCTCATTTCGTGGCGGCCGATGTGGCTTCGCGGGATTCCCTCGCCGAGCTGCTTGAGACCGTCCTGGCCAAAACCGGAAGGGTCGATATTCTGGTGAACGGGGCGGGAGTGAACTCACCGACTCCGGTGCTGGACATCAGTGACGAGGAGTTTGCCCGCATCATCGACATCAACCTCGCCTCCGTTTTGCGGAGTTGCCAGATCTTCGGACGCCATATGCTCGAACAGGGCGGGGGATCCATCATCAATGTCGGGTCAATCTCCGGACTCGGACCCCTCAGCCGCGTCTTCACCTATTCGGCGAGCAAGGCGGCGGTGCACAACCTCTCAAAAAACCTGGCCCGGGAGTGGGCTGAGCGGAAAGTCCGGGTCAACACGATCGTGCCAGGATTTTTCCCGGCGGAGCAGAATCGCAAGGTCCTGACCGAAGACCGGGTTGCCTCGATCATGAATCACACCCCGGCGAAACGCTTCGGGGAGGCCCATGAACTGATCGGAGCGACGCTCCTGCTGGCCTCGGACAAGGCCGGTTCCTTCATCACGGGGATCGAGATGATCGTCGACGGCGGATTTTCCGCGATGTCGATCTGATCCCTTTCTTTGATTTCCAGAGGGTTGACCCACTCGATCAACCCTGTCGGGAGGCGCTAGCGCTGCATGGAATGCGACCGACGCAGGTCGCAAGGCAGTGTCGTGCTAGGCGCTACCGCATGAGTCCAATTAACATGCTTTACCGTGTTTTGCGGGCTCGCTATAAAATAGTAATAAATAAAGGCAATTACTTGACATGATTAAGATCTCTTTATAGTCTTGTAAATCTGATAATTTGAGTAAGATTAGAAATCTCAGTTCCTTCCTCCTTTTTCTTAATGAAGTGTCCAAGATGCCAGCGCCCTGTGGATCACGAAGCCGTGAGCTGCTATTCGTGCGGTTACAGTGAGGTTGAGGCGGCGACCGTGTGCGGGGCGAACCTGGTTCAGCTCAACCGGATTCATGATGCGGCGCACTGCCTCCGCAAGCAGGAGCGGGACGATCTTGCCTACACCCTGGACCAGCTCGAGTTGAAATTTCCCCAGATGCTTTTCTGCGTCTACCTCGGCACTCTGCCTTCCCATCTCAGTATCAGCGAGTTGGGATTCTGGCTCCTGAATCACGGGCAGGTGCGGGGGGCTGAGTATGCCCGGCCGAATGAGAACGGCATTCTCATCGTGATGGACATGAACTCCAAGCAGATCGGCATCTCGCTCGGGTATTTCGCCGAGAATCTGATTTCTGAAGAAGATGCCTACCGGGCCCTGACCGGAGCGCGTCCGAATCTGGTGAACTCCGAGTATGGCGAGGCCCTTTCGCGTATTTTCCTCCGCCTCGGAAAGACGCTTGATCAGAAAGGCCGAAAGCTCAAAAAGCTCACCCGCGAACAGCTTCATGCCGGATTCAGTGGCAGGCCGAACACGCTTCTCGATCTCCCGACCCACCTCGCTCCGCGTCCGGTGGAGACTCCAACCCGGCAGAAAACACTCAAGTCCGCCTAGTTGCCTGGCTATTTCAGATCTTTCATGAGGCGCCGCGCTGCATTACTCCTGTTCCTTGCTCTCCCTGGTGCCGTCGGGGCTGCCAGTGTGGAATTGCCGGAATGGGAGCAGGAAACGGGGGCCAATGGCTATTACCTCGGGGGAGGTCTCTGGCCGAAAACGCTCATCCCCGATGCGGTCACGGCCGCAAGGCAGCCCGGGGAAGCCGGCGCAACGGGAGAAACGCCCGCGCCCGAAGGCGCCGTTGCCCAGGCCCCGGGTGCGACACAATTCTACGGGCCGCAGGGTCCGGTCGACGGTGAGGTAACGGAAGGGGCGCAGGGTTCGCTCAATCGTGTCACCGAGAATGCCGACGGAACGTTTGTGGTCCCGGTCGAAATCGTCGAAGAGGAGGCCTACGAGCCACTCCCTCCCATCGAAGGTGAACTCAGAGACCTCTATTTTGCCCATGCCCCCGTCGATTTCCTGATCGACCCGCAGCGGCTCCTCACGGAGCAAAAATCGAACGACATCAAGCGCTTCCTCGAGTTTCACTCGGACGAGTCGGATTTCCGCATCTATGTGATGGCGATAGGAGAATCCCAGAAAATTCCCGAGGATATCAACCTCCAGGAACTGCACCACAAGTGGTTCTCCGACTCTCCCTCGGTGATTATGCTCTATTATCGCGAGCAGCCGCAAATGACCCAGCTCGTCTTTAATGAGACGGTCAAAAACTCAATGCCGAAGTCGGTGTTTGACCGGATTCTTCAGAACTGTCTCCGCGAGGGAGGGGTAACGGACCTCGCCCCGGACCAGGTGGAAAAAATGGCCATCGAGCTCAGTATCCAGCTCTACTGGTTGAGCCGACTCATGGAGCATGAGAACAAAGAGGATCAGGAACGGGCCGCCTCGACCACGATTCACGACATGACCGCGTCTCCCGATGCGCCGGAGCTGCTCAGGGAATACGCCCCGGCCATTTTTGTGGAGGACACGGGCAAAGTGCTCTCCCTCCTTGTGACGATTGTCGTGGTGCTGGTCTCGCTCGCTTCGCTCGCCTTTATCGGCTGGGTCTTCCTCTGGTGGCGCAGTCGCGAAACGGTCTCGGGTCAGCCCATTATTTTCCCCGAGTTCCGGATCGGACACCGTCTCGGCGGTGAGTTCTCGGGAGGTGGTTTTGTGGGGATGTCCTTCGATCTCGGCGAAACGACGACTTGATCGGGAAGGGGGAGGGGCTTTCCCCCTGTTCCGGGTGATCTCCCGCATTCGGGGTGAATTTTTCCGTTGCCCGAAGTCCATCGCTTCGTTTCAATGGAGTCATGTCATACAAAGTGGGGATCATTGGATACGGGTGGGCGGCAACCGCACATGCCGATGCGGTAAACGGAACACGTCAGGGAACCGTCACGGCGGTTTTTTCCTCACGGCCACTCAATGACGCGGAGGTTTCGGCCCGCCACGGAAGCCCCATCAAGACCTACACAGATCTCGATGAGATGCTGGCCTCTGACATCGACGTGGTCTCGATCACCAGCTACCCGAACCAGCACCGCGCCCAGGCGGAAGCGGCGGCGAAGGCTGGCAAACACATTATCCTCGAGAAGCCGATGGCGCTGAACTGGGAGGACTGCCGGGCGATCAACGATGCGGTCGAGGCGGCGGGAGTGAAAGCCTGTGTCTGTTTTGAGGTCAGACATATCAGCCAGTTCCTCACGACGAGCAAACTCATCGAAGAGGGGCTGATCGGGGAAGTCCACTACGGTGAAGTCGATTACTATCACGGGATCGGGCCCTGGTACGGCCAGTATCGCTGGAACACGACGGTGGAGAACGGCGGAAGCAGCCTCCTCTCGGCCGGGTGTCACGCCCTTGATGCCCTTTTGCTCTGCATGGGCTCGAAGGTCGAGGAGGTGACCTCGTATGCGACCCAGTCGAAGCACGAAATTTTCCAGAAATACGAATTCAAAACGACGACCTCATCGCTCCTGAAGTTCGCCAACGGAGCGGTCGGCAAGGTGGCCTCGGTGATCGACTGTTTTCAGCCCTATTATTTTCATACCCATCTCGTGGGAAGCGAGGGCAGTCTCCTCGATAACAAAATCTATTCGAACCGTTTCGGCCTCCGGGACAAAAAGTGGGCCGAACTGCCGATGGCGATGGCGGATTCCGGCGATGTCGCCGATCACCCCTATCAGGCCCAGTTCCAGTCCTTCTTTGACTCGATTGACAAGGGTGAGGACATGCCGCGCACAAGCATGAAGGAATCACTCGAGTCTTTCCGGGTGGTCTTCGCCTGCGATAAGTCGGCGAGGGAGGGGCGTCCGGTGAAGCTCTCCGAGTTTGTCTGATTTCAAGCGTCGCAGTGCTTCGGGAGGCTTGCGAATCCCGTAACTTGGGCCAAGGTGGGGCCCCGGATATTCCATGGCAATCACCTACCTAGAAGCAATTCGCGAAGCGCAGGCGGCGGCGCTTGCGGCTGATCCGTCCGTCTACATCTACGGACAGGATGTCGCGGGCTTCGGTGGTGCCTTCAAGGCAACGAAACATCTTGCTGAGCGCTTTCCCGGTCAGGTCATCGATGCGCCGATCAGCGAGGATGCAATGATCGGCTCGGCCATCGGCGCGGCGATTGAAGGAATGCGGCCCATCATCGAGATGCAGTTCGCCGATTTCTCCTCGGTGGCCTTCAACCAGATCGTGAATCAGGCGGCGACCCACTATTTCCGGACCGGGGTTCCGCTTCCCATCGTGGTGCGTTTGCCCTCAGGGGGAACGGAGGGCAGTGGTCCGTTTCACAGTCAGAGTCTCGAATCGATCTATTCGCACTATCCCGGTCTCATCGTGATGACCCCCGCAACGGTGGAGGATGCCTATTCGATGCTGCTCGAGGCCGTCGCGATCGACGACCCGGTCATTTTCTGCGAACACAAGTTCCTCTATTACCACCTCAAGGCTGACTCGCTGCCGACAGAGCCCGCCACGCCGGCCGGCCGCGCCCATATCGTGAAGCCGGGACGGCACGCGACGGTGGTGACCTACAGTGCGATGGTGCACGAGTCACTCAAGGCGGCCCATGAATTGACCGCCGAGGGCTGGGACATCGAGGTGGTGGATCTCCGGACTGTGAAACCGATCGATACCGACACCATCCTCGGTTCGGTGGCGCGGACGGGCCGTCTGCTCTGTGTCAGCGAGGGTTTTCCCTGGGGAGGAGTCACCGCCGAAGTCGTTTCGAGGGTCGTGGCGGACGGTTTCCACCTGCTCGATGCTCCGCCGCAGCGTCTGAACTGCCGGGACACTCCGATTCCGTATCATCCGAACTTGTGGAAGTCCCACCGGCCCACCTCGCAGAACATCGCGGACTCGCTCCGGACCCTGCTGCATTTGTGAGCTTGCCCAACGGGGGAAATCGCGTTGATTCGGTCATGAACGGACTCGACCGACTTCCCGCCACTGATCCCACCGGGATACTCCGATATCGTGACGGGATCTACGCCGTCGATCTGCTGACGGCGGCGATCACCGAGTTCCGTTTGTTCGATCATCTCAAGGCTCATCCGGGGTCGCTGGAGGATCTCTGCCGGCATTTTGGATGGGATGAGCGCCCGGCCGATGTCCTGCTCACCCTCTGCCTCTGTCACGGACTCGTTGACCGGAACGACGCGGGGATCTTTTCCGCCGGGGAGAAGGCACTCGAACATCTGTGCAGCGATTCCCCCTGGGATCTTTCCCCCTATTACGCCTCGCTCCGGGACCGCCCGGTCGTGGGAGATTTTGTCAGGGTGCTCAAATCCGGTCATCCGGCACACTGGAGCGGGCTCGATGAAGCGGACGATGACTGGCACGGCGCCATGCTGAAGGAGGAGTTTGCCAAAACTTTCACCGGGGCAATGGATTGCCGCGGGGTCTTTCTGGGCCGCAAGCTGGTTGAGACGGTCGCGGACCTGCTTCCGCCGACGGGGAAGCTCCTCGATGTCGGCGGGGGATCCGGAGTTTATGCCTGTGCTTTTGCCGCCGGTGCTCCTGAGCTGAAGGCGGTGGTCCTGGAGCAGGCTCCGGTCGACGCCATTGCCCGCGCCAAAATCGGGGAGAGGGGACTGCAGGGCCGGGTCGACGTCGCCACGGGCAACATGTTCGATGATCCCTGGCCGGACGACTGTGAGGTGCATCTTTTTTCCAATGTGATGCATGACTGGAGCGGTCCCGAGATCTCCCGCCTGTTGAGTCGTTCCCGGGAAACGATCGTGAAAGGGGGGCTGTTGCTCATTCACGAGGCCTTTCTCGATGCGGATAAGCGGGGGCCGCTTCCGGTGGCGGAGTATTCCTGCATCCTCGCCCACTCCACCCGGGGACGGTGTTATTCGGTCGCGGAGATGCGGAGTTTTGTCGAGGAGGCCGGCTTTATCTTTCGTGAGCACCGGAATACCGGCGGGGATCGCAGTGTCGTGATCGCGACGGATCCCGGTTGAGGTGGATGCGGCCGGGAGATTCTTTAGGGCAAAATAGTGGTTGCCTTTCCCCGTTCCTCAACGAAATTTCCCTCCCGACTTTCGCAAGAATTTTAAATCGCGGGATGGAGCAGTCTGGTAGCTCGTTAGGCTCATAACCTAAAGGTCGTAGGTTCAAATCCTGCTCCCGCAACTTCTTTAAAGCCCTGTAACTCAACGAGTTACAGGGCTTTTTGTTTGGGAGTGTCCTTAAGGAGCGTCGGATTCGCCGGAGCGTTCTCGACAGGGAGAGTTGCAAATGGTAGCGTCCGTCGATTAGCTCCTGTCAGAATGAACCCGGAGGAGAAGCGCGCTGCAGTGACAGAAGAGGCGGAGTCCACGCTGAGCGTCGGGGCTATTCCGGCCCTGGTGGAGTACGACCCCTTTTTTGAGATCTCCCTCGACCTGCTCTGCATTGCGGGAACGGACGGCTACTTCAAGAAAATCAATCCCGCCTTCGGCCGGATTCTGGGTTACCCGGACGAGGAAATGCTTTCGCGTCCCTTTCTGGATTTTGTGCATCCGGATGATCTCGAATCGACCCTGCGGGAGATTAAGCGCCTGGGAGTCGGACTCCCGGCGGTGATGTTCGAGAACCGCTACCTCGCGGCGGACGGTTCGATCCGCTGGCTCCAGTGGAATGCCAGCTCCCGGGGAACGGACGGGCTCATCTTTGCGGTAGCCCGGGACATCTCAGCCAGCAAAACGACAGAGGAAGACCTTCGACGTTATGCCGGAAAACTGGAAGAAAGCAATCGTCAGCTCAAATCAACCCAGGATCAGTTGATCCAGGCTGAGAAGATGGAGTCCATCGGCCGTCTCGCGGCGGGAGTGGCCCATGAAGTGAAGAATCCGCTGGGTTTGTTGAAGCTCGGGATCGACTATCTCACGAATCATGTCGAAACGACGGATCCCGCCGTGCCGCAGGTCCTTTCGGAGATGACATCGGCGATCGGGCGGGCGAGCACCATCATCAACGGGCTCCTCAATTTCTCCGTGGAAAATCGAATCAAGTTCCAAGCGCTCGAGTTCAGACCGCTCGTCGATGGGGTGCTGGCGATGATGCGTCATGAACTGACGCAGAAAAAAGTCAGGGTGGATCTCCGGGTGCAGAAAGATCTGCCACCGGTGAGCGGTGATACCGTCCGCTTGCAACAGGTCCTGATCAATCTGATCACGAATGCAATCCATGCGATGGAAAAGACCGCGGAGCCCCGGCTCAAAATTCGAGCGCGTCTTCAGATAGTGCGTGATCTTGAGCGCGATGAGGGGGCACGGACCTTTGACCACCTGCGGGACGGGGATGACACGATCGTCGTTGAGGTGATTGACAATGGGAGCGGGATCCCGGCGAAAGCGACAGCGAGGCTGTTTGATCCGTTTTTCACCACGAAGGCGACGGGCATCGGCACGGGACTGGGATTGACGGTGGTCCGAAGCATCATCGATCTCCACGGCGGGCAGGTCGAGATCGTCAATGACCCGGGCACAGGCGGGGCCCGGGTCACGATGACCCTGAAGGCGGCGAAGGACAGCCCGGGAACCGACTCAACGAGCGGTGAATCTCACTCCGTCCCCGAGGCCGGATAGTCGCGGATCTGACACACGCGGGTGGAGATATCCAGTGCGGTCTGCCAGCGGGCATCGCGGTCAGGCTGGAGGGCACCTCGGATGATGTCATCGAAGCGCGGGTCCACTCCGGCGACTGTGGAGGCCGGGGCAAAACTTCCAATGGGAAGACGACCGGTGAGCATTTCGTAAAGGACGACGCCGAGGGAGTAAATATCGGCACGATAGTCGATCACGGTTCCCTCTTCGTGCATCTCGGGGGCGGCGTGAACGGTTGAGGCGGCAAATCCGGGAACGCCGTGAGCACTCACCCGGGAAAGGCGGAAGTTTGCGAGCTTAACTTCTCCATCGAAGGTCAAAAGGATGTTCGAGGGGCGGACGTCGCAATGGACAATGCCCTGGAGGTGAGCGTATTGAAGCGCTTCACAGAGAGGGGGGATCCATCCGAGAACATGCTCCATGCTGATCTGTCCGAAGTCTATCATTCGTCTAAGAATGGATCCCTCGACATATTCCATGACAAAGTAGGGAAGCCCGCCGGTAGTCTCGCCGGAGTCATACACCTTGATGATGTTCGGGTGATGCAGCTTCGCCATGGTGTGAGCCTCGGTTCTGAAGGACTCAATGTAGCCGCCATTTTCCACTTCCGGAGGAGGAGGAAGGATCTTGATGCAGACATCGCGATCGAGGGTTGTGTGACGGGCCCGGTAGAGGGCTCCCGTGTCATCAAGGTTGAACATCAGACTGAGCTCATAGCCCGGTATCGTGCCGTTCAACTCTTCGATCGATGGAGGCGCAAATCTCTTTGGTCCTGCCTGGGCGGGTTGGGTAGGGGCGGAGTCGTTCACGTGCTTGAGTGTGGAAGGTTCGCGGAATTTGTGCAAGAACGCGTTACCCGCCCGCCTTTCAAGTGCAAAGATGACCGGGGGCCGGCCGATGACTCTGATGACGCCAGTCGTTTACTTGATTCATCAATGGACAGGCGGCGGTTTTTCGGGAAAAATTTCGCGACCTTTCAAGAAACAGGATTATGGCAACATCAGGCGAAGACAGTGCGTTCCCCACGCCCGCAGAGACTCCCGGAACGATCGCGGGGAAGGATTACACCGGTCTTTCAAAAAGGGAATACTTCGCCGTACACCTTTTCGAAGGAGTGATCTCCAAGCTGAGCGTGAACTGCACGCTTCAGGATAAAGCCAATTATGCGGTGGAGGCGGCGGACGCCCTCATCAAAGCCCTCACCCGGGAGAGCTGAGCCTCCGGTCAGGAGGCTGAGTCACCGTGCTTCATGACCCACCTCAGTTCGGAAGCGAGCCGGTCGGCCGTATAGGGTTTCGGAAGGATGCCGGCAAAGCCGTGTTCGAGAGCGGCCGGCCGGGCATTCTGCTCCAAATATCCGCTGCTGACAATGACCCGGGCCTGTCCGTCGATCTGCTTGATGCCGAGAGTGGCCTCCAGTCCGGAAAGTCCGCCGGGAAGCGCCAGATCCATGACGACGACAGCATAACCGCGTCCTTCCAGATGAGCCGAGCGGAACATTTCAATCGCTTCTTCTCCGCTCGAGGCAGTGGCGGGTGAGTAGCCGAGCTTGCGGACGATGGCGGAGGCCAGGACCTGCATTGCCTGCTCATCATCGACGATGAGAATTCTCGGTTCGGCAGTAGAGCCGGTCGAGGCAGTTTTCAGTTCCGGTGCGGTTTCAATGGCGTTCATTTCTGGATAGGATGTTAGTAGGCGGTGTAGCTGACTTTTTGAATTTCGTCGAGAGTGGTGTTCCCGGCGAGGACGTGGACGAGACCCTCCTGATAGAGAGTCTGAAAACCTGTCTTGCGGGCGGCGCTTCTCAGTTCGGTCTGGGTTGCCTCGCGCTCGATCAGGTCGGAAAGTTCATTGTTCATTTCCGTCATCTCCATGAGGGCGACCCGGCCTGAGTAGCCGGTGCCGGCGCATTCTCCGCATCCTCCGGCGATGAAGATGGTGGCGTTCTCTTTTTCAATGGGCATTCCCTGACGGGCGAAGAGGTCCCGGATCTGCGGGGTCGGGAGGAAGGGGCGTTTGCAGTAGCTGCAAAGTTTGCGGACAAGGCGCTGGGCCTGGGACATCGCGAGAGAATCAGCGACGAGGTGCGGTTCCACGCCCATGGAGAGAAGCCGTGAGATCGCACGAAGAGAATCGTTCGCGTGGAGCGTGGTGAGAACGAGGTGACCGGTCAACGAGGCGTTGATGGCTGAGGTGGCCGTTTCGGTATCGCGACACTCGCCGATTAGAATCACGTCAGGGTCGGAGCGGAGGAGGGCGCGGAGGCCATGGGCAAAGGTGAGATCGTGAGTGGGATCCGTCTGCGTCTGATTGATGCCCTCGATCTCGTATTCGATCGGGTCCTCAATCGTGTGGATGTTGATGCCCTCGTCGTTGACGCTGTTGATGAGGGCGTAGAGTGTCGTCGTTTTACCCGATCCGGTCGGTCCGGTGATGAGAATGAGACCCTGATCGCGGCTCATGACGCGCTTCACGATGGAGCTCTGTCGTTTTGAGAAGTTGAGCTGCGAGAGCTCCTTCATGCCGTCCTGCTTGTCGAGGAAACGCATGATGATCTTCTGCATTTCGTTCCGGCAGGGAACGGCGGCCACACGGACATCGAGACGACGCTGACCGATCGAAAGCCCGAAGCGGCCGTCGAGGGCCTCCTGCCGGGACTGGTTCATGTTCGAGTAGTTTTTGAGGATCGCGACAAAGCGCTGCAGCATCTCCTGCGGCGCCGTGTAGATGACACGGAGCTTGCCGTCGATCCGCGCCCGGAAGCGGGCCACGTTGTAGTATTTCTCGAGGTGGAGATCCGAGGCCCGGCTGGTGATGGCGGTGTAGAGAACCCACTGAACCAGCTCCTCGGCACTGTGATTGAGATTCTGGGGATTGACGAGAGCCATGTCGTCCGGTTCGATGACGACAAGGCCTTCGGAGTCCGAGAGACTGAGGGTTGATTTTTCGACTTCAATTCCGGTGGATTTCGCCACTTTCGAACTGGTCTGGCTGATAAGGGCCCGGATCAGTTTTGAGTCAGCGAGGACGGGGACAAAGTCGACCGGATCGTAACCCTGGGAGAGCCATTCATCCTCGAAGTTGTAGTTGCTCTCCGAGGCGGTGAGAAGGTAGACCTTGTGCTCTCCGCAGTAGAGCGGATAGACATTGTGTTTCTCCAGAAGAGTCGAGGGGAAGCGATCCTGCTTCGGTGCCTCTTCGGGATTGAAACAGTGAAGGAGGGGACCCTCGGTGAGATACTGAAGGGCGACCCCGAGGGAGGGCATGAGACTGTTGTAGCCCTCGCGGTCCACATGTCCGTTTTTGTCGTGAGCCTCGGCGTAAAGCATCGAGAGGCGCTCCGCCTGATCGGCATCGAAGGGATAGTTCTCGATGATCCACCGGAAGGCGGACTGCAGATCAAAGGGTTCAAAATGCGGCTTTGCAAGACTCTCCAGCGGATTGACCTTGGGGAGCGGGGTGGCTGAAAGCCGCATCACGAGATCCTTGCGGATCTTCTCATACTGATCCTGGGAGATCGCGACCTTAATGGCGAGGAAGGAGGGTACTCCCCACATGTCCGAGGACCGCGGGGCATGATGGGCGAAAATCAGGCAGGGTCCGAGCGTGGCCACGGGTAGCCAGGGATTGTCGGACTGGGGAAAGCGGCCGAGCCGGCGGAGGAGATTTTCGGCATCGACCGAACAGGTCTCGCGGGGAAGTTTGACCGGGATCAGGCCGAACTGGACGGCGGTGCCCTCGAGCGACATGAGCCCTTCCAGTCCACTCACAAAAGAGGCTCCCGCGAGCCCCTGATTTCCCGGAACGGAAAGAGGGCGGGCAGCAGGGGGGCTGGAAAGGGAAAGGCTCATCGTTTCGGTATTTTCTTTCCTAACGGGAACCAACCGGGGTGAATCCGGCATCATGAACGTAGGGGGTTCCGAGATCGGAACCGTCGAAGATGATTTTTAATCCAGCGCCGGCGGTGCCGGGTTCGACAAGACGCCAGGATGATCCGGTCCACTCCGCGCGGTAGTCTTCCGAACTGGTCGAGGTGGTGGGATTCCAGTCGGGTTTCATGAAGGGACCCGATGGATTCAGTTCACCCGACGGATTCGGATCGCGCCACTGGAGGGTCCGGAGAAGAAGGAGTTCGTCACCCCCGGATGCGGCGTTCGCGGTGGTGCGGAGATCCCACTGTGAATGTCCGAACTGTCTCGTGGCCTTGTTCAAGGTCTGAACCACATTCTCGGCGACACCGATGCGTGAGCCTCCGATGATCTTGCCGATGCTCGGAACAGCGATGGCGGTGAGAATCCCGATCACGGCAATCGTGGAAACCATCTCCACGAGGGAGAAGGCGGACGAGCGTTGATGGTGATCGGATTGCATCGGACTATTGAGAGAATGCCTTTTAGTAGGCCATCACGGTGGCCGTTGAGGTGTCGGTCAGGACAGATTTGGTCAATGCGTTGAGATTGGTCGGCAAAGTGACCGAGTAGCCGTTCGGGATGAACTCGGTGAGGTTGGCCGGGGCAAAGGAAAGATAGGGGATGAGCAGGGCGTAGCGCTGCTGATCGTTCAGAGCGGACCAACCGGGTGCGACGTTTGCCTTTCCGTTTGCCTGAATGTAGGAAACGATGGCCATGTTAACCGCCTCGGCCCTCGAGATGGCAAGGTTCCTTTCCGAGTCCTGTTTGATCGCGACAATATTCGGGATCGCGAGGAAGGCGATGATCCCGATGATGCTGACCGCGGCGAGGACCTCGACGAGAGAAAAGGCCCGGAGACGTTGGCGGAGGGTGGAAGTGGTCATGGACGGAAGGAAGAGGGTGGATTATTTGAGCTCCACCTTCGGGTAGGAGTTTGTGCTCCAGGTATCGAGGAGGAGATACTGGCTTGTTTTACTCAGCGCGGCGCTTTTCACTTCCGCGTTGTTTGTCGTGTTGGAGAGAAAGTGGGAGAGGGTCGCGTCATCGAGGTAACCCTGTACGAGTTGCAGTCTGCCTTTGCTGCTGCCGGCGAGGTTGTAGAGAGTTCTCGCCTGGGCGAGGCCCTGCTTTTGCGAGACACTGCTGACCCAGGCATTTACAGCACTTTGCACGGCGGCCTGCTGCTGGCGGGCAACGACCCTGCGGGTGTCCTGGGCGGCATTGGAAAAGGCCGAGATCACGAGGGCGGACATGATTCCGATCACCGCGATGACAATCAGCATCTCGACCATGGTAAAGGCCCGATGAGAACGGCTGGATTGATGCGGGTTCATGTTCGAGAAGGAGGGTTCCGGATGTCGCGGTGAATCAAAGGGGGCGTGTTTTCGGAGAGCAATTGACGGGCGGGGAGTCTTGCGTTGCTCCTTGACCCGGAGAGGAGGGATTCCGGCACCCGTGATGAGCGGGCGCCGGTTTCAATGACTTCAAAATCAAACCTCGTTAGAGGTATCCGACAGAAATCAGCGACCGATATCGCCTCGGTAAAGCAACTGACCGCTATTGGCGTCGTAGCTGAGGTAGGTGAGGGCTGCGGTTTGATCAGCGGTGGTCAATCCGGGAACTCCGAACCAGGTATCTTCAAAAGGTCCTTTTTCAGTAACTTTCGCACCCGTTACGACTGCGCTGGCGATGTCTTTAGGGACGGTGGAGGCAGTGGCGAAATTGAGGCCGGCAGCTTGGGCGGACGCGAAAACTGACGCGATGTTCTGGGCATTGCGACGAGCCGTTGCCTCTTTGGCCGAGTCGTTGATGCGTCCGATATTCGGCACGGCGATGGCAGCAATGATGCCGATCACCGCGATCACGACGAGCATTTCGACAAGGCTGAAGCCAGCCTTAAGCGATTTTACAGGATTAAGTTTCATGTATCTATTCTATGGTTGTTATTACTGTTGTTGTGTTTTGAGAAACTGATTCAAAGAGAAGGTTTCAAGAGAATATAATCAATAATTCCCATAAATTCAATTAAATTTATAAGAATTGAGCCGTGATATTCGCTGCCCGAATGAAAATGGATCGGAAGAGGGTTACTTCTTCTTGAGGAGCGCGTCTCCGAGGGAGAACACCGGGGCGTAGATGGCGTAGATGAGGAAGCCGACGAGGGTTCCGAGAATGATGATGGTCACCGGCTCGATCAGTTTGTCGATCTGATTGGCCGCCGTATCGAGTTCATCCTCGTAGTCTTCGGCGATTTCGTTCAGCAGTTCCGTGCCTCCGCCCGTCTCGGCCGCGGTTTCCATGAGTCCGCAGATCATTCGACCGTCTTCGCCGAGCCAATGCGACTCGACGAGGAAGGCATCCGGCAGGGTCAGACCCGAGAGAATATGATTTTTTACCCGCTCGAAGAAGGTCCGGTAGTGGTGATGCCAGGCGGTCTGGGCGGTGATGTCCAGAGCCGAGGTCAGGCGAACGTTTGCCTCGATGAGAAGCGCAAGGGTGCGAAATCCCACGGCAGCGGCCGATTTCCGGACGAGGCTGCTGACTCCGGGAAGTTTGAGGAAAAAGGTCTGCATCGCGGGGATGCGGGCGATCCGTCCCCAGTTTTTGAAGAAGAGAAAAAGCCCGATCACGGGAATGGCGACGAGCCAGGGTTGTTTCAGGAGAATCTGAGAAAAATTCATCATCAACTTTGTCGCGAGCGGCAACTCGGAGTTGAGCGAGGTGTAAAGTTTCGTCATCGCCGGAACGAGAGTGAAACTCATCGTGATAACCACCCCGATCCCGAGGCAGGTGACCACGGCGGGATAAATCATGCCCGACTTCAGCTTTTTCAGAATGCGTGAGGTTTTCTTCTGACTGTTTCCGATGCGGCGGAAGATCTCAGGAAGACGTCCGGACTCCTCACCCGCGCGAATCAGGGCAATGATGTCAGGGGTGAACACATCCCCCTTTTTCTGCATCGCATCGCTGATCTTTTCCCCCTGCGTGAGATCGTGGGAGACATCGGCAATGATTCCCCGGAAGCGGGGGGTTTTGACGCGGTTGGCCTGCAGGTGGAAGCTCTTGATGATGGGTATGTTCCGGTCAAAGCACTTCGCGAGGCCGTTGAAAAGAGCGACGCGGTCCTCAAGGCTATTCTTCTTTCCGGTGAGGCGCTGGATCGATTCATCAATACCCTTGACGTCGGAGATCTCGGCCGTTTCAACGGCGGTTTTGCCCGAGCCAATGATGGCTTTCTCGTCCGTTCCGGTATCGACGAGGGTGACCGACTTGCGTCCGGTGTGAATGTTTGTCAGGGAGACTTTCTTGATCATGGCTTGGGAATCCGGATACTGGAGTTCGGTTCGGGAGGAGAATCAGTTGAAGTGATCGACCCGGGGAAGGGGGCTGGAGAGAGTCCTGTTCACCCTGATGACTTCGACGCTGGCGGTCCGCGTGACTGTCTTGTCTCCGCCGGTCCAGGTGGACAGGGAGGTTGATTCACTGGCACCGGTGGACTTGTAGGTCACTGAGATGACCACTGAGGGCAAGGTCCCGAGAATCGTGGCGTTGATCGTGCTGTCGGTGATGGTGAGGGAGGTCACGACAGGTTCAGCGGGGAGTAGTTCCGCAATCGAGTTCTTGTCGACTCCCGCCTGATAGAGTGCGACGGCGTTGTCGAGGTAGTTGAAGGCGCGGGCGGCTCGCTCGGTAATCTCCTCCTGCGTCACAAAGGAGAGCGACATTGACGCGGCTGCCGCGATCCCGATGAGGAGAATGCTGCTGGCAACGAGAGCCTCGATGAGCGTATAGGCTTTGCGATGGGAGTTGCTGCGGGGGTTCATGGAGGATTTAGTTTCGGACGGCTTCGATCCAGGCATCGCGGCTGAGAAGGTTCATCATCGAAGCGCCGTAAAGATCCTTTTCGAGGGTGACGGTTCCCCCGGTGACGCTGACCCGGTGGTTCGTACGTATCCCGCCGATGATTTTGCCGCCCGCGACCCCGGAGGCATCAAACGCGAGCCCGGTATTCTGCAGGTCGAAAATGAGGCGCCATTCAGGGAAGGCGCTGCTGCCTTTGAAACTCGTCGTCGGCATGGCCGGGCTTGCTGCCGCGGAGATCATCACGACGATGACGGGACGCCGGTTTCCGTGGAACAGGTCAATGTTAGAAAGAATCTGTCCGCCGCGATTGTCGACGATGATGAGAAGGGGCGGCAGCAGCGCGGCGGCGGCGGCCTTCGTTTCGTTCGGCTGCCCGAAAAGGCGGAGACGGGTCACTCCCTCGACGACGACCTGGGTCAATTCGGTCCGGTCGAGAAAGATCTGGGTCATGCCCTTGCCGTTCGCGTTGAACTGGGCCCCGTTCTTGATGTTCATGTCGACGATGGCCATGTCGAGCACGTTGTCGAGATCCGCCTCGTCGAGAGTGGCCATCATATCGGTGAGCGCATCGTCGGGCACGCTGGCCTGTGCGTCGAAGATCTGCAGGAACTGCTTGTTTTTGAGTTTCGGGTTGGCTTTCTGCACAGCCGCAATGAGAACGGGTGAGGAAAGGGCTGATAGCTTGGACAATTCACCGGCAACATAGTCCGGCGCGGACGAATTGATCATGGTGATGAGTGCCGCATCGTCGATGGTGGGGTCCTTGGTCGCAGGTCCGTTGGATTTGCTCTTGGCTGCGCTTCCGGACAGTTTTGTCACGGTCGCGACATCGAGCTTTGATTCATAGGAGTTCTGGGGATTGACCGTCGAACTGTAGACTTCCAACTCCCCTCCATAGGCGGGACCGGAGGAGGTCATCCCCGTGGTTCGGCGGAAGTGCGGATAGTTCAGGGGAAGCGTGGCCGCGTTTGAAAGAGTTGAAAACGTCGTCGTGGCGACAATGGAATTGGGGATCTGGAATTCGTCGGCCTTGATTCCGTTATTCAGATCGGTCGCTGTCGCGTCAAGGAAAACGGCACGACCCTTGACGCGAAGATTCCCGGATACGAGAGGGGTGCTGTCGGTGTAGGCGACCGGGGCTTCCACGAGGAGAAGTTCGCCGGCGAGGGCAGGATTATAGTTCCGTAGTTGGAAGGTCCACGCGGTATCGGAGACTCCGTCGCTCAATTCAACGGCAACATTCGTGGTATTGCTGATCAACGGCGTGGCCCCGTTCTGAGAAGGTGTTCCCGCCTGATCGCTCTTCAATGGCACTGTATTGAACGCTCTGATGGTGGCACGCCCTTTGCCGCCGGGTAATTCGTAGACCGCATCAGCGGCCAGTCCCGCATTGCCATGGAGGATCGTCGAGTAGATCGCCTGGCTGGCAAGCGCGCGGCTGTTGTTCAGCGCGACTCTCCGTTCGAGGGCCTTGAAGCTGGCTTCAACCTGATGCCCTCTCGCGTCGAGGAGGGAGAACCAGGCGGCCACACCGATCGTGCCGAGGGCGGCAAGAATCATACAGATCACGAGAACGCTGCCGCGCTGATGGCGCCGTGAGAGGGAGGCTCGGGAGTTCAGGTTCATGGTCGGGAAGTAAGGCGGCGACAGAGCGTCAGAGGCCCGGAAACATCGGCAGGACGAGTTGAAAGGACGTTTTCAGTCCCAGGTTTTCGTAGGCGGACACGGGCGAACTTGCCGGTGCGGTCGCGGCCGGGGTGATCACCTTGTAGGGGTTGACCGCGGGATCCGGAAGCCAGAGGAAATAGAAAGGACTCCACGGCGCTACTTTGAAGCGGTCAATGGCAACGCCTTCATCGACGGCTCTCCGTGAGGCCTGTTCAAAGGCAACGAAGGAGGGAAGGGGGAGCGTGCCGGTGCCGCTTTCGTAAAAGACGTCGTAGTAATGTGTCAGGGCTCCGTTCCGATAGCGTCTCACCGAGGCATAGGTGCCCGCCACGCCGGAGGGAGAAAGGAAGTCGATCTCGTAGACGGCCCTGACACGAATGTATCCGGGATCGTTTTCGGGAGAGAGAACAAAGATTGAGGTGTTTGGACGGGAGGCGTTCGGGACATTGCGAATGGCCGAATCGTAAATGGCGGAGGACGTCGGCTCGACGCTTGCAAGGAAGGCGCGAAATGCCTCGGGAGTGTCGAGTCGGGGGCGGGCCAGGGTGCTCGCGGGATCGCCGGCTTCGTAGCGGAGGAACTCAGGCCGGATCGTGTTCGCGAGTGCACGCGGGAGGCAGTAAACGCCCGAGGCATATTCGGTATCCTCGCGGAGCAGGTCGCGGAACTCCTGGGCAATCGCGGCCTTTCCGTAGTTCGGTGCGCTATAGACCCTGACGGTGTTTCCGGACTGATTGTAGAATCCCAGTTTGGCCGAACTACCGATATTGACATCGATGACCGTGGTCAGTCTCTTCGAGTTGGCTGTGATGCTGCTGAAGACCAGGGTGGATGCCCCCAGAAAGACGGCCGAAAGAGATACGGCAACGAGCATCTCGACGAAGGTCCATCCGAGGGAAGTGCTGCGGGGGTGAAGTTTCATCAGGGGTGCTCTTTTGCTGCCTTTCGGGTGATCTATTGACCGGCTTCGTAAACCTCTCTCGGGATTTCTGTTTCCTTGTTCCGCGAGGCCATATTTCCCTCCTGCCTTTTCCGTTCCTGTTCGATGCGAAGGACACCCATGCGGCGCACCACAACTTCGCCGGTCTCTCCGGAAGCATCCTGGCCGGTGCCCTGACCGTGAAGGGCGTACCCCACCTTGGCGCTGAGATCGTAGGCTACCTGCATCGTCTTACCGGTGAGCTCATTGGTCTCGATATCGAGCCATCCGAGGATGACGGTATTTTCGTTGAGTTCGACGACCTGAAGACTCTCGCTCTGCTCCTCGAGCAGTTGTGGAAGGAGACGACCCTGCTCAAGAATAATATCGCCGAGGAGAACACGGAGTCCGTTCGGCCCGAGGCTGCGTCCGGTGACGGTGAGAGAGCTGAGACGGTTCCGGATCTGCAGTTCCTCCGCATTGATGCCCTCTTCGCCCGTCGCCTCTTTCTCGGCGCTGCGTTTGGCGTACGGATTCCGCTCACTCGCCTTGAGGATGAGGGGACGCTTCTCATCCGGCCGCATTCCTATCATTCTGCCAACCACAAAGGTTGCCGCCGGGGCAAGGGGTGGGGCCGCGGAAGGATCACCGGGAACTCCGGGTGCTTCCTGGGCCGATGAGATCGACAGGTTGCCCGCCGTTGCGAAAAGGCCGCAAAGGAGAAGGGGGAGAAACTGATTGATATTCATTATCAGATGGGAGGTGATTGATTTGATTCCTCAGGATTCGAGAATGGGTATTTGAACCTGGAGTTCGAGGTGGACGTCGTTTCCGCGATCGCCGCGTTGGATCTGGCATCGGATGATGCGGCAGCTCGGAATGGCTTCCTCAAGGCGACCGAGCCAGTTCAGTGTTTTCGAGTAATCGTCCTCGACGATGAGGTCGGCGATGAGGGCATCGGAGATGATGGATCCCTTGTCGATCTCCCGCGTCTCGAACTTCTGCGAGATCAGGAAGACGTCACCTTCGCGGATGACCTCGGCAATGCGCTGCTCGGCATCCTGCGAGTTGCGATGAGCATCGAAGTGCGGTTTCCACTCGCCGTAAACGAGGCGCAGTTCGGAGGTCTTGGCATCGAGGGTCTTGAGCTGGATCTGAGCCAGTTGCGCCTGTTGTTCGGCCGTCTCTGCTTCGGACTGGCTTTGCCGGGCAAGATCGCGGGCACTTGAGGTCGCGTTGCGGAGGGTGTTCACCCCGTAGAGCATCGCTGCCGTGAGGAAGAGCAGGAAGGCACAGGCGGATTTGTGATTATTCATGGGTAAGAGGTCGGTTGGGGGTTCACTTGTCGCCGTGAATCAGAGTTGCCTGAAAGTCGGTGGAGTCTTTTCCTTTGACCTGTTGTGCGGAGTAGGTCTGATACTCGAGGGCATAGATCGCATCGAGGGTGGTCTCGATCTGTTCGCTTCCGCCCCCGTCAATCTTGAGCTGCATGAAGGTATGCGCCGGAATCTCCGGATTACGATCCAGGGCGAGTTCGGCCACGGTTGAGTCTTTACCCATGCTGCGTCCGATCGCGACGGTGACCGGCTGTAGAGGGCGTGATCCTTCAAGCCATTTGGCAAAAACTTCCGCCTTCTTCGCTTCGTCGACGATGGCCTGCTGACCGTTGATGAGTGTGGATTCCTCCGAGCGGGCGGATGCGATCCGGCTTTGCATCTGTTCTTCCGAGGCCTCATAGGCCTTCTTGCTCAAATAGAAATAGAGTGAAAGAAAGATGGAGGCGACGGAAACGAGATAGAAGGCCAGCGGGATCAGCTTGTAGCCCGTGGGCAGTCCTGCCGAAACGCTCTGGCGCTCTGTCTTGAGGTCGTGAATGATGTCGTTCATGATTCCGGATCGATGGGTTTGGCAGGAGGGATTAGTATTTTGCCAGGATGTTCCAGAGATTGTTCTCCTCGGTCACGTCACTCCCGTGGAGGTTTCCAAACTGATTCAGGTAGGAAGCTGAAAAGCCCCCGTTCTTTCTGTCTTCCATGAGAAGAACCCGGGTGGAGGGTTCCGCTTTCTCGATGAAAGGTCGGATCATCTGGTTGACGGTGGCCTCATCTCCCGTGGGAATGCCACTGCGGCACCGGAGATCCTGCCATTGACCGTTCTTCTGGCGGACGACACAGAGCGAACCGTCGAGCCAGGCGACGATGATCAGATCCTGGCTTCGCAGGGCGTTGTCCGCCGCAATCCGGTTGAGGAGATGCGCGGTGGTGGCGAAAAGTCCGGTGCAGATGCGGGCCGGACGGAGATTGTGTCCGCGCATGGCTTCCTCGATGGATTTTACCATAGAGTCATCGCAGGCCATGACGAGACTGGCGCTGGTCTCGGGGTTGTGATGCAGGGCATACCGCTTCGTCCTGTCATACTTGGTTCCGAGGACGGATTTCGGATTGAGGCGGAGCTCCTCCTGCCATCCCTTTTTCCGCGAAAGGTTGTGCTCCAGACTGATGATGAAGCGGTTGTTCAGCGAAATGCCTATCCATCCGTCCTCCGTTCCGGCCCGCCACTGTTCCGCCATCTGGGTGGCAATCTCAACGAACTCGCCGTCCGCCTCTCCGGTGTTTTCAACGGCTCCTTTGCGATTGATAAAACTCCATGAGCAATGGCCCCGGCTGATGTTCACGAGAACGGACTTGCGCTTCGGGAATCTCTGCTGCCACGAGAAACGCGGATTATCCGGCTCCGGGCGAAAGGCGGCGAAAGTGAGGACGTCTTTGATGTCTCTGAATTCCATGACTGTTATCGGGGTAAAGTTTCCTGACTGTTGAGCAGGGCATCGTTGTGCAGATATTCGGCGACCTCGTGCTCCGAGAATCCGGTCCGGGCGGGGACGCTGGATCGCCAGCCTTCAAACTCGCGGATCTTGAGGCAGTGTTCGAAGTTCATCATTCCCTTGGTGACGCCTGTCTCGAGTTCGTGGTCGAGACGTTTGAAGTCTCCCCGCCGAATCATGCCGGCAACGGAATCGTAGGGAAAAAGAACCTCGTGGATGGGGAAGCGGCGCTCCTGTTTTGCATCGAAGAGCAGTTGCTGGCACAGGATCATGCGCATCGAGTCAGCGAAGGAGAGCATGGCGTTTTCCATCCGTTCACTCGGGATGAGTTTGAGGAAGCGCTGAACGGTCTGGGCCGCAGAGGAGGTGTGCATCGTGGCGATGACGACGTGTCCGGTCTCGGCCGCCTGCATCGCAATCTCGGCCGTGGTCGCGTCGCGAATTTCCCCGATCATGATCACATCGGGTGCCTGGCGCAGAGAAGCGCGGAGCGACTGTCCGAAGTCGAGTTCGTCGGATCCCATCTCCCGCTGGGTGATGAGCGAGGGCAGGTTGGTGGGGAGGATATATTCGATGGGGTCCTCAAAGGTGATGATGTGTTCACGCTTGCGCTCCGCCCGTGCTTTGATCATGGAGGCGATCGTGGTCGATTTGCCTGAACCGGTGGCGCCGCAGATGAGGAAGAGTCCGTTCTCCGCTTCGAGATAGGCTTTGAGAGCCTGGGGGGGCAGGGAAATTTGCTGCGGCGTCGGGATGTGATTGGGGAGGAGACGCATGACCCAGCGAAGCCGTCCACGGGTCACGAGTTGATTGACCCGGAAACGAAGCTGTCCGATTTGCATCGCATAGTCGAGCGTTCCCGGCCTGACTTCCTGTGCCTGCTCAGGCTGGTAGATGAAGGAGTCGACGACGAGTTCGCCATTCATCTTGTAGGAGAGCTGCTCCCACGGAGTGATGTAGAAGTCACTGATGTTGTACTTCTGCGCGAGGTGCAGGATCCGGTTACCCAGAGGACTTCTTTCGTCGATGCCTTGCATGTTTCCTGATGACTGAGAGTTTCGGTGGAAGGGGAGGGTGAAATGGTTTCAGCGGGGAAGGAAGGTGCCAAGTAGTTCGCCCCGGCCCGTAGCCCCCTCGTAGACGTGGAACTGACTTTTGCTCGAAAAGCCGAATGAGTCCGTCGATCCGAACTCAAGTTGAATGCGGTAGTTCACCCCGTTGATCTGAAGCGGGATGTTCTGAGTCAGGTTTGTGATTTTGACATAGTCCGCACTTGCCTGGGCGTCATCAGGATCGTTTTCGGTGTTAATAAGATCGAGGTTGAGATTGAAACTGATGACGGCTCCCCGGTCAGGGAGATTCAGTTGAATCCGAAGAGCGACTCCGGTGGCGTGGGAGTCATAGAAACTTGATCCGTTGTGATAAAAGAACTCGCCGAGACTGAATTTCTGGCCAGGGGGGATGTTGGAGAAGCCCTTCCCGTTGAAAGTGAGCACATTGGGTTCACCCGAGTTGATGGGTTCGCCATCAAGGACGTAGACCGGATTTCCATGAGCAAAGCGGTCGTCTGAGTTGGTGATTTCGTAGGAGAGAGTGGGACCCCCAACCGGAGAGTGAAAATTTCCATCGACATCGCCGCTAAGGCTTTCCGGAACCGGGTAGTAGTAGCTCGATTTCTCAGAACTATCCCGGTAGTTGGCGGTGTCCTTCGTCAGGAACTGCGCCTTCAACTGGGTGTTCATGGGGACGGACACGGGCCCGGTGTAGGAGGTCCAGTTTCCGGTTCCAAGTTGATAGATGATTTTCGCAATGTCAGAGGAGGGGGTGTTGGTGATCCCCACCATGAGAGGAAAGTCTTTCTCGGGGTGGGCGCCGGCCACCTTGTCAAACTGCGGGGTCGGCAGTTGTGGAATCTGAGGCGGAGCGGGAGGGGTGGGGCCGGTCCCCGGATCTGTCGGGGGCGGCGTCGGGGGAGTGACAGGAGTTCCCGGGGTGGAGTCCTGGATTCCGGGATTTGTGGCAAAGGTGTTGGGGCCTTTCGGGGCGTTCGGATTTACGGTGGCCCCATGGTCCCAGACCCATCCGGAGTTTTTGGCATAGTTCACCGCTCCGTGGGAGCGGGTCTCGATGACGGCGGCACTTTCTGCCAGGTTTTCATCGAGAACAAATTCGACTCCGTCACCGGTTGAGACGGTTTCGAAATGATTTTCGTTCGCCTGATAGACCGCGCGCAACTTCCAACTGTCCCCGGTAACCGGTGTGGCGGTGATGCGGGGATCGATGAGACGACCTGAAGGAGCGCCGACGTGCAGGGTTTTGTCGCTCTTACTGCGGGTCGTCTTAAGCTTGGAGAGCACGTCATTCGGATCGGAGAGGGTATCAAGCGATCCTCCGTTGGAGAGGTAGACCCGAATGGCGGAGTTTAATGTCTGAACGTCTGTCTCGACCTTGCGGTGCTGGGTGTTCCGATAAACTCCGTTGACCGCAATGCTGCTGACCGTCGCAAGAATGCCGATAGCCGCGATGGTCAGAGTCATCTCGATGATACTGATCCCGGAGGTCCGGCACCGATGAGAGGCTGAGAGAGGAGAGCACATTAAAGGGGGAATCTATTCTGGTAATTTTATAAATTACTGAAAATATTAAAAAGATCAATCTCGAAATATCTAATAATTATGAAATTTATTGTTGAACATAAATTTTTCTTAATTATAATGGGTATCGTAATTACAATATTACCGTCATGAAAAACACACTTCTTGTTCTAACCCTTGCAGCGCTTTTCGGTGCGCCTTCCGCTCATGCCCAGATCGGGCAGCAGATGGCGCTTCTGAATTCGCCTGCCTATGAAGCGGCTGCGGACCCACTCCGTAACGCTCCTCCTCGCCAGTACAACTTTTCCAAAGCGGTGCTGAGTGATGTCATGCGCTTGATGGCCGAGGATGCCGGAATCGGCTTCTTCGGATTGCCTGAAGGCGTCAACAGTGGCGAAAACCTCGTCACCTTCACCCTCAATGCCAGCCCCTTCATGGCGCTTGAGACGCTTGCAAAAGCGAATGGAGTTGCCCTGATCCATGACAACGGGATCTGGTATCTCCGTCCCGCTGACGACCAGGAGCTGATCGGGCGCATTTATGAAATCAATTATAATGCCCAGGAGCTGGTGACCAAGAACACCCAGTCGGCCGCGTCTTCGTCGGGTTCGAGTTCGGGTTCCTCCGGAGGGGGAACGTCCGGTTCGGGTCTCAATCTTCAGGGGTCGCCGGACTTCTTTGTCACTGAACCGTCGCGCATTCTCGAGGACATCCAGAACATCCTCGATATCCCGACCACCGGGGGCAATGCCTCGTTCGCTCCGACCGCCTCGGTGGACAGCGTTTCCCAGCTCTCTCTGGGAGGTTTCCAGGGCCAGCCGGATCTCGTCGTTCGCCCGACAAACCGCAGCAACGGGGACAGCGCTGAAGGCTCCAACAGCGTCCAGTCGAAAGTCATCTGGAACAGCGACTCCAATACCCTCTATGTGGTCGCCTCCCGTCAGCAGCATCAGTGGATCGAGGCCTACCTCGCCTCTGCGGACCGCCCCCAGCCGATGATCTCGGTGGAGGTGAAGTTCCTTGAAACGAGTCGTGACCCGAGCAGTGACCTTGGAATCGACTGGAATGGCGCCCTCGGAGAAAACGGCCTTGATATCACCCTTTCCGACAATGCCGGCCCGATCAACCTCAATCAAATCTCGGGCTATTCCCTGCCGACGGCAGTGCTGAGCTACAGTGATCTGACCTTGAAACTTCGGTCCATCTTCGAAGACCGCAAAACGAGGACGGTTTCCTATCCCCGCATGGTGACTCTCGACAACCGGGAGGTGTCCTTCCGCAGCGTGGTGAACCAGCCTGTGCTCGGATCGAGTGCAAGCGCCAGCCTCGGGGCCGGAGCCACGGAGACATCATCCGTCGAATATCTGCCCATCGGAACGGTCATCAACATCCTGCCGAAACGCATGGCGGGGAACAAAATCCTTCTGAATGTCTCGGTGACCGTTTCGGACATCATCGGCACGGAGATCATCAACGGGAACCCTTTCCCGATCGCGACCTCACGGGTCTACACCGCCCCTCTCACCGTGCAGAGCGGATACACCGTTGCCATCAGCGGGCTCGATGCAGCGAGGATGGATGACACCCAGACCGGCTTGCCCATTCTCGGCAGGCTGCCCGTGATCGGATACGCATTCAAGAACCGGAAGCAGGACCGCTCGCGGCAGCATCTCATGATGCTGATCACTCCGGTCGCGCTCGACAGCGGAACCGAGGGGCTCACGAAGAAGCCGATCACCCGCGAACCCTGGAAAGCGGCAGCGGTGGAGGCCGACTACTCCAAGTCGCCGGTCTACGAAACGCTTACTTCCCAGGAGAGGCTTCAGGCGATGCCGATCGGTGACGTTCCGGAGTTCAATGATCCCATCACTGAGCGGAAGTCGAATCATACCTTTGGTAAACCCGGAGCTGAGGCCCCGGCTCCGCTTGAGGCGGGTGTTACCGAGTTGGTGATCGGTTCCAAGGCGACGGCGTCAGCCGAGCGAATGGATGCCCCTTCGATCCCCGAAGTGGATCCCATTCTCGATCTCGCTCCGGTGCCCTCCGCACTGAACACTCCAGTGACGGTATCCGAGGCTCCGCCTGCTGCTTCGGTGGAGGCGGAAACAGCTCCAGAAGCTGCCCCTGCACCGGTTGCTGCAGCCACCGTCCCTTCTAAGGATGAAAAGGCCGGAGCGTCCGAAAAAGGAAAGGACGAAGCCCCGACACCCACTCCGGTCGATGAGACCAAGCTTGCCTCGATCAAGTCGGGAATTGAAAAACTGAAGAAGGAACTGGCCGGAGTGCCCGCAGGTGAAGGCAAGCTGTCTCCCGACGACGGTCAGTTGGTGGTCAATGTCTATGAGGGTTCACAGGATCTTTTGAATCAAGTTGATTCCGTCCGGGGAGACAAGACCCGCCCCCTTCAGGGCGAACTGGGAGACGCCTGGTGGGAACTCATCAATCTGAAAACTCAGGCGGTGAAGATGAGCCGACGCTCACCTGCAAGCCTGAACGTCGGAGCTGAAAAGGCAACGGCCCAATAAATTTCCGAATCTTTCGGGGAAAACAAGAAGTGGATGGCTGTCCTGTGGCGGGTGCTGCAGGGCAGCCTTTCTGTTTCGGGGCGCGACTGCGATCCGTCAGCCCCTCGGGGCCAGATTGCTCGTAGCGACCGATCCATTTGTTGGCGGTCTTTCTGGTAATACCGAAGCGCTCGCCCAGTTCCTTGACGGTGAACTCGCCGCCCCTGGGCGAGAAGGACAAATTGGAGACGTCGTTCCATTGGGGCGGGTGTTTTCCAGGGCATTCGCCCCGAAAGTGTCACCCATGTCCCCGGTCACGGTGTTACCTGTGTCGCTGGTTCATACCCGAGGGGCGCGCCAATGCGCTGGCGTTATACCCGCATATAGGGAGGAATCGGGATTGCTTGACTCTTGCTCCAAGTTCAAATCCTGACCTAACCCTTATCCAGTCCGAAGCGCAGGTCGTCCAGCACGATCTGCCAGCCATGTTCAGGTGTGATGCGCAGTCGGGTGACGCCTTCAATCATCGGCGCATAGGTCACCGGGCCCAATGCGGACAGGGCAATTCGGTCCGTCATCAGCAAATCGTCGCCCTGCCAGGCCTCGATGATGGCAATCTGGCCCTCGGCTTTGCTCCAGGCCAGGCTGAGTTCCATGCTGTAAAGGTCGAAACCTTCCTCCCGGCTGATCTCGCCGGGCATCAAGTTGGTGGTGTAGGCGGTAAAATGGCCCGAGGTGATTCCGTTCACATAGCCCTGGCTGCCCGACGTGAAGTTGCGCAAGATTGCATTCAGGTCTTTCCAGTTCAGGCCCTTATATCCCGAGGGCAGTTTCATCAGGACATAGCCGGCGAATTCCTCGAAACTGGCCAAGCCATCGGTCGGGCTGATCCGGTGCCGGTCATCCAGCTTGCCAAGGTGGACCGGGTTGGGTCCCACCGTGAGATTCACTCGAATCTCTCCGGCTGTCAAAACCGCCGGGCCCTCCCCGCACTGCAGGCGAAAAGGCTGACCGGGCTGAACCGACACCGCGTCGGTCTCGACTTCACGCTGGATGATCACCAGCCGGGCCGGGGCGTCGCCGCCCCAGATGCCAGTCACACTCAGAACCGGGGCCAGCCCGATCGGCCGCAGCGATGTCGTCATGCGCAGTCCGGTTGAGCCTTCGGGTTCCGCGACGATCTCAATGGTCTGGGACTTGTTGTCGCTTAGACACTCCCAGTCAGGCGGCACCACCACCTCGAAGACATAGGTCCCCGGGAGGCGAATCGCGGCCTCGTCCAGGTCGATTCGGGTCTTGAAGTTGGCGTAGCCGTTGGAGTTCGACAAAGCAATGGTCTGCGCCACGCCATCGCGGATGAGGCCAGTGTGGATGCCCGAAAGCGGGTCATCCCCCATATCGTAAACACCGTTGCGGTTGCGGTCGCGAAACACAAAACTCGACAGGTTGTTATCGCCCTGCACACTGGCCCAGTCGTCTTGCGCCCCATATAGGAGTTCTCGCGGTGATTGAGCCTTGGCAGGCGGGACGACCAAAAGCAACAGTAGAATGAAGGGGCGCATCGTTTCGTTTCGGGGAATGTCCTTTTTATATTCTTCCGCGTCCCTCCCGCCGGAGGGCCGGGGGCAAAGGGGCTCCGCAGAGAAGGAAGGCCTGAGTAAACTCGGGGAGTCAACGATTTTATGGTTAAATGCCGCGAACTATACTCGAAGGAGGCAAAAAATCGGGTTCCGACGGCACTGGCTCACGCTTTTGCTGGATTGCCTCCCATGTTTAAGGGTTCGACGATCCGGAGTGGGATTTTTCATTGACAGCTAATGTCTTTGAGCTGATCGCAAATTGAGGGAACTAACCTAAAAAATGCGATCCACGATGAAAAATTCAATCACTCCCATCATCTCTGTCTGTGGACTTATAGCGCTGTTGACCTGGGCCGGGGTAGGCGTGGGTGGGGACTCCAAAGGGGTTCTGGACGGCAAAGACGTCCAATCTTTCATTGAGCCGGCGGTTTCCTCCGTCAACGGTAAGGTCGATGCCTTCTATGGCGACGTGAACGGGGAGGATACCTATGGTTTGGGGGCCATTATCTCGCTGCCGATGGGTGAACGGTATGGCTTCCAGTTCGATTCCCTCTACGCAAACGCCTATGACAATGACGTCTACGGTCTCGGTGGGCATTTCTTTACCCGTCGCCCCGATGCGGGTCTTTTGGGGCTGGCCTTCTCCATGTCCGAGAGCAACGACTACAGCGACGGCCTAATCGGCGTGGAAGGGGAGCGCTATTTCGATAAAGTGACCCTGGGCGGTTTTGTCGGTTACAATAACTTCGACACGCACATCATTCCTGTCTTCAACCCCGGGGTCGCCAATGAAAACGACTACTTGGCAGCGCGCCTCTATGCCGCGATCTACCCGACTGACGATCTGATGATCAGGCTGGAGTATCAGAATCGCTTTGATCTGAATTTTTTCATCGCTAACGTCGAATACCAGACTCCGATCCGTGGGCTCTCGTTGTTTGCCGACGGGGGACTTGGTGAAAACGGCTATTCCCACTTGCTCGGCGGCGTCCGTATCTATTTTGGTGGCGACAAGTCACTCAAGGATAAACATCGTAAGGATGACCCAAGCAACATTCTGACTGACTTTATCAATACCGGATTCATCGGTGGTTCCAATAACGCGGGCGGCGGCGGCAACACTAACGGGAACAACGGGAACAACGGGAACATCGAGAACCCCCTCCGCGACTAGTGCTCTTATTCGCCCACTCCGCCGGGAAGTGACCGGGGGTAAGTGAGATGGGGGCAAAAATCCCGATTGACTGTTCCCCATGCGCATAAAATTCGGCTATGCCGCACGCGGCAATAAATGAATTCGACGATGCCTTGTATCTTGTAATGGCTCGAGGCAACCGCCTCGAGGCCATCGTCTTTAATGATTCAGATCGCAAGCTCTTCACCGAAACCTTCGCGGAAGCCTGCGAAATGACGGGGCGGGAAGTTTTCGCCTAGGTGGCCCCGCCTGGGGCCTGATGCATTATCCCTTTTTTGGGACGGGATCCGGGTTCCTTAAAACGCGAGCGGTTTCGCGAAGTATGACGATTGCCCGCCTCTCCGGGTGTGCCCATGAAGCGTCGGAATAGGGTTCGGGGGCTCAGTGGCAACAGGATCCTATCAGGCGCCAGGAGCCTTGGTGTCGAATCCGAGCTTGATGTTGATCTCAGGTTTGGTACGGTCAGCCTCGGAAGTTGCTTTTCCTGTGCTTGCGTCCGTGGTCCCCTTTGACTTTTTCAGCGCAAGACGTCCACCAATGAACGTGACCATAGTCATCCCCGTTTTCAACCAGTTGCATTACACCCGGCAATGCCTTGAGAGCCTTAATAAGTCAGGCTACCCGGACTCGATGATTGTTGTGGTCAACAACGCCTCGACCGACGGCACGGTGGAGTTTCTGGCGACGCGCCCGATGCTGCGGGTTATCTCCAATAGTGAGAACCGTGCCTGTGCGGCGGCATGGAATCAGGGTTTTGCCATCAGCACGACGGACTGGGTTTTGTTCCTGAATAATGACGTTGTCGTGTCGCACGGATGGCTCGAGAACCTGCTCTCCTTCGCCGAGAAATCCCCCGTGGATATCGCCAGCCCCGCGCTGGGTGAAGGCGAACTCGATTATGACCTGGCCGCCTACGCCGCTGATTTTACGGAACAGATGCAGGCCGTCGTCCGCCCTGGCATTGACAGCGGTGTGGCCTTCCTCGTTCACCGACGCGTGTTCTCGGCCATCGGCGGGTTCGATGAGAATTTCCGATGGGGTGGCTACGAAGACACGGACTTCTTCTGGCGCGCCCGCGACAAGGGGTTCCTTCTGGCGACGACCGGAAGCAGTTACATCCATCATTTCGTCAGCGTTACGCAGAAAGCAATAAAGCAAAAGCGCGGCTCGACCCGCGCTGCAACAGTCGCCTACTTCCGGCAGAAATGGAAGATCAGCCGGTGGCAACGCCTCCGGTCACGCTGGCAGCGCAAATTCACCGAGGCGCGGCAACGCAATCGCGAACTCAGTCTTTACGGGCATACCATCTGCGAGTGGCGGGAGGGCGGGAAAATATCCTATCGATAAGATAATGCCTTCTCCCAGAGTCAGCGTCCTCATCCCGGTTTTTAACGGTGAGGCCTTCCTGCCCGCGTGCCTTGATTCGGTGCTCGCCCAGGATTTTACCAACTGCGAAATCCTCATCAGCGACGACGGGTCGACGGATGACTCAAACACCATTATTGAGCGTTATGCGGCACGTGATCCGCGCATCCGCTGGTGGAAAAACGAGCGCAACCTTGGCCTGGCAGGAAACTTCAACCACTGCCTCCGTGAGGCGCAGGGCGAATATATCAAGTTCGTGTTGCAGGACGACCTGCTGCTGGGCCCGGCCGCACTTCGTCACCTTGTCGAGCTGATGGACGCATATCCGGAAGTGACGCTGGCCGGCTGCGCCTCGGACATTATCGATCCGAAGGACAAGGTGATCGAGCGGCGACGCCCTTTCCGGGCTGGCATCCAGAATGGTCGACAGCTAGTCCTGCAATGCCTGGCAGATGCAAACCTGATCGGCGAGCCCTCGGTGGTGTTGTTCCGGAAGGGGGCAGTGCCGGCGGGTTTTGACGAGACCCTGCCGCAGCTTCTGGATCTTGATCTGTGGTTTCAGTTATTGGAGCAGGGCGATTTCGGCTACCTCGCGGAACCACTTTGCGCTTTTCGCCAGCACCCCGCTCAGCAGACGCGGGTGAATCGGGACAGTGGCGTCAATGATGAGTTACTCCTGATCCGAAAGTGGTTGGCAAAGCCCTGGGTCCAAAGCGGGCTGACGCGCCAGTCGCGATTCAAGCAAATCCGTAACCTCCGCCGAAACCGCACTCCGGCAGCCGTCAGTCTGTCGCAGGATCTGCGGCAGGAACTGGGTGGAGTCTGGTATGCCTTGTTCTGGCTTCGCTGGAAGCTGATTCGTCCGCTGCAAAAGCTTAGAACCAGTCTCGGGCGCTGGTGGCTGGACGGTCAATCTGTCCGTATAGCCCCCCCTCAGGGGTAAGTCCATCCTGAATGGGCGTGGTGACTCCGACCGTATACCGATGTCCCCGTTCAGCGTTTGCCCCCTCTTGTCTGACCCCGAATCCGGGGAGAGAGCGTGGCATCGGCCGCCTATAAACAGACATTCGATTTGTAGGCGATTCCACCCGCAGTCGATGTAAACTGGTTCGCAATGGCAACGCCTCCTTCATTGAATTCTCCCTCTACGCTGCTTCCCTCCGATCATCGCCGTGAGCATTTTGTGGGTGCTTTTCGTGACAATGTGATGCTGCTCTTCGGCGCGGTGGGCATCGCGTGGGCACTTGAGATACTCGATTTCTTTCTCCTCGGCTCGCTCGATCCTTTCGGGATCAAACCGAGAACCCTCTCGGGCCTTCCTGGAATCGGCACGATGTCGTTTCTCCACGGAGGCTTCGGCCACCTCCTCTCCAACACCCTTCCCTTTTTGATGCTCGGGGGGATCGTGTTGATGGGAGGGAGAAAGGTGTTCTTCACCGCCACCCTAATGATCATCACCATCGGGGGAGGAGCTCTCTGGACCCTGGGGCCGGGACAGACCAATCACATCGGCGCCAGCCTCCTTATCTTCGGATATCTCGGTTTCCTCATTGCCCGCGGCTTTGTTGAAAAGTCAGGACTTTGGATCGCCGTCTCCATTCTGGTGCTGGTGCTCTACGGGGGCATGATCGCCGGAGTGCTCCCCGGTCGGGAGGATGTCTCCTGGCAGGGCCACCTATTCGGCTTCGGCGCCGGGATTATCGCGGCGCGGGTGATGTTCACCCGGTCGATCGAGCCCGGCGCACCATTGAGGTGAATCCACCAGGGGCCTCACTTTCCGAAGTCCCGTATCGCTTTCAGGAAGGGTTCAAGATATCGCTCCGCCTTCACCTTGCCGACGCCGTGTATCTTCATTGCCTGGCCTTCCGAAACGGGACGGAGCCGGGTGAAAAATTCAAGCACCTGATTCCCGAAGATGACGTAGGGAGGAACCCCGCCGGCTTCCTCGGCGAGCTTTTTGCGCACGATTTTCAGTTGATCAAAAAGATCCTCGTCAAAGGCGAGTTCCTCCAACCCGTGATTGTCCTTCGCCGCTTTTCCGGGTTTGACCATGCGGCTGCGGTCGGGCCAGGCCATACGAAAGGTGTTGTCGCCCTTCATCACCGCGGACCCGCGACGAGTGAGTCCCATGAGCGGGTAGGGGGTCTTGCGGATCGCGACCAGCCCGGCCTTTTCCAATTCGGAGATCAGGGCAAAGACATAGGCGGAACCCTCGTCCTTGAGAATCCCAAAGGTGCTCAATTCTTCGAGGCGTGAGCCGGCAAGCTCCGGTGATTTGGCGCCGGTCAGCATCTGGACGATTTTTCCTTTTCCAAAACGGCCCTCCCACTCGCCGACCGGCGTGCGCGCGCAGGTCCTGGCAATGCCGCTGAGGGCCTTTTGCACGATGAGATACTCCTCGGCAGTGGCGAGGCGGTTCTCGGTATAGCGATCCCCGGCGCATGTATCACAGGTGCCGCAGGGAGTGGAGTCGCTCTCTCCGAAATATTCGAGGATCCACTGCTGTCGGCAGGTGGTGCCATCGTAGCAGAACTTGATCATCGCATCGAGCTTGGCGCGGTCGCGGCGCTCCTTTTCGTTGAGCGCCTCCTGATTGATGACGAGGTCACTGTCCTTGAGCGCCGGATCGCAGAGCCTCGTGCCCCGGGCCCGCTCGCCGGGGACGTCGAAGCGTTCGATGTAGCCCGTCCTTACAAGATGGGAAAGGGCGCTGCTCACCTGCATGCTGTTTTTCAGGTTCAGCATGTCGGTCAGGTCCTTGATCGTGATCGTGACTCCCTCGTTGGAAGGACCGCAGAGTCGGCGCAGCACGTTATAGAGATCGAGGATGATGCCCGCCCCGGGATTGTTTCCGTCGATGAAGAACTCCTGCGTGCGGGTATCGGCGTAGTTGAAAAGCAGATCACACTCGGCCGGTTCACCGTCCCGTCCGGCACGTCCCGCCTCCTGATAGTAAGCCTCGATGCTGCCGGGCACATCGAAGTGGGCGACAAAACGCACGTCGGAGCGGTCGATCCCCATGCCGAAGGCGTTGGTCGCGACAACAACATCGTAAGTGCGATCAAGGAAGACATTCTGCGCCCATTCGCGGTCCTTGTCCTCCATGCCACCATGATAGGCGACCAGCTTCACGCCCATGCCGGCGAGCGAGGCGCTGACCTCCTCGACCCGCTTGCGGGTGGAGCAGTAGATGATCCCGGTCCGTTGTGCCTCGATCAGTTCGTGGAGGCGCTCATATTTTTCCCGGCTGGTTTCGCAGTGGCTCACGCGGAGGCTGAGATTGGGCCGCTCAAATCCGCTGATGGAAACATACGGGTCCCGCAGTTTAAGCACCTTCAGGATATCCGCCTGCACTTCCGGCGTCGCCGTCGCAGTGAAGGCGGCGGTCTGGGGATGATCGAGCAATTCAAGTGCTTCGGAGAGACGCAGGTAATCGGGGCGGAAATCGTGGCCCCACTGACTCAGACAGTGCGCCTCGTCGACGGCCACAAAAGCGATGGGGACCTGTTTCAGCGCACGGATGAACTGGCTGCTGCGAAAGCGTTCCGGCGCGATATAGACCAGCTTGAATTTGCCCGCCTCAAGATCGCGGAGCCGGTCCGACTGCTCGGCGGGCGAGAGGGTGCTGTTGATCATCGTCGCGGGCACTCCCTTGCGGACGAGTCCGTCGACCTGATCCTTCATCAGCGCGATGAGCGGGCTGATGACGAGGGTAACGCCCTCCATCACCATGGCGGGGAGCTGGTAGCAGAGCGACTTGCCCCCGCCCGTCGGCATCACCGCGAGGGTGTCGCGCCCCGCGAGGAGAGATGAAACGACCGGTTCCTGCCCGGCAAGAAACTCGCGGAACCCGAAATGATGTTCGAGGGCGGCGAGAGGATCGCGGATCAGGTTCTTGTCGGCGTCGAGATCGAGCATGAATGCTGTTATTATGAACATTTTCCCCGTCTTTGCATCCCAATTTCACCAAGAAAATGACTTTCGCCCCTCCACTCCCGAGGCTATCCCGTGATCCATGAAAGAGTTACGAATCGCCATCGTCGGTCATCGCTTTATGGGTCGGGCCCATTCGAATGCGTGGAACCAGGTGAGCCGCTTTTTTGACCCCGCCTTGAAACCCGTTCTCAGGGTCGCCTGCGGTCGGGAAAGGAACGATCTTCAGGCCTTTGCCGACCGCTGGGGTTGGGAGGAGATCGAGACCGACTGGCGCAAGGTGCTGGAGCGCGACGACATTGACGCGATCGACATTGCCACCCCGACGTTTCTTCATGCCGAGATGGCCATTGCCGCCGCCGAAGCGGGAAAACACATCTTCTGCGAAAAACCTTTCTGCAACACCCTCGCCGAGGCGGAGGCCATGCTCGCCGCCGTCGAGAAGGCCGGAGTGGTGCACTATCTGAACCACAATTACCGCCGTTGTCCTGCCGTGTTGCTTGCGAAAAAGCTGATCGCGGAAGGGGAGATTGGCGAAGTCTATCACTGGCGCGGAGCCTATCAGCAGAGCTGGCTCGTCAATCCGCAGCATCCCCTCGACTGGAAATTGCAAAAGCGCACCGCCGCCGCCGGACCGCTCTGGGATCTCGGCTCGCATGCGGTTGATCTCGCTCATTTTCTCGTCGGAGATTTCGCCGAAATCGATTGCCGGGGGAAGCAGTTTATCGCCAATCGACCGCTTGCGTCCGATCCTTCAAAAACCGGCGAGGTCGAGGTCGAGTGTGCCGCGCTGATGACGGGAGAGTTCAAGAACGGAGCGCTCGCCACCATCGAAACGACCCGTTACGCGACCGGGCGACGCAACCGTCACACCTTCGAAATCTATGGCAGCAAGGGGGCGATCACCTGGGACATGGAGGACATGAACCGGCTCCAGTTTTATTCCGGGAATGACCCCGAAGACAGACAGGGTTTCCGCGACATCCTCGTGACAGAGCGAAGCCACGAGTATGTCGGTGCATGGTGGCCTCCCGGGCACATCATCGGTTACGAGCACGCCTTTGTGCATGCCGCGATCGATTTCCTGAATGCCGCGGGTTCAGGAACTCAGGTCGAGCCGAATTTCCGGGACGGAGTGAAAAGCATCCGTGTCCTCGAAGCCGCCGCCAGGTCCATGGAGACCGGGCAGCGGGTGAAGGTGGAATAGGGTTCGGTCGGTGAGGTGACAGGGTAGGGCCGGCCGGTCACACAGTTCGTTTCCGGAAATAACGAAGCACCCAGATCAGATATCCCAGCATCGGCAGCATGGACACCCCCATGAGGATGGCGATTTTATTGGGCGAGAGCATTTGTTCGATGAGCGGCGCCATCAGGGAAATTTGCTCTTCCGGCATGCCCATTTGTTGATACATCAGGGTCCAGTTGATGTTCTGCATGCCGAAGATGCCCATGGCCATTCCACCAATGAGCATTAGCAGGGCAACGACCCAGGCGGCAAACTGACCTCGGTAACTCCCCCAGGCGACATAGCCCCAGGCCAGAGGAAGCAGGAAAAAGAGGTTACGGAGCATTCCGCCCGGGTAGATCTGACTCATCCAGGGCTGGTTGATCATGATAAGGCTGGGCAGGGAAATGATGGCAACACTGATGGAGGCGATCGTCATTCCAATCACGGGAGTTGCCTGCCGATCCGTCCAGCGCGGATGCGGGTCACGCATCTCAAGGGTACGACGGGCGTCCTGTCCCCAGTTGAGCCAGAGCAGCAGGCCGGGAACGAGAACGGCAAAAACAAGCAGGAAGATAAGGTAGATCACCATGAAAATGGTGAAGAAACCTCCCATGGAGGCCTCGGTGGGGGCTCCGGCAGAGGAAGTAGCGGCGAGTTCGGCACTCATCGTTTTGGCCATGAACTCTTTCATGGGTCCCATCATCATGATGATGGAGATCACCATCACCACCCCCATATAGAGCCAGCCCCAGGCGATCGTCAGAACAAAGGGCCGTGCCCAGCGTTTGAAGAGGAAACAACCGAAGGCGACGACGATCATGAGGATGCCCGATCCTCCGTAGATCACGAGATTGACGAGAAAGGAGACACCCATCAGTCCCTGCATCGACTCCATTTCCGCCTGGGCCTTCGGATCCATCCCGGCCAGTTTATCCATCAGGAAATACTGCAGGGTCGAGAGAACTCCGAAACCACACAACATTAACCCGAACAATCCGAAGAGAATTCCGGTCGCGATGATGGCACCGTTTCGGGGCTTGAAATCAGACAAAGGCACGGCAGATGATTCGCTCATCCCGCGAAATTATCGAATCTCCGCTTCCGTGTAAATACCGGAACGAAGCACGCAGTTCGTTAGAACTTGTTCCGCCACATCATCGACTCCACCGGAAGCGGGGTGCGATCATTGTATTTGGCGGAGCCTTTGGAATTGTATGGGGTCAGGATCTCTCCCCGAACGAGGAAATAGATGAGCTGTCCCACCGGCATGCCTTCGTAGACGCGGACGGGCTGTTTGACCGAGATCTCAAGGGTCCAGTAGTTACAGAAGCCGACGTCTCCTTTTCCGGCAGTCGCGTGGATGTCCATGCCGAGGCGGCCGACGCTGGATTTCCCTTCGAGAAAGGGGACGGCGGCGTGGCTTTCGGTGTATTCGATGGTGGAGCCAAGGTAATTGATCTGGGGCTCGAGCACGTAACCCTCGGCCGGAATCTCAAAATGCTCGATTTCGTTGTGTTTGCGGGAGTCGAGGACGCGATTCTTGTAGGTGGCGAGGTGTTTGCTGAGATGCACGTCGTAGCTGTTCGTCCCGAGGCACTCCCGGTCGTAGGGCTCAATGATGATCTCGCCCCGTTCCATCGCGGCAAGAATTTCTGAATCGGAAAGGATCATAAGGTTTCGTTCATCGATAGAGAGCGACCAGCGGGCGAGCAAGTGGTTTTTAGAGAGAATGCCCGGGTAAAATCCTTTGCCAGTCCGCAATGTGCGGTTCACGATACGCCGCATGAGCGTTGAGCACCCCATCATTGTCGCGATCGACGGACCGGCCGCGTCCGGCAAGAGCACGGTGGCAAAGCGTGTCGCCGCGGAACTGGGATGCGTTTTTGTGAATTCGGGGGGAATGTACCGGGCCTTCACCTGGTGGGTGCTGCAGAATGACATCGAGCCCTCTGACACGGTCTCCGTGATTGAACTCCTGGGCCGGACGGAGTTTCTCTGCGGCGAGGAAGACGGGGTGGGAACAATTACCGTGGGGGGCACCCGGATGACCCGGAAAGAGATGGCGTCGACGCAAGTGAATGGCCAGGTTTCGATGATTGCCTCCATCCCGGAAGTCAGGGAGCGTCTTGTCGGGGAGCAGCGGCTCTACGCCTCCCGCACCAGCGTGGTGATGGAGGGACGGGATATCGGATCGGTCGTTTTCCCTGAAACGCCCTTCAAATTCTACATCGATGCCTCGCCCGAAGTGCGTGAAGCACGCCGCCGGGCCGAGGGGATTGATGATGCGATCGCCGAGCGGGACAAGATCGACTCGAGCCGGAAGGCCTCACCGCTCGTCATCGCCGAAGACGCCCTCGTGATCGATTCCTCGGATCTCGGGGTGGACGAAGTCGTCGCCCGGGTAATCGGGTCGATACGAGAGCGGCTCTGATCACGACCTGGACGGCAGGATCGGTATCTCGAAGCCTGCCGGAATTATCCTTGTCGCGATTCGCGGAAACCGCCATTCTGACGGGGTCGGTTCAAACCAACCCTACCTATCCATTATGAAACTGAAGTTATCAGCTCCCACTCAATTGTTTTTCATCATCGCCCTGATTCTTGCGATTCTTGCCCTCCTCGGCAGCTTTGCGGTATTGCCCGCCGTCGCCGGCTATTCCTTCTGGCTGGCATTCGCGGCCTGGGCCGTTCTTGCCCTCGGCTCTCTGATGAAGGGTGCGTGACCTGCAGGCAGATTACTGGAGGCGGATCTCCGTCTCCGTGAAAGGAAAGGTTCCGGTGAGGGGCGGCATGACGCCCTTTACACGGGACCTTCTTTTTTTGTAGTTTGGCGGTCTATGAATTCCCCCCGTCCGCTTTGGTCACGCCGTCGTTTTGTCACCACCTCCGCCGTCTCGCTTGGTGGACTCAATCTTCTCACCACCCGAAAAGCCGCCGCCGCGACCGGAAACGGAGTGGTGATCGGAGAGGGGGAATATAAGTATGAGGTGATCCACGATTGGGCCGTCCTCCCCGGCCAGTATACCTGGCAAACGACCCACAACGTCGCAGTCGACAGCCAGAACCGGCTCTATGTGATTCACGAAGGCCGGGCCGACCAGACCGATCATCCCTCGATTTTTGTTTTTGATGAAAAGGGTGCCTTTATCAAAGCCTTTGGCAAAGAGTTCCAGGGCGGAGGTCACGGGCTCGAGGTTCGTCAGGAGACGGAGGGGGAGTTCCTCTATGTGACGGGCTACCAGCACCTCAAGAAGTTCGCCAAACTGACCCTCGACGGCGAAAAAGTCTGGGAAAAGTTCGCTCCGATGGAGTCGGGGATCTACGCCGAGGGAGAGGCGACCAAACCCGAAAAGGTCTGGGGCCGTGACCGCTTCATGCCGACGAATTTCGCCTTCCTGCCCGACGGGGGATTTTTCCTCGCCGACGGATACGGTGCCCACACCGTTCATCACTACAATGCCGCCGGTGAGTGGCAGAAAATGATCGGTTCGACAGGCAAGGAGGACGGGCAGTTCAACCTGCCTCACGGACTCTGGATCGATGATCGAAAAGCGGATGATCCCCTCATCGTCGTGGCTGACCGTGCCAATGCACGGCTGCAGTGGTTTGACCTGGAGGGAAAACACCGCCAGACGATGAAGGATTTTATCCTGCCCGCGAACGTCGATCGGCTGGGCGACCTTCTTCTCGTTCCCGATCTCAGTGCCCGCATCACCCTGCTCGACAAGGAAAACAAGATGATCCACCTCGGAGAAGATCCCGCCTGGCGCGAGTCGGTGCTGAAGGACAAGATGGCGATGCGCAAGAACCCGACCGGTTGGGTCTCCGGCAAATTTGTGCATCCTCACGACGCGTGCTTCGACAAGGACGGCAATATCTTTGTCGCCGAGTGGGTCGACACCGGCCGGATCTCGAAACTGCGGAAGGTCTAGACGCCCGATTCAATAGGCTGTAGGGCAAGCGCTTCGCTTGCCTCGCTACGCACCCGCAATCGATAGGCCGTGATCGCTTCCGAAAAGCCCTTCAGCTTCAAATCGGGCAGAGCGGTCGCTTCGACCCTTTCCGTCTCAAGACAGGAGAGGGTCGAGTCATCGATCACCACGTCCATTGTCCCCGCCTCGGAGCAGAGACGGGAAGCAAGATTGACGCGGGAACCGAGGACGGTGTAGTTCAGGCGGTCGACGGAGCCCATACAGCCCGCGACGACTTCGCCGGTGGCGATGCCGATTCCGATCTCGAGGGGGCGTCCGATCTCGCGGTTGAGCCGTTCGCGTTCACTGATCATCTCGAGGGCGCATTCCGCGGCGTGGCCCGCATCGTTGCCGTATGACTTGAGCGCGCCGAAGACGGCCATGATCTCATCCCCGACAAACTTGTCGACCACTCCGAAATGTTTCCGGACAATCGCGGTCATCGCTGTCATGTGCTGATTGAGCAGGTCAATGACTTCCGTGGGCGGCATATGTTCGGTGATCTCGGAAAAACCGCGGATGTCGCAAAAGAGAACGGAAACCGTTTTCAGCTCTCCTCCCAGTTCGGGGTCGAGGTCCCCGCTGATCATTGCCTGGGCGACGGTTTCATCGCTCACTTTGCCGAGAATATCGCGATAGACCGCCCGCTGCCGGAGACCCTCGGCCATTTCGTTGAAGGCGTTGGCTAGCTCTCCCATTTCGTCCCGCGAACGGATCGTGATGTGCGTATCGAGATTGCCCGATTTGATGGCACCGGTGGCGCGGGTCAGTTCGCGGATGGGAATGGCGAGGTTGCGGGAGAGCAGATAGGCGAGCACCAGCCCAAGAATCAGAGCGAAGGCACCGATGCCGCTCCCGCGAATGCGGAGTTCGGCGAGATCGTTTTTGAGCGTTTCGAGAGAGAAGGCGCTGACCTGATAGGCGGGTTCGTGGGAGGATTCGTCGGTGAGTCGTGCGAGGTAGATCCGGTATGGAGCACCCCTGAGGCTCGCGTCGAATTGTATGGTTTCCTTTTCAGAGGCGGTGCCCGTCCCGGGGAGCTTTCTCCCGAGGACTCCGGCCATTAACCCGGCGAGTTCGGGCTCAAGAGTTCGCGAATAGACCTGACCGTCCAGATAAATGCCACTGAGGAGCGGGGCGGCGGAATCAAACTCCTCCTGGTATCGCTCCAGAAAGCGCTGCGCGTCAGTCTCGGCGGAAGTGGCCCGGAGGAACAGTCCGATGGTCTCATCCGACCCGGGCTGCTTGACCGGGGTGCTTACCATTTCCTGCACGTAGCCGGTTCCGTCGGGAGATTCAAAAGGGAGGTAAATGGTCTGCTGGCGGTCGCTCGCGAGAAGCTCCTCGATTCGTTCTTTTGCCCTGTTGACCGCATTGACTCCCTGACGGAGCCTGTTTTCGGCAAGGCGACGTTTATCCCCGTCTTTTGACGTCGTTTTGATGATGGGATGAGGGAGGCTGATGATTTCACCCGAGGGTTTCACAATCCAGACAGACCCCATCCGGGAGACGATTTCGGGAGACGGGGCGGACTTTCTCAAGATCGTGTCGGGCCCCTTCTCGACGGTGTCCCCGAGATCAAAGAGAGAACTCTTGTAATAGCTCCAAAAGCCGTGTTCCTCTTCCTGGCTCGCTTCGCCGCTGAGGGAGGAAACGATGAAGGGTTGCCCGGCAAGATGACGGCAGAGCTCCATGAACTCCTCGGAGCGCTCCAGTCGGGACCGTTCGAGCTGGTTCACGAGGTGTTTGAAGTCCCGGGAGAACTGACGGGTATAGGCTGATTTTACCTGCGCCTCGGTCACGGCAATGAGCGCCGCGGTCACCGTGGCGATGGCTGCCACGAGGGTCAGCATCAATTTGCTCTGAAATCGGAGACCTTTTCTCATTTCACGAATAAACCCTGAAGATCGCCGATGGTTTTGAGAAAGAGAAACGCGAATCCTCCCATCTGAAAATCAGGTGGAGAATTCCTGACGGACCGGCTTTGCTTCTTGACTCTAACCTGCTTTTTGACGACAGGATGAAAGGTATTCTCCGCTCAGGTTTTCTCATGGAAAAAGTTCAATTCGACGTCGCCGTCAAATCCATCACCAAGCAGGATAGACGTTTCGAAGCGGACGGTTACCATTTTCTCAAGGATGCGCTCGATCATACGATCAAGGCCCTGCGAAACGATGAGCTGATCGAGCACCGCCACGTCAGCGGCGCGGAACTCCTCGAGGGAGTGGTTGAGTTTGCGTTGGAGCGCTTCGGCCCGATGGCGGTTGCGGTGCTGGAGTCCTGGGGGATTCGCCAGGGTGATGATGTCGGGGCAATGGTGTTCAATCTGATCGAAGTCGGTGCCTTCGGGAAATCCGAAGATGATGCCCCCTCCGATTTTTCCGGCGTCATGAACTTGCAGGATGAACTGCTCGCCCCGTATCGCCCGACACGCGAGGTGCTCGTCCGGCGGAAAAAAGAGGTGGGCCTTGAGCCGCCGACCCGGGGGAATCAACCTGCGAAATCGAGCGAGCTTTGAGCGAGGACACGGACGCCCTTCAGTTTCCCTCCTCAAGCGCGAAGGTCACCACCCTCTCGAACGGGCTTGAGATCATTGTCCGGGAGGATCATTCGGCTCCGGTCGTGAGCCTGCAGGCCTGGTGCCGGGCGGGGAGCATCCACGAGGGATCCTGGCTCGGCGCGGGGGTTTCCCATTTTCTCGAACACATGCTCTTCAAGGGCACCGAGCGTCGCAGTGCCAATGAGATCGCGCAGACGGTGCAATCCCGGGGCGGATATATCAACGCCTATACCTCCTTTGACCGGACCGTCTACTGGATTGATGCCCCGTCCAGCGGGATGGCGGACTGCCTCGACGTGCTTTGTGATGTGGTCGGTTTTGCAAGGATTCCGGCGGATGAGTTTGAAAACGAGAGCGAGGTGATCCGTCGGGAAATCGCCATGGGAGAGGACAATCCCGAGCAGGTCCTCAGCCGCATTTTTTTCCGCACGGCCTATGCGGTGCATCCCTGCCGCCATCCGGTTATCGGGCATCTCGATTTGTTTAATCAACTGACCCGGGACGAGCTCTACGCCTATTACCGGGAGAAATATTCTCCGGATAATCTTTTCATCGTCATTGTCGGTGACGTGGAAACGGACAAAGTGGTCAATCTGATCGAGTCGCGCCTCGGAGGATTAACGCGTCGCCCGCGCCCGTCCGTTTTTGTTCCGGATGAGCCGGTGCAAATGGGGATACGGCACGAGGAGGTCGAGTTTCCGACTGATCTGCATCGTGAACGTCTTGCCTGGCCGATTCCGGGCACGGATCACGCCGATGTGCCTGCGCTCGACGTGATGGGTGCGATTCTAGGCGAGGGGCGAAGTTCCCGCCTCTTTCAATCGATTCGCGAAAGGCAACACCTCGCTCATTCCGTCGGAGCCTACGCTTACACTCCGGCATTCACGGGCCAGTTCATGCTCAGCTTTGACACCGAACCCGCGAAGGCGGAGGCGGCGCAAAGTGCCGTCCTGCTTGAGGTGGAACGGTTCAAGGAAAAGGGTATTTCCAAAGAGGAGCTGGAGAAGGCCTGCAAACAAACCTTGAGCGCCCAGTTTTCCACCCTGACCGACATGCGGGGACAGGCTTCCGATCTCGGTTCGAACTGGCTTCTGACCCGCAACCTTGACTACACCGGCGAGTATGTGGCGTCGGTGCAGTCACTGGATCGCGAGGCGGTGCATGAGGTGGCGGTGAAGTATCTGCGACCGGATCGCCAGACCCGCGTGGCGCTGGTTCCCAGGGCATCCGCAAAAATGCAGCGGGGGAGTGATCGCTCCAAACGCTCCGAGGAAATCCACCGGGTCACCCTCGACAACGGGCTCACCGTGCTGCTGCTGCAGGACAGGAGAGTGCCCTTCGTGCAGGCATCCGGCATGTTTCGGGGTGGGCTTTTGGCGGAGACTCCGGCGAACAATGGCGTGACCCGCCTGATGTCCCGGCTGCTCACGAAAGACACGGCAAAACATTCGGCTGAGGAGCTCGCTCTGGCCATCGAATCGGTCGGCGGGTCAATGGGCGGTAGTTTTGGCAACAATACCTTTGGTGTTTCTGTTAGTGCCATGCGCACTGATCTCGACCTCGTCGTTGATCTGCTGGGAGAGACCTTGCTAGAGCCCGCTTTTCTTGAAAACGTTCTCGAGCGGGAGAAAAGCTATCAGCTCACCCAGATCAAGGAGGAATCGGATCGACCCTTCACGATCGCGATGAAAGCGATGCGCCGTAGGCTCTACGGCGACCATCCCTACGGTCTGGAATCGAGCGGAACAAAAGACTCGGTCCCCGGCCTGAACCGTGAGGCCGTTAGTTCGCTTCACGGACGATTACTCAAGGGCGGGAATGGCGTGATCGGTGTATTTGGCGACCTGGATCCCGAACGTGCCGGGGATCTGATCCGCTCGCGCTTTGCCGGCTCCCTTCCGGAGGGTGAGCGGGAGTTCACCACCCCGTCGGGCATTGTTCTGCCCTCGGATTATGCGGGCTCGATCAACCTGACGCATGAGAAAGAGCAGGCCGTGCTCCTGATCGGCTACCGCACCGTCGATCTGACCCACCCTGACAATCCTGCGCTGGAGATGATCGATGAGGCCTGCAGCGACATGGCCTCGCGCCTCTTCATCCGCATCCGTGAAGAGCTTGGTCTGGCCTATTCGGTGGGGGCCACCCGGATGACAGGCCTGGAGCCGGGGTTTCTTGTTTTCTACGCGTCGACCTCTCCGGAGAAGCTCGATCTCGTGCAGGACGAAATGCTGAGCGAAATTGATCTGATGATTCGTGAGGGCCTCGCTGAGGAGGAATTCGAGCGGGCAAAGGCGTCATGGCTCGGTCGCGAAGCGATTCACCTTCAGGGAGTCAAAGAACTGGCCTCCACCGCGACGATTGATGAGCTGGTGGGACTGGGATGGGACAACTACCGCCGAACGCCGCAGACCGTCTCCGCGCTTACCCGCGATGGAGTGAGGGAGGTGGCGGAACGATATCTGCGGGATGATAATCGGGTCATCGTCCGGCTCACCCGTTGAGGTTTTAAGGTTTTCAAAAAGGACTTGTTGTCCCGCAACGGTTTCATTCTAATCAGGGTTAGCCCCCGGATATGAAGAAACCAGCCCTCCTTTCCGCTCTCGCGGTTTTCGCTTTTTGCTCCGCTTCGCCCATCGACGGACAGGGTGAAAAGGAGAAGCCGGTTGCTCCCGGAGTGGGTGGCGCGGGAAACGCGAAAGCGAAAGGCAATACGAAAGGGAAGGGTGCCGGAAAAGCAAAGCCGCCTGCCGTGGTGCCCGCCGTTGACCTGAAGAGTGCGGTTTTCTCGCTGCGGGATGAGAAGCGACAGCGTGATTTTCCGGTGGCCGTAACGGACGAAGCCGGCGGGACCTGGATTGTCTACGTGGAGCATGACGGTGAGGCGGATACGCTTTGGCTTGGCCGGAAAACAGAAGGCGGACTGGAAGCCGTCACCTCCCTGAGTGACCGAGGTGTGATTCATCATCCGGCCGTGGCTGTGGACGGTACCGGCACGATCTGGGCCTTCTGGGGGCAGACCGGACCGGAGGAGGTGGTTCATCTCATGGCTCGATCATTCAACGCCGGAGTGGTCGGCGATCTTGTCACCCTGGCAAAATCCGGCGGCAGCGATTCCTTCGCGGATGCGGGGACCGACGGGCGGGGAAGGGTCTGGGTGACCTGGCAATCGCTTCGTGCTGGGGAAGGGGACATCTACGCGCGGTTTTTCGATCCCGCCTCATCGATCTGGTCGGATGAGATCGCCGTCGCAAACGAGCCGGGTGGAGACTGGGAGCCTGCGATTGCCTTTTCCGGAGAAGCCGAAGCCTGGGTGGTCTACGACAGTTCGAGGGGAAATGAGTTTAATCTGTATCTGGCAAAGATTGAGGGAGACGGAACCGTTGAAACCTTTCCCATCGCCCACTCGCCCCGTTACGAGGCGCGTGCCGATGTCATCGCCGCGGCCGACGGAAGCGGGCTCTGGATTGCGGCCGAGCGGGGCAGGGTCCGATGGGGGCTCGACCTCAGAGGCCACGTTCTCAGCAACGGGCTGAACGCACAGAAGGAGATCCTTTTCGGGAAGTTCGAGTTTTCCACGAAGACCTTTACCGGAATTCCTCCCGGTCCGGCAGGAGAAGCGGGGAATCCGGTCAATCTTCCCGCCCTCGGGGTCGACGCCTCAGGGAATCCCTGGCTTTCCTACCGCTATTACAACGTCAACCGCTGGGAGATTGCCCTCACCCGGCTCGATCCCGGGAAGGGAATCTGGCATGCGCGGCGACGATTGCCGGACAGTTCCATGGGGCAGGACCGGAAGTCGTGCTTTGTCCGCGACGGAAAAGGGGGGCTTTGGCTCAACTGGCCTTCTGATCTCCGGAGAGACAAGACCTGCGGGGTTTCGGGGGTGTATCTGGCCGAACTTGAGACGGGAAAGCCCTTCCAGTCGGCCGCTCCTCCGCTCGCGGCGAAAGATCTCAGTGACGAGCCCTTTGCCCCTTCTCAATTGACCCCCGAAAGACCCGCAGAGGAGCGGCATCAGTGGAACCATGACGGCGAATCCTACACGCTGATCTGGGGAGACGTTCACCGCCACACGGATGTGTCGAACTGCCGCACCGGGCAGGAGGGCTGCATCGTCGAACAGTTTCGTTATGCCTACGATATGGCCAAACTCGACTTCCTCGGGACCTCGGATCACACTGACATTGTCAAAATATACGATCCCTACGAGTGGTGGCACAATCAGCGCCTGCATGATGTCTTTCACGCACCGGGGAGATTCACTTCGCTCTACGTCTATGAGCGCGAACAACGCTGGCCGTGGGGCCATCGCAATGTGGTTTTTGCCCGGCGCGGGGGCCCCATCGTCTATATCAAGCGGGCCACCTACCGGAGTTCGCCCTGGCAGTCCCTCTACCCGGCGGAGGCGAATCCCGCCTTGACCGAAATCGAACCGCCTGAACTCTGGCGTATCCTCAAGGCCTACGGGGGACCGGTCGCGATCGTGAGCCATACCGGAGCAACAGGAATGGGAACCGACTGGGGGCGCTATGATGAGTCAACCTTTGACTATTCACTCGAGAACGTGGTGGAGATTTTTCAGGGGGCACGGGTCAGCTACGAGGGCAGGGGCACACCCCAACCCACGGCCGGTCTGCGACCCGGGGAAACCTACACCGCCGACACAGGGGCTGAGGTGCCTCCCCCTCCGGCAGCGATCGAGGACTTCGGAAAGTTCAACGCAGGTGTCTATCAGAATGCCCTCGAGATGGGACTGCGGCTCGGTGTCTTTGCCAGTTCCGACCATCTCTCGACCCACGTCAGCTACGGAGGAGTGTATGTGAAGGAAATCAGTCGCGAGGGGATCATCGAGGGGCTCAAGGCACGACGAACGGTGGCGGCCACCGACAAAATCTATCTGGAGTTTGCCTGTGAGGGAAAACCTCTGGGATCGATTTTTGAAACCGCCGGAAATCCCCGGTTTCGACTATGGGTGAACGGGACGGCGCCGTTGAAACGCATCACCCTGGTGCGGAATGAGAAAGATTATCACCTCTGGGAGGCGGGTGGAAGGAGCGAAATGAAAGAGGAATTTGTGGATGAAGAACCGGTCCGAACGGGGGAATCGCGTTATTACCTCCGGGTGGAGCAGGAGGATGGAAACATGGCCTGGTCGTCACCGGTATGGGTTTCGGTTCTGACGAAGTAATTTGAGCCGTGCTTGCGTGTCGCAGGGCGATCACGGAACCACTGTTTTCGCTTGCACAATGGCGCTTTTGGGGCGTGAGGTTGTTTTTTTCCGCTCCGTCTGATGCGTCCCGTTATCCTGGCATTTTCAGGCCTTCTAGCCGTGGTGGTGGTCATCTTTCTTCACTCGAACGAGACCATCGTCGCGGCTCCGACACCCTCTGAAGTTGCCCCGATAACTCCCTCCGGCTGTTCGGTGATTCTTGTGAGTGTCGACGGGCTCCGACCGGACGCGGTCACGGTTCATGGTCCGGACGAAGTTCCCAATTTTTACCGCCTTCGTCGGGAGGGCGCTTTTACGGACAATGCCCGTACCCTGGTGGACCTCACCGTGACGCTTCCGAATCATGTCGGGATGATCACGAGCCGTCAGGTGAACGGAAGCGACGGTCACGGCTGGACCTGGAACAAGGATCCTCTCGTCGGGGCCAATCTGCACCGGAACAAGGGTGAATATCTCGAGAGTGTTTTTTCCGTCGCTCATGACCACGGGCTGCGAACGGCACTGTTTGCGAGCAAATCGAAGTTTTCGCTTTTCGATCTGAGTTATGACGAAACGAACGGGATGCCCGATCTGACCGGAGCGGACAACGGGAGGGATAAGATCGATGTCTTCCATGTTAAACCGATCTCGGAGTCGATGGTCGACGATCTCGAAGACACGATGAAGCGGGACGTTTTCGATTTTCTCATGGTCCATATCCGGAATCCGGACACTGCCGGTCACGGGTTTTCCTGGAACACGGATAAGCATTCCATCTACATGGGGGCGGTGAAAAAGGCGGACGAACTGATTGAGGATCTCTTTGAAAAGATTGAGTCCATTCCCGCCTGGAAAGGGCGCACCTATCTCGTTGTGACCGCCGATCACGGGGGACTGACTGGAGCCAAAGAGCACGATCTTTTTCAGGAGCGGGAGAATTTCACGATTCCATTTTATGTGTGGGGTCCGGGCATCCCTCCGGGAGCGGATTTGTATGCGCTCAATACCATGACGCGCAAGGATCCCGGAACGGTGAATCCTCCTGCCGATTCGCCGGACCTCCCCCCGATCCGAAATGCCGACGCCGGGAACATTTGCCTGAGCCTGCTCGGGCTGCCCGCCATTCCCGGCTCGACGGTTAATTTAAAGCAGGATCTCAACGTGAAGTAACCGCCGAATCCAGTCCAGATTTCCATGTTCAACCCACTTTCCAGATCGACTCCGGGCAACACGATGCTGATCGTGGTTCTTGCCGTCGCGACGGGGTGGGCCGATGACGGGCGGGACGTGACCGGGCCTTTGGGGACGATGACGAGGCCATTCGCGCATTCCCTTGATCTCACGACCTTCAATCCTCCCGAGGGTGAAAAGACAGATCGGGCTCTTGGAGAGATTCTTTCCTTGTTTGATGAATTTCTCGAGGCGCAGGGGATTTCGCCGGAGGGATCGGTTGAGGATCTTGAAAAGATCCGGGCCTTGTATCGTCGTGACTATTCGTTGGCGGCGGGTCAGGAAAGTTATTTTGATGACCAGTTCGACGCCTTGAAAGACGAACTTGAGGAGCTCGAAGACGACCTCAAGGATGAGAAAAAAAAGGCGGATCTGGGTGCCTACCTGGAACTGAAAGCACGTTCGGATGCTCTGAAAGAGAAACGAAATCTACTTCGATCCTATGTTGAAAGCGAGGAGCCGGTGCTTGCCTTACTGGATCGGGCGGCACATTCGCCGGAAGACTCCCGGCTGAGGCAGGAGGCCTGCCATATCGCCCTCCGCAATCTCTATTCCCTGTTCGCCGACCAGTTTCTCGCGGAACAGGGCAATGATCCCTCGAAGCGCACCAAGAGCGAAAAACGTCAGGTCATCAAACATTTCGTCCGGCGTGCCGAATTGAACGCGACGCGGCATTACGCGGGAAATGCCCGGAATTGTCCTGTGGGTGATCTCGGGGCACCGAAAGAGGCGCTTAATCTGGTCGACCCGGCGAACACGGGAAGGTTTGTCACCGCGGCGGAAATGGCCCGGCTTTCCCACGATGAAGTGTCGAAGCTTGAGGTTTCTCCTGATAATCCTTTCTGGCACACCCATGCCAGGATGGAGGCGGGCAGGCCGGACACGTGGAGTCAGATCGAAAACTGGATCTCGGGGGAAGTGACTGAGGAACTGCTCGACTCGAAGAAGTTCCGCGAAGAGTTCCCGGATTTCCATTACAACCTGTATTCGGCGAGAAAAGTGCTCTTCTGGGATGACGTGAAAGACACGGCCACCTCACCGAAGATCGATACGGTTGACGCGTTCGGGCAGGAGTGGAAATTGAAATGGGGTGAGGAAACCGCCGTGGAGTCTGTGGGCAACCGGCTCCGCCTTCTCCTCGGGGCAAAGTTCGTCGATCTGACTTATGCCGATGTCGGGGGAAGTTCACATCTTCTGATTCTTCCCTCCGCCCTGGAGAAGTCGATGAATCCTGACAAGGCGATGCCGGTGACCCGCAGTGAGTTTGTCAGGGTGATGAAAGAGTCCCGTTATGATTTCAACGTCGAGCCCTTCATTCTCTCTTCCGGGGTGGTCACCGAAGATAATGCTGATTCCATTCTCGCGAGCCTTCCTGAAGAGGCATTGAAGTCTTATCGGAAAAAACGCATCATTGGCAGGGTGTGGATCCGGTTCCGCGAATCCATGGTCGAGGTGAAGCACGATGTGATCGCAACAGGCGGGCCGGTCACGACCCATACGACCGTCGCCTCCCATGACAGGGCGACGCGCCAGTCCATGATTGTATCCTTCTGGATGGGGGAGACCGATATCAAGGAGGATAACTTCCGCTCCCTTTGGATCGAGGGCTTCAATGGGAAAGGAGGTTCGCAGTATCTCGAGTATTTCCATGACCCGGGTTCCTCGATGGGCGGTGCAAAGCGAACCGGGGAGGTCAATCGCCTGAACTACGGGTACGGAACGGGCGATTTTCTCTGGCTCGCTCCCGGCGGATTCAGCCTTTATTCCGACGCGTTCAGTCTTTACCGCCCCGGCTACTTTGAGCATGTCACTTTTGCGGATCAACTTTCGGGGGCGCGGCATCTTGCCCGGCTCTCCCGGGACGACATTTCCGCGGCGGTCAATCACTCCCTGATGCCGGACTTTTATAAGGCGTGCCTCGTCTGGAGGCTGCTCAAACGACGGGATCTGATTGCGGAACTCTACGGTCTCCCTCTGCCCGACGCGACTGCGGGAGAAGCGCCGGAGTTTGTCATTCCCCTTACCACGAGGGAGGACAGGAGTCGTGCCGCGTCCCGTTATCGGATTCCGCTCAAGGAAATTGAGGACGATCTGGTTCGAACCGGTCACCTCGCTTCCGGTAATCGAGCCGGAAATACCATGGCTCCTTTTAATGATGTGATTGTCGAGAATGGCACCATCCTCCCCTATGAGAAAACCGTGATTCCCGGTATTCTGCGTGATTTCCGGCACCCGGCGGGGTTTGTCGAGCGGATGACCCGCTTTAATGACGGGGAACCCTGGCAGTCACGCCGATTTGGGATGAAATAGACAATGGACGAGAATATAACAGAACCAGGCGAGCATCCTCTCTCTGATCAGACTCCTGATCAACTTCCTGAAAAGAAGAAGGAGAAAAAGAAAAAGGATAAGAAATCCAAAGCGAGCCGGGGAGTGGAGACGCTTTTTCGGAATATCTACCGCGTCCATGTGGAGGTCAGCGCGATGGCGGACAACAAGGCCAACTTTCTGATCTCGGTGAACAGCATCATTCTTGTCCTCGCGGCTGCGCATGCGAAGGAGGTGGTTACGGACCGGCTCCTGCTGATTCCGGCCGCTATTGTCATCTTCTCGTGTATTGGCTCGATGGTTTTCGCCGTTCTCGTGGCCAGACCCAGGGTGACAGGAGACATGCCCGCCGAGAAGATTGAGAAGACCGCGCCGAATCTTCTCTTCTTCGGGGTGTTCACGCAGATCACGCAGGAATCCTATGTCGAGTCGCTGATCGGTTTGACCAAAGACAAGGAGGCTGTCTATCCCGCCATGGCGGGGGACATTTATTGCATGGGGAAGGTGCTGAAAAGAAAATTCCAGCGCCTCCAGACCGCCTACGGCTTCCTTCTCTATGGAATGCCGGGCGGGATTTTCCTCTTTCTCGTCATGCAGACGATCCTGAGGATTTTTGACATGGAGGGTTGATTCGCGCGGGCCTGCCGGCCGCCGGTTGATTAGACCTTGGCGGCAACTCCGCCAATCCCTTCGATCTGGGTCACCCCGGGGATCGCGACAGGATTGGGCTTGTAGGACTGGTTCCACTGAAGCGATTCTTCGGCCGGGAACAGATCCTCGTTTGCCGCCATCGCCTCTTCCCAGGTCACTTCCTTGCCGGTATGGCAGGACATACGCCCCATGATCGCCATCATCGTCGAGTGCATCATGCGTTGCCCGTCGTTGATGTGCTGACCGGTCCGGATGGACTTGAAGAGTTCGTCGTGCTCCACCTGATACATGTTCGGCTCGCCGTTGCGGGGAGCGCGATAGAGCCAGATCTTTTTGCCGCTGTTATCCTCGATATAGGGATTTCCGCCCCGACCGATCACGAGGGTGCCTTTGGTCCCGCGGATATAGTCGGCATTCTCGTTGAAGCAGCCCGGGGCTTTGCGCGAGGCGAGGTGACACCAGACGTTATTCGGGTATTCGAAGGCGAGGTGGTAGTGGTCAAAGATATTCCCTCCGGCCTGGGGAGCACCCAGACCTCCGGTGGCGCGGCAACGAATGGGGCTGGCATCACCCATGATCCATCCGATTTTGTCGACGCTGTGCACCGCCTGCTCGACGAGACCTCCGCCTCCGAGCCAGGTGTAGTTGTACCAGTTACGGATCTGCCACTCGATGTCGCTGACTCCGTCAATGCGAAGGCTGGGATCGAGATGCGGTTTGGAATGGTTCGAGTAGTAAGTGGCGTAGACCGAAACGATGTCCCCGATCAGACCTTCCTCCATGACCTTTTTGAAGGCCTCGCGGCGGCTTACTGAGTAGCGCCAGCAGAAGCCGGCGACGATGGAGATCGGCTTTCCTTCGGCCATCTTCAGCGATTCGTAGCCGTGACGAACCCCGGCCGCGTCAACCGCCATGGGTTTTTCGGCAAAAATGTGTTTTCCGGCCTCGATCGCGGCGCGGAGATGGAGCGGCCGGAATCCCGGGGTGGTGGTCAGGAGCACGACATCGACATCGGAGTCGAGGACGCGCTTGTAGGCGTCGAGACCGACAAACTGACGTTCAGCGGGGACGTCCACCTTGCCTTCGAGTTTTTTGTCCTTTTTCAGGGAATCGAGTGCCCCGTCGATCTTTTCCTGAAACACATCACCGACCGCATGCAGGACAAGGTTATCGTCGGCCGAGAGAGCTTGCTGGGCTGCGCCCGTCCCGCGACCGCCCGTTCCGATAAATCCAATCTTGAGTTTCTTGGAGGGGTCAACTCCTTCTCCTCTTGCCGCCCCGGCGAAGGCTCCCACGGCAGCCGTGGCTCCGGCCGCGGTCCGGATGAAATTGCGGCGGTCAAACTCGGAGGGGGACTTCTTTTTCGGGCTCATAGAGGAATAGTTTAAGAATTCAGGAGAGCAGAAACCTCATTTCCTGACAAGGATATTGCAATGACGTAATCAGGCTGAACGGGAACGAATTCGATGGAGACAAAGGCCCCCGCCGCTCCTAACTTCGACGGACTGTGGTAACCATGAGACCCCAAGCCATCCTGTCCTTGACGCGATTTTTGCAGTTCAGTCTGATTCTGTCGTGGCTCCTCCACGCTTCGCCGGTCGAGGCACACCGGGTCAGCTCGGTTTCCCTGATTTCCTATCTGGATACAAAGCAGGGAACTTATGTCCTAGACGCCGCGATGGAGGTGGTGCCGAGCGAAGAGCAGGCGCTCAATGATCAGATCTCGCCTGAGGATGCGGCCCGGCAGTTTGCGGAGGAATACCTGGTCGTCATGTTCGACCGAAAGGACCAGAAGCCGGCGATGGATATTCGGATCGAGGATGCCAGCGACAGCGATACGCCTCAGGAACTCCGCAGGCAGCAGGTCTTGACAAAGATGTCGGGAAAAATTCCCGCCGGAGCGGCGGAATTCCTCCTTTACCTCGACCCGAGCTGCCCGATGGCGGTGGTGATGGTGGTGGTGAAGGACAATCAGCCAAGCCGTCGCATGCAGGTGGTCCTCGCGGGGGAATACAGCCGGCCCATCAGTGTTGCCCCGGTTGAGGAGGGGGATCCCTTTTCCGCCGAAGGCGCGGTCTCACCGTCCCAAACTGAGCCCGTTAAAGCGGACGCGGCGACCGAAACGACGCCTGCTGCAAAAGCCGGACCCGGAGCGATTCATTCCGGTTGGAGGGCCTTTCTTCGTGAGGGGTTGATGCCCGGTTTTCTGTTGGTGGGAGTGCTTCTGCTGACTCTCGAAAAGCGAAGTGTTCTCCTGCAGGTAGCGACACTGCTTTTGGCAATCAGTGTTACGGTGACCGTGGTCGCCTCGCGGCACATTTCCCTGCCGGACTGGAGTCCAATCGCCTTCAAGGTATTATTCGTGGGAATCGTCGCTGAGTCCCTCTTTCATGACCGGATCCGCTGGTGGCGGCTTCCGCTTGTGGCGATCGCCGGAGTCATTGCCGGTTTTGAGATCGCCTGGACAGCCTCTTTCCGGGGGCTTTTTGGTTCTCCCGGTTTTGGAACGGGAGAGGTGATCCGGTTTCTTCTGGGGGTGGAATTGGCTTTTGTTCTTGTCGGGCTCCTCGCGGCCCTGCTCCTGAAAGCATTGAGTCGTTTCGAGTGCTACCGCCGGGCGGTGGTTCATCCGCTCGCAGTGCTCCTCATCAGTTATGGCGTCTACGGGGTGGTAGAGCTGTATTTATAGAACTTCCGGTTCGACAAAACCTGGTTTTGGCCCCTGACTGAGCGCACTTGAAGAGAGCAGATAACATTGACCGGAAGAGAATGGAACGCGGCTTTTGCGTCTTCTGCTCTCTCCTCTTGATCTGCCTGCTCCCGGGCTGCTCGTTTTGGGAGCCAAAGAAGTCGGATCCCGGTGCCATCGTGGGGGAATTGCCCGGACGATGGACTCAGGGGGGCTCACGAATTCCCGGTGTCGCCGTGACCGGCTGGCTCTCTGATTTCGGGTCGCCGGAACTTCGCCGAATGGTCGAGGAGGCGGTCGGAAACAACTACAGCCTCGCCTCGGCCCGTTCTCGGATTGAGCAGGTCAGGGAGCGTGCTGCCCTCGCCGGTGCAGATCGTCTTCCCACTCTCGATTCGGGTGTCCAGACCGGCCGGTCGGAGAATCTGCGCGGGGCGGCTTTTCAAAAGGTGCGGGCCAGCAATTTCACCTTTTCTCTCGACCTCGCCTGGGAGATCGATCTTTGGGGGCGGGTAAAAGACCTCAAGGATGCGGAGTTGGACCGTCTCTCGGCGGAAACCAATCTCTACGAAGCCTCCCGGCTCTCGCTCGCGGGAAATGTGGTGAAAACCGCCTTTGATATCATCGAGGCGAGAGAGCAGATCAATCTCTCCCGGAGGACACTTTCCAGTCTGAGAACAAATCTGAAAATTCTCGACTCAAAACTCGAAGCGGGCGATGTGGCAGACCGGGCGGCACTGGAGATCAGTCTGAGCCGGGCCGACATTGCCCGGGCGGAATCAAGCGTGCTGGTGTCGCAGCGGCAGCTCGATGCCTCCCGCCGGGTGCTGGAGACGCTCCTGGGGCGCTATCCGGCCGGAGAGCTTGACCCGCTTTCAAGTCTGCCCCGAATCTCGCGGCAGGTCCCGGCCGGCCTTCCAAGCGAACTGCTTCTGCGCCGGCCCGACCTCCTCGCTGCCGAGGCTCGGGTTGACGGGGCCTTGAAGGATCTCTCCGCCAGCCGCAAAGCGCTGCTTCCCGCACTCAGCATCACCGGTTCGGTCGGGACAACTTCAACGGTCGAGTTTCAGGACATTTTCGACATTCGGAATATGATTTGGAGCATCGGGCAGAACCTGACCCGTCCGCTCTATCAGGGAGGGCGCTTGAGATCAAACATCCGACTCGACGAATACGAGCGGGATGAATTGATCGCCACCTATGCCGAGTCCGCCCTGACCGCCTTTCGTGAAGTGGAAACCGCACTCTCGGCGGAGAGGTATCTCAAAGCCCAGGTGGTCGCGCTCTCGACGGCGGTGACCGAGTCCCGCCGCGCCGAAGAACTAAGCCTCAGCGATTATGAACAGGGTCTGGTCGAGATTATTACCCTGTTGGAAAGTCAGCGCCGGGCCTTCGAGGCGGAAAGCGCTCTGCTCGGGGTGAAACTCGAACTGCTGAAGAACCGGGTCGACCTCTATCTCGCTCTCGGGGGAGATTTTGATCACCTGATGGTGGACAAGGAGCCAATCGGGGAAGCCCCGCCCGGGCCTCCGGTCACTTCACCGCCGCCGGAAGGGTGACGTCCTCAATGCGGAGCTGGCAGCGGAGGAATTTCACGTTCTCGATGGGGCCGGGGATGAGAATGGTAGACTTGCTCCAGCGGAAGTTCGAAATTTCGGACGAAATCATTGATTCAAAGGGTTGCAGGGATTCGCTCCAGACCTGCATGCGCTCGCCGTATTCCTCTTCCGTGGCGCTGTCTGCGCGGAGCGGGATGGCTGCTCCGTAGTCTCCGATCAACCGGCACTGATTGAGAGTGAATCCGTAGGGATTTCCGATCTCAAGCTGCAGCTTGGTGCCCAGATCGGTCTTCTCGGCGTTTTTGATCGCAATAAGGAAGGCCCCGTAGTCGGTCTTGAGCACCGAGGCGGATTTGGCATCCACCTGGATGTGGGAAAAGCGGTTGGTGGTGCCGTTGTCACTTCCTGACTGGCGGTTGAGCTGGGCGTTCTCCACGATCATGGAAAAACGGATCATTTCGAGTTGGTCCCGGTCATCCGCCGCGATCTCAATGTCAAAAGGGGTCCATGAAAAAGGCTCGAGCACTTTGGCAACCCGGGCTTCAAAGGGTTTCAGGGTCTTCTGCCAGGCCTGTATCTTCTCGTTCCGGAGATTGTAGTCTTCGTCGTCGGCGAGTTCAGGTGTGCCGCCGCCATGATCTCCCCGGAGGGTAAACTGCTGAACGGCAATGGCCTGCGGGTTGCCGATGTTGAGGTGCACGGTGTAGCCGCCTGTCGCCACATTGAGGTCCAGTCCCTCCATCCGAACGAGAAAAGTCCCGTGGTCCGTGAGGAGGGGAGCATGGCCCTGCAGGTTCGTCCGCAGATAGACCATTTCGTTATCCCGCGACTTCATCTCAAGCACCTCGCTGAAAGAGTCTTCGAGAACCCCGATGCGCTCATCAAGTGACTTGCCATCGCCGGAAACTCCGACCTTGGTTTCGGCGGCGATCACCCGGTTCTTTAATTCCTCAACCGTGTCACGCGTGTCCGAACGGATCGCGCGCAGCTCTGCCTCGAGGCGGTCGACTCGCGGTTGGAGGTCTTCGTTACACCCGGACAGGATGGTGCCAAGAAGCAGAGGAAGGAAAACACGCATCGATCTCGGGGAACCTCTCATTTGGGACTATCTAAAGCGCTCTCTGTCCTGCCTTCAACCGGGTAAATCCTACTTTCGCACAAGAACGGTAGGAACCGATAGGATTCCCGTTGGCCCCATATGCCGAATGGAGACGGCCGCCGGGGCTGTCGTAAACTGAAAAGTCTCCTGACCGGCGGGGATGGCACGAAGAGTGGTCCACGAGTTCCCGTTCTGCACCTGGATGATGCGCCATCGGGCGTCGGGAGCCGGTTTGAAGGTGAGGTGAAGGCCTCCCTTCTGCTCTGCAGGGGCGACATAGACGGGGCCGGGTGCGGCCGATCCAAGCCAGGGGGAGGCAGGGGGAAGGGCGGTCTCGGCGTAGATTTCCTTGAGCTTGGCGCGCAAGCCTCCCCGATCTTTCTTGATTGCCTCAATACTCCAGTGGAGATGCCCGGGACCGGAGGGGGAAGGGGTCTGCCGGGTCACCTCGATCTGACGAATCGTTTCGCTGGAAGGGCGCCCCTTATCTTCGGAACTCAAAATCCGGCTCGAGGCGATCCCGGGCCAGAGATGACGGCCTTTTTTGTTTTCGCCCGTCCACCATTGATACAGGGCGGTGAAGCTCTGATCCGAAGGTTCAATCCGCCAGTAGAGCTGGGGGGAGAAATAGTCGAGCCATCCCTGGTTCAGCCAGTAGCGGGAATCGGCAAAAATATGATCATAGGCATCGAGTCCGGCTGCGACGGAGGACGGGTAACCTGGCCGCCAGATCCCGAAGGGACTGATCCCGACATCGACCCAGGATTTGGTGGATTTTACCGATGAATATAGCGACGAGACAAAGGAGTTGATGTTACTGCGGCGCCAGTCGCGGACGTTCAGCTTGCCTCCCTTTGACTGATAGGCGCGAAAGGAGGCGGAATCATCGAACTGGTCGTAGACCTTTCCTCCCGAGGTTTTTGGATAGGGATAAAAATAGTCATCGATGTGGATACCATCGACATCGTACCGTCTCGCCACATCGACCATGACATCGATGGCCCGTTGGCGAATGAAGTCGGATCCCGGGTTCCCCCATTTCATCGTGCCGGAGGCCAGCATCAGAGTGGAGTGCGTCTTGGTGATATGCTTCGCCGACTTGCTGGAGCGCTCCGTCGCGCTGGCACGAAAAGGGTTAAACCAGGCATGCAGTTCGATGCCGCGGCGATGCGCTTCCTGCACGGCGAAGGTGAGGGGATCGTAGCCATCGGAGGGGCCGACACCCATTTGTCCGGTCAGGAAAAAAGACCAGGGCTCAAGGCTCGATTTGTAAAAGGCATCGCATTCCGTCCTGACCTGAAAAATAACCGCATTGAGTCCCGATGCGGCCGCGAGGTCGAGCAGTCCGATCATTTCGGCACGCTGCTGTTGGGGTGAGAGGGTGTAGGTCGAGGGCCAATCGAGATTGTGTACTGTCGCAATCCAGGCGGCCCGGAACTCGCGCCGGGGTTCCGGAACCTTGATTCTCCCCGGAACGTAATCTGCGCGCCCCGCCACCGGCAGGTTGAATGTAAGCGCGAAGAGGATGACGCAAAAGATTCGGGAAGGCATAAATTTAAGTAGTCTTAAATATAAGGCTTTAGAAGGGAGTAGGCAACATGGTCTTGATCTTAATCTTGTTCCTGATCCTGATCTTCACTGCGAACTGAAGACCATGGCCAAGATCAAGATCAGGAACAAGATTAAGATTTGGAGAGAAGAGAATGCCGGGACCCGTCCCTGCTTGCGTTTTAATTCAGCACACCGAGGGTGCCCGCCGGGATGGGGGAAAGCGAATTCACAAGCCAGCAGCCGGTTGATGTCGATACGATTCTGGAGGGGCTCCGGAGTTTGTCGGTCGACCGGATCAACGAGATCGCGAGGGAGGCTCATCCCGGGGACGTCGAAGTGGCCTTTGAACGCCTTGATGACTCGGATCGCGAAGAGGTGATGGCTTTGTTGCCTGCGGAAGTGCTCTCCGCGTGGGCCGACTATCTTCCCGCCGCCGATGTGGAGAAAAGGCTCGAGACACTTCCTCGAACCGAACAACGCGAGGTCCTCGAGTCCCTCTCCGACGATGAACTCGTCGATCTCCTCCAGGAGATGGAGGAAGAGGACAGGCCGCAATACATCGAGTTGCTGGGCGAGGAGAAGCGGCAGGTTTCCGAAGACCTCATGCGTTACCCCGAAGAGACGGCGGGCGGGCGTATGACCATGGCGATGGCTACGGTGAGGGAGAATCTCTCCGTCGAGGAGGCTCTTCGCCAGCTTGAAGCCGTCAGGGACGAAGCGGAAATACTCAGTCGGATTTTTGTGGTTGATCAGGATAGCCGGCTCCTCGGCAAGGTCAGATTGAGGGATCTCGCCTTCAGTGATCGGAAGACTCCCATCAGTGAGCTCATGGATTCGGATCAGATATCCGTTTCCGCGATGGCGGATCAGGAGGAGGCGGCCCAGATGGTTGCCCGATATGACCTGATGGCACTCCCAGTCATTGATGAAGAAGGCAGAGTCATCGGTGTCATTACCCACGACGATGCGCTTGAGATCCTCGAAGAGGAATCAACCGAGGATATGGAACGGATTTCCGGGATCGGCGGTTACGGAGAGCTCGCCTATCTGCAAACCTCGGCGGTGGCGCATTTCAAACGGCGTTTTGGCTGGATCGTCGCGCTTGCGTTTATGGCCTTGTGCTCGGGTTTCATCCTGCATGCCTTCGAGTCTATCCTCAAGTCCTACTACATCCTCGCGCTTTACCTTCCCATGGTCGTCGCCGCAGGCGGAAACACGGGGGCCCAATCCGCCACCATGGTGATCCGGGCCATGTCGCTGGGCGAGCTTGATACCCGCGAATTCTGGCGTGTTCTCTGGAAGGAGGGACGGGTGGGGATCATGCTGGGAAGCCTTCTCGGACTGTGTGTTTTCCTGCAGATCAATTTTCTGCTCCCCTCCACCTTTGATACCGGTACGGTGAGTGCCTTCAAGGTCGGACTCGTCGTTGGATTTGCCCTGATGGCCCAGGTGCTCACCTCTACTCTGATTGGAGCCGGACTGCCGGTGGCTGCGAAACGAATCAATCTCGACCCTGCCGTGGTCGCCTCGCCGGCCATCACCACGCTCGTGGACATGAGCGGATCGGTGATTTACTTCGGCCTGGCGGGCTGGTTGTTCGGGTGAGAAGCGAGGGAGGAAACGACGGGGCTTTGTATGACTAGGCAGGAGTCTTTCCCTGCCCTCAAAAAGGCATCTTGCCGCCGCCGAATTGCTTCATCATCTGGCTCATTTTCCCTTTGCTGCGCATCATCTTACGCATCTGGCCGAACTGCTTGAGGAGCTGGTTCACCTGAGTCACGCTGACTCCGCTGCCCAGGGCGATGCGGCGGCGGCGGGAGGCTTTGATGATCTCGGGACGGGTTCTTTCTTTCGGAGTCATCGACAGGACGATGGCCTCGGTGCGCTTCATTCGTTTGTCATCGAGATCGACTCCCTTGAGTTTGTCTCCCATTCCCGGGAGCATTCCGAGCAGACTCTGCATTCCGCCCATCCGGTTCATCATCCGGATTTGGGAGAGGAAATCATTGAAGTCGAAGTTCGACCCCTTCATTCGTTCCGCCATGCGGAGCGCCTCGTCCTCGTCAATGGCCTCGGCGGCCCGTTCGACGAGACCGACGATGTCTCCCATGCCGAGGATTCTTCCCGCCATTCGGTCCGGGACAAATGCCTCGAAGTCGGAAAGCTTTTCGCCGACCCCGACGAACTTGATCGGCTTGCCGGTGACGCTTCGCATCGAGAGCGCGGCTCCTCCTCTAGCGTCGCCGTCGAGTTTGGTGAGAATCAGCCCGGACAGACCGATGATTTCATCAAATGCTTTTGCGACGTTCACTGCCTGTTGGCCGGTGGCGGAATCGGCAACAAGGAGAGTTTCTTTCGGAGCAAGAAGTCGATGCAACTGCCGCAACTCCTCGATCAGAGCGTCGTCCACCTCCTGACGGCCGGCGGTGTCGAAGATGAGAACAGTTCCGCCCTGGTCTTCGGCCCATTTTAAGGCGGCTTTGGCGACTTTGAGGACGTCGGACTCTCCCGGTTCCGGAAGAAAGACAGGGATGTCGATCTGTCTCCCGAGGGTCGCCAGCTGTTCGATCGCGGCGGGTCGATAAAGGTCGCAGGCAACGAGCAGGGGGCGTCTTCCCTCCTTGCGGAGATGGAGAGCAAGTTTCGCCGACGTGGTGGTTTTTCCCGCTCCATTCAAACCCACCATGAGGATGCGCGCCGGAGGATTGAGATCGAGCGGGGCGGCATCACCGCCCAGAAGAGCGGCGATCTCGTCGTTGAAGATTTTGACGATCTGCTGTCCGGGCTGGATACTGCGAATGACCGTCTCGCCGAGCGCCTTTTCCTTTACCCGGGCGATGAACTCCTTGGCGACGGAGAACTCGACATCGGCTTCAAGCAGCGCGAGTCGAACCTCGCGAAGGGCATCCGAGATATTGGCCTCGGTGATTCGGCCGTGCCCCCTGAGTTTCTTGAATGTTTCCTGAAGGCTGCCGGATAGATTGTTGAACATGTGATGAGTCAGGAGTCAGATGGAGGGAGTCGCAGTGGGGGCCGGGGTGCCTGAGGCAGCGGCTTCACTGCCTTTTCCGGTATCGCTGTTGTCAGTGGGAAGGGGATCGTTCCGGCCGGGGACGGTGACGTCCGAGGATAGGTAGTCAGCCAGCTTATTGATCTGGAATGTCCACCCGATAACCTCATTCTCCTTTGAGCCGGCATGACGGAAGGTCAACTGCACTCCGCAGCTGTCGAGGCGGAGACGCTGGGGAATTTGATAGGTGACGAGTCCGTTCGCCGGGTTGTAGGTGTGAGGGACCCGTCCAAAGCCCGCGACCCGCAGCAGGATGCTGTCAGGGGCGACGCCGTTGAGCTTCGAAAGATCCACCTCAATGAGCGGCAGACGATTTCCAATGGTGCTGTTGGGGGTGGGCTTGACAGTGACAAGAGGTTCCGCCGCCTCTCCTTCGGGTGCCTTGGCATCTGCAAGTAGCTTACGGCCGGTCGCGGTCACGTTGCCGCCTCCGAAATCGAGCGCCGGATCAAAGTTGGCCAGAGTGGTTCCGTGAACGACATATCGACCGATCTCCAAGTCTTCTGTTTCCCAGGTGGTCTTCTTTCCGTTGACAGTGAAGCAGGCCTCGTAGCCGAAACCCCTGGCAAGCTCGAGGGCACGATCACTGTAAATGCCGTAAGGGAAGGCAAAGGTCTTCACGACGGCTCCCGTATCACCGAAGTTCTGCTCAAGAAAGTGATACGATTCCTCGATCTCCTCCTTCAGCCAGGCTTGATACGCTTCGTCCGATCGCCCTCCGCGGTTGGACATGTTCTGATGGCTGACCGAGTGACTTGAGATCGTCGCCCCGTTTGCGGCCAGTTCACGGACCTCATCATGCGTGAGGGAGCGACCGCCGACCCCGATGTAGTTTTTGTAGAGAAAAATAGTGTAGGGATAATTGAAGTCCTTCAACACCTTCATCGCGAGAGTGTGGGTCGCCCTCCATCCGTCGTCGATCGTGATCATGATGGCTTCGGCGGGGATATCGGCTTTTCCCTGCTTCCAATCGAGAAACTGGCGCATGCTGATGACGGGAATCTTGGAATCCTGAATGGACTGCATCTGGTTCCGGAAGTCCTCGATATTGAGGATCATATCGTTGTTCGATTCCCCTTCGGTGAAGTCATGGTAACCGAGGACGGATACCCGGGCCTCCTTGTTGATGACAGGCTCCATTTTCACCGGAGCGGGCGGGGGAGGGATGTCCGCTTCGACGACCGGCTTTCGTGCGGCGGCCTCCTCCTCCGTTTCCCGATCAAGGGCCTGCTTTACAGAATCCAGATAGGGGGCCGCTTTTTCGCAACCGGTCTGAACGAGAACCGCACAAAGGCAGAGAAAAATGGCGGGACGGTTGAGCAGGGAGAGTTTCATGCCGAATTCAGCTGAATATAAGCCCGATTCACCCCTTTCAAACTCCGAATTCCCGTATCCTCCGGGGTGCCGCGTATTTGCCTATTTGCGAATCAGAATCGCTTGGCTTATGGGTAAAGTCTGAATTTTAACTCCCCTGATCAATGGCAAACGAAAATCTGGAAATCACTGCATATCTCAAGACCTTCTGTGGCTGGAGCGAGGGTGTTCGCGCGGTTTTCCGCAAGTATGACCTCGATTTTGTCGAGAAGGACATAATCAAAAACCCGGCTTTCCGCTGGGAAATGGAGCAGAAGAGCGGCCAGCCCCTCTCCCCCTGTGTTGTCGTGAATGACACCATGCTCGCCGATGTGAGCGGGGAGGAAGTGGAGGCCTGGCTGATTCAAAGCGGACTGCTGGAGAAAAGCGATGCCGAACCCGATGCCCCGATCGATTCCGCCTGCACGGATGCGCAGCACGCGGCGATGGATGCGGCCGCCCGATTTTCGGCGAACCCGACGGGAGCCAATGTCCGCATCGTCGAGTAAACTGGTTCCGTTCGGATTTTCCCACCAATCTTGCGATGTCGGATTTTAAGAGCCCAAAAAAAGGTCTCGGCAGAGGTCTGAACGCCCTGATCAAAGCTCCTGGATCGGTCCCGGTTCGGAGCGATCAAGCTTCGGAATCGGACCCCGCGACCGGTGAACGCGTTCTGCGGGTTCCGCTTGACGCGGTCGTGCCCTCCCCCCTGCAGCCGAGGAAACGCTTTCACGAGGAGAATCTGGGTGAACTGGTCGAATCGATTCGCGAACACGGGGTGATCCAACCGCTCATCGTCCGGCTAGTCGCTGGAAAATACGAACTGATCGCCGGGGAACGGCGTTGGAGGGCCTCCACTCAGTTGCAACTCTCCGAGGTTCCGGTCATTGCCCGTGAGGCCTCTGATCAGGATGTGCTGGAGATGGCTCTGATCGAGAACCTGCAGCGCGAGGATCTCGACCCTCTCGAGGAAGCCGAAGCCTATGCCCGTCTCGCGCGGGAGTTCGGCTTGAGGCAGGAGGAGATCGCCCAGCGGGTTGGAAAGAACCGGGCGACGGTCTCCAATGCGATCCGTCTTCTCGATCTAGATTCCGAGGTTCAGACGCTCGTTTCAAGAAGGATGCTGAGTTCCGGGCACGCCAAAGCCATTCTGGGACTCAAAACCAAAGCGGAGCAGCGAATGCTCGCCGACATGGTGGTTCGGAAGAAGTTAAATGTGCGTGACACGGAAAAGCTGGTCTCCGATACGATCAACGGGAAGTCATCCGCGAAAAAGCAGGTGAAATCAAAACTCACGCCCCAGGCGGAAACTTATATCCGACGGATTCAGGATCAACTCCGCGCCCGCTATGCGACCAACGTGGCGATTCAGCACACCGACAAACGCGGCAAGATCGAGATTGAGTATTACGGCAACGAGGATCTCGGGCGTGTTCTCGAGCTCATGGGCATAGATCCCGATTGATTTTGTGACCCGGGGTTACCCTTGCCCTGCTGACCGCATGAAACGATTTTTTGCTCCGCTGGTTTGCTGGTTCCTGCTCGCGGTGAACGGGTGCAGCGAAAAGGCCGTCACTTTTGACGCTGATGCTGCCTTAGAGGGCAAAGTTTCCGGAGAAAGAGCCCTCGAGCATGTCGCCGAGTTGGTGGCGTTCGGGCCTCGCCCGGCTGGGTCGGACGCTTTGGAGAAATCGCGCCAGTATTTGGAGAAAGCGCTCACGGCGAGCGGTTGGGTGACCCGCCGTCAGACTTTTACGACAAAAACGCCGAAGGGAGAGGTTGAGTTCACCAACCTTCGGGCCCGTTTTGGTGAGGCGTCATGGAGCGGTCGTGTCACCGGGCTGCTCTGTTCGCACTATGACACCAAGGCATATGGTGGATTCGAGTTTGTTGGAGCAAACGACGCGGGATCAAGCACGGGGCTGCTCGTGGAGCTCGCCGGGGTGCTGGCCGCGCGCCCCGAGGTGGCTTCAAGGGTGGAATTGGTTTTTTTCGACGGGGAAGAAGCCTTTGGGACGAACATTACTCCGACCGACGGACTCTTCGGCAGCAAGCACTACGCTTCGCAGATTTTACTGGAAAAAGAAAAGGATCGCCCGCGCTGGGGCCTGCTGCTGGACATGGTGGGTGATGCCGATTTGAACATCCGCGCCGGGGTGAAGATTCCGCGCGCTTCCGTGCGTGATCTTGCCGCCGCCAGCGGGAGTGGATATGTCGTGGATATTGAATCCGTCGAAGCGACCCTTGAGCGGATGTCACGCGATTTGATTTCCGCCGCGGATGATCTGCAACTTCGATCATTCATCGGGATCAGTCCTGATTACATCGTCGACGATCACATTCCGCTGAACGTCGTGGCGGGAATCCCAACGATCGATCTGATCGATTTTGACTATCCCCACTGGCATACTCCAGCCGATACCCTCGACAAGCTGAGCGCGGAAAGTCTCGAAACGAGCGGGCGGGTCACGCTCATGCTGGTGGAGAAGTATCTATTGCCGGGATATCCTTAATTCCCCCGGGAAGTGGCGGCGGGCTGCCGACGTTCAGTCCGCCCCTCCGGAATGTGCTTCCGACTCTTTTTGACACCAGAAGGTAGGGAACCCAAATGAGCACACCGAAAATGCAGGGGCTGAAGTTGCCCAGGTATTCCTCCGCCAGTTCCGAGCCGGCTCCTGCGATATGATGGGCGGCGGCGCAGTAGATCGCTTCGGTGATGAATTCAAAAAGGAATATCCCGACCATGAGAGGCGGGAAGAGGACATGCTTTCGATGAAAGAGAATCGCTCCCAGGATCGTGAAGGGATACCAGAGCGAATCGAGGACGGACTCAAGGAGTATGAAGGGAGCCCAGAGTTCGTGATACGAATCCCCGTCGCTTTCAGTTAGCGCGTTCCACGTATCGAGATCGTAGTTGTAAACATTCGTAAAGGCTACCACGGCACCGAATATGACACGGGACCAAACTCCGAACGCGATGAGAATGAGCCAGCCGCTGATTCCATCGAGGGAGGGATCGTAAAACGACTTCGGTTTCAAGTTGACCTTGAGGTGCGAAAGAATCAGGGCGGCAAGTCCTCCGCCGGCAAGGCTGAGCAGCGTGATGACCGCAAGAGTCCAATTGAAGCGGTAGGGCGTCGAGTCCTGATCGCTCGTATCGAGGCCCTCATGCGTGTCGCGGGAAATCCAGACTTTGTAGTTGGTGAGGCTTTCGGACTTTTTGGCATTGCGGAGATATTCGGCGATCCTCCCGGGCTCAATCCTGTCGTTCAGGCTCTTGTAGGAGAAATCAATCCGGTTAACTGATCCTTCGTACGTCTCCCGATATTCAAAGCGGAAGGCCTGATCCTCGATAATCCGGGTAACCGGTTCCTCATCCATCGGGGCCGGCATATGTACTTCCAACCGATGGGAAATATCGACAGGATGGCTGATGGCGTAGGGCATGGTCCGCTTCTTCGTCGAAGGGATATCGACCTCATCGTAAGTGTACTTTGAAGGGAACTCGGCCTCCAGCTTCTCCGCATTGTCGGGGTGATCCTCCCAGATTTGGGGGATGTGATAGTATTCGCGAACCGTAACAATATTTTTCCGCTCGTCATCGTCGACTTCGAAGTCCTTCACCGACTCTATCCCCTCATAGGTCGAAGAGTAGAAGTTCACATATTTCCGTTGTATCTCTGCCCGGGACGATGAGGCAAAGTATGAGCGCATGGTGTCGGCCTCGTCGCCCTGGTAGACGCTCTCCACTTCAAGTTTTGCCTCGCCCCGGTAATCGGGAATTCGAAAGATCTCTTTGATTCGGGTGCTCGATTCGGCGAAGCCCTGCGGTGTCACGCGAGTGAGCTCAGCGGCTCCCTTGCCTTCCTGGTGCAGGACGAGCGCATGCCCGTAGTCGGGGAAAAAAAGCGACGAAAGGGGCCCCCGCTGGTAGGACGCTGTCGGATCGAGCCAGTAGTCCCTGTTCCCGTGTCGAACGACCGTCACGAGGTGATCGAATGCATGGGGGCTGGGAGTCCAGTTGGAAATCGCCGGACCGTAGTCGGTGTTTACGAGCGCGGGCCAGGCCTCGAATCCGAGATGGCGGAGGAGGGAGACGAGCAGCAGTGTCTTGTCTTTGCAGTCGCCGAAGCGTCGCTTTATGATCGTCTCAAGCGGATAGGGCTGATGCGAATGCACTCCGTCAAAGATTCCAAGATAGCGTACCTCGTCCTGGGCAAAGCGCAGTGCCGCAAGGATCTGTGACTCTTTGTCCGCTGTCTTCGATATCTCTGTCGAGGCCTCGAGGAGCTCATCGGGAAGTTTCGAGGGAATGATATACTGCTTTCGTGCCCAGGCGGAGACTTCCTCCCATGATTGAAAGGAAGTGGCTTCGATCCAGCCCCACGGATCATACTCCGGAGGCAGTCCACCCTCACTGGGAAGCGGTACCGGATGTTCAATAATCCAGCGATGAATCTTCGTCGATCCCTCGTCGGAAAGAGCGGCTTCGGATGCAGTGACGTGCTGCACGATCTTGACCTTGTCCTCCGAGGGGTGCCGCAAAACACCGTGGATGACTCCGACCGGGACGGTATAGGAGGTTGTTAGAGTCCAGTAGAAGTGGTCTTCGAAAACAGGGTTTTCACCCCGGACTGAGAAGGCGTATTCGATTACATCGCCGGAACGGATATCTTCGAGCACGGCGATGGCGCTGAGCGTGTCATCGTATAGTTGCCGTTCATGATCCTCTTCACGCTGGAGCACCTTGAACTCCTGCCCGGCAAGACGGTCAATGACTTCACCATTCCGGTGAATCAGGAGCCGGTGAATCTCAAGTGTCTCATGGTGAGGGTCAAAACCAAAGGTTAGTTGCGCTCCCTCTTGCAGAGCGCTCTCACCCTCAAGTCGCTTGAGATACCGGTAATAGTTGGTGCGGCTTGCCGCGTCATATTGTCGTTCAATAAGCGGAAAGAAAGTGTCCCCCGCTTCGGCCTCGTTCCTGGGTTGTAGGGTGGGATCCGCCGTGTAATCGATTACCCAAGCAGGAGTCGGCGTCCGCTCGACTTGGCGGACCTCAACGGCGGGAGTCGGCGCCGTCGTTTCCTGCGCCTGCGAGGATACGGCAGGAGAACAAAGCGCTACTGAAAGGCAGAGCGCACCAATAGGGGAAAGAATAGGAGCGGACACGCGGTGAGAGTCGGATAGTGCCGACGACCGTAAACAAAATCAAGGGCTGACCGCAATCGAATCTTCAAAAACTTCGGGACCTCACAGGATACTGGCCTGCCGTCCCTGCATCATCTGCCAGTTCGAGTAGGCGAGCATGCCGAAAAGAATGGCCATGAACAGGCTGCCGAGGAAGAAGAACCCCGCAACGGCGACTGCGAGCGCCGTGACAAATCCAATTTTGGGGACAAGGTGGGAGAACTTTCCCGCAAGGAGGCCGTTGAGAATATGTCCTCCGTCGAGCGGGAGAATGGGGAGCAAATTCATGATGGCCCACCCGACATTCACCCAGAGCATCTGTCCGACAAAAAACGCGGTCCATTCCTCCTGTATCCCGGGCGTAAAGACGAGAAGGTAGGTGAGTCCGCCTAGGAGCAGACTGGCGACGGGTCCGGCCGCGGCGATGAAAATGGAGTCGCGGCGAGTGAACCTTCCGGGGCCGGCGGGCCCCGGCCCGCTGCAAAGTCCTCCCATTCCGTGAAGGGTGATTTCAGAGAACGGGGCCCCGCTGCGTTTTCTCGCCCAGGCATGCCCGAGTTCGTGCCAGATGATGGATCCGAGGACCACCGCTGTCATGATGAGAAAGCGTCCCAGCCCCTTCGGTCCGTCCTCCTGCAGGAAATTCATCCCGAGGAAGAGGCAAAGGAGCCAGAACATCCACTGGATGTGCACCGGAAAACCGAAGAGACGGAAGGAGAGCATGGGGAGTCGATTTGTCCGTTGTCCGTTGTCCGTTTGACCAAGGACCAAGGACCAAGGACCAAGGACCAAGGACCAAGGACCAAGGACCAAATTAGATAAAATCGTTGATCAGATTCTCGATCATTTCCTGGCGACCGCTTTGGGTGACGGGTTCTCCGTTCTTCAGCGTGTAGGCTTCGAGCTCTTCGAGATCGGCATTACCTGACTCGATTTTCGCTCCGATGCCGGAGTCATAGGAGCTGTAGCGCTGCTTTTTGAAAGCGTCGAGACGTCCGTCGGCAATGATCGCGTGAGCGACTTTGAGTCCCCGGGCGAAGGCATCCATTCCACCGATGTGGGCGTGGAAAAGATCAACCGGCTCGAAGCTCTCGCGTCGGCACTTGGCATCGAAGTTGAGGCCTCCGGAAGTGAATCCGCCCATCCGCAGCACGCAAAGCATGATCTGGGTGGTGAGGTAGATGTCGGTTGGAAACTGGTCCGTGTCCCAGCCGATCAGTTCGTCTCCGGTGTTCGCATCGATCGATCCGAGGGCATTGGCTGCCATCGCTACCTCGAGCTCGTGCATCATGGTGTGCCCTGCGAGGGTGGCGTGGTTCGTCTCGATGTTGAGCTTTAGCTCACCCATCAAATCATGCTCGCGGAGGAAGTTGAGACAGGCCGCCGAGTCGGAATCGTACTGGTGGGTAGAGGGCTCGCGGGGCTTGGGCTCGATGAAGAAGTCACCTTTGAAGCCGATCTTCTTCTTGTGCTTTACGGCGAGCTTGAGAAGGGCGGCGAGGTGATTCAGTTCGCGCTTGATGTCGGTATTGTAGAGGGTGGCGTAGCCTTCACGACCTCCCCAGAAGACGTAACCTTCACCGCCGAGGCGATGGGTGACTTCGAGGGCTTTCTTGATCTGGGCGGCGCCGTAAGCGAAAACGTCGGCGTAGGGCGATGTACCGGCTCCCTGGTTGTAGCGCTTGTGTGAGAAGAGGCACGCGGTGCCCCAGAGGAGTTTGATTCCAGTGGCTTTCTGCGCTTTTTCCAGCTCGTCGGCGACGGCGTCGAGGGCATCGTTCGAGGCCTGAAGGTCATTCAATTCCGGGGCCACATCGCGATCATGAAAACAATAGTAGTCGATCCCGACCTTTTGCATGAACTCGAACATCGCCCAAACGCGCTTCTGCGCATTGGCGACCGAGTTGGTTCCGTCATCCCAGGGGCGCTCTGCGGTCGCTTCGCCAAAGGGGTCGCCCAGTCCGTTCCGCATCGTGTGCCAGTAGGCGCAGGCGAAACGCAGGTGCTCCTTCATCGTCTTTCCACCGACCTTCTCAGACGCATTATAGTGTTTGAAAGAAAGGGGATTTTTCGAGGAGGGGCCCTCGAACTGGATCGTCGGGATGCCGGGAAAGTATTCTTCACTCATAGGCGGGGAGTTTTCCAGAGCTGACGGCAAGATCAAGCGGAAAGAGCGCGATTTGACGTGCTACTTCCTCAAATCGTAGCAAATCAGCCTGGGCGCATTCCCCTCCATATCGTCCTCATGCTGGGCAATATAGAGGAGTCCGCGGTGAATGACGGGAAGGGACCAGGTCGAGCGGGCCAGGAAGAGCTGGGTCCGGTCGCCTTCCTCCAGCCCGGCGGGAGTGAGCTTGAGAATGCCGAACGATCCCAGTTCACCCAGTGCATAGGTGCGTCCGTCGGCCTGAAGGAGGCTGCCGCGGAGGTATTTCATCTTGTAATCCCGTCCGGTTCCCGTCGGAACAGTCCAGTCCGGGTCGGCCCGCCAGGCTTCCTTGCCGGTCGTGACTTCGTAAGCGGCGAGCCAGGCATCGGGTTCATTTCGTCCCTGGAATCCGTAGAGGTGACCGTCGAGGAGGAGCGGAGTGGTCCAATGCAGTCCGAAGTCGGGAGCCCGCCAGACCTCCTCCCACTTCAATTCCGGGGTCAGGTGCAGGAGGACGGACCCTTTACCGTAGGAACTTGAGAGAAAGATTCGATCCTCTCCCACCGCAACCGGGGTGGAACCATTGACGCTTTCGTATTTATCCGGGCGCCAGGGAAAGGCATCGTGGAGAACGCCCGTTTCCAGGTCAATGCAGAGGAGACCGCCCACAGGCGGCTCGCTGTCGTCTCCGGCAAAAACAAGGAGCCGTTCCTCACCCTGGAGGGTGGCCACGACGGGCGAGGCGTAGGAGGCCTGCCATTCGTGTTTGGTCCCCCAGACGAGCTTTCCGCTGATCTGATCAAAGGCGGCAACACTGAGCTGGTCCGAAGTGCCGAGAGGAACGATGATTTTCCCGTCATGGGCAATCGGGCAGCAGCCATGTCCGAAAAAATAGCTGGCCCGCTCGAACTCGCTTGAGAGATTCCGTTGCCAGAGCCTTGTCCCGGTGGCGAGATCGAGGCAGGTGAGGATGCTGGTGACGCCGAGGGTGAAGACCCGGCCTTCCTCAATCACCGCGCTGGCCCTCGGGCCGTTACTGAATCCGTAGCGGTCTGAATAGACGACAGGATACCGGTGGGCCCAGAACTGACGTCCTGTTTCGGGATCAAGGCACTGCACCACTTCCTCGTCGTCGAAGCGATTGAAGGTCACGAGGCGGCCATCCACGATCACCGGGGAGGTGTAGCTGTTTCCTTTCTCCATTTCCCAAACCTTCTTCAATCCGCCTTCGGGAAAGCGGTCGAGCAGGTGGGTTTCCGGTGTTTTGGCGTTGTCCGTGGGCCCGAGAAAGCGCGGCCATTCGGCGGTCACGGCGTCGGGGGAGAGAGGCTTTGGAGCGGCGTGGAAGGTGAGTCCTTCGAATATAACCGGCTCCGGGACGACGGCGGCTTCGGGCACCTTCGTCACGGCGGGTGGGGCGGGATCGGTGAAATCCGAAGCGTAGACAGAGGCGCCCGGAGACAAGAGGGTCAGGAGGATGATCCGACCCTGTCCGCTCAGGCGAACGGCATTTCGGCGAAAAGCGCTGCTCAACATGAAAAAGTGTAAAGCGGTCCGGATGGGGCCGCCATTGCTGAAACACGTAAAGCCCAAAAACAATGTGGGGCCCACCGACCGGGTGGACCCCACAAGGAACCGCTTGTTTTTGACTGTAACTACCGCGTTGCTACTAAGGAGGAGATCCTCGGCAATACAGATGTTACTGGTATATTGGTTTCCACCGGCGATGATCTGTTCGATCTTTTTTGCAAAAATTTTGCTGTTTTCGGTCCATTAAAGGATTTCCATCTATTAATCACTGATAATAAACACGTTATGGCGAAAATACTTTTAGTCGAAGACGATGAGGACAATATCAGTCTTCTCACCCGGCTTCTCGAGCACCACGGACATAATCTATCGGTGGCGACGGACGGGGAGACGGCGGTGGCCCGGGCGGCGGAGGAGATGCCGGAGCTGATCCTGATGGATCTGGAATTGCCTCACGTTCCCGACGGTCAACCTGATCCGAACGCGGGGCTGGAGGCGACCCGGCGCATCAAGGCGAATCCCCTGACCGCAGGCATTCCTGTGATCGCTCTTACGGCCCATACCATGGCCCAGCATCAGGAAAAAATCACGGCGGCGGGTTGTGACGCGCTCCAGGAGAAACCCATTTTCCCCTTCGATAATCTCTTGATCAAGATCGAGCAGTTTACCCGGGGGAATGTTTGATCACTTTTCAGAGACGGCTCTGCTCGGGACCCTGATCTTCCTGGTCTGGGAGATTCTCGCGGTCGGCACGATCGTGAACATCGTGATGAAGTCGCGGTCCGCGGCCGGGGCCTGGGGGTGGTCGATGGCGGTTTTGGCGCTGCCGTTTATTGCCGTGCCGCTCTACTGGGTTCTCGGGAGGCAGCAGTTCAAAGGTTACGTCGAGCGGATGCGGGAGGCACGTGAGGTTCATGAGCGAGCCTTCAGAGATCTGACCGAGACGCTCAGTCCTCATTTTGCGGTGCTGGAGGGGGATGAAAAGCGATACGCCGGAGTGCTTGAGAAACTGAGCGACCGGCGTTTCACGAAAAAAAACGAGGTGTGCCTCCTGATCGACGGCGAGCAGACCTTCGACGCCATTTTCGAAGCGATTGAGGCGGCGACCGATTACATCCTTGTCCAGTTTTTCATCGTCAAAGACGACGAACTTGGAAACCGGTTCAGGGAACGGCTTGAAGCGAAATCGAGGGCGGGGGTTCGGGTATACTTCATCTACGACGAAATCGGCAGCCGGCAGTTGTCCCGTCGTTACGTCCGATCAATGCAGAAAGCGGGGGTTGAGATTCACGATTTCCACTCAACCCAGGGCCCCAGCAACCGATTCCAAATCAACTTCCGGAATCACCGGAAGATTGTCGTGGTTGATGGAAAAATCGGTTTTGTCGGAGGGCATAATGTGGGGGACGAATATCTCGGAAAATCAAAACGCTTCGGGCGCTGGCGTGACACTCATGTAAAGCTGGCGGGCCCTTCCGTGCTCAGTCTGCAGATGGTGTTTCTGGGCGATTATTATTGGGCCGCCCGTGAGATTCCGCCTCTCCACTGGACCACCGTCACCCCTGCCGATGGATCGGGTTGCGGGGGAGGGGACTCGATCGTGTTGACTCTTCCGACCGGTCCGGTGGAAAGTATCGAAGGTGGAACCATTTTTTTCCTGAACGCCATCACCCGGGCGCGTCACCGGATCTGGATCGCCAGTCCCTATTTTGTCACCGACGAGTCGATACGCTCGGCGCTGCAGATGGTGGCACTGCGCGGTGTCGATGTGCGTATCATGATTCCGGAAAAGCCCGACAAGATCATTCCCTGGCTGGCGACCTTCTCCTTTCTCGCGGAAATGGAGGCAGCCGGGGTCAGGATGTATCGCTATCAGGCCGGGTTCCTGCATCAAAAAGTGCTCGTCGTCGATGAGGTGCTCTCGTCCGTCGGAACGGCGAATCTGGACAACCGCTCGATGCGGTTGAACTTTGAGGTCAACGCCGTGGTGTTATGTCCGGATTTCGCGAAACAGGTGGCGGCGATGCTGGAAGTTGACTTCAGTCAGAGCCGTGAGGTCGGCGCGGCGGACTACCAGTCCCGGAGCTGGTGGTTCCGGGTGGCGGTTCGCCTCGCCCGGCTGACCAGTCCGATCATGTAAAATTCTCTTTCCTGATGTCTGCTCCGACCCGCTATTTTGATTTCAATGCGACGACTCCGATGAGCGAGACCGCTCGCCGGGCCTGGGTGGAGGCGGCGGAGAGCCACTGGCACAATCCTTCCAGTCTTTACCGCGAGGCGGGAGAGGCCCGGCATCGTCTCGAGTTCTGGCGGGAAGCTCTCGCTGATCATTTCGGGATAGACGAACCTGAACGGGTCGTCTTCACCTCCGGGGCAACGGAAGCGAACAATGCAGTGATACGTCATCTCGCGGGATCGGGATCAGGAGGCCTGGCGGTTTCGGAGATCGAGCACCCCTGTGTCGAGATGGCGGTGAACCTGTCATTTGCCGCGACGCGGGTTCGGAGGATTCCGACTGACAGAGAGAGCGGTTCGGTGGATCCGGATTTCATCAGGCACTGCATCGCCCGTAAGGAGCTTGATGCGGTCTCGGTGATGGCTGCAAACAACGAGACGGGCACTCTGCAGCCCTGGCAAGAGATCGCGGTCCTTTGCCGCGAGGCAGGCATTCCCTTCCACACGGACGCAGCCCAATGGATAGGCAAACTACCCGTCGAGGGGTTCGGTGAGTGCGGCTACGTCACCGGCAGTGCCCACAAGTTCGGCGGAGGAAAGGGCGCGGGATTTCTTATCCTGCCTGAGGAAGAGACCGGTGAGCCCTTCCATGGATTTGTCGGAGGACCTCAGGAACATGGCCGACGTGCAGGGACGGAGAACCTTCCCGGTGTTGCGGCGATGGTCACGGCCCTGCTCGAGCGGGATGAGGCATCATTGCTTTCTCTGGCGGAAAAGCAGTCGGAGTTTCGCAATGCCTTCGAAGAGCAACTGGTGAGTCAAATGGGGGTAAAAGTCCTCGCTTCCGCAGGCCCGCGATTGTGGAATACCTCCATGTTTGTCCTGCCTCATTCCCGAAATCTGAAGTGGCTTACCCGTCTCAGTCAGCGCGGGTTTGCCGTTTCCACCGGGTCAGCCTGCAGCGCGGGAAAGGGAAACCCTTCCGCGGTGATGATGGCCATGGGGCTGGACCACGATGAAATGGGACGGGTTCTCCGGATCAGTGGAGGCTGGGAGACCAATGCGCCCGATTGGGAGGACCTGAGCAGCGCAATTCGGGAGACAGGGGCTGAGTTGCAGGCTCAGTAGCGCGGGACACCCGGGTCAATCATGGTGGACCAGAGATCAATCCCGCCGGCGAGAGACCAAACCTCCGCCTTCCCCTTTTCACGGAGAAACATGGTCGCATTCATTGATCGCATTCCGTGGTGGCAATAGACCACGAGAGGACGTTCATCGGCCGGATTGAGGAGCAGTCGTGCGGCATCGGTGTGAAAACGGGAAAGGGGATGCAGTTCGGCCCCTTCAATCCGGCAAATGGAGAATTCGTCCTCCTCCCGGCAGTCGATCAGCCGGAAATCCGAAGCCCGGTCTGGTTTGAGGAGCTGTTTTAGTTCCGCTGGGGTAATTTCAAACTGTTCGGTGGAGGGAAACATCGGAAGGAATGGTGCTCGGATCCCTTGGAGATACACTGTTTTTGAAGAAAAATCGAATTGAAGGATGGGCTGGCGTCTCCATAGTGGGGAGAGTATTTTTGAAATCAGAACCTAATGCCAACTTACGACTACAAGTGCCAGAAGTGTGGACATCAGTTTGAGGTGGTTCAATCGATGAAAGATGATCGGCTCACCGATTGCCCGCTTGAAACCTGTGACGGCCAGGTGAAGCGGCTTTTGGGAACGGGGGCCGGGATTATTTTCAAAGGTTCAGGCTTTTACCAGACGGACTACCGGAGTGAGTCCTACAAGAAATCAGCCAAAGCCGACTCATCCTCGGGTGATTCCAGCTCTTCAGGAGGCTCGAGTTCGTCGGATTCGAAGTCGGCTGCAAGTTCATCGGAATCAAAGCCGGCCAGCACCCCGGCAAAATCGGACAGCTAACCTAAAATCAGATGAACCCTGATCCCAACGAGCCAACTTCTCCGGACAATGAATTGCCCTATGGCCACGATGGCGGGGCTGAGGAAGTTTATCCGGGAGGCGAAAACGCCGCCTATCCTGAACAGACTTCTCACTATGATCCGGGAGCGGCGTTTTTGGATGAGAATCTCCAGTATGGTGCTGCCGATGCCCAAACGGCTGATCCGGAGCAGGCCTACTACGACCCCGGTCAGGCTTACGCTGAGCCTGATCAGGCTTATGTCGATCCGAATCAGGCCTATTACGATCCCGGACAGGCGTATGCGGATCCCGGACAGACCTATGCGGATCCCGGACAGGCGTATGTCGAGTCTGGTCAGGAATATTATGGAGGCGGTCAGGAGACAGAAGCTTCGGGAGGTGTCTACGATGAGGTGGTGGCCCCTGCTCCGGTAAGGGCTTCGAGTTCTTCTTCGCGGTCCCAGAAGAAGAAGGTTGGCCGACGAGTGCCTAAGGCAAGTCCTCTGGTCCCGAAAAAGGGTTCAGCGGGTTCCAAATATCGGCGCCCCGTTCAATCAGGAGGGGGGATCTCCCTCATGTCAGTGCTGGTAACCCTCCTGGCGATGGCCATGCTCGCCGGGGTGGTGATGATGATTCTTCCTGCTGATATTTCGAAAATCGCCGGATACCCGGCCAGTCCGATTCCGGTTCCCAAGCCCCGGAATATCCTCGACGAAGCTCAGACGACCATGATGGAGCGGAAGGAACTGCTCACCCTGTCCGAGGAAGCGGTAAACCAGTATCTTAGCAGCCGGCTTCAGGGGTCGCAGAAAGGAGCCCTCGCCGCCCTTGTGAAATTCAAGGGTGTTTACGTCGATTTTTCTCCCGGACTCGCCGAGATCTTTGTGGTGAGGGAGATCTTCGGAAAAACTCTCACGATGAGCTCCAGAGTAACGGCAGAGCGAGGGCGGAAGGGAATGCGTTATCAGCCTGTGGGATGGACCCTCGGCCGGGTTGATCTTGGAAAGCGCAGTGTCAAACCTGTCGTGCAGTTGTTCCTGCGTTTACGCAGCACCTGTCTTGAGGAATTTCAGGCCCTGGAGCAGATGAGCGAAGTGATCTTTGAGGAGAACACGGTCGTGCTCAATCCGGTGTTCAAGTAATCTTTGAAGGCGTCAGGACTGCCGGTTAACTGGATCACTTGCTGCACCGATGACCGGGCCTGATGAAGTTGTTCACGCGGGGAAGTTTCTCTCCTACCGGAGAACGGACCGGGGTTGGGAATACGTGACCCGCTCCAATGCAAAAGGGTGTGTGGCGATTCTCGCCGTGACTGACGACCGACGGGTCATCCTGACTGAACAATACAGACCCCCGGTGGGTCGTCAGGTGATTGAACTTCCGGCCGGGCTGTCCGGCGATATACCGCTGCAGGAGGATGAACCTCTCCTGGTGGCGGCCAAGCGTGAGTTGAAAGAGGAAACAGGATACGAGGCGAAAAACTGGACCGTTCTTTTTGAAGGAACCTCATCTGCCGGAATGACGGATGAAATGGTGACGCTGTTTTACGCCACCGGACTAACCAGGATGACCGAGGGTGGCGGAACAGGCGGGGAAAATATCAAGGTCCATTACGTCTATCAGGACGATGTCGCCAAGTGGTGCCGGGACCGGCAGGCGGAAGGAATGCGCGTGGACTTTAAAATTTTTGCCGCCCTTCAGCTGGCCCGCGGTGTCAGACAGTCGACCGAGTCCAAGCTCTGGTATTGAGGTCGATTACCCTCGATTCGACCAGCCGGGAGGCAGCTCCGTTCCGGGGAAAAACAACTTCGCTTGGTCGTGAAGTGCGTTCCGTTCATCAAGAGAATAGCGCTTTGAGAAGTGATGAAGGACTAGCCGCCCCACTCCGGCATCAGCGGCAAGTCTACCGACCAGATCTGCGGTCATGTGGGAGTTTTGAATGGCGAGAGACGAGTCTTCCTGCCGGTAGTGGCATTCACAGACGAGTGTGGTCGTCCCGGTTAACCAGGCCGCGATATCGTCCCAGATTTCGGTGCCGGGTTCGATTCTGAAGTCAGTCAGGTAGGCGAGGGATTCACCCGGAGTGGACGTCAGCAGTTCACGACGCAGTTCTCCGAAGGTCCACACCCTCCCGTTCAGGTCGACGGTGTTGGTGTCCGGGATGCCGGCGTCGGTGAGTTCTTTCAGCCATGGCCCCGGCATGATGTCGAGTGAGCGCAGCTTCCCCGCGTCGATATTCATTCGAGGTTCCTCCACGAGCCGGTAGGCGGCGGAAGGAATGGAACCGTGCGGGAGGAGCCTGTTTTCCATATGCCAGGTTCCCGAACGATAGATGACGGGATCATCGAGCGGTTGTTCAGGCCGCCGATGAATGGCGGCGAACGCCTCGCGGGTGAAAAATCCGGCCGTGCTGATCTGACGGCCGGAGAGTTCTTTCACGATCCATTCGCCGGGCTGACCGGCATGTAGGTTCCAGGAGAAACCCCTGAACCGGTGCCACATCACCTCAATTGTGCCGGGAGGGCCCCATACCTGGATCGGGGCATCGGGCTTGTTATAGTTATGTCTGAAAAACGTGTCGAAGCCCGAGACGTGATCCATGTGGAAATGAGAAAAAAAGAGATGGGCGACTGACTGGATCGCCGACGTGCGCAAATCACGGAGACAGCCTTCACCGCAATCAAAGAGGAGACTTTCCCGTGACTGTCCCGAGTCCACGGTGACATGGAGGGCATTATCAGATCCTGCCTGCCCGAGAACCTGCCATTCGATCGCCATGTCGACTACAATAGCCTGTCTTCGGGAATTCGTCACCCCGTCCTTACCTGAGCGGCGGGGGTGGATGGGAAAGGCCTTGAGATCAGATCAATGGAGGAAGTGGCGGTGACCGGTAAAGACCATTGCGGCTCCGTGTTCGTCGGCGGCCTTGATGACCTCCTCGTCCCGCATCGAGCCTCCCGGCTGGATCGCCGCGGTGGCCCCGGCATTGAGCGCATTCACCAGTCCGTCCGCAAAGGGGAACATCGCGTCACTTGCCACGACAGAGCCCTTGAGGCTGAGACCTGCCTGTTCCGCCTTCCAGGTCGCAATGCGGCAGGAGTCGACGCGGGACATCTGGCCTGCCCCGATGCCGAGAGTTCGGTCGCTGGTGGTGAAGACAATCGCGTTCGACTTCACATGCTTGACGATGCGCCATCCGAACCGCATTGCCTCGATCTCCTCGGCCGTGGGGGGACGCTGGGTCACGACCTTCTGCTCAATGTTATCCAGGCCGAGGGCTCTCACGTCGTGATCCATCACCAGAATACCACCGGGAGCGGAGTGGATGACGGGTTCATCCAGCGTTTCACGGAAGTTTTCGTGCATTTTGATCAGCCTGAGATTCTTCTTTTTCTGAAGCAGGGCGCGGGCGTCGGTTTCAAAATCGGGAGCGATAATGACGTCGGTAAAAATCTCCGAGATGACCCTGGCGAGACCGATTCCGAGGGGACGATTACAGACAATGACGCCTCCAAAGGGAGCCTGCCGGTCTGTTTCGAAAGCCTTTTCCCACGCGAGGCGCAGGTCGTTCTCATCCGCTCCGACTCCGCAGGGGTTGGTGTGTTTAAGAATAGCGACGGCGGGGCGACGGAACTCGAGGATCAACTCTGAGGCGGCCGCGATGTCGAGAACATTGGTATAGCTGAGCCCCTTGCCCTGAATCTGTTTGAAATAGTCGTTAAACTTTCCGTAGAGAGAGGCCCTCTGGTGGGGGTTTTCGCCGTAGCGGAGTTCCTGTGAGAGCGGCAGGCTGATTGAAAAGGACGACTCGGTCTCCTGTTGATCGTTAAGATGGGCGGCGATGGCCGCGTCGTAGGCAGCGGTCCTTTGAAAGACTTTGATGGCGAGACGCTCCCGGGTTTTGAGGGTCGTGTTTCCGTTATGCTCCTCCAATTCAGAGAGGACCGTAGCGTAATCGGCCGGGTCGACGACCACCGTTACCGCATCATGATTCTTCGCGGCGGAACGGAGCATGCTCGGGCCGCCAATGTCGATCTGTTCAATCGCTTCCTCCCGAGTCACCTCTTTGTTGGCGACCGTTTCCTCAAAGGGATAGAGATTAACCACGACCAGATCGATTGGTTTGATCTCGTTCTCCTCCGCCTGCTTCAGGTGGGTGGAGAGATCCCGGCGATGGAGGAGTCCTCCGTGGATTTTGGGGTGAAGCGTTTTTACGCGGCCGTCAAAAAGCTCCGGAAAGCCGGTGAAATCGGAGACCTCGATGACCGGAATTCCGAGAGAGGCGATAAACTTCGCAGTGCCGCCTGTGGAAAGGATCTCGATACCGTGACGTTGGAGGCCCCGCGAGAGGTCTTCGAGACCGGTCTTGTCGGAGACCGAGATGAGGGCGCGTGTAATGCTCATATTGCGTGTTCGTCGCAGCATTATCACCTCACTGATCCGAAGCAAGGTGAAATCACGAAAAGGACAAGCGCCTCTCTGAACTCAAAATCCGGGAGGATTTCGCGGCCCTAAATCTAAAATAAAACTAAAAATCTTTAAAAAATACTTGTCATTTAGTTAAGAATACTTAATATTCCGTAGAAGTTACCAATATCTCGCCATTCAATATGAAATCTTTTTATCTGCTGCCACTCGGGGTCGCGCTGCTGACCACTTCCTGCAAAAGCACGAAAACGGCGTCTACGAACCCCTACCAGAATAATCCCTACTACGGGTCCTCAGCGGCCACGACGGATTACTCGAGCACCCCGTCTTCGAGCAGCTATCCCAGCTACAGCGAAAGCGCCTACACTCCGCCTTCGTCCGTGCCAAGCCCGTCGGTGCCCAGTGTTCCTCAGGTTCCGACCTACAGTCAGCCGACTTTCAATCCGCCGGCATACAGTAATAACCAGCCCTCCGGAGGGGGACGTTCGCACGTCGTTGCCAATGGAGAAAACCTTTACCGCATCAGTCTGAAGCACGGGACTTCCGTTGCCGCGATCAAGAACGCGAACGGCCTAACCAGCGACGTAATTCGTCCCGGTCAGAGTCTGCTAATTCCCTGATCCGCACTCAGACCTCTTTTCCCTGAAAAGTCCGCCTCCCTCCGGGGGGCGGGCTTCTTCATTTTCAGGGCGGGAATTTCCGGGGGATTCTGACGGCTAGACCGGAATGGTCACAACCTTGGAATGGTGACGCTGGCGGAGTTCATCAATCGCCCGCAGGATGGCGGATTCGTCCACCTCGTTCACCTCAAGCTTTTCACCGATCGCCGGAATGAGGGTGATCGTGAGCCGCCCGCCGAGATGTTCGCGAAATTCCTCGAGTCCGGCCAGGATGACAGGACGACCGCGCTCCTCGGTGTTCAGGAACTCGGACCAAAGCGAAAATCCGACTGTTTCCATCAGGGTCAGGATCCCTTCTGCGGTCGACCGGGGGAGAATTCCCACCTGCACGGAATAGAGAAGATCCACTGCCATGCCAACGGCAACCGCTTCGCCGTGGGAGACTGAGAAGTTCGAGATCTGCTCGAGTTTGTGGGCTGCCCAGTGACCGAAATCGAGCGGTCTTGCCGATCCGTATTCGAAGGGGTCGCCGCTTGTCGCGATATGCTCGACATGATTCTCCGCACTGCGACGGATCGTCATCTCGAGCGGGCGGGTTTCGAGGCGATTTAAAGCCGCTCCGTTGGCTTTGAGATACTCGTAAAAGCTCCGGTCGCGAATCAGCGAGACTTTGATCGCCTCGATGATGCCGTCGCGACAGGCGCGGGGAGGGAGACTGGCGATGAAATCGAGATCGTTGACGACCGCAAAGGGAACCGAAAAGGTGCCGACCCAGTTCTTTTTTCCAAAATAATTGACTCCATTTTTCACTCCCACGCCGCCGTCACCCTGGCTGAGGGTCGTGGTGGGCATGCGGATCAGGCGGATTCCCCGGTGGGCGGTCGCCGCCCCGAAACCCGCCAGATCGAGAAATGCCCCGCCTCCGATCGCGATGATGTAGGAGTGGCGGCAAATCTTGAAGTATTCGATGGCCTGCCAGATCTTTTCGACGAGTGACCAGTTGTTTTTGCAGGGTTCTCCTCCGGAAAGGCAAATGGGATCGGTCATCAAGGTGACCGTGTCTGCATGGGCGGCAAAGTAACGGGGAATGCTCGCCGCCAGCGTCGGGTTGGATTCCGCCACTCCCGAGTCGAGCAGCACGAGAACCCTCGCGGGTCCGTCAAGGGCGCAGGCATCAGCGATCAAGTCCCGGAGGGTGTGGTTTTTCGGATCGAAAGCACCATGGGTGAAGTCGATACGATGCTGAAAATGCACGGGGATGGATCGCTGGATCATCGGGGAGGGTTTGGATGAATATACGCTACTCCTTCAATCAGGGAAAAGAGGCGTGAATACGGGGAGAAAACGCTGAACAAGAGGAATCAGCGGAATGTGGCGGCTCACTCGTCCTCCGTCCCGAAGCGAAACTCCGTCACATGCCGGTAGACTTCTCCCGGGCGGAGAAGGCTCGAGGGAAAATCGGGTTTGTTCGGTGTGTCGGGAAAGAATTGTGTTTCAAAACAGATGCCGCCCCAGCGGGGATGGGGATTGTTGTTGAAATGATTCGCCGTATAGATCTGCACTCCCGGCAGGGTGCTTGCGATCTCCATGGTCCGACCCGAAGCAGGATCGCTAAGCTTTGCGAAAGGGACCGGAGCGCCCGCTTTGATCGCCTCGTTCTTCGGAATGACGAAGCAGTGATCGTAGCCGCCATCGGCAACGGATTCGAGATCCTCTCCGATTGGCTTTGGCGAAAGAAAGTCAAAGGGCCCGCCGGCGACTCGGAGTTTTTTTCCCGTCGGGATCTTCCGTTCATCGATTTCCAGCACCTCATTGCAGGTCATGGTGAGGAGATGCCCCCGGACATCGCCCTCTCCGGCAAGATTGAAATAGGCGTGATTGGTGAGATTGAGATGGGTCGGCTTGTCGGTGGTCCCCCGATAGGCCACGCTCAGGGTATTCACGGAGCTGAGCCGGTAGACCACTTCGACGTCAACATTTCCCGGATAACCTTCGTGACCGTCGGGGCTGGCGAGTTTGAGCACAACAAAGGCCCCGTCTGCATCCGTTCCACAGGACCCGCTCCACAACTGGCGTTGAAATCCGTTTTGTCCCCCGTGGATGTGGACCCGGGTCTTCTCATTTACGCTGACGAGATCATATCGATTGCCGTCGATGGAAAAGCCGCCTCCATCGATCCGGTTGGCGAATCTCCCGATCACTGAGCCGAAAACTCCTCCGGAAAGAGCCTCCTCAAGTGTTTTATAGGAAAGGGTGATTGTTCCCGGGGTTCCCTCCCGGTCGGGTGTCTCAATCGAAAGGAGGATGGCGCCGTATTCGCTGATCGAAATCCGGGTGCCGTGTGGGTTTGTCAGAGTGAACCGACGGACCGGGCGTCCGTCCGGCATTGTGCCCCAGTTCGATTCCTCCGCGGTCTGTGCCTGAAGCGGGTTCTGCGGGAGAAGGGTCAGCGCCGATGCCAAGATGACAGTTGCGAAGGCATGGAATTGCGTGACTTTATTCATATGTTGATGTTGCCGTTTTCGTTTCCCCGCGTCAATCGGGCACTGATATTCACCGTGTTCCTGCTTCCTGAAAGTTGGGCGGCATCGGCCGACTGGCCGAGATACCGCGGGCCGGCGATGAACGGAATTTCTGAAGAAGCAGGCCTGGCGACCTCAGGCGCTGCCAAAGTCCTCTGGAGTGTGGAGACAGGTCTGGGCTACAGCGCCCCGGTCATCGGAGGGGGCAAGGTCGTTATCTCCGGTCACGACGGCAAAGACAAGGACACGCTTTATTGCTTTGACGAGACATCAGGTGAGGAGAAATGGACCTTTTCCTACCCGCAGCCCATCGGTGACCTCTATTTCCAGGGGGGGACCACAGGGACGTCGACCCTCGACGGAGATCGCGTCTATCACCTTGCGAGGGAAGGGGAGTTATTCTGCCTCGATGCAGGGAACGGAAAAGTGATCTGGCAAAAGCATCTCAACAAGGATTTCGAATATACCAAACCCACCTGGGGATTCACCGGTGCCCCCATGGTGTGGGATGACTGGCTCCTGATCAACGCCGGCGATGCAGGTCTCAATCTGAAAAAGAACGACGGTTCGGTCGTCTGGAAATCCGGAGATGAAGAAGCCGGATATTCGACTCCCTATCCGGTTACCCGCGACGGCTGGCGGCTCGTGGTTTTTTCAAACAAGCGATCCTACGTCTGCGTCGACGCGAGCAACGGAACCGAGGTCTGGCGCCACAAGTGGATGACACGCTATGGCGTCAATGCCGCTGACCCGGTGATCGCCGGAGATTTGGTCTTCATTTCCAGCGGCTATGGAAAAGGGGCCGTGCTTCTCGAATGGAAAGGGAAGGGAGAACCGGAAAGTCTCTGGCAAAACCGGGAGTTACAGGCACAGATGAATGCCCCGGTGCTCATTGATGGCCACCTTTACGGAATCCACGGGAATGAAAGTCAGGATGGCACCGGCCTCCGATGTCTGGAGATGGCCACTGGAACCGTGAAGTGGACGGAGACCTCCGTGGGGCACGGAACGCTGATGGCGGTTGAGGGGAATCTCCTCGTTCTCACCGAAAACGGCGAAATTCAGGTGGCTCCGGCGACTCCGACTGAATACAAACCGACGCTCTCGCAGAAGGTGATTGAACCACGCGTCTGGACGGTTCCGGTGTTCTCCAATGGCCGGGTTTATTGCCGGAACGCTGCAGGCAGTCTGGTCGTTCTCGACATGAAGAAAGCCGGGTGATCAACCCGTTTCTTTCTCTCACTGGCCGAACACATCTTCCAGTCCCCGCCGCATCACCTTGCGATCAGGGGTGCGCCCGGTCCAGTATTCGATCCCGATGACGCCCTGGGCGACGAGCATGCCAAGGCCGTCGATAACCCGGCAGCCTTTCTGCCGCGCCTCCCTGACGAGACGGGTGGAGGGAGGATTGGGGATCACGTCGGCGACGATGAGGTTCCCTGAGACCGAGTCCATCTCGAGAGGAATGCGGGCATCGACATCCGGATAAAGCCCGATGCTGGTAGCATTGACGAGAATGTCAGACCCGCCAGGAACTTTAAAATCGCCTTCCCAGGGGGCATAGACCACCTCAAGATCACGTCCCGATGACTGGCGGATTTTTTCGCGAAGCGGGCCGGCAAAAAGAGCCTCGAGTTCCCGCCCGCGAACTTCGCCCCGGTTGGCCAGAGTGATTTTGAAAACACCAGCGAGAGCCATCTCAACGCCGATGGCTCGCGCCGCACCGCCGGCTCCAAGCAGGACGAGAGATTTTCCCTCAGGACTGTCCAGCTCGCGGAAGCTGGAAACGAATCCCTTGCCATCGGTGTTCTCACCGATAAGTCGTCCCCCGCGGTTCACCACGCAGTTGACCGCTCCCATCAGGGCGGCGGATTCGCCCAGTTCGTCGAGCAACTCGATGACGGCGACCTTGTGGGGAATCGTGCAATTGAAGCCCTGAAAGCCGAAGGCCCTCGCTCCGGCGACGGCGGCCGGAAGATCCTGTGGTTTGACCTCAAGTGTCAGGTAACGCCAGTCCAGTCCCAGATCTCTGAAGGCAGGCTCGATCATGGCCTGGGTCGGGTTTTCCGCTACCGGATAACCGAAGCACCCGACGAGTTCCTGTTTGAAGTTGAGTTCCGCAGCCATGTCGGAGGGATTGTAAGGAAGGGAGAGGGGAGAGCAAGTCTGCATTTTGATTCGAATTTCCCTCCCCAACAGCCGGAAATGCGTCCATCGTCTTTTCCATGCACATCCCCTCGATCATCGAGAGAAAGCGCGACGGGAAAACTCTCACCGAGCCCGAAATACGGGGGGTGATTGATCGTTTCACGCGCGGTGAGATGCCGGACTACCAGATGTCCGCTCTCGCCATGGCCATTTATTTCCAGGGCATGGACGCGGAGGAAACCGCCTGCCTGACCCGGGCCATGCTCGAATCCGGCGAGGTGATGCAATATCCGGCCGATGCGCCCCGGGTAGTCGACAAACATTCAACCGGCGGAGTCGGTGACAAGGTATCGCTCATTCTCGCGCCGCTTCTAGCGTGCGACAATCTCTGGGTTCCGATGATCTCAGGTCGGGGTCTGGGGATCACCGGGGGCACGCTGGATAAGCTGGAATCCATTCCCGGGTTTCGAGTGGGATTCTCCCCGGAAGAGGCCATCGAACAGCTCAAGGCCATCGGGGTGGTCATGATAGGGCAAACGGGAGCCATTTGTCCGGCCGACAAAAAACTCTATGCGCTTCGTGATGTCACCGCGACCGTCCCGACCATCCCTCTTCTCGTCTCGTCGATCATGTCCAAGAAGCTGGCCGAGTCTCTTGATGCGCTCGTCCTCGATGTGAAATTCGGATCAGGCGCCTTTATGAAAACGAGGGAGGGAGCTGTCGCTCTCGGAGAGGCCCTGCTTGCAGTCGGCCAGGCCATGGGCGTGGACACGAGCGTTTGCTACCACGCCATGGACGAGCCGAGTGGTCGCGCCGTCGGGAACGCGCTCGAAGTCGTCGAGTCAATCGAGGTATTGAAGGGGGGAGGACCGGAAGATGTGCGTGAACTCGTCATCACCCTGGCGGAGAAGGTTAGTATCGCTGACGCCTCACAACTCGGGAAGTGGCTCGATGATGGCAGTGCCTGGAGCAAGTTCAGAGAAATGGTCGCCTGTCAGGGGGGAGAGGTTTCCTCGCTTGATGACTTTGCGGCCGTTCATCCGGCGGCAGTGATCCGCGAGATTTTTGCCTCTGACGGCGGAACGGTTCGTCGAGTCGATGCGGAAACCATCGGCCGTGCCTGCATTGCCCTCGGGGCAGGGCGGGGCAGGGCTGAAGATGCCATCAATCCGGCAGTCGGTTTTGACCGGCTCGTCAAGGTCGGAGAGCGGGTCGAGCGGGGGCAGGTTGTTGCCCGGGTTCACGCTGCCGACGAGGCCGGAGCGGAGCGTGCGGAGGAACAGTTTCGAGGAGGGTTTTTATGCGAGTGACAGGGTGGATTATTCTCGGATTGGCGCTGGTTTCCTGCGAACGCAAGGCCTCCCCCCAGGTGGTGATTGAGCAGGAACCCTCCGTGGCGGCGCTGGTTTCAACCGTGCTCAACGGGGGTGGCAATTTCAGCGATGTACCGTTTTCAAGTCTCATCGAAACATCGACCGGAAAGCAGGTGCTGCCGATGAACCCCGGGGATCCGGTTGATCTCGAAATAATCGCCGGGATCAACGAGGCTCTGCGAAAAGTGCTGAAACGTTTTAACGAACCTGATTCCATCACCCATCGTGAAAGCCGGATCAACGAGGTGAGTTCCTATTTCGAAACGGCATTGATTGAGGAACTGGACCGGGCTCCGGAGTTTGAATGCGGGTTGCCGCGCACGGAAGAGGGAAATCTGCAGCGTGCGGGATATCCGGACCTGATGATCCGGCACCTGGAGTCCGGACGCATCGTCTACCTTGACCCGAAACTGGTGGAGGAAGGGTCGCTCGATTCCAGCCTGCGGACTTTCTATTTCACTCCGAAGACGGAAACCAGCAAAGTTCTCCACGACGCCAATCACCTCCTCGTCGGAATCGAACACGACGGCAACACGGGCAAATGGCGCTACCTGCGTTGGCACCTGGTGGATCTCTTTCGTTTCAAAGTGAACCTGAAAGCCGAGTTTCAGGCCAGCAATCAGGACCTCTATCGGCCGGAACTCATCATTGAGTCGGGTGTCCCGGAGTGATCCGGAGTCAACGCACAATCGGTTTCATCATGAAGAGACCCCGGGTCGCATTATAAGCGTCCTCGGCATTCATTGTCTTGAACTCGTGGCCGGCTCCCCATGAGTCTGAAAAAATGAGGCGGCCGGATTTTGTGTTGTAGCCCGTGATCATCCGCATGTGACCGCCACCAGCCTGTTCCTGCAGTGGCGGTTCCTCGGGAAAAAGTCCGACTTCAAGCGACCAGAGCAGAGGGATGCCGGCATCAATGCTCTTCTTTATCATCGTGTGAAAATCAGCTTCTGGCACCGGAGGCCCGACATATTGCCCGTCGATCAGCTCAACAAGCCCGTTAGGTTGCGCCACCGCGAGACAGGTAAAGCGGGTCTTGAAGAGATGGTCGATGGCCCCGAGCTGCTCATTGATCTCCAGACTGCTGGTGCCCTTTTCAGGGTCGGAACCGGCAATCTGGGCGAGCTGGTGCATGTCGCAGTGAATGCCGTAATATTCGAAAAGCCGCTGAGCCGACGCCACAACGCAGTATCCCTTGGCTCCCTGATCGACCATGGGGATATCCGTGATAAAGATGTTACCGGATTCATCCCGTTTTACCTTCGCCGGCAGATCCGACAGTTTTACGGACGCGCCGGGACGGGATTGCATGGCCGCCTCATAGGCACCCCCCGCGTCCCGACGGGCAAGTCGCATCCGGAGAAACTCGGTGTTGCCGGGAGCTTCGGGATTGTGCTCCAGAACGGCTTTTCCGTGGGCAGAGATCCAAAGAAACCCTGACGTAAGCTGACCCTGGGTGGGTTTTGCCTCTCGCCTCGTCGGGCGGGCCTGAAGCTGTTCCCCGATGTGCCGTCCCATCGACTTGAATCGCTTATCGAAATCGTCCGCAGCGATGCTGCCTCCATCTCCCCGGTTGAAAATTGAGATCGTGACTCCGATGAGGGTTCCGTTTTTGAAGTCAATGATCGCCTCTTCGATCGGCACGGTTCCCTTCAGGAGAGTGAGGTCGACCTTCAGGTTGTCGAGATCCTTCCGCTGGAAGATTGCCCGCGATTTATCCCCGGTGAGCCATTTAAAATAGGGATTCTTTGTCCAATCTCCCTGTTCAAAGCGTTTCTCCAAATCGTCGGGGGTGATCCGGTAGGCGTCGGGCAGCGTGATAAAGAGATCAAGATCTGCCGTGATCATCTCCTGGCCCCGGGAAGCGGCGGACAGGGCCAGCAGGAAAAGGATGGAAATCACCACGGGTTTGTTTGATTTCAAGGGCATGGGCGCACTGTATCGAATTCCGCTAAATGTGTCCCGCAAATTTGTCGGCTCAACATTTTCCGTTTGTCTTCCCCTGCAAACTCTGAGACAACAAGCTCCCGCCATAACGGCGAATCCCTTTTCAGATGAAGAAGCTGATCAATAATCCCCTCAAAGTCGCCAACGAGCTCGTCGAAGGCCTCGTCGATGCCTACAACGGTGAGTGCAAGTACGTCGGAACCCGCTCGATCGTAAAGACTCACATCCCTGACAACAAGGTTGCGCTGCTCGTCGGCGGCGGCAGCGGTCATGAGCCGATCTATCATGGCCTGGTCGGACGGAATCTGGCCGACGGTGCGGCTTGTGGCGATATCTTTGCGGCTCCCCCTCCGAACATCGTTCTTGAGGCCACCGAGGCCGTCAATCGCGGCAACGGCGTCCTTTATCTCTACGGGAACTATGCCGGAGATGTCATGAATTTTGACCTTGGCGCCGAGCTTGCCGACGACGAGGGGATCAAAGTCCGCTCGGTTCTCATCTGGGACGACGTATGCTCCGCCCCTCCGACGATGAAGAAAAATCGTCGTGGTATTGCCGGACTTGTTCCGATTGTAAAGCTCGCCGGTGCCGCATCACAGGTCGTGACGACGCTGGATGAACTCGAAGCAGTCGCCAAAAAGGCGGTGCTGCAAACCCGGTCGGTCGGCGTGTCGATGGCACCGGGATCCATTCCCGCGACCGGCAAACCCACCTTTGACATCGCTCCGGACAAAATCGGTCTGGGCATGGGCATTCATGGCGAGCCGGGCGTCGGGGAGATTCCCATGGCCACGGCGGACGAACTCACCCCGAAAATGCTGTCCTACATTTTTGAGGATTTTGAGAACGATGAGGAGGTCGAGGCGCTCAAGGCCGGAGATGAAGTCATCCTCTTTGTGAATTCACTCGGGGCGACCACGATGATGGAACTCCTCATTGGGCTGCGTGCCGCGAAGAAATGCCTGACCGAAAAGGGCATCCAGATCTACGACGTAATGGTAGGGCCTCTCGTGACCTGTCAGGAGATGTCAGGGATTTCTTTCTCGCTCACCCGCGTCGATGACGAGTTGAAGAAATACTGGGACATGCCCTGCCAGTCCGTTTGTTTCAGCAAGATGGAAGGCCGCTACGGCGGCTGACCGAGAGTGAATAGGGTTGAATCCCTCACTTTACCCTGTTTAGTCAGGGCATTATCCAAGTCATGGCAAAAGAATCACTTACCATCAACGAAGTCCGCGACATGATGCTCGCGGTAGCCGACAGAATTATCGAGGCCGAACCGATTTTGACCGATGCTGATCGTGCCCTAGGGGATGGTGATCACGGTATCGGGATGGAGCGGGGGATGACTGCCGTCAAAGAGGCACTGGCAGGACAGGAGTTCCCCTCGGTCGGAAAAGTCTTCATCGCGGTTGGAACTGCCATGATGTCCAGTATGGGCGGGGCGTCCGGAGCTCTTTTCGGCACCCTTTTTAGGGCTGGAGGAAAGGCCATCGGAGACACGACGACCCTGACCGGCCATGAAGTGGCTGTCATTTTCAAAGAGGGAACTGAGGGGGTCATGACCCGGGGCGAAGCCAAGCCGGGGGACAAAACCATGGTCGATGCGCTTTTCCCCGCCGCGGAAAAGGCCGCCGAAGTTGCCGGTCTCCCGGTGAGTGAAGCCCTCTCCGCCGTGGCCGATGCCGCAGCGGCAGGACGCGACGCGAGCGAGGGGATGATCGCCACCAAAGGGCGCGCCAAGACGCTCGGAGAAAACTCTCTTGGTAAACCCGATGCGGGTGCCGTCAGTGTTGCCATCATTGCGGCAGCGATGCGGGATTTCGCCGGTGTTTGAGAACCCTATCGCAGCGGGCTGCGGGCTGTCTCATTGCGGAAGCGTTGGCCCGTGCTTTAGTGCGGCACTGCCATGGCTGAAGCAAAGGACGTTTTTACGATACATGACCTGCGGGACTGGGCCGCGGTAAACGCTGACCTTGCGCTTCCTGCGCGGCTTGCTGTTCTAGGTGATCCGGTGGCACATTCGCGATCGCCGCAGATGCATAATCCGGCGCTCAAGGCGGCCGGGATCGATTGTCAGTATGTAAGGCTTCATATTCTGCCTGACGAGTTGACCGAGGCCCTCTCTCTCTTGAAGTCTTCGGGTTTCATCGGGGTTAATGTCACAATCCCCCACAAAGGAGGAGTGTTTGAGGCCGTCGATGACATGACTGAGGTGGCGAGGCGGATCGGTGCGGTGAATACGGTGGCGGTCGACGGGGATAGGCTGATCGGGCACAATACGGACGCACCGGGGCTGCGGCGGGCTATCCGCGAAGAATTCTCAATGGACTTGACCGACCTGCGGGTGATGATCATCGGGGCCGGAGGAGGGGCCGGGAAGGCGGCTGCGGTGCAGTGCGCGATGGATCACTGTGAAAGGCTGGTCCTCGTGAACCGGACCGTGGACAAGGCAAAGGCCCTTGTGACAGAGTTGCAGGGGCTGATGAGTGATCCTGAAAAACTGGAAGGCCCGGCGAATCGCCTCGTCGCGATTCCCTGGGAGGAAAAGGCCATGGAACGTGAAATGGGCCAGGTTGATCTCATTATCAATGCCACCTCTATCGGGATGAAGCCGACGGATCCGGAAGTCATTCCGCAGCGGCTTATCGAGCCGTATCATCTGGTCTATGACATGGTCTATTCTCCGGCGAGGACGAGGCTGATGGCCGGAGCGACAGCCGAAGGAGCGAGGGTGGCGAATGGTCTCGGGATGCTCCTCTGGCAGGGAGCCATGGCCTTCGAGTTCTGGTTCAATCGTGAAGCTCCGGTTGAAGTGATGAGAGCGGGATTGGCCGGGGTGGAAGCGGTGAAAAAATAATCCGGAAACTGAACCCCTGATTTGTGCATAAATCAGAGAGCAGGTCCGTCTCTACTTTATCACTCACCGGTTGCGATTATCGCCCGACACGGGTGAAACAATCAAAAAAAACAAACCACGCTAATTCAAATGAAACTCGTCACTCTCTCAATCATAGCTGCCACCGGTGCGATCCTTTTTGGCTCCGCTACGGTCGCTGAAGCCGGACCGAGATTTTCGATTCAATACAATGGCTCCGGCTACGGGGGCGGCTACAACGGATATTATAACCAGAGCCCCAAACACTACCCCGGCTATATCTCTGACGGTGGCTACGGACACGGATACGGACACGGTTGTGAGCCTCAGCCCTACAAGGTGAGCACAGTCGAGGTCAACCGCTACTCCCAGTGCAAAACGGCATATGATCACTGCGGGCGTCCCTACACTTACCACGTGACTGTAGTGACCTACTGCGATCACTATTCCAATGGAAGTTCCAGAACCTGGTCGAGAACCTTCAACTAAGCGGGCTCGCGGGTAGAGAACCTCTCAAAAAGCAGGCACCCTTACCGGTGACCTGCTTTTCTTGTTTTCGGAGCTGATCCTTTGCAATGCGATGATTCCAGGGGGTAACGAAAAAAGGCTCCCAATCGGGAGCCTTTTCATAAGGGCAAAAGAAATTCCGGTTCAGGATCAGGCGGCGTCCGCCCCTTTGTGACCCAGAATCTTCACCGTGCGATTGAGCTGATCGTATTCGATCGGCTTCTTGATCACCGTGACCGGTCCGCTTGAGAGAATCTTCGTGAGAATCTCGCTGTCGGGATAGCCGGTAATGATGACGATGGGAAGGTCCGGATACAACTTCTTCAGCTTGGCATAGAGCTCATCACCCGGTATATCAGGGAGCTTCAGGTCAAGGAAGACAAGGTCGAAGCGCTGTTTCTCGGCGTAGCTGAGAGCTTCGGCACCGGTCCCTACCACAATACGGCCGAAACCGGCCTTTTTGAGGAACTGTTTGAAGAGAGTCTGGAGAGCAGGATCATCATCCACGACCAGCACGGTGGGCTGTCCGCCTTCGTCGGTTTTAAGAATGTCCCGGTCCAGAAGGCTGCGCTTGATCCGCCAGCGTCCGCCGATCTGGATCGCAGGCAATTGCCCCCGTTGAACAAGGTAGTATACCGTTGGAAGGGGAATTCGCAGGTATTCTGCGGTCTCCTTCACGGTCATCAATTCTGGTGCTTCTTCGTCTGCCATGTGTTTAACTTGGGTTTCCCCGAGGGGTTTCGGCCGTCGCTGATTCCGGATAAAGGCCTGTGGATATAAAAGCCACAATCTTTAGGAAAAATACTCGGTTCTGGCAATTGTGGCGAATTTTAGTAGAAACACAAGTAGTAATTGCGAAATAATTCAATTTTGAGATTCTTTCCTGCGACTTAATTTCTCAGAAAGGCCCGAGTCTTCTGGAAAAAAGGGCAGTTCAAGGGATTTTCAATAAGATGCCGGCCTGGCATCAGGAGCGGGCTCACCGCTGAAATCCAGTCGTGCGCCCGGCGAACAAGGCCCGATCGGGTGAAAGAGTTAGGCGTTGAATACCTCAAAGGTCAACCGATGACTTTTGGCTGTTTCGCGCCGCTCTTTAAGGTCCTGACTGCCGCAGATCCTCTAATCTGCGGCTTCCTTTACTCAGTTCATCGTCCCGGGAAGGCACCCTGGCAGGGCCGGGGAATGCGGGGTGATAGGGATGGGATTCTTATTTCAGGCTTCTAAGATTGCTGGATAATTTGTCAGGCTGCACTATAGGATTTGTAGAAGATTGCCCTCATGATCAAGACCAATTGCCGTTATCAACCGGGGGCCGGAAAGACTCTTCAGGTCGCACCATCAGCACTTGCCCCGCTTGTCTGAGTCGAACTTGTTTAGTATTCTCAAGACGCAAAAGCTAATTTGTCAGGCAGTGCAATCGTTAGGGGAAGTATTCAGCGGATTACAACCGGTTCATGTTAAGTCTTTACAGTCCCCGTCTCAGCGCTCGAAGCGCCCTCATCCTGGCCGCAATCCTCGTTTGCTGCTGGGTTGGTGACGGGCCGGTATGCGCTCAGTCATACACGACATCCAAACTGGCTGATGGCTTTGATTACCCGGTCGGGAAGCCAAACGGCGACGGATATTATATCTTTCGCGGTTTTTCCCCCAATGGACATTTGGGAGAGGATTGGAACGGTAACGGCGGAGGAAACACGGATGAGGGTGATCCGGTCTATTCGATCGCCCATGGCGTGGTCGTCTTTTCCGAGGATTATGCCCGGGGTTGGGGGAATGTGGTGATTCTTCGCCACGCCTATCGGGAGAAAAACGGTCAGATCGCCTTTATTGATTCACTTTACGGGCACCTGAAGGTTCGTTCCGTTAAAGTGGGGCAACAGATCACCCGCGGACAGGTCCTCGGAACGATCGGACGGGGACCTTACCGGATGTATGCCGCCCACCTGCATTTTGAGATCAGAAAAGATCTCCGGGTCGGAATGCGGCGGGAGCTTTATCCCCAGACCTACGAGACCTACTACACACCCAAACAATTCATCGACCCGAGGCGAAGCCTCCGATTGGAAGACAGGACCGTGCGCATCCCCATCAACACCTTTCTCAAAAGCAACCCGAACCGCCTCACTACCGATGTCATCGACCTTCCTGAAGTGACTCCGGATGGAGAAACCGTTCGACCGGTCGTCCCGGAACAACTGGAAATGGTGATTGAAGAGGAAACCCAGACTGAGGTGGCAACGCCTGAGAAATCGAGAACACTTTTCGAGAAGTTCCTCGAAAAAGTGTCGACGCCCCAGTGAATCTCTCTCTCGTGTTTAGTCCCGCTTTTTGGCAAGGAAGTATTCAACCGAGTCGACGAGGGCGCGCCAGCTGGCCTCAATGATGTTATAGCTTACTCCCACGGTTCCCCAACTCGTGTGGTGATCCGAGCTCAGGATCAAGACCCGGGTTTTGGCGGCGGTTCCCATGTGGCTGTCGATGATTCTGACTTTGTAGTCCTCCAGTTCCATTTCATCGATAAAGGGGAAGGCGGGGCGCAGGGCTTTCCGCAGGGCGGCGTCAAGGGCGTTCACCGGACCGTCACCTTCGGCGACCCGGTATTCCTCGACTCCGTTGACGACGACTTTCACCGTGGCCGAACAGGCCTGATAGTTGCGCTCTCCGTCACGGCGGAAAGTGCAATGATATTCCTTCAGTTCGAAAAAGGGCTCGTAGGTCTTGAGATGTTTCCGGATGAGAAGCTCAAAGCTGGCCTCTGCGGCCTCGAATTCGTATCCCTGCTCCTCGAGTTCTTTGAGGTTCTGAAGGATCGCCACGGCCTCCGGGCTTCCCTTTTCGACGGGAAGCCCCAGTTCCTCGGCTTTCATCAGCACGTTCGACTGCCCCGAGAGCTCCGAGACCAGAATGCGCTGGCGGTTTCCCACTGTCGCGGGGGTGACGTGTTCGAAGCTGTGGGCGACCTTCTGAACGGCATTGACGTGCATCCCGCCCTTGTGGGCGAAGGCGGTCGAGCCGACATAAGGCGCGCGGATGTTGTGGGCGCAGTTGGCGAGATCATCGACAAAGTGAGCGAGGTGGGTCAGCCGCGAGATGTTCGGGATGACCGGCCGTTCCATCTTCAATTGGAGATTCGGAATAACGGTGGTGAGGTTGCAATTGCCTACACGTTCGCCATAGCCATTCACCGTTCCCTGAACCTGGGTGGCTCCCGCCAGGATGGAGGCGAGGGCGTTGGCGACCGCGACCCCGGTGTCATCGTGGGTGTGGATCCCGACCGGAATCCCGAAGGTTTTCATCACCACTTCGGTGATTTCGGCCACTTCATGGGGCATCGTGCCGCCGTTGGTATCGCAGAGCACAAGCCAGTCGGCCCCGCCGTCCTTTGCGGCAGCGAGAGTGGCGAGGGCGTGTTCGGGTGAGTCTTTGTAGCCGTCAAAAAAATGTTCGGCATCGTAGATCACTTCCTTCCCATGCTCTTTCAGGTAGCGGGTTGTATCCCGGATCATGGCCTGATTTTCAGCCTCAGTTGTGGAGAGGATCTCGGTGACATGAAGCCGCCAGCTTTTCCCGAAAAAGGTGATCACCGGAGTCTTTGCCTCGAGCAGGGTGCGCACCTGACCATCATCTTCCACCGCGATGCCTTTGCGTCGGGTGCTCCCGAAGGCGGCGATGCGGGCGTTTTTCCACTCCAGATCTGCCGCCTGCTCGAAGAAGGAGACATCCTTCGGATTCGACCCCGGCCAGCCGCCTTCAATGTAATGCATTCCGAAGTCATCAAGCTCCCGGGCGATGCGGATCTTGTCGAGAGAGCTGAAATTCACGCCCTCGCCCTGGGTGCCGTCGCGCAGGGTGGTATCGTAGAGTTTAACTTCGGGGTGTTTGCTCATAGCTGGATTCGAGAAGGGTGAGTCGTTGATTCAACAGGGTTGGGATCAGGATGAAGGGAGAGCCGGGCGCATGGAATCGGGCGGGGAAGGGGATCCCGACTCGGCTCGCTCTGGCATGGAGGAAAAAAGGACCGATTCGCAATCACCCGGCTGATCTAGCCGATAATCATTGCGTTGATAATAATGGAGCGTGTAATGAAGCGATCCAATGCCATGCGCGTAAAGGTTACTTCAGGATGAAATAGGCGCAATCGCTTATTATCGCCTGCCGGGTCGGATTCGGCGCACTTTGGGGCGCGAACAATCAGGCAGGTCGTTTCCCGGAGAGTTCGCAAAGACGTTTTCTCAAGGCATCCAGCCCTTCGCCGCTCTCGGCGGATATGGGGAATATCTCCTGCTTTGGAAACCGGTTTTTCAGGGCCTCGAGATGATCGGCCGATTCGGCGCGATCCATTTTGTTGGCAACAATGAACCAGGGACGCGTCGTGAGTTCCTCATCATAGAGGTTGATCTCCTTGCGCAGGATCTCAAGATCAGAGACGGGGTCGCGCTGGTCGACTCCGGCCGTATCCACGACAAAAAGGAAGTAGGAGCAGCGGCTGATATGACGGAGGAAGTCATGACCGAGCCCGACATTCTCATGGGCGCCTTCGATCAGTCCGGGAATGTCTGCGACGGTTGTCCTCAAAAAACCGGGGAACTCAACGACACCAACCATGGGAGTGAGGGTCGTGAACGGATAGGACGCCACTTTCGGTGTGGCATTGGAAAGCGCTCCGAGGAGCGTGGATTTCCCGGCGTTTGGAAAGCCGACCAGCCCGATATCGGCGATGCGGCGCAACTCCAGATAGAACCAGCCCTCATCCCCCTTGGCTCCCTCGGTGAACTCGATCGGGGCCTGATTGGTGTCGGTGCGAAAACGCCAGTTTCCCTTTCCACCACCGCCTCCGATACAGAGGACGAAACGCTGACCTTCATTGGTTAAATCAGCGATCACCTCCCCGTAGGGATGGGCCGGTTCCGAATCTTCGAGGTCGTCGAGTTCCCCGTCGATCCCGTCTCCGCCAAATTCGTCCTCATCCAGCTCGTTTCCGGGGAAGATGTCGCTGTCGTCGGTGTCGTCAGGGACAGGGGGCGCGGCGCTTTTTTCACGGGGTTCGGCGGTGCCGGTGTCCAGCATTCCCTTTTTGCGCGTACTTTTTGAAAACTTTCCCGACCAGTCCTGATCGCCGACTTCCTCTTCGGGGAAATCATCTTCGGCGTCGAACTTCCGCACATTTGGAACTGACCGGTAGACGACTGTTCCCGGGGGCACCCGCAGGACGAGGTGATTACCCGAGCGCCCGGTTTTTTTCTGCCCCTGGCCGGGTCTGCCTTTTTCCGCCTTGTAGTTCGGTTGGAAAAAGTAGCTGCGAAGGTTGTCCGTGTTCCCGTCGACCACCAGAACAACGTCGCCTCCCCGACCTCCATCTCCCCCGTCGGGCCCGCCTTTGGGTTCAAATTTTTCCCTCCGGAAACTCGAGCAGCCGTTTCCGCCGTCACCGGCCTTCGCGTAGATTTTGATGTGGTCGACAAACATGATAAAAAGGGAACGGCTCGTTGAAGCGGAGTAGGAAACGGTATTGATAGCACGGATTTGGGGGCTTGAAAGCAGGATGAATCGGCGGGGGGCTGCTCCAGGCCCGTTTCGCTGGTTTTCGCGGGGGCGGATGGCCTCAGATTGGGAAAAAGCACCGCCTTTTTATCATTTTTTGCCTGGTTGCTCACAAAGTTATTCACATTTTGCAAACGGGGAGGGGAAAATGGGGGAAGTCGGCTTCTTACCGGGACAGGTCAGGAAAAAACGGATCCTAAAGAGTTCAGCTTTAGGCCCTCCAGGGCGGTGTCAGAAACTTCGGATGGCCCTTAAATTTGTGTTCAAGAATTTAAAAATGAGGGAGTTACGGTGAAAATGAGGAATTCTTCAAAATTGCCTCACTTTCGCGTCCCTTTCTGAATCGCTGCTAACAAAATGCCTTTCAGACCGGGCCGATCGATTGGTTCAGGACCGCTCCCAGCGGAGTCTTTTCCAGTCTTCGGGGCGTTCGGAACAAGTTATTCACCTAGTTATTCACATGACTTTGGCGGTTGACGTCGGGGGGAACCTTCACAAGGTTAAATCCTCATGGAAACTGCGCCCGAGTCGAGTGAATCCCGGCCCATCCCTTCTGTATTTCAGAAGCGAACGCTCTGGCTGGCGATCAGCGGTTTATCGATTGTCATCATCGGCTGCATCATTGTCGGAGCGGTCATGCTTTCGGCGACGGTGCTGAGTTATCTCCAACCTGTCCTTGTGCCTCTGGCGGTGGCAGGCATCATCGCCTATCTGCTCGATCCCATTATTTCCTGGTTAGAGAAGAGGGGGTGGTCACAGCGTGTCTCGGCCCTCTTTGTCTACGTTGCCTTTCTTGTCCTGGTGGTTCTTCTGGTTGTGGCGGTTTTTGTGCCAACTTTCGGACAGGCTCAGGAAGCCTATGATAAGCGGGATGCCTATGGTAAACAGGTTATGAGCCTGGTAAAAAGTGGGGTCTCATCGCTTCAGAGCCAGGTTAACACGGGGATAGCGGAAGAATACTACCAGAAGGGAATAGACTGGATTTCCGCTGAGGGACCCAAGATTGGTGCCAATATCGGGCAGTGGGTCTGGTCCCGCGTGCGAGGCGCCTTCGGATTTTTCGGGTATCTTCTCGGGCTGCTTCTTGTGCCGATCTATCTTTATTACTTCCTCCAGAATGGACACAAGATAGCGACGACCTGGTCTGACTATCTGCCGCTGAAGGCTTCCTCTTTCAAGGACGAGGTGGTCGGGACACTCACTGAGATCAACGGGTATCTTATTTCCTTTTTCCGGGGACAGATGGTCGTCAGCCTCATTGACGGAGCGCTCGTGGCGGTCGCGCTTACCTCGATCGGACTTCCCTACGCCCTCCTCATCGGAGTTTTCCTCGCCATTCTCGGGCTTATTCCCTATATCGGCAATTTGATGGTCATGGTTCCGGCCATTCTAATCGCCATTGCCCATTTTGGAGCCGTTTCCTGGGGCGCGGTGGTGCAAAACGAGACGCCTGTGGTTGGCGGAATCGCGATGGTTCAGGTGGATGGGGGCGGAAGCGGTGAAGTAGCGGCCAAGGCTGGAGAAATCACGGCCAAACCGGCGAAAGCGGACCGCTACGTCGTGACCAGCGTCTCGGCGGACGGGAAGCGGGCCGAGGTTCTCCTCCATGCCTGGACCTGGCTTCCGAATGTGTGGATTTATCCTGTTATCGTCCTCGTCATCTTTGTCACCCTCCAGCAGGTCAACGGACTCGTCACTGCTCCCAGGATTGTCGGGGATTCAGTCGGATTACATCCTCTGACGGTGATTTTTTCCGTTCTCTTCTGGTCTTTCCTTCTGGGCGGGCTTCTCGGGGCGCTCCTTGCCGTGCCCCTGACGGCCGCGATCAAGGTGCTTTTCCGGAGATATTTGTGGGAGCGGCGCCTCGAAGCTGTGGTCGAGCGGAAAATCTCGGACAAGTCATCGACCGTGCCGGAGGTTTCATCCGGAGTCGGTGAGGACGGGGAACTTCCCGTTTCCCCGTGATCTGAGCAAGAGAGTGCCCTTTTTTCGGTCAATGGTTGCATGGCTGGAAAACTCGTTCATCCTATCGACCCGCAGTTTATGCATAACGTCGATACCACCAAACTCGCCGAAGAGATTCAGAAACAGGGAGTCTGGGTATCGGCCGTCAAAGAGGAGATGGCCCGAGTCGTCGTCGGGCAGCATTCCCTGATCGACCGGCTTCTCACCGGATTGCTGACCAACGGGCACGTGCTGCTGGAAGGGGTCCCGGGACTCGCCAAGACTCTCACGGTGAATTCGCTCGCCGGTGCCCTGTCCTCGCAGTTTCAGCGTATCCAGTTTACTCCCGATCTCCTGCCCGCCGACTTGATCGGCACGCTCATCTACAATCCCGGGACCAATGAATTTGTTCCCAAGCTGGGTCCGGTCTTTTCGAACCTGATCCTTGCTGATGAGATCAACCGGGCTCCCGCCAAGGTGCAAAGCGCTCTCCTTGAAGCGATGCAGGAGCGTCAGGTCACCATCGGGGACACGACCTATCGCCTGCCTGATCCCTTCCTCGTTCTGGCCACTCAGAACCCGATTGATCAGGAAGGCACCTACCAGTTGCCTGAAGCGCAGTTGGACCGCTTTTTGTTCAAGGTGATCGTCGATTACCCCACGATCGCCGAGGAGAGGATTATTCTGGATCGCATGGCGACCTCGAGTCCCAAGACGCGGACCCGGGCCATGGTGGATGCAAAAACCATCATCGCGAGCCGGGAACTGGTGAACTACGTCTATGTGGACGACGGGGTGAAGGACTACATCGTCCGTTTGATCCACGCGACCCGCTTCCCCGGTGAAGTTGAGCCCGCGCTGCAGCCTTTAATCCGGGCGGGGGCCTCACCTCGAGGCACGATCAACCTCACTCTCGCAGCCAAGGCGGCGGCTTTCCTCAACGGCCGCGGTTACGTGGTGCCGCAGGACATCAAGGATCTCGTTTATGATGTCCTCCGTCATCGGATTCTCCTGAGCTACGAAGCGGAAGCCGAGGAAATCACCAGTGAGCAGATCATCGCCACGATTATTGACCGGATTCCTGTTCCATGACAATGCCGCCAACTTTCGTCTTTCGGGCGATACGGGCTTGGCGAGTCTTATCAAGGTAGTGTAGGGTCTCCTGCGGTTCAGGGAACTTTCTCATGCAAAACGCAGCTCGCATCCCGGTCATCATTGTCTCCATCGTTATCGTGGTTCTGATTCTCGTGCTCTGGAAGAAGAGTGACAGGAAAAACGCCCTGAGTGAGCTGGAAACCCGCTTCGGAGCCGATGTTTCCATTACCGACGAAGAATTTTACCTCGGGTGCTCAAGTTCGTCCCTGATCGACCTGTCTGATCTTGCGACGGTGGCGTTGCGTGCCGGGAATCCCACCATTCTTGATGTCACGGGTGCACCGGAATTGAAGTCTCTGGCGGGGATCGAGAAATTGAAATCCCTCACCTCGATTGTTGCCATCGATTGTGCATCACTGGTCAGCGCGGATGGCGTCAGCGGGCACCCGGCTCTGACTGAAATTGTTCTGACAGATAGTAAGAACTTTTCCGAAACCGCGGCGATTCGTGACATTCCCAATCTCGTCACTCTCGACTTCAGCGGTTGTGTGAACCTGACGGCTCTTGAGGTAAGCAACCTCCCCGGGCTGCAGAATCTCTATTTGAGCCGCTGCCTAAAAGTGGCGCAGCTGGAGGTGACTTCGTTTCCCGGCCTGCGCCAGCTTTATACGGACGGATGCAGCAGTCTCGCAGCGATCGGGGGACTGAGTGGATTGACGCAACTGACTGATCTTGATGTCAGCAATGCCACCACCCTGCGCGGACTTGCCGGGGTAGGCGGTCTTTCCGAATTGATCGTCCTCGATATCCGGAATGTGGAGATCAGTGATTTCAGTGAAATCGCCACCCTGCCCAAGCTCCGGGTCCTCCGCATGGGAGGGCAGGATGCCATCGAGACTCTGGAACCGCTTGCGGGATTGAGCTCCCTTCGCGAGATCCATCTCGAGGCATGTCCCAACTTCCGTTCGCTCAAAGGGATGCCTTCGGGCGTATCGCAGTATGCCGGCTTTACTCATTGTCCGGAGTTGCGCAGCCTGGATGGGCTGGAGGCCGCAACCGGGCTCGAACAGCTTGATCTGACCGGTTGTGTCAATCTGTCAGGGATCGAAAAGGTCGCGGCCCTGGAGAACATCGTGCAGCTCAGTCTCGTCAAATGCCGTCAGGTCACGGATATCAAGGTGGTGGAGAAACTTTCCAAGCTGGTCATCGTCATGCTGGGTGGATCCGGTGTGGTCCCCGCGACGGTGGAGGAGTTGTCTCTCGCGAACAAGGAGATGATCTTTGATTTTGCCGTCTCCGAGTAATTGACCCTATCGATCCTCCTCCTCGACGGGCGTGGTGTCTGACGCGTCTTATTCGGCAAGATCGAGGACAGGACCGGAAACGGCTGAAGGTTCCGGATATTCGAAGGTTTTTCCCTCGAAGTTGCGGATGAGGGTGCGGTCGCCGGTTCGTTGAAGAACATAGTCCGGATTGATCGGGACTTTGCCTCCGCCTCCGGGAGCATCGATGACATACTGAGGCACGGCATATCCGGTGGTGTGACCGCGCAGCCCCTCAATGAGGGCAATTCCCTCTTCGACCGGGACCTCAAGATGCGAGGACCCCTGGATCAGGTCAAGCTGGTAGAGATAATAAGGGCGGACACGGCACATGAGGAGCTTGTGCACGAGGGTTTTCATGGTATCCAGGTTGTCGTTCACTCCGCGGAGAAGCACGCTCTGATTGCCGAGGGGAATTCCATGATTGGCGAGTCGTTCGAGCGCTTCCTTCACCTCAAGGGTGAGCTCACGGGGGTGATTGACGTGAACACTCATGAAGAGCGGATGATATTTCTGCAGCATGGCGCAAAGCTGCGGCGTTATCCGCTGTGGGAGAAAAATCGGAACGCGTGACCCGATTCTGAGGAACTCGAGGTGGGGAATGTCCCTGAGCCGGCTGAGAATTTTCTCCAGTTTGCTGTCCGAAAAGAGGAGGGGATCTCCGCCTGAAAGCAGGACATCGCGAATCTCCGTGTGTTTTTCGAGATACTGGAAGGCCGCCTCGAAATCGGTTTCCAACTCCTGTTCGCCTGCTCCGCTGACGACCCGGCTTCGCGTGCAGTATCGGCAATAGGAGGCGCAACGGTCGGTGACGAGGAAGAGAACCCGATCCGGGTAACGGTGGACCAGTCCGGGGACGGGCATGTGCGAATCTTCCCCGCAGGGGTCCGCCATCTCGTAGGGGGAAGTCCAGGTTTCCTCCACCCTCGGGATGACCTGTTTCCGGATCGGACATTCCGGGTTATCCCGGTCAATCAGATTAAAAAAGTGAGGGGTGATGGCCATCGCCAGTTTGGTGCCTGAGAGAATAACCCCGTTCCGTTCATCCTCCGTCAGCACGAGGTGCTCCTCCAACTGCCGCAGCGTGGTGATCCGGTTTTTCAATTGCCAGACATGGCTGTTCCAGTCCGCGGAAGTAACACCCTGCGAGGCCCAATACCCGGGGGCATGGGAGAGAAAGGATTTTTCGAGGTCAAGTGCGGCTGGGTAGTTCATTGGCGGCGGTCTCTCAGGTCAGTTGGAGAATTACCTTGGTGACAAAGGGAGACGTGATCGAATGCAATTCCTTACCCGCGGAAGCAGGGTAAAGTGGCGAAGGGTAAGGTTAAATGGAGGTCTTTTTTCACTAATCAGGTAATTATTTAGCGGCAATCACGGTCATCTGCTGCTACAAAACCGAAACGAGTTTATAGCCTCCCGAATTGGCCGTCTACCCCCGAAACCCTCGAACTTCCATTTTGACGTGACTTCCTACCTCAAGCTTCTTCGCCGCATCTCCAAACCTCACTGGTTTGAAATCATGGAGTTGATCAAGTGTTCGGGCGGTCTTTCGGTCGGGGAACTGGCCGAAGTGATGGGGATGAGCTATATGGGGGTGAAAAAACACTGCCTCGCGATGCATAAACTGGGACTGCTCGAGACCTGGCGGAATCCGAAAGCAGTGGGCCGGCCGGAAAAGCTCTACCGGTTAACCGCGAAGGCTGCGCCTCTCTTCCCCCAGATCGGTAACGATTTCAGCCTTCTCATTCTTGAGGCGGCGACCCAGCTTGAATCCAATGCGGCGGAAAAGATCCTGTTTTCCTTTTTTCGAACCCGCGCCGAGCAACTCTCGAAAGTGGTGAGCGGAGACTCGGTTCAGGAGCGGGCCGAAAAATTGGCCGCAGCGAGATCCGAGACAGGATATTATTCGAAGTGTATTTTCACCGAGGAAGAGGGGCTCAGGATTGAGGAGTTTCACAATCCTCTGGAGCCGCTCTTCGAAAAATACAACACCCTCGAGCGCATGGAGATTCAGATGTTCGAGCGTCTCCTCGGGGCCCGTGTGCAGCGAACGGTCACGAGGACGGCCGGATTGTCCCGATACCGGTTTGACTTATCGCCGCGGTAGTGTCGATTGCTGGCCGATGGGCAAATACGCAGACGAAAATGTGCTGGTGGTCTCCCGCGATCTCTTTGAGCGCCTGGGAGTTTTTCAGGGGATCACGCTGGAGCCGGAACTTTATCTTCCTTCGCTCCTCGATCCCGCGAACAACTATTTTCTGAGTCGTGACCTTGCCGAGGAGGATCCGTCGCATAAGCAGATTATTCCTTACGCCATCTTCAGGCATCGTGATCGCTATCTCCACTACGTTAGGGGCGGCGGCTCAGGAGAGAAACGGCTCGCGGCGAAGGGATCGATTGGTATTGGCGGACATATCAATGACATCGATCACGCCGGGTCGTCCCTTGATAAAGATACGTACACCATCGGGGTCGAGCGGGAGATCGATGAGGAACTGAATATATCCGGCGGCCACACCCAGGAGATTCTCGGATTGATCAATGATGATTCCAATGAGGTGGGCAAAGTTCATCTCGGAGTTGTTCATCTCTTCACCTTGGAGAGTGATGAGGTAACGGCCGGAGAGGATAATATCACCGATCTGCAGTTCCTGACTCTCGAACAACTGGAGTCTCGTCGCGACCAACTGGAAAGCTGGTCGCAGATCTGCCTCGACGGACTCGTTCAGCTCGTGCGCGGCCGCTGAATCAGGCTTGCCAGTCCAATTCCGAATCCCAGGCCGAAAAAGAGGCCCCACGAAAGGCGGGCAAGGGTGACGATGGTATTAGGTTCAAAGGGCAGTTGAATACCCAGCTGGCCGCGACCCTGAAGCGCCTGATACGTCAGTCCACCGGTGTAATAGCCAAGAGTGTGCCAGAGAAATACCACCGCAGTGGCGGTGAGGAGGGGGCGGGTGCTTGTCGTCTCGCGGCGAAGGATGGCGATGATGGTCAACAGCCCAAGAAAGGATCCGAGAATCTCCCCGAATGTGTCCCGAAAGGTGAACCACGAGATCGACCAGAGGAATGCGTACGCGGCAAATCCCACCGCAAAACGAATACAGAAACCGGCGACCTCCTTCTTTGTCTCAAGAATGGAGCCGGGAGTGATGGCCAGTCCGCCCAGACCAAGGAAGACGAGGGCGCACATTGCATACAGCGATGGTTCCGAATTGAAAATTCGGGAGCCGAAGGCCCAGATCGAGAATGAGAGAAGGGTGACGAGAGTGAAAAGTCCGGTCGGGAGGATTAGTCGAAGATTCATCATACTAGATAATTCAGTTGCGTCGTCTCTGTGGCGACCGGCGTAGTTACATAAACGTTGCAAAACAAGGGTGCGGGAATTATTGTTCCCCTCCCCCTTATAACAAAACCCCCCAAATATGGCTACACGATACGATCAGAAAACAAAAGACGAGGTAGTTGCCTACGTCCAAAATTATAACGAGCAAAAAGGCCGCGGCGGTCAGTCGGCAGCGGTGAAGAAATGGGATCTCAACCCGATCACCATCAAATCCTGGCTCGAAAAGGCTGGCGTGGACACTCCCGGACGCGGTGGACGCAAAAAGCGCAAGACTGTGCGCGGAGCCAAGGCTGCAGCAGCGGTGACTGAAGTCAAAGCATCGGGTAAGGCCCGATCCGGCGATAAAGTTTCCGACGCTTTGCAGCGCATGATTGCGATTCAAGGTGAAATCGCCTCGCTCGAGCGTGAGTTCGAAAAACTTAAAGGCCGGCTCTAATCCAGCCATTACTTTCGGTTCTGACAAAGCCGCAGCGGGGTTACCTGCTGCGGTTTTTTCTTGTCGCGGCGTCGCGGCATGGTCGAAAGTAGGTGTTGAGATCGGGAAACTCATGAAACTCGTTTTAATGGCCGCCGCATTTCTTGGATTGGTAATGGCTGACTCTGTTGAACTGAGTGCGGCGGAGAGCCATCTCGTTGTCGACCATGAGTCCGGACACATTCTGGTCGCAAAGGGTGAAGACACTCCCCGGCAGGTTGCCAGCCTCACCAAAATCGCCACGGTGATGGTTGTCCTGGAGTGGATTGCCGAGAATGGCGGGAACGTTACCGATCAGATTCCGGTGACGAAGGACGCGATTTCCGGAGGGGCGAATCCGCTCGCCGTGAAGGAGGGAGACAAACTTCCCCTCGAAACCGCTCTCTTTGCAGCCATGATGGCTTCCGACAACACCTCGGCCTCAGCGATGGCGGAGGCCTTCGGGAAAAAGATGAATCCCGCGGTTTCGGGACTAAAGGCTGTGGCAGTGTTTGTCGAGCGAATGAATCTTCTCGCCAAAGATCTCGCCATGGAAAGGACCCGCTTTATCAATCCTCACGGGCTGGATGGTGAGGAGGCTCAAGGGGTTTCGACTGCCTCCGATATGGCGAGGCTGGCGATTCATGCCTACGATCATCCTGAGTTTGGTCGTTTCTGCCGGGAAAAGGAGAAGACCGTAACCGTTTTCCGGAACGGAGCGGCCATGGAGGTCCGTTTGATCAACACGAATGAGCTTCTTGGCTCGCGGGGAATCGATGGAACCAAGACGGGAACGACCCGACGTTCCGGGGAGTGCCTCATTGCATCGGCGACCGGTGAATCCGGGGTAGGGGGTAGCATCGGCAATCGCCGTTTGATTTCAGTTGTTTTGAAGTCCGGTGACCGCTTTCGGGATGCCGTCCTTCTACTGAATCAGGGATGGGCTGCCTGCGCCTCCTGGCTGGCGGAAGGAGGGGTTTCTGAAACCAATGATCACTTGCGAAAGAGAGTGAACTAGTTCTCAGTTCCCGCCCATGAGAATTGGACTTCTTAACGGAGGGGGAGACTGCCCCGGGCTGAATGCGGTCACCCACGGCGTCGTTGGAAGCGCGACGAAGCTTGGATGGGAAGTCCTCGGGTTCAAAAACGGTTTTGAAGGTCTCCTGGAGCAAGGGGACTACAAAGTGCTCCGGGTGGAAAAGACCGAGGGCATCCTCAAGCAGGGGGGCACCATTCTCGGATCCTCGAACCGGGGACATTTTTCCTCGAAAATTGGTGCCGGAGGTCTGCGCCGGATTCCGGAGGAATATATGCAGGAGGCCTTTACCACGCTGCGGGATCTTGAAGTGGATGCACTCATCTGTGTGGGCGGTGATGGAAGCCTGACCACCGCTCTGCAGTTCTATGAGGAGGGATTTCCCATCGTGGGCGTGCCAAAGACGATCGACAATGACCTCGGGGCGACGGCGATGACCTTTGGTTTCGACTCCGCGATTCAAGTGGTGGCGGAATCACTGGACCGCCTTCACACCACGGCGGAAAGCCATAGCCGTATCATGGTGCTTGAGGTGATGGGCAGGCACGCCGGATGGATTGCGCTTTATGGCGGGATCGGCGGCGGAGCGAGCAGTATTCTTATTCCCGAGATCCCTTTCTGCCATGAGCGGGTAGCCGAGGCCATTCTTCAGCGCGAGGAGCACGGGTTTCATAGTTCGCTCGTGGTGGTGGCCGAGGGAGCCGTGGAAGTGGGAGGCGGACTCGTCGTCGAAGACGCCGGAACCGGAGGGGAATTCCGGCTTGGCGGGATCGGTGACCAGGTGGCGGGAAAATTGTCGCAGCTCACCGGCAAGGAAACGCGATGCACCCGGCTGGGGCACCTTCAGCGCGGCGGCAGCCCGACCTGTCTCGACCGGGTTCTGGGGATGCGATTCGGGGTAAAAGCCGTAAATTTGATAGAAGAAAAGCGTTTTGGTCGTATGGTCAGCTACCAGCAGTACCACGTCGGATCCGTTACGATTGAGGATGCCGTGCGAAAGCTGAACCTGGTGGATCCCGAGGGCGAAGTCGTTGCGGCGGCAAAAGCGATCGGAATTTGTTTTGGAGATTGAGACCGCTCCGGCGGATGGAATATTCAGTATGGATTCGTTGTTAGATTTACTACAAAAAGACGCCCGTCTCACGACCCGGCAGATCGCCGAGCGGCTCGGACAATCCGAAGCCGAGGTCGAGGAGATGCTGGCTGTCTTGAAGGATAAGGGTGCTATTCTCGGATACCACGCCGTCGTTGATCCCGAGCGCGCGGGCCAGCGTCACGTCTCCGCCCTCATTGAGGTAAAACTGACTCCCGAGCGGGATGGCGGGTTCGACAAGCTGGCCCAGCGTATCGCCCGCTTCGACCAGGTCACAAGTTGCTACCTGATGAGTGGTGGTTACGACCTTGCCGTGCTCGTCGAGGGCGAGGACCTTCGTGAAGTTGCCCGATTTGTGAGTGAGAAACTCAGCACGTTGGATGGGGTCATTTCCACCGCGACCCATTTTCAGCTCAAGGTCTACAAGCAGAGCGGTTTCATCGCCGGCGAAACTCACGCCGAAGAGCGTCTCGCCGTCACCCCCTGAGGCAATTTTCCGGGCCTCCCCGGTCCCCCTGCTTGATGAGAAGGGGGTCACCCGGAGTGGTCCCCAACCCCCGACTGATTCTATTTCATGAAACCGTTGCAAGAACGCATCGCAAAGCACGTCCAGGGCCTTCCCCGCTCCGGAATCCGCGACTTCTTCGAACTCGTCATGGGCCGTGACGACGTCATCTCCCTCGGCGTCGGCGAACCGGATTTCTCCGCCCCCTGGCACATTCGCGAGGCGGCCATTTTTTCGCTCGAGAAAGGCCAGACGAGTTACACCTCGAACCTTGGATTGCTCTCCTTGCGCCAGTCTATTGCCGGTTATGTGGAGGAGCTTTTCAAGGTCTCCTACAATCCCGCCTCTGAAATTCTTGTCACCGTCGGTGTCTCCGAGGCACTTGATCTGGTTTTCCGTGCCCTCCTCAACCCGGGGGATGAGGTCATCTATCACGAGCCCTGCTACGTCAGCTACAATCCCAGCATCACGCTCGCCTACGGGGTTCCGGTGACGATTCAGACAAAGGTGGATGACAATTTTGTTCTCCGCGCCGCCGATGTGGAGGCGGCGATCACGGATAAGACGAGGGTCATCCTGCTCAACTTCCCGACCAATCCGACCGGCGCGGTCGAACCGGTGGATGAACTGGAAAAGATTGCCGCGCTCGCCATCAAACATGATTTGATCGTCGTGACCGACGAGATCTACTGCGAGCTTCTCTACGGAGGAGCGACGGGAATGGAGCCGGGAGAGCATACTTCCATCGCGAGCTTTCCCGGAATGCGGGAGCGCACCGTTCTTCTGCACGGATTCTCGAAAGCCTTTGCCATGACAGGCTTCCGCCTCGGCTATGCGTGTGCGCCTTCCGTTCTGACCGAGGCGATGATGAAAATTCATCAGTATTCCATGCTGTGTGCTCCCATCATGAGCCAGCAGGCCGCGATCGAGGCACTCAAGAACGGTGCTCCCGAAGTCGAGCGGATGCGTCGGGCCTATGCGCAGAGACGGAATCTCATGCTGAAGCGATTTGCGGAAATGGGCTTGCCTTGTTTCTCCCCGGGAGGGGCCTTCTACATGTTCCCGGATATTCGGAAATATGGTCTCACCAGCAAGGAATTCGCGCTTCGTCTCCTCGAGGAGGAAAGTGTCGCGGTGGTTCCCGGAAGCGCCTTCGGTACTGCCGGCGAAGGTTCCGTGCGGGCCTGTTATGCAACCGCCTACGATAAGATCGAGATCGCGATGGACCGGATGGCGAATTTCGTGAGCCGACTCTAGAATACCTTTTTTCCCTACTCTGCCATGGCCCAGGTCACCAAAGCTGTCATTCTCGCCGCCGGGCGGGGAACCCGAATGAAAGAGCTCACCGATGAGCTGCCCAAACCCATGGTCACGGTGAAGGGTGTTCCGATCCTTGAGTCTATCGTCCGGGGACTGGTTGCGAACGGTGTCAGTCAGATCCTCATCGTAGTCGGTTATCGGAAGGAAGTTATCACCGACTATTTCGCTGATGGATCCGGATTCGGATGCGGGATCAGTTACATCGAACAGGTGGTTCAGGATGGCACCGGAAGGGTCGTCGATCTAGCGAGGGATTTTGCCGGAGAGGATCCCTTTATTCTCAGCTACGGGGACATCCTCGTTTCCCCCGAGTCCTATGCTCCCCTGGTCGACTTCACGAACGTGGATGGAAAGCTCACCGTGAAGATTGATGAAGATGTCCGCAAGGGCGGTGCCGTTTTTATCGAGGACGGACTGGTCACTAATCTCATCGAAAAACCAAAAGACGGTGAGCCGACGAGCCCTTATTACAATGCGGGTATCTACGTTTTCTCGCCGGTGATTTTTGAGTACACCGCTGAGTTGCAATTGTCCCCGCGCGGAGAGTATGAACTCACCGACGCGATTGCCGCGCAGGTGCGTGACGGGCTCAGGATTGAAGCGGTTGAACTCTCAGGTGACTGGGCCGATGTCCGTGATCCCGAGGTCTTGCGCGATCTCAACGAAAGTGCCTGACTTGGTTTTCGAGAGCGAGCCTGAGTAGGGCCATGACGGAGATTGAGTCGGTGATTTCGCCACGTTTCACCATTTCGATGGCTTCGGACAGGGGGAGGCGACGGACACGAAGGGCTTCGGTCTCCTCGGGTGCTGCTTCGACCTGAGTTAGGCCGGTCGCGACAAAGATCGTGGCGCGTTCATCGCTGACGGAGTTGGAGAGGGCGAGATCATCCAACAGGACCCTGTAGTGTCCGGCAAGCAACCCTGTCTCCTCGCGCAGTTCGCGCTGGGCGGCGGCGAGTGGTGATTCGCCCTCGGGACATCCGCCTTCAGGAATTTCCCATTCGTATTGGTTCAGCGTGTAGCGATACTGTCCGACCAACCAGGTGAAACCCTCCTCGTCAATCGGGACAACACCGATGGCGCGGTTCTTAAAATGAACCACTCCGTAGATTCCGGGGCCGCCGGACGGATTGGTGACCTCACTCTCCGTCACCCGGATCCAGGGGTTTTCGTAGATGTCACGCGTCCGGTGGGTGATCCATGGATTTTCTTTAGAGCTCATCGGGTTGACGGGGCGGACCGTTTCAGGTCAATCCTGCCTCGGTTTAGCGGGATTTCCACTTGCCACCATGGGAATTTTGCCTTTTAATCAGCGCTCTTCGCAGCATGCGGATCGATCATTATGGGTAAACAGCACAATAAAGTTGAGAAACGCGTCCGCCGCAAAAGTTACTTGAAGCGGAAAGCCGAGGGCGTGAAGGCTCAGGTGGCACTCAACAAGAAGTCGGGTTCCAAAAAGAAAGTGGTAACCAAGGAGATCAAAGCAGTCGAGGCTGATGACGCGGTGACCGCTGTGGCAACCGGCGATACGGCTGCGGCCGAGGCAACCAAGAAGAAGGCAGCAGCGAAAAAGGCTCCTGCAGCGAAAAAGGCTCCTGCGGCTAAAAAAGCTGCGACCAAAAAAGCGGCTCCTAAGAAGTCTACCTGATTTCGGAGCTGACTCTTCCGGCGATAATCTCGCGGGTGAGTTCGTGGTCGGCGGCCGGACTTTCGGTGGCAGCCGGAGCGGCCGCCCTACAACGGGAGTGCGAACGTCAGCTTTATTCCTGTAGGGCAAGCGCCCCGCTTACCTTCGTCTATCTCCCGCCAGCGGGGAGAGGCTGAGCGCCGGATTTACTTCGGTGCCTTGATTCGATTCTGCAGTGGCGATACTATTCCGTCCATGAGCGACCAGCGGCCCTCATTCTTGCTGGTCGACGGGAATAACATCATTCACGCGTGGGCTGATCTCCTTCAGCTTCATCAGAAGCGGGGAGGGCTCGCGCACGCGGAACTTATCCGGCGACTGGGAGAACTTCGGGATTTTTCAGGCTATCGTATCGTCCTTGTCTTCGATGGTACCGGGTCCACTGCCAGCGACGAGCGGAGCCCGGGCGGTTTGCAGGTGATCTACACCAGCCGGAGCCATACCGCCGATGATGTGATTGAGCGACTCGCGATCAAATACGCGGGAACCTATCAAATCATCGTCGCGACCGATGACAGGGCGGAACAGGATGTCGTCGTTGCTGCAGGCGGTGAGGCAATGTCCTCTGATGCCCTCCGCCAGCTTCTGGAATCGGGGAGACGTGATCTCGATGATTGGCTGAGAAGACACCGGAGACGGGACCGGGATTGATCTAATTGTCACCGGGATTGTAGAGGACTCGCCGTTCTTGCATGTCGGCGGGCGACACCGTAGCGTAGTTTCACCATGTCCCACTTAACACCGGAACGTCTTTGGAAAAGACGCGCGACCTCGCTCTCGCGATGCGTGAATTCCGGTTTCTGGCTGGAGCGCTTCAATCTTCTGGCTACGGGAGTCTTTATTCTCTTTGTCCTCCTCGTTCTCGGATTCCGGACCTATCGCAGTGAGTGGTTCCGAATGGACCTTGCCCTCGTGGGGCTCGCGATAGTTCTCTTGGGAGCCGCTGTTCTGGCCTGGTCGCAGAGTCGGAGCCGCTTTATCGGAGTGGAGGAAGGCCTCGCGCGTCTGGATGATCGGCTCCATTTGCACAACCGCCTTTCCTCCGCCAACCGTGGGGTGGGAGCCTGGGCTGACTACCTTCCAGATGATTCGCACCTCGCCGCTTTCCGCTGGAACTGGCTGAGGTCCTGGTTGCCGGGAGTCATCGGACTCGCGGCAGCGATCGGCGCCTGTCTCATCACCTTTCCCGCTCTCGATGTGAACGAAAAAGTCGCGCCGGTTGAGCCCGGAGCCTGGGAGCAAATGGAAGACTGGGTCGCCACTCTCGAGGAGGAGCAGTTGATTCAGGAGGACGCGCTTGAGGAGATCGCGCAGAAGATCGAGGAACTCCGTGAACAGCCCGAAGAGGAATGGTTCAGTCACTCAAGCCTCGAGGCGACGGATACGCTCGCTGACACCCTCGGCCGGCAACTCCGCGACCTGGCCTCGGAGATGGCCACTCTGGAGCGCGATATTTCCGCCCTGAAAAACTTCTCCCCGGAGATGTCTGAAGAGACCCGGCAAAAGTTGATGAAGGAGTATGAGGAAGCCCTCGAAGCGCTCGAAGCGCTCGAGAGCAGCGGGATGGCGGTGAATGAGGAACTGTTGAAACAGTTGCAGGAGATCGATCCCTCGAAGCTGGGGAAGGAGACGCTCAGCAAACTTTCCGGTGAGCAACTGAAACAAGTTCAGGATCAGTTGCGAAAGAGTTCCGGTGCCCTGGGCTCGATGGAGGGACTTCCTCCCATGAGTGAGGCACAGGAGATGGCAATGGAGAGAGAAATGCGTGCGGATGAGGGGATGGGGGGCGGAGCCGGGGGCGTGGACCGGGGGCGCGGAGATGCTCCGCTCTATTTTGGTGATACGGAGGACAATCTCGGGACCAACGCCGTGGAGCAGGTCACCAATGACGATTTATCGAAAGCAACCATCGGCGAAGTCCTCGGTCTCGGGGAGACGGAACGGGAGGTCGACAAGACTCCGGCCAATGCCAGGGATGGTGGGGCTGTCTCCTCGACCGGGCAGGGCGGTGAGGCCGTTTCCCGGGAGGTCCTGAGGCCGGATGAGCAACTCCTGCTCAAGCGTTATTTCAAGTAGGTCGATTTCTCCCCTCCTCAGCGTCTTTATTCATGCACCGCCAGACTCTTATCGCGCTCCTCGACCGTTATGTGACACGCTACCCGTCCGAGGCAGACACGGCCCTTCGCTTTCGGGACTTTGTCATTCGAAATCCCGGGTGCTTCGAGCGTCATCTCGCGGAAGGCCACGTCACTGGATCCGCCTGGATCGTTGATTCGACCGGTGAGAGAACGCTTCTCACTCATCATCGAAAACTAAATATCTGGCTTCAGCCCGGAGGTCATGCCGACGGAGACCCGGACGTTCTCGCTGTTGCCCGTCGGGAGTGTTTTGAGGAGACCGGACTCACCGATATTGTCGCAGTCAGTGAGGAAATCTTTGATCTCGATATCCATGGCATCCCCGCGCGGAAGGAGATTCCCGGCCACTACCATTACGATGTTCGTTTCCTCTTCCGCGTTGTGGGCGATCACGAGTTCGTTGTCTCCGAAGAGTCCCACGATCTCGCCTGGGTTCCGTTGGAGAAGTTGGAGGATTACACCACCGAGTGGTCGATGCGGCGGATGCGGGAGAAGGCGCTGGGAGTGCGGTGAATCTGGTCCTGGCGTCGAATTTTCTACCGGTTACATGGAATCCGATCAACGGTTCGAAAGAACCATTTTAGGCATAAAATGAAATGCCGGTGAACCCTCACTTCCTCACCGCATAAAGCACATTATCCGTCCTCAGATAAAGCGTCCCGTTCGCCGGCACGATTGAGGCGCGGATATTCACGCTCTGGGGATTGCCGAAGTCGGTGGAATGCAGAAGCTCTCCTCCGTCAACGCCGGCGCTGTAGACAAAGACTTCGCCGAGGTGGCTCATCAGGTAAATCTTGCCGTCGACTCCGGTGGGGGAGGATTCCAGTTTGGTCTTGGCGTCGATGGGTTTGCTCCAGACGACTTTGCCCGAGACCGGGTGGACACAGTTGATGAATTTGTTCCGATCGTTGAGGATGTAGAAATACCCGTCGTAGAACAGGGGCGTGGGGACGTCCGAGGTCACCTCCTTGCCCTCGCTCACCCAGAGTTGCGAGGTATCGCGGAGGGTTCCGTTGCCCCCGGCTTCGATGCCGTAGATAGGCGCACCCTTCGGAGCGCAGATGAGGACGACGCCCTGACCATATACCGGCGAGGGAACGAGGCGCCAGTGACCGATCTTCTCTGGATTGTAGGTTCCCCAGCGCCAGAGCTCTTTTCCTGTCGCAGGATCGTGCCCGGTGAGGCAATCTCCACCCGAAATCACAAGTTCGGGACGCCCCTCATGCAGAATCGGGATGGGGGTGGAAAAAGCTTCGAGAGACTCCTGCACGGCGTCAGCGGGGCGGACGTGTTTCCATTTTGTTTCTCCGGTCGCCGGGTCCAGGGCGAGAAGGTATGAATCGATCGGGCCGTCTGTCAGACCCCGCCCGTTGACCGGGACGTTGCGCTGGAGGACCTGAAGGTAGAGAAGCCCATCGTAGAGCTGGGGAGAGCTGGAGAAAGTCCACTGGAAGGCGAAGTCGCCGTAATCAGCCTCGATATCGCGGTGCCAGAGTTGTTTTCCTTCAAAATCGTAGGCGGCGAGATCACCGTTGCCGCTGAAAAACCAGACCGTTTTCCCGTCGGTGACAGGAGAGCTGCCTGCATAGGTACTGCGTTCATCGATCCGGACACCTTTTCCAAAGGGAACAGACCAGACGATTTTTCCCGTTTTGGCGCTGAGCTTGATCCCGACCACAGCATCGGCCTTTTCATCGACCGAGGTGACGAAGACGGCATCGTCCCAGACGACCGGGGTGGATGCTCCCTCACCGGGGAGTTCGGTCTGCCACGCAACCCCGTCGGTTTTTGAGAAAACAGAGGGGAATCCCTTTTCATCCGAGGATCCGTTAAAAAACGGTCCTCTCCAGTTGGGCCAGTTTCCGGCGCTAAGCTTGGCGGGAAGCGAGCCGGTCAGGATGGCGCCAAGGAGGAGAAGGGTGATGGATGTTTTTTGCATTGTCGTCTCGGGAAATTTCGAGCTAAAGGTTGGTCAGCGACCGCTTGTCTGTCAAGAAAACGAATGGACGTGGACAGGTCGTGAATTCGCAAGACGTTCCGTTTTTGATGAAAGAATTACTCTTAATCCGTCACGCCAAATCCGACTGGGATCACCCCGGACTATCGGATCACGACCGCCCCCTGAACAGTCGCGGACTTAACGATGCCCCGCGCATGGCCGCCGCCCTCGAACAGCGCGGAGTCAAGCCGGATGCCATCATCTCAAGCACGGCGGTTCGCGCGGCATCGACCGCCACCATCCTCGCAGAGGCGATGAAGTTTCCCCGGGAGTCCATCATCTTCCTGCCTGAGCTTTACCTTGCGCCCCCCCGAACGATCCTGAGGGTCATCCAACAACTCGATGAAGCGGCCTCGACCGTCCTTATTTTCGGACACAATCCGGGGATGCATGAGACGGTTGATCTCCTCAGTGGCGACTCGGGGGCGGATGCCTTTCCGACCCTGGCGGTGGCACGTTTTGAGTTTCCGGTTGAATACTGGGGCCAAATCGAGCCAGGGAGCGGCTTGCTGGTGGAACTGCTCATCCCCCGGAATCTCGAGGGAGGGTGAGCAATGTTACCGTATTTCACTTTGGATAATTCACGCTGATGTTATAATTCCGAACCAATCGAAGCGATATGAACGATGCACCTCCTCCGCTGACGCCCTCATCACCCCAGTCCCCCTATCAACAGCCCCAGTATCAGGCCCCGCCGAAATCGGGATCGGGTGGGAAGTGGGCTCTGGGCTGCGGCCTCGGCTGTTTTGCGCTGCTCATCGTTGCAGCGATTGTAGGCTACTTCGCCTTTTCCTCTTTCAAGAAGATGGCATCGGGAGTGGTGGAGGGATACACTGCAATTGAAGCGGCGGAGATCGAAGTCCCGCAAGTTCCTCAAGATCTGGTGGACGGCGCTGCGGCCAAGTTCAATGCGTTTAAGTCCGGCGTCGAAGGCGGCACCCCGGTTCCTCTGGAACTCACGGGCGACGAGATCAATGCCTTGATCTTCAATCATCCGAATTTCAAAGCGCTCGCCGGCAAAGCCAATGTCTCGATTGACGGGAATGTCCTGAGCAGCCGGGTCAGTGTGGATCTCGATGATCTGGAAATCCCCGTGAAGTTTCTCGCGGACGCGGCAAAGGGGAGATATTTCAACGGTGAAGCCTCTTTCACCCTCGGAATGGCGGTGGGACGTCCGGTCCTTTATATCGAAGGACTCGCGGTGAATGGAAATAAGATACCCGATGAGTTTCTGCAGGAACTGCGGAAGAAGAATCTCTTCGAAGAAGCCGGCGACAGTCCGGAAATGAAGGCCGCTCTCGAGAAAATTGAAGACATGCGAATTGAGAACGGGCAACTCATCATCGTCCCCAAGGCTGCGCCCTGATCGGTCCGCAGTGACGTTTGTTAGAGCGGGAGAGGGGTCGCCTCAGAGCTTTTCGTAGGTGCCCTCGTCCCGTTTTTCGAGAACGGTGAAGCCCGCTTTCTTCGCATCGACGACGGAAAGCGGCTTTGCGACCTTGGGTGAGGTTACTCCGCGGGAAACGAGTTTCTTGACCGGATTCCGGCAGAGTGGACAGAGATCGAGTGCCGGACGGGTGAGGGGGCGGCGGATTTCAAAGCCCTTTTGACAGATCCGGCACCCTTTCTCGGGATCACTGGTGATGTACTCGTAGACGGGCATGATGAAAATATCCCCGCGAGAGGGTGGCTTTGCAAATGATAAGCCCTTGATCCATTCGCTGAAATGCCTGCCTCGCGGACACAAAAAAAGCGGAGCCAGAAGACTCCGCCTTTCGACATTTCCCGATACGGGAGAAAGATTACCAGCTCGACTTGGTGACGCCGGGGATCATTCCGTGTGAGGCAAGCTCGCGGAAGGTGATACGGGACATCTTGAAGCGGCGGAGATAACCGCGGCGACGACCGGTGACTTCGCAGCGATTGACAAGTCGAGTCGGACTCGCGTCGCGAGGAAGAAGAGTGAGACCATCATAGTCCTTCTCTGCTTTCAACTTCGCACGAAGCTTCGCGTATTTATTTACAGTGCGCTGCTTGCGCGCGTTTCGGGTGATCCAACTCTCTTTCGCCATGGTAGGGGGGGAATTTACGCCTTTTGACCAATTTTCAAGCGGAAAATGAACAAATACGCTCGTCAAAGGGTCACTGACTGTGGTTTCCTTCCCCTAATGCGCAAGCTTGTTTTTATTCTTTCGGTCGGCCTGGTCACTACTTCACCTGAGAGCTCGCATCTCCGTGCCCAGGACAGCAGTGCGGACGATTCTTCATCGGTATCTGAGGAAAAAGACTGGCTCGAATACTACTATGAGAATCCGACCCCGGAGCGGTTCGTCGATCAGATGAAAGACTGGGCCGAGGATGGCACCCTTGAGAGTGATCATGCCAAGCCGGCCCTGATCGCGTTTACGAGCCAGGTCCTCCGACAGAATCGCGAGCGGATCGAGGAGTGGTACGACGCCCTTTCCGGGCTTACTCCGGAGCAGATGCAGGTCATTCATACGGGGATGCTCTACTCCCGGACGACGGAGGCCGACGACCTCATGCGGGATCGTTTCGGAAAAGCCTATGAGGAGCAAAAGGAGGAGACGCCGAAGATCCTTGAGTTGCCCCTCGACCGCGTGGATACCATGGACATGGTCTGGGGTTTCTTTTACGCCACAGGTTCCGAAGGCGCGATCCGGCGTGTCGTGACCTGCTTCCGCTTCCGGGATGCACCCGACAAGCCTCCCGGGGTGGATGTTCCGGAAGGATATAAGCCGCTCTACAAAGAATTGCCCGAATTTGCCCTCGGTTCGCTCGTTTCCAACGCCTCGCGGCACCCGCGCATCATTGAGATCCTCAAAGAGATGTATGCGAACGACAAGAGCCTCCTCGAAATGGAGAGGGAGGGCGTTTACGAAGTTCTCTCCGAGCTGGATCCAAAGGCATTCCCTCCGAAGGAATCGAAGGGCGATGCCGTTTCGAAGGGCGATGCCGTTTGATAGCGAACGGCACCTGCCTTTAGCGAACCACTCTTGCCCCGCCGCCAGCGACTACTTTTTCCACTTCGGACAGGGTCGCCATCGTGGTGTCGCCGGGCGTGGTCATGGCGAGGGCACCATGGGCCGCACCATACTGGATCGCTTTCTCCGGATCGTTGAACCTGAGGAACCCGTAGGCAAAGCCCGAGGCAAAGCTGTCGCCACCGCCGACCCGGTCAAGGATCTCGAGGTTCGGGTAGGCGTTTGACTCATAGAACTTTCCGTCGTGCCAGCAGATCGCGCCCCAGTCGTTGACGGTGGCGGTGTGAACTTCGCGCAGGGTGGTCGCAGTGGCTTTGAAATTGGGGAATTCCTTGATCGCCGTTTCGATCATCTTCTTGAAGTTGGTCACGTCAATGCCGCGCACGTTTTCGTCGACGCCCTCGACCTCGAAGCCGAGCGAGGCGGTGAAGTCCTCCTCGTTGCCGATCATGACGTCGACATACTTCGCGATCTCGCGGTTCACCTCCTGTGCCTTGGCGAGGCCGCCGATGGAGCTCCAAAGCGAGGGGCGGTAGTTGAGGTCGTAGCTCACGACGGTGCCATATTTCTGGGCCGCTTTGCAGGCTTCGATGGTGAGCTCGGCGGTGGATTCGGAGAGCGCGGCGAAAATGCCGCCGGTGTGGAACCAGCGTGCTCCCTGTTTGCCGAAAATCTCATCCCAGTCGAAGTCGCCGGGCTTCATCTGGCTCGCTGCGGTGTTGGCGCGATCGGGACAGCCCACTGCTCCCCGGATACCGAAGCCGCGCTCGGTGAAGTTAAGACCGTTGCGCACGTCGCGCCCGATCCCGTCATATTTTTTCCATTGAATGAAGCGGGTGTCGACGCCCCCCTGAAGAATGAAGTCCTCGATGAGGCGACCGATCGGATTGTCGGCAAAGGCGGTCACGGTCGCGGCGCGGAGCCCGAAGCAACGGCGGAGACCCCGGGTGACGTTGTATTCTCCGCCGCCCTCCCAGGCGGCAAACTGGCGGGCGGTGTGAATACGGCCCTCGCCCGGGTCGAGGCGGAGCATCACTTCGCCCATGGAGATACAATCGTAGGCAACTTCGGAAGCGGGTTTGATGGTGAGAGACATAGGGAGATGGGAGTTAAAAGATAGAAGTTGTGAGGTAGAGAATCAGTCCTGTGTAAAATAATTTGGACCACGAATGACACGAATTAACACGAATGAAATTTTAAAACTAAGCGCTGCTTGTTAGGATTTGGGTAAATTCGTGCCCGTTCGTGGTCAATACCCTTCTTGAGGTCCTCAGAATTTATTCGCCTGAATAAAATCGGAATCGCCCTTGAGATAATTGATCAAGTTGTGCGTCGCCCGCAGTGCCTGCCTCTCAACGCTCTCGTAGGTACGGGAGGCAATGTGGCTGGTAATGATGCAGTTCGGCGCGGTGAAAAGAGGGTGATTCGCGGCGGGGGGTTCCTCATCGAGGACGTCGGCTCCGTAGCCTCCGACCTTGCCGCTGGCGAGGGCGGCGGCGATGTCCTTCGTGTCGACGAGTTCACCCCGAGCACAGTTGAGAACGATGACGCCGTCTTTCATTTCGGCGATCTTTTCCGCGTTGATCATTCCGTGGGTATTTTTGTCGAGGAAACAGTGGAGACTCACGACATTCGCCCCAAGGAGCACATCGTCCATCGTCAGGCAGCGAACCACCCCATGCTGGGTAGCGAAAGCCTCGTCAAAGTAGGGGTCGTAGGCGATTACGGGCATACCAAAGGCCTTCGCGCGTATTGCGACCTCCTTACCGATACGACCGAGACCGATGATGCCCATGGTCGAGCCGAGGATCTCATGTCCAACGGGCTTTTTCCAACCGGCGACCCATTTACCAGCCTTCACATCGACGGCATTTTCCTGGATCTTCTTGGTGAGACTGAGGAGAAGACCGAAGGTGTGCTCCGCCACGGTGGTGTGGTTGACTCCGGGGGTGTTGAGGACGGGGAGCTTTTGCTCGGTGGCGTAGGCGACGTCGATTTTATCGAGTCCGATTCCGTATTTGCTGATCACCTTGAGGCGGGGGGCCGACTTCTCGATTACCGCACGGGTGATGGCATCATCGCCGCAGAGGAAAGCGTCGAACTCCCCTGAGAGAGCCAGCATCGCGGATTCCGGAAGGGGCCCCCGTTCGCGGACGATCTCGAAGCCCTGGGACTCAAGGAGTTCATGATGAGGGCCGGGGGTGTCCTGATAACTGGTGGTGGTCAGCAAAATTCGGGTTGTCATAAGAAGGGGCAACGATTAGCGAAATGCTGCACGAAAACAAGAATCAAGTTCAGCACCCCGATGGAAGATTCCCTCACCAAAGACCTCGGTCCCCAGCCCCTTGACGCCATTCTCGACGAGATCGGCCTCAGCAACCATCAGCTTGTCGCCCTTAGCACGGAGCAACTGACCCACAAGCAGGTTCAAAAGGCGAGGAAGGGAAGGCGAATCTCGGTGAATATTCAGCGGAAGATTTTGAGAGCGCTGAATGCGTTTCCCGGCACGGAAGAAAGCAGGCTGAAGCCGGCGCCCCAGCCGGGGGAGGGGGAGGGTCCNNGAAGCGCTTGTTCCGGAGAAAAAGAGTTACGAACTGAAAGAGCTGTTTAATTACCGGGGTTGATCTCCTTTCCGGACCAATGCAGATCTCCAAAAAAGCCGACTACGCCCTGAGAGCGATGGCGATCCTGGCCGCTCTGCCGCCTGATCGGACGATGATGGCCCAGGAGATGGCCGATGCGGGTAAGATTCCAATCAAGTTCCTCGAGCAAATCCTTCTCGTCCTGAAGCGGGGCGGATTCCTCCGCAGCAAACGCGGGGTGGGTGGCGGTTACCGGCTGGGGCTGGAAAGCCGCCTGATATCCGTGGCCGACATCATTGAGGCGGTTGATGGCGAGTTGCTCCGCTTTCTCGATTCAAAAGACTACCCGGAGTTCCCGGGCGCGGCGGGAATCGTCCGCTGCCTCGCCGGGGCCGAAGACGCCACCAATCGGCAACTCCGCGATACGTCAATCGAGGACCTCATTCGTCCGGACGTGGGTGACGCCATGGTTGGGTATGGGATTTAGGGCGGGCGACGAAGATCTGGAATAGGTCCATGGCCCGACACTTTGATGCCCGGGACCGCATATCTTACGCGGAAAACACTCACGCTTTCCCGCCCTGCGACAGATGCCATATCGGTGCCATATTTCCTTATGCGAGTTCTCCTCTCTGCAGCGTTCCTCTTCCCGGCGTTTTTCGGTACGCTGAGCAATTGCGTCGCCCAGGAGGTCAGTTTCCAGCGGGACATCCGGCCCCTTCTCAGCGATCGCTGCTTCAAGTGTCACGGCTTTGACGACGAAACACGCGAGGCTGATCTCGGATTGCACCTCTTTGAGCAGGCCACACGCGACCTCGGGGGCTACCAGGCCATCAAACCCGGTGATGCCGCCGCGAGCGAAGTGATCGAAAGACTCATATCCGACGATCCGGACGAGGTCATGCCGCCGCCCAAGTCGAACAAACCCCGCTTTTCCGCCGCCGAAGTCGCGCTGATGCAACGGTGGATCGCTCAGGGCGCGAAGTATGAACAACACTGGGCCTTTGAAAAACCGGTGCGGCCCGAAGTGCCGGCGGTGGCCGATTCTACTTCGGCCCATGCGATTGATCGATTTATCGACAATGACTTGGCATCAAGCGGTCTCCGGGCGAACGGAAAAGCCGCCCCCCACACTCTCATCCGTCGCCTTTCTTACGACCTCCGGGGGCTACCTCCGACCGTTCCAGAGACCGATGCCTTTCTCGCGGCCTATGCCTCGGACCCGGTCAAGGCCTGGGAGAATCTCGTTGATTCGTTCCTCGCCTCACCTGCCTACGGCGAACGCTGGGCGAGAGACTGGCTCGATCTGGCGCGTTATGCGGATAGCAACGGCTATGAGAAGGACCGGCCCCGCTCGATCTGGCCCTACCGCGACTGGGTCGTGAGGGCTCTCAATGACGACATGCCCTACGACCGGTTCACGATCGAACAACTCGCGGGGGACATGCTGCCGAATGCAACGGTGGATCAGCGGGTCGCCACCGGATTCCATCGTAATACCATGCTCAACGAAGAGGGCGGGATCGATCCGCTTGAGTTTCGTTATCTCGCCATGGTCGACCGAGTCGCCACGACCGGGAGTGTCTGGATGGGGCTCACGACGGGTTGCGCGCAATGCCACACCCACAAATTCGATCCCATCACCCACACCGATTATTACGCGCTGATGGCCTTGATGGATAATGCCGATGAACCGGAGATCGAGGTGCCGGTGCCCGGGTTGGAAAAGCGGCGGGCCGAGATCGAAAAGCAGATGCAGGCAATGGAAGCGGAGGCGCTCGCACAGATCGACGAGGCCCGTTATCAGGAGTGGCTCGCCGGGCAAAAAGCCTCCCGCACCCGGTGGATAGCCCTTCCACCCACCTCGGCTAAGTCAAACCTGCCCCTTCTCGAGATCCAGCCCGATCACTCTGTCTTCGCCAGTGGCGACTTTACCAAACGCGATGTCTACGAAATCAGCCTCGACCTTTCCGCAGTCGGCGATGAGCCCGTCACCGCTCTTCGCCTCGAGGCGCTCCCCGACCCGCGGCTTCCGGCGGGAGGACCCGGGGCGGCATATTACGAGGGCAGAAAAGGGGACTTCTTTCTCAGTGAGGTGACGGCCCGGGTGGATGGTCGACCCGTCAGCTTTGCGGGGGCCTCCGTGAGCTTCGGGAAAATTTCCGTCGGATCAGGAGAGGCGAGAGGATCCAACATCTATGACGGGGACGGATCGACGGGCTGGTCAACTTCTTCCCAGGAAGGTATTGCCAATGAGTTGGTGGTCCAGCTTTCCGAGCCCATCTCCAAGGGAGGGCAGCTCGAGATAACCCTGCTGTTCGAGCGCCACTTTGTGGCTGCACTCGGGCGGTTCCGGATTTCCGCGACCACGGCGAGCTCAGGGGGCGCGGCAAATTCATCGCACACTCCCGATCCTTTCACGGCGAGTGATCCGGACTTGCGCCGGGGTTACACGCGCGTCGCCCCCGAGTTTGAATCCTATCAAATCGACTACGACAGTCTCAAAAAGTCATTGCCGGAATTCCCGACGAGCCTTGTGATGCAGGAGCGTCCCGCTCAGAATCCCCGCACGACCCATCGTCATCACCGGGGTGAATATCTCAGCCCGAAAGAGAAGGTGAAAGCCGCCGTTCCCGCCGTTTTCGAACCCATCCGCGAGGGAGATTCCGCCAACCGCCTCGGGCTGGCGAAGTGGCTTGTCAGCGACCGCAATCCGCTTGTGGCAAGAGTTGCGGCGAACCGGGCCTGGAGTGCGTTTTTCGGGAGGGGTATCGTGAAAACCCTTGGCGATTACGGGTATCAGTCGGCCCAGCCCTCGCATCCGGAACTGCTCGACTGGCTCGCGATGGAGCTGGTGGAAAAGGGGTGGTCCATGAAGCATCTCCATCGAACCATTGTCACCAGTGAAACCTATCAGAGAGACAGCAAGGTAGACTCGCTTCAGCTTGAAAAGGATCCTGACAATGTCCTCCTTTCCCGCGGACCCCGCTTCCGGCTTACCGGCGAGATGTTGCGGGACGGAGCGCTTCAGTCGGCCGGTATCCTTTCCTCAAAAGCCGGTGGTCCCGGAGTTTTTCCGCCACAGCCCGACAGTGTGGTCGAACTCGCCTATGGAGGTGCGGGCGACTGGAAGGTTTCAAAAGGCGAGGATCGATACCGGCGCAGTCTCTACACGTTTTCGAAACGGACCGCCCCCTTCGCCGCCTACCTTACCTTCGACGGGCCCACAGGTGAAAGCTGCCTGCCCCAGCGCGACCGCAGCAATACCCCCCTCCAGGCGCTCACCCTGCTCAACGATCCCATGTTTCACGAGGCTGCCGAAGCTCTCGCGAGGCAGACAGGGTCGGGTCAGGGTACGGACCCTGTTGAGCCGGGGGGTGTCATCGAGGTACTCTTCCGCCGCGTCCTGATAAGACCGCCAACGACAGTGGAGAAGTCGGAGATTGTTGAATATTACGAAAAGCAGCGCACCAGCCTCGCCGCGGGAGAATTGAAGACGGAGATGATCATGGGTGACAAGACCCTCGCAACTCCCGAATTGGCCGCGTGGAAAATGGTAGCGCGCGTCCTCTTGAACCTGAACGAAGCAATTACGAGAGGCTGAACCGGTATGAACGAATCCCTGCGACAGTTGACCCGGCGTCATTTTTTTCACGACTGTGGTCTCGGCCTCGGTCGAATCGGACTCGCCTCGGCGATGGCTGGTGGATTTGGAAACCTGGCGAGGGCAGCGGTTTCGAATCCGCTCTCTCCCCGGGATACGCATTTCGGACCGAAAGCGAAGCGGGTCATCTTCATGTTCATGGCGGGCGCGCCGAGCCAGCTCGAACTGTTCGATGACAAACCGAAGCTCCGGGAACTCGACGGCAAGCCCATTCCGCCGTCCGTCATTGCGGGCCAGCGTTATGCCTTCATCCAGCCGAATGCGGCGGTGCTCGCTCCACGATTCCCCTTTGCGAAACACGGCCGGTGCGGCGCGGAACTCTCGGACCGGCTTCCGCATCTCACCGGTATTGTTGATGACATCGCCATCGTGAAGTCAATGAAGACCGATCAGTTCAACCACGCGCCCGCGCAGTTGTTCTTGAATACCGGACACGGTCTCCCCGGGCGTCCCGCGATGGGTTCGTGGCTGAGCTATGGGATCGGTAGTGAGGCGGATGATCTTCCTTCTTTTGTTGTGCTGAAGAGCGGAGGAAATCTCAGCGGCGGAGCCGCGATGTGGAGTGCCGGTTTTCTTCCCGGAAGCCACGCGGGGGTGCCTTTCCGCGAAGCGGGTGATCCCATCCTGCATGTATCGAATCCGGCGGGTTTCGACAATCAGGCCCAGCGCGACTCGCTTGATCTGATCCGTAAGCTGAACGAACGCGAGTTGGGTACCGTTGGAGATCCGGAGATCCAGACGCGTATCGATGCCTACGAGATGGCGTGGCGGATGCAGTCGGCGGCACCTGAGTTGATGAATTTTGCTGATGAGTCACCGGCGACAATGGAACTCTACGGGGCAAAACCCGGAGATCCGAAGTCAGCCTATGCAAACAATTGTCTCCTTGCCCGACGGCTCATCGAGCGGGGTTCCCGCTTTGTGCAAGTCTACCATTCGGGATGGGATCACCACTCCCAGGTCGAAGCGGGTGTGACCGCGCAGGCCAGAGAGGTCGATCAGGCGTCGGCTGCCCTGGTGAAAGATCTGAAGATGCGGGGGATGCTGGAGGACACCCTCGTGGTCTGGGGCGGCGAGTTCGGGCGCACTCCCATGGTCGAGGCCAGTGCCGCGCTCGGACGCAGCATGGGACGGGATCACCATCCCCAGGCTTTCACGATGTGGATGGCGGGCGGGGGGATCAAACCGGGAGTCACGCTGGGGGCGACGGACGAACTCGGTTTTAATGTGGTGGAAGATCCCGTCCATATTCACGATCTCCACGCGACAATGATGCACCTTCTCGGGCTCGATCACACCAAGCTGACCTTCCGGTATCAGGGCCGCGATTTCCGTCTAACCGACGTTCACGGTCATTTGGTGGAGAAGATTTTAGCGTAAAATCGGGTGTGGCGGGGCGGACTTCAACTTTCCTTGCTCTTCACCTTTTACTTTTCACCTTTCACCTTTTACTCTCCGACCTTTCCTATGATCGCAGAGTCCATCGCCACGCAGTTTGATGTCCCCGGCCGCCTCGTCGCGCTTCAGCCGATCGGTTCGGGTAATGTCAATGACACCTACCGCGTCATTCTCCGGACGACATTCTCGGAGGAGCAGTTCATTCTCCAACGGATCAATCAGGCGGTCTTCAAAGATCCCGTCGCAGTCATGGCGAACATGAAGGCGGTGACTGATCATGCCCACCGCCGTATCGAGGCCGAGGCCGATCAAGCCGACCGCATCTGGCAGCTCCCGCGGGTGATCCCCGCAAAGGACGGGCTTGATTACGTGGTTGATACGAAGGGCGGCTACTGGCGTGCCCTCTCCATGATCGCGAGCACGACGAACTACGAGAAGGTGAGCGAACCGGAGCATGCCGCCGAGGCGGGTCGTGTCCTCGGGCATTTTCAGCGCATTATTTCCGACTTTCCGGCGGACGGTCTCGCAGACACTCTTCCGGGATTCCACATCGCTCCGGGATATCTGGACGGTTATGATCGTGTCATTGCGACAGAGGAGGCAAAGGCAAGGCTTGAGAAGGTTTCCGAGGCAAGGCGGCTTGGAAAGTTTGTCGAACAGCGACGCGACTTTGTTGGAGTCCTGGAGAAGGCAAAAGAGTCCGGGGAACTGAACCTGCGTCCCATCCATGGTGATCCCAAGATCACGAACGTGATGATAGACAACTTTACCGGCAAGGGCACCGCCATCGTCGATCTCGACACCGTGAAGCCGGGCCTGATCCACTATGACTTCGGCGACGCGGTGCGGAGCGGTTGCAATCCGGCGGGCGAGGAGACGAGTGACCTCAGTGAAGTTTTCCTGGATCTCGATCTCTTCGCGGCTCTCGTGCGCGGTTACCTCACTGAAGCGAAGGGCTTTCTCACCGAGGCGGACAAGAGTTACCTTTTTGATTCCGTCAGGCTCATCGCCTTTGAACTGGGGCTGCGCTTTTTTGCCGACTACCTCGCGGGTGATGTCTATTTCAAGGTGAACTATGAGGGGCAGAATCTGAATCGTGCGAGGGTCCAGTTCGCCCTCTGTGAGAGTATTGAGGCGAGGGAAGGGAAGATGCGGGCGATTCTGGAGAAGTTTTGTTAGGGAGCCTTCTCCCGGCTCAGTTTTCGGGCTGCGGTTTGCATTGCCATCCTTCGTCGAAGAATCCGGCTGCGACGATCCTGCCGGGGTATCGGGTCGAGGGAGGAGTGCGCAAGTCAATCACCGCCCAGTCCGGGAGTTTCGGGGTCTGGCGGGCGTTGTTGAGATAGTCGTATTCGCGAAAGGTGAAACTGCTGTTCAGGACAAGGTACCGTTCCGGGTTCTCCGGATTCGGGTAAATCATGGCGAGGGTGTGGTGCGAGGCATCGAAGGTCTGCCCGGCTACGGTGATCTTGTCTTTTGTCCAGGTGACGGGTAGTTTGGGAAGAAGTCGCGCGAGGGTCGCATTGGCCGAGGGATCTCCCCAGAGGACGACGTGGTGATTTTTGTGGTCCTCCTCGGTGAGGGCGGTCTCGGGTTTGACCTGCGCATCTCCGCGGAAATGGCGCCGCCACTCCTTTACCGCCCGGGTCATTTCCGCGTGGATCCATTCGCCGTGGAGGTCATGCTGCGGCTTTCCCGAGGGTTTCACGAAGATAAAGCTATCCATGAAGGCGTCATCGATGGGGCCCTGCAATCCGTGTCGTTTGCGGAGGATGTCTTGATCCGTCTCTGTCTCGCTGACCTTCCAGTTTCCGTTGCTTTCGCGTTGAAAAAAGACCTGCCAGGAGCGGTCCGACCATACCTTTGGCAATGGCAGCTCTTTTCCATCGAGTTCGGCCACCGGGGTGACGAGGGGATCCAGAGGGCAGTCGCCGGCAGCGAAATGGAAAGAGAAGGCTTCCACTCCGGAAGTGTTCAGAACGATTCGATCGGGCTCCGACAAGGTCGCCTCGATGCGGCCCGGTTCCCAGTGTTCAGTAAGACGATCAATGCGGACCCAGTGGGCGGTGTCGTAGCGCAGGCTATGGGTGATGAAGCGCACGGTATGAGGAATCCGTTTGCGACCTTCTTCCGTGATCGCAACGAGACGTTTTTCGATCTCGGTCAGGGTCCCGGGATGGAGGGCATGGGCGGTCTCGGGACCGACGAGGTGGAGGAGACGGAACCCCTCCTTCCCGGCTGCGGCGACCATGCTGTCAGCGGCCTGCTTCTGCCGGTCAATTTCGCCGCTGTAGGCGATCGTGGGAAGGTTGGTCAGATTCACGGCCCAGTCCGTCGCGTTATACCAGCGCCACAACTTTTCCTCCCACCACGGGGCGTTGAGGGTTTCCCCCTGAAAGGTCCTGAGGAAGTCGGGTGTTTCCGCGAAACCCGCGCCCGGTTGGGCTGCGGCCCATTCACCGGGGAAATGCACCGCGAATTGCCAGCAGGCGGCTCCTCCCATGGAGAAACCGCGAACGAGGGTGCGGTTTTCGTCGATGCGATAATCGTGCTTCGCATGAGCAAGTGCCTCGAAAAGATCGACTTCTCCGGCAAATTTATTGGCGTTGGAGTATCTACCATAGGGATGCAGAATGATTGTGTTCAGAGGTGAAATCTTTCCACCCTGACCCTTGGCTCGCTGCTGCAGAAACGCCACTTCGCTCAGCGTTTCGCCCCGGCCATGGAACCAGACGTCGAGGCGACGGGAATCAGTGGCATCAAAATCATAGTTTGCCGGAATCTCCAGCCCATAGGGCTGCGCTGAGCCGTCGATTTTTGAACGATACCCCCGAATGACCGGGCCCGTTGTTCGGGTCCACGGGGCCGCGCCCTCCCAGAGTGATGCCGCCCGGCTCAATCCGATGTTCAAAAGCTCGATCGCAAAATCAAGTTCAGCCGGTTTGTAGAACTCACCGTAGGTGAGGGCACTGTCAGGCCCCCGAAAACAGATTTCGACGTCCGGAAGGTAGTGATCAATGAACTCCCGGTTCTTTTCGAGTTTCCTCAAGTTTGATATCGCGCCCTCTAGTGCTTTGATCTTTGACCGGAGCTCGTCCTGTTTCGCTGAGGGAACGGCAATTCCCGGTGGTGGAATGGGGCGCACTTGATCTTCGAGGTTGTCAGCCGGTCCGTCCGCCTTGACGAAGGAAGGAGCGGAAAGCGACATAAGAAATACGGCGATAGCGGCGGAGCGGAGCGATCGTTCGGGACGGGGCTGCATGAAGGGAGTTTGGCAGCGGGCGGACCGTGATCCAAGTCGAATCTCCGACGTGGACGCGTGACGGATACGGCACTTTTCGAAAGTGCAGGTCCGGGTTTTCATAGGTGTTTGGAAACGATAACCATCGCTCTGGTTCTAAAGGGAATGCTCCTCGGGATGCTTAATGCCGCCCCGGTTGGTCCGGTCGGGTTGCTTTGTCTTCGCAAGAACATGGAGCAGGACCGCTGGCCGGGACTTTTCGCCGGAATGGGAATGGCGGTCGCCTATGCAATCATCTCGTTTTGCGTGGTTTTCGGACTCAAGGCGATCTCGCTTTTCCTCCACGAACATGAGTCGATATTTCAACTCCTGGGTGGCGCGATCCTGATCTTGATGGGATGGAGGGGGCTTCGTCCGCCGCGTTCAACCGTGGGAGTATCGCCACCGGGATCGGCCCGCTATCTCGGGGAGTTTTCGGCAAGTTTTGTGATGACTCTCTTCAATCCCGTACCCTTTGCCTCCTTCACGGTCATTCTCACCGGCTTTCAAGTCTTTACGGGACATCCGGAGATTAGGATCGATCTCATTTTCGCCGTGAGTGTGATGGTGGGCGCTCTCGCCTTCTGGGTCGTCGTGAATGAGTTTCTGCACCATTTTAAGAAACGATCCCCCGAGGCGCTGGCACGGCGGGTGGGACTGGGAACGTCCATTGCCCTGCTTGTCTTCGGGTTGATGATTGCGGCGAAAGGGCTGTTCTAAGGCTACGATCCAGAGCATAAAAACGGGACGGGGAAAGCAGGCAGAGTCAGGGAATCTCTTCAAGGTAGGAAACCCGGAAATCGTTCAAATTCACTTCGGCGTCTTTATTCCGCATTTGAAGCAGGGGTTTATTGCCATAAAAAGATGCCCATTGAGAAAAGGTGCTCAGCGGGCCGAAAATGTAATCGCATTCGGCGAGGGCATATAAATCTCCGGTCGGGGTGCCGGGGCCAAATTCCACTCGCAATCCGATGAATTCTTCCGGACAACGCGCTTCATCGCTGCACACCAGGAAAGCAACCCGCCGACCGGTCAGTTCGCGAACAAGGGAATGCATCCATTCGGCATACTGGTGAATATCAAAGTAGTATTGGCCTCTCTTCCAATTCTTGTAATCACCGTGACGGATATGCACTCCAATGACAATTTCCGCCTGTTGACGCAATGTTTCGACTGCCTTCCGGCTTGCGGTTGCAATGCCTGCACCCGGCAGAAAGTAGGCGCGAATCTTCTCCGCATGCCGCCGTACCAATTCCGGAGATCGGAATGTCCAGCCGTAAACAAAGACGTAACGCGCACGGTTAATTTGCAGTAGGAGTTTCGGGTCGTCCAACCACGTCACTGGCAGTCCCGGCGTTTCGCGCAAGGTCAGCACGGTTTTCCAAAACAGGGGGAATCGCTCATTCAACCGGCTCGCATTGCGAACCAGATGGTAGGGAATTCTCAGTCTACGTAACAGACGACCTACCGGTGTAACTGCATCCCAAAGACTACGGCTGTTACTTACGGGGTACTGGCAGTAAAAGTCGCATTTTGTCGTCTCAAACATATCCGAATAGGAGTGAAACGTGAAATTAATCAGCCTGTAGCAGTGCTCTTCAGCAAATGCCATCCAGTTCGCAAAGAGTACCAATCGGTTGGCTAAGCGACCGCAACGGAAAGCGATGTAGAGCGTCTTTCGCTCGGATGCCGGCGGGCGCTGGGTTTGATTTGAAGCCATGTGGCAGGGCAGAGTATTGCCTTCACCAACCAAATCGCAAAACTGATTTTGTCGGGACAGCGAATCAGGCGAGGTTGGGTGCCACGCATCCGGACAAATCTATGATGGCGTGTCCGCGCAATGTTGCGCATGAGCGTGTTCTTCGGTGGATCTGAGCCGATAGCCTTACCGCGCAGCAAGTGGCCTCATCGAACCTCTTGCGAGCCGGGAACCACAATTGCGGTGATTGTCCGATGACGGACGGATGCTGAGAAATGCATTTTCAGCCGGGTAAGGTAGTTCTAACGATATTCCCCAATGAATTCCGGAAGGACCGATTCTAAAGGAGAAAAAACCGGGCCCAGTCTTGAGCGGAGGAGAGGTTTCAGAAAAATGCAAAAGATCATGTGAGGGAAGCAACAACCCCCACATGATCGGACCTGATGAAAGAGCTTCGAGTGAACTCGATTTTCTCTCAGGATTTCCCGCCTTTTGCACCAGTCTGAGACAGATTTTTGCCGTGTTCCATGATTCGCTCAAAGGTGGCATTTCCGACGCCGGGTACGAGGATGATTTCGTGAACTTTGTTGAAGGGTCTGGCGCTAATGATTAACTCTGCGCGCGTCGCGGCGATTCCGTTGATAGCGTCAAGCTCATCCTTCGTGCCTTTGTTGAGCAGCGTTAGCAGTTTATCTTCCTGCGAAGGAGTGAGAGAGACCTTCGGAGTGGTAACAGCAGGGACTGTCTTCGTGGCAGTTTCGCTGTTTTTGGCAAGCGGTGCTTTTGACTGAACCGGTTTTTCCATTTCGGCGGCTTGGATCTGTACGAATCCGACAAGGGTGATTGAGAGAATCAAGGCGTGGATAGATTTCATGATTGTTTCGATTATGTTTTCTTTGTTTCAATAATGCGTTCGCACGAACACATGTTCACAAAAACACTAAAAAGACAATCAGCGCAAGAAAAAACGTTCAGGTGAACACATTTAATTGACGGGGGGTTACGGTCCATTCGTTAGTGTCTCTCAGTCAGTGGATAGGAAATCCGGTCGTATGCTCACGATGTCTGCGATTTCGCCACTATCGGATCCCCTTGCGGTTCATTTAGGTGTAGTATCCGCCATGGAAGGACAGCAAAACGCGGAATCCGATGAGGGGCGGCGTTGGTTTCTTAATGATTGGCCGAAGGGAGGGGTTTGGTTTCGTGACTTGATCCCTGCCGCTCAGCCATGGGGGCAGGTCACCCTTTTGCCTCCGGTGCCCGAGATTGCGAAGGGTTCGTATGGTGTCAGGGTGGGGGCCTATACGAAGGTTGATTCGGAGCGCTACGAGCCCGGTGAGGTGGTGGTGGTCGATACGGAGGATGAATTCCGCCGCCTCTTTTCTTCACTTGGGGCCGTCACTGACTTCATTTTCCCATGGTTTGAACGAATGATTCCGCTGGCGCTGATGGTTCCGCATCGGCAGCGGATTGACCTTTTCGCTTACCGTCGTGATGTTCGGGCCCGATTTTTCAAGGCGGTTTTGCTGACAATTGCTCTCGTTGCGGTCGCATTCCTCGTCCCGAACCTGTCGATGCTGGCTCTGCTGGGGGCCGCGTTCTATGGACTGTTTCCGCTCGTCGAGTCGTCCATGGACTGGATGCGTCGCGTGGACCGGTATTCAGTTGAGGAACTCAATCGCCGGATGGTGAACCACGAATTCTTCAGGAGATGGATAATCGATCACGATACCCGACTACTTAAAGGCGGGCTGGGGATCCTGATAGCGGTATTCGTCGGGCAGATGCTGGTCGGGACAAACCGCTCGATCGAGGCGGCGGCTCTGGTGAGGGAAAGTGTTATCGAGGGGGGTGAGTGGTGGCGGGTTGTGACTTCCGGGTTGATGCATGGAGATGTGATTCACATTCTCTTTAACGGGATGGCCCTCTATAGCCTCGGGCGGGTTCTGGTTGCGTTGTTAGGTCCCGCGTTCCTTACTTTCGTCTTTTTCTTCTCGGTCGTGACGGGTTCGCTCGCCTCTCTCTGGTTGGGCGCGGGAAATAACAGCGTTGGTGCTTCCGGCGGGATTCTCGGATGCCTTGGATTTCTTCTTGTGGTGACCGTGAGATTCAACGCTTCAATTCCCGGTTTCCTGCAGGCGAGTCTGATTCAGTCGACTCTGGTTGTGGCCATTTTCGGACTACTCGGGAATCAGTTCATCGACAATGCGGCACATGCCGGGGGATTTCTGGGGGGGATTTTTCTGGGGGGCATTTTCTACCCGTGGCTGAAACTGGCACCCGGGGGATCGAGTGTCGGAATTCGCCTTCTCTCATGGCTGAGTGTCGCTGCTTTGGCAGGAGCGGTGGGAAAAATCGGGTGGGAACTCTGGCGCGTTTCGCCATTTTGAATTCGATGATCCTTCTTAAGCAGGCGAGTTCGGGAGGTGAGAAGTCACGGCTTTCCGTCACCGTGAAATAGTCTAAGTTTTCCCGAAAATGCGACTCCCCCGACCAGATGAGATTGAAGTCATTCCTTTCCCTCTCGAGGGTGAGGGTTCGATGTCTCTTGATCTGGCCAACAGTTGGCTCAATCAGGAGGAGAGGGCGAGGGCGGAACGATTCCGTTTCCCTGTCCACCGTGAGCGCTTTATCCGCGGGAGGGGAATGTTGAGACGTCTTCTCGCCGCTTATCTGGAGACAGATCCGGCGGCGATCACTTTTGAAATCGGAGAGAAGGGGAAGCCCTATCTTCCGGGCTCTGCGATTCATTTCAATCTTTCTCATTCGGAAGGGCGCGCCGTTCTGGCGGTTTCGCGACTTCCTTCCATCGGGATCGATATTGAGTGTTTTGACAGGAGGGTGAATGTGGACGGGCTCAGTCGTCGTTGTTTCCGGGAGTCAGAGATTTCCGGCCTCCTCGAATTGCCGGAAGAGGAAAAGCGCCGGGCCTTTTTCTGGATCTGGACTGCAAAAGAGGCGCGGATGAAGGCGACCGGAGAAGGATTCTCCCTGGAGCCCCAGTGTATTGAAATCAATTTTGTGAATGGATTCCCCCATGCCTGCCTCGAGCCATGTTTCCCGGCCGCGCATGTCGCCCCGGTATTTCTTCCCGGTGGAGACGCCGCCTGCACGGTCGCCGCGCTGAGTCCTTTTACGGTGACTCTGGGTGAAGTGCCCTGCTGACGAAAGGCTCTCTAAGCGCCAGCGCCACCCTTCTGTCCGTAAAGACGCTTCGCCTGCTCGACACTTTCAGCACTGAGTTTCGCGATGGGCACCGTGGTGGAGGTGCCGTTTCGAAGCAGGATTTTCACGGACTTTCCTTCGATTCCAAGATAACGCGCTTCGATCGTTTTTCCCTCAATGTTCGTCCAGGAAAGAAATTCGCCCGCTCCCTCCGCCCCTTCAGTCATGGCGGGGCCTGCGGCGCGGGCTTTCTCCTCTTCGCTGAGGTTTTCCGCGTCGATGATGGCGCCCTCCTGAATCCATTTTTCGATCCGGGCGAGATCGTTGGTTCGCAGGGCCTTGCCCTTCTTCGGCATGAAATCCTCTTCCTCATCATCGAGTTTGAGCCGCTCCAGAAAATCACTTTTTGCCGGATCGCCCGGACGGATGATGCCGAATTCGTTGATCTGTGAAACCCGCATCCCCTCAAGGTCGTCGAGGGCAAGACCGCCCTTCACTTCCTTCTCGCTGCTGTGGCAATCCCAGCAATGCTCCTTCAGGATCGGAAGAATGTCCTTGGTGTAGTCCGAGGCGGTGAGCAAGCCCGGGAAGGCAAGGGTCAATGAGAGATGACGGTATATGCTCTTCATGTCGGAGAGAATACCGTTGGCACCGACTTTTGCTACAGTGAATGGCTCAGAAGGGAAGGATTGGATCTAAACTCGCAGGTTGACTCAGCTCCAGCACCGACGTTTCCTCAAAGAAAGCGGAATTCCTCCATGACCGGTTTCACAAAGGAGTCAAAACTTTCTGAGAATTCGCCGGATTCGAGGACAAAGTGAAGGATGGCGGTGAGGCCCTTCCTGGAGCGAACAACGATGACAGTGTTGGCGGTGGAATAAAACCCGGCATCATCCTCAAGATCAAGACGGAAGGTGCTCGCGACGGCAGGTAGGCCGTTCATCGTGTCCTCGTAGTTTTCACTGCGCTGGAATCCCGGTTCGCCTGAGAAAAGCGAACAATAATTGTCGAGCGATTCGGTCGGAGTCTCCTCTGGTCTGATCATCATGACGGAGACGTTCCGGTGATCGCGTTCAAACCCTGACCCGAATGGCCGGAACCTGAACATCGTTCCTCCGTCCTCCGGCAGGACCTGCGGTGTCATGACCCATTCCTCGGGGAAAAACCCGGAGAATCCCGCCTCTTTTATCGTTACTTTGGTGAACCCCGGATGCGGTCCGGGAGGATCTGCCTTCGGGACACGCTGTGCCTTGTCAAAATAGAAAAGAGCGACCTTAAAAGCGCCGGTCCCATCTCTCTTAAGGTTCATCGAGACAAAGGGAGCTGCCTCCCGGCTTTCTCCTGCCAGTTCTATCAACAACTGTCGTACATTTGCATCCCCCTGATTGTTCAGGATCCGAAACCACGGGAAGTTCGATAGCCCGCTTTGCGAGTTTACAAATGTCTCGAAGGCCGGGCGCGTGGTGCTCTGGCGAAAGGTGTCGTCAGTGCGGGCGTAGGCGGCGTCAAACCGGCCCGCCCGAATATCATGGAGGATGTCCCGGGCTACCGTCGAGGATTCAGTAATCGCTTCCTTGTGCAGTGGGGTAAACCGAAGACCACCATCAAGTCGGTTCAAGATCGCGTCGTAGCCATTAGTCCATTTATCCTGGGGAAAAGTCATTCCCAGCCAATAGAAATATTTTCCCCGGGAGAGGACCAGCCAGGCCATGGATTCGGCAGGTTCGGGATTTCGCTGATACTGTCCAATAAGGAGGCGTCCCGCCTGATTGGCGAAGTTGCATTCCTGAACGTCGACAAAAACCGCATTCGGGAGAACAGAAAGTTCTTTGCGCAGTCGGGTGATCTGGTCATCCAGGTTTGAGTTCCCGGATGTGTTATCAATCAGTTGGAGACTCAAGGTTGCCTCGGGCTTTTCTCCGGGGCTGCGCCAGAGACGGGTTCCTTCGCGGGTTTCTGAAACCCAGTCAGCGGGGATCTCGAAAGAGACAGCCAGCTCGGGGGCGTCAATACGACGATACTCTCCGTTCAAATCCGCAGAGATTCCGGCCGGGGCAGTGGCGAGGTATACTAAGAGGAAGGTGGCCAAACGGACGAAGATGGCCGGGCGATCAACCGCCCGTGAATTGGGGTGAGGGGAATTACTTTTCATCGCGTTCACGAGCTTCAGTTGGAGTGAATCACAGAGAATTCTGAGACAAAAATAACGGTTGGACTTTCCCAACGTCAACCTCACTGCCGCCCGGAAGCACGCTTGGACGGCTCCAATGCAGGCGAAAGCACAAGATCTGCACGGATTCTTATCCTGAGTATCAAGAAATCCACCTGAGGATCTCTGAAAGGTGAGCGGACACCCCGCCGGATTCACATCGCTTTATTGAATCAGGCCTGACCCTTGGAGTGCCCGATCATGGAAATTTCCCTTTCTACGGGAGAGCCTGGCAAGTTGCTACCAATCCTCTCTTTTGCATGGAAACGTTGAATGCTTCAAAACAACGCGGAAAATGAGCGGGCTCATTTCGGCAGAAAATGCGCAGTTTGAGGTCTTCCCTGTGCGAATACTTCGTTGCAGATCAATGGCTTCCAATCCCAGGATATTTTCAAAGAGACCCTTCATCGCGGCCTGGCTTTCGCTGGCCTCCTTGTCAGCGTGCGGTTCTCCGGAATTGCCTGCTCAAACCGGAACGACGAAAAGCGGCGATGGAGACAAGGCGGTTTCACCGGTGGAAACGGAAGAGAATCGTCGTGCCCTTCATCAATATCTTCAGGGGCGCTACCTTTACCAGCAGCATTGCACTGAGTGCCACGGTGAGACCGGTCGGGGTAATGGTCCGTGGGCGGCGGAACTGGAGATAAAGCCCCGCAATTTCCGGACCGGATTGTTTAAATTAAGGACAACTCCTTATGGAATGCTGCCGGTGGAGGAAGATCTGATACGAACGATCAAGGGCGGAATCTCCGGAACCTCAATGCCGGTGTTCGGGCATCTTCCCGACGCAGACATCCGGATGATCATCAAATACCTTCAAAGTCTCTCACGAAGTTGGAAAGACCCGTCGCTCGCTGCGGCACCGTTGCCGATTCCGGAGGTGCCCGGCTGGTTTTCATCGAAAGAGCAAAGCCGGCAACAGGTGGAAAAAGGGCGTGCCCGATTTGCGGAACTTTGCGCAGCCTGTCACGGCGAGTCGGGAAAGGGTGACGGGCCCGCGGCAGGTCAACTGATCGACGCCTGGGGGAATTCTGCATTTCCGGCTGATCTCTCGGCAGCGCATCACAAGTCCGGTGATTCCCCCCGTGATCTCTACCGGAGCATCGCCACAGGACTTAACGGAACACCGATGGTGGGATTTGCGGGTCAGCTCTCGGAAACGGAAATCTGGGAACTCATTTCGTTTATCAGACAACTTGGGGAGAGGTAGGACGGAGGCGGGATGCCCGAAGGCAGCCGGAGCGGCCGCCCTATAAATGGTTGGAAGAGAGGAGTTGCCCTGAAGCGAGAGCCCTGCCTGGCAGGGATTTCATGAGAAGCTCTCAAATGATTGGTGCCATCTCACCTGAATGCGTTAATTGTTTGAGCACTTCGCGGACGTAACCTGTCAGAGTGTTGAAGTGATTGATATGAGTCTGAATTTAAATCGCCGCCATTTTCTGAAAGGTCTTGGAGCCGGAGTAGCGCTTCCGGCCCTCGAAACGTTTCTTCCGCGGGTCGCTTTTTCCGCCGAAGGCCCCGCCCTCGGGGTGACGGCGACAGGAGTTCCTCTCCGGACCGCATTCCTCTATAAGCCGAACGGCATGAACATGGAGAAATGGAACGTCACCGGAAACGGGGCGGACTACCAGCTCAATGCCACACACGAACCCTACGCGAAGTTCAAGGACGATTTCCATCTCTTCAGCAAGTTTGAGCATCAGAACGGAACGTCCGGTGGTGATGGTGGCGGCGACCACGCCCGTGCCAACGCGAGTTTCCTCACGGGAGTCCGCCCCCGCAAAACTGCCGGTGCCGACATCAAGCTCGGGATCTCAGTCGATCAGGTGATCGCCAATGCGATCGGTGAGAAGACCCGGTTTTCTTCGCTGGAACTCTCCTGCGACGGAATTCGGAAGAGCGGGGTGTGTGACTCCGGATACTCCTGCGCCTATCAATTCAATCTTTCGTGGCGGTCGGATACCACTCCGATGACCCCTGAATCCAATCCGCGTCACGTCTTCGAGCGTCTCTTCGGATCGGGATCGAAAGAAGACCGGCAGAAGAGTTTTGAACTTCGCAATCAACGCCAGCGCTCCATCCTCGACTTTGTGATCGAGGATGCGAAAACGCTGAACAAACAACTGGGACGGAACGATCAGCTCAAGCTCGATGAGTACATGACCGGCGTTCGGGAGATCGAGCGGCGCATTGAAAAGTCTGAAAAGTTCGGCCTTCCCAAGGACCCCGGTATTGAGGTTCCGGACGGAGTGCCGGGAGAGTATGAGGAGCACGTGCGGCTCATGATGGACATGCTGGTCCTCGCCTTTGAGACAGACTCCACCCGGGTGGCGACTTTCCTTCTCGCGCATGACGGCAGCAACCGGAGCTTCCGCGAGATCGGGGTTCCCGACGGACATCACAGTATTTCCCACCATCAGAAGAATCCCGAAGCTCTTGATAAGCTGGCAAAAATCGATCTCTTCTATTCACGCCAGTTCGCCTATTTTCTGGAGCAACTGAAGTCGCGGAAAGACGTGGATGGAAATTCCATTCTTCATAACTCGATGATCGTCTGGGGCAGCGGCCTTGCTGATCCCGATAGGCACAGTCACAAAGAGCTGCCCATCATTGTCGCGGGCAAGGGTGGAGGCACGATCAAGACCGGTCTGCACACCGATTTGGGGCAGGATACTCCGATGAGCAATCTTTTCCTGAGCCTGCTCGACCGGGTTGGGGTGAAGGAGGAGCGTTTCGGCGATTCGACCGGACGGCTTGCCCAGCTGGCCTGAGCATCCCCGGTGAGTTCTCAGACGGTGAGCAGTCGTTGAGCCAGCACAAAGGCTCCGGCTATGCCCGCCTGCTGATCCAACCCGGGAGTTTGAAGATAGGAGTCAGGGTGGGGCAGAGACCAGTAGCCTCCGGTCAACTTCACAAACTCTTCCCTGACGCGTTCAATCAGACCCGGCTTCCGTGAGACTCCGCCGCCGAGAATGATCATGTCCGGCGACCAGGCCGCCGTCAGATTCAGGCAGCCGATCGCAAGGTATTTTGCCTGAAGCTCCCAGGCAGGATGATCGGAGGGAAGTTCGCTGCCGGGCATCCCCCAGCGTGCCTCAATGGCAGGGCCGCTGGCTCGGCCTTCGAGACAGGAGGAATGAAAGGGGCAAACATTGGTGTTCCTCCCGTAGGCAGCATCGAGATCGGGCACTAACAGGTGTCCTATCTCCGGATGCATGCGCCCGTGGATCAGGGTGCCTTGATGCAGAAAGGCTCCCCCGATTCCGGTGCCGATGGTGACGTAAGCGACATTGCGACAGCTCTTCGCAACACCGTAAGTCGCCTCACCGATGACGGCGGCATTGACGTCCGTTTCAAACGCGATGGGGAAATCCTGATTGAGTCCGCTCCGGATCCCGCCGATTACCTGATAACCGGTCCAGCCTGCCTTCGGTGTGGTGAGGATGGAACCGAAGTGAGGCGAGGCCGGGTCGATATCCGCCGGACCGAAAGTTCCGATGCCCATTGCATCAATCTTCCCGTGGGAGGCGGAAGCCTTCTCGAAAAAGGCGACCGCTTCGGCGACGGTCTCCTCCGGTGACCGGGTGGGGAACCGGATCTCTAGAAGCGGGTCTTCCGGATTCCGTGCCACGGAGCAGACATATTTGGTGCCTCCTGCTTCAATGGCGGCGAGGAGAGGGGCATCTTCTCCTGAGTGGGAGTTTTTGGTCGGGAGTGACATCGGTTCGATCAGTGTGCTTTCCTTCACGCGAAACGCTATGATAGTTTTTGATCAATCGGGATCGCGTGGATATGGTCAAGAAATGTTCGACATTCAAGGTTTTAAATGACCAAATGGAGAACTGGTATCCTTTAAAATCGACCATGAGGGGCAGACGGGAGAGTTAAAGATGTCGGAGCGCTACGAGATTAGAGGACGAGTGGGGAAGGGGGGCATGAGCGAGGTCTACCGTGCCTTTGACACGGTCATGAAGCGCGAGGTCGCCCTGAAACGCCTCCTGCCCGTGGAGGAAACGAATTTAAACGAAGTTTCCAGCGGAGCGCTCGCCCGTGAGGCATCGGCCCTTGCCCGGTTCCAGCATCCGAATGTCGTCACCGTCTTTGCCTTCGAGGAGGATGCGGAGGGGGCTTTTGTGGTGATGGAACTGATCGAGGGCGAGGATCTCCACTCGATCATGAAGTCCGGGGCGCTCTCCTGGGATGATTTCTGCCATATCGCTCCCCAGTGCCTCGATCCTCTCGTTGCCGCGGGAGAACTCAATCTGCTGCATCGCGATATCAAGCCGGGGAATATCATGCTGACGCTCACTGCCTCGGGGCGATTTCTGGTGAAGCTCCTTGATTTTGGACTCGCGAAGTTCAGCCAGCAGCCCTCCATCCAGACGCTCGATCAGAGGGGATCCTTTCTCGGATCGATCGAGTTCATTGCTCCTGAACAGTTGGAGCTCTACCCTCTCGATCAGAGGACTGATCTCTATTCACTCGGCTGTGTCTTTTATTACATGCTGACGCAGGAGTCGCCCTTTGCCGGAGGAAACCCGGCAGAGACATCGATGAATCATCTCAAGCATCGCTGCAAGCCGATCGGAGAGATCAGGAAGGATATCCCGCCGCTTGTTTCCGCCTGGTTGATGCGCCTGATTTCGCGGCATCCCGACGACCGTCCCTCCGACGCCAGCGCCGCTTATCGGGAGTTCCGGGATGCAATCAACGGCATTCCCTACGAGCCGATGGCCGAGTTTGGAGACGTGCCCGGCAAAAGGTCAACCTTGGGCGATGACTTCGGCCCTCCCTCGACCGGCCCCGTCGGTCCTCCAACCGCCTCGGTGAATCCGCCCAAGCGCACGCTTCAAACCGGACCGGTGGTAGCGCCGAAGCGTAATCTTCAAACGGGACCGGTGGTTGCGCCAAAGCTCCAGACCGGAGCGGTTAAAACGGCCCCCGGGATGTCTTCAGGCAACCAAACGACGATAGCCCCGACGACGGGACAACGGCGCCTTTCCAATCGAATCAAGTCGGTGTCCCGAGGCCGAACTCCGGATCCCTATCGACCCGTCGGGCGCAAGACGGAGAGAGACACCGACTCAGGAGTGAACTGGAAGCTTCTCATCGGAATCGTTCTCGGCGTGATCACCCTCATCGGTCTGGGTATCCTGCTCCTCAGCCGGTAAAGTAACGGGCTCTGTACGCCACAAAAAAAGCGGTCCCCCGTGAGGAGGACCGCTCAGTAAAAGTTAATTCAATAGTCGAATTAGTAACGACGGTCGCGTCCACCGCGATCACCACGGTCTCCACCGCGATCGCCACCACGGCCACCGCCTCCGCCACCACCGCCGTAACCACCACCACCGCCGCCTCCGCCACGCTCTTCACGGGGCTGGGCTTCGTTGACCTTGATGTTGCGTCCGTCCACGTTCTGACCGTCAAGATTCTTGATCGCGGCGTCCATGGCTCCTTTGGAGTCCATCGTCACGAAGGCGAAGCCGCGGGGGCGTCCGCTTTCGCGATCCGTCGGGAGGTGAACATCAGTCACGGTTCCGTGTTCGGAGAAGAGGGACTCGAGGTCCTGCTTTGTCGTATTGAACGACAGATTGCCAACATACATTTTCATAATCGTTTTGCGGTGTCTGCCTGGCGCCGTCTCCGTAGACTGCTCCCAATTAGCGGGTTTCAGATCACCACCGAATTCAGAAAACTCACCTGGCAATACTTCAGACCTTGATTTTGCCAAGCTTTGAACCGACGTGCGAAAGAAACATCTTTTTCCTGAAAAAGCGAGCATTGTTTTTCAGTCAATCGCTCCCGACCGGGTAAAGTGGCGGATCGGGAGTACATTTACAACGCTGCTCGGGGCGATTTCTCCCCCGCTTTCCTTGCCTTGACGACTGCAAAAGGCTTTCCCAATCCAATGGGATGTGGTAATTAGCGTGACGGTCGATTTCCGGTTACCCCTCATCATGATCAAGTTTCTCCTCCCCGTCGGTGTCCTTCTGATCCAGTGCGCCTTCGGTGCCCTCACCGCTTCGGCGCAGGCCCCCGTCCAGGTGACTCCCATTCCGGGGACGTCCGCTACCCAGTCGAAAGTTGAAGCCCCCGCTCCGCCGTCCGCTCCCGCAGCCGCCGAACCGGCCAAGTATGTCGTCAAGGCGGGGGATAATCCTTGGACCATCGCCAAAAATCACGGGATCAAATTGGAGGACCTGCTCAAAGCCAACCCGATCAAGGACCCGAAGAACCTTAAAATCGGTGATGTTCTCATTCTCCCGGCCGGGGTGGCCTCACAGGGGGCTCCCGCACCCGAGGCATCCAGCCCCGCGACTCAAGCGCCCGTCGTCGCCGCTCCGGTAGCCGGAGACAACTGGGAGCTCTACACGATCAAAAAAGGGGACAACCCCTGGAAGATCGCCAAGAACCTGAAGGTCGATCATCAAGCCATTGTGAAACTGAACGACGGCACCGACTTCACCAAGCTGAGCATCGGCCAGCAGATCAAGGTGCCGAAGAAGCCGTAGGGCTTCGAGGGAAGGCCTTGGGGGGGGCCGGCCCTGGTGTATATGCCGGTGATGTGGCATGATTTGCGTCAGGAGGGGCGAATGATGCACTCGACCCTTTTTGGGTGGATCATTGCGAGCATCCTTCGTCCTAGCGCTGCGGCGATTAGGGGCTTGATTTCGTTGGTGCGTGCTGGCACGATCGAATTCGTCTACAGGGATTTGTGTGCGAATCGAATTCGTCCGCAGATTTTGTGGCTAAACACCGTTCGGCAAATGAGACCAATGAGCAAGATCCGGATTTTCTCAATTCTTGCTTCGTTTCTTTTGCTGGGTGTTTGCTTGGCCGAGGCCGGAGTTGGCACGGTCGCTAAAGCATACGCCGACTGGAATTTCGTTGTGGTGCGATTCGAGAGGAACCTGGAATTTAGCGTAGGAGATTTCTTGGTGATTCGAAAAGGAAATGGCTCGGTCTATTACGCAATGGTTTCAGCGGTCGACGGAGATATGGCGGTAGCTGATGTTCATCGAGATTCGCAGCCGTCGACGGGTGATCGAGTTTTGCAGCACTTTGGATACCATTTTCCGACGGATTGGGTGAGGTTCAAGACGCCGAACATGGGTCGGCTGGCAACGGCTTCGCCATCGCCAGCGACCTGACGTTAGGCATTGCAAACACCATGGCCCACCGACACAGCCTCGCTCCGTTTACTCCAGCGCAGTGGGAGCTGTACCGCAATCTGCGCCTTTCTTCGCTACTTGATTCCCCGGAAGCCTTTGGAAGCACACACGCGCTGGAGGTGGCGCGGTCACCGGAAGTGTGGCAATCCCGGCTTTCCGCTGCGGTCACCTCCGGCCTCGATCTCCCTCTTCTAGCCCGGGTGGGGGAATCACCGGCCGGACTGTGCTGGGCCAAGCGTGACCCAGCCAATCTCAGCGTCGTCAACCTCTACCAAATGTGGGTCGCGCCTAAGTATCGGGGCACGGGTATTGGAGATGCGCTCTTAGAGCATTGCATTGGCTGGGCTGGATCCATCGGGGTAAAGGAGGTTCGCCTAGGGGTCACACTTGCTGACAGCCCGGCTCATCGTCTGTACTTTCGACACGGTTTCTTGCCAGTGGGAGCGCCCGAGCCTCTGCGCGAAGGGGTAGACCTCCTTGCACAGAACATGTCACTCTGCGTGGCGAGCAATGCGCAGGTTCAAGAGTGACGTGCAACCTTAGGTACCTTTTTCGAAGATCTCTTCCGGCCTCTGAGATCCATGTCTTCTGCTGGATCTTCGGTTGAGGATGGCGGTGATCTCTTTCAACGTCACAACCTCCCCCCGCCCTCAAAAGGCCTTCAACTCCGCGAGCATCTCGAGCAGCGCCTTCGTCAGAATCACCGACGAATCTTTCTCAAACTTCGACGTTCCGATCCAGGTTTCGTAACCGCCCAACTCGTGCTGGTTCGGCGGAGGCAGGTAGCCGTAACCGCCGTTGGCGAGTTCGATCGTGAAGGTGTGGGGAAAGGGGCTCTTTTCTTTGATCTCGAGTCCGATCTCAACGAGCACCTCAAAGGGAAGGGAAACGATGGCCTGATCTCCAATGCGGATGGCCTGGACGATGACGCTCTCCTTCTTATCCGGCTCGGAATACTGGACGGTCGCGTTCGCATACTGGATGGCTTTGTCGTGGAGCGATTCGCGGTCTTTCTTCGGCAGCTCGAGAAGACGCAGGGCGTGCTCGATCTCTTCGACGCTCATGTTGCGATAGGTCAGCTCGACTTCGCGCTGGCGCATCGCGACGATTGGTTTTTCATCGTATGTTTCGATCTTTTTCACGGCGCGCCAGGCGGCGTCGGCCGTTTTGGCGGCGACGATGCGGACCTGTTCGAAGGGGGCGCGGGGCGGACGTTTGCCGTAGAAGTCGATGTTGTTGATATCACCGCTCGTTCCGTTGGTCATCATCGCGACAAAGTTTTCCGGAGGCTTCGAGCCGCCGAGGCGGTAGGGCATGATGCGGGCAAACTCACCAAAGTAATCCGCCGAAGCCATGCCGACGGATTTTCCCTTTTCATCGATCATCTCCGGTATGCCCCCGACATAGTGCAGGGAGTAGTTCGCCAGAAGTCCTAGCGGACGTCCGCGCCGGGTGCGCACGTCGACGACAAAGACCTCGGGATCGGTCGGTCCGGCCGGCTTGAGGAGTTTATCGCGCGGCGCATTGGTCTGGACCTGATCCATTTTTCCAAAGGGGTTGGGCTCCATCGTGCCTGGCTTGAGATGCCAGCGGCGGTTGTAGACTTCGCCCGGTTCCTCGTCCGAGGAAAAACCGACTTCGGCGGGTTCGAGGGATTCGATCGCCTTGGTGAGTGCGGCGATGACACCCTCGCGCCGCCGGTTCTCGTAGGCAATACGTCCCTCGGAAGTGTCGCCGCCTTTCGGAGCTGTGTGGGTGTGAGTGCCGCTCACGAGCATCTCGGTGACCTTCCATCCGGTCTTTTCGGCGACAGCCGCCTTCGCCGCGTCGGTCATTTCGCGGCTCACTCCGATGTCATCGACCAGCGCGACGACGGCGCGACCTTCGCCGTTTCGAAAAGCAATCGCGCGGACATGAAGGGGATCGTGGACGTAGCTCGAGGCGCCCGAGCGCAATTGAAAAGGCACCACCGTCGGCGAGATCTCGACCGCGGCCGTGCCCGCTTCGAGACCTGTATTGTCCTGGGCGTGGAGCGTGGTGGTGAGGAGGAGGGCGGTGAAGAAGGCGGCTTTCATTGTCCTGAGCGTATCCGTTTGCCGCAGGGCGATGCCAGCCCGTGATTGCGCTTCCTCAACGGCTCTTCTTCCGATACTCGCCCGGAGTCATCCCGTAGCGCTCGCGATACGAGGTCTGCAGGTAGTGGGCATGGGTGAAGCCGGTCAGTTCGGCGATTGTCTCGATCGTGAGGTCGGAGTTGCGGAGGAGGCGGTTGACTTCGCGGAAGCGGACGCGCAGCATTTCGTCCTTGGTGCCGCGTTGCAGGCTCGCCTTCATGCGGCGCTCAAGGGTGCTGCGTGAGAGGCCGAGCTGGTCGCAGATTTCTCCGACGCCGATGCCGGTGAAGGCCCGTTCGCGGATCAGTTTCACGGCGCGCAGGACGACGGGATCCTCGATCACAAATTCATCGGACGAGGCGCGGACTTCGATTCCCTTCGGCGGAATGAGGACGGGTTCGGAGCTCACTTTTTCCCCGCGCATGAGCCGGTCGAGCATTTCCGCCGCGCGATAGCCGACTGTCTCGCCGTCGAATTTGACACTTGTCAGGGTGGGCGAGGCGAATTCGCAGAGAGTCTCTTCGTTTTCGCATCCGACCACGGCGACTTCTTCGGGAACGGCGATGCCGGCGCGTCGGCAGGCGTCGAGGAGCCTCACCGCGAGCTGGTCGTTCGTCGCGAAAATGCCGACCGGCTTTTCGAGCGACTCGAGCCAGCGGATGAGATCGGCCTGATGCTGTTCCCAGTCGGTCGGGCTGTTTTCGCCGAGGGCGGGGAGGAGCGCGCAGGTGGATCCGGCCTCCTCGACCCGGCTGACGAAATTCCGAACCCTTTCCCGGAAGAAGGATTCGGTGTCGAGGGTGTAGGAGGCAAAGCGCCGGTAACCCCGGTTGAGGAAATGCTCGGCGACCCCATGTCCGATGAGGGCATTGTCCATTCCCACGAAGGGAAGTCCGGGCGAGTGATTGGTGGAGCGCAACTCCACCGCAGGCACTCCGGCGGCGAGAATCGCGGTCGCCATCTCGGCGCTGTGGGTCCTTGTTAAAATGCCGTCTCCGTCCCATCCGGCGAGCCACGGGGGAGGGGCGGACTCGAAGGCGCGCAGCTCGAGAAAGGTCGACCAGGTCCCGTGGCTCCGGAGGTAACGGCTCACCCCGGCGAGCATTTCCCGGGTGTAACTGCGAGACGTTTCGACGAGAATGGCGACTCGGCGAACAGGGGAATCGGTGGAACGACGGGGACGGGGCACGTGACGAAAAAGGTGAGTGCCGGCAGCATAGAGCCGTCGCGAGGACAGTCAACGGGAGTCAGAATTTTGCTTTTCGGGGCGCTGACCAGTCTCTAGGATGCCACGTCCGACCTTTCCTGACATGACTCCCGATACTCAAGCTCCGCCCCGGCTTCTCTCCCTCGATGTCTATCGCGGAGCGGTCATGTTGCTGCTCGCTTTCAACGGGCTGGGTCTCGCCAGCCTCGCCGCCGACAAGGATTCCGCTTTTCTCGACTGGCTCGGTTTTCACCAGTCACATCCCGAGTGGATCAGCCAGTTCCGCTTCGTCGGGGTGGCGGCCTGGGACATGATACAGCCGGCTTTCATGTTCATCGTGGGTGTGGCGGTGCCGTATTCATTCGCGAAGCGGCAGGCGCTCGGGGAGAGCCGCGCGCAGATTTTTCGTCACGGCTGCTGGAGGGCGCTGTTGCTCATTCTCCTCGGTGTCTTTCTTCAATCGACGCGTTCCGGGCAGACGAATTGGCTCTTTACCAATGTGCTCTCGCAGATTGGGCTCGGTTATGGGTTTTTGCTCCTCCTCGCGGGGCGTTCCTATCACACGCAATTGCTCGCCGCTGCGGGGCTCCTTGTTTTCACCTGGCTGATTTATGCGCTCTATCCGATCGGTGATCCCGCCGCCTTCGCCGATGCCGCCAAGGTCGCGCCCGGAACCCTACCCGGGTTCTTCGGGCACTGGTCGATCCACTCGAATGCCGGAGCTGCTTTCGACCGTTGGTTTTTGAATCTGTTCCCCCGCAGCGAACCTTTTGTCAGTCAGTCGGGAGGGTATCACACGATCAACTTCATTCCCGCCACCGCGACCATGATCCTCGGACTGGTCTGCGGGCAGGTCCTGCGTGACGAGGCGTATTCTCCCGGGAAAAAGCTGCGTCTTTTTCTCATCGGCGGGGCCGTCTGCCTCCTCCTCGGGGCCACGCTGGGAATGACGACGGTCCCGGTGGTAAAACGAATCTGGACTCCGTCGTGGGCGCTCCTGAGCGGCGCCTACACGATCTGGATACTCGCTCTTTTCTACTGGGCTATCGATGTGCGCGGTTGGAAGCGTTGGACTTTCCCCGTCGTTATTGTCGGGATGAATCCGCTGACGATGTTTGTTCTCGGCAGCACCCTGCGCGGATGGATTACGGGACAGTTCCACATTCACCTGCCTGATTTCCTTTTCACCAAACCCTGGGGCCATGTCGTCGATGCTGCTCTGGCGGGACTCGTCCTATGGCTGATCTGTCTCTGGATGTACCGTCGCAAAATTTTCATTCGCCTATGAAACGCATCATCCTTGTCCTGCTAGGGCTCGTTGCGAGCGTCACGCTCACTCATGCGGGTGAGAAAAATATTCTCCTGATCATTACGGACAATCAGAACTGGTTCGATCTCGGCTGCTACGGGAACAAGGTCGTGCAGACGCCGCACATGGACCGTCTCGCGGAGGAGGGAGTGCGCTTCCGGCAGGCTTTCGCGACGGTCGCATCGTGCAGTGCGAGCCGGGCGGTCATCTTCACCGGCCTGTTGACTCATCGGAACGGCCAGTATGCCCACACTCCTGCCGAGCACAATCAGCAGCTCCGTCCTGATGTCGTGACGGTCTTTTCGAAGCTGAAAGCACATGGTTACCGCACCGGTCTCATCGGCAAGACGCATATCGCTCCTCTGGAAAAATATCCGATCGACTACACCGGCGTCCTCGCGGGAAGCAAGCCGGGAACGCGGCCAGTTGGTTCAAAGGACATCACCGGACTTGGCAAAGCGACGGAAGAATTCATCGGGGCTCCGGACGACGCGCCGTTTTTCCTGACTCTCGCCCTCGGTGATCCGCATCCCAATGGCCAGCAGGGAGTGGCCTGGGGCGTGGAGGGGGATAAAGAATACACCCCGGTCTCCTACGATCCCGCGGCCATCGAGGTTCCCGCGTTTCTCCCCGACACGGCGATGGTGCGGGAGCAACTTGCCGGATACTATCAGCAGGTCACTCGCGCCGATCACGGCGTCGGTCTCGCCCTTGCGTCGCTGAAAAAGCACGGCCATGATGAGGACACCCTCGTCCTGCTGATCTCCGATCACGGCACTTCGGAACCCGGAGCGATGGGGACTCAATACGAGCCCGGCGTCCGCGCTCCCTTCATCATGCGAAGTCCCGGAGGCCCGGCCGGTCTCGTGCACGAGGCGCTCGTCGCCTTCACCGACATCACGCCGACTCTGCTCGACTGGGCCGGAGTGCAGGATCCTGCTGCAGGGACACACGGGCGCAGCCTCCTCCCCATTCTCGATAAGCCTGCGGTCGAGGGCTGGGACGAAGTCGTCCTCAGTCATGTCGCGCACGAGATCTACAGCTACTACCCGATGCGAACCCTGCGCGAGCGGCGCTACAAGCTGATCTGGAATCTCACGTGGAAGGCCGAGTATCCGGTGCCCGTCGACACCTTCAACCGCCGCCTCTGGAAAAGTATCCGCGAGTCCGGCGCGACGATGATCGGACCCCGCACCGTCGAGCAGTATCTGAACCGGCCCAGGTTTGAACTCTACGACCTTGAGAGTGATCCCGGCGAACTTCACAACCTCGCGGGTGATCCGGCGCAGTCGGAAAGACTCACCGATATGACAGAGGGGCTCGTGCGACGGCTTGAGGAGACCGGCGATCCGTGGCTGCAGAAATATCGTCCGGAGTGGTGAGGATTCACCGAGATTTTCCGTGACGAAAAACCTGATGTTTCCGGAATCAGTTCTGTAGAGACAGTCGCCTTTCCTCCCGCTACTGTGGGCACCATGTCAGACTACATCGGAAAAGCCCTCATTGTCATCGGCGACGCGACGGAGACCGTCGACACGCTCTATCCTTTTTACCGCCTGCAGGAGGCGAAGATCCAGCCCGTCGTGATCGCGCCGGAAAAACGAATCTATCAGATGGTGATGCACGAGGTGAGACCCGGCTGGACGATCACGCGCGAGTGGGAGGGCTATCAGCTCAAAGCCGATCTTGCCTTCTCCGAAGTGAATCCCGAAGAGTATCTCGGCATCCTCTTTTCGGGCGGTCGTGCCCCCGAATACATCCGCGAAGACGAGGACCTCATTCGCATGACGCAGTGGTTCTTCGACAACAACAAACCGATCGCGAGCGTCTGCCACGGCGTCGAGATCCCGGCCCGTGCCGATCGCGTGAAGGGACGTCGCATGGCGACGGTGGCGAAGTGCAAATTCGACCTCGAGATCTGCGGCGGCATTTACGTGAACGAGCCCTGTGTCATCGACGGCAATCTCGTCTCGGGCCGCACCTTCCACGACAACGGCCATTACGTAGGTCCGTGGATCAAAATGCTCGAGGCCGCCGCCTCCGCCTGATACTCTTTCGCCCTAACCCCCGCTCCCATGAATCGTAGAGACGCCTGCAAATTGCTCGGCTCCGCCGCCCTCGCGCCCGGACTGATCCGAACCGCCGAAGCGGCGGCTGATTTCAAATTTCGCTATGTGCTCTCTTCGGCGATGTACGGGGACTTGCCGGTCGACACCGTGCTCGGGGAAGTGAAAAAGGCGGGCTGCGAGTCCGTCGATATCTGGCGCAAGATTCACGCGACCCAGCGCGAGCAGATCGAGGAGATGGGCGACGATGCCTTTCAGGCATTGTTGAAAAAGCACGAGGTCCCGCTCGCCGTTTCGACCTGTTATCCGCTCGGGCCGTTCAAGCAGGATGACGAACTGCGCTGGGTCAAAAAGAACGGCGGGGTCATGACCGTCTCCGGCACCGGCAGCCTGGGTGAGAAGAATCCGCAGGGTGCCGAAGCGAAAAAGCAGGTCCAGGCTTTCTTTGAAAAACTGAAGCCTCACTACGAACTCGCCGGGGAACTCGGAATCACGATCGCGCTTGAGAATCACGGAAACTCGATGCTCTCGCATCCCGACTCGATCCGGTATTTCATCGAACTGAATCCGTCGAAAAATGTCGGCATCGCCTTCGCTCCGCATCATCTCCACGACCACATTGAGGAGATCCCGAAGCTCATCCGCGAGATCGGGAACGAGCAACTTCCCTTCATATATTTTCAGGAGTATCACCCGTCTTCCAAGGCGACGATGCCGAAAGAAGAGGAATTGAAACAGCTCCCCGGATTCGGTTCGCTCGACTACGTGCCCATCGTTGCGGCGCTGCGCGAGATCAAGTTCAGCGGCCTCGCCGAGATCTTCATGCATCCGACGCCGCGCGGAGTTCCCGTGCTGCCGACGGCGCCGGAGATCACCGTCGTGATCAACAAATCGCGAGCCTACCTCGACGAGTGCCTCGCCAAGTCATGAAAGGGGGCCGACTCAACCCTGTCTGGTCCCTCATCCAACCCTGTTTGGTGCTGGTGTCAGGATGTCTCGCACTGGCCGGCACGGTCGGGGCCAATCCCCACGTTGCAGGTTACGAGCGCTTCCACGCAGGCGCTCCCACGGTTGAGGGCGGTGCGATCCTTTTTTCGGAACTGGGTTGCGCGAGCTGTCACGGCGGCTCGGCGGTGGTCGTGCCGCGTCAGGGACCGCATCTCGTCGACCTCGCGAGTCGGGTGGACCGGGACTGGGTGAAAGCATTTTTGAAAGATCCCGAGTCCGGTCGCGAAGGTTCGCCGATGCCTCAGATGGTGCACGGCCTCGCTGACGGGGAAGTGGAGGCGGTCGTGAGTTTTCTCGGGTCTCTCGGGAAAGGGGTGAAGTTCGCGGCCGATCGTCATGCCAATGCCGAGCGGGGCAGTGCGCTCTATCATGAAAAGGGCTGCGTCGCCTGTCACGCTCCGACTCCCGATTTTCACCCGCCGCATGGGGACGGCAAGGTGGTCGCTTCGCCGCTCGCGATTCCGCATCCTGATTTAAAAAAGAAGACCAGCCTCGAGGCGCTCACGCTCTTCCTCACGGCTCCGTCGAAATACCGTCCCGACGGACGCATGCCGCACTTTGTCCTTGATCGCCAGGAGTCACTCGATATCGCCTCGCACCTGATGGATTTCCAGGCATCGGACCCGCGGGAGGCGCCTTCGGTAAAGAAGTGGCCTGCGGGTGATCCGGAAAAAATCGCGGTCGGGAAAGAGATCGTGACCCGCCTGAACTGCGCCGCGTGTCACACACTCCCGGGAATAAAAGCATCCGGTTTGGTGGCTTTGTCAGGTGATGCCGCGACGGCGATGTCTCATTGTCTCTCCGCCGAGCCTGTCGCCGGCCTGCCGCATTACCGGCTCGACGACGGGCAGCGCGCCTCGCTGATGGCTTTCCTCAAAGGCGATCGTCCCCCCGGAGACAAGGATGGCAAGCTCACCCTCGCGGCGATGAACTGCTACGCCTGTCACGATCGTGACGGGATCGGAGGTCCGACTGTGGAGACAAATCCGTTTTTTGTCGGTGATGAAGGTCTCGGTGATTCCGGTCGCCTCGCGCCTCCGCTCACCGGAATCGGTCACAAGCTTCAGCGCGACTGGTTACAGGGCGTCTTTGGAGGAGCCGAGGGCAGTCGTGTCCGTCCCTATCTGAAGACGCAGATGCCCGTCTATTCCGCCCATGCCGCGGCGCTGACGGAGTGGCTCGACCGTATCGATGCGAAGCCCGATGCGCTCCCGTTGACGGAACGAAAAGAAGACCTCGAAGCGGGGCGTAAACTACTCGGTATTCAGGGCGGGGTGAACTGCATCACCTGCCACAACTGGGGAGAGAAGAAGTCGCTCGGTATCGCCGCTCTCGACATCAGCAGTCTCGACAAACGTCTTCGTCCCGAGTGGTTCCGAAGCTACCTGCTCAACCCCGCCGAATACCGCGCCGGCACCCTGATGCCACCGCTGTGGCCGGGTGGCCAGTCCATGGTCAAGGATGTCCTCGGCGGCGACACGGAAAGACAGATCGGCGCGATCTGGAGTTTCATCAGCGAAGGCGAGGGACTCCCCGACGGCTTCCCCGACCGATCCTCGGGTCAGTATGAGATCGTGCCGACGGATCGCACCATGATCCAGCGGACCTTTCTCGAAGGGGTCGGGACAAAGGCCATTCTCGTCGGTTTTCCCGGCGGGATCAGCCTCGCCTATGACGGAAACAAGTCGCGTCCGGCTCTGATCTGGCGCGGCGGGTTCTTTGACGCCTACCAGACCTGGTATTCGCGTCATGCGCCCTTTGAGAAGCCGCTCAGTGAGGAGGTCTATACCTTCCCCGAGTCGGACGCCGCGGGAGCGTTTCGTGGTTACCGGCTCGATGCGAAGGGGAATCCGACCTTCCTCCTTCGCGACGGCAAGCGCGAGCTCAGCGAGTCATTTTCCGTCGCTGATGGCAAGCTCATCCGCGTGCTTCGCTGGACCGAAGGGGAAGCTCCGGTCATTGTCCATCCCGCAGGGGTCGAGGTCTCGGTGATCGCGACCAAAGGAACCCTGACATGCACCTATTCGTGGAAATGAAAACCGCACTTTTTCTCTTTGTTATTCTGGGGACGGGCGGTCTTCTCGTTGCGCAGGACAAGCCGGCCTATGAAGTCTTTGAGCTGCTCGCGGCGAGTTCTCCGAACGACTCGCGGGCAAAGGACTGGAAACCGGGTGACGGGCTCGCCCTCGAAGTGAGCGGGATGGAGTGGATCGCACCCGACCGTCTCGCCGTCGCGGTTCGCAAGGGGGAGATCTGGTTTATCGACGGGGCTCTCTCGAAAAAGCGCGAGGAGATCAAGTTTCATCTTTTTGCCTCGGGCCTCCACGAACCGCTCGGTCTGACCCGCGATGGCGATGATCTTCTCGTGGCACAGCGGTCCGAAGTGACGCGCCTGCAGGACACGGACAAAGACGGGATCGCCGATGCCTATCTCACCGAGGCGGACGGATGGGCGGTGACGGGGAATTACCATGCCTACACCTACGGACCGGAGCGCGACGGCGCGGGCAATCTCTGGGTCACCCTGAATCTCGGGATGGGCGAACTCTCCGACAACAGCGCCGGCTGGCACGGGTGGGGCGGCATGATCGGAAGTGACGGGAAGTTTTCCCCGCAGTCACTAGGGATGCGTTCCCCGAGCGGACTTGGACGGAATCGGGAAGGGGACATGTTCTTCTCAGACCAGCAGGGCACCTGGATCCCGGCGACGCCGATCTATCACCTGCGTCCCGGAGTCTTCTACGGGAATCAGGAGTCCCTCGCTTCCCTCGACAAGCCGGGCGCGCCGTTTCAAATGACGTCTGTGCCGAAGTCGAACGTTCCGTATCCCGAGGCGCTCGCGAGTTCGCCCGAGTTTGTCCCGCCGGCGGTGTGGCTGCCCTACAACAAGATGGGGCGCAGCGCGACGGACATCCAGTTGATCGAGCAGGACGGGAAGTTCGGTCCTTTCGACGGGCAATTACTGGTTGGAGAATTCACGAACTCGGCGGTGAATCGTGTCTTTCTCGAAAAGGTCGATGGTCAATATCAAGGAGCCTGTTTTCCATTCCTGGAGAAGTTCCCCGCCGCCGTGGTGCGCCTCGCCTTTGCTCCCGACGGTTCGCTCTTCGTCGGCATGACCAATCGCGGCTGGTCCTCGCTGGGGAATCGATCCTACGGCCTCTCGCGGGTCAACTTCACCGGGGCGGCTCCGTTTGCGATGCAGGAGATGCGGGCAAAGCCGGACGGATTTGAATTGAAGTTCACCGAGGCGATCGACAAGGCCTCACTCGAGGGAGCCTTTGCGATGAGCAGCTACACCTATAAATACTCCTCTGCCTACGGCGGGGACGAAATCGATACGAAAACTCTGCCGGTGACGAAAGTCATCGCCTCGGATGATGGACTCACCGTGCGCCTCGTCGTCGAAGGCTTGCGTCCTTTCTATGTTCACGAGTTGAAAACCAGCGGCTTGAAATCCGCCTCGGGTCGGGCGCTCGATTTTCCCAAGGCCTACTACACGCTGAATCGTATCCCGAAATGAAGGGGGTGATGCTCGTCGGGCTTCTTGCTTTGGCGGTTTTGTCAGGGATCGCTGCGGAGAAGCCGAACATCGTCTACATCATCTCCGACGATCAGACCTGGGCTGATTTCGGATTCATGGGGAACCAGCGGGTTCATACACCGAATCTGGATCGACTCGCAGGGCAGTCAGCGAGGTTTGTGAACGGCTATCTTCCGACGAGCGTCTGCCGTCCCTCGCTCGTGACCTTAATGACGGGGCTTTATCCTCACCAGCACCTGGTTCATTTCAATCATGGCCCTCCGGGAAACGCAGCCTTTAACCGCATCCAAACGGCAGCGGAGTATGTCGAAACGAGGGAGTCCGAGTTTGAGCTGATCCGGCGCGTTCCTACTTTGCCCCGCCTTCTCGCTGAAGAGGCGGGATATCGATGTCTCCAGACTGGTAAATTCTGGGAAGGCCACTGGAGAAATGGCGGTTTCACTGAGGGAATGACCACATTTACGGCTCCTCCGGCTTCACAATCCTACGGGGGCGGACGCAGCCTGCCGGGAGGTGAGAAGGTCGCCCACGGAAATGGAGATCACGGGCTCGCGATCGGTCGTGAGACGATGGCCCCGATCATGGAGTTTATCGACGAGTGTGAGGAGCAAAAAACTCCGTGGTTGGTCTGGTATGCTCCCTATCTGCCCCACCAGCCTCACGATTCGCCGGAACGGTACTATGAACTGGCGGGTAGTCGGCCCGGTGTCGCCGCGAATGAGTTCCCCTATTTTGCGGCCATCGCCCAGTTTGACGATACCGTGGGACAACTCGTCCGTTTCGTGGAGGAGAAGTGTGATTTGTCGAAAACCGTCTTCGTGTTTGTCACCGACAACGGATGGAGTCCCTCGACAAAGCGCGAAAAATCGCGGCCTGCTGAGTTCGCTCACAATGAAACCAGCAAACGCTCTCCATTCGACGAGGGAGTGCGGAGTCCTATTCTGATTCGCTGGGACGGGGTCGTCGCGGCGACGACGCATTCAGAGATTGTCAGCAGTGTTGACATTGTTCCCACCCTTCTCGAGGCGGCAGGGCTGTCCGAATCCGCGAGAGACGGAATGCCGGGGGTGAATTTGTTAGGAGAGCTGGATCCGGACCGTGCTGTCTTCGGTGAGATCTATCCCGGCGATGCGAGTGTTCTCGGTCATCCGGAACGTGATATCGCCTATCGATGGGTGAGAAAAGGGGACTTCAAGCTGATCGTAACTCATGGCAGGAAACCGTGGGGCGGATACCTTGAAGGAGATGCTCTTTTTGATGTGACCGAAGATCCGGGGGAAAAGCGGAATCTTATCGGCGATTCGGGGCATTCTGAGAATGCGGGAGAACTGCGAGATCTGCTCGATCGCTGGTGGACGGGGGACTCCTCCGAGCGGAACTGAATCATCCCCCGTACATCGCATCCACCAGATCGAGCGACTTCCGGTTTGGCAAAACACCGGCTTCCATCTGGTTCATCACGTAGGCGAAAGAGTATCCATTTTCGGGGTCAGCGAAGGCGTGGCTCCCCCCGGCACCCGGCTGGCCGAAGGCGGTGAAGGAGGGGCCAAAGAGACTGCGAATCTTGCGGCCGTGACTGTCCACCGGATCGATCTTGAATCCTCCGGTGAAGGCGGTGGGAAGAAGAAGCGTTTGGTCAGGACCGGTCACCTGAAGGGTCCGGGCGGTTCGGGCAACTCTAACGGGGAGAACCTGGACGCCGTCGATGGCACCGTCCTTTGCGAGAATCTGGTAGAATTTTGCGAGAGCGCGGGCGGTGCCGATTCCACCGAAGGCGGGCAGCCCCGACTGAAGGATCTCAAGTTTGTTAATCTCACCGAGAGTACGCATACCCGAGGGGGAGGCAAAGGCGGCGAGAGAAAGTGAGTCGGGGTTTGCCAGTTCGCGATAAAAGGGGACCTCCTCCGCGGACGGATTCTGGAGTTTAGGCGGCACCATCGTGGCGAGGCGGTCAAGTATACGTGCGGGAAAATCGCCAATCCAGAAATCGAGCTGGAGGGGCTTGGCGACCCGGGTATTCCAGTATTTCCCCAGGGTCATTCCCCCGGTGAGGCGCCGCACGACCTCGTCGAGAAGAAAGCCTATCGTGCGGGGATGGTAGCCATGGCCGCGTCCTGGCTCCCACCAGGGTTTCTGTGTTTCAAGCGCTGCGATCACATCCGTATGGGAAAGAAGATGCGGGCGATTTTCCGGCGAAAGGGCGGGGAGTCCGGATTGATGGGAGAGCAGTTGGACGAATGTCAGGGTGCTCTTCCGAGCGGCGAGAAGTTCGGGCCATATTCCGGAGACAGGATCGTGAGGTGAGAGTCCTGCCTCCTCAATGGCGAGGAGAAAGGCAACGGCAGCCGGACCTTTCGTCGCCGACCAGACCGGAGCGAGAGTCTCTGCGGTCCAGGATTCATTGCGCTGTGGATCCTTCCAGCCGCGGTGGAGAGAGACAATCTCGGATCCGTCCTTCCAGATCGAGAGTGAGGCACCGAGTTCGCCCCGTTCGTCAAAATTCCGGTGGAAGCGCTCTTCGAGAGAGGCGGACAGGGTCATGGTCAAATGTCCTCCCGGATAGCGGCGAGGTCAGGATCGGTGAGGGCCCGGGCGCGGAAGTTCCGGTTCATTTCGATGGAAAGGCGGAGCCAGGTCATCGCGGTTTGCGGTTTCCCTAGAGCAAGTTCATAACATGCCAGGTTGTAAAAGTAGACGGGTTCGTCCCGCAGTGTCTCCGGACCCGCCTGCAGATGGTCGATCGCTTCACTGGTGCGGCCGAGGGCGTGCAGGCAGAAGGCGCCCTGGATGAATCCTGCATGATTGTCAGGATGAATTTCGCAGAGGATCTCGCTCAAGGCGAATGCCTCCTCAAGATTCTGCTGGTCGAGCCGGATGATAATCCGCATTTCGTGGGCCTCCGGGCTGCTGCGCTTCTCGGCGGGGAGCTGGTCCAGCTCCCGCCATGCTTCTTCGTACATCGCGAGGTCGATGTATCCGCGGGTTTTATCCAGCCAATAGGGTTCGTCCATAAATTCCGAACAGAACGATCCGCTGCTGTGGCTCCTTGTCAATTGGACCGGATGCTTTGACCCCACTCACGGACGAGATTCAGGTAGTGGGCTTCGATCACCGGATCCGGATCCCGTCCACCATAGGAGACGGAATAATAGTAGGAGACCGCTGTTTCCATTTCCTCAGGAAGTGTCCGGTGCCGGGAGATGCCGGAGATCAGGTCCTTCAAGGTATGCCCCGGCTTGCGGTGAATACCCAGCGTCATTGCTTCCGCGATGAGTTCATCGATAAATCGGGGCCGGGACGGGGGGCGGGATTCCGGGGGGGAAGAATCGGCAGGAAACCTCACGTTGCGACCACCTTGCCTCGCGAGAACGCGGGAAAGGATGACGACGATGACAAGACCGAGCGTTGAAGCGGCAAGAAAGTGTTGTGAAAGAACCCCGAGGATGGCGGCAATTTCCTCATCGAAACCTTCAGGGGCGAAGGCTTCATTCGGGCTCATCGCCGAGAAATTATGATAAACGGTTTCGTCGACCACGGGTAGGTTTGCCGGGGTGGGCAGCCTGGCCACAGGCCCGGACGCATTCGGGGTTGTGTCGAAGATAATCCAACTTTTCTGATCGGGTGACAGGATCTCTGCCCAGGCATGAAAGTCACTGTCCCTGAAGGCCACGAGTTGCTGTCTCGTGTCAGCGGTCCCTCCCGCATAGCCATAGGCAATTCGTGAGGGTATCCCAAGGCTGCGAAGGAGCAGGACGGTGGCAGTTGCGTAGTGTTCGCAATGCCCCTTCCGGCTTCCGAAAAAAAATTCCTCGACCGGGCTTGAATTTTCCGGAGTGGAGAACCTCAGGGAGTAGCTCGCATTTTCTCTGAGATATTCCCGAATACTGCCCAGAGGATCGCTTGCACTGAATCCGGAGGAAAGTTCCCTGATGCGCGAGGAGAGCGGAGACGGAGGCAGGTTAAGATAGATGACAGGCGCGTTCTCTTGTCTCAGGTCGCCGAGATCGAGAACCTGGCGTTCATCAAAGTTGGCGGGCGAGTTGGCTGAACTTTTATACTGCAGGTGGGTGACGTTATCGGGTGGTGTCAGTTGATACCAGGAATCGGCAAATTCGTAGACGGCGGAGGCATGGAGCACGGCGGAGGAGTTGAGGATTGGCAAGTGTCCGGCCGAACTGCGAGAAACATAGGCAGTGTAGTGAGCGTCGAGCGGGGCATCTGACGACTGAAGAGTCACGGAGTTGTCCTCGTTTCCATCATCCAGATCATAGATCCAGCGCCCGCTTCGGATCGCGGAGATGACCTCATCACTTTCGAAAATGGAAAGCGAGTAAGTGCGGGCATAGAGTGGTGACTCTCTCCACGAACGGAAGAGGTCCGGAGAGTGCGCCCGAAGAAAGACCATCACTTTTCCGGTAAAGCGAATGTCACCCTCCCGCGGAAGACGACGGGAGGCACGATCAAGCGCCTCCGGCGAATTTTCCTCTGAGGAGGGAGCATTGAGGGTGACTGAAGGGAGGTCAGGGTTCTCCGAATCGAACGCGATCCGGGCCACTTCAGCGGCTTTGCTGGCAGTGAGGATGAGACCGGCCATGGCTAATGAAGCCGGGAGGATCACTAAGACGAGTGTTTTGAACGAGGAGAGAGCGGGGAACAGGGCCCTGGCGGCACAGGTGGCAAGGGGAAGCGCCGCCAGCGGGAGCAGGATCCATTGGCTCAGTATCTGGCTTGAGTTGGTAACCGACGCGGACACCAGCAAAAGCCCTCCGGTTAAACCGACGAGAGCCTGATGATTCCTCAGGACCCGGTTGGTCAGTGTTGATCGAAAAATCAAATCCGAGGAGAGCCACCAGAGAAGGCTGATGCCGAGATGATAACTGGTCGAAAGGGAAGGGGAGGAATCAACGGCGGATCGGGCTTGATCCATCCTGATCGCGAGATAGAGCGACACTCCTGTCAGTATCCAGGGTGTAAAATGAATGGTGGTCCTTTTGACGGGCGGGGATGCCCGGCCGGGAAAGACGCTGGCGGTGAACGAGGCTGAGAGAATCAGCAGCGAAATCACCATGGGAATGACCGAGCCGCTCTGTAACCAGCCGGAAAAAGCGGCGGCAAGGGTGACAAGAATGGCGATAGAAGAGAGGTTCATCAGGATATCCCCCGGCGTCCCGGAATCTCCGGAAAACTCTTTCGTTTCAGTGATGACACATCGATGCAGGTGCATCGTTTGAAGAGGGATTGAAGCGGTGCTTCCCACTCGCTCTTCGGGCAGTCGCTTAAAACAAATACCTCATCGCATTGCTGGAAGTCTTCAGCGGCATGAAGCAGTGGTGACATGGAGTGAAGCGGAGTTCGCCGTATCAATGCGAGACTATCCAGTTGAGCATCGAAGAGGGCTTTGTTCTTCAGTCGAACAACTTGCTGCGGGATGATTCTGAAGAGGACCGGAATTTCCTCACTCCTGAAACGGAGAAGAAGCCCTGTCGCGATTCGCAGCAGCATTTCGAAAGTTCCCGGAGTCAGAAGTTGCCCAGGCGGGCTGTAGGAATGTATGAGAAGACCGAAAGATCGCGGCTTTGGTCGCGGAGGCTCCAACTCAGAGACCTGTAAGCGATTCGTTCTCAGACTTCCCGGCCAGTGAATGCTCTTCACCGGATCCCCCGCGCGAAACTCACGCAGGAGCCTGAACTCGGATGCGGGGTCGGAAGGTTCCATGGAGCGATTTCCACTCTCGCGGGCGAGAGCGTGGAGATGCCGTCTCAGCTTTCCGGGGAGATAAGGCTTCGGCAGGAGAATCAGTGAATGGCTGTCGTGAAAATAGCCGAAGCGTTTCACTGAATAGAATCCGAGCGGCCAGGTTGAGTGAATCGTCCATTTTCCGGGATGCAGCGGACCCCGGGCCATGGACTTTCCCGTGTATCGGAGTGAGGTTTCGTGGCGGTTTGTCAGGGTAATGCGACGGTCCTTTATCAGGGGCGATAACGGATCGGAAAAAGAGATGTCCATTTCCCCGGGAAAACCGTTTCCGGGATGAACTCTTGTCATTACCGCAAAGCTCTCTCCCGCCCGGGCCCGCGCCGGAAGGGTTCGTGAAACATTCACCCGTGAGAGGTGACGCGAAGCAAGCAGGCGGGAAAGTCCGATAATCACGAAGCCTGCAAGCCCGGCGGAAAATACCGGACCGGAGAAGGTGATGAGTCCTCCGAGTGTGGCGGTCAGAGCGGTCAAGCCCGCCGTGATACCCGTCGGAGTGAGGCGCAGGTCGGTGTGAGGCTTGTCCATAACCCGGATGGAGACTACTCGATCGGGACGGTTTCCAGCAACTCTTCCAACAACAATCGGATGGCGGATTTCCGCAAGCTGCCTCCCTCTGACTCAAACTCGCTTTCACCCGGGTCGAGACGATGAATGACGGCAGGGATGAAGGCACGTTTCACATCCTCCGGAAAAACCGCCTCGTGCTCTTCAAGGAAAGCCACGGCCCGAGCCATTTGCATCATCGCGAGAGCGCCCCGGTTGCTGATCGTTGAGTCGAGCTCGGGGTGGTTTCGAATGGCGTCACAGAGACGGATAACATAATGGAAGATGGCATCGGAGACAGGCACTTGATCTACCTTCCTTTGCCATTCGGTCACCTGTTCAAGGGTGATGCCGGGAGAATTGTTCGGGTGGCTTGCAGGTTCCATGGAAACGGCTGCATCGGATTGTCGCTTCGCGTGAAACTTCAGAATCCGGCTCCGCGTTTCACTGTCGGAGAGGGTCATCTCGATGGAGATGAGAAAGCGATCCAATTGAGGAGCGGGAAGGGGGAACGTTCCGGCGCGAAAGCGATTGTTCCTTGTTGCCACGACCTGAAAGACACCGGGGAGGGGGCGGGTGACACCGTCGACGGTCACCTGGCCCTCGTTCATGCATTCAAGGAGAGCGCTCTGAATCCGGGGGCTCGTCCGGTTGATCTCGTCGGCAAGGAGCAGATTGGTGAAGACCGGGCCCTCGATGAACTCGAACTCCTTTTTGTCCTGCCGGTAAATGGAATACCCGACGAGGTCGCCCGGAAGGAGATCGGGAGTGAACTGAACTCGCCTGAAAGTCCCCGAGATCGATTGGGCCAGCGTCTTGGCCAGAGTGGTCTTGCCCACACCCGGAGGGCCCTCGATAAGGGCGTGGCCTCCTCCGAGGAGGGCGGCAATCAATTCATAGGTCGCTGAGCCGGCACCAAGGACCGAGGCGTCGAGATGATTCTGAAGAGCCTTGAGCGATGCGTCCAAATGACTCCCTTCGTTTGCGGGTTACATTTTTTCCGTCGTCCGGATTCCGAGCAGGCCGAGACCACAACGGAGGACCCGTCCGGTTAGCTCGCAGAGAGCTAGACGGGTGTAGCGAACGTCCCCTTCCTCGCGCAAAACGGGGCAGGCCTCCCAGAACTTGTGGTAGGTGGTGGCCACTTCGTAGAGGTAGGAGGCAAGGGCGTTGGGACGAAAATCTTCGAGCACCGTCGGAACGATTTCAGCAAACTGGGCGAGTTTCAGGATAAGCTCATTCTCCGCATCTGCCGTCAGAGTGATGGTGCCCCCGGCTTCGAAGGGGGATCCGAGCTTTCGGAAAATTGCCCGGGTCCGGACATAGGCATTAATCAGGTAGGGGGCCGTGTTTCCCTTGAGGCTGAGCATTGTGTCCCAGTCAAAGATGTAGTCCGTCATCCGGAACTGACTGAGTTCCGCGTATTTTACGGAGCCGATGCCGATGATCTCCGCGATCTCACGTTTTTCCTCTTCGGGAAGTTCAGGGTTCTTCTCCTCGATGATGGCGCGGGCGCGCACGACGGATTCCGCGAGGACGTCGGCGAGTTGAACGGTGTCCCCTGACCGGGTCTTCAGCATCTTGCGGTCCTTGCCGAGGATGCTGCCGAAGGCGATGTGGCGCAGATCCGCGTTTTGGCCGCGCCTTTTCACGATCGCGAAGATCTGCTCAAAATGGAGCTGCTGAGGTGTCCCGACGACATACCAGATTGCATCGGCTTTAAATTCCTCGATACGGAAGTCGATCGTGGCGAGGTCAGTTGTAGCGTAGAGGAATCCGCCGTCGCTCTTGCGGATGATGGCGGGTTTGTCGGCCAGTTTCTCGTTATCCCGGAAGAAGACACAAACGGCGCCCTCGCTAACCTCGGCGATGCCGGTGGAAATCAAATTATCGACGAGGGGGGCGAGGCGGTCGTTGTAGTAGCTTTCCCCATACCAGTGATCAAAACTCACGTCGAGAAGGTCGTAGATCTTCTGGAGGCCGGTCTTGGAAAGGGCGACGCAGCGTTCCCAGATCGCGAGATTTTCCGCATCACCTCCCTGGAGGGCGACGAGCTCGGCCTTGCAGATCTCGAGGAGGGATTCGTCCTCTTTGGTGCGGGCATTGACCTCGCGGTAAACCCGGAGAAGCTCGGGGATGGGATCGGACTCAAGGGCGGCCTGATCGAGAAGGTTCTTCCATCCCCAGAGGATCATGCCGAACTGGGTGCCCCAGTCGCCGATGTGGTTGTCGGAGATGACCCGGTGTCCGAGGAACTTCGCAATCCGCCCGAGACCGTCACCCAGGATGGTGCTGCGAATGTGGCCCACATGCATGGGTTTGGCCACGTTCGGTGCGGAGAAGTCGAGGACGATGGTCCGGGGACTTGCGGTCTTGTCGACCCCGAGTCGTTCCGAATCATCGAGAAGTTCGCCGAATCGCTCCGTGAGCGCCTTGGTGGAGAGGCGGAAGTTGACGAAACCGGGGCCCGCGATCTCCGGGCGGCCGCAAAGATCTCCGCCCTCAAAAACCTCGCTGATCTCCGCAGCCACCTCACGCGGATTCCGCTTGAGGTGTTTGGCGAGAATCATCGCGGCGTTGGACTGATAGTCGCCGAACTGCCGGTTCTGGACTTGTTCGATTTCAGCGGAAAAACCAGCCGGGAGGTCCGAAGCAAACGTGGTCCGCGTGAGCGCTTCGTTGAGGCTGGTTTTGAGTTGCTCGGCAAAGGTCTGAGCCATGTGAATATCTGACGGTTATCCCGATGGGATCAAAGAGGTGAAGGGAAAGGTGAATTCTGCACCGACCTCAGAAGGCGGCGGCTTTCGAAGACAGGATTTCGTAGAGCTCTGCCGCTCCGTCCGCTTCGGCAAGCCGGCTGCGGGTTTCCGCGCTATTGAGGATCTTTGAGATCGCCGCCAGGGTTTTCAGGTGCAGGTTGTGCTGGGCTTCGGGAACAATAAAGAGAACGACGAAGTGGACCGGAGCCCGGTCGAGGGAGCAGAAATCAATTCCACGGTTCGACCGGCCGAAGATCGTGATGACTGACTCGATCCCGGCGAGAAAGCAGTGGGGAATCGCGATGCCTCCCCCGATTCCCGTGCTGCGCTGCTCCTCGCGGGCGCGAAGAGCGTTCAGGGCGGATTCCTGTTTCTGTGGGGAAAGGGCGCCAGTTTCGACAAGACGGTCGACCAGTTCAGCGATGGACGGCATCTGCTCGTCGGATTGCATTTCTGCAATGACGCACTCCGGGGAGAAAAGATCAGCCAGCATCATGAGGGGGGAGTCGTGGATGGGATACGCGAGTGATCGAGCATAAGCACAGGTGACGGGGTAGCAAGGGCAGTTTTTCGGGGTTGACGCTTTACATTCCCTCTTTCGGCGCTCCATTGAAAGGCTCTTGATCTAGCCCTACGATGAGTTGCCGAGTCCTTTTTGTCTGCACTGGAAACGTCTGCCGAAGTCCGATGGCGGAAGGTTTTCTTCGGGATATGGTGGCGGGGCTGGACGAGGAAGTCGACGTCGGATCGGCGGGTATCGGGGCGATGGAGGGCATGGCTCCGAGCCGGAATTCGGTCACGGCGATGAAGGAGGAGGGGATTGATATCTCCCGGCAGCGCAGCCGCATGCTGACTCCGGAAATGGTGGAGGACTACACGCATATTTTCGGGCTCGGGACGGGCCATGTGGACGCGATTCGGAGTTACTTTCCGGAGGCACAGGAGAAGATTTTTGTTCTCCGCGAGTTCATCGCCGACGAAAGCCTCGACCTGGAAGTTCCCGATCCGATCGGCGGGGATCTTGACGAATACCGGATCACCCGGAATCTGATCAAGGAGGCGATGCCCTCGATCCTTCGATTTGTCCTGACCGGCGATCCCTCCCGGCCGGGGGAGTAGGGACGCAAGGTTCCCGCTAAGTTATTTTGACAATCCGCGTCTCCCGCTCTAGCTAACGCAGCGTAGACATTCCGAGCGCTAGAACCCCTTTATAATTACAGAAAATGGAGAAACCCACTCTGATCATCGGCACCGACCACGGAGGATTCGAATTGAAAGAAGCCGTATTGGCCCACTTGAAAGGGAAGGGCTACGATGTGGACGATGTGGGTTGTTTCTCGAAAGAGTCAGTCGACTACCCGGATTACGCCGGCCTCGTGGCGAGCGCCGTTGCGACCGGGCGGAAAGACCTCGGCATTCTTTGCTGCACGACCGGTATCGGCATGTCTGTTGCCGCCAACCGTTATCCCGGAATTCAGGCTGCGGTCGTGACCAATCCCGATCTCGCGGCTAAGACCCGCGTCCACAACAATACGAATGTGCTTTGTCTTGCGGGCGATTTTAACACGGGACCCGAAGGGGCTGCGATTGTGGATGCATGGCTCGGTGCTGCCTTCGAGAGTGGAGGACGTCATGAACGTCGGGTGAATAAGATGAATGCCTGCGGAGCCGCCTCGAGCGCGCCGCGCGTTGCTGTCGTCGATCCCGAGATCTACCACGTGATCGAGGAGGAGGAGGCCCGCCAGGCCGGCAACATCGAACTGATCGCCTCGGAAAATTTTGCCTCCCGTGCCGTGCAACAGGCACAAGGAAGCTGCCTCACCAATAAATACGCTGAAGGGTATCCCGGACGTCGTTGGTACGGAGGCTGCGAAAACGTCGACAAGGCCGAGTCCCTCGCGATCGAGCGGGCCAAGCAACTCTTTGGAGCCAAATTCGCCAATGTGCAGGCCCACTCCGGCTCTCAGGCGAATTGCGCCGTCTATTTTAGTGTCCTTGAGCCCGGCGACAAAATCCTCACGATGGATCTCTCTCACGGGGGGCACCTCACCCATGGTCATCCGGCGAATTTCTCCGGAAAGCTCTATGCCGTGAAGCACTACGGGGTTTCCAGGGAGAATGAGACGATCGACTATGACGCCCTCGCGGTCGCCGCGAAGGAATACCAGCCGAAGATGATCACGGCGGGTGCGTCGGCCTATTCCCACATCATCGATTTCCCCCGCATGAGGGAGATCGCCGATTCGGTCGGGGCCTACCTCTTTGTCGACATGGCCCACATCGCCGGGCTTGTTGCCGCCGGAGTTCATCCCTCGCCGATGGAGCACGCCCATTTTGTGACGACCACGACTCACAAGAGTCTGCGTGGTCCCCGCGGTGGTCTTATCCTGACGAATGACGAGGACCTCGCGAAGAAGGTCGATGCGATGATCTTCCCGGGCATTCAGGGAGGACCGCTCATGCACGTCATTGCGGCAAAGGCCGTCTGCTTTCACGAGGCGCTCCAACCTGGATTCAAGGAATACCAGCAACAGGTCGTGAAGAATTCCTCACGCCTCGCGGCCCGGCTTGCCGGTCACGGTTATCGTATCATCTCGGGTGGTACGGAGAACCACCTCTTCATGGTTGATCTGAGACCAAATGGAGTGAACGGCAAACTCGTTCAGGAGACCCTCGACAAGGCGGGTATCACGGTGAACAAGAATTCCATTCCCTTCGACACTGAGAGCCCCTTCAAGGGTGGCGGCATTCGCATTGGAACCCCCGCCGTGACAACTCGCGGTATGAAGGAGGATGACATGGATCTCGTCGGTGATCTCATTCATGAGGCCATCTCAAATCATACGGACAATGCGAAGCTTGAGAGCATCCGGCTCCGCGTGCTGGAGTTGAACGAGCGGTTTCCATTGCCTTGAGGGGAAGAGTCATGGGTCACGAGGAACGAGTCGTGGTGCCTTCCCGTAGCGGAAGCGGCGGTGCTTCCGTTGGGCGGAGCCTCGGAGGGGGGGGGGAAGGGCCGCTCTTTCGGCGAGAGACGCGGTTCTTACACAAAGCCACAAAGACCAAGCGACTTGGTTCCGCACCCGTAGAGGAGAGTGTGAACGAGTCGATTGGCGGTGGGGCATCGACTTCTCCTTGATCGGACAAAATATCTTCCTTGCCAAATTCCGCCGGGTTGGATAACTCTCTCGCATGTCTTTAGCGATCCCTATTGGCAAAGCCGCCTTACCGCTTTCGAAATTGGCGTTCCTCATGGGGTTTTTGGCATCTGTGACTGCCAGTGCCGCCGATCCCTCCGCCCCGCTCCCGCCCGAACTAGCCACGCTGGATGCGCAGTTTGTCGCCTTGCAGTCCGAGCGTGTCTCTGGTCCCTTCGACGAGGGCTTGCAGAAGCTGATCGCGGGCTACCTCGAACGGCTCAAAACGATGATCGCCGAGGAAAAGGCCGCCCGAAATCTCGACGGCGTCGTCGCCCTGGAGGCGGAGCAGGAATCAGTCGTCTTCAAAGGCATCGTGCCCGAGACCGACGATGGAAAGACTCCCGAAAAGCTCAAGGAGTTGAGGGGGATCTACCGCGAGGCGCACGCGAAGCTCGTCGCGGCGCGGGCCGAGAATATGAAGACCCTCACCCTTCCGCTCGCCGCACGACTTGTGCAGATGGAGGGAGACTTCACGAAAGGTGATCGCATCGACGATGCGAAGACCGTGCGCGAGTATCGTGAAGCTCTGGGGGAAAGTACGGCAAAAGCGGCGGGCGACCCCGGACTCTCAGCACCGGGTGGGGAGGCGAAAGCCGCCCTGCAACCCGCCAAGACTTTGGCCCTCAAAGACGGCGTCGAGAACTCGCTCGGCATGAAATTCCTCCCCGTGAAAGGCACCGACGTGCTCTTCTGCATCCACGAGGTGCGATACAAAGACTACGCCGCCTACGCGGCCGAGGCGCAGACGGGCGGAGGTCCGTGGAAAGACCAGAGTGCTGGCGGGTTCACCCCGACAGACCGGGCGGAGGATCACCCCGTGATCCGTGTCTCATGGGACGACGCGCAGAAGTTCTGCACGTGGCTGAGTAAAAAGGAAGGCAAACTTTATCGACTCCCGACCGATCAAGAGTGGAGCATTGCCGTGGACATCAGTCGGGATGAGAAGTGGAGATCCGACACCACACCCTCTAACGTCTTCAAGGATCAGAACACCTTCCCGTGGGGCAATGCCTGGCCACCGCCGAAGGGAGCGGGCAACTACAGCGACGTGAGCCGCCATGCGAAGGCACCCGGCGACAACCGCCCCTTGCTGGAGGGCTACGACGACACTTTCCCGACGACTTCGCCGGTGATGAGCTTCGAGCCAAACAAGGTGGGTCTCTACGACATGGGAGGGAATGTGTGGGAGTGGGTCGAGGATTTTTATGACAATGCCAAGAAAGACCGTGTTTTGCGGGGCGGTTCTTGGCTTAACTACGAGCCTGGCGGTCTGCTCTCGTCGTCTCGCCTTCGCAAGACACCCGACACTCAGCACCATCTCTACGGGTTTCGGGTCGTGCTGTTGTCGTCCGGGGGCTAGGCTCTTTACCTGCGGCGTTGCCCCACGCTGGTATAGGGCTGGGCCTTTGGCCCTCCTCTGTTTTTGGTGAGCGGTGACTGGGGCGATGCCTCAGCTGGTATAGGAATGGGCCGTTGGCTCTGGAATGTGAATGAACGCTTGGCATTTAGGGCGATGCCCCAGGATTTTGGGTCGAATTGCAACAAGGGCCAAAGGCCCTACCTAGATCCGCCGTTATTGGCTTGCTTGTTTTCCTTTCTGCCCATCTCACGATGGGTGCGGCGTCGAAAAATAGGTAATTTTCGGTCAAAGCGGTGGATTTTATCTGATTGAGGATTGAAAAATTGCTAAGTTTTGAACAAATGTCGTGATTTTCAGTTTGCGATCTCGCGAAAAAGACCGAATTTCAACCAAACAAGCCCATCTTTCATTCCATGGCCTCTAAGAAAAAACAAGAACTCGACGGAGCACAGGCTCTTATCATGACACTCGACAGCCTTGGCGTTGAGTATGTCTTCGGTTACTCCGGCGGAGCGGCGCTTCCGATCTTCGACGCGCTTGAAACGGTGAAGTCGAAAATGAAGTTCGTCCTTACCCGTCATGAGCAGGGGGCGACACACATGGCTGACGGGTACGCCCGCGCCACCGGGAAGCCCGCCGTTGTGCTTGTGACATCCGGGCCCGGAGCAGGGAACACCCTTACCGGGATCATGACGGCGCAGATGGATTCGGTTCCGATGATCATCGTGACGGGCCAGCAGGTGACCTGGATGCTTGGAAAAGACGCCTTTCAGGAGGCGGACATCTTTGGGATCACCATTCCGGTGGTGAAGCACAATTACCTCGTTCGCGAGACCAACGATCTGCCTCGCGTTGCCCGCGAGGCTTATCACATCGCCACGACGGGCCGTCCCGGTCCGGTTTTGATCGATGTGCCGAAAAACATCAGCCAGTCCCCCTTCACCGGGGACCTTGATGCGGAAATTGATCTGCCCGGCTACCGTCCCGAGAAAGCGTACGACATCGATCGCACTTCGATTGAGGAAGCGGCGCGACTCATCAATCTTGCGAAGAAACCCCTCATCCTCGCCGGTCACGGAGCCATGATTTCCGGGGCGGAGCGCGAACTCATGGAGCTTGCTGTGAAGCTGGATTGCCCGGTGACCTCGACTTTGCTTGGTAAAGGCGTTTTTCCCGAATCACACCCGCTCGCGCTCGGCATGCTGGGGATGCACGGAACGGCTTACGCCAATAAGGCAGTGTGTGAGTGCGACCTTCTCTTTAACGTCGGTTCGCGTTTCGACGACCGCATTATCGGCCAGGCGCCCAAGTTTGCCGCCCAGGCGAAGATCATCCACATCGACATTGACGTGGCTGAGATGAGCAAAATGATCACGACTGATGTTGAGATCGTGGGTGATGCGAAGACAGCGCTGAAACAGCTTCTGCCGCTCATTGAGAAGAAGAAGTTTCCGGAATGGAACGAGCATCTCAACGGCTACAAGAAGAAGTACCCGCTCGCTTATAAAAAGCAGGGAGGGTTGCGCATGCAGCAGGTTCTTGATGAGATCCACGATCTCACGGGAGGCAATGCCATCATCGCGACCGACGTGGGTCAGCATCAGATGTGGGCGGCGCAGTTCTACACCAACGATGCCTCATTCAAGTGGCTTAGTTCGGGTGGTGCCGGGACGATGGGCTTTGGATTCCCTGCGGCGATCGGAGCCCAGTTTGCCTGTCCGAACGAGACCGTTATTTCCGTTTCCGGTGATGGAGGTTTCCAGATGACACTCTGCGAACTCGCCACTGCCGTGATTCACAAGCTTCCGATCAAGATTCTGGTTCTCAACAACCACTACCTCGGCATGGTTCGTCAATGGCAGGAGCTCTTCTTCGACAACCGCGAGAGCGGAGTGGACCTGGTTGGCAATCCCGACTTTGTGAAACTCGCCGAGGCCTATGGTGCCAAAGGCATCAACATCAAACGTCCTGCCGACGTGCGCAAGAAGTTGCAGGAGGCACTCGACTACAATGATGGTCCGATTCTCATCAACGCCGAATGTATCAAGACGGACAACGTGTTCCCGATGATTCCTGCCGGTGCCGCGCTTGAGGACATGCTCACCGAGCCGCCGAAGTATAAAATGGAGAAACCTGTCGGATCGACCTGATCCGGCGACTCTGTCGCCGGTGAAAGGTGGGAAGGTAAAAGGTGAAATGTCTTTTCCTGCTCACCGATCACCATCGGCTTCCAGACGGCACCACAACCTTTCACTTTTTACTTTCTCACCTTTCACTCTTTGTACCCCATGGCCCGAACCATTATTACGACCGACGAAAAGCCCAAGCCACGCCCCGATATTATCGGCGGCCACACCTTGAGTATGTTTGTGAACAACCAACCCGGTGTTCTCATGCGGATTTGTCAGATTTTCGCACGACGCGCCTACAACATTGATTCGCTCGTTGTCTCTCAGGGTCGTGATCCCCGGTTTTCGCGTCTGACGCTCGGCATCAGCGGTGACCCGGCGGGCCTGACCCAGATCATCCTGCAATGCGACAAATTGATCGACGTGATCCATTGCTACGAACACACCCCGGAAGATGCGGTGGTGCGTGAACTGGCCCTGATCAAGATCAAGGCGGATAACGCCGAGCGCCGTACCGAGATCCTCCAGGTGGTGGAGCATTTTGGAGGCAAGACAGTGGATTTTTCCGAGGCTTCCATGGTCATTCGGATCGAGGGCGCAAGTGACAAGGTCGATGCTTCAATCCGACTCCTCAACAACTACGACATCATCGAGACGGTAAGAACCGGCAAGGTGGTGATGGCTCGTGGCGAACAGGTAACCTGATCGCCAAAGTTCGGGGTCCCCCGGTGATGGGGATGGGGGATGGTCCGGGCTTCGGGAATGAGTTTTCTCATGTGACACCGGCGCGGATTCTGCTATAAAGCCGGACCGTTATCGGGCTGAAAATCCATGAGAAAATCAATCATTGAGATCTGTCTGGAGATAAATCTGCCGCTTCGTACGCTTCCGGCCGGGGAAGCCTTCATTGAGGAGGGAGTGCGTCAGGGAAATCTTTACATCCTCAATGAGGGGACGGTTGAGATCAGTAAATGTGGAGTCGAACTCACCGACGTTTCGGCTCAGGGAGCGGTCTTCGGGGAAGTTTCGCAGTTGATGAACACAGCGCCGATGGCCACGGTAAAAACGATCAAAGAGTCGTCTTTCTTCGTGGCGGAGAATGCGGGCGTGTTACTGGAGCGTCATCCGGAGATTTATTACCATATCGCCTGCCTCCTCGCCGCGCGCTTGACGTCGGTATTGTCCTATCTTGTGGACATCAAGAAACAGTATGGGGATGAGGACAGCCATCTCGGGATGATGGACGAGGTCCTGGAAAGTCTCCTCCATCTCCAGACGGGTCAGGGATCGAGCCGCTGACCTGTCTTCAGACAAACTGATTCCGAGCCCTCCATCCAGCGCCAGGTCGCGGTGCCGGCGGTGAGATCGAATTCAATCGAGGTCGGCACAGGACCGATCTGCCGTCCGGCGTTAAACACCATGGTGGTTCCGATGCGGTCGAACCACACCCCGTTCCGGGTGAAGGGGGCTTGATGAATATGACCTCCAATGACAAGGTCGGGGCAGTAGTTCCCGATCCAGGCGGACAACTCGCTGTCGCCAAACTCGCGTTTGCCGTCAAAGGCGAGAGGTGATCCCGCAGGGGGAGCATGATAGAGCCAGATCCATTTTTCTTTGGGCTTTTTCGAATCCCGCTCCAGCAACTCAGCCACTGCGGTTCTGGATTCCTCGCCGTCCCACCAGGGGCAAAGCGTGAAAAGAATTCCGTCCTGCTCAAAGGAGTCGCCATCACTGAAGATCCCTGTGCCGGTTGAGTTTTTGAGCCAGTCAGCCACCTGTTCTCCGGCGTCGTTTCGTCCGTCGCCGTCGTGATTTCCCGAGGTCACAAGAACCGGAGTCGACTCCGGGAGTCGGCGGAGATACTTCTTCACGACCAGAATCTGAACGTCCAGTGCGACCGGAGAGATAATATCGAGGAGGTCACCCGGGAGAACAAGAAGGTCGAAGCCTTCTACCGCGCCCTTCAACCAATCCCACTGCTTAAGGGTGTAGTGGAGATCGGCGACCGAGAGAATTCTCATACCGTTTACTCTGCATGACAACGGACACCGATCAAGGGCCATCCTTTTGCCGCGTATCGAAAAACGGTCAGGGTGGGATTGACTTCGGCTCCGCCTCCGTCTTTCTCCGGCGGCTTCGCCGCCTCCGAATCGAACTGATGTTCGAACCCATTCGACCAAAATTAAAAACCCGCAGGGAACGGCTTCGCTCGTTCCCTGCGGGTTTTTAAAAAACGGTCAGGGTGGGATTCGAACCCACGGTACCCTTTTGGGGTACGCTTCTTTAGCAAAGAAGTGCTTTCGACCACTCAGCCACCCAACCTTTTTTGAATCTTTCCGACCTGCAAACGAGGGCGGAGAGGAAACGAAAGGTGCCAGCGGAGGCGGGATGAGTCAATTACTTTGTTGGTCGTGGTTCCGCGAAATTCGTCAGGAAAGGGGCGGGGTTTCGTCAAGGCAGATCTCGACTTTTCCACCGCTTTCACGAACGGGATAGGTGCGTATGCCTCTGGGGGAAGGCCCGCTGAGGACCGCTCCGGTGCGAAGATCGAATTCCGCATAGTGCCAAGGGCAGGCGATGCATCCGTTTTCGACCGGACCAAAGGCGATCGAGGCATCGGCATGCGGACAGAGATCGTCAAGGGCGTAGACGACACCTTCGTGCCGAACCAGGGCGATGCGGTGGCCCTCAAGTTGATAGGGGCGGCCTTTTCCTTCCTCAAGTTCTTCGGATAGGGCAATGGAAAGGAAGTTCATGGTATTTCGGTCATTGTTCGGAGTGCTTCGAGGTCGAGCGGGAAACCGAGCTCGAGACGGAGATTGGCGGCACTCAAGCCCGATTCACGCAGGCTCTTCAAGGTAATGGCGCGGTCCCGTTTGGCGAGACGATTTCCACCGGAATCTGTGAGGAGCGGGTGGTGATGATAGGTTGGTGCGGGAAAATCGAGAAGAGCCTGGAGGACCCGGTGGAGATGGGTCGAGTCAAAGAGATCGACGCCACGAACGATATCAGTGATGCCCTGAAGGGCGTCGTCGATAACCACGGAGAGATGGTAACTTGTGCCGATATCCTTTCGAACAAGAATGGCGTCGCCTAGGAGATCAGGGCGGGCAGGCTGAATCCCGTGTCTCGCGTCGTTCCAGGTCAGGCCGGTGCCGACTTCCTCAAGTGCGCGGGATAAGTCGAGGCGCAGGGAATGGTTTTCCCCTGTGGCAATCCGGGCAGCGCGTTCGTCTTCGGAGAGTTTCCGGCAGGTTCCCGGATAAACCGGTCCCTCACTTCCATGCGGAGCATATCCGGCCCGCTCCGCCTCCCGAAGGATATCATTCCGGCTGCAAAAACAGGGATAGAGGAGTTTTCGGTGATGAAGGTCACGGGCGACACGGCTGTAGCCGGAACGATGTTCGCTCTGAATGCGGACGGGTTTCTCCCACTCGAGGCCGAGCCAGGTAAGATCCTCGTAAATTTGCTCCGTATTTCCGGCACGGCAGCGTCCCGGGTCAATGTCCTCAATACGAAGTAAAAACCGTCCCCGATGGCTTCTGGCAAAGGCGAAAGCGGAGAGAGCGGAATAGGCATGGCCCTTGTGAAGGTGTCCGGTAGGGCTCGGAGCAAAGCGGGTCACGATACTGGATTCGGCCATGGAAGGGAAATATTGAACGGGTTAGCGTTTCTGACAATCTACCATGCATCCGTGCCGTAACCTGATTGACCTTAATCACGGGCTGAATCAAGATCCCAAATCCATGTTTCCCTTCCATTCACGACCTCTTTCCTCCGCGAATCCCTCAGCACCCAACACGGTAAGGGGGGTAAGCTTACTCTGTTTGCTTGCTTTCTCGTTTGCGACGCTTCCTGCTGAGGAGTCGACCGATCCTGCGGAGGTTGCGAAGGCCGAGGCGACACTGGTTTCGGGAATACGCCAACTCACCTTCGAGGGTCTTCGGGCCGGAGAAGGCTATTTCTCGGCCGATGGTAAACAGATGATCTTCCAGAGCGAAAGGGAAGAGGGCAATCCGTTTTACCAGATCTACCGGCTCGATCTCGAAACCGGCGACACGGAACGGATTTCTCCGGGCAAGGGGAAAACGACCTGCGCCTGGATCCATCCCGACGGAAAGCGGGTCATGTTCGCCTCGACCCACGAGAATCCCGAAGTGGAGGAACAACAAAAGGCGGAGTATGCCGAACGCGAGTCCGGCAAAGCGCGCAAGTACACCTGGGACTACGATGCCGAGTTCGAGATTTATGAGACCATCCCGGGATCAGGCGAATACCGGAACCTGACAAAGACAAAAGGATATGATGCCGAGGGGGCCTTTTCACCCGACGGAACAAAGCTCGTCTTCGCCTCGAATCGCCAGGCTTATGATGGATCGATGAGTGAGGACGATTTGAATGCCTTCAAACTCGACAAAAAATTCCCGATGGAGATCTATCTCGCCGATGCCGATGGATCGAACCCGAAGCGCCTGACGAACGCGGACGGCTACGACGGCGGTCCCTTCTTCAGTGCCGATGGCAGGGAGATCTGCTGGCGGCGCTTTGATCGCAAGGGGCTCACCGCGGAGATCTATGCGATGAAGGCGGACGGTTCCGACCAGCGCCAGTTGACCCGCCTCGGAGCGATGTCCTGGGCTCCGTATTTCCATCCCAGCGGCGAGTACCTGATTTTCGCGACGAACAAGCACGGCTTCGAGAATTTCGAACTTTATCTCGTCGACTCGCGCGGGGAAAAGGAGCCCGTGCGGGTGACTCACACGCCCGGATTCGACGGGCTCCCGACCTTTTCTCCGGATGGGAAAACACTCTCGTGGACGAGCAATCGCACTCCCACAAAACAGTCACAGATTTTCCTCGCTGGCTGGAATCACGAGGCGGCCCTTGCCATGCTGGCGAAGAGCGGAGGGATGAAAATGACCGGGTCTGACAAGTCCACCGCGCCGCAAGCAGTCATCGCAACGCTTGAGACGAAACCCGGGATTGATGAAGCCGACCTGCGCCGCCATCTTGAATATCTTGCCTCACCCGAGCTGAAAGGACGCCTCACCGGCACTCCCGGGGAGATCGCGGCGACAGCGCATGTGGCGGAGCATTTCAAAAAATGGGGTCTCGAACCGGGTGGAGATAATGACACTTATTTCCAATCCTTCGAATTCACGGCCGGTGTCGCGGTGGGGAAGGATAATGCGATGTCCCTCACTCTCGGGGACGAGGTTCTGAAACCGGAGGTTGAGAAAGACTGGCGGCCAATCTCGTTCTCCAGGAACGGAAACCTCACGGACAGCGGGATTGTTTTTGCCGGTTACGGCCTTGAGATTCCCGACGGAAAGGGCGGGGAGTCGTACACGAATTACTTCCACCTCGATGTGAAGGGCAAGTGGGTCATGGTCCTGCGCTTCGTCCCTGAAGATGTGCCAAAGGAGCAGCGCGAACAGATGCAGCGCTACTCGCGCCTGCGCCACAAGGCGACGCTCGCAAGACGGAAGTTTGCCGCCGGGATCATTTTTGTCACCGGTCCGAATACCGAGGTGAAGGAGCAACTCGTGCCGATGGAGTTTGATGCATCGCTCGCTGATTCGGGTATTCCGGCGGTGAGTATCACGACGGAGATGGCAACAAAACTCTTCGCTAAGGCGGGCAAGGATTTTACGGCTATCCAGAAATCGCTTGATGCGGGCGAGATGGTCGAGGGTTTCGAGGTCCCCGGGACAAAACTCAGCGCGACGATTGACGTGGATCAGGAGACGCGCACGGGTCGCAACGTCATTGGTATTCTCTCAGCGGGCCAGAGCGGACCTCACCCCAACCCGGCCGTCGCGATCGGGGCACACATCGACCACCTCGGGGATGAGGCCGGCCCCGGATCGCTCGCCCGTGAAGACGAGCGCATGCAGGCCCATCGCGGGGCTGATGACAATGCCTCGGGCGTCTCCGGTCTGCTCGAGATCGCGGAGTATCTCGCGGATCAGCGGACACAGGGCAAACTCGATTTGAAGCGGGATGTTGTCTTTGCGGCCTGGTCGGGTGAGGAAATCGGATTGCTCGGGTCCTCGCATTTCGTCAGAAAGCTCGCAAAGGAGTCGCTTGGCGATGAAAACGCACCGCTCGGGCTGATCCTTTCCTCCTACCTGAACATGGACATGATTGGTCGCCTGAAGGACACCCTCGTCCTCCAGGGGATAGGATCGAGTGAGTACTGGAAGAGTGCGATCGAGAGTCGCAATGCGCCCATTGGTCTGCCCATCACGATTCAGAACGACACTTACCTGCCAACCGACGCGACGAATTTTTACCTGCGCCAGGTGCCTATCCTCAGCGCATTCACCGGGGCTCACGAGGATTACCACACCCCGCGCGACACGCCTGACAAAATCAACTACGAAGGGGCCACAAAAATTGCAAAACTGATGGGTCTGATCACAAGGGGACTCGCGGTGGACTCGAACGCGCCGATGTATGTGAAAGTCGATCCACCCAAGAATCAGGGTGGGCGGGGTTTCCGCGTGTATCTCGGCACGATCCCGGACTACAGCCAGGGTGATATCAAGGGCGTGAAGCTCAGCGGGGTGGCAGACAAAGGCCCTGCCGGAGTGGCCGGGGTGAAGGGGGGAGACGTCATCATCGGCCTCGGAGATCGGAAAATCCTCAATATTTACGATTACACCGATGCCATGGCGGACCTTAAAGTCGGCGAAGAAACGACAATCACGATCCAGCGGGGTGAGGAGGAATTGACCCTCAAACTGACCCCGGGGTCGCGGGAGTAGGGCCCGGAAGCGGCGAATGGTCTGGAATCTTCGTTGATACGGGGGACAGCAGCCGATTTTGCCGCCATTTCAGGCGTGAACTCCGTGCTTGCAGATGGGCTGGATCTACTGCTAAGCTCCTGATTTCCTTCATTTAGAGAACAGTTCCTCCTTTGCCCGTGTCGATTTTTTCCCATCTCCCGGCTGATTCACGTCGATTACTGCGTTTTTTCGCCTGTATTTCGGTGATCTGTCTGCACGCCCCGGCCGTGAAGGCTGATGGGAATGGGATTCCCGGAGGAATTGCGGGAGTCGCTGCCGCGGAGGCACAGAAGCGGCAGGAGCGGGTGACTGCCGCTCAAACTTTGTTTACGGCGGGATCAAAAGCGTTCTCAGATCAGTCCTATGCCGAGGCGATGGATTATTTCAAAGCGGCGTTTGAAACGATTCCTGACGTCCCGGCCGTTGCGGATCAGCGAAAGATCTTCTTCAAGCGCTACCAGGCGGCGGCCTATCAGTACTCTGTGATTCTGGCCGGGGAGGCGAAATGGGCGGAGTCGGAGCAGACCCTCGCGGATATTATCGCCCTGGCGGAAAGTTCAAAGATAGAGGGAGCCTCGATTGATCCGGAAGTTCGCAAGATGCTGGATGATCTCAGGAATCACGATGACCGCTATAATAAGGCGACCACTCCGCAACATTTGCGGGAGGTCAATACCGTCTCCAGTAAATTGACGCTTGGGAAAGGGTACCTTGAACTGGGCGACTACGACAGGGCCGAACGTGCCTTCAATGAGGCGCTGACGGTTGACCCCTTCAATACCGCTGCCCGGAGGGGGCTGGAGAATGTGGAGCGTCATCGCATGAATTATTTTGACGCGGCGGAGGATCATACCAGGGCCAGAGCTCTGGCGGCGGTCACAGGGGCGTGGGAATCTCCCGTGCGTGTTCCGATGTCGGACGCAAATATTCCCATTAATATGGATGGCGTTTCCGAGGGAGGAGATGTCACCCTGGAACGGAAGTTAAAGGACATAATTATCCCGCAAGTGGAGCTTGAGAATGCCCGCCTGATTGAGGTTGTTGAATTCCTTACCCAGAAAGCACAGGAGCTCGATGCCTCTGAGACCGATCCGCAACGGAGAGGAGTCAATATTGTGATCGATTCCTCCGGTCTGGCGGGAGGTGAAGACGCGGGGCAGAGGGTTCTGAGTATTAAGTTGGCCAATATCCCCCTCGGGGTCGCTCTAAAATACGCGGCTCAACAGGTTGGAATGGTATATCGGGTTGATAATTTTGCGGTCAGGGTCATTTCGGAGACGGCCGATGACGGAGGCGCCCTCGTTTCGCGGAGGTATATCGTGCCTCCGGGCTTTCTTTCCGGGGGTGCCGAATCTCCCGCAGCGGCGGGGCCGGCTGACCCTTTCGCCACGCCGGTTCCCGGTGCCGGTCCGGGAGCGCTTGTTGAGCGAATTTCCCCCCAGCAGTTCCTTGAAAGTCGGGGGGTGGTCTTCGGTCCCGGAGCTTCCGTTAGTTTTATTGCGGCGACGAACTCCCTTCTCGTGAGAAACACTTCCCAGCAACTGAATACCATCGACAGCATCGTTCAGGCCGCGAGGGATACCGCTCCGAAAAACGTCGAAATTCGCGTCAAGATTATCTCGATCGAGTCGGAGACACTCAAACTTCTTGGAATGGACTTCCTGCTTGGGCAGTCATCCCTAACGAACAGTTCTGTCTTTTACAGCGGCGGCACAAACGGCAATTCGGCCGATCCGCTCGTTCAGGCAGACTACCCGTTCGCCGGGGTGGGGGGACCATTGGGATTAAATCCGATCACCAGTGGTTTACGCATGGGCTCGCTCGGAACCAATACTTCGATCGAGGATGTGATCAATTTCGGTATCGGGGGAGGAAACGGAGCAACCGGTCGGGCACCCGGGGTGTTTTCGGTGGCCGGTGTTCTAACCAATCCTCAGTTTCAGATGGTTCTTCGGGCTCTTGATCAGGCAAAGGGCAGCGATTTATTGAGCGATGCAAATGTTACGGTCAAGCCGGGACAGCTGGCGAAGATTGAAGTGATCAGGGAGTTCATCTACCCTACGGAATATGATCCTCCGGAAGTGCCTCAACAAATCGGCGGGAATCCGGACGACGACGACAATAATGACGACGATAATGGACCGGTACCCGGTTTTATTGATGCAGTGATTCCGGTCACCCCTGCCACGCCGACGGCTTTTGAAGTGAGAAATGTTGGAAAAGTGCTTGAGGTGGAACCAACCGTTGCGGCAGACAACAAGACTGTAAGCGTGAATATCCTCCTTGATTTCACCGATTTCGTCGGGTTTATCAATTACGGGCTCCCCATCACCGCGAACGGTGAATTGGTCACGGAGAATGAGATTTTGATGCCGGTTTTCGACGCGATTAAAGAGACGACCAACGTTACCATCTGGGACGGCCAGACGATCGCCATCGGAGGATTTCACGGTGAGTCAATTACGAGTTCCCATGATAAAGTTCCAGTACTAGGGGACCTTCCCTTGCTTGGGCGGGGATTCAGCTCTACGACCAACCAATCTGGAAAACGGGCGGTCACCGTCTTTCTCACCGTGAATTTGATCGACCCCGGAGGGAATCCGCTCAACCTTCCGGTTGAGGAGACGCCCGAATTCCCGGCCCAAACCCGGTTCAACCCGTCAGGGGGGCTTCAATCCGGCCCACCTCCCGCTTTGCCCTATCCGGCAAAGTAGGCGAGTTTCAGTTGCCCGGGTGAATCCAGCGACGATTTTCTTTGCATTGCAGAGTTCGCGCTGATTTACTTCTGCGCTTAACCCCCACCATTTTTGATTAGTAAATGAGCCTGTCCGCGACGTCGGATTCCCCCGAAACAAGCAAGAGGCCTTCAGTAAATTCTGAAGGGGTAACGGAACTCCAGAACGCGGTTATCCGGTTCGCCGGAAACTCTCAGGACGGCATCCAAACCATTGGTGGATTCCTCGCCCGGCTTGCAGGTCGAAGCGCACGGGAGGTCATGACCTACATGACGATCCCCTCGACCATCTCCGGGGGACCCTCCATCTTTCAGGTTCATCTAGGTTCCGGTGAAGTGCTATCGGCGGGTGACGACTCTGATTTTCTTTTTGCCTTCTATCAGCATAGTTACGATGACCACATTGGATCGTTGAGACCGGGCGGAATTTGTCTCTATGATTCCGATCAGGTCGAGACAATCAGGACGGATACGGATGCGATTCACGTAGCCGTCCCGATTACGAGTGCCACGGTTGAGTCAATCGGTGGAAGCGCCCGGGACCGGGGGAAAAACCTCTTTGTTCTCGGGATGGTGGCGGCGCTGTTCAAGCTCAATAAGGAGAAAATCGCTTCACTGATCGAGAGGCAGTTCGGTCGCAAGAATGAAGACGTTCTGAGAAACGCGATGCTTGCCTTCGATGCCGGCTTTGCCTACCCGATTGGCAACGTCCTCAGCCTGGAATTTGACCTGAAGAAGGGCAAAGTACAGGGCGAAGACAAAGTGACGACGGATGGGAACACGGCCCTGACCCTGGGGCTGCTCGCCGGAGGGGTCCGCTATGGTGCGGCTTATCCCATTACCCCATGGTCGACGATCATGGAGCAACTGCGTGTCGAACTGCCTAAATACGGTGGGCTCTTTGTCCAGGCAGAGGACGAGCTTGCCGCGGTCTCGATGGCCCTTGGTTTCGCCTATGCCGGCCACACCGCAGTCACGGGGAGTTCGGGACCGGGTCTTTCGCTCAAGATGGAGGCGCTTAGCTATGCCACCATGGCGGAACTGCCGCTTGTTGTGATCAATGTTCAAAGGGGGGGACCGAGTACTGGTCTGCCGACGAGTGTTGAGCAGAGTGACCTGATGCAGGCCATCTACGGCAGTCATGGAGATTGCCCGCGTATCGTTCTGGCACCGAAAAATGTGGCCGATTGTTTCTACATCGCGGTTGAAGCCTGCCAGTTGGCGCGCAAATACAGCTGTCCTGTTTTCATTCTCACCGACATGGCCCTCGCTTCAAGAATTGAGGCGTTTGCGCAGCCTGATCTCGCAACGCTGGTTCACGAGCCCGCGCTTGACCAGGCAACTCGTGGTGAAGAGTTTAAACCCTATCCGCTTGACGGTGAGACCCGTCACGCTCCTCCCGGAACGGTGATGCAGGGTGGTAAATATCCTGTCGTGACAGGTCTTGAGCATGATGAATGGGGTCACCCCTCGGCCAGTCCCGTCCTTCACGCAAAAATGACCGCCCGTCGTCGTGATAAAATCAAGGCCTTTGGAGCGACCTTGCCCCTCCCTGAGATCTTCGGTGATGATGCTGGAGAAATTCTTGTGGTCGGCTGGGGATCCACCTGGGGCCCAATTCGCGAAGCCGTCGACCGGATGCGAGCCGCCGGGCGCAAGGCGGGAGCCATGCATCTTCGGCACATCAATCCGATGCCGAACCGGCTCGATACGATCTTTGCCCGATACCAGTCGGTCGTTGTGGTCGAGATGAACGATGAGGGGATCTACGGATACGGTCAGCTTGCGACTCTCCTCCGCTCACGCTATTGCGATCCGAAGATCCGGTCAGTCTGTAAAACAGACGGCCTCAACTATAAAGTCCGCGACATCGTTTCGCGGGTCGAGGCCGCCGCTGCCGAAGCTTGAAATTTCAACTCCTTCTTTTCCATGTCCGCCACTGCCGAAACCCCCAAGCCTTTGACTAAAAAAGATCTCACCGCCGACCACCCGACCTGGTGCCCCGGCTGTGGAGACTTCGCTGTGCTCGCTTCCTTTTTCAAGGTGCTCGAGAAACTTCAGATTCCACACGAAAAGATCTGCACGATCGCAGGGATCGGATGCTCATCGAGATTTCCCTATTTCGTCAATGGTCACGGAGTCCACTTCATTCACGGCAGGGCGTTGCCACTTGCGACCGGGGTCAGTCTTTCCCGACCTGATCTCCATGTCTTCGCTTTTGGCGGGGATGGGGACGGCTATTCGATCGGGGGTAACCATCTCGATCATGCCGCCCGGAAGAATGTGAATCTGACTTACATCGTCATGGATAACTTTGTCTATGGACTGACCAAAAAGCAGACTTCTCCGACAAGCCCGAAGGGATTCAAGTCCAAGACAGACCCGACCGGGGCGATCGATCAGCCGATCAATCCGATGAAGAAACTCGTCTATGGAGGCGCAAGTTTTGTCGCGAGGACTCATGCCGTTCAGGTAAAGCACATGATGGAGGTTTTCGAGCGTGCCATCCTCCATCCCGGATTCAGTGTGGTGGAAGTTCTCTCGGAGTGCGTCGTTTTCTACCCCGGCATTTTTGATGACGGTAATCCGAGAAAAGGCGGCCAATTCGATGTGATCGAGGAGAAGAAATGGGATAATTCACCCGAGGACGCCGACAGGCATGACGTCTCCGATGAGAATGCGGCGTATCGTCTGGCCTCACTTCAGTATCCTGGAAAATTCGGGGTCTTTTATGAGACTGATCGACCGACCAAAAATCAGCTCGAACAGAACATGATCGATGCGACCCGGGAGAAACAAGGCGCGGTATCCACGGTCGACCTGCTTTCCTCCCGTTTTGCTTCAATGAAGTGATTCCGGGCGGGAGAGGGGAGCGGTGATTCCCTCGTTTGAGGTGAATCGACAGTTGAGCCAGTTAGCGGCCGTGTTCCACGGAGCCGATAAGTTCATGGTTGCCTCGTCGGCTTGAATCCTGTATTCCGGTTCCGACTATGGGTCCTCTCGTTCTACTTTCGATCGGTATACTGGTGGTGGTGGTGAGTATCATCGCGCTGAAGTGGCACCCCTTTATCGCGCTTACAGTGGCCGGGCTGACCGTTGCCTTTCTGACCCCTTCAGAAGTGCTCTATCGGGCAGAGCTTACCCGTGAGCAGCGCGAGGTTCTTCTGGATGAGAACGGAGTTCGACTGAAAGTCATACCGGAGAGCATGGAATCGGTCCATGCTTCCGCCCTGGAAGCTTCTGAGTCCTGGTTCGTGGAACGTTTCACCGGTGCGTTCGGTAAAGGGTGCGGCAGTATCGCCCTCGTCATCGCGATGGCGGCAATCATCGGAAAGTGTCTTCTCGATTCGGGCGGCGCGAAATCCATCGTGGACGCCTTGATGCGTCTGTTCGGAGTTAAGGGAACGCCTTTTGCCTTTGCACTAAGTGCCTTCACCCTGGGCATCCCCGTCTTTTTTGATACGGTGTTTTATCTCCTGATGCCTCTCGGGAAAGCGATGCGGCGTGAAACGGGTAGAAATTACCTTCTCTATATTCTGACGATTGTGGCCGGGGCCACCATGGCACATTCGCTCGTTCCTCCGACCCCGGGTCCTTTGACGGTAGCCGGCTTTTTCGGTGACCAGGTTACCATCGGGTCAATGATGATCGGTGGCCTCGTGGTCGGATCGCTCACGGTCGCAGTGGGCATTGTTTTTGCGTATTGGGCGAATCGCCGGTGGGAAATTCCGTTGAGAGAGCCGGAGGCGAATCAGGAAGTTGCAGCTCCGGATAACAGGCCGTTGCCTTCTCTCTGGTTGGCTCTCCTGCCGATTATCCTTCCCGTCGTTCTGATCGGCGGGGAAACCATTCTGTCCGCAGCGGGAGCAAACTCCCCTGTGATTGAACTGCTGGGTGACAAGAACATAGCCTTGATGCTTTCGGCGGCCGCGGCCGTTTATCTCCTCACCCGAAGTGCGACCCTTCAGGCGAAGGGAGTCAGAGTGGCAGTGCAGGACGCGTTGATGAGTGGAGGCGTAATTATTCTAATCACTTCAGCGGGGAGTGCTTTCGGCGAGATTCTCAAGGAAACAGGAATCGCGGAATTTATTAGCGATTCAGTCGAGGGGCAGCAGTCTCTGATGCTGATTCCGATTGCCTACCTCGTTACAGCCCTGATCCGGACCGCCCAGGGTTCAGCGACCGTGGCGATGATCACCGCCGGGGGAATGGTTGCTCCACTGGCGAACGGCACCGATCTCTCCTACTCAGCACTGTATCTTGCGCTCGCGATCGGTTGCGGTTCTAAACCAATTTCCTGGGCGAATGACAGCGGATTCTGGGTCATCGGCAGTATGTCCGGCATGACTCCCGTGGAGACTTTCAAAACAGTCAGCATCATGATGATCGTGATGTCGCTGGCAGGTCTGGCGATCATTCTGCTGGGAGCGGTATTCCTGCCACTGATCTAGTGGATGAAAGTGCAGCCTCGGCCGAAGGGGCGGGTTTTCGTACGAAAGTGGGTGAAATTTTAAAATTAATTTCGCAGTTTTGAGTTTATTTTAAAAAATAAGTTGCGCATATGGTAAATATTTATTATCTTGGACTATCGATCATTCCAAATGATCAAGGAAAAATGATAATCGGAAGCCACCACCGCCCGTTTCAGCTGCTTCAGAAAAGCAGTTCCCGTGTTGGTGCCTTCCGTTTTTCAGGCCGGAAATTTCATCACACACACAGACAGGGCACAAAACGCCCGGGAGCTCCTGAGCTCCAAACCGCGAGAGAATGAACCTTTGGGACGAAGTCGCCGGCCTGCCCTCCCTTGTTCAGAAGGCAGTCGCGACGGAATCCCGAGTTGAGGGGTAGCCGCAGTCCGGGATATCTGGCAGGTGTCCGGACTGCGGCTCGTCTCGTTTCGGAGAGGGGCGTTCTGTTAAGGTTTCCTAAATGTCGAAAGTGACGAAGGTGTTGCTTTCCAGTTTCCGGCTTCGTTCGATACTTCGTTGTTGGCTCATTCAAGAGTCATCTTTCCTGAGACTGCCAGGCCGGTGCTGAGGCAGCCGATGGAAAAGTTCCCGAAGCCGATTGGACCATCCATGAAAATCACATTTGTCACCGACACCTACACCCCTCAGGCCAATGGAGTCGCCACCACTCTCGAACGCCTTGTCAATGGACTCAGGGAAAGAGGCCATCTTGTTGATGTGGTAAGGCCCGCTGTCCTTGCCTGTGATGAGGAAGGGCTTGAAGTGCCTTCATTCGGTCTGCCGGGCTATCGCGAAGTCCGTTTTGGATTTCCCATGCGGATGGTGTTGCAGGCGAGATGGTTTCGGAATCGACCGGATGTGATTTACGTGGCGACCGAAACTCCTCTCGGGGCGTCGGCGATTTCGGCAGCGAGGGCTCTTGGGATCCCGGCCGCCTCGGGATTTCACACCAACTTTCAACAATACATGGCCCATTACCGGATGCCCTTGTTGGAAAAGGCAACCATGTCGTATCTGCGGCATGTCCATAACCGTTCGGTCTGCACCTTTGTTCCTTCGCACGATGTGATCGACCAGCTTGATGCAAAGGGATTCGAAAACCTGCAACTCCTTCCCAAAGGGGTGGATACGCGACTCTTCTCTCCGAAAAAGAGATCGCTTGGCCTCCGGCAAAGTTGGGGGGTAAGAACAGGGGGAATCGTAGGTCTCTACGTCGGACGTCTAGCCGCTGAGAAGAACCTGCCTCTGGTCATCGAGACCTTCCGGGAGATTCAAAAGCGCATCCCTGACTTCAAAGGGGTATTTGTCGGTGACGGGCCGAAACTGGAGGAACTCAGGCGTGAGTATCCCGACTTTGTCTTTGCCGGTGTTCTCCGGGGAGAGGCCCTCGCCGAACATTATGCCTCGGCGGATTTGTTTGTCTTTCCAAGCATCACTGAGACTTTCGGGAATGTGACGCTTGAGGCGATGGCAAGCGGTCTCGCGGTCATCGCCTACAACTACGCCGCCGCCCGGCAGCACATCGTTAATGGAGTAAACGGATTCCTTGCCCCCTTTGACGACAAGGAGGCCTATCTCTCACAGGCGATCAAGGCGGCGTCATCCGATCTCGAGCCGCTGCGCGAAAAGGCAAGAGCCTCGGCCCGCAAGGTTCGCTGGAAAAAGGTGGTGAAGCGATTTGAAACGCAACTTCAGGGACTGGCGGATCATGAACCGGTGGAGCGGGAAAAAGAGGTCCTCGCCATTAATCAGTAAAAACAGGATTACCATGAAGAGTCACGACTATCATTCCATCTTTCTCTCTGACATCCATCTGGGGACCCGCGACTGCAAGGCTGAGGAGGTGATCTCATTCCTCAAGGCGACGACTTGCCGGAAGCTCATCCTGAATGGTGACATCATCGACGGGTGGGCGCTCCGGGGTGGGGGGCGCTGGCTTCCTTCGCATACCAAATTTGTTCGAACTGTTTTGAAGAAGATGGAGAAGCAGGGCACCGAGGTGATTTACCTGAGGGGAAACCACGACGACATCCTCGAGCGCTTCCTGCCCGTCTTTTTCGGAGGATTGAGCATTGTCGACGAGTATGTGCATGAGACTCCGAACGGAGACTATCTCGTGGTTCATGGCGACGGTTTCGACTCCGTCACCACCAGTCACCGGTGGGTTGCGGTGGTGGGGGCGAAAGGCTATGAACTCCTCCTCGGAATCAATCGCCTCTACAATCGCTGGCGTGCCTTCCGTGGAAAAGAGTATTTTTCCCTGAGCAAAACGATCAAATCCAAGGTGAAATCCGCGGTCAGTTTTGTCGGGAGATATGAGGATCAGTTGAAGGAACTGGCCGCCGTGCGTGGATGCACCGGCATCATCTGTGGACATATTCACACACCGGCAGACAAGAGGCTTGAAAACGGAGTCCACTACCTCAATTCAGGTGACTGGGTCGAGTCGCTGACGGCCATCGTCGAAAAAACCCCGGGTGAGTTTGATCTTATTCATTACCAGGATTTTATGTTGCGAGAGGATACTGATAACTTGCTGCGCGAGCGCGAGAATGACTTTGTAGAAAAGTCGGATTTTGCTTTAGCTCCCGATACCGCTGCTGCCTGCGTCTAAAGATTACGGAAAAAAATTCTTCGCGGAACGACAATAACTAACTGACATTTAATTGATGAACGAGTCTGTGCACATTCTAGGAAATTTTGAAAACGCATTGCGCGAAGCCAGGAACAGCGTCCTCCGCATGGCAAGCATCGCCGAGCAGAATCTTGGAAATGCCATTCAGGGGCTTTTGACCCGGAATGCCGAGCTTTGCAATGAGGCCATCGCCGAGGAGGACGAGGTTAATAGTCTTGAGCGCAGGATCGATGCCGACTCTTTCGAGATCCTCATGCGTTATAACCCGGTGGCGGGCGATCTCCGCGAGATCATTGCCGGGATGAAGGTAGCAAACAACCTCGAGCGTATCTCGGACGAGGCGCGTAATATCGCTCGGCGCGCCCGGAAGTTGCTAAAGCACCCTGTGATCCCGGAAGTGCATTTGATTGAGCGGGTCTACGAAAAAGCACTTGGAGTTTTCAGAGATAGTATCCGTGCCTATGCCGAAGGTAACACGGAACTTGCGCTCTCCCTTTATTCCAAGGATCATCTGCTCGATGAGGCTCATAACGAGGTCATCAGGGAGTTGAGTAAATGCATGGATCGGGATCCCGCTCAAGTGAAGCAGATCCTGCATCTCATTTTTATGGTTCGAAGCCTCGAGAGGGTAGGGGACCACTCCGTGAATATTGGAGAGGACGCTGTCTTTCTGGCGAGCGCCGAGGATATCCGGCATCAGGGTCTCAAACGGGCTGCCAAAAAAGCGGCAGTCAACGAGTCAAGCGATCTCGAGTGACCCTCTTCACCGGGCCGGTATTCCATCTCCGGGTGAGGATACAGGTAGCTATCCGACGTTCTCTGTCGGGCTCCACTTCGGCGGCTTTACTAAAGACAAATCTCGCAGGTACAATCCAAGGCCCTGGGTGTTTCTGTCCAGTCCACCAGGGCGGAGGTTTTTCAAAGTTGCTTGCCAACACCGTCCCGGCGTGACTCGCTTTCTCTCCGGTGCAAACGAGCGCCGAACGAGCGCCGAACGAGCGCCGAACGAGCGCCGAACGAGCGCAAGTGCGAGACGTAACGATACAAAACAAAACAGGGTTGAGTGATGAACCCAACCCTGTCCGTAAATTGAATCGAAAGTAAGCGTATCAGCGTTTCGAGAACTGGAAGCGCTTCCGGGCTTTTGGCTGACCGGGCTTCTTACGTTCCTTCTTGCGCGGGTCGCGGGTGAGGAGATCGTCCTCACGAAGAGAATCCCGAAGGTCCGAATTCGTCTTGAGCAGGGCCCGTGCGATTCCCAACTGAATTGCTCCGATCTGGCCGCTCACTCCGCCGCCATTGGCGCTGATCGTCACATCAAACTGGTTGGCCACGTTGGCTGCATGGAAAGGATGAAGCACCTTGTTCTGCAGGGAGAGCGTGCCGAAGTAATCTTCAAACGCGCGCTTGTTGATGGTGATGCGGCCGGTTCCGGGAACCAGGGTGACTCTTGCCGATGCGGTCTTGCGCCGGCCGGTCGCTGAAAATGAATCGCTCATGATAACGGGATGATGGGAGAATTAAAGTGAGTAAGCCTTCACTTGCTGGGCATCATGGGGATGCTCCGTGCCGGTGTAGATCTTGAGTTTCTTGAAGATCTGGCGACCGAGGCGGTTGTGCGGGATCATTCCACGAACGGCGCGCTCGACAAGGAGCTCGGGACGACGCGACCGAACTTTCGAGACGGATTCACGCTTCTGGCCTCCGACATATCCGGAATAGCTGGTGTAGATCTTGGTATCCTCTTTATTACCGGTGAGGCGCACCTTCTCGGCGTTGATGATTACGACGTAGTCACCACAATCAACATGTGAGGTGAAAATCGGCTTGCCCTTGCCGCGAAGCAGATTGGCGGCCGCGACAGCGATGTCCCCGAGGACTTTGCCGTCAGCGTCGATGAGATGCCACTGGCGTTCGATTTCTTCAGCTTTTGCAGAAAAGGTTTTCATTTACCGGATCAATGTTATCCCGGAGAGGCGAAGCGGAAGGGAAATCTTCCATTAATGCGGCCGCGAGACGGGAGGGACGGGAATCTATGTGGTTTGGGGACGATGTCAAGGCTTTGGAGCCATGAAATGTCAGGCATTTGAAGCAAGATGCGAAATTGTCCGATTTGCTCGCAATGTCCCTCCGCCCGTGATGCGGCGGGTGTTGGTTCAAAGATTTCATGCCGGCACCGTTTTGATTGAACGGCCTGACGTGGCCGTGGTCTGAAAATATAGCCCTCATTTCCGGGTCATTAACCACCAAATCCTATGGGATTCCCTTTTAGCACCGGCGTATGCATTCTCATCGCTCTGACTTCGCTGGCCTCCCCGGTCCTGGTGGCCTCTCCCGCGTCGGATGAGAAAATGGAGAACGATCAGGTGACCAGTTCCGGACTCAGCCTTCCCGTCTGGGAGGAAGGTGAAACCGGAGAGAGTTTCGACATCCGCATCTGGCCGGAAAGTGTCATGGTTTGGCTTGAGCAGGAAAATCTGCGGGATCTGATTGCCGATCCCAACACTCCCGAGTCAGAAAAGCAGGAGCTAAAGCGCATCCTCGCCATGCAGCGGGCCTGGAGGGTTTCAGATTCGAACTGAGATTCGCGGAACCGGATTCACAGGCTATCTTCCATGGGCTTGTGGTCATGAGACTGGTTCGGTTCTCTGTTCTCTTTATTTTTCTGTTCCCGGGGGGCAACGCCATCGCGGCGGATTGGAATGCCCTGGTTCTGGAATCTATCGCAAAAATGCCCGAGGGCGGAGTTTATGCCCGTTTTCTTGGAGCGAAGAAGGGAGCGGCCCGCTACTCCCATCTCTACCGGACGGTGGAGGATTTAAGTGCCGCGCTGGCGATTGAGGGCGATGGCAGGCTCAAGGTGAGTCCGAAACGGGCCAAAGAGTTCAGTTTCTGTTCGAGTGCCACCTATCTGGTCTTCTGTGACGTGGTCGCCTCCCTTCAGGCGAAAGGGGGCTTTCCTGTAGATCCGGCATTTGGAAGGGAGCTGCTTGATCTCGGCACGAGTGAGAGAGTCATCCACGGAGAGAAGGACGGTATCGGAATTTTCGGCCATTGGAATGCGGATGGACCGGGAACCGCCGTTTTATTTGAGCGGCTCGACCTCGGTAGGAACTTCACGCAGATTGAGCAGGCTAAGCCGGGGGATTTTCTCAAGATTTTCTGGAACGACCTGATCGGGAAAGGAGAAAAGGGACATCTGGTGGTGTATCTGGGAAGGGATGAGGATTCGGGGGCGGTTCATGTCTGGTCGAGCAATCTTCAAAATGAGGACGGATCGGGCGGATACGGAACCATCTGGATTGAACGCTCAAGGATTTTCAGGATGGTCTTTTCACGCCTTGAAAGACCGGAAAATCTCCAGAAATGGCTCTCCTTTTCCGGGGATGAGAAGACGAGCGGATATCTGGTACGGATCCGCCAGGTTCCTTCAAGTGAATCCGAAATGAGATCGGCCACGGGAATGGAAGGTCATCCATCCGAATAACCGTTCGACTCGCCCCGGCGCGCTGGTTTCGGAAATTATGAGGCCTCCTTAGTTTATTAAATATTGTAAATATTTTATAAATGAGTAATATTCTGGTATGTCTACTGGCCATAATTCCTTGAGCTTCTCGGGTGGATCCCTTAAGGGTCCCGGAAAATTCAGAAAAGTCGGGGCTCATCACCATCCGGGACTCGATTGGGTGGCTCCTCTGGCAGAAGTCAACGAAATGACCTCGGCTTCTCATGAAGCCCTTCTGGTCGGGGCTGCGGACCATTATCGTCTCGGGGATCTTCTGATGCCCCATGTCATGTCACGGTTGATCAATTTTTCCCGACTTCGATGTGCCGGTCTGGTTACTGCGGATCTGACGCCGGTGGGTGGACATTCCGTGAGGAACTACGGAGAAAGCCTTCTTGAGATGAAGAGCAACCGTCTCAAGCTGGTTCATTTCGGAGGAGCCGACATCACCTTGAACCTCGTTGAAGGATATCAGGCGGCGGCGGATGAGGAGGAAGGGGAGCGGTTCGAAAGTCTGGCAATGATCAGTCGATCGGGTGAGTTGCAGAACTATATTCGCCGCCGCTCCGGCCAGTTGGACGATTTTGCCTACATGCTGGCTCCCGAAGGCGAATTTTATGGGGCGGGATTGAGTTTTCACGCCATTGGAATTCCAAATCCTGAATCTCTCAGTGAGGAGCGCAGGAAGAGATTGCTGTCGGTTTTCCGCGAAGCCCAGTTTGTCGGCGTCCGTGACGAGAACGGGGCGAATTTTCTTGAGAGTAACGGAATCTCCATTGAGCGCATGCCCTGCGGATTGAGCGTCCTTCCCCAGGTCTGTGCGCGCCAGCTTCGTGACGTCCGCGATCGCAATTCTCTAGAGGCAATCCGGAATCGCTTTCCCAATGGCTGGATCGCGGTGGAGATCAGCGAGATCCGTCCGGAGGATACTGAGCGGGCGAAAGAGGCTCTGCTGGAGGTGAGTGAAAGTCATAATCTTGGCCTTGTCTTCTTTGAGGCAAACAAGGTGCTTTCGGAGAATCGTTCGAAAAGACTGCGTAACTGGGTTGAATCATTCCCGGAATGGGAGGCGGCAGCATTCAGTTCGGACAATATCTGGGAGGTTGCCTCGCTCTTGCTCCACTCGCGCCTCTATTGCGGCAGTTGCCTGAGTTCCCGTGTCATTTGCATGTCCGGAGGGATCGCTAGAATCAACTTCCCGGTAGGTTCCGCTGCGGCGCGAAGCTACTGCGAGCTGTGGGAACATGACAGTGTCGCCATTGAGTTTGATGATGAGGAGAACTGGGCGGAAGCGCTGGACGAGGCGCTGGAGGTTGATCTTTCGATCTTGCAGAAGCACGCCTCGTGGCTGCACCTTAGATACCAGGAATCAATCGCCCGATTCTGCCGTGACACCGGGATGAGCCCCCGCCTTGTTCCCGACCGTAACGAAACGATTCATGCCCGAACTTCAGGTTTGGTCCATCACTTGCACGACGAGTGGCTGAGCGACCCGGAGAGCACCCGCCTCTTACGCCGCCTGAATCGAAAATTCGGACGGACACCGGAAATCGCGGAACGGGGTTCCATCGGCCGGCCCGCTCACCTTTAGGAGATGTCTCCGTGGTCGTGAAAAACCGGCTGCCTGCGCTTCAGCTTGGAATCATCCGGGTTTCGGCGGTTTAGCCCCGTTGATTCAACGACAGTCCGGGTCCCATCGGGGGCGACGTGCTCCCCGTTTCCCCGGCTGAGTCCGCCCTTGCTCATCGCCGGTCAGGACCTATTCTTTAAGAGACACTTCCAAGCCGGATCAAGTTGATTGACCCACGTGCGAGTTCCGGCGCGGAAGAGGCTACAGGAAAGCCGTGAGTCGATCATTAAGGAAATGCGACGATATCTGTTAACCTCACTGACGATCGGTGGATCGGTAGCTCTGTTGGTCCTGAGTCTGTATTTGGCCGGCGGATTCGCTCCGATGCTGACCCGGATAACCGGTGCCTACGTGAACTGGGGGTTGATCGCCGCGGATGGCGTTGAGAGAGTCAAGTGGCTTGAGATCCTCACCCTCGTTTCGGTTTCATTCGGGGTAGCCTGGGGAGTGATCGATGTTTCCCGTCTTCCGCAAAAGATCCTCATCGTTGTTTCAATCGCTCTGGTCACGCTTGTTCTTTCTCCGACCATTGCCCTCTATGGACGGATTTTTGATCCGTTTGCGCCACTCACGGCGGTGTTACTTTCTGCTGTGGCTGCTTTCGTTTACTCGCGTACGGAAAAAGGTAAGCGAAAGCGGATTCTTGAGGATGTGCTCGGGGCGCGGGTTTCCCAGCGAACGTTTGACGAGCTTCTCCAGGCACCGACCCTACCCGAGTTTCAGGGAATGGTGAGAGAGGTTTCCATTTTGACCTGCCGGTTTTTCAATCATGCCGAATTGCAGGAAAAGCTCGACCCGGCTGAGTTGCTGAAGATGAGCAATCTCTTTATACGGAGTGCGTCGACTTTCCTTATTTCCAAGGGTGCCTATCTGGATGAATCCAGCCCCGAACTCGTCAGGGCGTCTTTCGGAATGCTGGGAAAGGCCGGCGATCATGCGGAACAGGCCTGCCGTGCGGCGATTGAATTAAGGGCCAGGTTGCGCAACCTCAGTCAGGAGTGTGAATCACGATGGTTTTTACCGCTGCACTTCGGCGTGGGAATCTGTTCCGGTCCCGTGACCGTTGGTGTGTACGGGCCTCCCCGGGATTCTTTCTTCAGTGGCATCGGCGTTGAGACCGATTTTTCGAGAAGACTCGCTCATGCGAACGTGAGATACGGGTCGGACCTGCTCATCGGGCCGGCGACTTATCGCCTCGTTCATGAGAGTTTTGAGGTAAGGCCAATGGAGATGTTTTATGACCCTGCTTCAAACTCAATGACTGAGATTTATCAGCTCCTCGCCCGGAAGGAGGGGTTCACCGATGAGGACAGGGGCAGGCGTGATTTGTTCTGGCAGGGGATGATTTTGATGCGGGAGAGGAATTTTGAGGGCGCCCTGGACTGCTTCAGTCGTTCCCGCCCCCCGGGGGCCGATGATCCACCGGTGGCCTTTTACATCGGAAGAGCCCAGGAGGGAGTGGCAGAGCCTGAATCCCGGGGGAGTCGTCTCACCAGAGAATTTACTGAAGACGGACACGCCAGGTTGATCTCGATGTTATAACCCTCGTATCTTTTCAATCATGGCCCAGGTAGACTATCCCGAACCGGTTAAGGTATTAATCGCCCATCTCAAGCAATTGCCGGGAATTGGCCCCAAAAGCGCCGAACGCATTGCGGTGTGGCTCATGCAGCAGGGCACCGAAGTGACGGGGCAGTTTTCTCAGGCTTTGGGACGGGCGGGAGACCTCGTGATTGAATGCGGGACCTGCGGATTCTTTTCGACCCTCGAGCGGGGGTGTTCCGTTTGCGACGGGCACCAGCGGGACTCAAGTCTCCTTTGTATCGTGGAACAGCCCACAGACATTCTTCCACTTGAACGCTCCGGGGCATTCCGCGGCCATTACCACTCTCTACGCGGCCGAATCTCTCCCCTGGATAATATCGGGCCGGAGGATCTCAGAGTAAGAGAACTGATTTTGCGGCTCGAGGGCGGGGGGTTTTCGGAAGTGATTCTTGCTCTCAGCTCAGACGTGGAAGGTGAGGCCACTTCCAATTATCTGGTGGAAGTGCTAGCGGTGTTCCCGGAGTTGAGGGTTTCGCGACTTGCGCAGGGACTGCCGGCCGGGGGAGGCCTCAACAGCGCCGACGAACTGACCCTGCTTCGGGCGCTGCAGGGGCGCGTTGGAGTCTAAGTCGGCCGGGAGGCAGGCCCCCCGGGGCAGGAGATCATTGCCGGGTGGCCGAATTTTCCGCAAAACACGGAGTGATCTTCAACTCGGTTTCTGAAAAACCGCGAAGCACTTTAAGCTGAGCTTCTTCCCCGGCAGGCAGATCGGAAATGGTTTCGACCAGATCATGGAGAGACTCAATTTCAGACCCGTTGACGGATAGAATGACATCCCCGCTCAATACCCCGGCGGTCTCAGCGGGGGACTCCGGCTTGACATCGAGGACCTCGGGGGTTGAGCAATGATTGTCAAAAATGAGCCCCACCCAGACAGGGCCGGACTTCTTGAATCGCTTCACTTCTTCAATCAATTTGTGAATGCGTGATGCGGGGATGGCGAAAGCATCGCTGGCAGTATCGGGCTCCTGACCGATCAATAAACCCACAAGCGCTCCTTCACCGCAGATCAAAGGGGTTCCCGTTGCACAAAAATGCTCGGGATCGGACACTCTGACCCGAAGAAGGGGCATCGGAAGTTGCTCGCCCCTCAGAGACCAATCCTTCCCGGCCAAAGCGGTCAGGCAGGCGGAGCGATTGCTCAGGCATTCAAGCTTCTGGCCTGCCTTGAGTTCAACAGAGTCTGAAACGGTGAAAACCCGGACTTGGGCGAATTCAGCATCAGTTTCGAGCAGGCAAAGACGCTGCGAGACGTCGGCAAAAAGTATTTTGGCTTCGGTCTTCTGATTATCGTTCTCCAGGGTCGCTTTTCCCAACCCTTCGAGCTCAACCAGGTCAGGAACGACGGTAATGTACCATCCCGGTTGTTCGACAGGTACTCCAGGGCTCTTTTTTCCGTCAGGCCAGACGACCGTGAAGGTGGAGGGGCAGGGATCCCCGGCAGAAAGTGAAACAGCAAGGGCGAGCGAGCCCAGGGCTGCGATAATCGGGAGTCGGAAGATCATGCTGAAACGCGAAATCAAAGTTCCCTCAGGGTGCCTCGAACTCCCACCGGGAGGATCCCCTGAACTCCGGAAAGAGCACTGGCAGACGTACCGGGGACCCGATTACTGGTGCGCGGAAGTTGAAGACTGATGGCTTCATTTTCTTCAGGCGTGGAAGTCGATTCGTTCAACGGGCTCGCGGGGGAGGGCGAACTTGCGAGCGTCGGGGCTCCGGATTTGCCTAATTCCGGGCTTGGTCCGGCAAAATAGAAAAATCCCGCGGAAACCAGAGCGGCAGCGGCTCCGGCGGGGATCAGCCATCGGTTTCCGTTGTATTCGCTGAACCACATCGAGAAACGCTCAACGAGAAGGCCCCTCGCCGAGCGATGAAGGAGTTCAGCCCGCTGCCGGTCTTTGAACTCTTCCAGAAATTTCTGAAAATATTCCTCGCCCGGGGATTCGTATCGTTTCAGGCGCAGCAATCGTTGAATTTCGTCGGAATCATTCATCACCTACTTCGGGAACGGAATACTAATTAAGGGTTGCTTCTGGATTTTTCAATCACAGATCAAAACGCAATCCCTCCCTACTTCCTGAAGTCTTCGAGAAAAGATTGCAACTGCCTGTGAGCGTAGAAGAGCCGTGATCTCACGGTACCCTCGGAAACTCCAAGAATACGGGCGATTTCCGCGTGAGGCATCCCCTGGATGTCAAACATGGTCACCACTGCTCGATGGTCTACAGACAACTGCTGCATGGCCATGTTCAATCTTTCCTGCAATTCTGAAATATTCGCCTCACGGACCGGGTCACTTTTCGAAGTCGCTTCGATGAAGTCGCGGTCGTTTTCAATGGACAAATCCACGTCATCAAGGCTCATCGTTCGGCGCCGGTTCCTCTTTTTGAGGAAATTGAGCGTCATGTTCGTCGCAATCGAATAGATCCACGTATAAAACGAGGATTTTCCCCGGAAGCGTCTCAGGGCCCGATACGATTTGGCGAACACGTCCTGGAGGATGTCGTTGGTGTCCTCTCGATTTGAGGTCATGTGATAAACGAGCCCGTAAAGTCGAGGGGTGTATTTCTCGACCAGTTCGTCAAAGGCGCGGGTATCACCGGTTCTCGCCCGCTCCACCAGATCCAGATCCGGGTCCGGCTTCTGCATGGTTTTTCTGTCGCTCATCAACGAATTTTCACGGCCGGTTCCGCCCGGGGAATCGGCAAAGGCGCCGGGTGAAAGGGGGGTGGTGGACGGGGGGTCCGCCAGCAGAGAGGAACCGGTCGATCCCCCGTTGGATGGGTTCATGATGGGTTTTTCTCTTTCCATTTCTTCAAAGCCGTTTCCGGAGACAACATGACATCCTCGCGGCCATTCGGGGTGACCAGAGATCCATCGGGTGCGAGAATGACGAGGGCCGGGATTCCCTTCACCCCGAACTGCAGGGCCAGTGAATCCACCTCCTTGGTGTTGGCTCCGGGAATCGTGAGCCATTTCATCTCCATTTCTTTGATGTATTTCTTCTTCTCGCCCTTGGATTTGTCCATGCTTACAAAGACAATCTCAAAGTCCTTGTCGGCGTTTTCATTCCGGAACTTCACCAGACTGGGAGTAAAGGCACGGCAGGGCGGGCACCAGTGGGCCGAGAAATAGAGGCCGACGTGTTTGCCTTTGAGGGTCGCCGGGTCAACTTCGTTGCCCTCGGCATCGTGAAGAACGGCGGGAAGGATATTGGTCGCGAGAGCCTCTTCGGAAAAAACGAGGGTGGGGGTGATAAATCCAAGAAGGATGAGAGCAGCGGGAAGCAATTTTTTAGTCATGACAGCGGGTCGTTCACGGGTTTAGACGAACAAAGGTGTGTCTTCTTGCATTCGTTACGCAGAATGAGGCGGGAATCTTAGCGATTTCGAAGTTCCTTCAGGTTTGGGGGATTTTGGGTCGGGTTCCGGAGAAGGGGGACGGGACGACAAAAGAACGTGTTGAAGTGATGGTAAGAGGGTTGATTCCGGTGCGGGAAAATGGCAAGAATTTGTCATGTCTAACTCATCCTCTTCGCCTGTTCCTGATCGCCGCAAATTCCTGACCGCAAGCGGTGCAGCCCTTGGCGGAATTGCGGGAGGGCTGGCAACCACGGGCGGGGAAGTGAAGGCGGCGGAGGATGCAAAACGTTTCAAAATGTGCCTGAACATGTCTACGATTCGCGGCCAGGAACTGGACGCGGCGGAGGAGATTGAGATTGCCGGGAAGGCAGGCTATGACTCGATCGAGCCATGGTTCAGGCGCCTGAATGAGTATGTCTCCAAGGGTGGTTCACTCGATGATTTGAAGAAGCGCATCGACGATCATGGCTTGACGGTTGAGAGCGCGATAGGATTTGCCAAGTGGATCGTCAATGATCCGGTCGAGAGAGCCGCGGGACTGGAGGAAGCGAAGCGCGATATGGACATGATCGCCCGTCTGGGCGGAACCCGAATTGCGGCTCCCCCCGCCGGAGTTCCCGGTGCGGAAACCGTGTCACTCGATGATGCTGCCGAGCGCTATCGGGCGCTGCTGGAGCTTGGTGACAGTATGGGGGTTATACCCCAGGTGGAAATGTGGGGAGGGAATCCCACGATCGGCACAGTGGAGAAGGCAATTTACATTGCGATTCGGTCAGGTCATCCCAAGGCCTGCTTTCTGGGTGATGTCTACCATACCTACAAAGGGGGCTCTCCTTTTGAATCCATTCTTCTCCTCGGCCCTCAGGCAATTCAGCACTATCACATGAACGACTATCCGGCGGATCCGCCCCGGGAAACGATCAAGGATGCGGATCGTGTCTACCCGGGTGACGGGATCGCTCCCCTGACGGAGATTCTTCGAAACTTCAAAGCGGTCGGAGCCTATCCGGTTCTTTCGCTGGAGTTGTTCAATCCGGTCTACTGGGCCACGCCCGCCTTGGAATGTGCGAGTATCGGACTCGAGAAGATGAAAGCTGCGGTGGCAGCCGCTTCGTGACGCGTCAACGCACACACCGGTAAACAAAGGCCGGAGGCAGATTCCGCCAGGCGGTCGGGCTATACTCGACCGAACTGAAGTTTGCCTTCAAAAACTTTCTGAAGCGCTGCCCTGCCGGCAGGAGGAGTCCCTGCCAGTAGGCAAAAGTGGCGAATTTCCCCCCGGGCGGAAGAACCTCGAACATGGCTGCGAGAAGCTGGTCCTGAAGCTCCGGCGGGAAGGCAGCCCAGGGCAGGCCGCAAATCACGGCATCAACCCGGTCGATTCCGAGGTCGCGGCAGATAGCGGGAACCCTGCTGACGCAGTCCTCGTAGACGTCGACTTCCGGGCAACGCTGCCGGGAGATCTCAGCGAGTTGCGGATCTCGCTCCACGGCGAAAAACCGGGTGCCCTCGTGAAGTCGCGCGGCAATGGCTTCGGTGAACACTCCCGTGCCGGAGCCATATTCCACGACACATTGCAGCTTGTCCCAATCGAGCCAGTCGGTCATCAGGGCGGCAAGCTCCGGTGAACTGGGTGCGATCGCCCCGACCTGGCCGGAATTGCGGATAAATGCACGGAGGAACTGGAGGTGGTGCGACATGGGATGCGGGAAGAATTCCGGGGGTTCAGCTGTTGGTTCTGGCAAGGGAGACATCAAGGTTCATTCGAACGAGTTGCCCCATCGTTTCACATCCCGAAAAGGCGGTGGTTTCATGATACTGGTTGAGTCCTTCCCGGAGAATGATGACGTGTTCCTCCGGGGCGATTTCGTCCGGACACATCGCTTTCCAGAGCGCGTCAAGGCGGGTATGGGCGACCTGGCAACGGCGCTCGATCAGGGTCCGTTCCTCATCCTGGTACTGTCGCATCGTCTGGTAATTCAGTTTTGAGGTGCACAGTTCGACGACCAGGCTGTTCTCAAGGAACGTCTGGGGCAGGTACATTTCCTTGTTTCCCTGATAGCTCTGCTGATCAAAATCAATCGCGCGGACCCGATACTGGGCATCTTCGAAATCAGGGGTGATGTCGACGACGTAGTTGTAGCTGCGCATGTCTCCGAGGAGGCGTATGAAACTGCGCTCGTTGAATTTTACGAACTCCTTGGCAACCCTGACCCGGTTCGTTTCAGGGCGGTCAAAGTAGGAATTGATGAAGGTGTCTCCCGGAACCCCCGCAATATGTTCTTCGATCAGGGTGTTACCGTTGACGAGATAGTTGATCCGATTCGGCGAAAGAACGTGTTCCAGTTCGAGCCCATAGATGCGGGAGGCGTCGGCGATCTTGACGTAGAAATGATCGTAATTGTCGTTGAACTGATTGACGATTCTGATCCGGAACGGGCGGGAGTTTCCGAAGTCGCAGAAATCGACGCGATCCAGCATGAGGTGATCCCGCGATCGGAAATCATTCGTTTTCAGGAGTGAATAAATCTGGATTAGCTTTGAGGCCAGCTCCTTGCGTATGACCGGGTCGTAAAAGGCCGTTTTCCAGAGGGTGTCGTGTCCTTCCCGGTCAAAGAGGGGAAAAAGCTGTGAGAAACGGTGCAGTTCCTCATAGAGCGGAGGTATCTCGAGTGAACGCTGGTAGTGTTCGAGATAGGAACCCAGCTCTTTGCTGACGGGATAAAACTTCTTCCGCTTGAGATTGATATTCACGGGCAACTGGAAGTGGGGATATGACAAAAAGTCCGGCGGTTTCAGTATTGCCTCCTATTGGGCTGTAGGAAAACTGAAATTGGGGAAATTCGACGGACGGATCGCAGCGTTCGCTGCACAGGATCAACGCCCGATCAATTCCAGCAGCCACGCAGCCGGTTCAGGATCGACTCCGTTGGCAAAACAGAAGCCGGTAATATGGAAAAAGAGGGGTGCTGCAAAACAGAGTGAATCGATACGGTCGAGGAAGCCACCGTGACCGGCGATGGTACTGCCCCAGTCTTTGGCTCCAAGATCCCGTTTGATCGCCGAAAGCACCAGACCGCCGAAAAAGCCGGCGAGACAGATTAATAACGCCATCGCTGCCGCCTGCCAGGGGTTGAACGGTGTAGCCCACCAGAGCGAAGTGCTCAGCAATACCGTTGTGCCGATACCCCCAACCGTCCCTTCCCATGTTTTATGAGGACTCACGCGAGGGGCCACGGGATGCTTTCCGCAGGTCTTTCCCCAGACGTACTGGAGGACATCGCTAAGTTGCACCGTGAGGACGAAGAAAAAGAGCAGATTGGCGTTTTTGCCTTCATATCCCGGAATCGGCAGAGCGAGGAGCATTGGCATGTGGCTGACCGCATAGACACAGATGAGCAGAGCCCATTGGATGCGGGCCGTGCTCATCAGAAAGTTTCCGGTTTCCCCGGTGAGGACACGCCGGAAGGGAATAAATACGAACGCATAGACCGGGATGAAGATGGCGAACAAACCGTACCAATGGATTCCGACGAGCAGGTAATGCAGTGGCAGGATTACAAAAAATGCCCAAAAGAGGATTTCGTGGTCCGCTCTTTCCGTGCGGTTCAGAGTGATGAACTCGCGCATGGCGAGAAAGGAAAGCAGGGCAAAAAGCACCGTGGTGAAAATCGGACCAAGGAGCACCGTGGCGCTGAAGACTGCCGCCATCACCCACCACGAACGAATTCTCGCATTCAGATTTGCCATCGTGGCCCTGGCCCCATCCGATTCCGCTCTTGAGGAAAGGACCGCACCGATGATCGTGGCAATCACGAGTATGCCGAGAACGAGAGAGAGCAGCAATCGGGTGTGAGGGTCCATGGTCTCAAACGGGGGCGTCGACTCCGACGAGAATCGCCCGGGCCCGAGTCAGAAATTCGGGCTTCGATTCGTCATCAAGGAGATGGATGGGATCGCCGAAACGGGCCTGGGCTATCAGGGGGACCGGGAGATGGGAGCCCTTCGGGAGGATGCGACTGAGGTTTTCAAGATGGACCGGCACCAGCGGGATTCCGGGATACCGCTTGGCGAGATGATAGAGGCCGGATTTGAATTCGGCGGTCTCCGGGGTGAGGCTGCGTGTCCCCTCCGGAAATAGGATGATGGAGCGCCCCGCCTCCAGGCCGGCTCCAAGGAGATTGACCGGGTTGTTATGGCGTTTCACATCCTGCCGCGGGATGAGGATGGCCTGGAAAAGGTCGCAGGAAATGCGCCTCCGCAAGGGTGTCTTTCCCCAATAGTCCTCGGCTGCGGCCGGTGAGGTCATTTCACGAACGGTATCGGGGAGAGCGGACCAGACCACGACAAAGTCCATATGGCTGGCGTGATTGGCGAAATAGATGGCGGGGCCGGAGCCATGGGGTGGGACGGCGAGCAATCTGACGCCGGTCAAAAGTCGCACCAGCCAGGCGATGAATCGTCTGCTCATGCTTCCGGTTTCGATGCTTCGGCCCTGTATTTCAGGGCCCGGGAGAGATGGCTTAACCGGCGGAAAACCGTGATCACGATTCCGGTAAGAATCACGCCGAGGATCCACGGGACGGGATTGAAAGGGAGGTTCTCCGAATCGAGGAATGCCATCGTCAGGCAGGTGAAGGTGACAACCGCCATTCGCTGTGGTTTGGCCATGGGACCGCGAAAATCGTGGGAACCAAGAAGCGAGGCCCCGTGCATTCTGATGCAGGCGGTGGTCAGGGCTCCGCAGGCACAGAGCCACCCGAGAGTCGTGGACCATTCATCGCTACCGGCGAAGCCGAGTGAGGCAAGGATGAGAATGTCCGAAAGGCGGTCCGGAAATTCATTATAGAGATCACCGTTTGGGGTCTTCAATCCGCCTTCCACGGCGAGCATTCCGTCCATCAGATTGCAAAGCAGACGAAGTTGCACGCCTGTAGCGGCAAGTATCCAGAAGACGGTTTTTGGAAGGTGGGCTGATGACAGCAAAAACAGAGAAGCCGCTGTGCCTGCGGCGAAAACCACGCTCATCAGTGAGACGAAGTTCGGCCGGAGTCCCATGCCAAGGAGTGCCCTCGATAATCCCGCCGCCCATCGTGAGCTTCGGGTTTTCAGCGGGCGGCGGGCGGAGAGATCAGGCATGGCAGGATGTTGGAACATTTCCGAACCTAACGGTACAACTAACCATTGGTTTTCCTCTCACAATTCAGTGTACTTTTTTGCGCTTCCCCGGGCCAGAGATACCGGATATTTCAGCGCGTTCTTCCCGAGTTTCTCCTCCATCGCATCAAAGAGGTCGATACCAAGGTTGTCAGCAAGTTCGGTGAGATAGATGGCAATATCAGCGATCTCGTCAGTGATCTCGGAACGGTGCGACCTGATACGTGCCTCGACTTCGGTGGAATCCTTCCAGAGGAAGTGCTCAAGGAGTTCTCCTGATTCCAGTGAAATCGCGATGGCCATGTCCTTGGGATTGTGAAACCGGGCCCAATCCCGTTCATCGCGAAAGGTGCGAATTTTTGCGGCGATTTCAGCGAAACGACTCATCATCAGAGGGGACGGGACTCTCAGTTATCGTAGATCTCGTCTTCGGCCAGATCGACGACCATCTCCGAGGGAGTGCATTCAAAGTATTCGAAGAAATCTCCCAGACTTTCAATGGCCGGCCATTCGTCCTCATTGGTCCACCAGCTTGCAAACTCATTGGAGGCAATATCCAGAAAACAGGCTTCCAGGGTGGCTGCCGTTCCCGCCGCGTCAAACGCGCCCGGATCGGCCACCAGATAAACGGTCTGAGTGTAGATCGAGTTTTCGTCGGGCATCTCCTCCTCGTCCAGATGTTTCAGCCATTCGACGAATCGCCAGGTCGGGCGAACAATCAGGGCACAGCGGTCGATTAAGCTGAAAGGCTCGGACATGGGCGGGGAGGGAATTGGCCACTCGATCAAATTTTATCAAATTGTTCCGGCATTGAACCGGCCACTTGTGTCAGGGGTAAGCTGGGGAGGAGGGCAAACTATGGTCGACCGGAGGGACTCCGGTTGACCGGCCGCGGTTCGAGCGATCCGCCGGCGATTCGGCTGGACTGGCTGACACGTGAGGAAAGGGCAGGGTGCGGGCTTCCGATTCCGTTGAGGTTCCCTCCTCCGATATTGGGGCGTCGTGCGGCGTAGGACCGTGAGGCTGGCCAGGTGAAAATTGATTCGCCGGTGCTTTGCTGAACAGAGAGGGGAACTTGGGAGGAGCCCTGCGTTACGTTGAGACCCTGAGAGGCACTTCCTGTTGGGAGGGAGGGTGACGTTGATCTTGTGTTGGAAGTCCGATGCAAAGAAGCCGTGTGAATTCGTGTCTTTGTCTTGAACAATTCGGCGGTGGATTGGATGGAGCCGTCGGGCCGTGGTCTCCCGGTCGTATCCGGAGGCCTAACTCCTCCCTCGATCCTGGTTTTAGTCAGGGTCATCTCCGCTACTGAAAGTACGGGCACAACAGGGAGGCCGAGGGGATCTCGTGTCCTGGTCTTTTGCCCTTTCGACCCGACTGAAGCTGTTCCTGTCGGGATACGGAAATGGATCGGAGTCAGAACCCGGGATTTCGTAAGGGCCACTTCCAGCGCTGAGAGGCCGCCTCTTTCACGAGCGGTTGGCTGTTTTGGAAATGGACGGGACCGCTCGTAGAAGGTGGTGGTGAGAGGAAGGGTTGCACTTGGGGCGCCGGGGTGGGATATGGCCTTTGGTTCCTCCCCCGGGAGCTCCGACGGGGCTGCCACTTCTTCCCGGATAACCGCGGGAATCGCGACAGGAGCCTCTGTTGCCGTAACTTCGGTAGCGATCTCCGGTTCTGCGGTATAGGTAAGCTCGACCGGTGTTTCAATGACAGCAGGACGGATGGGCTGGGTGGCCTGAGGACGTCTGCGGTCAAGCAATGCCGCAAGCATGGCAGGCCCCGGTACCCCGGCAGGAAGGGGCTGCGTGCCCGGCGGGCGGAACAGCACTTTCGTTTCCGACTTGGAAATAATCTGGTATCGGATTCCAGCCCAGGTGATGCGGTTTTGCGTCCATGTGCTGATCAGGAGAGCCCAGTGAAGAAGCATCCAGAAGGGAGTCATCATGTGTTCGAGCCAACTGGCGGCGAACAATTTCTGTCTGATCCCGTTCTCCGGAAAGAGAGAAAGGTAGACTTGCTGACGGGCAAGGGAGCGAAACTGGTCGATCACGTAAGCGGCGGCAATGGGTATCCAGGCATAGAAATACCCGTAAATCAGTGCAGCAACGATGGTGAGGGCACCAAGTGCATACAACCCGAGGACAAGGTTGGTTCCCGTGTAGAGAATCGGACTGAAGAATTTCACCTGAGTATATTGTCTCCTCACAAACTCGAAGAAGCTTCGCCAGTTAAAGTCTATCAAGGTTGGTAGGATGAGGGATCGAACAAAGGCAACTTTGTTCCCCTGCTGGCGGGCGGCCTTTGAGAGCCTGAGGTCGTCGTTGAGAGATCCGGAAAGGAGAGAGGGGACGTCAAGCTCATCAAAAACCTGTCTGGAGAGAGCCATGGAGCCCCCCCAGAGCACATTGGTGAGTTCACTGCCGCCCTGCGTCGTGATGGACCCGTTGATGACCGAGGCGAGTTGATTGGGCAGGGAGGGGCGTTTGGGAATGAGCCAGCGATAGGTTGTGGAGAGCGGGTGGGTGCCCTGGTTGATCGGTGCGACCAGCTTTGGAAGCCAGTCAGATCCGCATACGATGTCGGCGTCGGCAAAGGCGATGATGGCATCGTTCCGGGTAAGATCTTTGAAGGCGGCGATCTGGTTGTGCACTTTCTGACCTTCGAACTCGGCCGCTCCGGAGCAGACCAGTGTCACGCTTCGCAGGCCATGATCCAAGTCAGGATGGGTCCAAACGGGATTGCGTGGACCTGCCTCAAGGTGCTCCGCCAGCCAGACGGCGACCGGATCGTTCCATGATTCGAAGCAGACAATGACCCGGTAATTGCTATAGTCCTGCGCGAAAATCGAATCGAAGAACCGGGGGGTTGCCTGAAGATCGAATCCTTTCGCCGCGACAATAACGGCAACGGGTTGCTGGTTCCTGCGTCCATCTCCCCAGAGTTTGTCCTGCTGCCTCCTGAGAAAAAGAAATAGTAGCACCCGGCACGCCGCGACGAGAATGAGAAGCAGCCAGATACCCCAGAAAATCAACAAAGTGTGTTCAATCATTTACCCCGTGCAAATTGAGCCCCGGTGAATAGACTGCAAGTCTAAATACCTGTCGACCCCTATGAAAGTTGCAGAGACACAAAAACTCACAAAAACCTATCATTTCGGAGATACGGAAGTCCAGGCTCTGCGCGAAATCTCTCTGGAGATTGAGGAAAGGGAGTTTATCGCGGTGTGGGGCCCCTCAGGATCGGGGAAATCAACGCTCTGTAATCTCATCGGTTTGCTCGATGTGCCGACTTCCGGAGAAGTGATGGTGGCGGGGCAGGCCTCTTCCGGTCTCACCGACAGTCGCCGGAGCGACTTGAGAAACTCCTCGATTGGTTTCGTCTTTCAAAATTTCAATCTTATCCCGGTTCTGACGGCCCTGGAAAACGTCATGCTCCCACTCCAGATCAAAGGGGTCCCGAAGAATGAGGCAAAATCCCGCGCGGAAAGGCTCCTTATTGAAGTGGAGCTCAACGACCGGATGCATCACCGGCCTCAGAAGATGAGCGGAGGGCAACAGCAGCGGGTGGCCATCGCCAGGGCGCTTGTGACAGATCCCGCCCTGATTATCGCGGACGAACCAACCGCGAATCTGGATACCCGCAATGCCACGCTTATCATCGATCTCATGAGGAGGATCAATCATGATCGGGGGGCGGCCTTCGTCTTCTCCACCCATGATGATCGTTTGCTTGATCGGGTGGACCGGCGCATTCATCTGCAGGATGGCGAGATTATCGAGGATGATCGCGTGGCGATGCCCTGTTCGGTCTGACCCGGCAGAGTTTTCCCTGTCTGCCAGATACCATTACTTGAGGTTGATCATTTGCTTTGCAGGTTGTTAAATTAGCGGAAATGACAAGCGGCCCCGTTTCTGAAGTTAAACCGCTGAAATATGCGGAGGATCTCAATCTGGTCGACAGAGCTACGGGCGGCGAGATCAACGCGGTGCGGGAGTTTCAGGAAACCTACCGCCCCATGCTGGAGCGGGTCTTGATGTCGCGCGGGGTTGATCGGGTTCAGGCCGAGGATCTTGTGGCGGACATTATCGCCGAATGTTTTGGCGCCGGTAAGAACGGGGAGACCCGGCCGCTTCTTGAGAAATTTGAAGGAAGGTCTTCTCTTTCCACTTGGATGATACGGATCACCTGGAATCGGTGGCTCGACCTGAAGCGCCGTGACAAGTTCCGGGGCGAACTTCCTTCGTATGAAGACGATGATGAACGTTCCGGGGACCAGTTCGACCGGGTTGCGGGCACCAATTCGGAAGACAGCCTCCTCGACAATGACCTGAGCGAACTGATGGGCAGGGCCATTCGCGAGGCGTTTGACTCCCTTGGTCCCGATGTCCTTCTCATGCTGAAGCTCTCCTATTTGCATGGAGTCAGCCAGGCGAGTATCGCGAAAATGTGGCAATGCGATCAGACACGAGTGAGCCGCTCACTCACTGCCGCGCGGGAGCAAGTCGCGGTTGTTACGATGCAAAAAATCCGTGAGGCGGACGACAGTTTGCAGTTGGAGTGGGAGGACTTTCAGCGCCTCTGTGCCGCCGGTTTGGATCTGTAGGAAGGTCTTAGCTATTTTGGCTGCAAGCGCGGCGAGTTTCGTTATTGCGAAAATTATTGAAATTGCAAAACTTACCGTTGAGTTGAAGCGGATTTAATAGTAGAACTGCGGAAATGAATCGGGTTATTTCCTGTTTTACGATTGCGATCCTGGGAGGCTTGTCGCCTCTTTGTGAGGCATCACCCGGCAAGTCGAAGGTGCTTTATCTGGGAGACTCCCTCAGTATCGGGGCTTTTGGGACCACGCTGGATTCTTCGCTTCGATCTTCGGGGTTTGAAGTGAGAACTGTGGTCGCAGGCGGGGCAAGTCCCTATTATTGGCTCAAAAATTACCAGGCCCTGCCATGCACGATCGGGTTCTGGGAAAAGACTGACACCAGTGAGAAGCGGGTGGGGTATGTGCGGGCAGTGCCCAAACTTGAGGACCTCATCGCTGATTCAAAACCAAATGTGGTGGTAGTGCAGACCGGAATCAATCTTTACGCGACCCTGCGCTCAAAAAGGAGAACGAAGGAGGAGAATGTCGAAGAGGTTCGTTCTCTGATCGACCAGATGTGTTTTTCGATCGCACAGGGAGGAGCGATTTCCTACTGGGTGCTTCCTCCTCAATCCCACGAGGAGCGATATTCCCGTGAGATCCAGGACGAACTTGCTCTCTTGATGCGCAGTGTCGTTGAAAAATACGAGGGGACCGTTTTTGAAAGTCAGAAGGTTACTAAATTTGTGGATCCCTACCCGGCGACCGACGGGATTCATTATGGACCTGAGGAAGCGAGGGGTTGGGCTGTCCAGGTCTCACGCCATTTCAATGATTTCATGCGGGTGAAGCCTTCGGTCGCGCCCAAAACCATCGTGAGAGCCCTTCCGCTCCAGGACACCTCCGGGAAGAGCTCCGGGGTTCCTCTCGCCGCCGCGAATGATGAGTCAACCGTCGACGCGGCGGTCGAAGTGGAGTTGCTTCTGCGGCTTGAGGAAAAGTCGGAGATTAAAAATCCTGCCGAGCTGGACTATGCCAATGCCCTCGGTGTGTTTGAGTACCGGGTGGTGAGAGATGTCAGGGGTAACTACCCCTTTGATCGAATCCGTGTCGCTCAGGGAATTGTATTCGGACGAAAACTCACCAGCGCCGCAAGCCACGAAATCGGATCCGAAACAGAGTTGTGTCTGGTGCCTCTCTCAAAGTATAAAACGCTGTCGACCTGGCAGGTGGTGGATGATCTCCGTCCCAATTTTGAAATGCCTCTTTACACTCCGAAGCTGGACTGAGCCGGAATGGAGGACGATTCAAAATCCGGTGCGGAGTTTCAGTTTGAGGTGCCTCCCGGCGAAGGCGGAGAAAGGTTGGATCGCTTCCTTCCGGCATACTTGGCGGCTCGTGGGAAGATTGTTTCAAGGGCGGTATTGCAAGCGCTTATCCGGGATGGTGGAGTGACCGTGAACGGGAAAGTCGTCAAGCCAAAGCATACGGTTGCCGTCGGAGATCTGATGCGGGTGGTAATGGTTCCGGAGCGTCATGTCGGGCCGCTTGCGGAGAAGATCGAGCTGTCAGTGCTTTTCGAGGACGACGACATCATCGTGGTCGACAAACCGCCGGGACTTGTCGTTCATCCGGCCGCAGGAAATTTGGACGGCACGCTGGTGAATGCACTGCTTCATCACTGCTCAGGGAAGCTCTGTAAAATCGCGGGTGAGGACCGTCCGGGAATCGTGCACCGGCTCGATAAAGATACCTCCGGTTGCCTTGTCGCCGCAAAAAGCGAGTTAGCCTATCATTCCCTCGTCTCCCAGTTTTCGGGTCGGGAAACCGGGAAGGAATATGTCGCGGTCACCGACGGGGTGCCGGTTCTTTCCGGGGGGACGATTTCAAATCGGATCGGGCGGCATCCGGTTAACCGCCAGAAGATGGCCATTGTCGAAGCGCCGGCCGGAAAAGAGGCCGTTACGGACTATCAGATCCTGCGCTCGTGCGAGTCAGGGCGCTGGGCTTCTCTTCTGTGCGTGATTCACACCGGTCGGACTCATCAGATACGGGTTCACCTGAAGGAGTCCCTTGGCTGTCCCATCCTTGGTGATCCGATTTATGCTCAGATATCGCGACAGCGGGAGAAAGTGGATCGGCTGATGCTGCATGCCTGGCATCTCGCTTTCAAACATCCCGCCTCGGGCGAACTTCTCAGCTTCGAAGCTCCATTGCCTGAGGCTTTTCTTCGCTTCGTGTGAGATCAAAACACATCGGAAGCGGAAGTGCGGTGGACCGCCCTTCTTCAACCGCACCTTCTACAAGGCTGACCACTCCGGACCTTCCCCGATTGAAAAAGAAAGGAAAGAGCCATCCCGAGAAGAGGGTGATGGAGCCGGCCATGGCGAGGTAGATCGAGGTGACGGTTCCTTCGTGGAAGAGGATAAATGATGTTACCGAGATCAAAAATGCGGACTCCGCAATGACCACACGGGATACCGGACTGATCCATCCGATGCCCAGCGCGAGGGTCTGATTGATATGGCGCCAGATATGAGCCACAAAGTAGACTGAGAACGCGATCAGGGCGAGGCGGTCCATTCTGAAGTGTTCATCGATTCCGGTGTAGAATTCCTCGCCCGCCCACAAGGGGAGCAGCAGGGGGCCGACGGCAATCAACCCGATCCCGGCGAGAAGGGAAAACCCGAGCCCTCCGAGGCGTAATCGGTTCGAGGTGCGGGTAATCCAGTTGGTATCCCGGCGTTCGAATGCGTCCATCAGTGCAGGCCAGTAGGGCTTTGTGACCATACCGACGAGGCCCGTAAGTGAGAAATGGACGGTGATCATGACGTTGTAGACACCCACCGCCTCGGGGCCGACATGACGGCCGATGAGGAAGGCCATGAGGTTATATTCAACCGCCGCTGCAAGAATATAGGTTACCGAAAAGCGAATGCCGTCTTTTGCGAGCGAGGGGACCAGCTTTCGCCGGAAAAGCGCGAGACGCGGGAACAGGTAGGGTCGCTGGATAAGCAGATGGCAGGTGTTTCCCAATTTGGCGAGGGCAATGGAACCGTTTACGGCAATCAGGAGAAACTCAATGGTCGGGAAGAACCAGACTCCGATGAGAAGCGTCAGTGCACCGAAGACATTGCCGGCTGCTCCCCATGCATTGGTGAAGCGGGTTTCCTGATAGCCGTCACGGCCCATTTCGAAAGGGATGCAGACCATCTCGATCTGGATAATGAGAAGACCAAGGAGCGCCGCCCTGAACATGGTTTCGCTCACCGGCGCGAATTCCTTTCCGAAGAGGGTTGGGATCGGCACATTGAAGAGTAAGAGCAGGGCAACCGTCGCCGCGATCACCGTCATTCCGATACTTAGAAGAATGCTGGTGCCGAAAACGGTCCGCTCCGTCTCGCGATCACCGACGGCGACTGCTTTTGTCAGGGCTTTTGTCAGGGCCGGGCCGATGCCGATGTGCATCATGTCGATCATCCCAACCGCCATGGTGATGGCGGTGTAGACTCCGAAGAGTTCCATCCCGAGCAAATGGATCGCCACCGGGATGGAAACGAGCCTCAGAACAATGGTTCCTGCCTTGGAAATCAGTGAGGTGATCACGGCAAGGCGCAGTGATCGGTCACGGTGATCCGCGTTTTGCAAAGGCAACGGTTTGTCCGAAAGCATGAAGAATAGGAGATCTGTAAAATATCGCAGTTATGATTTTTATAGCAAGTTGAATTAAAGCGACATTTTCACTAAAGCGAGGCAATCTCACAAAACAAAGAATCCCCTGATTATCCCTTTGATAATCAGGGGGTTATAGTGGTTCCGGGCGAACTACTTGGGAACCTCGTTGAGAGTATAATAAGCCTCCGGATGGAGGAGTCCGACACCCCCGGCCGAGGTTCTGAGGCCCTCCGCATGGAGTTCATGGACATGGCCTTTGGTCAGCGGCTCGACTTTCAACTGCAAACTGAGTCCGTCGTCGGAGGTCGAGGTGACGGTTACCTGCGGTGTCACCTGATCAACCTCGGGACTGCCGTAGGCCTTTTGATAAATGTAGGTGTAGGCCGTCATCTTGAATGAGGCATCTACCGCCGTAGCCTTGTCGACCGGTTGGGTGAAAGTCAGTTCGAAGCCATCGGGGAGGGCCCGCATTTCGTGGATCTCGAAAGGCACCTTGCCGGTCCAGTTGACCCGTTCGAAATTGTAGGGCATACCCCCGCGCGCCCCCCAACCACGGTTTGACCCGCTCGTGAAGAGAGCCCCGTCGTCGGAGAGACGCAGACCGATATTGCCCGATTGAAAACCTTCGAGGAAGGGGAACATGGCCCCCTGATAGAGGCCGTTTACCTTTTCTAGAAAAATCCGGTGGATCTTTGAGTGAGTCTGCTCTCCGACAAAGACTTGTCCGGCAAATGGCCCGAATTTCCCGCCGCTCATGTCGGGGACGATCCCGGTGGGCGAGTTGCCGACCTTGGCATGCGGGAGAATCACCGCCGGTGGCACCAGTTCCGGGATGTTGGCGCGCTCTTTGACCATGCGGCTGCCTTCCTCGGTGTAGGGTGGATCGATGGGGCGTTTTCCGGCGGCGCCTTCGGCAAAGGGGAAATAAACGTTTCCGTTGGGATTGCCCTGGAAAGATCCCGGTTTGATCCACTTCAGAGAACTGGAGCCGTTCCAGGCACCCTGGTTGTCGGTGTAGAAAACATCGCCGACCGCATTGAACCCGACCCCGCCGGGAGAGCGAACACCGCTGGCGGTGGGGAGAAGTTTGCCATCATGTGAAATGCGGAGGACCCATCCGCGGTAGAGGGACTGGGCGGTGAAGGAGCCGGTGAGGCAGAGCGCGCACCAGAGATTGCCCTCTTTGTCGAACTGTGAGCCGAAGGCATACTCGTGATAGTCACCGTTGACGCCCCAGCCATCGCTGACCGTCTCGAAAAGATCGGCGCGACCGTCGCCGTCCTCATCGCGCAGGCGGGTTACTTCAGGACGTTGTACGACGTAGAGCCATCCGTCACGCCACGCAAGGCCGAGGGGCTCGTGGAGATATTCGGCGAAAAGGGTCCATTTAGCCGGTTTGTCAGGATGTCCGAAGGCATTCTCGATCATCCACACCTGGCCGCGCCGGGTGCAGACGGCAACCCGTCCGTCGGGGATCAGTTCGATGCCGCCACCCTCGATCACTTCTCCCGCCGGCGCGGGGATGGGAGTGATCGTGTAATAGTCGGACTCCTTCGGAGGGTCGGCCCGGAGGGACAGGGTGAAGAAAACGGGAAAGAGAAATAGGAAAGGAAGCTTCATGGACCTGATAGGGTTCGATGGTCGGGTAAAGAGGGTCAAGCGGGGGCGGTGGTCAGGGCTTGAGCGGTGCGTTCCAGCGGTAGGTGAGGGTGAGTGAGGTTCCCGCGGCGATGGGGACGAGCGTTTCGTTTATCTCTGCGACCTTGCGGGTGACGGGTTCAGCTCCGGCGAGGCGTATCCGGAGATTGCCACCGGCGTCGATCCAGCCGTCGGTGACCGTCTGCGCACCGGTTTCGGCGACGCGGAAGTAAGTGTTTTCGTCAGGATTGCCCTCGACCTTGATGGTGCGCACCAGTGAAGTCACGCCTTCGATCTCAGCCGGGGTGAAGGTGTCGGTCACGCTGAGACCTCGGTAGTCGTAGCGAAAAGTGGGAAAGCGCTTCGCGTCGAGTCGATAGCCGCGGAACAGGTAGTCAGGGTGGCGAACGTTGATCGTGATCTCTTTCTGTGGATCGACGGTATCCCGCTCATACTTCACCTGCATCTCGGAGAAGGGGACCCACGGCTCGTCAAGACTCTCAAGGACCTGGAAGGGAAGACCGTGTGCGACTTTGACGCGATCTTTTCCGAGCGGCGTGCTGCCCGAACCGCGGGCGTTCCAGTGCGAAGAGGCGTCCATGAATTCACCCCGGTAGACATACGCGAGATTGAGGACGTCGGCGTCCCACACAAGATTGACGGCACCGGGGTATCCAACCCCGATGGCACGGGGTTTTGCGTCGGGAAGGAAAGCGCGGTGCACGATTGCTTCCCCGGGAAGGCGTGAGGTCAGCGGGATGGGGTCATAGCTCTGGGCTGCTTTTTTCGCATCACCCTGCTCCACCGAGAGCCACTGGGTGCCTACTTTTCCAGGGCCCTTCACGGAGAGGGCGAGGACCCGGTGCCCGCCCCCGTCAAAGTAGTGAACCTGCATAGTGTGGTTGCCGGCCTGGAGTTGCTCTTTCATCGTGACTGATTTGGCCGGGTGGATCCCGTCGTTCCCGACGAGAGTCTCCCCGTCGATGATGAGCGCCGAGCCGTCGTCAGAGGTAAGGGAAAAGAGGTAATCGCCGGTCTCGGGAATCATGAGATCGGCATCGAAAACCATTCCAAAGCCCTTCTTATGACTCTTCGCCGGCTCAAGAGAGATGAGGCCCTTCTCCAGCTTCCCGGTTGAGGCGGGGGTGAGGGAGGAAAAGTCAGGCAGTTTTTTCCACTCGCCGGCATGGAGGGAGTAACGCACGTTCGAGAGCAGCTTTGGTGCGGTCGCCGCACGGATCATTTCCTCCAGGTCCGCCCGTTTCCAGGGACTGGTGCGCGAGGCCTGCTCCTTCCGCCATTTCGCAACATCGGCGGGTTTTACGGAGCGCTCCTTGCCACCGAATTCTTTGGTGACGTAGGCGATGAGGGCGGCGATCTGCTCGTCGTTCAGGGCAAGCTCAAGCGCGAGCATGGCCTGGATGTATTTATTATCGGCCTTCAGGATACCCTTGAGGACGATCGAGGTGATTTCCTCGGGATGGTTTCCTTTCACAAAAGCGGACTCATGCAGCGAGGGAGCCATGAGAAGGTCACCCGCCTTGATTCCTTTGCCATCAGGACCGTGGCAGGCAACGCAGGACTGATAGGTGAGCCGACCCAGTTCAAGGACCTTGTCGTCCTGAGCGCCGGCGGGAAGAATGAACAGCACGAGGAGAGCGGGGAGAAATCGCATCATTTGTTTTCGGGGAAGGGGAGATTAGAGTAAAGTTGGTCTAAGGTCAAAGTGACTTCGCGACCGGGTACCCCGGATTTATCTCCAGTTTTTGTGTCGCTTTGGAGTTCCCTCGCGACAAGTTTGAGTAGATCATCCCCCAACGTCCCAAACCATCCCCGATGAAGATCATCCCATTCCTTTGTTGCTCCGCCATTGTTTTAATCTGGAGTTCCCCGGCTGGGCTTCGGGCGGAAGAAGCGGCAGTGTGGCACACCGATTATCGTGCGGCTGTTGATGAGGCACGGGAGGAAAAGAAGAATCTTCTCATCGTTTTCACCGGGGTGGAGTGGATTGATATTTGCCGCACATTTCAGGATGACATTCTGAGCAAGGCGGCCTTTATGGATCTTGTCTCGACGCAATTTTCGCTCCTGAATCTTGAGTATCCCAAAGACAACAAACTCCCGCGTCAGGAAGCGGTTCAGAAATCACTGCTCAGGGATGCCTACCGGGTAAAAGGATTCCCGACCGTTGTGATGACTGATCTCCAGGGACGGCCCTTCGGATTAAACGGTTTCCAGCCGGTGAGCGCCGAGGAGTATGCCCAACAGATTCTCGACATTGATCTGGCTCATGAGGAAAAATTGATTGCCCTGACCGAGTCGAAAACTCTGGAAGGAGTCGCGAAAGCCAAACGGATCAGCGAGGGCCTTCCGGACTTGCCGGGAAACCTCCTTGCCCGGTATTATCGGCCGGAGATGGAGGCAGTTATTGCCGCTGATGCGGATGACACCCTGAAACTCTCGGCTGGTTTCAAGCGACTCATTGTCGACCTGGATTATAGCCAGAAGATGGAGGAACTCGCCCGATCCTCCAAATGGGTGGAGATGGAGGCGCTTTCGGACCGCTACATCGCTGACAACAAACTTGAGGGAGTCGCTCTTCAGAAAGCGTTGCTAAACAAGGCCGGAGTTCTGGGCCTTCAGAAAAAAACCGAGGATCTTCGAAAGATACTGGATCGAGTGATTGTCATCGACCCGACCTCGGATCCGGGAATGAGGGCAAAGAAGATGATTGCAGAGATCGAGGCAGGCAATGCGCCTGAAGGTCCTGTCGAGTAATAGTTAAGATTACTTTATTTTTTAGATTTCTTCAGTATTTTAAGGGAAGTTAGCTCTACCGGACCGTTCCTTTGAATCGTTCGGAGAACATCAGTTATCTCTCCCATGACCCGGATCCAACTTTTTCGTGCTCTTTCCTGTCTGATTTGTGGAGTCCTCTCGCCTCTCTTTCTGACTCAGTGCAAAACGACAAGCGGGACCTATAAGGATGTCAGCTACGATTCCACAAAGTTGAAGACACCTGCCGGCCATGGGCTGGAGAAAAAGGACTACCCCTTTGATGAGAGCGGGGCCTACCGGAAAGACTGGGTTAAGAGCAATGCGTCGGGACGCGACCGGTCGGCAACGCAGTCAGCTGAATCTTCGACGCAACTGGCCTCGACGAGCACGACAGAGAGCGGGACAAGCGGTTCCAACTCATACCCCACCTACGCAGAGGCTTCGGCAGCCCGTAATTCCGGAAACTTTGTGGGGCCGGCGGGTGAGTCTGCGCCGGGTAATTCTGCACCGGTTGACTCAATCGTTACGACATCGGTGCCATCATCACCGCCCGCACCCCCGGCGCCTTCCTCGAACCCGACTTATCACAAGGTAAAATCAGGAGACACTCTGTTTTCTTTATCCAGTCGATACGGCACTTCAGTGGCGGAGCTGAAACGACTGAACGGTCTCAAGGGAGACAGTATCCGGGTCGGCCAGAGCCTGAGAGTTCCTTGAGCGCTGGATTGACCTCACGATTTTCGTGACCGGGCTTTTGAGGTTTTGGTTTTTGCGGCGAGCTTCTTTTTCAGCTTTGGCCAAAACTCCTCGCCCGCGATATAGCCGACGCACTTCTTGCTGCCGCAAAGGCAGGGGTGATCTTCGTAGCTTTCCAGGTCGAAGCCGTAATTGTAGTACAGTTCCTCCCCCTTTTTGATTTTGCGAAGAGCGCCGATCCAGATCGCGTCGTTATCGATGTAGGCTTCGCAGTTGGGGGCGCAGCTGTGATTGATGAGACGTGCGGCATTCCAGGGAACATTCCCGTCGATATCGAAATCGTCGTTCAGGGTGAAAATGTAGACGGCGGCATCGCCTGTCTTTTTGGCGAAATCGATGCGCTCCCATCCGCGCCGGTTGGATTCCTCTTTTCCGAGTTTTTCCCCGATATATTCAATGATGCAGGTTCCTTTGGGAATATCCCTGGTTGCGAAGAGACCGCGGCCATGGATGCCGGAGCGGCGAATTTCACACCAGGCCGAGTCGCATCGCTCGCCTTCAAGAAGTGGTTCAGGGTTGCTCATGTTTAAAAGTTCCCCGGGGCCAGAGAGTTGAAATTTCGACATAGGGAGAATTGGTTCCCGGCCATCCGCCGGGGCAGTAGATTACCCCTGAGATAGCGTCCGGGGAGGCTGGAGCGAACTCGGGTCTGACAAGCGTTAGCCGCAGCCGGCCTGCGGCTGGATCAGTAACGAGGACCTGTTGTGCGGCATCAGAATCGACCTGCATATCGTGGCAGAAAAAATAAATTCCCTCAATCGATCCGGATTGAAGTCCGGGTATAGTGAGGTCCAAATGGATCAATCCTTTCCCGGGAAGACTCGCGGTTACCGTCCAGGTGTCGGGAGCGGGTGCGGGGACCTTGTTCCGGATGGATTCAAAATCAGCGGACACACGGGGGTCCTTCGGCGGAGCGATTTTGGCCGGGTTCACAGGAAGCGAGAGTGAGAAATCCGCCACCCCTGGATTGCATGACGTGGCACAGGCCATCCACGCTGATTTTAGGCGGAGGGTGGCCGTTGTTTCGTCGATGGTTCCCGGCGGTTGAATCTCGGTCAACAGCATGACCGGGGATTTGTATCCGTAAGCGGTGATTCCGGCCATGTCGACTTTGCCCGGAGCGGGCCAAATGACTTCGCCTGCGGTGAAGCCCTCGGGGAGAGTCCATTCGAAGCTGGTGGCCACACCCACGATGCCGGGACCCTTCCAATAAGTGTGGTAACCGGGCAGGGGTTCAATCACCAGCGCCACGGTGAACGCTTCGCCGGGAGTGATCATGTCGACATCCGTGACGAGTTGGATCCGTTTAATTCCTGGGGCTTCCTTCAATTCGGAAACCGGCGCCGACCTGACCGGGGTGGCCGGGGCAAGCAGTCCCAAAAGAAGTGTCAGGAAGAGGGCGCGCATTAACTGGCGGCAAGTTGGGTAGGAAGTGGGGAAAGCTCAACCGGTTTTTCGCCGGTGATGAAACTGAAAATGCTCCTGCTCAGCCCCCGATCGCGGCCTGTTTCATTCCCTTCGCTTCGTTTGCCTTCGAGAAGGTGACGCCCACGGTTTTCGAGACACCGAACTCTTCCATCGAAACCCCGTACATCACGTCCGCCCGGGACATGGTGCGTTTGCTGTGAGTCACAATGACGAACTGGCTTCCGCCAATGAAGCGGTCGAGGACCTTGATAAATCGGGTGATGTTGGCTTCGTCGAGCGGTGCGTCGAGTTCGTCGAGAACACAGAAGGGAGACGGTTTTACCATGTAGATGCCGAAAAGAAGAGCCACGGCGGTCATCGACCGTTCTCCACCCGAGAGAAGACTGATCGTCTGCAACTTCTTGCCCGGAGGTTTCGCAATGATGTCGATCCCGCACTCGAGCGGATCGCTGTCGTCCAGCAGCACGAGATCAGCCTTGGCCTTGTCTCCGAAGAGTTCCCTGAACATATCCCGGAAGTTCTTGCGAATTTTTTCAAAGGTCTCCGAGAACATTTTTCTCGTGTCCCGGTTGATACGGGCAATCATCCGCAGTAGTTCCTCTTTCGAGTTATCGAGGTCCTCCAGTTGCTGGACATTGAATTTGTAATGTTCTTCGAGCTCATCAAACTCCTCAATGGCATCAATATTGACCGGGCCCATTGAGTCGAGTTTGGCGCGGAGGTGAGAGACAACGTCTTCGATAAAATCCCAGTCCGGCTCGGAGGGATCGGCAAGGGAGGTCTCTTCCGTTTCTGTCTCTGCAGAGGTTGACCCGCCGGAGGAATCATTCTCAATCTCTTCTGACGGAGAGGTCACTTCAGAGCCTCCTTCTTCGAAATCGGCAAAGCTGCTCAAGCGGGCGGCTCCGTTTTTCCTGCGCTCTTCGACAGCGAGGAGGAGGGCGTGGCTGTCCGGTTCGAAGAACTCGAGTTCAGTCCGGTAACGGTCGCGGCAGGTGCGTTCGATGTTTTCCAGATTAATATCGAACTGGGCGATCTTCACTTCCTCCTTGCCGCGTTGCGAGGCAACGGTCTGAACTTCACGACGCTTTTTAGTGAGTTCCTCCTCGCCCTCCTGAATGCGGGAGGAGTATCCGTTGCGGTCCGTCTGAATCCTGTCACGTTCCTCGCGGGCGGCAGTTGCCTCCACCTGCCAGTTCTGAATTTTTTCCTGGAGGAGGGAGGTTTCGACGGCAGAGCTTTCAATCCGCTCGCGATAGGTGATGATCTCAGCCTCGCGCCGGGAGATCAGCTCGAGGAGTTCGTTTAATCGGGCCAGCATGGGCTCACGCTGCTCCTCCAGATTCCGCAGGGTTCCCTGTTCCACGGCGAGACAGGTTCGGGCTTCGGTGGCGCGTTCCGTCAACTCCTCCTCCGCAATCCGCGCTGAGTCGAGCGCGGCCCCGGTTTGAGCAGTTTCTTCATCGAAATTCTCTACCCCGAGCAGAGCGGCGGCGCGCTCCGAACGGTTGGCTTCCAGTTCACCGATGATTTTTGCCGTGCGCTCGTCGACCTCCTTCTGCTCCCAGTGGAGGCTTTCGAGGCGATTGTGCAACTGGTTGAGATCACGTTCGATCAGGGCGAGTTTGCCTTCCAATGTGGAAGACGCGACCCGCTTCTGTTGCAATCGTTCGCGGGCGTTTTGAAGTCCTTCCTCCAACTGATCAACCCGGTGATTGAGCTCATCGCGACGAACCTGACGCTGGTTTACCTCCTCGTCGAGGGTATCTGTCAGGGTCCTGAGTTCGCGGATCTCGGTTTGCATCCTGAGGATCGAAACCGACTCTCCTCCGGATTTGCCGCCGTGGATGATCCCTTCGGCGGTGATGAATTCGCCGGTGAGCGTCGCGATGGCAGCGGCCGGTTCTTCCTCCCGCAGGCGAAGTGCGGTGTGGAGATCCTCAACCAGCAGCACATTGGAGAGGAGCCTGTCCAGGAGTGGCTCGACTTCGGGGCGGCAGCGCACTTTTGAGATGGCCCAGCCGATCGATCCCAGGGGAGCCTGGCCACGCGATGAATTCAGCGAAGTGGAAAGATGGGATTCGGCAATAATCGAGGCATGGCCGATTTTTCCCTCGCGCAGCGAGGTCAGGACTTTCTCGGCGATTTCGACATCCGAGACGATGACCGCCTGAAGCCGCCTTCCAAGCGCGGCCTCAATGGCTTCCGAATAGAGGGAGTCCACTTCGATATAGGAGGCCAGTGGCTTTCGGATATGTGCCGCAAACTCGGCAGGACTATCGAGTCCCTTGAGGACCGCCTGAGTTCCCTTTTCAAATCCCTCACCATCGGCAATGAGCTGCTCCAGCACCTCAAGACGTGAACGCTTCTCGGCTCGAAGTTTGTGCAGGGACGAGAGATTCTCCTGAATGTCCGAGGCCGACCGTCTCGCCCGGTGGTAGTTCTGTTCCAGTTCGACGAGGCTTTCTTCAAATGTTTCAATGGCGGTTTGATGACCGGCAATCCTGTCCTTGAATTCTGCCGCATCGATCTGTCGCAGATCTTCGTCCCCCTTTAACCGGGTGATTTCATTGGACAACTGGGTCGAACGTTGCAGATCGGATTCCGACTGACGCTCGTTTGTGTTGATCGTCGCGTCCAGGCTCGCAATGCGGCTTTTCAATTTGCTGCGACCTTCCTCGATCTGGCGAAGTTTTAGGGTGAGTTCATCCCGTCGACCCCGGGCCGTCCTGGTTTCCAGTTCCAGTTCTTCGACGCGGCTCTGTCTCCCCGAAATCTTCTGGTTGACCTCCTCAAGCTGGCGATTGGCGTTTTCGATGTCGGACTCCTGCCGCAGCCGCTTTTCACTGGCTTGAAGGATTTCCTCCTCGTTTTTTCGGATCAATACCGACAATTCATGGGTCTTCTCTCCGTTGAATTCGATTCGATTGCCGGCTCCGCTGATCTCGTTCTCAAGTCGCGCAAGCTCGGCCTGCAATTCGGAGAGTCGGGCTTCAATTTCCTGATACTCGACCCTGGCTGATGCCATCTCCGCCTGCCGCTTTTCAATGGCATCCTCCAACTCATCCTGCCGGAGGAGGAGATTCCGTATTGATGTGGTCAGTTCGGATTTTTCGGCGCGGAGTTCACGCCATTTCTTGTGGGAGAGGTGAAGTTCGAGTGTGCGAACGTCCTCGAATAGTGATTGGTAGCGTTTGGCTTTGGAGGCCTGGCGCGATAGCGAGCGAATCTGGCGTTCGTTTTCGGCAATGACGTCGCGAATCCGGACAAGATTCGCCTCGGTGTAGTCGAGTTTTCGCAGCGCTTCCTTCTTCTGGGTTTTATACTTGGTGATTCCCGCCGCTTCTTCAAAGACCGCTCTCCGGTCTTCCGGTTTTGAACTCAGCAGCATGTCGATCTTTCCCTGCTCCATGATGGAGTAGCTGGTCCGGCCGATGCCCGTATCCATCAACAGATTGTGGATGTCCTTTAGCCTGACCGGTTGCTTGTTGATCAGGTACTCACTCTTCCCGTCGCGGAAGACCCGTCGACCGAGAGAGACTTCATCGAACTCGGTATCGAGGATTCCACTGCAGCCGGAGAGAGTGAGAATGACCTCCGCCATCCCGAGAGGGGAGCGGCGGTCCGTGCCGTTGAAAATAACGTCGGCCATTTCGCCGCCGCGAAGCGCTTTGGCGGAGGTTTCGCCCAATACCCACCTCATTGAATCGACAATGTTCGATTTTCCACAACCGTTCGGGCCGACGATTCCGGTCACTCCTTCGTGAAACACAAGCTTGGTTTTGTCCGCAAAAGACTTGAATCCGTGAATCTCGAGAGATTTCAGCCGCATGATTTCGATCGTAAAAGTTTAAAGAGTTGCCCGGGGTCGGGCATTTCTGAGAATTCAATTCTCAGAAATGATAAATATGAGCTTATAATGAAGTAATGTTCGGTGATGTCGAGGGAATTTTTCCTTCCGAATGAGACGCCATATTCCGAATGTCGGCTTTGGCTGGTCCGGCAGATTCTAGGATCGATTGTTATTTTTAAAAATTCGAGTCAGCATTTTAACATTTTGCAAAATTTATTTGCGACTTTCAGTCGTAGTGTTAGGATTCGCGTTGAGGTTAGGTGGTTGTATCGGTCTGGGTTGGAATGGCTCATGTCACGAAAAAAGGGGACGGGACAACACTAGGGGAAAGTTGAATTTTTGTGCGGAACGGGGCGGCCCGGTGCAGATGACGAAAGTCGAAGTGCCGGGCCGTTTTGCATTTGGCGGCCTCTAAAACAAAACTCGTGGGAGCGGTTGATGACCGGCTGAGTTTGAGAAACCGGGATTATTGGAATTTTACTGCTTTTCTTGAGAGGGGAAGGGAGCGAAAATCAAAAACTGACGGATTTCTTTCGTAAATGTTGCATAATCGAGTTTCACGATGCGTCCCTCTCCCATGCATGAAACGAATTCCCCGCCAAGCACTATGAACAACGAAATCGCCATCCTTTCCCAGTTCCTTGAAATTCTGGGCCCGGAAGTCTCGGGTCACTCGTCAACTCCCCTGAGCGACGACCAGATTGAGAAGATTCACCTGTTTGTCGCCGGAAAACTGGGGGTTGCCGAGCGCGAGGCGCTCCTTCCGAGTATCCTCGAAAACGAAAGGGCGCTCCACGAACTTGTAGAGACACTGCAGGCTCAATCCTAGAATGTCGGGCGTTCACACCAAGTTGCTGAGGTTTTCCGGTTTGACCGATGCTGCCTACGCGCTTGAAAAGCACCTCGATACCTGGATCGAGTCCTCGGCTCCGGACCAGTTGATCTCCCTGATTGACCCCAACGCGATCTCCCTCCTTCGAGACGCGTTCGTCCGCGCGGGCGGTTGCGAGGGCACCGTGTGGTTGATTGATCTGAAAACTGACGAACTGGTGGCCTCTTACAACTCAGGTGAGGACGCCGCCGGTCTGATCGGATTCAGGCAACCGGTGGGGCAGGGGATCATTTCCATGGTTTACTCCCAGCAGCAGCCCTATTGCGAAAACAACATTCAGGCAAGTGACGGCCACGACGACACTCTGGACCGGAAAATTTCCAAGCACACCACGGCGATGATAGCCGTCCCTTTCTACTTTGGATTCGGCCTCCGGGGGGTGATCTCGTGTGTGCAGCTGGAGGAAGCCGCTCGATCAAAGGAGGGTTTCAGTTCCGGAGATGTCGAGACGATGACCCGGGTTGCCAACTTGATTGAACGTCTCATCAACGAGTCATTATTCTCCTCGGCACTCGGATTCAGCGATGGGGTGTGATGTAACACAACGATGGCCTGATCTGGAGATCGCCCGGAAGGCGCTTCTCGAAGGAGATGGCAGGGGGGTGAAGGTCGCCATTATCGACTCCGGTATTGATGTTCGTCATCCCGCCTTGGGCGGAGTTAAGCTTGAGGACGATGTGACCGTGTCCTGCGATGGAACCAATCTTCATATCGCGGATGGCAAGGGAGTCGATGTCTACGGACACGGCACTGCGGTGGCAAGTCTCGTTCTCCGGGAAGCGCCGGGCGTGACCCTGGGCAGTTTTCGCGCTCTCGACACCAGCAACCAGGCCCGGAGTTTTGTGATTGCCGAATGCGTCAATCAGGCCATTTCCCGGGGGTATCAGATCATCAATTGCAGTTTTGGTTGCCGCGGCTTGCCCCGGTATGTGATGGAGTACAAGGAATGGGTCGACCGGGCTTATCTGGAAGGGGTTCAGGTGGTGGCCGCGTGCAGCAATATTGATGTCGGGATTCGTGAATGGCCCGCCTACTTTCCCAGTGTCATCAGCGTTCGGGGAATCGATTGCCCTCCCGGGGATCTTTATTTTCAGCCAGGCCGGCTGGTCTCTTTCCTTGCTGCAGGCGAGCGGGTCGAAGTACCGTGGCTGAATGGAGCAACGAAACTGGAGACCGGCAGCAGCTATGCCGCCCCGCTTGTGGTCGGAAAAATCGCGCGATTGATCTCAGCACTTCCGATGCTGGAACGATCAGCGATCAAGCCCCTGCTTTCAATTCTGGCGAGGCGGGAGGCCTAATCGGGGATTTTCTGGGAAGTGTGGGTTTTTTAGTGGACTAATTGCAAACTAATATTATAATTTTTGTAATATTAACAATCTGCAAACCTTGAACACGCCGCTGCCAGGAAGTCTTGTTGAGATTTTCCCTCTTCGTTTTCGCCTGCGGGATGAACTGCGATTCATTCACGAGCCAAATCGTATCGTTGCTGAGCGCAAGGAGCGGTCGCAGCGATATTCGTTGAGCCAGTGGCAGTTCGAAATGCTCTCCCGCCTCGATGGACGGCGCTCTTTCCGGGATGTTTCCAAGGAAGTCTATGAGCTGAAACCCGGGGGCTTTACATCCACCGGACTCCACAATTTTTACAACTGGCTCTGCATGGAGGACCTCATCCTTTGCGAGTGTGAGTCAATCTTCGAACTGGTGGACGAGCCTGTTGAAGCTCAATCCGAGGCCGATTCGACCTCGGGGCTGTTTTCCGACCAGTTCCGTAAATCGGACCGGATGATTCGTCTCTTGAAGCTTTCGGCTGCCGTTATTTTTTCCTTATCGGTGCTCCGTCTGGCCTATGTGGCGGCACCGATCTTTGAACCGCCGGTAAACCGTCTTTATGTTGAAGCGGGCAAGCTGATGAAGGCAAAGGAACCGGGTGGTTCACTGGCGAAATCCGAGCGTTCGGTTCAGGAGTCTTCAGTGCAAAAGGTCGAACTGTCATCGCAAGCCATCGAGAAAACTCCCGCCCCGGTTGATATGGAGGAACCCCTCGAACTGCCGCAACCGGAAGCGCTTCCTGAAGTTGAGCCTGAGAAGCCTGCTGTTTCCTCGATTGATGAGCTGAGAATCAAGCTCGAGGAGTGTCGGATCCGCAGGGATGAATTCTACCTTCAGAATAACGAGCAGGGATACCGCCACGAAGTGCAGGTGATGACCGGGATCGCGAAGGAGATCGGCGATATCGAAAGCGGACTATAGGCTGACAGATGCCCTCAGCGACGCCCTGGCCTGCCTGATCGGGAGATCGATCCGCTTCCGCTCTCTGAAAAGACTGACGGAGTCGTAGCCCGCAGAGGAGAGGTGGTCCAGTGCCACGGTAAACTGGTCGGCAACCCGCGAGGGTGTGTGGGAGTCCGAACCAATCACCACCGGAATACGTCGTTCGGCCATCAGGGCCAGCATCTCCGGTCCCGGATTCATCTCGGGGTAGGACTTGTTTAGCCCCGAGGTATTGATTTCCATCGCCACTCCGGTTTGCGCGATTCGATCGAGGGATTTTTCGATGAACGGGCGAATTCGATCAAAGTCCCAATCGGCGGGACTCGCGTTTTTCACGAGGTCGGGATGGGCAAGGCTGTCGAATAGACCGGTCTCGGCGGATTCGGCTAGGTGCTCAAAATATTGCTTCTGAAAAGCGAGAGTATCACCGTGCCAGAAGGCGTCCATGTACTCCGCAATATGCCAGTGAACGGACCCGAGGATGTAATGAAACTCCGCCTTTGCATGTAGTTCGCGCAGCCAGGGCTCCATCCCGGGAAAGAAATCGCTCTCCAGACCAAGCAGCACCTCGAACCCATCCGGAGCTTCGTCAGCCGCCGCCTGAACGATGGAGAGGTATTCGTTGAACTGATCGGGCGACATGCGGACCCGGCTGGAAAAGCCGTTTGGCATGGGGCTGTGACAGGTCATGATAATGCCGGCGAGACCTTGCGCGACACCCTCATTCATGTATTCGACAGGATGACCTTCCGCATGTTTGCAGAGGGGCGTGTGCATGTGACTGTCGAACATGGCAGGAGAGGCGTCGGGCATCGCAGTGGGAAAATAGACTCGGTAACCACTAGGGCAGGCCCGGTGGATTTTCACCCGATTTATCGATGAAAAACGGGTGGATCACTCTCAGGGCATCTCCAATCCGAAGAACTCAACCGGATTCCGGAAGCAGATGCGCCGAACCATGTCGCCGACCAGTTCCATATCCCGGGGAATCTCTCCGTTTTCGATGTCCGTACCGATCATATTACAGAGGATGCGTCGGAAGTACTCGTGACGTGTGAAAGAAAGGAAACTGCGCGAGTCGGTCAACATGCCGTTGAAACGCGAGAGCAGGCTCGTGTTTGAAAAGGCGTTGATCTGCCACTCCATACCTTCCTTCGTGTCCATGAACCACCAGGCCGTGCCAAGTTGGAGGCGGCAGGGCGGATCGCCGGGCTTCGCTTCGAGGAAATTCCCGAGCATCGTGGCGAGGGCGTAGTTGTCCTTCGGGTTGAGGTTGTAAAGCATCACCTTCGGAAGATGTCCTCGCTGATCGAGGGTATTGAGGTAGCGACGCACCGCGAAGGCGTGGTTCACATCCGCCATCGAGTCGCAGCCGATGTCGCGGCCGAGTTTCTCGAAGAGGCGCTGGCTGTTGTTCCGCTCGGCCCCGATGTGGAGCTGCATGGTCCAGCCGCGCGCGGCGTTCAATTCTCCGAAGTAGAGCATCAGATAGGCCCCGAAGGCCTCGGCCTCAGCCGCGTCGGCGGATTGTCCTCGACGCACCTTGTCGAAGATCGCGGTGGCCTGCTCCTTCGTGCAATCGGCATCGAAGACGTGGTGCAGTCCGTGGTCGGAGAGGCGTCCACCGATTGAATGGAAGAAGTCGTGCCGCGAGCGGAGAGCGTCCTGAAAACCGGCTAGGCTCGCGCAATCGATCCCGCTGACTTCGGCGAGCCGGTCGGCGTAGGTGTTGAAGGTCTCCGCCTCGTTTACCCAGAGGGCGCGGTCGGGCCGGAAGGTCGGGTAGACGCGTACGTCGAAGTCAGGATCGGCGGCGATGGCCTGATGGTGCTCGAGTGAGTCGGTCGGGTCATCGGTCGTGCAGAGAGCGCGCACCTTGCTTTGGACAAGGAGCCCCCGGCAGGAATGGGAGGGTTTGGCGAGAGTCTCGAGTCCTTTTTCCCAGACGGAGTCGGCGGTTTTGGTGGAGAAAAGGCCGTGAAAGTCGAAGTAGCGGGCCAGCTCGAGATGGGTCCAGTGGTAGAGCGCGTTGCGAAGACAATGGGGCACGGTCTCGGCCCAGGCGTTGAATTTATCCCGCGGCGAGGCGGAGCCGGTGATGCGATCCTCGGGGATGCCGTTGGCGCGCATTCCTCGCCACTTATAGTGGTCGCCCGCCAGCCAGATGTCGTAGAGGTTTTCAAAGACCCGGTCGGCCGCGATCTGGTCGGGCGGAAGGTGGTTGTGGAAATCGAGGATGGGCTCGTCCTTTGCAAAATGGTGGTAGAGCTCGCGTGCCGCAGTCGATTGCAGCATGAAATCGTCGTGAATAAAGGGGGTGGACATGACGTCGGAATTGTCGCGAAGGATCCCGCGAGAGCAAAGGGAAATCCCGGAATTTACGCGGTTAATCCGTCAACGATTTACCCATTCGCAACGCAGGAAGCGAGAGGCCATTCTCAAGGGTGATCTCAAACCGCTCTTCCACCTTGTAGCCGTGGCGGGCATACAGTGGTTCCCCGGCAAGTGTCGCCACCATCACAATTCGACGGAATCCTTCAGCTTGAATCGCCTCCTCCGAGGCGCGAAGAATCCGGCTCCCCAGGCCCCGTCTGGCGAAGTCAGGATGGACAAAAAAGGCCCGAATTCTCGCCGGCTCGGTTCCGGGATCAAGAACATCATCGTCTTCCTTCCGATCAAGATCGCCTCCAAAAACAGCCCGCCGCCGGCTCCATCCGCCACAACCGGCAAGACGGCCTTCCTCTTCGGCCACAAAATAGGTGCCGTCACCGATGAGGGTCCGGTCGACCCCGAAAACCGGACCGAGCGCGGCCTCGCGCTGCGCGGCCGTGTAGTGTGCCGCCTGCAGGTGATGGACCGACACCGGGATCAGTTCCTCAATCGCCGGGATGTCGGCTTCAGTGGCGAGTCGGATCACACAAGCGGGCGGATCGATCTTTTGAAGATACCAATCCACCGTGGCACTCATGACGTGGGTCCCGCTTTCGTCGTGCAGTTCGATTCCAATCGAAACGAGCGAACGGCCCTTCGAAGCGAGAGTAGAATCAAGGCGGGCGATTTCATCTTCGCCGACTGACGCCCTCGCGACAACGCGCCCACTGGCCGGCTTGCGGAATTTTGACTCAAGCCGTCGCACCACAGGGAAGAGATCTGATCGCAAGCCGGGGAGATTCAGTAGAAACTCACCGCTGGCGGCTTCGGCTAGGGCAAGAAGTGCTCCGGCGTGAACGGTTCCGATATGGTTGAGATATTGTGGTCCGGCCGGTAACTCGACGAGCCCGCTTCCGTCCCGGCAGACGAGGAGCCCGAGGTGACGGTTGAAGGGGAGATCGACAACGCTGGTGGTCAGGCGTGAATATTTTCCCTCATCCATTGGAGACTGTGGAGATTGTTTTCCTCTTCCTCCGCGATAACAAGCGAAAGAGGTTTATTGGAAATCCGGGGGCAATCCCGTCGTGGCGGGTTCTCCTTTATCCATTGCATCATTTTACCGAGCCGTTCGGCTTTTTGTCCGGGAAATGTGGCGAAATAGTCCTCTCTCAGGCAGGGGACGAGGAGGGGATCGCGTGTTGCCATCTCCAGGTTGAAAACAAGGGATGGATTCGCCCTGGCGAGGACGTTGATGATGCGACTGAGGTCCAGTGCTCCGGTCCCGAGAGGCACTTCACTAAGGTGGAATCCATCGTCGGTGGCTGCTACTGCCATGTCTTTGAGATGCACGCTGAGCGCGTATGGGGCGAGAGATTCAACCACAGAATGCGGTTCCTCGAGCAGGGCGATGTTGTTGCCCGTATCAACGAGGACGCCGATCCATTCACTGCTGATCGACGTGATCAGATCGACGAGCTCGGTCGTGGTTTGATCCTTGTGGTTTTCAAGGGCCAGCTTGAGTTGATGTCTGCAGAGAATGGGCTCGGCCAGGGCGAGGGACAAGACCGCCTGCTTTTGAAAGGCTTGAAAATCTTCCAGTGTCTTGAAGATTTCATACCGTCGCCCGCCGGTTAAGACAGCCCGTGCCACGGTGGCCCCGGCTTCCCGGGTGCGGGTGACTTCCGCTTCAAATCCATTCAGGTCGCTTTTGGATTTTGGCAGGCGTAGGTCCCCCTCGTAGTAACCTCCGGTCTCCTCCATGAGCTTGCGAAACTCTTTTACCGGCGTGCCGCGTAACGATGTCTGGACTCCTTCCGAACCGAGATCTCGGGAATAACGATAGAATCCTGAGGTATCGGTGTACTTTACTTTCTCCTGTCCGGACTCAACCGCCTTCCAATGCTGGTGACAGGAGAAGGTGCAGAGGCCGATGCGGCTGGCATTCTTGCCCGAGGCGGAAACCAGATCTTTCGCAAAGGCGAGGGCGGAAGCCTGGTAGAGAAAATGGCGGCGATTCATGGGTAGGCCCGGGGAATACCCGGATCGACCCAGCCCGGGAGTGAGAGGCGTTTTACCACCAGATGATCGCACAAACAAGCACAAGCAGGCCGTAAATGATTCCGGCGATTGCGCCACCTTTGTAGCGGTTTCCTTTGGCGAGAACCCAATTGATTTGATCGCGCATCAAATAGGGCATCCCCACCCAGAACATGCCCTTCACGGCGATGGCATAGGCGATGACGACGATGAGCAGTCTCGTCTGAGGCTCTTTGAGAAAGGCGGAATCGAGAATAGGTGCGGCGGCCAGAATCATCAGGAAACCAAGGGCGCGAACCGCGAGGAATTCTTTCACATACACGATCACCCCGACACATCCGGCAACGAGGATCAGTTGCACCGGCCTTTCGATCTTGAAAAACTCACCGAGATCCATGCAGGACCAGATGATGAAGGACCAGGCGAAGGCGATGATAACGAGAATCGTCCCGATTTTTTCATTCCGGGGGAATCCCTTCAGCCAGGGTTTGACCAGGTCCGCCTTGATCAGGGCCACCGCGTGGCTGGCGATCAACCACACTCCGATGAGCATGCCCATCACCTTAAGCGGGATACCGGGCTCGTAGAGCAAATTATAAATAGCCTGCATGAAAAAACGTCGCTCAGACTCGGATTGATTCCGCCGAATGCAAGACCGAAGGCGCCCCCACTGACGGGTCCAGGACGGGGTCACCGTAGAGGGTGAAGCCCGAGCATTCGTCGATGCGAACATCAAAGAGTTGGCCGGACATGCGGTCGGCGTCCCCGTCGAAAATAACGATGCGATTGGTCCGGGTCCGCCCGGTGAGACGATCCTTGTTGTAGCGGCTCGGTCCTTCACAGAGGACTTCGACCGTCCGGCCGACGTGCTCGTGATTTTTGCGCTCGACGATCGAGTCGACGAGGGCGAGGAGATCCTGATTTCGCTCCTCCTTGACCCGCTCGGGCAGCTGGCCCTCCATCTCCGCTGCCGGGGTATCTTTGCGCTGTGAGTAGCGGAAGACGTAAGCCTGATCAAACTGAAGGTATTCGACCGCCTTTTTCGTTTCGAGGTAGTCCTCCTCGGTTTCTCCGGGGAAGCCGACAATGATGTCCGTTGAAATTGCGATGCCGGGGCGGGCCTCCTTCATTTTCTCGCAGATTTCGATGAAGCGCTGCGCCTTGTAGGGGCGGTGCATCAGTTTCAAGATGCGATCCGAACCCGACTGCATCGGGAAATGGACGTGATCGACGAGTTTCGGAAGATAGGTGAAGGCGTCGATGACATCCTCCTTGTATCCGATCGGGTGGGGCGAGGTGAAACGGATCCGCTTGATATCCTCGATCTCGTGGACTGCTTCGAGGAGCTGAACGAAGGGGCTTTTGCCGTCCACTTTGGGGAACTCATGGCGACCATAGAGATTCACGATCTGACCGAGCAGGGTCACTTCGCGAACTCCCTTGTCGGCGAGTCGTTTGCATTCGTCGACGATTTCAGAAATGGGTCTGGCGCGTTCCGGGCCGCGGGTGAAGGGCACGATGCAGAAGGTGCACTTCATGTTGCAGCCCTGCATGATGCTGACAAATTCGGTCACTCCGTGCTCTTTCGCAATGTGATCACGGATCGTATTCTGGGAGGCTTCCTCTTCGTCGATGTCAACGATGGGGAGCCGGAGATTGTCCATCTGCGCTTCCTCCTTCGCCTTCATCAGGCTGACACAGTGATCGACGACGCGATGATATTTCTGTGTTCCCGCGACGAGGTCGAGGTGGGGGACTTCCTCGAGGAGTTGATCACCGCGGCTCTGGGCCATGCAACCCATCATGCCGAAAACCATGTTCGGGTTGTTCCGGCGGTGTTTTCCGAGGTGGCGCATATTTCCCAGGGCCTTTTGCTCGGCCTGATCGCGGACCGAGCAGGTGTTCATGAGCACGACATCGGCGTCATCGGGCTGGGGCGTGACCGTAAAGCCGCGCTCGACGAACATCTGGGCGACCTGCTCGGAGTCGCGCTCATTCATCTGACATCCAAAGGTTCTGAGAAAGACTTTCGGCATTACTGGGGCGTCGAAGGGAAAGGAAAAGGGGCGAATCTAGCCGTCTTTTGGGTTGGAAACAAGCGGCGGATCGACCTGGTCAGGTCAATTCAATTGGAATTCTCACACAAAGCCACGAAGCCACAAAGGGGATGCATCCGGAGGAAATGCCCATGATGCATTGCAGGATACGGGGGGCGGCGATCCAAATACGCCATCAGGGGCTTGCCAAGGGGGAGGGGACTGTGGGAATCTCCCGCCTTTCCTATGATCCCGAGATTACTTGTTCCCCTTTGTTTTGTCTTCCTGGTTGTCGTTTCCCACGCAGCGGACCAACCCTCCGCTCGTTTTGTCCGCATTTCCCTGAGCGGAGACAAGCGTGTCCTCACCCTTGCCGAGGTCGAGGTGATGAGTGGCGGCAAAAACATCGCACCATCCGGCAAGGCGACTCAATCCTCGGTCGGGGCGGGCGGCACACCGGAGCGGGCCATTGACGGGAATAAGGACGGCGACTTCAACAAAAAGGGGCAGACGCACACGGCGGAAGGAAGCGACAAGGCCCCGTGGTGGGAACTCGATCTTGGTTCGGCTCAGAAGATCGATTCCATCCAAATCTGGAATCGTGCCGGACTCCACGATCGTCTCAAAGGCTTCACTCTCGAACTCCTTGATGCCGACCGGAAAGCCGTCTTTATCCGCGAGAACAATCCCGGACCCGATGGTTCGATCACTTTCAGTTTTGAGGGTAAGACCGAGATCACCATGGCCGGACGCGATGGCAAGGCCCTGCCCGTTCCCATTCTCCCCGAGCCGGTTCCGGCGGGTTACCGGGATCCCGAGCCTTTTGCTTTCGCCAAAGGAGATGTCGTCGCGATGATCGGCAACGGCCTCGCCGACCGCATGCAGCACGACGGCTGGACCGAGACACATCTGCAGATCGCGAATCCGGACAAAGACCTTGTCTTCCGCAATCTCAGCCACACCGGCGACCGCCCCGGCAAATACCCGCGCTCGAAGGGCTTCACCGAGATGCCCGACTATCTGCGCCACGTGAAGGCCGACGTCATCTTCGCCTTCTTCGGCTACAACGAGTCCTTCGCCGGAGCCGCAGGATTGCCGGACTTCGAGAGGAGCCTTGCCGACATGATACGCGACCTGCGCGGGACCAAGCCGAACGGGAAGAGTTTCCCCCGCTTTGTCCTCTTCAGTCCCATCGCCCACGAGAATCTGAACGATCCGAATCTGCCCGACGGAGTCGAAAACAACAAGCGTCTCGCCCTCTACACCGCTTCAATGCAGAAGATTGCGGGTCATGAAGGGGTGGCCTTCGTGAACCTCTACGAACCGACTCTGAAACTCTACGAGGAGATCGCCGAGCCGCTCACGATCAACGGAGTCCACCTCAATGCCCTCGGGCACAAGCACCTCGGCAAGGTTATCGCTGAGGCCCTGGGCGCGAAGGATCTGAAGGCGACCGGGACCGAACTTGAGGCGGTGCGCGAGGCTGTCCTCGACAAAAACTGGCACTGGCACAACCGCTACCGCGCCACCGACGGCAATGACATCTGGGGCGGTCGCTCGACCCTGACCTTCGTCAACGACCAGAGCAACGCCGAGGTTCTCCAGCACGAGCTCGCCATGCTCGATGTGATGACCGCGAATCGCGATCCGAAAATCTGGGCCCGGGCCAAGGGGAGCGATGCCAAGGTCGATGACAGCAATGTCCCGGCTCCTGTTCCGGTCATCTCAAACGTCGGCGGCGGCAGCAAAAGCTCGAGCGCGGAGAAGGAGGGGACCCTTCAGTATCTTACCGCCGAAGAGAGTATCACGAAGATGACGGTGCCGAAGGGCTTCAAGGTGAATGTCTTTGCCGACGAAACGAAATTCCCCGAGATCGGCAATCCGGTTCAGATGCAGGTCGACACGAAGGGACGGCTCTGGGTCGCGGCCTGGAAGACTTACCCCAAGTGGGAACCGCTCAAGCCGATGGATGATTCGCTCGTCATTCTCCACGACGAGAACAAGGACGGAGTCGCCGATCGCAGCACGATCTTTGCAAACGTGCATTGTCCGCTCGGATTCGAGTTCTGGAATGGTGGAGTCATCGTGACCTCACAACCCGACATTCTTTTCCTGAAGGACACCGATGGAGACGATGTTGCTGACGTGCGCTACGTCCTTTTTCAGGGGACCGATTCGGCCGACACCCACCACGCGGCGAACAACCTCATCTACGGCCCCGACGGAGGGATCTACTGGCAGAGCGGGGTTTTCATGCAGCACAATCACGAGCATCCCTGGGGGCCCTCACTCGAGTCGACCGCCTCGGCCATGTATCGCTTCGATCCGCGCCGTTACACCATCGCCTTTCACGCCAATAATTCGCCGAATCCGCATGGGACAAGCTTTGACGAGTGGGGGTACCATTATGCCAACGACGGCACAGGCGGGAAAAGTTTTCAGGTCATTCCCGACGGCAAGGGTTTCAAGATGCGTGATCTCCTCGTGAAGGAAGTCCGCCCTGTCACTGCCGACGAGATTGTTTCGAGCACCCATTTCCCCGATGAGATGCAGGGAAATTTCCTTGTTTGCAACACGATCGGCTTCCTCGGGATCAAGCAGTACACGCTGCACCGCGAGGGGTTCAAGGACGCCGAGCGCGAGTTCAAATTCGGTGAGGTCTGGGGAACCCCGACCGAGGAACTGATCAACAGCACTGACAAGAATTTCCGGCCCACCGACGCGATCTTCGGATCCGACGGAGCCCTTTATGTGTCCGACTGGCAGAACGTCATCATCGGACACATGCAGCACAACATCCGGGACCCCAATCGTGACAAGAAACACGGCCGTGTCTTCCGCATGACCTATGAGGGCCGTCCTCTCCAGGAGCCTGTTGCGATCGACGGAGAGCCGGTCGCGGCGTTACTGAAAAATCTTGAGCATCCTACCTTGAGTGTGCGTCATCGCACCCGCGTCGAACTGAGCGAACGCAAGAGCGACGAGGTGATCGCCGCAACGAAGGATTGGGCCGCGAAGTTCGATCCGAAAAAGAAGGAGGACGCCCGCCATCTCCTCGAGGCGCTCTGGGTGCACCAGCAGCACAACGTGCGCGACAGGGCCCTTCTCGACCTCGTTCTGAACTCGCCCGAGCCGCATGCGGTCATCGCGGCGAAGACGGTGCAGCATCACTGGGATGTCGCCGATCCTGTCCTGAATGTGGTGACAAGCCCCATCGTGCAGCAGGAGGAAAAAATCGAGGTCAAGGTGCCCGCGCATTTCTCCAAGGCCGAGGCTGAGGTGTATCGGCTAGGCTCCGAGGTTTTTCATCGTGAGGCCCATTGTGTCACCTGCCACCAAACGACCGGTTTGGGAATGCTCAACATTTACCCGCCGCTGGTGAACAGCCCCTGGGTGAGCGGGAACGAGGAACGGCTCATCAAGTTGACCCTGCACGGACTCTGGGGGCCGATTGAGGTGAATGGCACGACCTTCGATCCCGCGAAGGGAGTTCCTCCAATGACGGCCTTCAAGGCGATCCTGAAGGACGAGGAGATCGCCGCCGTGCTCACCTTCGTGCGCAACACCTGGGGCAACAAGGCCTCGGTGATTACGCCGGAACAAGTGAAGGCTGTGCGCGAGGCGACGAAGGACATGCAGATGTTCATCAAGCCCGAGGAGCTCTTGAAGCAGCATCCGCTGGAGAAGTGAGGGGTGGCCTCGGGTGAGGAGCACGCGCAATCCGCGTTCGGGCCGAACGCGGCTACCCTCGTCCGAGGTAGGGCTGCGCGGCTCGCGCGGCCACGTTGTGCGTCCTGTTACCCTAGCGCCCTCACCACGTCTTCACATTGTCCTCCCACGTCTCAAAATCGCCATCGGGACCAGCGGACCAGGTGAGGATGCTTTCGGGGATGAAGGTGCCGGGTTTCTCGGGGTTTTCGACTTTCCCGTTTCGGTCGGTATCAAAACGAACCCGGTAGAAATTGCCCCACGGGTCCCAGAGTTGACCGCTGCCGTCTTTTTCATTGTAAGTCAGACCCTTTCGAAATCGACCGCCGCCCATTGGCTTGGCGGCTTTGTCAGTATAAAAAGCGATGCCGCGAGGATTTCTTCCATCCTGACCTCGTTGTTTATCGGATCCAAGAAGGATGTCCATCAGGGCGTGTTCGGAATCGATTACGACATCATTCACCGGATCAAGAATGGGATAGTCGCGGTATTCGGTGTGGTAGGCAGTGATGGCTTTGTTTAAATTAAAGGCAGTGTTTTTTGCCTGAAGTTCCAAGGGTAGTTTTTGTGGACCAGTTATGGAAGGGAACAAAAGCTCAACAAGGATAAAAGCCGCCACTCCACTAAATATTAGAAACTTAGACCACTTCATCCGCACCTTCTACCACCCCGCCAACCCCTCCGTCAATCCCAGGACCTCAACGCTCTGCCTCTCGCTGTTTCCACCCGGTGATCCAGTCTTCAACCGGCGGAAAATCATCCGGGTTCTCTTTGGTGATTTCCTCGACCCGTTTCAGATCGAGGGTGGAGATTTCAAAGTAGTCCCTGTCCTGATCGCTCTTCGGTTCGAAGTCTTTCCAAATCAGCGTCGCCTTGGATTTATCCTCGCTCCAGACCCAGCCGTTTTTCGGCGTAAAAGCGACGAGATCGGTCCTGACCGAATCATCAAAGGTCACCTCGGCGGTGAGTTGCTCGATCTTACCCTTCCACGCGCCACCGGTGCGGGTCTCGTAGATAAAAAAGGCCTCCATGTTGGTATTGCCTCCGCTGGGGCAGTCATACTGTCGTTCGACGACGACTTCCTTCCCCTCGGGGAAATCGACTTCGATGACATACCAGGCGTGCTTACGAACTCCCTCGGAGCTTCCGTTGGGATCGGCGGGGTCGTCGGTCTTTTCGTAGAAGATTGAGCCATCCGGTTTGGTGATCTCAAGATAACGACCCTCGATTAGTTCCGAGGTGACCACTTTTCCATCGACGCGGGTGACGAGATTATCAATGGGGCCGCTGATATCTCCATCCATCTCCGAGCGCGAGGAGTTGGGAAACCCGAGTTTCTGTTTGGCCGGGCCGCCCTTCTTGTGGCTCAGAAAGGTGAAGCGCACCGTGACCGTCGTTTTCCTCGTTCCGAAATGGATGTCGAGATGTTCGGACTTCATCTGGATGATGCTTTCCTCACCGGATCTCCAGCCGAGCGGCTCCGGTCCGGAGGCACCATCGTTCATCGCCGCATCGTTCGCGGAAAGCGGCGTAATCCAGAGAGTCAAAAGGGCGACCGTGAGCCATGCGTGCGTTTTCATCGTGATAGACTAACACGGTTGGCGGGTTCTCTTCAACTGTGCATCACCTGTCCGCCGTCGATATTGATCGTCTGTCCGGTGATATTCCGGCCCTGTTCGCTCGCGAGAAAAACGGCCATCGCTCCGAACTCATCGACCTCCTGCCAGCGGCCGAGCGGGGAAACGCGTTTGATCTTTTCTTCGGCCCAGGCTTCGTAGGTCGTCGTATTCGCTTCCTTTGAGGATTCAAAGACGGCACGGTTGAGTTCCGTTTTTACCATCCCCGGAGACATCGCGTTGACGCGGATACCGTAGGGGGCAAAGTCCTTTGCCGCCAACTGCGCAAAATTTATCGTTGCCGCCTTGGCGGCGCTGTAGGGAGGATCGGTCTGGGATCCGATCTGACCGGCGACGGAGGCGAGGAGAAGGACTGACTTTCGAGCGGTGTCATCTTCAAGTAAGGCGGGGACACACGCATGGACGGTGTTGACCGTGCCCATCAGGGTAATGTCGAGGACTCGACTCCAATCACCCGGATCGAGGTTCCAGAAGGGAAATCCCATCTTCCCCGAGCCCACCGCCGCTGCGCAGACGAGGTGATCGATCGTGCGATCTGCGAGGCCGGCCTTCAGGGCGGAGAAATCGGCGACACTGGCACAGATCACCTCGATGCGATCCGGATCGGAGGACTGAAATCGGGCAAGCGCTTCCGCGTTGAGGTCGATGGCGATGACACGGGCACCCGCCTCAAGAAAGGCCCGGGCAATGGCGAGGCCGATGCCGTTCGCGGCTCCGGTGATGGCAACGGTCTGGTCGTGAAGCTGTAATGTCATTTTAGAAAGAGGATGAGGTAAACCCAGTTGAGAGCCAGGAGGATCAGGGTGACAAGGGCAACTCGCCAGATCCTTCGATTCTGCTCCGGAACAGGCAGTGGTGCAGCACCCGCGAAAAAACGGCGCAATCCAAAAAGCAGCCAGAGGAAACTAACAAAACTGCCAATAACCACAGCTGGGTTGAAATAGAGCGCTTCAACCACCCGTCCCCGGGAGAGTGCCTTTGCGGATCGGGTGCCTCCGCAACTGACACAGGGAATTCCGAAGGTGCTTTTGAATCCGCATTCCGGGGGACGCACGGGAAGCCTGTCGTAAAATCGTGCGACGCTCAGCAGGCTAAGAACCGCAATAAAGGTAACGAGTGGACCGACGAGAACCTCGACCCGGCGGACGCGGGCGGTTGGCGCGGTCATCTCGTGACGGGGCCCGGAATCAGTTTCAGGAACGCTTTGGGTGCCTCACCGGCGGGGCTTTCCCGGGCGAGATCGGCGAGGAAGCGTTCCTTGCGGATTCCTCCGGCGCGGGTGAGTCCTTCTTTCAGGGAAGAGATCTTATCGACCATACTGACCGGATCGGTCGCAAAAATCTCGAGTTGGAATCCCGGCTCCGGAAGGCCGGATTTGCTGCAGACCAGATCAAGATCAGAGACGAGCCGTCGCATCCGGTCCACGTGCACAAAGTTCCCGTCGAGATCGACCGTGAAAAGATCGGTTGATTCGATATCCTGACGAATCGAGGAAGTGCGGCTTTCGGTGAGATTGACGAGCCTGTCAAACTTCAGTTCGCCTTCAACGATGTAGGTCGGTGATTCCTTAACAAAGACCTTGTGCTCGGGGGCGTAGAGCTCTCCCTTCACCCACCAGGCTCCTTCTTTCCATTCCAGGTCGACCGTTTTCATGGCCTCGGGAAAGCGGGCCTCGAAGAGCATCTGGGTGATTTTTTCGAGGTCCTGCTCACGCTTTGCCGTGGTCGTCGCGGCAAACTCACCGACTGCGGCGATGAGGGAGTTTTTCAGTTCATCAAAGCGGGCCGCTTCACTCTTCTCGCGTTCGACGGCGTAGGGGGTATTGAGGGAGTGGTATTCGGTCAGGACCACTTCCGCCGAGTTCGACCCGATATTGCGTTTCCGTAAGATGCTCTCGGCGGTGGGGGCGAGGGGGTCCCGCAGTCCGAGGAGCCGCTTCTTGAAAAAACCGACCCGCTCCACGCTCAGGATTTCAATCCCCGGTTCCGCACGGAGATCGGCAAGGGCGGTGCGCCATTGGAAACCCCGTACCAGAAGGAAGAGGGTCATCCCGAGAATGAGTGCGGCAAGGGCGGCCGAGGAGAAGACATACAGGGTCGATTTTGATTCCGGGACCTCTCTGGCGGGATCGGAAGTCGACTCTCGGGGCGGTTTCATCGGTGACAGAATACGCGAAGCTTTTCGAAGGTTCGAGTCCAATTTTGCTCAGTAAATATCGGGTTCGGGAATCTCCGCACCCTGATGGAGAAAGCGGAAATCACATCCTTCCGGTGCCTGGGTGATCTCCTTTTCGTAGAGCTGCGCATAACCGCGACGGTAGCGGGTCTCGCGAGGTTTCCATTCGGCGCGTCGCTCGGCGAGTTCCTCATCGGAGACCTCGAGATGGAGGCGGCGCTGTTCGACATTCACCTCAATGATATCCCCGTCGCGAACGAGGGCGAGGGGGCCTCCGATGGCCGATTCGGGGGAGACGTGGAGGACGCAGGCTCCATAGCTGGTGCCGCTCATGCGGGCATCGGAGATGCGCAGCATGTCACGCACGCCCTGCTTCAGAAGATAATTCGGAATCGGCAGCATGCCCCATTCCGGAATGCCGGGAGCCCCGATGGGACCGGCGTGCTGGAGCACGATGACATGATCCGCCGTAAGACCGACCGACTCATCATGAATGCGGGCTTTCAGATCTCCATAGTCGGCAAAGACGGCCGCAATGCCGCGATGGGCGAGAAGGTGGGGTTCCGCCGCAGTCGGCTTGATGACGGCTCCGTCGGGGGCAAGATTTCCCCGAAGGACAAACGTGCCGCCAGCTTTCGAAACAGGGCGGTCGAGGGGTCGGATGACATCGTCGTTGTAGACCGTCGCTCCTTCGAGATTTTTGCCGAGGCTTTCCCCTGAGACGGTGAGGCAGTCGAGCTTTAGATGCGCCTTGATCTGGGTCAGCAACGCGAGAAGTCCCCCGGCATCATAGAAATCCTCCATCACATAATCACCGCAGGGACGAATGTTCGCGATGACCTGGACCTGCTGCGAGATCCGGTCGAATTGTTCGAGAGTCAGTTTGATCCCGGCCCGACCGGCCATCGCGATGAGATGGATGATCGCATTGGTCGAACCGCCCAGGGCCATGTCGGTGACGATGGCGTTGTGAAAGGCGTCTTCGGTGAGGAGCATCCGCGGGGTGATTTTGTCCCAGGCGAGCTCGACGATGCGCCGTCCGCAGGCCGAGGCCATGCGGGCGTGGGTTGAGTGCACGGCCGGGATGGAGGTGGCTCCGGGAAGACAGAGACCCAGCACTTCGGCAATGGCTGTCATCGTTGAGGCGGTGCCCATCGTCATGCAATGTCCGGGGGAGCGGGCGATGCCGTCCTCAAGTTCGTTCCAGCCGTCCTCGCAGAGATTTCCCGCCTGGCGTTCCGCCCAGAATCGCCACATATCCGTTCCCGAGCCGAGCGTTTCTCCCCGCCAGCACCCTTTCAGCATCGGGCCAGCCGGGAGGAAAATAGAGGGAATATTCGCCGAGGTCGCCCCCATGATCAGTGCCGGCACGGTTTTGTCACACCCGCCCATGAGCACTGCTCCGTCGATGGGGTAGCAGCGCAAGGTTTCCTCGACCTCGAGGGCGAGGAGGTTGCGGTAGTACATGCTCGTCGGCTTCATGAAGCTCTCGGAAAGCGACATCACCGGAATCTCCACGGGAAATCCTCCAGCCTGCCAGACCCCGCGTTTCACCTCCTCCGCGCGGTCGCGGAAGTGGGTGTGGCAATTGTTCATGTCCGACCAGGTATTGAGAATCCCGATGACCGGCTTGGCTTTGAAATCCTCCGTATTGAAGCCCATTTGCTTCAGGCGGGAACGATGCCCGAAGCTGCGCTGATCGTCCGGAGCGAACCAGCGGGAGCTACGCAGGGTTGAGGGGTCACGGAGGGCGCTGTCAGAGTCGGGCATGGGGGAGTTTTAGCGCGGGAAGGGCGAAAGGGAAGGGGAAAATACCCGCTTCCTCGCCGTTGCCACGGCTCTTTTCCAGGGAACCGATCCCCCCAACTAAGGCGATTCCGATGGAACCAGTTCCTCGATCCAGCCCCGGTGATTGAGAATGAGCGGTTCTCCGTTTTCATCGGGGCAGATCTGGGTCGGGTTAAATCCGGGCTCCCGGGTGGTGTAGAGCAATTTAATCTCTTCGGCCCGTCTTCCGGGTGTCTCCGGAGGCCGCATCGCCCAGACCTTTCCGACTCCCCAATCGGCGAAGAGGTAGGTGCCCTGCAAGTGGGAGAGGCGTTCTCCGCGGTAGATCATTCCTCCGACGATACAGATTCCGTCTCCGTTCATTCGTGAGTAGCTGTGAACCGGATCAAGATAGACGGTCCCCTCGGGGGGAGCTGGAGCGTCTTTTCTGGCGGCGAGACGTTCCGTGCCATCGCGTTCGCCCCATCCGTAGTTTCCGCCGCGAACGACCCGGTTGATTTCCTCGTGCAGATCCTGTCCGACGTCTGCCGCCCAGAGATCCCCCGTGACGGGATCAAAGGAGATCCCCCACGGATTGCGGAAACCAAGGGCATAGATTTCGCCCCTCCATTCCTGCTTGTCGGCGAAGGGATTGTCCTTGGGTGTCTGATAGGGGCGTGAACTTCCGCTTTGATTGACATCGAGGCGGAGGATTTTTCCCTGAAGCAAAAAGGGGTGCTGGGCCATACCCATCGGGTCGTCGCGCAGACCTCCGTCGCCGACGGCGTAGTAGAGCATCCCGTCAGGTCCGAAGGCCATGCTGCCCGAGTAGTGATCGGCAAGCGGGTGGGGGATCTCCAGGATGACGCGTTCCGTCGAGGGATCCGCGGCGAACTCGGAACCGGATGGAACCTGCATTTCACTCAGGACATTCCGTCGCGGATTCGACTGTGAGTAGGATAAAAAGACCCGCCGGTTTGTTCTGAAATCGGGATGAAAAACCAGGGCATGAAATCCGGCCTCGAAATGGATTTCCTCTTTGAGTTTTTCCCGGAAATCGAGGAAGACCGGAGCATGCTCTCCGGTGCGATCTGATGGAAGGAGATGAACCATCCCCCGTTGCAGGGCGATTACGGTGCGGGTCTCCTCGTCTCTCGCGATGGCCAAACTCACCGGACAGTCGGAGAACTGAACGCCGGAGTAGGCATGGCGGAGTTCGTAGGTCTGCTGGGCGACGAGGCGAGGCTCAAGCAGGGTGGCGACGAGGAAAAAGAGAGTCGTTCGCACGGGCATCCGGAAAGGCATGAAGCCTATCCAAGCAGCAATCATACCGGAGCAGACTGCAAAGGATGAAAAGACGAAAGAGAGGGAACTGGCCCGAAGCCAGGCCGGAGGTCACCAAGCCCGGTGTCGACGGTTTTTCACGCCTGCGACTGATCAAAAGCGCGCAGACGCCGGCTCAGACCCTTCATCACATAGACGGCAAAGAAGGGGATCTCCTGCGTCAGAAACTCGAAACGTTTGGCGTTGATCGGCATGAGCACGCAGTCAGTTTTGGCGATTGCGGTAGCGGTGCGGGGGTCCTGCTCGATGAGTGCCATCTCGCCAAAAAATCCCTCCTCACCGACGGTTTCCACGGTCCGCCCGTTGACCTGCAGTTCCACTTCTCCACTCTTCACGACATACATGGAATCCCCCGCGTCGCCGGTGGAAAATATCACCTCGCCCGCGGTCAGGGTGAGGGGTTCGGTCATTGATTCGAAGATATTGGGGAGCTTCATAAAGAGTTAACTAATTTCAGATATGGAGAGAGTAACAAGTGACATTTTTGACATTGGACTTCAAGCGCACAGACTTCGCGGAGATACACTCCCGTCTAGCATTCCTGGGCTTTCTGCAAGTCGACGAAGGTGACGATGTCATCGCGATCTCCGAGTCCGGAGTCCTGCTTATCATTCTCCAGGCCGGCCGAGGCTTCGTCCCTCCAGCCGCGCTTGAGAAGAAAGGTGGTCCAGATCTTGATCTGCTCCTCGTTCGGGTTTGATCCGGTGGAAGTGCACCACTTCAAAACTTCCTCATCGCTGGCACCGGCCTCCACCTGCTTCCGAAGATCGGCGTAGGAGACACCAAGGAACCGGCAACAACGGGCATCCCACCAGGTAAAGTCATCTTCCCCCAGGAAATAGCCCTCGGGCAGGGTTCCCGCTTGCGCGAGACGGATCTTGTCGAGCATGCGCCCAAAGTGGGCGAGGTCATGGAAAAGTTCGTCGGCGGCGCGGAGTCCGGGTATTTTCATGAAGCAGTCTTCTCCGCGGAGGTGAAAAAAACAATCGAATTTCGAGAGGTCCGGTCCTGATGGATGGGGTCGCCGGGCACAAAAAAAGGCGACCTGGATGGGTCGCCCTTCTGTCCCTGACACGAAGTGCAGGATGAAAGATTTAAGCCTTCTTCGCGGCAATCTCCTTGGCGATCTTCGCGGGACGCTTCAATTTGTCGAGCACTTCACGGGCGTTCATTTTGGCCACGACGGTCTCATCCATACCAAGAGCGATGAGGCGCTTCTTCTGCTCACGCTGACGCTTCGCCTTGTCTCCGCTGGACTTTTTGGGTCTGGAGAGATTCTTGTTCCGTTCTGCTGTAGTTCCCATGATAAATAAAGATTCAGGCTTTCTGATTGAGGTCAAACGCGATTGCTGAAACGGCGGTTCGACCCGGAGGGTGACGCTGTAGTCTATTTTCCGTCCCGGGTCAAATCGTTTTAACCCTGTGGAACAGTCATCCCGACCCCGGCGGGAGGGTCCGGGAAGAGCCGGATTCAGGATCTATCAGGGCGCCTTCGGAGTGGGTTTCGGCGCCGGCTTGGGTTCGACGTAGGGCGGGTTGGTGTAGGCTTCCGGAGCCGTTTCCTTGAGATTCGGCGGCACATCAGCCTCGACGTCGCCCAGCACCCAATCCATCCCGCCGACGAGGATGTCCTGAAAGACGGGATTCGTCCAAACGTCTTCGCGGTGACCCATGGCGGTGTAAAAGACGCGGCCCTCGCCTTCTTTTCTTGCCCAGGTGCTGGGGTAGGGCGGGCGCTGATACTCGACACCGTCCATCGCGGGAGCATCGATGACACTGAGGACGTGAATGTCAGGGGTGAAATCCTTCAGGGAATACCATTCCTCGGGGAAACTGTATTCCTTTCCAACCTTGGCAAAGCCGGGAAAGGACGGATTGGTCACGGTGTTTTTCGCCTCCTGCTGTTTGCCGTGTTTGATGAATTCGCCCCCGAGGAAACGAACGTAGGCATCCGCTCCCTCGCCGTGGTTCTTGTAGCGGTCCGGACCTTTGACCGATTCGTTGGCGGTGTGGAAGGTGTCGCTCGCCGAATGGGTTCCGAGGAAGCCCCGGCCGCTTTTCACGTAGTCAAAGAGGGCCTGTTTTCCTTCCGGGGTCATGGGAGGATTGCCATCCGTTCCCGCGCTGCAAAGATCGCCGGTGGTGTAGAACATGACGGTGTCAAACTGCGCGAGATACTCCGGAGTGAAGAGAGAGCCGTCTTTGGAGAAGGTGAATTCCCATCCGTTCTTTGCGCCGAGTTCGAGAAGGATTTTTTCCGCATAGCTCGGCTTTCCCTTCTTCCATGAGATCACCTCATGTTCGTAACCGCTCGATTTGGTGAAAAAGAGAATCTTGCGAGGAGCCGAGGCGGCAATAAGCATCGGCACAATCACGGCAGCGGCGAGACAGGAAATGATGAGGGGGTAGTAAAAGCGCTTCATGGAGGAACGGGAAAGAGACGGATCCTGTAACGGGATCGTCCTCTCGATCAAGCAAAAACATCCATGACCGGTTTGCCATGGTTGCCCTGGGTGAATGGGCGATTGCTCGATGACTTCGCCACTTCGTCTATCGGAAGTCCGAGACTCCACCCGATCGTGGCGAGAAAATCCTGTACTTTGACTTCTTTCTCAGCCACGGCGAAACCCTGGTCGTCACTCGATCCGTAAACGAAGCCTCCTTTCACGCCGCCCCCGGCGAGGAGGGTGGTGAAGACGCGGGGATGGTGATCGCGACCGGCATTGTCGTTGATCTTGGGTGTGCGCCCGAATTCCGAACAGAGCACGACGAGGGTGGTCTCAAGGAGACCGCGATCCTTGAGATCAGTCAAGAGAGCGGAAAGGGCGACGTCGAGTTCCGTGCCCCGATCCTCAAGTTCCTCTTCGATATTGTTGTGCATGTCCCACCCGCCTCCGGCGACTTCGACATAGCGGATTCCCTTTTCAACGAGACGACGGGCGAGGAGAAAGCCCTGTCCGAGTTTGTTGTCGCCGTAGCTCGCGCGCAGTGCTTCGGGTTCGTCATCAAGTCGGAACGCGGCCAGATCGGTGCTTGCCATGATGTTCACGGTCTTCTCGTAAAACTGGGTGTAGCTCTCCACGGCAGCGGTCTTGAATCGCTCGCGAAATCCGGAATCAAGCTTGTCGAGCATGGCAAGGCGTTTGGCCATCACCCCGGCGTCGGCATCGCTCGTCGAGTATTGCAGCCCTGCCTCGGGATCGAGAATGGGAAGCGGTGAAAAGCTTGAGGAGAAAAAGCCGTTTCCGTTTTCGGGTTGCCGGTTGATACAGACACTGGAGGGAAGCGTGTCGTGGCTCGGACCCTTGAAGTGCTGGGCCCAGGCGCCGATGTTCGGGTGTTTGATCGTTCCGCGCTGCTCGTAGCCGCTGCGGATCAGATACTGACCACTCGCGTGAACTCCGGTCTTCGAGGTCATACTCCGGATGAGGCTGATTTTGTCGCCGTGTTTGGCGAGATTCACCATCGTTCCGCCGAGTTGGAAATCCGCGTTCGTCGCGATCGGTGCCTTGGGCCCTTGGGTGGCGCCTTCTTTGGGGTCGAGCGTGTCGATATGGCTCATGCCGCCCACCATCTGGAGAAAGATGATGTTCTTCGCTTTGCCGAAACCGGGTCCGCCGGGAATCGCGGCGGCGGCGACTGCCTCGTCGGCACCGAATCCGGCACGGGCCGCTCCGTGCAGCACGGTGACACCGAGCGCGGTTTTGGCCCATCGTTCGCAGAAGGCGCGACGGCTGAGGGGATCGAGGGAATTTTGCAGTTTCATGAGAATAGGAGAAAACAGGTTCGAATTACTCGACAAAAACAAACTCACGGGTGTTGAAGAGGACCCAGGTGAGGTCGCGCATCGTGAGACCGTTCTTGAGACCCTCGACGGCGGTGGCCAGTTCCTGAGGTTCAGGTTTGCGACTGAAGAAGCTGAGGTAAAGACTTTCGACTTTCTCTTCGGGCGTTGAAAGCGCGGAAGCCGTTTGCACGACGAGTGAGTCGTCCTGCCCGATGACTTCCTGGGCCTCACCATTCATGAGCATAAGGACCTGCGGGATACTGCCCTCCGTACTCTGGCTGTCGGCAATTTGCCGGTCGCTCTGGCCGAACATGCGCAGGAAATGCTGGTCTTTCTCCGGTTGTGGCAGCTCCGAGGCGCGAGCGAGGACGAGCCCGTTTCGAACGGGCGGGGCTGCGGTGAGATCTTCTTCGCCGCTTTCCTCTTTCATCCGGTTCATCATGCGTTTCTTCCTCGGGCTGTTGGCCTTCGGACTTCCGCCTTTGCCGCCGTATTGACGCATGCTCGAGATGGCAACTTCGATCTTCGACTTAAGTTCCTCCGGAGAAGCGCCTCCGGCAAAATCGATGTTCATCACCTTTTCATATTGCTCTCCGCGGTGCCCTTTGAACTGGTCCAGATCTTGCCCGATGACGAGCGTGGCGCATGAGTCCCATGCCTGCTCGGCGCTCATGCGACGGAGGATCGGGCCGGGGAAAAGATAGGGTGTATTGTCAGCCAGTTCATAGCTCGTGGCTTCGCGCTGATAGGTCTGCGTGTTGTAGAGGAGACGCATGAACTGCTTCAAATCGAATTCAAGCCGCACCATCTCCGAAGCGAGATGGTGGAGCAGGGCCGGATTGACACTGGCCTCGGGTTCATCCAGATCGGTGATGGGTTCACGGACCCCGAGGCCAAAAGCCCGTTTCCAGAGTCGGTTTGCGATGGTCATGGCAAAGCGGGGATTTTCCGGTGAGGTCATCCAGGTGGCGAACTGGGTGCGCAGTTCCACGTCAGTAGAGCCGGTAGCGTCCGGCAAGGCAGGTGTCTCTTTGGTATCAGACCAGGAGATCAGTTTCGGCGCGACCGGATCACCGGGTTTCGCATCGTCGTATTGATAGTCATCGGGCAGTTTCAGCGTGTTTTCGCCGGTGTCTTCAACCGCCATGCCGTTCACCCGGAGAACGTTTTTCGCCTGCTGCAGCATCCGTTTGTCATCAATTGACTGAAGCACCTGGCGCATTCCCCGCTGATTGCCGCCCTTGGATCCCTTCGCTCCGTATGTCTCGGTCGCTCCGAAAAAGGCGGCCATCTCATAGAAGTCGCGCTGGGTCCAGTCAGCGAAGGGATGGTCGTGGCACTGGGCACAGGAGACATTCGCGCCGAGAAAGGTGCTGAGGGTGAGACTGAGATTATCGAGCCGCATTCCCGCATCGCGAAGCAGGTAGCCGGTGGCCCCGTTTTCGAGCAATTTCCCGTCGGCGGTCATCATCGCGAAGACCATCTTGTCCCAGGGTTCATTGGCGGCGATCTGCCCTTTGAGCCAATCCTGGTAGGTGTAGTAGCGCACCTTATTGGCATCGTCGGCCAGACGCATCATGTCGGCGAAGTAATTGAAGAGGTGGCTGCGATAGCCGTCGGACTCGAGAAGTTGATCGATGACTTTGGACCGCTTCGAGAGACTCGTGTCACTGATGAACTCAAGAGCTTCCGCGCTGGTCGGGATGCGTCCGGCAATATCGAGATAAATGCGCCGGACGAACTGCTCATCCGAGGCGAGAGGATTCGGCTTTTGCTGCGCCTTCTCCAGGCCCGCATTGACGAGCACGTCAATGCGCGCGGCGGCCTGCGCGAGCTTGGGGTCGGCAGGGATACCCAGTCCTTCCGGTTTGAGAGTGCGAGCCGCTTCCTGATCCTCGGGGGAGAGCTTATCGAGAGGCAATCGATAGACGTAGCCGTCGCGCACCTGGAGGAAGACCTTTCCATCTTCAGTGCCGCGAAAAGTCGCCTCCAGTTTTTTGCCCTGATTGTCCGTCCAGGTCCGGTAAACCGCGTTTCCATCCGGGGCCGACGGGGTGGTTTCGGCGGAGAAGGCGGTGGTAAGAAGCGCGCAGAAGAGGGGGGCGAGAAAAATCGTTTTCATGGTCGGGAGGACCTTTCAGTGGCCCCGATACATGCTTAAACGAATGGCAACGCGCTAAGTTGCGAATAAAAGAACAAATTCCCCTTATCTTCCACCCAGCCGTGCAATGATCGCCTCCACATCATAGACACAGCCTCCCCAGGTTCCCCCGCTCACGTTCTGGAGAGCGGCCCAGAGTCGGGTGTCATCGGGCACGTTGGGGAGCGGTTGGAGCTTTTCGTTGGTCGGACGGGCCATCAGTCCGGCAATGTCCCCCACGTAGTCGACCGAGCCCGTCATCTTCCGGCAGTCGATCTCAACACGAATGGTGTCCCCATCGCGCACTTTTCCAATCGGTCCGCCGGCCCACGCCTCGGGGGAGATGTGGCCGACACAGGCTCCGGTCGAGACGCCGGAAAACCGGCCGTCAGTGATGAGGGCGACGTGTTTGCCCCAGGGAAGATGCTTCAGGGCGATGGTAAGCTGGGCGGTTTCGGGCATGCCGCAACCGATCGGTCCGAGACCGATGAGCACGATGACGTCGCCCTCCTTGATCCGGTCTTCGCCGGTGGATTTCACGGCGGCGATGGCTGATGGTTCCGAGGCAAAAACGCGGGCCGGTCCCTCATGCAGGTAGATGCCGTTTTCATCGACGAGGCTGTGATCAATCGCCGTTGATTTGATGACCGATCCGTCAGGCGTGAGATTGCCCCCGGGAAAAGTGACTGTCGAAGTGATCCCACGCGAAGCCGCCTCCTTCGGTGACATGATGACATTGTCAGGATCGATCCCGTCGAGCTGCGTGAGCTTTTCGCGAAGGCGTTGACGGCGCTCCGATTTCTCCCACCAGTCGAGATTCTCTCCGACGGTTTTGCCGGAGACAGTGAGGGCATCGAGTTTCAACAAACCGGCATTACGCAAATGGAGCATGACTTCGGGCACCCCTCCGGCGAGGAACACCTGCACCGTGGCGTAATGTTTCGGACCGTTCGGCAGGGCATCGACGAGGCGGGGGACGAGAGCATTGATGCGGCGCCAGTCGTCGACATTGGGGCGGTGCACCCCGGCCTGGTGGGCGATAGCGGGCAGGTGCATGATGAGGTTGGTCGATCCGCCGAAGGCGGCGTGAACCGCGAGCGCATTTTCAAAGGCGGCATCGGTGAGGATGTCTTTCGTGGTAATGCCGCGATTCTCGAGGGTAATGACAGCGGCACCGGATCGTCGGGCCATGTCGCGCCAGATGTCCGCACCGGAAGGGGCGAGGGCGGAATGGGGTAATGTTAGTCCCAGCGCCTCGGCGATGACCTGACTCGTCGCCGCGGTGCCGAGGAACTGGCACCCGCCTCCGGGTGAGGCGCAAGCCTTGCAGCCCGCTTCGGCAGCGTCGGCATAACTCAGAGTGCCCTGGGCGTAGCGGGCTCCGATCGTCTGAATGCGTCCGAGATCCTCGTCGGTGTCTTCGCTGAGGAGGGTCACGCCACCGGGAACGAGCACGGTCGGTAGATCATGCATCGCGGCGAGAGCCATCATCATCGCAGGGAGGCCCTTGTCGCAGGTGGCGACCCCGACCACACCTTTACGGGTCGGGAGAGAACGGATGAGCCGCCGATAGACGGTCGCCGCGTCGTTGCGATAAGCGAGGGAATCCATCATTCCGTCGGTGCCCTGGGTACGCCCGTCACAGGGATCACTCACAAAAGCAGCAAAGGGAACGCCGCCAAGCGAGGTGATTGTTTTGGCGACCTCCTCCATGAGCAGCCCGACCTCGAAGTGTCCCGTGTGATACCCAAGCGCAATCGGCTTACCATCGGGCTGGCGGATTCCGCCCTGGGTGCTGAGAATGAGGTAGTCTCCGCCCGCAACTTTGTCCGCGTCCCAGCCCATCCCCACATTCTGGGTCCAGCCGAAGAGATGACCGCTCGGGTGGGTCAGCAGTTGCTCCTTGGAAAAAGGCAGCACGCCGCTCGGGCCGGGAGCCTTTGTCCTCAGGGTGTAAATGGAATCGTCGCCGGAGTCGAGGAGAGGATGCATGGGGAATGCGGCGAAGGCCGCGGTAAAAAGTGGAAAGGTAAAAGGTAAAAGGTAAAAGGTAAAAGGTGTGTCAGACCTTCTCGACGATATTCCGCAGAGTGCCGATGCCCTCGATCGTGATCGCGATTTCATCACCTTCCTGGAGGGTGAAATTGCTGTCGGGTACGATCCCGGTGCCCGTCATGAGGTAGGCACCCTGTTTGAAGTGATTGCACTTGAATAGCCAGCCGGCCAGTTCGTCGAAGCGACGCTTGATCTGCGAGAGCGCGGTTTCGCCGGAGAAGACTTCCTTTCCTCCCCTCGAGATGGTGATGGAAATGGTCGTCTCGGCGGCAGGTTGATCCGCGACAACGAGGCAGGGGCCGAGAGCGCAGGCCCCGGTGTAGTTTTTCGCCTGGGGCAGGTAGAGCGGGTTCTCGCCCTCGATCGAGCGCGAGCTCATGTCATTTCCGATCGTGTGTCCGAAAATTTTGCCCGCGCTGTTGATCGCCAGAGTGAACTCGGGTTCCGGCACGTCCCAGGTCGAGTCGCTGCGGATTCCGACATGGTCGAGGTGACCGCGGGTTCTTGCCGCCGTTGCCTTAAAAAAAAGTTCCGGGCGGGGAGCCTCGTAGACTTTGTCATAAAAGATATCACCTCCGGCAATTTCGGCTTCCTCCATACGCGCGGTGCGGCTTCGGAAATACGTCACCCCTGCCGCCCAGACCTCCTGGTCACCGATGGGGGCGTCATAGGATATTTCCGGATTGAATGAGACTTCGTCGCTTCCGCCCTCAAAGACCCTGCTGATGTAGCCGGCCGGATCGGGAGCGGTGAAAAGTTCGTTGAACGAAAAGCCGCTTTCGATATGGCGGAAGAGACCCGGAGCATCGGAGCTCTCAATAAAAACGGCGGAGGCGGTTTTGAAAATTCGGAACGACATGGCGCGATCATACCGAAATTCCGGTTCCGCGCCAGTCTCATCGGTGGCGGAGTTGTGCCTTACCCCGGGAGAGGTTATGGTCGATCCGTGAAGTGTTTCATCATACCCTCCTGGGTTGTCGGCCTGACCCTGTTGAGTTTCGCGACGAATGGAGCGGAAAAAGTCTCCGTTGTTTCAATCAAACCGGAGGACCTCGTCGAGTATGAAACGCAACCCGAATCGGTCCGGAAACTGATCGAAGTCTCTCTTTCTCTCACCAAAAAGAAGCTGGGCTACCAGTTCGGCTCGAATTCGCCGGACAACTGGGGGATGGACTGTTCAGGAACGGTCCAGTGCACTCTGAAGATGTTCGGAATGGAAAAGGTTCCCCGGTCTTCCTGGGATTTTTATGAGTGGGTGAAGGCCTCGGGTGAATTAAGGCCGGCCCGGGGAGTCACCACCCTCGATGATCCTTTGCTCGCGGATCTGAAGCCGGGAGACCTTCTTTTTTGGGAAGGAACCTACGAAACCGGAGATCGCTCTCCGCCCATCTCCCACGTCATGATTTTTTTAGGTACCCTGAAGGAGGATGGTGGGGGAGTAATGTTCGGGGCCAGCAGCGGCCGGCGCTATCGGGGGAAATCAATCCATGGGGTGAGTGTGTTTGACTGGGCGGTTCCGAGTCCGAAGTCAGTCTCAAAATTTGTCGGTTATGCGCCCATTCCGGGCCTGAAAGTTGAGGATGAAGTTCTGGTGGCGAAGCCGCTAGAAAAACCAAACCCACTGAAATCAGCGCTTGAAAAATTTATTAAGAAAAGCGAAGTTTCTCCACCATGAAAGCTAAGCTCATCCTGTCCCTACTCTTCACCGCCTCCCTCGCCACCGTCGGATGCACCCCCAAACAAAAAGGCGCCACCACCGGGGCCGCTGCCGGGGCTGCCATTGGCGCTCTTGCCGCCGGGGACGGCAACCGCGGAACGGGAGCTCTCATCGGAGGAGCCGTCGGCGGTGTTGCCGGTCTCGCCGTGGGTGCAAATCAGGAGAAGAAGCAGCAACAGCAATATTACCAGCAGCAGCCGCAGCAGCCTTACGGATACGGCCAGCCGCAGCCTCAGCCAGGTTATTACGGTCCCCAGTACTGATCCGCTTCTATTGGGTTGAATCCCTTTCTCAGCCGGGCTGCATTGCAATGCAGTCCGGCTTTTTTGTGATTAAGGATCAACTTTGGAAAGTGGGAAGGGCGCCTGGCTCCCATGAGGAAGCATCCATGCCGCATTCTTCCGCAAGGTGAATAAATCCCCGGACTTCCGCTTCGGTGAAGAGCAGGCCTTTCGCCTGTTCGCTCAATTTCGCACTGTTGGCTTCGATCGTGCCGGGCAGCATACATTTCTCGTTGCCGTGGCCGAGAATATCCTTCACCACTGCGGTGATATTTTCGGCCTGTGTTCGGCCTTTGGAAAAATCTCCCACGTGAATCGCGTCGGGATGAACGATCTGGAAGTAAAAGGCGCAGGTCGTTTTTTCGCCGGTGCCTTCTGCCTTTGCCGCCCGTCCCCGCAGGGTGGGGAGGGATCCGCCGATGGCGGCACCGTAGAGTTCGTTGAGCAGACCAAGTCCGTAGCCTTTGTGGCGACCGAAAGGGAGCAGCGCCACCACGGCAAAGGGGTCATCGGTGGGATTGCCGTCTTTATCGACGCCGAAGGCTGACTCGAGCTTTTTGTTTTCGCGTTTGTACTGCTCGACCTTGCCCATCGCGATTTCCGACGTCGCCCAGTCGACCACCACGGGGTAACCAACGGCATCCATCGTCGGGAAACCCCAACTGTGCGGGTTGGTTCCGAGGGTGGGGAATTTGCCACCGAAGGGCACCACTTCGGCGAGCGTCGAGGTGCAGTTTGTATAGGCGATATAGCCGCGCTTGGCCGCGTCCATCACATAACCACCACCCCAGAGATAGTGAAAGGCATTGTCAATCGCGACCGTTCCGGAACCATATTGGTCCGCCAGGCGGATGCAGGTTTCGATCGCCTCACAGGCCACTGCCTGGCCGAGTTTGCGATGGGCATTCCAACTTTGGACGGCGGGAAAACGAGTCTCGCGAACCTCGATGGCGGCTCCGGGAACGCAGCCTCCGCTACCGCTGCCGAAAAGCTCATCGAGATGGAGAGCCTTGAGCGCATTGTGGGTGCGGATCCCGTGCCATGAAGCCTCGCTGCACATGCGGGCGGCGGCGGCGGCCTCGTCTTCGTGGTAGCCTCGGTGCTGGTAAGCGGCGGAAACAAGCTCCTCGTGCTGCTCGCGGGTAACGACGAAATAGGTGGGGTTCGACATGGCATTGCTATGGCGTGAAATGACGGGTTTCGCCAGTGGAAAGTTGCCGGGAAAACGCTCTCTTGCCGTCGGTGCCGATTTCTGATAGGCATGGAGCGATGAAACAACTCCCCGCTCCGTTCGCCATAATTGTCCTCACCCTGACTTTCTCGTATTTGGCGGCAGCCGATCCTGCTCCCGCGACGTCAACCACTGACTTCGCGTCGGGAACTCTTCCGGAGGCATGGGCGGGCCTCAAAGGGGAATGGAAAGTGGTCGATGGAGCGCTGTTGGGAGCAGAACTGGAAAGTGACAAGCACGCTGCCGTTTTTTCGATTCCTGATCCGCACCAGGACTCGACCATCAGTTTCCGTTTCCGCCTCGACGGAGCGAAAGGCTTCCACCTCAGTTACAATCATGCGAAGGGGCATCTCTTCCGGGTTACGGTCGGAGCAGGGGTCGTTTCCCTGGCGATGGACAAAGACAAGAAGGATCCCGCTTCAAAAGCAGTGCCTCTCGGTAAGGAGGACTTCGTCCCGAAGGCGGGCGAGTGGTATACGATGACCTGCTCGGTGGAAGGCGATACCGCCAAGGTGACTTGCGGAGACCTAACCCTTACCGGAACTCATGCCGGTCTTGTGAAAGAGAAAACCGGCTACCGCCTGGTGGTGCAGGGGGCCTCGGTTGCGTTTGATGACGTGACATTTTCAAGCAAGCCTTGAGCTTCGGCTTCTTTTCAAACAGGAGAAACCAGCGCCTCGCCCCTGAGGAAGCGAGCCACCTCGGCGGACGCTTCCAATCTCCCGCGTCTTCGTTGATCCCGCGTGGCTCCTCCGATATGGGGAGTCAACACGACATTGTCCATCGCGAAGAGCGCCTCGTTCACCATCGGCTCCTCTTCGAAGACATCAAAGGCAGCCCCGGCGAGGTGGCCGGATTGCAGGGCCGCGACGACAGCGGCTTCATCCATCACCTTGCCCCGCGCGACGTTGATGAAGAAGGATCCCGGTTTCATGAGCGCGAGTCGTTCGGCATTGATGAGGTGCCGGGTTTCCGGAGTGAGAGGAACGAGGGCCACCACGATGTCGGACTCACGGAGAAGAGTCTCGAGAGGGCGGTAGCCGGAGTGGTCGTGCGGAGTTGATTTCGTATGAATCACCTCCATGTCAAAAGCCCGGGCGCGGCGCTCGACCATTTTTGCGATCCGGCCATAACCGATGATGCCGAGAGTCCTTCCACCGAGGAGGGTTCCCTCCCACCGGAGCGGTTCCATTCCTTTTGCCCATTGCCCGGTGCGGACATAGCGGTCTCCTTCGGAAATGCGCCGGGTCATATCCAGCATGAGGCCGAGGGTGTGATCGGCGGTCGATTCGGCAAATGCCGCCGGAGTGTTGGCCGCCCGAATGCCGCGGCGGCGAAGCTCCGCCAGATCAAGATTGTCGATACCCATGGCCGCGTTGGCAACGAACTTCAGGGAGGGGGCGGCGTCGAGGAATTCACCATCAATGCGGAGTTCGCCCTGGGATATGACCGCGATGCAGTCACCGATTTCCCGGAGCACCTGAGCTCGCGGCGCGGCGGCGACACCGTTGTCGGGCATCACGATTTCGGCCAGTCCATTCAGTGGTTCAAGGTGAGAGAGCGGAATGTGGACGGTGACGAAGACTCGGGGGAGGGCGGCGGACATGGGGTAAGGTGCGGAGGAGACTTCACAGAACAAGCTAAAATTCGATCCCTTCGATCCAATCACAAATCGATGATCATCATACACGCCGATTCTTCCGAAAATCTGAAACGTTCCAGACAGTGGGGGAGTCACCTTTGAATACGCAAAGGCAAAGTCTCCCTTCCGGATTTTTTCTCCCGATTCCGGCATGGCGAAGGTTCTTTCATCCGTCTGGATGAAATATCTTTCCCTCGGCCGGGTTCCGCCTACCTTCCCCGGCAGAAATGGCATGCGAAAGCTCGGTGAAACGAAATTGTTGTACTATGCGAAACACATCACTTTGTCACTCATTCCGCGCGTCTGCTTTGAGCGCCGATTGAAGTTCGAGTTGGAAAAAGCAGCGAAGCATGATCTCGACGAGCTCATGGAGCGTGTCGATTATTGCAACCGGATCCGCGATTCCTTCGAACTCGATGATACGGCGGTGAGTTTGAAGCGATTCCGGCTAAAGGGAAACCCCAGTGCGTATTACTACGATCTCAGACAATATCTTCGCTATTTCCCGGGAGACTGTCGCATTGCTTACCGATTTGGAGATGTCAACACAGTGCCTGATCAGCCCGCCTTCGTGAAAAGCCGTCCAATCGCGGCAGACGAATCGAATGCCAATTCGATCCTCATGAAATTCGATGAGATTCGCCATTTCCGCTTCGTCGAAGACAGGCTCACCTTTTCCGAAAAGGCCAATATCGCCGTCTTTCGAGGTTCCTGCTCGCAGGAACACCGGTTGCGCTTTGTCGAAACCTGCCACGCCATGCCGGGAACCGACATCGGTGATACCTGGGGGGGGCATCGGGGCATGCCGTATTGGAAGCCCTACCTCGACCGAAGCGGGCAACTCAGGAACAAATTTATTATCAGCGTCGAGGGCAACGATGTGGCAACCAATCTGAAGTGGATTCTCTCCTCGAATTCACTCTGCATGATGACGAAACCCCGCTACGAAACATGGTTCATGGAAGGCTCCCTCGTCCCTGATTGGCATTACGTGCTCTTGCGGGAAGATTACGCAGATCTCCCCGAAAAGGTCGAATACTACACCCGCCACACAGAGGAAGCCCTTGCAATCATCGGCAACGCCCGGAAGTACGCGGCGCGCTTTTTTGACCGGGAGACCGAGAAACTGGTCTCCCTGCTCGTCGTCAGGAAGTACCTTGATTTCGCGGGATGCCCTGGCTGAAGGAAACTGCAAAACATGAAGTCACCTAAGGCAAAGGAGGCGGGTTTCGCAGAATGACCGGGGCAAGGCGCGCCAGTGATACGAAAGCCACCGGATCGTTGAAGACGAGGGGAGCCGTGTCACCGCGGGATGGCAGCGGCCGTGGATCAGTGCTGGAGTCGCGATTGAACCCGCCGGTTGCCCATTAAAAGGTTGCGGTCGAAAACGCATTCATTCACCCGCCGCATCAACAGCGCCTGAAGGGGCTCATGAACCGCTCTCCTGGCGGACGTAAAGGAGATTTCGGGGGGCAGGACAAACATCGGGAAGGTCAGATCATAACCACGAAACAGGTCGTCCAGTGATTCAATCACCATCGGCTTTGACGCTTTTCGAAAAAGGAAGTGGAATTCCATGCCGAAGTGAACTATGGCTAAAGGGTAACCGGGCCCAAATTGAGCCAGTTCAGGCATTAGTCGTTTGTTAGGTATTGTTATCGTTGAATAGCTGGCTTACGCCCGATGCGCACTCCAAACGGATGGTTCCGGATGGGAAGCAGCAGGAAATATGAAGCTATTCGTTGGAAATCTGTCATACGACGTCACTGAAGAGGAACTCCGCGAGGCGTTCTCCGAGTTCGAACCTCTTCTTGAATTTTACCGTCCCCACGATCGGGAGACCGGGAAACCGCGTGGTTTCGCCTTTGTCACCGTGGCTGACCGGGAAAAAGGGGAGGCAGCCATTGCCGCCCTGAACGACAAGCGCCTCGGTGGTCGCGAACTGAAGGTCAACGAGGCGGAGGATCGTCGCAATCGTGCTCCTTCGCGCAGCAATCATTCCAATGAAGATGAGGCTACTCTCGGGAATCTTCCCCGTGTTGACGACCGCCCCATGGGCAAAGACGGAAACAAAGTCCGTTACAAGTCGATCTAGGATCGGCAAGGGCAGGGCGTACTAGCGCGCCCGCCCCGCCGGGACTGAAACCCCGGGATGGTCGCCGGCTAGAAAACGCCAGAGGTGGTCTTTCGCCGCTGAGATTCCAATTCTCCGGTCGGAGACGATCCGGTAGCTTTCCTGGCCTCCTGGAACCTGCAGGCAGAAATCGGGATCGGAGGTTAGGGACAATCCATGATGTCGTCGACCAATGTCGAGGGCTGCGGTCAGTCGGCCGGGGCCCGAACAGAGCTTCCTCTGCTCCTCCGTGCCGCGGCGTTGGATCATTATGTCTATTCCGGCGATGGCTTCGAGCGCTCGGAAGAGAACAAATCCCGAAGTCTCCGTGGAGAGATCGTGGCAGAGCACGTTGACGAGCCAGTGGACTCCGTAGTTCAGATAGACGTAGGCCGTCCCGGCAGGGTGCTTGCGAACGAACTCCCGTGCCGAGGGGCGGGTGAAGAGATGGCAGGCGGGGTCTCCGATTTCCCGATATGCCTCGGTTTCGATGATGCGGCCGCGGCACTCTCCGTGGACGAGGTCCATTCCGATTAGCTCCGCCGCACAGAGAAGGGGATCTCTTTCGAAAAACCCGGTATCGAGGATCACTGGTTGCGGGCTCGAGGTCATTCGCCTCAGTGTTTTTTCAGGAGTTCGGCAAAACGATGCCGGATCTCGGGAAGGGTTCCGAGAGTCAGATAGACGGTGTAACGATGGGAAAAGCCCGGGTTGATCACGAGTTGCTTGATAGGGGCCACATAAGAGCAGGCCCCTTTGGCGCGATTGTTAGGATCTCCCTCCGCCCGGTAGCAGGTGATCGTCTCAATCCCGGGAACGAGAATGCCGATCCCGCGACCGGTCGCATCGGTGTAGGCAACCCAGGGCTGGCTGATCGAGTATCGTTCGTTCGGCCACCCGGGGACAAGGCTCCGAGGTTCCGTTTCGCCGGGAGCCATGAACTGGAGTTTGGGATAGGCGGCATCGACGAAAACAGCGGGCAACTCCTGGTCCTGAAGAGGGTGGGTCATCGTTCCGGTGTAATCCATTTCGTAGTCGATGCGGACGACAAACTCATCGAGTTGCATCTTCTGCCGTAGCGCGACTTCTTTCAGCAACTCGCCGGTGGCCCAGTGAACGGGAATTGAAGAAGACTCCAGGCTCAGGTCCTTCACCGAGAATGCCGTCATTTGCGATGGCTTGTTCTCCCAGTTTCCCGCCTGAACAGGGTTCCATCGCCAGGGTTTTCCGTTCCAGTCGCTTCCGTCGGTGGCCCCGTACCAGGATTGTTGCACGTAGCGGCCGAGATCGAAGCGGTTGAGGACATTCGCGTCGCGTCCGCTCTCCGAGAGCCAACCCAGGGCGGCTCCGGCGCTGCGATTGACGCCGAGGCGGAGTTTGCCGTTGTCGAGAAAAGTCCACTCCTCCGGCTCGGCAGCAGGGGAGATGCACGGGAGAAGAAGGCAAAGGAGGATGAGACGCGGAATCACGGCTTGAGTATGACCTTCATGAGCCCCTCGGTGTTATGATGCAGCCGGGCGAACCAGTCGGCTCCGTCCTCGAGCTTGGCGACGGCGGAAATGAGCGGCTCCACCTTGATCCTTCCTGAAGCGACCGCTTCAACGGCTTCGGCATATTCTCCGGCCGAGGCACAACTCCCGAAAATACTGAGCTCCCGAGTGACGAGCAACTGCAGGGGGAAGGGGACTTCGGCCTTGAGGTTCCCCACACAACTGATGCTGCCTCCTTTGCGGACTGACTCGACCGCCAGTTTGATGGTTGGTCCGAACCCGACCACTTCGAGGGCAACATCGGCGCCGTCGGGATTGCCGACGATCTCACGAACCCTCGCCGGAACCTCGTCATTGGAAATCAGCACCTCGTCGGCCCCGAGTTCCTTCGCCAGGGCGAGGCGCTTTTCATCCAGATCGACCGCGATGACGAGACCGGCACCCTTCGCCTTCAGGGCTTGAACAACAAGCAGACCGATCAGGCCCGCCCCGATGACGACCGCAGAGTCGCCGGGTTTGAGGGGAAGACGATTGACTCCGTGGAGGGCGATCGAGACCGGTTCAGCAAAGGCGGCGTGATCATAGGAAAGATCGCCGGGAATGGCGTAGAGAATGTGCTCGGGGACCTTTACCAGTTCGGCAAAGGCCCCGTTTCTGCGGTAATCACCACAGGAGACGCCCAGAACATTGCGGTTCGGACAGAGATTGACCTGACCCGCGAGACAGGAAGGACATTTCCCGCAATAGACGGTCGAATCAAAGGTGACACGGTCACCGACTTTCCAGTTTCTCACGGCCGGTCCAACCTTGGAGATTTCCCCCGCCGCTTCATGACCCATGATGATCGGGGGAATTCGGCGGCCCGAGCTTCCATCCATCCCGTGAATGTCGGAACCGCAGATGCCACAGGCCTTTACCGAGACGAGGACCTCGTTCTCCGCGATATCGGGATCGGGCGCGTCGCTGAACTCAAATTGATTGTAGGCGGTGAGGGTGAGGGCTTTCATCAGTAAAAATGGGACTTGAAGCGAACCCGTAACCGCAAGATGGTTGACCATCAATCCAAAAACCCCTCCGATTCTGATTGCGCCATGAGAAATATTATCCGTGGGATCCTTTTAGGTATCCTGCCGCTTTTTCTCACCCATTGTGAGACCATGGAAGGGGCCACCGCCGCCGCCCCTGCCGCAAAGCCTGAGATAGTCGTCGAGGGGACTCTGTTTTACCCGGACGAGACCGGTCTGAGCTACCGCGTCCCGACCGGTGCCCAGATTATCGGGGCGGGCGGAACGGACTGCGTCTTCATCATCGAGAGCGGAGGATCTGTCGCTGCCCACAGCGGGACGAATAACAGTTATCGGGTGAAAAGCGGCGGGCATTTCCGGGGATTTACGCACCCGGCCACCAACTGCACGATTACGGCGGAAAGCGGTGCCGTCATCGAGCAGGAGCAATTGGGCCCGGGCACGACGGTGACGGGGTCTTAGGGGCCGGCCTTTGCCTCAGTTTTTTGTCATTCGCAGAACCAGTTCGAGTCCCTCCCGTCCGGCGTAGCTTCGCGTCGGAATGTAGTCCTCGACGAGCCGGAATTTGCCCGACTCGACAAATCGCGAAATGAGTTCGCCGGTGCTGGTTCCGTGAGGCGGACCTTCCCCTTCCTGATGCTCCTCGTCGTAGGGATTGAGGTAAAACACTCCGAGGAAATTCCCCTCCGGCTTCAAAGCCTCGTGTACCGCGGTGACATAGGCATCGCGTTGCCCGGGATCGATCGCACAAAAGCAGGTGTGTTCCCAGATCCAGTCGTAGCGTCCTCGATGATGGCCCTCGAGATGAAAGAGATCGCCGGTCTCATAGTGTTCGCTTCCAGCGGGGGGATAGGCTAAGGCCAGTTCGACCGCCTTTGGAGAGAGATCAAGGCCGACGACGGTCAGCGAGGCATCACTGGCGGCGATGGCTCTGACGTCGTGGCCGGTTCCGCTTCCGGGGACGAGGACCGTCCCCTGCATCACCCCGGGATGGGCCTCCATCCATTCGAGAAGAGGCGGGGCGGCGTGCCCCTTGTCCCAGGGGGTGTGTTGTTCGTGATAAAGTTGGTCCCAGTTCATGGTTTTGGAGAGACAGTCGGCATATGCCGTGCCCAAAAGGATACGTCAGGAAAGTGGAATTGCCCGACGAACTGTGTTATGGAAACGGGGTTTCCTCCCAATGAAAAGCGCCAAATCCCTCTCCGACGATCAAATCAAACAGATTCAAGCCTGGGCTGATGAAGGAGACGGTTTTTCGGAAATTCAAAAGAAGCTCCGTGATGAGTTTGAACTCCGTGTCACTTACCTTGAGACGCGCTTTCTGCTTGAGGATCTTAAGATCGAATTGAAACCGGCACCCGTCCCCGAACCCGAAGCGAAACCCGATGAAGTCGCCACTTCCGACATGGCGGCCGAAGGTGAAGCCGGCCTCGACGAAGGTCCGGGAGAGGGAGGGGCCAGAGTGAGTCTCGACACCCTCCTTCGGCCGGGGGCTCTGATCAGCGGGAAGGTGGACTTCGGCGGGGGCAACAAAGTGTCGTGGTGGCTTGACCAGATGGGCCGGCTGGGGATGGACCCGGGGGCACCCGGCTTCCGTCCGTCCGAGGAGCAGATGATCGCCTTTCAGCGTGAGCTTCGTGTCGTGATTCAGAAAAGCGGGCTCTGATCCCTGGTGAAAGCGCTCACACCTCCCAACCCTCGCGATACGCCTCGCGGGACCAGAATTTCTGGGCGGCGGGATTGTCGACGAGCTTACCGGACGCGGGATCGACATCGATGGCTCCACCCGAACGGTAGGCGATGTTTCCGAGGTGGCAGAGCATCGAACTGATCTGAGCGTCGGCGATGGTTTGATTCAGGGCCGTGCCCTCGCGAATGGAATCGGCGAAGTTGGTGAAATGCGGGACGTCGCTCGGTGGATCGGTGTTTTTCTCGAGTAACTTTCCGGCGGAATCGTAGATCGTCCAGCCCGATGTCCCGAAGTCCATCTTGCCACCCGATCCGTAGACCGAAACAAAGGCGAGCGGCTCCGGTTTGCGCTGATGGCAGGACGATCCGTCCCAAAGGATTCCTTTGTTCCCGAAATCGTAGACCGCCATGGTCGTGTCGGGTGTCTCCTGGTCGTCGTCGAAATGGTAACGTCCTCCTGTGCAGGTAACCCGCTTCGGATAGTCGACTTCGAGGGCCCATCGCGCGATGTCGAGACCGTGGGGGCCATTGTTGGCGAGTTCGCCTCCTCCATAGAGCCAGTGCCAGTGCCAGTTGTAGGGGACGAGATTGTCCTTGTAGGGAGCGTCCGGCACAGGACCCTGCCACATCAGCCAATCGAGTTCGGCCGGGGGCGGGGTGACCTTGCCTTTCCCGATTGAGACGCGGGCACTGTTGTAATTGCAGCGGGCATATTTCAGTTCACCGATGACTCCTTCGCGGAGTTTCTGGATCCCGATCTTCATGCCCGGATAGGAGCGGCGCTGGTTGCCCATCATGATCTGAAGATTCGACGCCTTTGCCGTCGCGACGAGTTGCATCGCCTCGTGAGCGCTGTAGCTCCCGGGCTTCTCGACATAGACGTTCTTGCCGGCCTTTAGCGCGAGAATTGCCGCAGGGGCGTGCCAGAAGTTCGGGGCCGCAATGGAGATGGCATCAATGTTCGGATCATCGAGGATGCGGCGGAAATCGGTTACCTTCTCCGGCATTTTTTCCTGCTTGCCCTCAAGTGTGCTCGCTCCGGTGACGAGGCGGTTGGAGTCCACGTCACAGACGTAGGCAATCTCCGTGTTCGGCACATCGAGATAGGCCTTGATGTGGGCCCGGCCGCGTCCGAGTCCCATGACTCCCACCCGCATCCGGGAATTGGCTCCCTTAGCCTGACCCAGCAGGAGGTTGGGGCCGGTAGCGGCGGCACCTGCCGCGAGAGTCGTTCCGATAAATTTTCGACGGGAAGCGTGGGGGATTTCCATGAGTGAAGTGTAGAAAGGCAGAGGAAGAATGCGCAAAGGAAATTCCGACGCGTTTGCGGTGGGCGTGGCTAGTGCCAAGGTGGGGCCGATCGGCCCGAACGGCCTAAGGGGTTTCCAGACAACAGAGGGCATTCGGAAGCAGGGGTGCCGAACTCCCGACCGGGCCGGTCGGGGCTACCTTCTTGGAAAGAGCGAGATTCCTGAGATAACAAGGATCGAACTATTTTGTTTCGATAGCTTTTCCCCAACCTCCTCCTCCCGGCGTCTCGATCACGAGGCGATCGCCGGGTTGTGTATCGAACGCAGTGATACCGGGGAGTTCCTCACCATTCAGGGTTTGCCTTCCCCTCGTTCCGCATTCACCGCCCTCGACCCCGTAGGGAGCCTCCACCCGATGCTGAGTCAGAAGCGAAACCTGAAGCGGCTTGAGGAATTCAATCTCGCGAATGATTCCGTCCCCGCCCCGCCATTTTCCGTCCCCTCCCGATCCCTTTCGAATCGCAAAACGATGAAGTCTCACCGGGTATCGTTGCTCAAGAATCTCCGGATCGGTGATCGCGGTATTGGTCATGTGAGTGTGCAGTCCGGAGGTTCCATCGTATCCCGGACCAGCTCCACTGCCCCCGCAGATCGTCTCGTAGTAACCGAAGCTCTCGTCGCCGAAGAGGAAATTATTCATCGTGCCCTGCGAGCACGCCTGCACCCCGAGCGCTTTGAGAAGTGTGTCGACGACGCGTTGACTCGTCTCGACATTTCCCCCAACAACGGCGGGTGAGAGGGCCGGGTCTTGGTCAAAAACCGGATTCAGAAAAGACGAGGGCAGATCGATCTCGACCGAACGCATCATGCCCTCATTGAGCGGCACCGGACTCTGCGTCCAGAGTCGCAGCACATAGAGCACTGCACTCTGGATGATCGCCGGAGTGGCGTTCAGATTGCCCGCGTGATGATGGCACGTTCCGTCGAAGGAAACCATCAGCCTGCCTTCCTTAACCCGAATCGCAACGTGGATCGGAGTTCCATCATCGAGCGTCTCAAGGGCCTCTCCCGCATCGAAACCCGAACTCCGGAGATGTTCCTCAAGTGCCACTAGGCTGAGCTCCTTCAGAAGTGTGAATTGCTCCCTCACCTGATTTCCTCCATGCGAGGCGATGAGCGATCCCAGAATCGCGACACCCCGTTGATTCGAGGCCAGCTGGGCATTCAGGTCGGCGAGGTTGTCGGCGAGGCGGCGGGTCGGGTAGGGGGCTTCTGTCAGGATTTTCTCCACTTCAGAAAAACACGAAGCGCCCCCTTTGATCAACCAGGTCGGGGCAATGACGACACCCTCTTCGGCAAGACAGGTGGCATCCGGCGGCATCGAGCCTGGAGTGATGCCGCCGATCTCCGCATGATGAGCCCGGTTCGCGATGTAGGCGATGGGCTCGGAAGTGTCTCCGTCAAAGACCGGAGTGATGAGGGTGACATCCGGCAAGTGGGACCCTCCCGCGGCCGGGTGATTCGTGATGATCGTATCGCCCGGGTTCATTGTCAGGGTTTCCCTGACCATCCTCACACAGAGACCAAGCGCGCCGAGATGCACCGGAATGTGCGGCGCGCTGGTGATCAGTTCACCCGCTCCGTCGAGCAGGGCGCAGGAAAAATCAGCCCGTTCCTTCACATTCGTCGAGATCGCCGAGCGTTGCAGCATCGTGCCCATTTCACGAACGAGGTGGTCGAAGCGATGCCAGAACAGTTCACGAACCACCTGTGCCGGCCGGTTTGTCTCACTTCGGCTTTCTTCCGCCTGCCAGGTCAGAACGAGGGCTCCGTTTTCCACCACTTTTGCCGTCCATCCGTCCTTCAGATAAAGCGTGCTGAAAGGATCCTGAATCACCCGTGGGCCCGAGATTTCATCGCCAGGAGAAAGTCCTGCCCGATCCAGAAACGCTGATTCAACAGGGTAAAGGCTCCCTCCCAACCCTGTCCCGTCAGACTCCGTAGCTTCGTGGCTTGTTGCCCTCGTGTGAGCCTCTCTCACCGTCCGTCCCGTCCCCGCAATCGCCCGATAGCTCACCACTTCGATGCCTCTGCCTTCCGGAGGATCATACCCGAAGGTTCCCCGGTAGTGTGACCGGAAGGTTTGCGCGAGTTCCGCTCCTTCGGTTACATCAAGGGTCAGAGTAGCATCCTGTCCCGTGAGCCTCAACTCGGCGAGACGCCGCGTGATCGTCCCGGAATAACCCGCCGCTTGCAGTGCCTTGATCGCTTCCGTCTCGATCCGAACAAAGTTGTCGGAAAGATTGTCCGCATCAATGAGCCCATTGATTTGTCCTTCCGCGATTCTATCGATGCTGGCGCGCTCCAGACCGTAGGCGCTCAACAGTCCGGCCTCAGCGGGAATGAGAATGGTGCGGATCGCGAGACGCTCCGCAATTTCGCAGGCATGTAAGGGGCCGGCTCCTCCGAAAGCAAGCAGGGCGTATTCCGCGGGATCGGCCCCGTCGCGAACCGAGATGGTCCGGATGGCATCCGCCATCTGCTCGACCGCGATATCGAGCAGTCCGGCGAGAAAGGTGAGATCCAGTTCGGTTGTAGAATGCCCCGCTTGCGCCTGCAGGGAGAGGGCCGCCGCGCTCGCGGCCTGGAAGTTCGACCCGGTCAGGGGAATTCCGAAGTTCGCCGGGTCGATGCGGCCTAGAAGCAGGTTCACATCGGTAATCGTGAGCGGTCCTCCATTTCCGTAACAGGCCGGACCGGGAAAGGCTCCGGCAGACTCGGGACCAACCTGGAGTCGATGGTTTTTCCACTGACAGATCGACCCTCCACCGGCCGCGACAGTTTCAATGAGAAGGGAAGGGGAAAGCAGTCGTGCGTCGCCGACACTCTGGGAAAAACAATACTGAAAACCGCCGTCGTATCGGGCCACATCCGTGCTCGTTCCGCCCATGTCAAAGGTGAGGAGGTGCGAATAGCCCAGTTCCTCTGCCACCGCTGCCGCACCCGAGACTCCGCCGGCGGGACCGGAAAGAAGTGAATCCTTCGGACAAAACGTCTCCAGAGATTCCAGCCCGCCCGCCGAAGTCATCGTGAGGAGTGAACTCTCTTCGCCCAATCGGTCGCGGAGATGATCAAGGAAAGATTGCATCACCGGATGCAGAAAGGCATTCGCCACGGCCGTTTCGGCCCGGGGAAGGATCTTGATGAGCGGAGCCAGTTCCGAGCTGAGCGACACATGGGAAAATCCAAGCGCGAGCAGGCGGGAGCGAAGGGTCTGTTCATGGTCCGGGTTCCGGTAGCTGTGAAGAAGCGCCACCGCCGCAACGGTTGTGCCCGCCTCCAGAGCCTGCTTCACTGCCGATTCGAATTCGGCTTCCAATCGGATCGCTTCGAGAACCTCTCCCTTTGCCGGGAGCCGTTCGTCTACCTCAATCACAGTGGAAAAGAGAGGAGAGGGTCTCTCGTGTTTCAGGGCGAAGAGATCGCTCCGGCGCTGATCCCGGATGGTGAGCAAGTCGCCGAATCCCCTCGTTACAAAAAAGGCCACTGAGGCTCCTTTTCGCTCGAGCAGGGCATTCGTTCCCCGTGTTGTTGCGAGACGGAAGTCCATGGCAGGGAAAGGACGATCCAGCGGGGTGCCGGTAAGCAGACGTGCCCCGATGACGGGCGCTTCCTCGCGGGTGAAGAGATCAACCGCCTCCGAAACCGGCACGGAGCGGGAAAGGACCACCCGTTTCGTGGCGGCCTCGAAGGAAAGAATCAGCGCCGATTGTCCGCCGGACTCGAGTTTGTATCCGGTGAAAAACGAGTCAGCAATCCGCCAGCCGGGAGGAATCACCGGGATCAACTCCGTCGGCGAGATCCATTCTTTTACCGCAACCCGGAGCCGCCCCGAGGAGAGGACCTTGGCAAAGCGGGGCACAAGGTCCCCCTCAGCCATTCCCCAGCAATCGGTAAAGGTGCCGCCCGTGTCGACGCGAAGTTTGAACATATCGGGCTATGTTGAACGGACATCGGGAGGGGTTCAACGGCCAACTTCAGCCTTTGGCAGATAGAAGGGGGTGGTTCACGCGATTCGCCATCATTCCCGGAAAAAGCAATATTCCGCTATTTTCCCCTTGAAATACCCGAGCTGAGCGCGCAAATTCGGCACCCGCCTGCTAGGTCGCCTCACGGCTTCTCTGCGAGCGGCAGTGTTCTTTCAATTCCTCTGTAGCTCAGCGGTAGAGCGGGTGGCTGTTAACCACTAGGTCGTTGGTTCGATCCCAACCGGAGGAGCTTTTTCTTAACTGGTTTATCCACAGTGAGTTACGCGGGATAAAATGGGCCAAAATGGCCAAGTGTGCATGAAACTGTGCATGACTTGAGTCGCTCCGGCACCGCTCCCGCACTCCTTGGACGCGCTCGTTTGGGCTCTCCCACCGGTTGGTTTTAGGCTGATTTCCACAGCCAATGAAACCCAGATTCCGAGTCTTCAAACGGGGAAACAAATTCTACAAGCGTGACACGCTGACTAACGAGCGCACCAGCCTGGGCACGTCCTGTAGGAAGGCGGCGCAGAAGCTGGTCGATGCGGAGAACCAGTCGCATGAATCGCCGGCGCTGAGTTACGAACTCGCCAAGGCCTACTTGACCTCTAGCGACCCACTCGCGAAGAAGCGCACTTGGCGCGACGTCATGGAGGAATACTCGAGGAAGGGAGCGCCGCAGACACAGGACAGGAAGCGGCGTGTCTTTGCGATGCGCGAGTTCGACCTCATCCGCGACAAGCTGGTCATCAACACGCTGGCGGAGGACTTCTTCGCGGTGCTTCGGTCGGAGAAGGTTTCGGTGAACACTTACCTCGTCCAGTTGCAGAATCTCGCCGTCGATGTGGGATGGCTGCCGCGACCGGTCATCCCGCGCCGCTCCTTTCCAGCGCCGAAGAAGAAAAGGCAGATGCGTGCCATCACCCGGGAGGAACACGAGCGTGTCATCGCCGCTGAGAAGGACGTGGAGCGCCGCCTGTATTACTCGCTGCTCTGGGAGATTGGCGCCTCGCAGTCGGATGCGGCCAAACTTCGCACCGATCAATTTGACCTCACCAAGGGCCTCCTGATGTTCGAGCGGTCCAAGACGGGGCAGCTGTGCCGCATGCAACTATCCGATGCGCTCCGAGGGATCCTCGCGCAGCTGCCGACGGAGGGGCTGCTCTTCCCCGGGATCCAGAATGGCGGGCACAACTTCCGTGCTTCGGAGTTCCGCCGCCGGCTCCGGCTCCTCAAGATCAAGGGGCTTTCGCTGCACAGCTATCGTTATGCCTGGGCCGAGCGCGCTGCCGAGGCGGGGATCCCGGAGCGTTTGGCCATGGCGGCGCTGGGGCACGGGAGCAAGGCCGTTCACCGGGCCTATGCGCGCGCTTCGCAGGCGGTGTGCCCGGCGATTCCTTCACCTGTGTAGTGCAGTGAGGACTTAGGGAAGAGCTAGGAATCCGTCGCTGGACATATCCTTCTCAAGGCGCGAGAGGGCGAACTCGACTTCGAACAATTCGCCATCGACCTCGATGATGGAGCGACGGCTCAGCGTCCGACCGTTCTTCACAATCTCGAAACCTTCCTGTTCGACGAGGGTGTATGCCTTCTTTTCGATGCGGCCACCGCGCATGATGCGGATTCCATCGAAGATGTCGCGATCAAAAGCTCTTAGGGTTGTTCGAGTCGCCCCCCACTTGTGTTCCTCTGCCGTTTGCAGTTTCTGCTCTTCGTATTGCGCGATCAGTTGATCGAAACCGTCGAGCAGGATTCCGAGTTCTTTGTCCTCTTCGGCAAACGCGGCAGCAAGCTTTTCCGCAGCAGGCCTGGTGAGGGGACGGTTTCTTGTTTCCATCGCCGAAAGGTAGGCGACGGACAGATCCGCCCGTTGCGCCAAATCGGACAGCGTCCAACCGCGGGCCTTTCGGAGACGTCGAATCGTAAATCCCGGGGGTTCCATCGATTAGTCGGTGCTGGGGGTTTTCTTGCTCTTCCAGAAGTCGTAAATCGTTGTGGTAACACGCGCGCACCACTTGGGATCGGATACTTTCTCTTCGAGATCACAGGCCGCGAACCATTTTACCGAATTCGCAACTGGGGTTCCTAGCGGTTTCAGCAGTCCCGCGCGAATGAGGGCGGGAATGTCATGGGGGTTGCATCCTATCAGGGCGGCAGCCTGCTCGGCGTTCAGCCGGGAGGGTAGGCGACGGCAGTTCAGGATTTCGATGGGTTTCATTTGAGTGGATTAAATGGATGATTCTTCAAGTTACACAAAAAGCAATTGTAAAAGTGAAGAAAATGCACGATCACCTCATGGATCTTTGAAGTGTGCCAGAAAACCGCCCTCCTGAAATTCACCTAACTTAATGACAGTAAGATTATTATGGCGACGGATAGGAAGTTTCTAATGGATGTCGGGTTTATCCGACCTGCTATCAAAGACGATTCGCATCTCAGAATTCCGAAAGACTTTTACACCACCATCGGAGATCTTGACGCCTTCACTGTTTACGGGGTTTTGAAGAGCGCCGGGCCGAGGCACCAATGGACGGCTAACCGGGTGAAGGTCGAAATTGATAAGCGATTCCGCGGTGAGGGTGGGCGCGGGTTAGGGCGAGCCCGGGTCGAGAAGGCCCTCGCACTTTTGAATCGAGAAGGCTGGATCCGCTACGTTGATTTCGTGGAACCGAACGGTCAGCATAAAGGGTCGGCCATCGAAGTTCAGTACCTGCGTTTGCGCGAGGACCTGCGCGGCAGGAACCGGAAAATTTGCTTCCGATCTGATGGTCAGTTCACGATGTACGAAAACGACGGATCCGTGGTCCCGCCAAACGATTATTCGCCTAAGTCTTCGATCTCAAAATCGGACGATTCAATGGGATCGTCTAAATCGACTAAAGGTACGGCCAGCCGGAATGAACGCTCTCAGCCGCACCACCGGAATCCGGAGGAGCGGTCGCCGGGGGAACGGGATTCGGGGGCGCAATATAAGGGAGATAAAATAGAAGAATCCCCTAGACCCCTTTCCGGGAAAGGGGTTTCCAATTCTCTTTTTGATCAAGAAGATCTTCCCGGGGAAAAAGATTTACACTTTACGGATGTGCCTCTTCCGACTGATTCAGTTCTCCCTCCACCCGGAGAACCCATTCCCAATTCCGAGGTCATAAACTCTGACCCCGGGACAACGAAGGATTCCGACCAGTCTGCTCAGGTTTGTTCCGTGGGTGAATCCCCGTCCGCGCTGTTCGACGTTGCGAAGTTGTGGCGGATGGCCGATGCGATCAAGCATGATCCTGATCGACGTTACCAATACGAAGTCTTCCTGTTTGAGCAAGTTATCCCGGTCCTTAAGCCTCCACCGGTGCAAGAAAGGTGGACAAAGCCGGAAGCCCTCGAGTGGTGTCAAAAGTCCGTGTTGGGCCAGTTGTTTCTGTCGCTGAGCAACGATTCCGAGTGGACTCCAGAATTGGCGCGGCGACTCGTCAAGAATAGCGGCACGTTTAGTGTTGGCGCCGTGCGGAAGATACTGTTGGCCGGTCCAAATCCGGGGAAATGGGGCACACTCAAGGAGCTTTTGAACACCAGAAACTCCGCAGCCTATGACCATGATGAGAGAACCGCTAATCATTGGAAAGCACTTTGTGAATGGGCCGACGGCAAGTCTCAGTCGGTGAGATCGGAGCTTCATTCGACAATCAAAAAGTTTTCGGGGCACGAGGACGACGAATCACTCATTCCTTCTGTCATCAAGTGTCGGCAAAGACTTTTGAACAATGACCTCTGCTACGAATATGGCGAACTTCTGCCTCTTGCTGTTCGTTCGTTCAGGGACGCCTGTCGTTCGACCGATCTATCGAGCCACCTGCAAAATCCGGACTTCATCGCCAGTCGGGATGAGCAACGGATGGCATTCGTACATGCCTTTGCCTTGGATCTTCCATTTCTGACCGTGGCAATGTCGATCCCGAACTGGGCCCGGGTAATCTGGGGCATCGATCCCACCGTATTGCCACTTCTCCGATGCGACAGGGCAACAAAGTTGAAACGTCGTGCTGAGATTCATGGGATCGCATGTGATATCGATTCTGGAATAAATTCCACGATTGAACGTTGTAAACGGGCCATTTCCAAACTGCCCATTGATGGGGAGGCGGTATATCTTTCTCAGGTCGAGGAATGGATAAAGCAGAACTACCCCGCATGACCCTGTTCTATCCCTCACTCACCCCTGTTTGCGACTACCGGCATCCCCATCCACATCGTTTCAGTGTCGCCCACCACGTTCTTTGACAACCTCCATCGCATGACCGTCGCCCTTTCGTGTGCGTGTATCGCGCAGTGCCCGGGCAGTGTTATTAAGGGAAACGTTTGTACACAACGTGCGCACAGGGCGTTCATAAGGAAAAACGCGTGTAACTAAGCTCAATTTCAGGCGTTCTTAAGTACAAAGTACTGTTTGGGATGTTCTTAAGGGCGAAACAGCGTGTCCTTAAGCTTATTTATAATGACAGTCATATTTATTAGATTGTGTACCCCCGGTTTGACACAGATTTCGGGTGTTTTCGGGATGTGATTAAGTTGATAATGAACGACTTACATAAGAAAGAGTCATGCCCTTGGCCCATCATGAAAAAAACGGCCAAACTTTTTCACCTTGATGTGCCGCCTCAGTCGGCCGCGCCAGGGTCGCGGTTAGATTGAGGTGCCACTGAAAAAAGGGCTTTCACGATGACGCCCCGCCTTTTAAGATTCAGCGCGTTTCCGGCGAGCGGAGTTCCGACCGGGCAGGTGTCGTTTGATTACAAATGGAGCTGTCGGATATAACTATTATGGGCAGTGGCCGTGTGAAGGAGGCCAAGAGCGGCGATTCAATCTATGGCAAACCAAATTACTGAACTATCCGGCATCAAGGCTGTGATCGAGTTCGAAACGAAGCAGGGACGTACGAAATGTGAGCGCGTCAGCAAGTGTGGTTATGATCTCGTGACTTCGACGATCGACGGCGCCGACGAGCGTCACATTGAAGTTAAGGCCACATCCAAGGACCGATTCACTTTTCGTTGGCTTGAAGAACTCGAACAACAAGCTGCGTGGCAAGATGAACGATTCTATTTATACCTTGTGACCGGAGCTGGAACTAAGAAGGCTCGCGTGTTAATCTATGATCGGACCATGCTTAGCGAACGCTTTTCGAAAGTGATTACTCACTATCAATATGTGTTTCCGAGATCGGATTTTCAATGAGGAATACGGCCCTACGCCGCCACCGCAAAGCCCGTCATTGCTAAGAAATTGGACGAATGAACTGAAACCAAAAGAAAGATGGCACGGAAAATTTCAGCTTCACAATTGCGCAGCAAGCTCCAACAGGCACAGCAGAAGCAGCGGCAGGCAATCAATAACTACAACCAGGCCGTCAGGCGTTACAATCAAGGGGTAAAGAATGCGGTCGGAAAGTACAACCAGGCAGTAAGAGAGCACAACGCAAGGGTCCGAGCCAACAGGTCTCGTATTCGAAGCGAACTCTCCCGGCTGAATTCCGGATCCGCAACAACAACCCGATTTACCGTTTATCGAACATCTGTCGAGACGCTCCACGAGTCGTACTCAAGGCTTGAAAATTACGCTGAGATCAACGGTCTCGAATCGCGATACAACCATATTCTCGATCTTTCAGAGCGAGAGACGGCAAACAGTCTTGAGGTAACGAATAGAATTCTCGGAACAGAGGGTGCCGGAGACACACCTGCCGAGCCCCTAATAAATTCGGAACTCTTGGATGGCCTTGCGAGTATTTCGCCAGAATTGAACGATCGATGGAACGGCGCGGTATTTGCGCTCGACCCGAGAAATCCCGACGCCGCACGCCACTTCTGTACAAGCGCTAGGGAGGTGATTACCAAAATTCTGGAATTAAAGGCTCCAGACATCGATGTGTTCGCCCTAATTCCGGACTGTGAGGTTACAGATCGCGGAAACCCCACTCGGCGTGCAAAAATCAAATATTTCTTGCGACGCCAGGGAATGATCGAAGACGCCCTCGAGGATTTCGTCGAACAGGACATGGAGAATATTGTGCAGTTGTTTCGCCTACTGAATGATGGGACTCATGGCGCAGCCGGCACCTTCGATTTCGCGCAGCTTACAGCGATAAAGCAGCGCGTCGAAAACGGAATAATGTTTCTCACCGAGATAATCGCCGGCGCCTGACACCCGCAAACAGAACAACTGCTACTGCTACCCTGATCTGAGTCGAAATGGCCATCTCACTACAACCCTTAACCCGTTGGGGCGTGAGGCTCTCCACAACGTCTGCAAGCGCTAGTCGTTCGGCCCGGGATATCAAAGCTAATGAATAACGAATACTCTCTCGAAGATCGAGTTGCAGCACTGGAAGAGACCCAACGGATTCTTGATGAAGACATGGCTCCGGTGGATCAGCGGCACAAGATTCTCCGCGAAGCAAGATTCCAAGCTCTTTGGTCATTAACCCAGGAGATCGGAGAACACTTGGGTATCGACGGAGAGCGGTTCTTACAGCACTTCGAAGGGCGCGTCCGTTTTTATCAAGACCGAAACCTTCAAATAGCCGAGAACATTTCTCCGAGCTTGGCCGCCCAAATTGACGGTAGGGACCCAAACGAAGTGCCAACAGAAGAATTTCCACCACCATTGTTTCCAAAGTCGGAGCAATCATAGTATTCAGGCTGGATTTGACCCTGTTAAGAAAATGGCCGACCAAGACGATGTCGTGAAAGCCCATTGCAATCGCTGCAAGGGCGAGACAAACCACCACGTTCTCTTTGAATTAAAGGAGCCGTGGGAGGAGGTAATTGCGGAAGATGAACACGGCAGGCACACCATTGGCGGGCAGGAGGATTTTGAAGTTTTGAAGTGCTGCGGATGCGACAACATCACCGTGCGGAATCGGTCGTGGTTCAGTGACGATATCGATTACAACGGGCGACCCGTGGCTCGGGTTCGTTACTACCCGCCGGCAACTTCGCGCAAGCCGCCAGAGTGGCTTCAGGCTCACGAAGGGGATATCTTCCTCTGGAACGATCATTTTGTTCCGAAACTACTTCATCAGATTTACGTCGCATTATTTTCCGAGTGCTTGGCCTTGGCCGCAATGGGCATCCGTGCGCTCCTTGAACGAACTATGATCGACAAGTGTGGCGATCAAGGCTCATTCGAGGCCAACCTGAAGGCACTACGGGACCAGGGGTTCATTGGCGAGAAGCAGGTTGATGCGTTGCGAGACACCCTCGAATTGGGACATGCTACCATCCACCGCAATTTCGATCCAAGCTCCAAGGAGATCCTCCTCGCATTGGACATCACAGAGGCAATTCTTGCCGCCGTCTACGTTCACGCAGATCAAGCAGCCGCCCTAAAGAAACGGATTCCACCTCGATCGAAATAATCGCTGACAAGGCGATGTTTGGCAGAATCATCACGCAGCGCCACGTAAGACGGCCTCTGGGGCCGATACGCGGACCTTCAGGGAGCTACGATTTCATGGATGTCAATGAAAGACATGGGGCGCGATGTGTGAGCAAGCAAACTAATGGGTATTCAAACCCGTTACAGAAGCCTCGCATGACCCTGTTTGGTTTCGCTCATGACCCTGTTTGGTGATAGGACTAAGCTCACGTATTTAATGTGCCATCAGGCCGACGAGGCCAACAATCAACTGCCAATCTCTTCAAACAACGCCCCAAGGTCCCCGGCACTCTGCATCTTCCGCGCCTTTTCCCTCGTCGTTAGATCAGAGACATCGACCATTTCGAGTGTGTCGCCAATCTTGCGTGCGACCATCAAGCGGCCGAAGGATATTCCGTGAGCATCGGCGAATTGGGCGAGCCCCTGGACTTTCGCCCACGTGTCCGTTCGTGAGTCATCGTGGGGTTCTAACAGATCGACGACAAATCCCTTGCCCTGCTTTCGCACGATCACGAAGTCCGGATAGAATGCCTTTTGCCCGCCGAGATTGTAGGGAATGCAGAAGGCCCAATCGCGTCGCTCGAAATTCCGCAGCCAGCAGTGGAAATCACTTTGCCCGTGTGTCCAGTTGAGGAAAGCCGTTTCCCATCCATTGAGATCTACGGCGAAATCACCCGCCGCATCCGTGTAGAGGTGGTTCGCCCATTTCGATTCTCCGGGCTTCTCAACGATCTTGTCGGGCAATACCCATTCGTGCTCCACCGCCGTTCCGCTTGCCAGCATCAGTTGCCGGAAGCGGGCACGATCACCTGCGGGCAATTGATTGATCGCCGCCTTGTGGTCGTTCCACAGCGTGTTGAATTCCTTCTTCGCCACTTCCTCGAGAGCCGGTTGAGTTGCCGCCTGCCGGACCACGGCGAACAGCTCCAGCTTACATTCATTCGGCTTCGCCTTGTCTTCGAATCGCTTCCAATAGGCCCGGTGCAGCCCTTCCCCTGCCGCCAGTGCCCGGCCCGACTCCTCGTAGAGCAGGTCGATGTTTTCCTGTGAGAGCACCATTCGGGTCTTGTTGCGACCCGTCACCTTCAGCGAGCCGACCGCTACGGACGTGACATCCACCTCGATCTCGCCACCGTCTTTGACTGTTTTTGCCCAGTCCGGGTTCTTCTTCGCGAATCCGTCGCGCAGTTTCGCGAGCTCGTCCGTCAGCTTTAGCTTCAGTTGTTCGTCCGCATCGACCGCTATGCCTTCCTGCATCAACATCCCGGCGAGGCGAAGGGTCCGTTTTGTGAACGCCATTTTCGGAGCGCGATCGACGCTATACGTTTTCAGGGTCGCGAGGTGTGCGAAGACATCGGCATACACCGAATTTCGTAAGTAGTCAGTCGCCTGCGTTACGACTCTGCTACCCGGTCCATCCTGCGCATCGGGCGAGCGGAGCGCATTCAACACCGATTCCAGATTTGCCGTGTCGTAGTGGGGCAGGAAGAGTTCCACCGTATTCAGAGACTCGTCACTCTCGATCCGGCGCGCCAGAGGTGTGCGGATCATGCGGCCCACGAGTTGGGCGATCGTCGTCGCATCGACTGACTTTCGGAAGCTCATCATCACCTCTGCCCGGGGGCAATCCCAGCCGGTCGTTAGTGCCGTTTTGAAAAGTACAACCTTCACTTCGCTTGCGCCTTGGATGCGAGAGGCGTCCATGCGGCGGATGATGCATCCACCGTAGCTGATCTCCTCTTTCTCCTGGAAACAGTGGACGATCTCATTCACCGCGAGCGGACCCATCACGCGCTGGAGCACAGTCACGACATCGTCGAGTGGCGTCAGCGTCAGCTTGGAATCGGTGCCGTCCTGCACCTGGACGACCAGTACGGGTTTCACCGGCTCCTTCTCTTTCTCCTTCGTACAATAGGCATCCCACCGATCACTGAATTCCTTCCAGCGGCCGGCTGCCGTTTGCAGGTGCGTCAGATCGCTCTGTACCGATTCGGATTTGTTCGTAGTGACGACAATCAGGTCTTTCAGGAGGCCGCTTCTGCTCACCATCTCCGGCGTGATGTTCACCGGTCGTTGAGTGCGTGTCGTGTTCCCAAGCAGTTCGTTGAAGCGCTGCGGTGTCGCGCTCATCCCGAGGATCAGCGGCACTGGCGGCAGACCGTCGGCGTCTGATCCCATTACGAATTTTTGCATGATCGTCTTCCGCGACTGCTGATTCACCCCCGCTCCGCGGTGCGCCTCGTCGATGATCAGAATGAAATCCTCGGGCGCAGCCGCCACCGTGTTTGCCACCGTCTGCCAGAACGTGAATGCTTTTCGGTCGCCCGTTCGCGTAAGAAGTTTGTCGCGACCGAGCAGGCTCGTGTTAATGAAATAGACGTGGCCGGGTTCGAGACGTTCCGTGTCGAAATCAGAGCTGTCTACAGTAATGAGCCGGTTGAACATCACGTTGTCGCAGACAGCGACCAGCTTGTCCTTACTTTGCTGGTTCAACTCCGGCGAGTCCGAGAGCCAGAGAAAGGTCGTGTTTGGCCTCGCGGGTATTCCTTCGGCACTGCCGAACATCCAGTCGATCACCGCTGCCACGGTAATCGTCTTGCCCGATCCAGTGGGAGCACTGAGGACCACCGCTTGGAGTTCACCATGACTTATCTCGGCCCGGCCAGCGACGAGCTTCGCGAGGATGCTCCGCGCCGAGGTTTCTTGAAAATCTTTGAGTTCGCACTTCATCGTGTTTCCCGTTCACCCCTTCAGAGCGTCCTGCGTGTTGATGCGGAAGTTGTCCAGATAACTCTTGTAGAGCTGCACGCACTCGTATTTGCGACCCAGGGTCCGGCGCATCTGGGAAAAGTTCTCCTCACTGTCCGTGATCAGGAAGACCCATTCAATGTCGGGCCGCTCGGCGAGCTTTTCGCGGAAGGCGTGGAATTGCTTCTCCTGGATTAGCACCACGAAGGGCGAGTGCTTCGGGAGAAACCACGGCGTCGAGCCCTTCGAGTCCTCGCGTTCACCGCGGCAACCCGCCATCATCCAGAGCACCGGGAGGATAGCTTTGAAGGCGTCACCACGGGCGATTTCGTCAGGGTCGAGGAAGTCGAGACGGAAGTATTCGAGGTTTTCGTTGAAACCTTCGCTCATTGGATGGCCGTCCAAATAGTCACCTTGGAGCGGAGTTCCATCCATACGCCTGCCTTCAATCACGGAGCGACAGCGCGGCCATGCTACCGACTCCGCCACTCCATGCCGCTCAAACTTGGGATCGCCCGGAAACACATCTTGCTCCCGGAGCTTTGATTCGATTTTCTCGGTGACTTCGTTGTTCGTGACCAAAATACACTTGCGACTCCCCCCCATCTCGTGGTTTACCAAGGCCGTAGCGTGAAGTGTGGTTCCCGACCCGCCAAAGAAATCTATTATGAGCGCGTCCGGCTGATGACTCGTAACGGCACGCAATGTGTCGCGAACGGCATAAAGGGATTTCGGAAACGCAAATACCCCACCTTCACCGAGGATGTTTCGGAGCATCGTTGAACCGTAATTGCCCGAATCGTGGGAGCTACGATGCCATACTGTTTTAATTTGCCGTTGCTCTCCTGATGTAAACTCGATTGACACAGCTCCGGTATCAGGATTGCGCCCTGCAATTTTGATTGCACCAGACTCGATCTGTTTCTGCGCCTTTTTTCCAAGATACAGGATCGTCCAGGTCTTTCGGGATGCATCGTAGCCACCCAACTTCACGTATCCTTTCTTCAGATACTCGCGGAGCGTTCCCGGGCTGACGCGCCAATTCCCAAGAGAGCCATCAGTGCGAAATGGCCACGAAACGCGTTTTTCATCCTTCTTCTCAAGATTCGGTTGTTGATCGAGTGGTAAAGGATCACCGAAATCGACAATCTTTGGCACTGATGGATCCACAATGACGGGAAAGAACAACTGCTTGCGGTCTTCGCGACGTGAGTTGGTGCCACCCCGCAGTAACCACTCCCACCTCGGGAGGGTGAAACGCTTGCTGTCTTTTCGGTCGGGAGCAAGCAGATCGTCATTTTGGGGTGCAATGTCGGCTTTGGGACCGAAGCAGAAGAACGCGTATTCTTCGACCCGCGACAGCTTGCCCTGCGCGACGCCTTTTTCGTTGATGACGATCGTGCACATTTGCCGCGAATGGTTCGCAAACATATCACTCTGCGCCAATAGAACGCCGAGATGCTGCACCTCGTGTTCGTCAATCGTGACAATCATCACGCCGCTCGGTTTCAACAATCGCTTCGCCAGCAGCAAGCGCTTCTTCATCATCGAGAGCCACTTTGAGTGTCGGAAGGTATCTGCCTTATCGACGTAATCGTTGTTGTACTTCCAATCCCGCGCCCCGGTGTTATACGGAGGGTCAATGTAGATCACGTCGACCTTGCCCTCGTAGGCGTAGAGCAGCAATTGCAGAGCGTGGAAATTGTCCGCATTGATCAGCATGTTCCAGGGCTTGTCCGGGCCGCCCCGCGCAACCCGATCTACTGGCACCAAGGCCGGATAAATAGGATCACCGAAGCTCCGTACCACCACCAGCTCCGCGACGGGAACTTCGACCTCGGCCGGTTCGCCAACCGGATAGCCCTCGATGGAACGCTCGAGCGTGGCGATGCCTTTACGAATGCTCTTCACCCGCCACAGTTCGTTCCCAGTCTCGCGCTTCTTCGCGACCAACTCGCCCTCCCGCACCGGCAACTTCGGCAGGCGCACCGTCTCGGGCAGGTGCTCCTCAAAGACGAGGCCGAACTTCTTGTTCTTCTTTAACTCGCGAACCTCAGCTCCGATGGCCCTCTTAAGCCGTTCGTCCGGGATTTGCGCAATGAGATCTTCGATTTTTGCCATAGTCTGCCGCCCGTCGTGCAGGGATATTGTCGTTTCAAGTCAGCCCCGCAGTCCCAACGGCCTGTCGGAACGGGAAGAGCAGACCTGATATAGCGCCTACAGTTCAGCCGGGCAATCCCCGAATCGGCCTTCCCGGGTTTCTCCACGCAATTGACTCTGCGCTGAACTCTTATGGCTGTTCAAAAAAACATTTCCTCGTTCTAGGCCGATGCCAACGTGCGGACCATGAAACACATCACCCACTACAGCCGCCTTGATGAGAACGAGGTCGTGCTTAAGAACGGGACCCGGTGGACGGTGCCCTGCGCGCGCCTGATCGACATCACCTTTTGGCGGTATGGCGATCCAGTCGAGAGCGAAGATGACGAACCGGGAGCTTACCTGCACCACCTCGCGTCCCAGAATCTGATCCCCGCCAAGCGGGTCGACAAGGCGAGCGGCAGGGAGGGCAAGGAACCTGCCAGGGGGTGAACTTGATTGATCTCGAACGGTGGACGCCATCGGGATGGCGCCGACGCCCATTTTCCCACGGGCCCGGACATTGTAATTAAGGAATAATTCGTGTCATTAAGCTAAATTTCAGAGGTTCTTAAGTACAAAGTGCTTTTTGGACATGTTCTTAAGGTAGAAACAGCGTGTACAAAGCTTATTTATAATGACGGCCATATTTATTAGATTGTGTACCCCCGAATCCGCACAGATTTCGGGCGTTTCCGACATGTGATTAAGTTGATAATGAACGAGTTACATAGGGAATGAGCACGCTGTTCCCCTTTCATGGAAAAGTCGGCCAACTTTTTCACGTTGAAGTGCTGCCTCGGTCGGCCAGCAGGTCGCCCGGATACGAGGTCGGAAGGATCTACGCCCTGAAACACCGACCGCGAAGTGTGAATAATACGGTGGATCGTCCAGCGCCGCTGGAAGTCAGATTGAATCGGCAACCTGTTCAAGTCGCGCTTCGCAAAACTTCCAAGAATCGGAAATCTGCTCAATACTACCGGCTGCGTGGGCCCGCTTGGTCCATGCGTGATACTCATACAGAATGGAATCCCCACGACCGGCTGCAGTGGCCTTAAGGCGTTGCGCGATCTCAAACGGAGTGGCGAGATACATTCGAGGAAGCACCGAAAGCTCAGCGCCCTTGAATTGAACGAAGCAGAAAACCGTTTTCACCGAGTGTTTTGCCAGCCATGAATCCACGGCAGAGTGGTAATCTGCGTTTTTGAGAAAGGATTGCGTCAAACCCCAACTGCCGTCCTTGCTTCCCTTCACTGAGACTTTTAGGACCCGGTCACTCTTTACCGCAACCAGGTCATACTCGGGTTGGTTGGCCCCATACTGAACGGAAATATCCCAGCCACACCGAGCGAATTGCGCCGCAGCCATGGCCTCCGCGGCGGTCGCTACATGCCAAGAATTTTTCATTACTGTTTAAGAGATTAGGTTCCAACCGAGAAATGTTTTTGAGTCTGCCAACAGGATAGGAATGTTAGGGAAATGAGTTGTCATCGTAGCGTAGAAATCCCCCGATGATCGGTCAATCGCCAAGTGACGCTGCTGTTTTTCCGCCCCCTATCGAGCTGATAGCTAAAAGAAAACCCGCCCGTTGTCGTGGCGACGGGTTTTCTCGATGACGAGCGGGTCAGTTCAACCCGACTAGGCCATCAAACAGCCCGTGCAGGGCTTGGCTGCGTTCCACCATGGTGTGAGGGCTAATTCCCTTGAACGCCTCCGTGCAGGCGTTGAAAAGGCTCCAGGCATTCCGTGGCCGGAAGTCGTCATACACCGTGTCCCGCCATTCGTGCAGCACCGCCGGAACCTGGCTCGCGGTGATTGCCCGGCAATCCATCGCCTTGACGACAATATCATGCGCCTGGGGATCGCTTATACGCCTCGACCGATAGGCCGCAATACGCTCATCAATCCGATTGAACCGGTCACCGAGCTGTCCGACCGCCCGGGAGGTCAGGTGCCGCAAGTCACGCGCAGCAAAGCGCGTGTGCTTTCGTGAGATTCGCACCTCACCGCAGAACGAGAGGTTGTCACAGACAAAGACCTTCGAGCCCGCCACGAGGCCGGCCGGATAGGACTTGTCATGACTGTTACGAATGCCCACGACCCAGCCGTAGTCGCGGTCATCACGACCGGGGGTATTCACCTCAAACAAACCGAAGTAACGTGCCCCGTCGTGAGTGATGGCGTGATGTTCTCCGGTCAGGTTGAAGCCTGCCGATCTCAGCTGGGTTTCGACCTCGTGGATCAGACCCGCATGTGCGAGAGGGAACCAGGTGTCCGTGCCGGCCGGGGTGGCCACATCATAGACCGTTCTCCGGTCAACGAGTTCAGCGCCGCAATGGAGCAACATGCCACGGGGTGGCGTGGTCACTCGCGGCATAGGATTTTCAATCAATGGTTTCATAATAAGGGTAATAATTGGTTTTGGGGTAAAGGGTGGAAGGTCCGGAGAACACACCTCGTGCCCCCGGACCTTCCCGTTAGTGTTTGGGTGAATGGGGATGTCAACGCAGGTACCGGTGCAGAGCCACCAATCCGATCCCGATCAGAAGACCGAGGAGGAGGGTGGGCAATATCCCGGACACCACGCCGACGACGAAAGCGGCGACGGCCGCCACGGCAATGAGGGTGAAAAGCAGATCATCCATGGGAGTTACTCCTTTTCATTTCCGCGTCTTCCCGAGAGCACAAAGACCAGCGCCATGACGACGAGGCCAATGCCGATGAAACGCAGACCGGAACCTATCGGCTCCATGTCCGGGCCACTGTAGCGGTCAGGGTGGGAACACCCGCTCATGAAGAGTGCAATGCCGCTGAGCATTGTTATCCTGACGATCCGGTTCATGCGGCCCCTCCTTTCCACGCCTGACAATGCGTCAGGTAATCGCAGAAACTGCACTGCATCCCCGGGCTGGGAACGAAGTCCTCGGATTCCACACCCGCGACGTAGGATTCCATGAGGCGGATGAGACGGCGGATTTGACCCGGCTCCATCGGATCCAGGGTCGTCACGATCAGCTTGGGAGTCTTCGTTTTGACGAGGTGATGCAGCTCAAACCCGGATTCGGGATGGCCGGTAGCCTCACGATAGAGCAGGGCATAACAACCCAATTGCACTTCGTTGAGGTGACGGGCCTGAGCGTCGTCCGGAGTCCGGGCCGTGGTTTTGAAATCCACGATACGTCCTCCTCCTCTCACCAAATCGATGACCCCTTTTAAGGGAGGTAAACCGTGGGCAAGAAGATCCCGCTCCACGACCACCTCCACCGCCTCTGGTTTTTCCTCGAGAGGAATAGGCGGGTTCTGAAGGTAGTGCTCCAGTATCCTCCAGGCCGTGGCACGTTCCTCAGTCTCTTCCGAGGGTGATTCCCACTGGATACCTTCCTCGACCGACTTGCTGATCCAGAGGGAGGCGAAGGTCACTTCCATTCTTCCGAGGGAAGTATCCTCTCCCCGCCATCGGGCAAGGTTCCATGCCTGCAAGACCGCATGCACCACCTGACCGACGAGTAAGGCCGGACTGGTAAGGGTCGGGATCTTCTTCACATAGCGGAAGTAGAATTGCAGACGGCAGGTGTGAAAACACTTCAGGCGTGAAGCACTGAGGTATTCCAGAGGCTTACCGGGATGAACGGCGGGAGTGACGGAGGGGCGTTCGAGAAGCATTGATCTCATCGACGGGCTCCTTTCCGACCGTTGACCGGTACGTTTCCGTTAACCTGCCGCTTGTCGTTCTTACCGCAGAGCTCAAGAAGCTCGGCAATAAGGCCGGAGGCCTGCAGTTTGTTCAGCTGCTTCACCCCGACGTTGAAACGGTCGAGGGATATTACCTCTACTGTGTCAGGGTCGAGGTCGTTCTCGGAGACGAGCGTCAGGATCAATTCCTTTTGCTTGTCCGAACAGGACCAGCGGGGGGAATGACCGTTGCCGTTATGGTGATGACCATTGGCACCGTTGAGGCGATGCTGTCCGTTGCCGTTACTTGCTCCGTTTGCATGACCGTTGGGAGAGTCCCCATAGTCCTGCCCCGGAACAAAACCGGTGTGTTGAATCTCACGATCCACTGCATCCTGCAGTAGTCCGTAGACGCGTGCCGCTTCGTTCTGCACCTGGCCGAGATCCGTGAGTTCCGTCTCGATCGAGACACTGAACTGGTGGGAGCTGTATCCGGGGAGACCGAGACGTTTGGCGTAATTGCCGATCAGTTTGATAGCCATGTGGCGTTTCCTTTCATTGTTGTGGGTGGTGGCTTACCGACGCAAAAAGGCCCGATCGCAATGAACGACCGGGCCTTTCTTGTCAGAAGCCGATGGATTGAGGTGATGATCAGCCGGGTGGCTGATCCGGATGAGGTGCTGCCAACTCAGGCCAGTCGCGTGACGCTTCCTGCCAGCCGGGAGTGCCATGCAGGCCATCACGGAGGAGTCGATCCACGAGCCTTGTCATCGGGATACGATGACGTTTGGCTTCATGGAAAAGCGCCGCGACGACCGGTCGCGAGATGACAGGCACGTAGTGGGTAGGTTGTGCCATCAAGGATATATGCCGCGTGGGAGCGGGTCTGTTGCGGTGGTCGGCTACCTTGCCAGCGACTCCATTGCCTCTATCCCTTTTTCGATCGTGATCTTCTTCAAACGAAGCATCTCTTGTTCCGAAATTCCATACATTCGCGCGCTGGTGCGTTCCGACTCGCTCAATCGTTCAAGATCGCCGTATGTATCTTGATCGGTAATCTGTGGGGTCGTTAATCTGTCACTGAAATCCCGTGGCGAAAATGCCGGAGAGTTGCCATTCAACGCTGGGGCAAGATTTGGGCGAACAGACAGAGCCGCACCCGGCGAAGATATTGATCCCGGTGTTCCCTGCTTCAACGACCCGCCACCGATTCTGTCTCCCTCGCTTGAGAACTCCTCATCTGGCGAAACGTCTGAAAAATCGTCTAAGCCGCTGTCATCTGAATGCGATTGCTTCGACGAGTCGACCGAGATCACAACTCCAACCACAATCGCCGTTGCCCCAAGACCCGCGAAGCTAAGCCACATCCATTCCGGAACCCGAATCCTCCGGCCACGTGATTCTCCCCTGCTTGAAGTATAGCGAGGTGGATCCAGCACGGGATCTGGAGAACTACGGCGCGGTCGATTCCTTAAACGGGCGACGAGAAGAACGAGCACCGCGCCAAGAGCGCAGGCGGCCGAGACTACAATGATATTGAAGATCGGTCGCCGTAAGCCCGAACCCGAATCTGAAGATTGCAGAGGTTGATCATGGGTGATCTCTTTCTGAGCTTCCGGGACCAGTGGCGTAAGCTCGTTCAGGAGCCACGAAACCTTGGCGGAGACACCGACCAGACCAATTAGATCTTCCAGCGAAGTCTTCGATACGTTCGCGAGATCTGAAATCCATTCACGCAGCTCTGGTGACACTCCCTTGCCATTCTCCGCATCCGCCTCTGCCTTGAGCTCGCGAAGATGACTAAGCAGCATGCCCTGATAGAGGAGTGCGTCATTTACCTTACCCTTTTGCACATTTACTTCCCTCATCGCCTCATCATAATCCATCGACCCGAATCGACCGCCCGGGAATGAACTGATATCGGAAAGTGCCCCATGCCCGGCAAAAATCTTCTCAACATCGTTCTGGCAAGAGCGCAGGATGGCGACCAGTCGCCCGGCGATTTGCGGATCCAAATCCTGCAGTTTCAGCGCAACCGCTTGGTCGATGGTCTTCTCGTCGGCTGTATCGTTCGGCACCGAGTTGTCTGCAGAGGATGGGGTCGAGACGACCTGTTCTTCGGCCTTATTTTCCAGCACCGCGTCGTTCGCAGAGGATAAGGTCGGGGTGGCGTGATCGGATGATTTGGCGACATCTCCAAAACCTGGTCTCGCATCGACGGGAACCGGGGCCGGAACCGACGTCGCCGTATTCATCTTCGGAGCAGGCGAGGAATCGGGCTCCTGCACCGGTGGGGTAGGCTTAGGTGACACAACGGCTACATTCGGGTTTGTTCCCTTGAGCCGGGCGATCTGCTCGTCGGAAAGCTGCCCGACCATAACGGAGGCGACGCCCCCTGAGTGCATGATCGAAATCTTCTCACCGCTTACAGACGTCAGCTTTGCCCTCTCGAAGACGACCCCGTTCACGTTAAGATCAACAGTCTTCGCGCGGTTCGCCGCCGCTTCGATCTCATAGTCAGCCCCCGACAGGAAACGTCCGGTGACCAAAACATTGCCTTCATCGAGCAACCTGACGACCCGACCAAGCTCGTTAATGATTGGCGAAAGCTGGATGTGCGTTCGCGGAAATCTTTCCTGGAGTGCCCGGAACTCTGCCAATTTCGCGTGCAGCGCCGCGATGCCCGCATCGTCGACCACCGTCGCCGACGTCAGGTCGGGCGGATAGACGAGTTCCTTCATTTGATTGTTCGTCACTCGCAGAGATTTTCCCTCAGACGTCGTGACACTTGTTACCAAAGCGAATCGCTCGGCTTTAATAAAGGGCACGGCAATGGCAGTCTCGTCGCGGCCGTGGTCGAGGGTAGTGTAGATGACGATGCCAGGGTCGGCGAGGAGGGGTGATGCGCCCGTGAAGATCAGGAGACCGCAGATGGTCACTAAAATTGGTTCTAAAGGTGCAAGCCAATTTGGAAATCTAGAACCGTTCCCCATAGGGAACCTATTCTCCCAGTTTTCAGGCCATCGTCAAGTTCCCTATCGGGAACCCAATGGCACGACGATTCCGCAACTGCATCGGCCCACGGGTCCGCCGCCTCCGCATCGACCGCGGGTGGACGCAGGACCATCTCGCGGCCAAGCTTCAGCTAGCCGGTCTCGACGGATTCGACCGGGTGGTTGTGGCCAAGATCGAATCACAACTGCGCTCGGCCTTCGACTATGAGGCCGCTGTGATCGCCCGGGTTCTCAGCGTGACGCTGGATGAGCTGATGCCCGGTAAGTCCGTTCTGGATAAGGATCTCGAAGATCTGGTCGCTGGGGAGCGATGAGAGGTCGCACCATCGGACGCGCCGACCATCGTTGAGCGTCTGGGCAGAACACCACATTCACGATGGCCGTCCGATTAGCCATGTCATTAAGGAATAATTCTTGTACTTAACGTTAAGTACAAAGAATCTTAAGTACAAAGTGCGATTGGTGATGTTACTAAGGGCAAAACAGCGTGGATTTAGGCTGAATTATAATGATGATCATATTTATTAGATTGTGTACCCTGAAATCGCAACAGATTTTGAGGGGGATTGGCATGTAATTAAGTTGATAATGCACGAGTTACACAATGAAAAGGGAGGCTGTTCCCCCTTCATGAAAAAAAGAGCCAAACTTTTTCACGTTGGTCAACCGGGCTTGCCCCAGCGCCGATTACCCTGGATGGATGAATCAAAGACTTTGATGACGGCATTGGAAGAATTCAATCCGGCAAATGCGGACCAATTAGACGCGTTACGTAAAAGAAAACCCGCCCCATAAAGTGGCGGCGAGTTTTCCCGGACCGTACTTCCTTCACGCATTCGCGAGTCCTTGCCGCTTTTGGAGGCACCGAGCCATCCTAGCGGCCCCTTCCTGGTGCAGGCTCAGGGAATGATGTTAATGACAACTCTTTCATTTGTCCCCATGGTGTCTTCGGATGACCTAGAACCTGAATGCGCCTCCTGATCGTCGAAGATGAACCGAAGACCGCCGCTCTGCTTGGCAGCACGCTGAGAAGCGAGGGGTTCGAGGTAGTGTGGGCGGAGGACGGGAAGGGAGGGCTCGATGAGGCGCTCCGTGGTGGCTTCGATGTCTTGCTGGTGGACATCATGCTGCCGAAGCTGGATGGACTCAGCTTGGTGAGGGAACTCCGGGCTAGGGGGCACACCACACCGGTCATCATGCTCTCCGCACGAGGCGAGGTGGAGCAGCGTGTCGAGGGGCTGGACGCGGGTGCCGACGATTATCTGCCGAAACCCTTCGCGATGTCCGAGCTCATGGCACGACTGCGTTCCCTGCTGAGGAGAAACAGCCCGCCGAAGCCCTCGGTGCTCTCGCTGGGCGACCTGACCTTTGACCAGGCCACCAGAGAAACGCGGCGCGGGGGCAAGCGTATCGAGCTCTCCACGCGGGAGAGCCTGCTCCTTGAATGCCTTTTCCGTACGGAAGGCGGCGTAGTCAGCCGCAGAGATATCATCAGTGCGGTGTGGGAGTATGATTTCGATCCGGGGACCAATCTCGTCGAGGTCTACATCCGCCGACTCCGCGACAAGATCGACCGGGAAGGTTCCCCCTCCCTTATCCAAACCGTCCGTGGCCTCGGCTACGCCCTTCGCCATCAGCCATGACTCTGCGCCACCGCATTCTGCTCTACTACTCCGTCACGCTCAGCTTCTCGCTGGTGATCGTCGGGTTCTGGAGTTGGTTTGAATTCACCGAGCAACGCAACGAGGCTCTGCGAGGTGGAGCCGAGGCAGCCTTGAAACACGATCCCCTGTTTGAGACCTTCGAAATCATTCTCTACGGCGGACTGCCGGCGATCCTTCTCGGCATCTTCGGAGGCGGCATGCTGATGCGGCGGGCCCTCCGCCCGATCGAGGAATTGACCGAGGCCTTGGAAAACACGGATGTTTCGAATCTTTCCGACCTGGTTCCACGAAGCGGAAACGGTGACGAACTGGACCGGATGACGGCGGTTTTCAATCGCATGAAGGAGCGTCTCGGCCGTTCCTTCACCCAGGCCCGCGAATTCACCCTGAACGCCTCGCACGAGCTGAAAACGCCGCTGACGATCATGCATGGCACGCTCGAACAAGCGATCGTGCGGGAGGATGCGACGCCTCAAGAGCGGGAAAGCGCGGCCACCCTGCTGGAGGAAGTCCAGCGGCTTTCCTCGATCGTGGGGCAGCTTTCCTTTCTCGCGCGGGCGGATGCCGGCCTGATGCCACTGGATTGCGAACCGGTGGCGCTCCATGTCCTGGCGGGCGATCTCGCGGAAGAAACGACCATCCTGGCCGCCGGAACGGGCATTTCCGTGAATCTGTCAACCTGTGCGCCGTTGTATGTCCGCGGCGACCGGATGCGGCTCCGCCAGGTTTTGTTGAATCTCGCTGACAATGCCGTGAAATACAATATGGGCAACGGCAGCATCGAGATGACGCTCGAAGGCCGGAACGGCAACGCGGTCTTCACGATCCGCAACACGGGAGTCGCTCTGGTACCGGAACTCCGTACTCGGGTCTTCGACCGGTTTTTCCGAGGAGACCCGGCGCACAACGGCGCGATCGAGGGCAGCGGGCTCGGGCTGAGCATCGCAAAGTCCATCGTCGAAGCCCACGGGGGAACGATAGTCTACGAAGTGCTGCCGGATGGCCGGACCGGGGTTTCTTTCGCCATCCCCGCCATCCCGCCGCCCTGAACTTCGAAAAATGAAGATGTTGTCATGTTCTGGCGGAGGTGTTGACTTGGATTCGGGCAGAACCGTCACTCGGCTTTTCTGGGTAATCCATGAAAGCCGCCTTCCCCATACTCTTGCCCGCCGCCTGCCTGCTCGCCTCGTGCGTGCAGTTCGAGGAGAGGCCACTGGTCGCGGAAGAGACCCGCGCGGCCTATGCGGGCCGTTTGCTCGATGATGCGGGACTGAATGCCTTTCTCGAAGAGCAAAAGGCCTCCAACCGCCCTTGGACGGTGGATCAGTTGGCTCTCGCCGCGACGTATTTTCACCCGGACGTCGCCCTCGCCCGAGCCGAAGCGGCGGAGGCGGCCGCCTTGATCCTGACCGCGCAACAACGTCCTAACCCGGTTTTCACGTTCTCTCCGCAGTGGACGAGCAGCCCGGTGGCCTTCACACCGTGGTTTATCAACCCGAGCCTGTCGCTCCCCATCGAGACGGCGGGCAAGCGCTCGCGTCGCACGGAGCAGGCCATGGCGGCAGCGGAGGCGGCGAGGTGGCGGGTCTCGGCCCGGGCTTGGACGGCGCGTTCGCGAGTGCGAATCGCGATGCTCGAAGTGCATGGGGCGAAGGAAAACATCCGCCTCTTGCAGACGGAGGAGGCCCTTCACGAAGAAGCGATCCGGAAACTCACCGCGCAGATGGAAGCCGGGGACGTCTCACAATTCGAGCTGACCCAGGCCCGTCTCATGATCAACCGTGCCCGCCTCGCCCGCCAGGACTCCGAGCGGCTTGCGGCCACGGGCGAGGCGCGTCTCGCGGCGGCGATCGGAGTGCCCCTGACGGCGCTGCGGGCCGTCGCTCTGGATTTCTCGACCTTCCAGAGCCTCGGTGGAATCAAGCCGGGCGAGTGTCGTCGTTATGCCCTCACCCAGCGGGCCGACCTGATGGCCCTTCTCGCCGACTACGCCGCTGCCGAGTCCGCCCTAAAACTGGAACTCGCGAAGCAATATCCCGACATCAACCTGAGTCCCGGCTACGACTACAACTCCGGTCAGAACCGCTGGCAGTTGGGGTTGAATTTCGAACTTCCCCTGAACGGCAATCGCGGCCCCATCGCGGAGGCGGAGTCGCGCAGGATCACCGCCGAGAAACGATTTCTTCTGCAGCAGGGTATGATCGAAGGGGAAATCGACGTCGCGCTCGCGGCCTATCAGGCCTCCAAAGCAAAGGTGGCCACGGCCGCGCAGATGGCACGGGATGCCGCCTCCGCCACTGACACGACCCGGCGCATGGTCGAGGGAGGCGAACTCTCCGCGCTGGAACTGACGCGCCGCCAGATCGAAGCGAGCACCGCCGACGTCGCCCTGATGGCCGCGAACCTCGAGGCCTTGACCTCAGCCGGGGCGCTAGAAGATGCGATGCAGGCGACCCTCCGCTGAAGTTTCTCCATGAAAACGATTCTATTTCCAGTCCTCATCCTCGCGGTTCACGCGGCGGGCACGCTTCACGCCGCCGATGCCGGTGGGTCCGCCCCGGCCACGATCACAAAGGAAGGGGATCTTGTCATCCTCACCCTGAAGCCGGAGGCCGAGGACGCCCTGCGATTGAAGATCGTCGCGGTCGAACGACGCACCCTTCCCGCCGTGCGTCTTTTTTCCGGCGAAGTGGTGACCCCGCTCGCGGCCGATGGCAAAACCGTCGCTCCCGTGCTCGGGGGCACGCTCGATGAAGTCCTGAGGCTCGCCGATCTGCAAGCGACCGCCGACGGACTCATCCTCCAGGCGCAGGTGCAGATGGACGCCGCGAAGATCGCGGTGGAACGTGCGCAAAAGATGCTTGTCGCGGAAGCTGGCAGCGTGCGCGGAGTCGATGAGGCAAAAACCTCCCTCGCCCTCGCCGAGGCCGCCATGGCCACCGCCAAAGCCCAGCGCGGTCTCCTCGGATCCCCCGTCGGCCAATCCGGCGGAGCGAAGCGAGCCTGGGTGCGCGTCGCAGTCTACAGCGGCGAATCCGCTCTGCTGGATCCGGAATCACCCGCAGGCGTCCGGGCCTTGGGTGGATCGGGCCCCTCACAAAGCGCCCAACCCGTGGCCGGACCGCCGACGGCGAACGCCCTGACCAACACCGTCGATTGGTATTACGCCTTGCCCGCCGATACGAAACTCCGCAGCGGCGAGCGCGTCGCGGTCGAGATCCCCAAGCTCGACGGCAAGATCGAAAGTCTCGTCGTGCCCTTCTCCTCCGTGCTGCACGACATTCATGGCGGCCAGTGGGTCTATGAGCAGACGACCCCGCACACCTACACCCGCCGACGCATTCAGATTGCCCGGCTCTTCGGCAGCGACGCGGTGATGTCGAGCGGTCCGCCCGTTGGCACGAAGGTCGTCACCGACGGATCCGCCGAACTGTTCGGCACGGAATTCATGACGGGCAAATAATCCCACGAGACACCTCTAATGCTGAACTCCATTGTCTCCTGGGCGCTGAACATGCGCGTGCTCGTCGTTGCGGCGGCAATCACGCTGCTCGTCTTCGGGATCAATGCGACGAAGAACGCGCCCCTGGATGTCTTCCCCGAGTTCGCCCCGCCCCTCGTCGAAGTGCAGACGGAGGCGCCCGGTCTCTCCACCGAGGAAGTCGATGCGCTCGTCACCGTGCCGCTGGAGAAC
>DDSV01000003.1 GCA_002344215.1 Akkermansiaceae bacterium UBA2381
CAGTAAGACGAGCGGCGGATTGCTTGGGAGATCGGGTGTTGTGCCGTTTGGAGAGCGAAGGAACACAAAAAAGCCCATCACATTGGGATGGGCTCTTCGAATGGGGTGGTGACGCTCTGCGATATGCTACTCCTGTTCGTCGGAGTCAGACTTCGCGATATTCTCGCCAGGTGCTTTCGGGAGAGATTTCGTTTCTGCCCGGGCAATCATGACATCAAATTGCTTGAAGGTTCGTTTCGCGAAGAGAGAGCGCTCGGCGATCTCCATTTGACGTTCCGTTGAGAGGCCTTCCCAGACACCGGATTGTTCGGATTTTGCCTGAATTTCGTCAAATCGTTCGAGGCAAAATCCCACTTTGTTCCGATACTCTTTCAGCAGTTCGAGAGGGACGGGAGTTCCCTTGTCCATATACGGCGTGGCAGCCATGAGATAAAGATTCATCCCGGCAGCGGCGGCGGTGAGCCAGGGCTCGGGATCTTCGTTCTCTTTGAAAGCGGCGCTGATTGCAACATTGGCAATCCGCTTCGCCTGCTCATTTGCCTGGGGACTGCCTCCGAATTCCGAGATGGTAAGGAAGAGATGGTAGGAGTCGTAGGCACCGTAGTGGGTCGGATCCATCTTGAAGCTCCGCAGCAGCATCTTTTCGATATCACGATGAACGGTTGCGAGATGTCGCTCGTTCAGGGAGTTCGGGTTGGTGCGGGTATATTGAGCGACGACCCTTTCCTGTATCCACTTTTTGCCCCTGTCGATAGGGGAGGCGTTGACCTTCGGACTTGCTGACGGAACCGCGGTCGCCAAAGTGCTTTCCGGTTTTGCCTGCGTTGAAGTTTCCCCCTGCGGGTGAGAGTCGGTAAGCGGGTTTCTTCCAGTATTGGCGGTATCACCGGACATGTAGTGAGGGACAATCTGCTCTACCCCCAGATGCCAGACCCGATCAATCGTGGTTTCAGAGAGGCGTGCGAGCAGCTTCCCGTAGGCGGAACCCTGAATCGCAAAGGTGTCCCGACTGTGCAGCGGCGAATTGCCCGAGCGGAGACTGGAAAGTCCCGTTGCGGCGAGACCGATTCCGGAAAGAATGCACAACGCGGAGAAAAGCAATCCTTTCGACATGGCTACTTACCCTCCCGGTAAAGTTGATAGGAAATACCCACGGTAATTAGGGCGGTTCCTCCGAGGTAGGCAGTGATTCTTCCGAGTTCGTTCCATGGAACCGCACCCAGCTTGAAAACCAGTCTCGAAGTGAGATCTGAGAGATGGTAGTGGGGTGAGAAGATGTAGAGAAGATTCAGGAAGATGTTCTTGTTGTCCGCCAGGAAGACTTCGAGATACCCGATTCCGAAGAGACCGTAGAGCGCCAGACCGATCGTGATCGCGTAGGCGGCCGCCCCGTTGAAGCGGGTGCCCAGGCTGATCGCGAGAATGAGGAGAGGGGCGACAACAAGCAGGAAGAGGAGCAGATACTGGAAATTGGTGATCAGCCAGTGACGGGCTTCAACCGGGTCGGACGGCATCGCCGTGAACGTGCTGATCAAAAAGGTGATCAGGATCATACCCGCGAAGACGGTGAAACAACTCAGCCACATTTGCACCATTTGCTGACGACGGGAAAGCCCGAGGGTCTTGAAGTATTCGAGGATGCCGTGGGAGGACCAGCGATCACCGATCGTGGCGCCCTGGAAAAGCAGCCAGCCGATGGCGGTAGTCCATAGGAGCATCCACGCGGCCTGGGCCCGTGCCGGCTCCAGCAGGGTGGGCTTCGACTCCCAGGGGGTCATCAAGGGGAGCACAAAGGGCAGGGCAAGGAGCAGAATCGCAAAAATCGCGAAGGTCTTGCGGTTGAGAATGGAGACCAGAGTCAGTTTATAGAGTTCCATGAAGAATTTTTATTTCAGCTTTTCAGCTTTTTGGATTTCAATTTCTCAGTTCAGGGAAAGGCGGGTTTCCATCCAATCGAGGGTGCCGTTGACGACTTCGAGCTTTTCGAGGCGGCCTTCCCGGATCGTTACCGCGCTGTCAGCCTTTAATGTGGGTTCGTCAGGGTGGACGCAGACGAGGCGGACGATTCCCTCCTCGTTCTCGCTCCAGATCTGGTCGACTTTGTCGCGGGCCGAAAAGTCCAGTCCGGAGAAGGGTTCATCAAGAAGCAGGACCTGGGGACCGTTGTGAAAAGTCCTCGCCTCGGCGACGATCAGTCCGACTTTCTGGCGATTTCCCTTGGAGAGTTTTCCGTAGGCTTTATCCGCATCGAGCTCGATTCGTTCGGCCATTTCCATGGCAAACTGGCGCTGGCCGTTTTTGAAAAGCGCGGAAAAGATCTGCCTTGGTTTCAATTCAGAGTCAAAGCGGAGGTCCTCGTCGACGAACTGGACTGTGCCCTCGCAGCGAATGGCTCCCTTAAGCGAAGGGATGATTCCGGCAATGGTTTTCAGGAGGGTGGTTTTTCCACGGCCGTTTCGGGCGAGAAGCAGATGGCGGCCATCTCCGAGTTCGATCGGACTTTCGGCCGTGGCGAGAAGCGCGACGGGGTTCTTACGACGGAAACGGCTGCTGTAACCGATGCTGAGACCTTCCGGGATGTAGATGGAGGGATCGTTCTTACTCATGGAGTTCAAATGGAGAAATTACAAAATTATATCGAAATTATGATAAATAACGATCAGTTTACTAAACTATCAAGACTTAATTTAATAAGACTTAAGTAATTTCCGTGTCTTCACCGAGCCTCGAAAGCCAGGCGATTCCCGGGCGGGAGGATGAAACTGCCGCCTTTTTCCCGGTCGCGGTGACTGCGGTCAGTGAATTTCCTCGATCGTCACCAACCAGTTCATCATGTGAATGGGAGGGAGTTCGGCAGGGCTCCGCAGGGTGGTTAGATCGGCATTCAAGCTGCCGGCTGGAACCCGGGCATCAGAACCACTGAGGAGCTCAAGCGGATTGAAGGTGTCAGAACTTCCTGTCTTGAGGCTGCTGAGCTGTCCGGTCAACTCGATTGGGCTTTGAATGGAGAGGGATTCACCGAATCTTTTTTCAGGGGCAAAAATCGAGAGTGGCGGGTAGTAAGTGGTCCCGGAAGAAATTCCCGAGTTTGCAGGAGCAGGGACCTGAACATTGTTGAGCGAGTCAGCGATATAGACCCGATACCGCGAGACTAGGGAGAACCCGCTCGTGTAGGCCGTGAGACTGTTTCCGCCTCTCAACGAGACCGCCATATCCGAGGTTAGTGAGGGGATAGAGGGAATTTTAACCGAACTGCTGTCAGTCCTCGGGTAAATATAGAGCGAATTATTACGGCTCATGCCTCCCGTGCTACTCAGGCCGGCAATGAACGCCGGGAGACGATCCATGTGTACAATCAGGACCCGTTTTGCATTCTCTAGGGCAGCGGTCTGGAAGGGAAAGGTACTGCCACCGGTTTGAAGGTCGGTAGGCCAGTTGCTTCCCCGTGTATAGGTCGTGGTGACAAGTGCGTTGCTTGAGTTACGGTAGCTGAATCGGATCGAGGTCGGCATTTGATCAGACGAAGAGGTCACTGAACGCACCTCGAGCGTCATCTGGGCCTTTGGGGCCGCTCTGCTGTAGGCGTTCCAACCTGTCGGAGAGATGCGTTCGGAGGCGGCACCATCACTCGTGTTGATGAAGGTGTCCGTTCCCGGATTGATCTGAATAAAGGCCACTCTGCCGACGTTCCCACCGACAGAGGCATCGTAAAAATCACTGAGACTGTTGTTTGCGCCACTATTTGCGGAAGCGGCTCTCTCTTCCCGGGCCCCGATATTATCAAAACCTTCGGAAACAGTTCGTCCGGACACCGAGGTCTGGCCGGACACCGTCACATTCTTCTTCGCTGAAATGGCACCCGCACTCAGCGCGACGGTGCCTTCAGTCGTCAATTTGTCTGCGAAAATACTACCGTCGAGACTCACGTTCTCCCAGTTGGTGCCGTCCGCGAACTTGCCCACCTTCATCAAGGCGGCAGCTGAGAGGGGAATCTGCGATGGCACCTCGTAGATTGACAACACGTAGTCTTTGGTAACCGAAGGAATTCCGGTGCGCTCCTGGTTGTGTGATCCAAAGGTGAGCGAGAAGACCCACCAGTTTCGCTTGGCGACAAAGTATTCGCCCGGCCTCTTGTATCCAAACTTCACGTCGGGATACTGAATCAGATTGTAGAGGGGATAGGTATCTGCGGAAAGGCCCAGTCCCTTGGTATACCAGCTCACGTAGGTCTTATCGAAGGAGATGATGGGGTATTGTTTGTCGAGGAGGTAGGTGCTATGGGGAAGCTGGAGGGCCGCCGGTATCTTGGGCCCAACCCGCGCATCACCCAACATGATATACTCCCACCAATTGCCGCCATTCACCCGATTACTGCCTCCGGAGTAGGTGCCTGCCGGAGCATTGACGAACTGGGAAACGCTGGTGAACTCGGTATCGCCCGTATTGGCGGAGATCGCTGTGCCGAGATTCAGGGAGTTCAACAACTGTGGATTGACGGCCTGTTCCGCATTTGCCATGGCAAGAGCCTCTGAGAAAATGGTGTCCCAAGTATAGGCTGAAGGGTTGCTGGCCGATCCCTGACGCATTGCTCCCATCGCTTTGTTGGGAACGATATGGATCAGTGCACCAAGGATGGCGTCCTCCTTCTGGCTGTAATCCTGCTTTACCTGAGCCCGGGCCTGGTTGTCGAAACTCCGGATGCTTCCGATGAGCGTGTAAGCCATCAGGGAGACAATAAGAAGGGAGATCGAAGTGACCATCGTGATGGTCGCGTATCCGCGACTCCCCGGTCTTTGGCGGAACGATTGAGTTTTCATCAGTCAGGATTTCCCGCGTAGGTGATCTGTTCGCCGTTGGGCCCGGTCATTGCAATCAGGAGGATGCCCGAGGTATTGGAGAAATCCACGAGAGTGGGGCGGGAAGAGATCGTCCACGAGGGGGTGGTCGGCCACGAAGTTTGGCCCTGAGGTTGTAGGTAAAAATTCAGCCGATTCTTCCCGGCCTGATTTTCGAAGGAAATGATGGCGTTCGATACGGTTCCGTCCGGATTCCGAAAGCGAAGCCGGAGTGCTCGTCCATCTTCCTGCACGGCACCGCTTCCGGCCTTCGCGTTGCCAATGTTTCCGTAGATTCGGTAGCTGTCGGCCTTGTTGATGATTGTTGTCAGCAAAGAATCGATCATCGGTGCCTCGTCGCGGAGGAACTGAAATCGGGAGACCAGGCCGATAAAGGCTACCTGCTGCTGAAGGATGCCAACGATCGTGGACGCGATTCCGAGCGTCATCCCGAGAGCGATCGTCATCTCGATGAGGGTGAACCCCTTCGCTTTTCCGGACGTGGCGTGCTTTTTCATCAGCGGATTCGGAGGACCGTTCGTGATTTCACGTATTGTTTGTCAGTCACGGTGTAGACAAGGATCGATTGTAACTTCCAAGCTTCGGTTCCGCTTGGATTGGTGGCAGAAGTCCCCGTACCCCCGGCAGAGGAAAGGTTGTTCGCGTCGGGAATTCGGGTGCGGTGAAGTGTCCCGGTGACCGATTGCCCGCCGGGAAGTACTCCAATTGTCACACTGGAAGTGGTGACCCCGGGGCTAACAGCCCAGAGCGAATTACTCCCGGTTATATCGTCGAAAGGAACCCGCGTGGCGAGCGCCGTTTCCCGGGTGATGAAGGCATCGGACATCGTTTGTTTGACAGTCCAGGCCTGATTGGAGGTGGCGTTCAAGGAAGCCCGCAACGTTACCATTGCGACAAAAACGAGAGTGGCATAGCTGAGCGAGATTTCGATCAGGGCGGATCCGCTTACCAGCTTTCTCTTTGATTTTGCAATGCGCATCGCTTGTCAGGGCCCGGCAGAAATTAGTCCGCGCTGGTGACGCTGCCATTCACTTTGATGGCACGTTCCACGTTGAAGGATATGTAGCTCAGCCGGTCAATCCCGAACGGGGTCTGGGTAAGCACTTCGAGGGTCCAGATTCCATCGGTAGGAATGACACTGTCCCAGTTCCAGACATGAAACTGATCAGTTCGGGGGACGGTTCCGTTGACGATAATTGACGCACCGGGGACGATGGTGCCCTGAGTTCCGAGGACCGGACTTCCTTTATAGACCTGGGCATAGGTGACTGAGTCAGGGTATAAATCGGTCAAGGTGGCTGTCACCTTTGGGGCCGCGGCTTTGATGATCGCTCCATCAGCCATCCCGGAGAGAGCACAGCTCGAGATGGGCCAGATCTGGATGAACTTGGAAGCCAGCTGGGATTCAGGAGCCTGGTAATCGGCGAGTGAAAAGACGGAGAAGCGCTCTTCGCCTTTTATCTTCGTATAGTCGCCGCTCGGTGGAGGAAGGACAGTCTGCGTATAGCTGAGGACATGAGTCCCGTTGCTGTTGAGAGAGCCCTGGGAATAGATGGTGGCCAGGCTGCGATTGATGGTGCTGCCATCACTGGTTCCCGGGTAGCTTTGATTATGCCTGAGGAGCTTCACCGACTTTGCGGCCGCAGGTGCGGCGGGATCACTACTGAGTCCATTCACGGTGATCGAAACCTGAAAAGGACGGTCTGCCCGGGTTCTCGCAATCACCGAGTAGGGATCCTCGGAGGTGATGGCAACCGATGCGACCGGCACATACGAATTCACATAGGTCGTGTCGACGAGGTAGGATGTCAGCGGGGAGGATTTGATCGCCCAAAGTTCGAAGCGTGCCCCGTTCGGGTTAATGGCTAGTGCTGACTGTTGAGAGCCCTGCTGTGAGACAGAGAGATCCCATTGCAACTGGTCAGGCATCTGCACCTGGCGTATGAAAAAGGTGTAACCCTGAGCGTGAGAGACTACCGGGAGTAAAAGTAGTCCGAACAAAAGGCAGGAAAGAATTCGTTTCATACAAGGTGGCAGTTGAATAGAACTTTCTAGTTTCTGGCGACACCCGGTTTCGCTTTTTCAGCGGCCGCCGCCGCTTCCAGTTCTTCCGGAGTTTTCAGCGGCAACACAGAGATCGGCCCGTCCTTGAAGGTTGCGATGACAATGGAGGTACTGGTGGTGATGGCCTCGGTCACTGCTTCGGGAAGAGGTTCCGCTCCGAGCGCTTGTTCTCTTGACACTTCGAGGCAACGAATCCAACCGCGGTTGGCATTGCGAAAATCTCCCCAGGTTTGGACTTTTGCGTTCGCCTGCACCCCGACTCGTGACATCAGTGCATCCGGGACAAAAAGCACCGAACGTTTTGGTACGAGCGTGAGTGCCCCGCGAAAAGAGAGCACGGTCGATTCCTTGATGAAATCTCTCGAATGTTGGTCTTTCGCCGGATCCACATCCGTCTTCCCGATTGGTTCACCAAGGTCCTTGAGTGGATCCTTCATCGAGGCATTGCGGTGGGACTGTGCCATTTCAGCATTCGTCACCGCATCTCTCATCTGAACCCTGCCGCCTTCGGCGGGTCCGCCCTTTACCGGGGCAACCTGGAACAGCGAGGCGAGAAGGAGGAGGGAAATCGTGGGTTTCATCAATTGATTTCAGTGAAGGTGACGAGCAGAGCCAGATCCTGAAGATCCCAACCGCCATTGTTTTTGTCGGTGTGAGTCAGTTCCATCAGGTAGATAACATCGCGGGGGCCGAGTTTGATTTTTCCCTGGGTATCGAGGTAGGGAAGGATGAAGGATTGAATCGTCGGCTGCTGATACAGAGGGGTCGTCGTCGGGGGAGTGTTTCCATTGATCAGAGCGATCACCTGCTGATTGTTGTTCGTCGTCGTGTAGAGCGTCGACCAATCTCCGTTGAAGTAATATCGACCTCCAAAGTTGACGGTGTTTCCGGTGTTCAGCGTCTGTGTTTTTACAATCGTGTTAGGATTGATATCGTCGTGGGTGTCATAGAAGATCCGCGAGTAGGAACCACTGTTGAGCCGCATCTGGGCCTCGGTAGGAACGTAGTAACCACCGGTTACCTGACCTCTGGAGTTCGTCGTCGAGGCCCAAACCGAGGCTCCAAGGACACGGACGTCCATTCGGAGCTTCCGTTTTGCGGTGACCGTTCCGGGAGGTGTCACGGTGATAACATCCACCACGCTGGCCGGAATGGTAACGTTCCAGGTGAGCTGGGGGTGGGTGCCGGCCTGAACAATGGTCGGGAAGGCACTAAGGTCACCGACCGGGATCGTCGGGGAGTTTGTCTGGGCCGAAAGATTCGATCCGATCAGGGTTAGGCTCCAGACGAGGGCAATGATGGCGAATGATTTCTTCATGTCTGTTCAAGTAGAGATCCCGATTGATCGGCTGAAAAACGGAGCAAAGGGAGTTCGTTGGTGGTGTGTTTTGTGTCAGTCGGGCTGAATTCTCCGGGATCACTGGGGAGCCACCTGAGTCCTCAATCCTCTGATCAACATAAAACCTATAAGTAATTTCGGAAAAATCAATAAAAATCATAATTATTATAAGTTTAACGTCCCTACTGAGGGGAAGAAATCGGGCGAGGAGGGTGTACGGCGGCCTTTGCCCGCCCTTATGGCCGGGTGTCGCAACAACGATGCCCCGGGGATCGTTTAGCGCTGCTTGAGGAAGGCGATCAGGTCGGCCATTTCCTCTTTCGAGATCGCCGCTTCCAGGCCGACCGGCATCAGGGAGACGCCGGAAGAGGTGAGGGCCTTCACTTCAATCCGGGGAACCGTCAGGGTGACACCTCCGGGGACACGCAGCGAAAGGGCGGAGGCATCCTCGCCATGAATCAGGCCGCTCAGGATCCTCCCGTCGGTGGCCTCGACTGTCTGGGAGACCCACCGTTCCTCCACCGCGCGGTTGGGATCGAGAATATCGGTGAGGAGCGCTTCGGCCGGTTTGATCTTGACGTCATTGAGCGACGGGCCGACCTCGACTCCGATGCCTCCGACCTGATGACAGGTCACGCAGGCGGCCTTCTGGAAAACGAGGCGACCATTCTCCGGATTCCCGGGATGAGAGGAAAGGGTGCTACGGTACGATTCGATCACCGCAGCGCGATCCCCTTCAGCCTGACCGAAAAGCTCGAGGGCGAGCGCCTTGACCTCTTCGTTGGTGGAGCGGCCATAACTCCATCGAGTCATCGGCGGCATGATGCCCGGACTGATTTCCCCGGCCTTCATTTTCTTCATCAGGATCAGCCCAGTCGCGGGATTGGCGGTGATGAGGTCGAGTGCCTCCCGACGGGCCGTTGGAGTCAGCGCGGCCCAGCGTTCGAAAAAGAAATCGGCGACAACCTCGCGCTTGTCCCGCGAAAGCATGCGGCAGGCGGCTGCCTGAATCGCAGGAGGTTCGGCTAGACCGATGAGAGCCTCAACAATGGGCTTCTTTTCCTCCCAGGGACGCTGACCCACCAGTGTCAAGGCGGCAAGACGGGCCTCCTCGGTCGCTGACTTATCCAGGGCAATGCCGGAGGCGCGCTGAAGGAGTGCTTCAAGGTAGGTTGTCCCCTCACCGAGATCCGGGAGCTTTGCGGAGATGAGAGCGGCAAGGCTGCGCTGCTTCAGAGGGCTGCGCGGAAGGCCTTCAGAGATTCCCTGAACGATGGCAAAATGCCGCGGGGTGGGCTCGCCGGCGAGTAGGGCGAGGATCCGGTTCAGCTCACCGATATCGCCCCGGGCCGCCGTCATCCTCGCGAGGTCCGTCAGGACAGGGGCCGTCTCTGCCGAGGGGCGGGAGGTGAATGTCTTCGTATTGAGAAGGGTGACCAGAGTCTCCGTGACGAGGTCCGGAGCTGAGGAAAGGATCGCTTTCCTCAGCCAGGAGTCAGCGGGAGCCTCGGCGATCAGGAGGGCGAGTTGGTCCGGTGTGAGCGTGAGCCCGTCAACCAGAGCGATCGCGAGAAAGCGCATGCGGGGAGCGTCTTTGCTCATCTCTTTGCCGAGGGTCTCAAGCAACGAGGAACTCAGTCCGGACTGGTGAGCCGCGAGCAGCGCATTTTCAAGCAGGCCGGGATCGGTGGCGGATTCGAGAATGGGTTTCAACGTATCCACCTCAAGTGCGTCTAGGCCGGCGAGAGTCCACAGAGCATGGCAGGACGTTTTCGCTGAGGGCGAAGAATTGAGCAGTGCCTTCAGCAAAGGCACCGCCGATTGATCCTGCCGCTCCACCAGAATCCGCTGGGCCTCGGTGCGCTGCCATCCATTGTCGTGAGAAAGGAGAGCGACGAGTGAATCGATCTCCGTCGGGAGCGGCGCTACCGGTGAAACCTTGCTCCCCTTGGGAACGACTCGCCAGATGCGGCCCTGATCAAATCCGGCGCGCATGTAGTGCGACTTGGCGAAATCTTCGGGAAAAAAGCGGGCGTGATCAATAAAGCGCCGGTACATGTCACAAATATAGAGCGCTCCATCCGGACCGTTTCTCACCTGAACCGGGCGGGTCCACTCGTCGCCCGAGACCAGAAAATCGCGGCCCTTTCCCACCCGATCGGCGGTGAAACTCGCACCCTTCGCCACGAGATGGTTTCGTGTCACGAGCTGGGCGGTGGGATCGCAGACAAAGATGTCACCGGTCATCTCCGGCATGAGTCCGCCCCGATACACTCCGATGCCGCAGGCGGCGGTGTGAGTGCCGGCATGCGCCGCCGAGGTGGTGTGACTCAAGGCAAGCGGGTAGACCGGGGCTCCGGGTTCCTGGATGTCCTCCTGCCCGGTCGTGATCCCGGCGAGGGGATTGCGTTGCACGGCCGCGAGGGGCATCGCCGCAAAGATCACCGGGTTGCGATTTGAACAGAAGAAATGCCGTCCGAAATCATCGAGGGTTCCTCCGAACTGGCCCGCCCCGGACTCCGTCGTCATCTCTCCCGTTCTCGGGTTGTAACGCAGATTCAGTTTTGTGAAGTTGAGCTTTTGCTCGGGGTGCTCTTCGGGATAAATCTCTTTTCCGTCGAGTCCGTTGCTCAAGTAGACCAGATTGTTGAGACCGTAGCGCGGACTGGAGACCTGGAGCTGATTGTGATTCGGTTCATTGGTGGTAAAGAGTTTTTCCCGAAGGTCCGCGATATTGTCACCATCGGTATCCTTAAGAAAGAGGATCGCCGTTCGGGTGGTCGCGAGCAGTCCGCCCTTCATCGGCATGAGGCCCTGAACGTGATCGAGGCCGTCCGCCCAGGTGACGGCTTTGTCCATGATTCCATCGCCGTTTTCATCGGAGAGAAGACGAATCCGGGAGAGGTTCGAGCCGTCGCCGGGGGGCAGGGGATAATCACCCATTTCCGCGACGAACATGCGGCCCTGTTCGTCCCAGACCACATCGACGGGATCACAGGTGAGTGGTTCCGACGCCACTAACTGAACCTCAAAATCGCCGTCCACTTCCCAGAGTGCGGCGCTTTCCGCCGGGCTAAGGGGAAGGCGCCGGGGAGGAATGCTTTCACCTGACACCGAATATCCCATATCCGAGGAACGTTTCTCCACGGCCCACTTCTCGGTGAAAGCGCCGAGAGGATGGAGCTCAAAACGACGGATAAGGCAGGCGGCGTATTCGCTCTGAAGTCCGATGAATCCGGAGGAGGGGTGACAGTCGGTGACCTCGTTGACCAACTCGCCATTGATGAGAATGCGGATGGAGGATCCGGCGCAAATGACCTCCATGCGATTCCATTCTCCGAGGGGATTCTCGATGTCTTTTGCTCCGCGATAACCCTTCACATCAGCCCAATCGGGATCCCGGTCGCGCCAGTTCACCCGGGCCATCGTCTTGCCTTCGGCCGGGAAGCTCTCTTTGGCGGCCCCCTTGGTCCAGACGGGCTCGCCGTCGCGATCCCGTTTGCTCTCGGCGGTGACTTTGGTCGGGGCGATCGTTCCGTCGTCTGACTTTGCGGCAAGGACGAGGATATCTCCCGATCCGCCTTCAATGAGCTGACCCTCGATACAACTCATCCAGGTGTTGCCATAGGCGCCATCAGGACCGTAGGCGTGGAGCAGCAGGCCGCAGTCGCGAGCGCGGTCGGCCCGGTTCGCGAGGGTGCGCTCTCCCCACTGATAGTCGATGACAAGATGGTAATCGCGGTAGGCCTGCTTTGTCCGCAAATAGCCCATTCCTTCGCCGCTGACCCGCATGACCTTGTCTTCGCCAATGGCCCAGATCTTTTTCGGATCGGTCGAAAGAGAGGCGGTCGGGTTGAGATGGGCCGTAAAGTCCTTCAACTCCGGGTCCGCGAGAAGGTCAACAACCGCCGTCGGGCTGACCACTCCGGAGGAATCCTGTGTCCGCAGGACCTTGGGAGTCAATAGGATGGCGAAAAGAAGGAAGGGAACCGACCGGATCATGGTCAGAACTCTAGCGAGTGCCATTCACCCTGAAAAGCCCCCAACTCACCGCCATCGCGGGAGGGAACGAAGAACCAGGAACGAAGAACGAAGAACGAAGAACACGCCGCAAGGCGTCCTAATTCACATCCGTGAAAACTGCCTGCACATCTTCATCGTCCTCGAGCTTGTCGAGGAGCACTTCGATGTCGTTCATTTGCTCTTCGGTAAAATCCTTCGGGCTGTCAGGGATGCGCTGGAGACTGGCCTTTTTGATTTCGATGCCGAGTGCTTCGACGCCCGCGGTGAGAGTGCCGAAATCAGTAAATTCCCCGTAGGCGTAGGCGATCCCGTCCTCGACCTCGAGTTCGACGAGGCCCGAGTCGATCAGGCCGAGTTCGATTTCCTCGATGTCCATGTCCGGCTTCACCTCGAACTCAATCACCGCCTTGCGTTTGAAGAGGAAATCGAGAGCGCCGCTCGGGAGGATCTGGCCGCCGGACTTGTTGAAGTAGGTTTTGATGTTCGCGATGGAGCGGTTCGTGTTGTCCGTCGCGCACTCAACGAAGATCATGACGCCATGGGGGCCTTTGCCCTCGTAGTTGATCTCCTTGATGTCGGCGGCGTCCTTACCCGACGCCCGCTTGATCGCGGCGTCGACGTTATCCTTCGGCATGTTGGCCGCCTTGGCCGCCTGGATCGCGAGGCGCAGCTTGGAGTTGTTCACGGGATCGTTGCCGCCTTCCTTCGCCGCCATCGTGATGGCCTTGCCAATCTTTGGAAAGGTCTTGGACATCTTGTCCCACCTGGCTTCTTTCGAAGCGCGTCGATATTCGAATGCTCTACCCATAATGCGGAGATTCTTGTCCCAGAACAGGCCAATGCGCAAGGCGGATTGTCGATGGAAGAGGGTTGAGGGGTGGATTCAACCCTGTTTGAACACGAATGCCCGGTGGCGGCAAGCGGGGCGCTTGCCCTACAGTATGGAAGAACGGGACTGTAGGGCGGCCGCTCCGGCTGCCGGGTTTTCGATCACTCAGGGCTTCCCTAGTCTCGCCACTTCCTCCGCACTCAAGGCCCGGTCAAACACGGCGATCTCGTCGAGTCGGCCTTCGAAGTTGCCTTCCCCGGAACAACTACCGCCGAAGAAGAAGGTATCGGGGGCGATCCGGGTCGCAGCCTCTTCTCCCGAGGCTTCGATTGAGGCACCGTTGAGGGAGATCCTCACAGTAGCGCCGTCCCGGGAGAAAACGAGATGGTGCCATTTCCATCGTTCGATGAGAGCAGCGGAACCCATTTCAGCCGTGGCGCCTGTTCCTTCGTATATGAGAATTCGATCTCCCTTTTCATTCTCCCGAATTCCCACATGATCGCCGATTTTACGCGAACCGTGGTTCAGCCCGCGGGAGAGGATCCATTCGGTTCCGTCCATTACCCCTTTCGCAGTGCCGCTCCAGAACCAAAGGGAAACCGAATAGTTGCTTTCACTCACCTGAGGAATCCTCGCACTGAGCCGATCACCCGCCAGGTGTACGCAGCGATTGATCCCGCCCGCGGCAAAGGCCGCATCATTTGGTCCCGGCAAATAGAACAAGACACGGGGTTCGTAGAGTGCATCGATCCCGTTCGGCGAGGAATCGATCGCGCGGGGGCCCGAAAATTCGTCGAGTCGCCAGTAGGCTTTCGGTTTCAGCTCAAGGGTTTTCACAACGGCCGGTCCAGGCTCGGCGCGACGATCGGCGCGGGGCTTTCCGGTTACGGTTTCCAGCATCTGAATCGCAGCCTCGGCGATCTTCGGCTCGGCATTCACCTCCAGTCCGGCGGAGCGGGCCGCCCAGGTGTTGTAACCTCCGAGCAGGTGTTGCTCGGGAGGTGGAATGTAGCCGTCGCCTCCATTGGCCAACTCGATCACCATGGTGTGAGGCGCGGGACTGGCTGCTTTGACTTTCAGGCCGGTAATCGCATAGGTCTCATTTGGCGTCGTCGCGATGGTGATGTTTTCCCCGAGCCGCAATCCCTGAACGACAATCTCGGTCTTCTTTTTCGCATCAAGGAGGATCTGCTCGCGGGCGTAGACCTCGGGTTGGGTTTTAGGGAGTCGGTCACCGACTTCGGTCATGACCTTCTGCGCCCACTCGAGGCGTTGTTTGTCAGGGACACGATAGTCGAGGGTCATGCGGGTCTCGGCCATGGCGATGGAAGCGGGGGATTCATAGGAGACACCCTCGAGTGCCTTCAGGGCGAGATTGATCATTTCCTGTGAGTATTGCTCGAGGGATGGACCGTCCTTGCCGCGCTCGGAGGACTTTTCGTAGTCGTGTCTCCAAATATCGCCGCTGCAGCCGTGGGACATCATCGCGACGAAGCCCGTTTTGCCGGGATCGAGCTTTTCCTGAAGTCCGTTGGAGAAGAGTCCGAAGTAGTCCGCCCCGATATCCTTGTCGCCGAAGTAGTGCATCGAGAAGTTGGCCAGCAAACCGATAGGCTCGCCCGCTGTTGTCTGCACCGAGATCATCGAGAGCATGGGATCCTCGGGGCCGCTCGGTCCGGTGACATGGTCCCAGTTCGTCGCCGCATGCATGTTCGCCCGAACCGTGAGATTGCCGAAAGGGTCCTCCCTCATGTGTTTCGGATGAATCACCCAGCGTCGCAGGGCGGTGTAGTCGGCCGCATCGATCTCGCCCCAGCCGATCCTGGCGGGACGCATCTTTTGAAGTGGAGCGAGGACAGCCTCGACGAGTTTTTTGGTGAGAAAGATCTCGTAGGCCGGGTCGGCGTCGGTCCCTAGGCAGCCCATGCTCGCCGGGGCGGTGTGGGTATGGGTGGCGGAGATGAGAATGCGCTCTCGAGGGATGCCGGCCTTTTCCGCCGCCATCTCTTTGGCACGGTCGAGGAGATCGCGGGACATCATGCAACTGTCGACCACGACGATAACGAGTTTCTCCTTTCCGTCCGAAAAGGCGAGGGAGCGGGCACTCACCGGGGTGTTGATCTTGTCGACCGAACGGCTTGTCATGCCCCCGTTGACGAGGACGGGGAGTTGCCTGGGCGTCACATCAATGATCGCAGAACCGGCCGTGAACTCGGCTTGGAGAGTGGCCGTGAGAAAAAGGCAAAGAGCCGTGAGAAGAGAGGGGTTCCAACGCATGGCCCGAGGCTAGGGCAAAGGCAAGGTTGCCGGCAAGCCGTGGAAAAGCGCATTGGCGTGATGCGTGGACCGGTTTCCTAAACCACGGTCACACCAGCGCTTCGGCACATTTCATTCCGTCGAGGGCGGCGCTGACAATGCCTCCGGCGAATCCGGCACCTTCTCCGCAGGGAAAGAGCGAGCGAACTTCGGGATGTTGCAATGTCTCGGGATCGCGGGGGATGCGAACCGGCGAACTCGTCCGGGTTTCGAAGCCGATCAGGTTGGCCTCTTCGCCCATATAACCAGGCATCCGTTTGCCGAACATCTTGAGCGCCTCCCGCATGCGCGAGACGACAAAGAGAGGCATGATTTCATCGAGTCGGGCCGCTTTGATGCCGGGCTTGTAACTGGTCTCGGGAAGGTCAGTCGAATCGCGCCGGATGAAAAAGTCGAGGGCCCGCTGACCCGGGGCCACCTGCCCTCCGCCTCCGGCCACTTTGGCGGCCTGCTCAAGATGCTTTTGAAAAGCAACCCCGGCGAGGACTCCGTGCTCCTCTTCAAACTCTTTCGTGTCTTCCGGTTCGACGGTGACGACCATGCCGCTGTTGGCGAAAGGGGAGTCGCGCTTGGACAGGCTCATGCCATTAACGACAACCTCGTCGTTCTCCGTCGCGGCCGGCACGATGAAACCGCCCGGGCACATACAAAAGGAATGGACTCCTCGATCACGAACTTTCGTCGCCAGCACATAGCTTGCGGCGGGGAGCAGGTGAGGGCGCTCGACGCCACGCTCGTAGTGATACTGCAGGCTGTCGATGAGTGGCTGCGGGTGCTCGATGCGGACACCCACGGCGAAGGCTTTTTGCTCAAGCCGGATCTTCTTTTCCGCGAGAAGGCGATAGACATCGCGGGCGGAATGACCTGTTGCGAGAATGACAGCGTCGCCGGTGAGTTCTTCGGCCCCGTTGATGACCACTCCCCGAATGGCGCCGCCGTCGAGGAGGAAATCGGTGACCTTTGCCCCGAATCTCACTTCACCCCCGGCGCCGATGATGCTCTCACGCATGGCCTTGACCACATTCGGGAGCAGGTTGGATCCGATGTGCGGATGGGAATCGATGAGAATGCGCTCGGGGGCACCATGCGCGACGAGGATCTCATAGACTTTGCGCACCGGTCCGCGTTTTGTCGCCCGGGTGTAGAGTTTGCCGTCCGAGAAGGTGCCTGCACCTCCCTCTCCAAAGCAGTAGTTCGAATCTTCAATCACGGTGCCGTGGCGGAGAATGGGGGCGAGGTCGAAACGCCTGGCCGATGCGTCTTTGCCACGCTCAAGAACGATGGGCCGCCAACCCCGTTCGATTGCGGTGAGGGCGGCGAACATGCCGGCGGGTCCGCTTCCGACGATGATGACGGTTTTCGGTGCGGCGGAGACTGAGGGTAGATCCAGTTCAATCGGATCCTCTTTCGGAAGCGGGGTGTCGAGTCCGACCTCGAAGCGAAGCTGCACCTTGATCTCCTTTTTGCGGGAGTCGATGGAATGCTTGCGCAGCCTGAGGTCGCGGATTCGTCCGGGGTGAACGTTCAGCTTTCTCCCCACTGCTTTGCGCTGAGCAACCTCGTCTTCCGAGAGGTCGAGGGGGAGAATAATGTCAACGGAGAGGGGTTCCCGGGAAGCGGTGTCAGTCATGGGTGGGATTCGGTCTGAGGCCTCAGGCCTTGTCGCCGGAAAAAAGAAAGCCGGTCAGCGGGCTGCTGGCCGATGCGGCGGAAGACACTTCGGGAATCCCCCCCGATTCGTAGGCGATACGTCCGGCCTCGACCGCGAGGCGGAAGGCTCTGGCGATAGCGACCGGGTCACCGGCAATGGCGATGGCGGTATTGACGAGGACCGCGTCTGCACCCATCTCAAGGGCTTCCGCCGCATGGCTTGGCCGACCTAGGCCCGCATCGATGACGACAGGCACGGTGGCCTGGGCAATGATGATTTCGATCTGGCGGCGGGTTACGATTCCCTGATTCGATCCAATGGGAGCTCCGAGCGGCATCACCGTCGCGGTTCCGACATCCTGAAGACGCTTTGCAAGGACGGGGTCGGCGTTGATATAGGGAAGAACGGTGAAGCCCTCTTTGACGAGAATCTCGGCCGCTTTGAGCGTTTCGATGGGGTCGGGAAGAAGGTAGGTCGGGTCGGGATGGATCTCCAGCTTGACCCACATGGGCAGGCCGGCCGAAGCAGCGAGTCGAGCGAGGCGAACAGCCTCTTCCGCGTTCATGGCTCCTGACGTATTCGGGAGGAGGAGGTAGCGCTTCGGATCGATGAACTCGAGGATATTGGCGTAGGGATCCTTTTTACCGCTGAGATCGGCGCGACGAAGGGCAACCGTCACGATTTCAGTTCCCGAAGCCTCCAGCGCATCCCTCATCGATTCGTTGGAGGAAAACTTACCGGTCCCGAGCATGAGGCGGGATTGGAAGGTTCGGTCTGCAATAACTAGAGCTTGTGACACGGGAGGGGAGGGAATCAGGTTTTGGCCGGGGCGGAAGGTAAGTGATGCGCCGGAAAGCTCCACAAAAAAACCCCTCCGAAGAATCGGAGAGGTTTTTTATTTGCGTAAGTGCATAAGACACTCCCACAACAACAACCAAGCAATGAAACTCGGGGCAACAACTCCCCAATAACAACACTGCTAGGTTATTCAATCGAGCGGGCCTTGTCCACCCATTTTATCAAAAAATATAGGCAAAATTTTAATAATTCTCAGATTTGATCAAGGATTTTTGCTTTTCAGGAGGTCCCGGATCTCGGAAAGCAGCAAAATCTCCTCACTTGGACCTGCTTTTGCAGCCGGGGCATCGCTCTTTTTCAGAGCGGCCATAAATTTTTGAATCACGAGGAAGAGCACAAAGGCGAGAATGAGAAAGCTGACGAAAGAGGTGAGGAAGTTCCCATAGGTGAGCAGCACTACCTCGCCGGCTTCGGCAGCAGCCTTTGCGGTGGAGCCTTCCGGCAGAGTGCCGAGCACGAGAACCTTTTCACTGAAATCGACCCCTCCCGTGAGGTAGCCAATGACAGGCATGAAAATATCATCCACGAGGCTTTTCACGACGGTCCCGAAGGCCCCGCCAATGATGATGCCGACGGCCATATCAACCAGATTTCCCTTGAAGGCGAAGTCTTTGAAGTCTTTGACGATTCCTTTTAGCATAGTAAAGGCACGATGCTAAATCGTCCCAACGGGCGCAAGCGTATTCCGCCGGGCAATCATTTTTTAGGCAACGCCCAAGGTACGGCGCTTGCCTAAGCGCCGCGCCATGCAACCACAGGGGGCTTGGCAAGCCCCATTCCTTGATTTTGGGTGGATGTAGCTCAGACTTTGCTCTGATACTGTTCCACCGCCTTCAACACCGCAATGACAGCGAGGAAGACGATCGAAAGCACGCTGATCCAGAACCCGATGTCATAACTGATCGAGGGATGCAGCGAAACTGGAAGTCTTCGATACCGGAAATGCACCGCTCCGACAACGACAAGGAGCAGAATGGCCGCGGTGATCGCTCCTCCGGCGAGGACCATGAAAACCGGATCCTTGAAGAAGAAAAAGAGTGCCGCCCAGAGTGCCGGGAAAAAGAAGGAAAGGATGGCGATCATGCGCCCGCGGGAGACAGGGTCATGATAGTCGATCCAGCCAACTGAACTGAAGGCGTCTGAAAAGAGCCGGCTCCAACCGGCCAGTGCGGAGAAGAGAGTGGAGAACAACACAAAAAAGGCACCGATGAGGAAAGCCATCTCCGCCCAGTTCCCCAGAGAATCAGTATACATCCTCGAGAGCGTCTTCACCGTTTCGAATCCCTCGGGCTTCAAGCCCTGAGCATGGAGGATGGCCGCACCAAGCAGGTAAAAGGCGACCGTCATGAAGGTGTAGACCAGCATGGAAAGAAAGGCGTCCCAGTACATGACACGAATCCAGCCCTTTGCCCGGTGGTTCCATTCCGGGGTGTCCTCGCGCGGACCAGTGCGGGCCGCGTAGCCCTTTTCGAGCAACCAGTAATTGTAGGCCATCACCTCGTCGCCGCCGACTCCGGTGATTCCAAAGGCAGCGATGGCGACACCTACCACGCCAATGGGAATGCCATTCCAGAAGGAGAGACCCTCAACGATTTGAGCCCGGGTCATCGCGAACTCCGTGTATTGCACCCCGATGAGGCAGGCCAGGGTGAAGATCGCGAAGAGACCGATCATGAGGAGCGAGAGCCTCTCAATGAACTGGTATTTCCCCCGGAAAATCATCAGCGAAACCGTCGGTGCGGCCAGACAGACCCAGGCCCATACCGGAACAGAGGGGACCATGATATTGAGGATGAGTCCGACGCCCCCGATGATGCCACCGACCTGGAGTGGTTTGATCAGCATCATGACAAGCCAGAGCCACGTCGCCCAACTGCCCTTGCCGAATTTGGGACCGGGAAGCTGATTAAGCGCTTCGAAGGTGGTTTCGCCCGAATGAATGGCGTGTTTCCCGAACTCAAGCTGCACAAAGACCTTCACGAGGCAGCTCACGATGATGACCCACATTGCGACAAACCCCGCCTCCGCTCCAAGAGCCGTTGTCGCAATGAGTTCACCCGAACCAACGATGGAGGCCGAGAGAATGAATCCCGGGCCGAGATACCGCAGCATTCCTCCAAAAGCGTGGGGGGGCTCCTGAATGAGGGAGCGGTCGACAGCGTAGGGATCGGTGGACACGGTGATGAGGAGTTGTAGGGCGAGCGCACCGCCTGCCCTGATTTGGAAATGACTTCCGGCTATTGGGCTGGCTTGGGAGCAGTTGCTGCCGGTGCATTTGCCGGATCGGTCGTCAAAGGCCAGTCGTCGGTGCGAAAGGGGGCAACCGGCAGTCCGTTACGACCGCGCAAATTTGCCACCGGATTATCGGCCCAGGCATATCGAACTGCGACAGGAACGGCGACCTTGTCGCTTACCACTTCTACTTTGTCCGCGCCTACGATCGTTCCAGTGCCCCAATGCCAGACCTTGTCCTCTCCGGCGACAGCGAGGCCAACGGCCTGCTGGGTGTCGAAGGCGTAGAGACCTTCCTTGCCGACATTTTCGAAGGTCAGGATGGCCTTGTTCTCTTTCACTTCCATTGCCTTGTAAGAGGGGCTCTGGAACTCCATCGCCACGCCGTAGTCGCGGGCAAGGGCGATGCGGGCGAGACGTTTTGCCACGTTCTGCTTGTCGCGCGGGTGGATATCGCGGCCCTCACCGAGATCATAAATCACCGCCTGTCCGCTGTTGGGAACCGACAGGGTATTGCTCTGAGCCTCGCGCAATTCCGCCCATGAACTCTCCCCGGGGACATCCTTCTCGGCCATGAAATCGGCAAGCTGGACCCAGTAAAACGGGAAATCACCGATTCCCCAGGCCTTTCGCCATTCCGAGATCATGAGAGCAAACAGGTCGTCGTACTGATAGGCGCGTCCCGCGTTGGACTCACCCTGATACCAGATCGTACCCCGGATTCCGTAACCGATGGTCGGATGAAGCACTCCCGCCCAAATATTGCCGGGGCGCTGGTTTCCTGTGAGCAGATTTGAAGGTTGGCGAGGGGCGGGAGTGCCGGCCGCTTTGGCCTCGTCGGCTTTGATCTTCCAGGCGGCCATTGCCTTTTCGTGATCGTAAGTGGCTTCAGTCTGCTTCCATTGTGCGGCGACGGCGGCAAAACGGGGATCGGCATCGATCACCTCGCGGGAAACCCAGGCCTCGGCGGCAGAGCCGCCCCAGGCATTGTCGATCAGGCCGATCGGTACGTCGAGGGTCTGGTGAAGCTGGCGACCGAAGAAATAGCCGACTCCGGAGAACTGCCCGACGGTTTCGGGGGTGCAGACATCCCACTTGCCGACGAAGTCATCTTGTTTCTCCTGAGTGCCGACCTGCGGAACGGAGATGAAACGAATCTTCGGGAATTTTGCGGTGGCGGTTTCAAGATCAGGGTCATTCGACTGACTTACCTGCCATTGCATATTTGACTGGCCGGAGCAGATCCAGACTTCACCAACGAGGATGTTGTCGAGGACGATCTCTTCTGCTTTCGACTTGATCGTCATACTGGCAGGCTCGGAAGACACGGTCATGGGCGCCAGTTTGACCTTCCACTTTCCGGCCTCATCGGCTTTCGCCTGAAGCGTCTGTCCCGAGATGGCGACGGTGACGTCTGCTCCCGGATCGGCCCAGCCCCAGATTGGGTTCTCGAGATCACGTTGCAGGACCATATTCGGCCCGATGATGGCAGGAAGCTTCAGTCCAGCCTGGGCGAATGGTGACAGCAGCGTTGAGACAAGGATAGAGAGGAACAAGGGGGTTCGTTTCATGTTGCGGGTTGTAATGAAATCACCATGGCTTCGCAACCGGAAATCTTCACATTATCGCGGAAGATGGGGGACAGGGGCCCGCCTATTACCTCCATTTCAGCATATGTAAGGTCCCGTCACCCGGCGCGACTACCTGATATCATGAGTAATTTCCTTCTTCCGGCTGGAATCCTGCTAACTCTGGGACTGACGGTTTCATCACTCCAGTCTGCTGACGTCGAATCACCGAAAGCAAAAGGCCTGGCATTAAATCCGGATGTTGTCGCGCTACCCGAAACCGCACAAGTGGCCACCTTTGGCTCGGGGTGTTTCTGGTGCAGTGAGGAAGTCTTCCATCAAATTCCCGGAGTGCTTTCGGTAGTCTCCGGCTACATGGGGGGAAAGGCGGAAGATGCTGACTACGAATCGGTCAGCACCGGTCGGACTGGACACGCCGAGGTGGCGCAGATTCACTTCGATCCCGCCGTCGTCAATTTTGACACCCTGCTTGACCGCTTTTTTGCATCACACGACCCAACACAACTCAATGCCCAGGGACCCGATCATGGCCCCCAGTACCGGTCGGTGATTTTTTATCATGATCCCGCCCAGAGAAATGCCGCGGCGACGAAGATCAAAGAACTGAACTCCGCCAAGGCATTCTCAGGTGTCATTGTCACCGAGGTGAGCGAGGCGCAGCCTTTCTTCCCGGCAGAGGACTATCACCAGAATTTTGCCCGAAAGAACCCGGATCATGGCTATTTGGAGAGCCATCTCTATCCGAAAATGGAGAAGTTGAATCTGACGATTCCGGAGGGAGGGAAAAGCAAAAATCTCTTTCAGCGGCTTTTTCTCCCCTGACCTAGTCGTCGAGATGGATCACGGCCTTTCGCAGACGGGGATCAGTGATCGTCGCTGCGAAGCGCTGTGGGACTTCAGCAACATCCAGGCGATGGGTAATCCACGGACGGGTATCGACCGCGCCCGATTCCATCGCCGCAATGACCTGTGCGAACTCGGCGGAAGTGGCGTTGCGGCTCGACATCACGGTAAGCTCACGACGGTGGAAGTTCGGATCATTAAAAGTGACCTCACCCTGAAAGAGTCCGACAAAAATGATGCGACCTCCATGGGCCGCCAAATCGAAGGTCGAGAGCATTGAGGCCCGATTGCCGGTCGCGTCGAAAATAAGGTCGGGGAGCAGACCGCCGAAGGCATCGCGGACGGCGGCGGGCAGATCTGTCTCCGGACTCACCAGCAGGGTTCCGTCGACCCCGGGAATTCCCCGGCAGAAATCAAGACGGGCATCGCTAAGATCGGCGACGACGAGGTGTCCGCTGCGGCCCTTCAAAAAACTGATAACACTCAGTCCGATGGGGCCGGCTCCCAGAACGAGGGTTTTCTCTGCGGGCGAGACCTGGCTGCGATTGGCCGCGTGCTGACCGATACATAACATCTCGACGAGGGCAAGTTGGTCCATCGAGGCGGACGAGGCGCGATGGAGTTTGTGGACCGGAAGGTTTATCTCCGGTCGCATTCCGCCGTCGCAGTGCACCCCCAGAACGCGAAGCGACTCGCAGCAGTTGGATTTACCTTTTTGTGAGGCAGGGGATTCCGGATCGTTCAGATACGGTTCCACCGCAATCCAATCGCCGGGCTTGAGTTCGGAGCTCCCGTTAATCGAGACCACCTCCGCGGCAAGCTCATGACCGAGGATGCGGGGGTATTCAAAAAAGGGCTGCCTTCCGTGGAATGCATGGATGTCCGTGCCACACACTCCAATGCGGCGGATGCGTAAGCGGGCCTCTCCCGGCGCGGGATCGGACAGGGGAGCCTTCGAGACTTCGAACCGTCCCGGTTCCGCGAGGATGATTTCGTTTTGAATGATCATTCGGAATTTTTATCCGACTTGTGTTGAGTACACACGGAAACATCCATCCGTGTCATCTGTGAGAGCGACCATCATCTGCGGTCATCAGTGTTGCACCTCTTTGAATCTTTCAATACAGATGGACACAGATTTCCACGGACGATTCTGAAAATGGGAAAGAAGGCCGGCGAGAGATGATAGATAGATAGATAGACACGACCAGTTCACGCGACCGGACACTGATTGATTGCCTTGAAAAAATCATTCCCCTTGTCGTCGACGAGGATAAAGGCCGGGAACTTTTCGACCTCGATTTTCCAGACCGCTTCCATACCAAGTTCAGCGAAGTCCAACACCTCCACCTTGCGAATGTGATTCTGCGCCAGAATTGCGGCGGGACCGCCGATGGATCCGAGATAGAACCCCCCGTGTTTTTTGCAGGAGTCGGTCACCTGCTGACTGCGGTTGCCTTTGGCTATCATCACCATGGAGGCTCCGTGAGACTGGAATAATTCAACGTAGGGATCCATGCGCCCTGCCGTGGTCGGTCCGAAGGAACCGCTCGGCATGCCCTCGGGTGTTTTGGCAGGACCCGCGTAGTAGACGGGGAACTCTTTGAAATATGCCGGGAGCTCTTCGCCCCGTTCCATCATCTCGCGCAGTTTAGCGTGGGCAATGTCTCTGGCCACGATGATGGTTCCGCTGAGCTCCAGTGCGGTGGTCACCGGATACTTTGAAAGTGTTTTCAAGGTTTCGGCCATCCCCGCATTGAGATCGAGGGGCACGCCGTGGAACTGGTGATCCCGCCATTTTTCGGGGATATACTGACCTGGATTGGTCTCGAGTTTTTCGAGGAAGACTCCTTCTTTCGTGATCTTCGCCTTCACCTGGCGGTCGGCCGAGCAACTCACCCCGAGACCGACAGGACAACTTGCCCCGTGTCGGGGGAGGCGGATGACCCGCACATCAAGCGCGAAGTATTTGCCGCCGAATTGCGCTCCGATTCCGATGGCGCGTGCCTTTTCAAGGAGGACTTTCTCCATCTCGATATCGCGGAAGGCCTGGGCCTTTTCTCCTCCCTCGGTCGGGAGCGCATCATAGTAGCGGGTCGAGGCGAGCTTGACCGTTTTCAGGGTCGCTTCGGCACTGGTGCCGCCAACCACAAACGCCATATGATAGGGCGGACAGGCCGAGGTGCCGAGGGAGCGCATTTTCTCGATCGCCCAGGAGACAAAACGCTCGGGTGAGAGAAGGGCTTTGGTTTCCTGATAGAGAAAAGTCTTGTTGGCCGAACCACCGCCCTTGGTGATGAAAAGAAACTCATACTCGGCCCCGTCCGTCGCAAAGAGATCGATCTGTGCGGGAAGATTGGTGCGGGTGTTTTTTTCGTCAAAAAGGGTGAGCGGAGTGAGCTGGGAATAACGCAGGTTTTCCTCCTGATAGGTCTTCCAGATCCCGGTGGCGAGAGACTCCTCATCATGTCCGCCCGTCCAGACCTGCTGTCCCTTTTTCCCCATGACGATGGCGGTTCCGGTATCCTGACACATCGGCAGGATGCCCCGCGCTGCGATCTCGGCGTTGCGAAGAAGGGTGAGGGCCACGAGTCGGTCATTGTCGGTCGCTTCCGGATCGTCGAGGATGGCGGCCACCTGCTTCAGATGGGAGGGGCGCAGCATGAAGGAGATATCCTTGATCGCCTCGTTGGCCAGCCGCGTGAGGGCCTCCGGTGCGACCTTCAGAATCTCCTGTCCCTCGAACTGCGTCATTTCGACCCCTTCGGTTGTGACGAGTCGGTATTCGGTGGTGTCGGGGCCGAGGGGAAATGGTTTGTGGTAGGCAAAATCAGTCATGGTGGCGAAAGGGGCGGAACCTTCCCACCTTCCGGATCGGTTTGCAAATCTCCGGGAGGTAGCGAAGGTCGTGAGACCTTCGGAGAACTGAGGCTTCGCCCGAAAAACTCACGTTTTTCGCTACGTCATTACAATCAAGCCCTCGGCTCCCGCGGCGTTTCCGGATCCGAAATATGTACCCAGGTATGAACGTGGGGAGCTCCCCGGAAATACCAGACCATGTGGGGACCTTCGAGTCTCCAGTTGTCCCAGACGCCATCGTTCCCGATATCGCCTTCCTTGTAAAATGTGAGATGGAGATCGTCGAATCCGGCCTTTTCGACCAGCTTCATCGACTCTGTCCTGTCCACTTCACGGAAAGGCATCAGAAGGTCGTTGAGCACTCCGCGCACGGCAGTTTTCTGATCGGCGGTCATATCGGCGACGGCAAGTCCGGGGAGGTCGCCGGCCTGGCGCTTCAATTGGATGGTTGAGGCATTGTCGGGAGCTTCCTTCTCAACAAGGGCGGATTCACGCTGCTTGCCGTCGAGCATCTCGAAAACCTTGTTCGCGCTCTGCGCCTGATACCAGTAGGCGTTGCCCTTGTGTTCGGCGCTCTCATTGAAGCCTTCCGCCGCGTGGCCGTAAAAAATGGGTCCGCCGAAGGCTTTCCCCGCAACCGAGTCTCCATCGATCCGGCGGGTGCAGTGGCGACCGGTGATGACAAACTGAAATTTACCGGTTCCCGGCTCACCGAAGATCGCGATGGAGGAGTCACCAAACCCCTTCTGCCCGCTGTCATGGGTCACCTGGCCGATCACCTTGTCGGCGTATTCCTCGCTGTGCGCCTTGAGGAAGATTTCCTTCACCATCTCGTTCTGGTCAGCGGTCAAAAAGCTGCCAATGCGCTGTTCGGTGATATGCCAGTTATTCGAGATCTTTGTGCGCAGCGGATCATCGAAGGCAAAGACGAGTGAGGTGCGTTGTGCTTCGGTCAGGGAATCGTAAAGCGTTTTTACGATTGTCTCTGAGGTGGCGGATGCGGCAGCATTGTCCGCACCGATAACGGGGAGGCCGGTAAGGGCGACGCTGGAGAGGGCGGAACGGCGGAGGAATTCACGACGATTGATCATGGCGGGGCAGGGTAGGGGGTTACACGAAGAGTGCCTCAATCGGTGAGGCTGTCGAGGAAAGTGGTGAGGTGGATGAGGTCGGAAACCTTGAGCAGATCGACAAACTCCGGCATGGGCGAGTTCTCGGCCTTGAAATTGTCGCCGACCCGCATCATCGCGACACGATAGTCCTCAGCGACGACGTGGTTTGGATTCATAATCGCTTTCGCAAAGTCATCTCTAGTCCAGGCAGCGTGGAGGTCACCGGCCAGTTCGATCACAAGCCTCGGGGCAAGGTCCACTTCGGGGAGTTTGGTGGCTCCGGCGCTGTGACACTGGTAGCAGCCTTTCTCAACAAAAAGGGTGAGGCCGCGCTCCTCTTTTCCCGGAGGAACGATCACTCCCTTCTCCGCGGCATCGTCAGCCGAAGCAAAGCGGCCGATTCCCCCGGCGATGAGGAGCGAGACGGCGAGGGTGGGCAGGAGGGTCTTCATCAAGCTTAGCCTATCGGATTTACGAAGGGCCGTAAATGCAGAAGTCCGCGCATTTCTTGCGCGATGGCGCGGGGGAGCCGCCGGCTCTTCCTCTCAGCCGACGGGGGCTCAGACGGAGGCCGAGGTCTCGCGTATCGCCTTTACCCACCACGGAGCAAGGTCCTTGTTCGGCCGCAGCCAGGCCTGTCGGTGAAGCCAGAGCATGTTATCGATGTCGGAAAGGACAGAGATCATTTCAGCAGTTTCGAGGGCCTTGGGCCCCTCACGAAGAAGTCGCTCAGCGAGGAGGCGGCGAGCACGGGATTCGCCCGAGGTCGGAACGACGGAGGAAATGCTGGTGCCGTAAACCTTTTGCCCGCTCATGAGGCGGCGGCGATTGCGTCGGAGCAGAGAGACGTGCACCGCGTTGAGAAAGGGGTCGAGCACTGCGGAAGTGATGCCCCGGAAACGCCGGTTGTCCGGCTCCCCGGGAGGGTTGGTGGCCTCGACGACCTCGCGGGGAGGTGATGTCTCCTCCGGGGTGAGAAAAAGTTTTTCCCGTTTTGCGGCGAGCCCGATGGAAAGCTGGCTGGTCCACACGGAGACGGGGATGCTAAACCAGAGACCGGCAAGAACCGGCGCCAGCCAGAAGAAAAGTGTCGGGTTGGTCAGGGCGGTGAAGATACCGATTCCGACACCCATCAGAGTCTGGACACCGTGGACGGAAATAGCCTCATCCCATGAGGTTCCCTGCGCTCCCCTTCGTTGAGCCGACCATCCCACCGTCTTTCCGATGATGTTCCAGATCACGAATCGGGTGTGAAAGACCATCATGACGGGGGCGATGAGGGCGGAGAAGAAGGTCTCGACGATGGCTCCGGTGACCGCATTGAGGAAGCCCCCGAATCCCCGGAGACGCTCGCGATCAAAGACGAGGTCGATGAGACAAAGAATTTTCGGCGAAAAGAGGAGTACCATCGTGAGCACAAGGACGGCTATTCCCTGCGGACCACTGCCCTCGACCACATAGGTTCCCAGTCCCTCAACGTAGGCCCGCCAGAAGGCGATGGTCATAAAGATAAGCCAGAGCGGAGAACTCACATAACCGAGGATGCCGTTGGCGAGATGGACTCGCGTTTTTCCCCGGAGTTCACGGGCAAAAAGGAGCATCCCGTGCTGCAGGTTTCCCTGGCACCAGCGGCGGTCGCGTTGGGCTGATTCAATGATCCCCTGGGGGCCCTCCTCGTAGCTGCCGTCGAGGTCATGGGCGAGCCAGACCTCCCATCCGGCGCGGCGGAGGAGTCCCGCCTCGACGAAGTCATGGGAAAGGATGTGGCCGCCGAAGGGCTTGCGTCCCGGTAGTTCGGGCAGGTCGCAGTGCTCCATGAAAGGGCGGAGACGGATGATGGCGTTATGCCCCCAGAAGTTGCCCCCGTTCTGCTGCCAGAAGGCGAGGCCTTCCATGAAGACGGGGCCGTAGAGGCGGTTCGCAAACTGCTGCATGCGACCGAAGAGGGATTCCCCGTTGACCAGACCCGGTGCGGTCTGAATGAGGGCGACACGCGGATTCGACTCCATCCGCTGATAGAGCTCGACGAGGGTTTCACCGGTCATGATGCTATCGGCATCGAGCACGATCATGTAACGGTAGTGATCTCCCCAGGTCCGGCAGAAGTCGGCGACGTTGCCGCTCTTTTTTGCGATATTGTCAGGGCGGCGGCGATAGAAGACACGGTCCTGGGCATTCGGATCGCGGAGCAGGTTGAGCCAGGCGGCTTCCTCAATCACCCACTGTTCCGGCTGGTTCGAGTCGGAGAGAATAAAAAAGTCGAAGGCATCCCCCTGCGAGGTGCGCATGACCGAGTCGAAAATTGCGCGGATTCCCGCGAAGACCCGGTCAACGGGTTCGTTGTAGACGGGAATGATGATGGCGACCCGGGGAGTGACGTCGAAGTCCTCGATCGTTGAGGCCTCCTCATCGACCATGGGCATTCGGGCAAAGGGGAGGTGAAAGCGCCGCAGGATAAAACCGAAGAAAGCATGGCTGAAGCCGAAGGCGAGGTACCCGAAGAGGATCACAAAGAGAATCCAGAGGAGCGTTGCGGAATGGTTCCACCCCAGTTCCCACAGGTAGTCGGCCATAAGAAAGGCCCCGACTCCGGTAATCACGAGAGTGAGCGAGAAAAAGAGAAACGCTTCCCAGAAAGTGGATCGTTCCGTGCGGTGACCTTTTTGGCCGGAGACTTCGTGCATCATCGGGTGAAATAGAAGACTGCGGCGAGGACGAGACCGAAGCCAATCCAGAGGAGCCACTGCACCGCCGTTTTCCAGATGCCCATGCTCTCGAAGGTTCGATTGGCCACGGCGACGATGCCGAGGTCGATGGGGCGGGGGCGCATTTCAACGAAGCGGAAGTCCGGGTCGGCTCGAAGATAGGCCGTCTTGATCGCTGCGACGACGGATTCGGGGACGGGCTCGTCGTTGAGGAAGAGCTGCTGCCAGGGAACATCGCTCTGCACCATAAGAAGGGCGAGTCTTCCCCGGGCGGAGAGGCGGTCGACAGGCTCGACCTCGGAACCATCGAGAACCCGGCGGAACCACTGCACAAGGAGCCGGTCGGTTTCCTCGGCGGCCAGCTCGACGGGTAGGCGATCCGGTTCGGAGCCGGCGCGCTCACTCACCTTTCCGAGAATCTTGAAAACAAGCGAACTGAGGAGCAGCTTGTTGTCCACCCGGAGCGCGGAAAAGTAGGCTTCAACGCGGCGATAGGCCTCGTTCCACTGCTCCAGTGATTCAGCGCAATCACTCCAGGTCCCGTTCTGGGAGGGAAAAACGAGGGGTTCGACAGAGAGTTCCATTAAAAATAGTTCAATTACCCGCCTAGAGGTGATTTCGTTTCACAAGTTTCGGTCCGCCATGCTGCCGCGAGCGCTGCTTCCATTTCTGTCATCTCAGGCAGGAGTGGAAAAGCAACATTCGATGCATCCGGCGGCGAATTCTTTTTGATACTCCCGGGAAATCCGGACCATTGGTCCAGTCTTCAGCGGGCTAAACGTATCCTTTGAAGGAGTCACACAGGCTGGATGGTGAGATCATTCCATGTCGCGGAACATTTTCCACGACAAAGTTGAACGGGCTTCAAAAGTTCCTGTGGCGGTTTTGGAATCGTATCAGTCCGGGAAACCTGGAATAGCCGCGCCAAAAGAGGCCGGACAGCAGGTGGATCGATGCAATAGTGCAATCTTTACATTCTTCGACATGGCTGAGTCTCGATCAGATACCCCTCCCGGGACCGTTCCGGCAACCCCGTCGAAAGCCGATGATCCAGTGTCGCGGCTGAGCAATCGGGAACTCGCCGGAAAAGTGTTTTCGCGCCTTCGGCCCTACCGGACCAGGCTCATCTTTTCGCTCCTGCTGCTTGTTTTCTCGGTTCCCTTCATGAATTTCCATCCCCTCGTCTGGGGATATGTCGCGGACGGACTGGTCGACAAAACGCTCACCCCCGCAGTGCTTGGGACCTGGCTTGCGGTGATGTTCGGCACCTATCTGGTGGGAGTGTCAGCGAATGCCGTGCATTCCTTTCTCATGGAAAAAACGGGTCAGGCCGTCGTTCGTGACATCCGTCGTGAGCTTTTCGGGAAGTTCGAATCCCAGTCACTCGCCTATCACCGCGATACCAGCACCGGCGAACTGGTCACCCGGATCACGAGCGATGTGGACGCCATGGAGCAATCCGTCCTTCAGGGGCTCACCAGTCTCCTTGAGGAGATCGTGACCTTCGTTGCTGTGGCCGGCATGGTTCTCTGGATCAGTCCGCTCGTGGGAGCCGCCTCGATCCTTCCACTGGCATTTGCGTTTATTTTCATCCGGAAATACAACCTGCGCGTGAAATCGATCTACGAGGGAGTCCGGCAAAAGCTCGGACGAATCGGTTCGTTTGTGCAGGATCGGCTTGCCGGGGTTCAAGTGACGCAGAGCTTTGCCCGGGAGGACGCGGAGAAGGAAACATTCAATGAGCGGGCGGATCTTTTCTATGAGGCAAGTATCAAGGCGAGCCGGCTACGGAACACCTATTTTCCCGTCGTTTCGGTTTTCGGATTCATCAACAACCTCATTATGCTCGGTCTGGGTGCCTGGCTCATCATGCGGGGCAGCGAGATGTTTACGCTCGGGGCGCTGCTCGCCTATCGCGGATTCTGGTGGCGGCTCCAAAGCCCGATCCGGACCATTGCCCAGACCAGCGACATCCTTCAGCGCGCCCGGGCGGCCGCGCAGCGGGTTCTCGAGCTTCTTGAGGCACCGGTCGCGGTGACTGAGATCGGGGAGCCTTCAACCTGGATCGATCCAAAAGGACGAATCGAGTTTTCCAAGGCCGTCTTTCATTACCTTCCCGCGAAGACCATTCTCAGGGGAGTCGATTTTACGGTCGAGGCCGGGGAGTTCGTCGCGATCGCGGGCGGAAGCGGTTCGGGCAAAAGCACGATCCTGAATCTGATTCCACGCTTTTACGATGTCGTGTCAGGATCTGTCTTAATCGATGGAATCGACGTTCGTTCGATGCGTTTTTCAGAGCTGCGCGGGCGTATCGGGTATGTGGGACAGGACAACTATCTCTTCGATGGAACGGTGAGGGAGAATCTGCGCTACGGAAAACCCGGCGCCTCCGATGCGGAGATCGTGACGGCCGCCCGATCCGCCAACGCCCATGACTTCATCCTCGATCTCCCCGAGGGCTACGAAACCCGGGTCGGTCAGAATGGAGTGAAGCTTTCCGGTGGCCAGCGTCAGCGCCTCAGTCTCGCCCGGGCATTCCTCACGGAACCAAAAATACTCCTCCTCGACGAACCGACCGCAAGCGTCGAGCCGGAAAGTGAGTCTCTTATCCACGATTCAATTCTGAAACGGACCCGGGAGGGTGATGGCACGACTATCCTCGTCACCCATCGCATCGATCTCTTGCGCCAGGCCCCGAGGATCTTGTTTCTTGAAGAGGGACAACTGACCGGTGACGGCACGCATGACGAACTTGTCGCGAGTTGCCCCGGCTATGTAGAGGCGTATCACCGCTGGGAGGTGGAGGATCGCCTTATTCACTCCCCATAACATACGAGCCGTTCGCTCCTTTTCTCCCCCTCATAAAAAGCCACGCGCAAAAAGATCTCTTTCCCGCAAATCCCTGGCGTCGCATAGACCTCATCGCCGACCTTGTTCTTTGCCACGATTTGCAGTCCTGCCGGGTCCGCCTTGAAGACAAAGTAGTCGCCCTCCTCGTTCACTGCGTGGATCTGATCGCCGACGAGGACGGGTGAGGCGCTGAAATTTCCACCGAGCCGGCCTTTCCATTTTTCTGCGCCGGTCGCGGCGTCGAGGCAGAGAGCGACACCGCTGTCCATTGTGGCGTAGAGCATTCCGTCCTTCACCAGCATGGAAGGCACATAGACGCGATCATTCGTCTCCCAGGCAATTTGGCCCGATCCGTCGGCGACGATCGCGGCGACGTGGTTTTTTGGATAGCCTCCGGAAGAATAGATATGCTTTCCGTCGGTCGGGGTCGAGGTGACGCACTCCGTCGTGGCGCCGTCTATCTCCCAGTCCACCTTGCCGGTGGAAGGGTCGAGGCTGGTGACTTTGTCCGTACCGCTCAGGAAGAGCTGTGTTTTACCGGCGACATCGAGAATGACAGGGGAGGGGTAGTTCGGCAGGGCGGCGCGGGCGTGTCGCCAAACGACGGTCCCGCTTTTGCGGTCAAGTCCGCAGACAGCTCCACCCGTCGCCCCTTTGTTGTCGGCTGAGACGATGACAAGATCTCCGTGAATGGCCGGCGAGGAGCCGTAGCCCTGATGCTCAAGGTAGTCGGTGACTTTGGTCTGCCATAGTTGTTTGCCATCAAGATCGAGGGCGGTAGTGAAGACCGCGTCGCCACTCAGGAAATTGATGAAAACACGTTCACCGTCGCAGGCAGGTGTAACTGAAGCCCACGAGGCCTTTTTGTTAATCTTCTGGGTGTGTCCCTGCTCGTGAATGGTGGTACTCCAGAGTACCTTCCCGGTCGCACGGTCGATACCGTGCATGGCCTGAATCTGCTTCTCCTCATCGGCGGTGGCGATGAAAACGCGGTCCCCGACAACGCAGGCGGAACCGTGACCGCGGCCGGGGATCTCGACCGACCACTTGATACCCTTGTCTTCACCGAAGTCCGTCGGAGGTGCAGAATCAGCAGCTGCGATGCCGTTGTTCGTCGGACCGCGCCACCAGGGCCAGTCGGCGGCCGTCGAGTCATTGCGGAGAGAGAATGAAATGATCGCGATAAAGATGAGGCGCAGGGACGACATGGAATCAGGGTAGTTCAAGAAGTCCGGGAATCATCAGAATTTGGAACAGCGAAGATGGCTTGTATCCGTTGGGGGAAGACATCGTTGTGAGGCAGCCGCCCTACCGATTCATAATGCGCCGTTCATGGGATCCTGTAGGGCAAGCGCCCCGCTTGCTGCTTTGCGGGGGCTAGATCAGAACGAAATCATGATACCGACGCCACCGTGAAAGAAGTCCCTCAACAAAGCATCCCCGGCAAACGCTGCGGAATCCGAGTTGATCTCAATGCTTTTCCCCACGTGAGCCTGAATCGTGAAACGATCATTGACCCGGAAATTCGTCTCAAGAGCGAAGCGGACGTGGTCAGTCCCGGGGTGACCGTCGGAGACATACCCCTCATTTCGTCCGACGAAAATGGACGGGATGAGTTGGAGTTGATCCGTGAGATGGAACTCCCTGGTTAATCCGGCATCCAGGTAGGACCCGCCCGCATCGGCCGAGTAGTACCAGTTGATCTCCGGGACGAGACCCAATGGAAGTTCCGGACCGCTCAAGCCTGCGCCGAGTTCGTTGTCGGACTCATTATCTTCACCCGGAAACTGCAGGAACTTGTAGCCGAAATAACCTTCCAGACCTCGCCATTCGAAATCGCGTTCAATGTAAAAATTCCGCTCTTCATAGTCCGCTCCCGTACCTTCAGCGAACCAGGAACCCAGGCGCCAGCCACTGAGATCCATTTCAAGAAGGATCGAAGCGAGGCCGTCACCGTCAAGACTGTCACGTCCTTCCGCCCCGTAATGGCTGTCCCAGGCGACCAGGGTCTGAAACTGAAATGACTCGGTTGGAAACTCGATCACCGCCTTCTCCGTGGGGGGCACTCCTCTATCTCCCGCGAGCGCACCCGTTTCGGCGAGGATTCCGGAAAGGGCGATAGCAAAACAGGCGACCTTCATGACGGCATATTGAACTCTGTTGAACCCTGGACCTGACCCTCCTGAATCGGTGGAGCTTCCTCGATTGGAGAGTTCTTCTTCCACTTCGTAATCAGTCCCTCGGTGGGACTGAAAATCCAGGCTACGGTGAAGATGACACCTGAGGCGAGGGCGATCATGCCGGAAGTGGTCGTGCTTTCAAATCCAAACCAACCGGGTACGACGAGCGCGCCGAGATGTCCCGTGATCGAAGCGAGGACTGCGGCGGCGGTGGCGATGAGGAGCATTCTGAACAGATCGTTCGTCAACAGCAAAGCCGTCGCGGGCGGGACAATCAGCATGGCGATGACGATGATACTGCCAACCGATTCAAAGGCGGCGACAGTCGTCACGGCCACCATGGTCATGAGAAGATAATGAAGAAACTGGGAGGAATATCCCAGCGTGTCCGCTAGATCCGGATCGAAAGAACTCAGTTTCAATTCCTTATAAAGCAGAGAGACGAGCAGGACATTCACAAGCAGAATGACTCCGTTCACGATTGCGGCGCGGGGCACTTGAAAACCCCCCGCGGATATCGTGTCGAGCGGCGTTAATTCGATAGCGCCATAGAGCACACATCCCGGATCCAGATCGACATGATCCGCCGCCCGGCCGATGAGGAGGAGACCGATCGCGAATAGGGTGGTGAAGACGATGCCCATCGCGGCTCCCCGGTCGACGTTTCCGAATTTGCTGATCCACTGCGTGAAAAGCGCGGTGAGCACTCCGGCGATGGCGGCACCGATAAACATGGAGACACTGGCCCGGGTTCCGGTGACGAGGAAGGCAATGGCGAGCCCGGGAAGGACGGCATGGCTGATCGCATCACCCATCATGCTCATCTTGCGCAGCACAAGAAAACATCCGGGCACGGCGCAAGCAGCGGCGCAGAGAGAGCCGATGACCACGATCCAGGTGTCAAATCCGGTCCAGTTCATGAGGTTTTGGCGGGTGTGAGGGCATGAGGACTCGGTGGAACGGGGAGGGCGAGATCATGACTGCTGAGGTAGTCCTCCAATTCCCTGACCAGCTTTGCGCCGAGAATGTGTTCGACCATGTCGGCGTCCCGATCGACATGGCTTGGGGCGATGTCGGCGTACTGAATGAGATACGTTTCCCAAAGCCGGTGGTTCCTTGTCGCGCGAGAGGCTTCACCGAATCCCGATTCAGAGAGTCGGATCATGCCCGGGGTAGCCGGTTCCAGATGATCCTCACGCTTCGCGATCTTCAGGATGCGACGAAGTTGCAGTGGCGTCCACGACCGCTTTTCAAGGAGGGCCGCAAGCGGGAAGGGCACATTGACGACCGCCTTGCCACCGGCTTGAACTTCCAGTATCTCGTAGGCGGCCCGCAGGAGGTGCTGGCGGTCCACCTTTCGGCGAAGCTGCGAGTGACGGAGCATCCGGGGAATCACCCCGCGGACCGGTGCGAAAAGCATGCTGATGAGGAAGAGCATCGCGGCCACGATAACGATCACTGCGCCGGCCGGAAGTTGCGGCGTCAGAGCACTAAGCGATGCGCCAATCCATCCGCTGACTCCGCCGATGAAAGCGGAGATCAGAAGCATCGGCATCAGATCCTGAGTCCAGAATCGAGCAGCGGTTGGCGGGGTGATAAGGAAAGCAATGACGAGGATCAACCCGACCGATTGCAGCCCGATCACGGTGACCGCGGTGACAAGGGTTAAGAGCAGGACGTCGAGGAACAAGGTCGGCCAGCCCTGAGAAGCGGCGAAACCATCATCGAAACAGAGGAGGAGAAACTCTTTGAGAAACAAAATACTGATCAGTGAGGAGATCGCCGCGACGATGGCGATAATCACAAAGTCGGTGTGAACCATCGAGGCGGTTTTTCCATAGATAAAGGACTCAAGCCCGGCCGAACTTGCCCCCGGCATATTCTGGACCATGCGGAGACTCGCCACCCCGACGCCGAAGAAGACACTGAGAACGAAACCCATCGCCACATCATCCCGCAGCCGGGTGGTGTGGCGGATCAGGAGCATGGTTGCAATCCCGGCAATCCCGGACAGTGTGGCCCCGAGGAGTAGACCGGGAAGAGATTTTCCGGTGCCGCCGAAAGAGACCATTACGGCAAAGGCAATCGCCACTCCCGGAAGCGTGGCATGTGAAAGCGCATCTCCCATGAGAGATCGTTTCCGGAGAAGAAGGAAGGAGCCGACCAGGCCCGCCGCAATGCCCAGCAGGGTCGTGCTGAGAACAACGAGACGCGTGTTGTAGTTTTGCAACAACAGCACCTCGAGGATGTCGTTCCACTCCGGCATTTCAGTGGGGGCTTGAGCGCAGCGCTTCGGCGGCTTTTTCGAGGAGACTCAATTTTCCTCCGTAGGTCTTCTGGAGGTTGTCCCGGGTGAAGGTCTCATTGACGGGACCCGCCGCAACCACCCGCATGTTGATGAGGACGATCCAGTCAAAGTAGGTGGTTACCGTCGCCAGATCGTGGTGCACCACCAGACAGGTTTTCCCCTGATCGCTGAGACGGCGGAGGAGGGCGACAATGGCCTCCTCGGTCGCGGCATCGACGGCGGCAAATGGTTCATCCATCAGGTAAAGGTCCGCATCCTGCATGAGGGCGCGGGCAAGGAAAACGCGCTGCTGCTGGCCACCGGAGAGTTGGCTGATCTGGCGCTTGGCGAGGTGCGCGATACCCACCTGCTCCAGGGCAGCCATGGCCCGGGCGGTTTCCGCTTTGTTGACCCGTCTGAACCAGCCGAGGCGCCGGTAGGCCCCCATCGCGACGACGTCGAGAGCATTGACGGGAAAATCCCAATCAACACTCTCCCGTTGAGGGACATAGGCAACACGCTGGCGGTTCTTCCGGTAGGGTTTTCCGTAGATGTGCGCCCAGCCTGAAGTGCGCGGGACCAGATCAAGGCAGGCCTTGAGTAGAGTGCTTTTACCTGCTCCGTTGGGACCGACGATGCCGACCAGTTTCCCCTCCGGAATATTCAATTCGATATCCCAGAGCACCGGTTTGCGGTGATAAGCAACGGTGAGGTCATGGATCGCGAGAGGCACTTCGGGCGGATGCTCCGGTCTCGGCTCGCTGTTCCGCGTGGGGAACGTTGACTGGGATTCTAAAGTTTCTGTGAGCATCAGGAGTCAGGGGTGCGTGCTTGAGAGCTTTTCCTGGAATCCCTTTTCGGGGGCGGTTCCGCCGAGGGCACGGGAGATCGTGGTGACGTTGTGGTCAATCATTCCGATGTAGGTTCCTTCGTAGGTCCCGGCGGGCCCCATCGCGTCGGAGTAAAGTTCACCACCGATCACGACCTGGTGGCCTTTTGCCGCAGCGCCTTCAAGAAGGGCACGGACATTCTTGTCGGAAACGGAGGACTCCACAAAGACTGCGGGAATTTGCCGACTCACGAGGAAGTCAACGAGTGATTCGATGTCCTTCACTCCGGCCTCCGACTCCGTGCTCATCCCCTGGATGCCGCGGACTTCTATCCCGTATGCCCGTCCCAGATAGTTGAAGGCGTCATGGGCGGTCACGAGGACTCGTTTGGATTCCGGAATTGAGGAAATCGAAGAAACCGCATAGGTGTTCAGTTTTCCGAGTTGATCGAGATAGGCGGCGGCGTTCTTGTGGTAGGTTTCCGCCTGGGATGGGTCGTATTCCGAAAGAACTTTCTCCACCACTTTGACGGCCTCCATCCAGCCTCTTACGTCCATCCAGACGTGGGGGTCGTAGTGCTCGGCCTCATCCGTGATGACATAGTCTGACTGATTGAGAATGGCTTCAGTGACGGCAGAAACACGCTTGCCGGATCCGGCGAGTCGGACGAGGACATCCCCCATTTTCCCCTCCAGCATCAGACCATTGTAAAAGATCAGGTCAGCCGCCTGAAGGGCTTTCACATCGTTGCTGGTAGGTTTGTAGAGGTGAGGATCAACTCCCTCACCGATGATGCCTTCAACGATTGCATTCGGTCCGGCAACCGCTCGAACGATATCGGCAATCATGCCCACGGTTGCGGCGACGCGGTAGCCACTTTCGGTTGGTTCATTCTGATTAGAACAGCCCGATAGAGCAGCTGCGATCAAGAGGGGAACGGTTTTGAAGAGGTGATTCATCGAATGGGTTCTGGAGATTACACGAAAACATCTCACGATTATCTTGATTGGTCAAGATAATTAAGTTGATGCATTAAGAAGATGTGGTAGCTTCCGGGGAGATGTCTTCCAGCACCGTAGAAAATTACCTCAAGACGATCCTTCGCCTTCAAAGCGGAGGGGACGGAAATACGACGGTCGGTGATATTGCCAGAGAGCTTGGAGTCACTCCCGGAACCGTCTCAATGATGATGCGCCATTTGAAGGAGCGCGGGTTGGTCAGTTATGTTCCGAGGCGGGGCCTCTCGCTTCGACCGGAAGGTGAGGCGGAAGCGCTTAAGGTCGTTCGTCGGCATCGGCTGATTGAGCTGTTTCTCGTCGAGGTCTTGAAACTGGACTGGTCAGAGGTTCACGAAGAGGCGGAGATCCTTGAGCATGTCATCTCCGACCGCCTTCTCGACCGGATCGATACCATGCTGGGATCGCCCACCCGTGATCCCCATGGCGATCCCATTCCCGACCGGAATGGGGCCATTGTGCGGGACTCTGCCGTTCCCCTCGTCGAAGTCGATGCGGGTGACTATCGGGTCGTCAGGGTATCTGACGAGGACTCCGCTCTGTTGGGGTGGCTTGATGAGAAGGGGCTGACGATAGGGGAGGAATTCCATCTGACCCATTCCGATCGGACTGCGGGAATACTGGAGCTGTCGAAGACAAGCGGCAAACGGGTCCAACTGGGGATTCAGGTGGCCGGTCAGGTTTTTGTTGAGGCCGTGTGAGTGAAGTCCGGCAGCCGGTGCGGCCGCCCTACAGATCATCACCTCCGTCCAACCCGGTAGGGTAAGCGCACCGCTTACCCCGGGGAACTCTTTTTTCTTGCGAAAGCACGAGATGCCAGCATCTTAGCGACCCGCAGGATTTCAACTATGGACAGATGTCTGAGCGGTTTAAGGAGCACGCTTGGAAAGCGTGTGTAGGGCAACCTACCGTGGGTTCGAATCCCACTCTGTCCGCCATTAAAAGACCACTGCCCCAGCGAAGCGGGGCAGTGGTCTTTTAATTTACCGGGCCGGGTTCGAACTGCAGTTCGACTCAAAGCGAGCCCGAGCGAGCGTGAGCGAGCGTGAGAGATAGAGCGAAGCGAAAGCAGTCTCAGTCCGTCCGTCAGTTGCGAACTCGCCGTAGTCACTGCGCGACACCCGCAAAGTCAGTTAAAACGACACTTCTTCACCTTATCTAAAGGTATCATGAATCATGGTGGTCGCGAACCCGGACCTCCATGCCACCTTTTGCCTTTGCTCATTCCCTCCGTCCCGGCCACTGCATGGCTTTGTTGACTTTGCCATTCGTGCTTTGTGCTTGCGGCAGTTTCAAAACGAGAACCAACCCGGCGGAAGGCAATCCTGCAACACCAGCAAAATGGAAAGCGGCCGGTTCGACGACGGAACTCGACAGGGTTTCGCTAGCCCAGTGGTGGACAAGGTTGAATGATCCGGTTTTGAATCAGTTGATCACCGGAGCGCTGGTGAGCAGCCCGGATGTGCGGACGGCCTTGTCACGGATCGATGAAGGACGGGCGCGTCGAGGCCTTGAGAGCGCGGCGCTTTTTCCTTCACTGTATATAGGTGGCTCAGCTCAGACCCGGAATAGCAGGAATCACGAAACGAAGGTATCCAGCAGCAGCGAGTTTTACAGCACCGCTCTGGATGCGAGTTGGCAGGTTGATCTCTTCGGCAAGCAAAAGCAAACCCTCAGAGCGGCTTCCGCCGACCTTGCACAGACCGAAGAGACTTACTACTCGGCCCAGGTTTCTCTCGCCGCGGAACTCGCCCAGACTTATGTGGGCTTGCGGCAAGCGCAGGCACAGCTGGCGCTCAAAGAACGGACGATTGCGACACGCAGTGAGACGGCTCAAATCGCCCATTGGCGCGAGCAGGCCGGAGTTTCCACAGGTCTGGACAGCTTGCAGGCGGACAGCACGCTGGAGCAGGATCGCGCTTCTCTGCCCACCTTGAAGCAAACCATCGCTCAAACCCAGAATGAAATTGCCCTGCTTTGCGGATTGGCCCCGGGCACTCTGGACATGCAGCTCAAGGCCGCGCGTGCTATCCCTCAGACATCATCTCGTCTAGCCATCGGTATCCCGGCGCAGACTTTGCAACAACGGCCCGATGTGCGTGCCGCGATGCGCGGGGTGGAGGCTGCCGCAGCCCGGACCAAGGCGGCTGAACGCGAGCGGCTGCCATCACTGGATCTTAGTGGTTCACTGAGTTTGGAAGCACTCAGGGCCGGCAGTCTTTTTTCACCGGAGACGGTGGCTGCGAACCTCATTGGCAGCTTGTCCGCACCGATCTTCGACGCGGGTCGCATCAGTCAAAACATCGCGATTCAGGACGCGCAGACGAAGCAAGCGCTCATCAGCTATGAGTTAACCGTGCTCACCGCTCTCAAAGAAGTGGAGAATGCCTTGATCGCCATCCGCCGCTTATCGGAGCTATCGGAAACGCTGGGACGGGCCGTAAAGGCCGCGCAGCAAGCCTCCCGCCTGGCCACCCAACAATATCAGGCCGGACAGGTGAGCCTGGTCGAGGTGCTTGAAGCCCAGCGCACGCTTTTCTCCGTGCAGGAGCAACAAGTGAACGCCACCGCCGACCAGACAACCGCGTACATTCAGCTTTACAAAGCCCTCGGAGGCGGCTGGCCGGTCAACTGAGATTTCTTTTCTCTTTACCCTTTACCCTTTTTTCACCATGAAAAACGCCACGGATAATTCTCCCACCCTGACCGCCTCCGGCGAGGGGCTTGCCCGTCTCATTCAGGAAGCGGGCAAACCCCGCCGAAGCCGTAAATGGCTTGTCCTGATTTTACTCATCGTTTTCAGCGGTTCGGGATGGCTATGGCTTGGGAAAGAGGTTCAGGACGGGCAGCAAGGGACCTCCTTCGTCACTGAACCTCTGAAGCGCGGCGACCTCAGCCTGGATATCACGGTCACCGGGAATCTGGAACCGACCAATGAAGTCACCGTGGGGAGCGAGCTTTCAGGCATCGTGCTGGAAGTTTATAAGGACACGAACGACCACGTCACTCTCGGCGAGCCGCTGGTTAAGCTGGACACGAGCAAGCTGGAGGCTCAGACCGAGAGCAGCCGCGCGACGCTGAATTCCGCAAAGGCCAAAGTCACCCTGGCCAGGGCCACCCTGAAGGAAAGTCAGGCTTCCCTTGCCCGGTTGCAAAACCTCGAAGAGATCAGCCTAGGCAAGGCGGTCTCGCCAGCCGACCTCGACACTGCTATCGCTTCCGCTGAACGTGCTCAGGCGGATGTGCTCAGTGCCGAGGCTAGTGTTGGCGAAGCGGAAGCCCAACTTCGCATCAATGAGCGAGATCTGGAAAAAGCCGTCATCAAATCTCCCATCGACGGCATCGTGCTGACCCGAAATATCGAACCCGGGCAAACCGTGGCCGCCAGTTTCACCGCGCCGGAGCTTTTCGTCATTGCGGAGAAACTGGAGCATATGAAGCTGATTGTCGCCGTGGCAGAGGCGGATATCGGCCATGTCAGCTCCGGGCAGAACGCCTCCTTCACCGTGGATGCCTGGCCGGATCGAGTCTATCACGCCAAAGTCACCAAAGTATTCTACGGCTCCAGCGTTACCGACAACGTCGTCACATATCAGGCCGAGCTGGAAGTGGGCAATGACGATCTAACCTTGCGCCCGGGCATGACGGCCACGGCCGATATCAAGGCAGCTGAGGCAAAGGGTCAGTTCATCGTCCAGAATGAGGCCCTCCGCTTTAATCCCGCCGAAGCGCTCTCAAACCCTGGCAAGGGCGCAAAGTCGGAGCGCTCTTTTGTGCAGTCTCTCATGCCCGGGCCGCCTCGCAATACGGCAAAGTCAAAGGGAAACACCTCGACGCCTTCTGCGGCGGCAAAGGCAGGAAACTACCGCGTTTGGGTCCTGGACGCCGGAACGCCGCGGCCCGTCTCCGTCAAGCTCGGCATCACTGATGAACGGAGAACCGTCATCAGTGGCGAAGGTTTGAGCGAAAATTTAGCCATCATCCTTCGCACGGAAACCGCCGTCCCCCGCTGACAGCTTCATGAACACGACTGAGAAACCGCTCATCGAGCTGCGCCAACTAACCAAGACCTATGGCCACGGCGACGCCAGTTTCCAGGCCTTGCGTGGAGTGGATTTGACGATTGATCGCGGTGATTTCGTCGCCATCATGGGCCCGTCCGGGTCCGGAAAATCCACGCTAATGAACACGCTGGGGTGCCTCGACACACCCACCGCCGGACATTATTGGTATGACGGCATTGCCGTGGAGACGCTGAACACGGATCAACGTTCCCTGCTCAGGCGACATGCCCTGGGCTTTGTCTTCCAGGGCTTCAACCTGCTTTCCCGGACTAGCGCTCTGGAGAATGTGGAACTACCCATGCTGTATCGCGGTATCCCGCGCCGCGAGCGGCATGAGCGCGCCAGCGCCGCGCTGGCTTCCGTAGGCTTACCGGACAAACTGCGCAATACTCCCGCCGAACTGTCGGGTGGCCAGCAACAGCGGGTCGCCATCGCCCGCGCCATCGTCACAGAACCGAGTACTCTGTTTGCCGATGAACCGACGGGTAACCTCGACTCCAAAACCACGGGTGAAATCATGGAACTGCTGGTGCGGCTGAACGAGGATCACGGTATCACCGTATTGATGGTCACCCATGAAGACAGCGTAGCCAACTATGCCAAGCGCGTGGTGCGCGTGATGGATGGTCTCATCGAAAGCGACCAACGCACGCTCAACTAATTCTTTCTGATACCTTTCCAAACATGCTCGCCAACGCCTTCCTCCTCGCCCTGCGAGAGATCCGCCGAAACCTCACGCGGGCTTTCCTCACCGTCCTCGGCATTATCATTGGCGTCAGTGCCGTCATCACCATGGTAACGCTTGGCAGGGGCACCACCAAGGCGGTGCAAAGCCAGATCTCCAGCCTGGGTTCAAACCTTCTCATGCTGCGTCCCGGAGCGGGTTTCGGACCCCGCGCCTCCAGTGCGGGCGTGCCGCTCTTCGGTCAGGAAGATGTAGAGGCCATCGCCAATCAAATCCACGGACTGGCCGGTGCGGTGCCAACCCGGAATTCCTCGCTCAGCACCATTTATCGGCAGAACGCACGCAGCACCGGCATCGTCGGCACCTGGCCGGGTTATTTCAAAATCAACAACTGGACCCTAGCCAAGGGCCAACTTTTTTCCGAGGCTGATCTGCGCGTCGGCAAAGCGGTTTGCGTCATCGGCGAAACGGTTCGCAGGGAAATGTTCGGCACGGACGAGGCGATTGGGGAAAAACTACGCATTGGCAGATCCACCGTCGAAGTCATCGGCATCCTCGCAGCGAAAGGGCAATCCGGGATGGGTGACTCGGACGACACCATTGTCGTTCCACTGACCACACTCGAACGCCGTCTCGTCGGCCGCACTTCTTCCAATACCGTGAACAGCATTGCCATATCCGCTGCCGATGGCGTGGACACGACGGAGCTCATCACGGACATTACCTCGCTCATGCGTCAGCGACGCAACCTACAGCCGAACCAAGACAACAATTTTAACATCTTCGATACCCGCCAACTCGCGGAGACGCTTAGTTCATCAACCAGAATGATGACCTCGCTGCTCGCTGCAGTTGCCGGTGTGAGCCTGCTTGTGGGAGGCATCGGTATCATGAACATTATGCTGGTTAGTGTGACGGAGCGCACACGGGAGATAGGCATCCGTCTTGCCATCGGTGCACGCGCGAAAGAGGTGTTGCTGCAGTTCCTCGTCGAAGCAGTTACACTCTCCTGCATTGGTGGGCTTATCGGCATCCTTCTGGCACTCGCCTTGTGCAATATCATTGCGCCTCTTATTCAGGTGCCGACGCAGTTTTATCCGAACATCAACTTGATAGCGTTCGCCTTTTCCGCCGCAGTAGGCATCCTATTTGGATACGCCCCGGCCCGCAGGGCGGCCTCCCTGAATCCGATTGATGCACTGCGACATGAATGAACCCCCGCCCGTTTCATGAAACTCCTCCTCATCGAAGACGATCCTTTGCTCCAGCATTCCCTCGCTACCACCTTTCGTGAGGAGAATTACGCGGTGGACACTGCCAGCGATGGACTGGAAGGGCTGGAGAAAGCGCAGGACCACGAATACGACGCCATCATCCTGGATATCATGCTTCCCCGGCTTGACGGATGGCAGGTGCTTGCACGATTGCGTCCGGCCTGTCGTACACCCGTTCTCATGCTCACTGCACGAGACGCCTTGCCGGACCGGGTTAAGGGTCTTGACCAGGGCGCGGACGACTATCTGACGAAACCCTTCGATCTCGAGGAACTGCTCGCCCGGCTGCGTGCCCTCATCCGTCGGGCCGCAGGGCAGACTCATCCGGTTGTCGAACTCGGCCCGCTGCGCATTGATACCGCCGCGCAAACCCTCGCCGATGCAGAAGGCAACATGATTCCGCTCACCGCTCGGGAATACGCCTTGCTTGAATATCTGGCGCTGCATCGCGGCACCGTGGTCAGCCGCGTCACCCTCTACGAGCATTTGTTTGATGCGGATGAAGATTCGCTCTCGAATCTACTCGACGTGCATGTTTCCAACCTCCGGAAAAAAATGGGCTCCGATATCATCGCGACGCGACGCGGCCTCGGCTATTTGATCCCGTGATATGAACAATCTCCTCCATTCCATTCGCTGGCGCGTGCAAGTCTGGCACGCGCTCATCCTCCTGTTGGCCGTGGTCGCGTTCTGCCTCACGGCCTATCGGCTCGCGTGGAACAATCAGCTTCGGCAGATTGACAGGACGCTGGTCATTTCGGAACGCAATCTTATCCACGGATTGATGAAATCGCTTGTCGCCAAAGAGCCGGGGACGGCTGCTGAAGCGAGCATCAGGAACCAGGCTGATCAGTCGCCGCCGAATTTCACCGTGTTTCTGGCACACCTTCATCAAGCCATCCTGCCCGCGGATATCGCATCTCAATTCACGGGCCATGAGCCGGGCCACCGTTATTTCAGCCTGCGCAATCGAAAGAACGAACTCCTGCAGCAATCCAGCAATGCGCCATCAGACCTAGCCTTCCTGCCGACGCCGGGTAATGACGTCCTGGAAGAAATGCGCACGGTTGGCAACCGCCGCGAATTTGCCCGCAGCTCGGCACTCGGCCTTCAGGGCGTGGTGGGCCAGGATATTTCACCTGAACTCCGTGAGAGCGCCCACTTGGCCTGGTCGCTCACGGCCCTCGGAGGGGGCATCTGGCTGCTTGGCCTCGTCGGCGGCTGGTGGCTCGCCGGACGCGCCATTCGTCCCATTGAAGCGATTAGCAGAACGGCCAGTCGTATCGCCGACGGCAATCTTCAGGAGCGCATTAACATCGACGGAACCGAGAGTGAACTCGACCAGCTCAGCGGTGTGCTCAATCAGACCTTCGACCGTCTCAATCTCGCCCTCGAACAGCAAAAGCAATTCACCGCCGACGCCTCCCACGAACTTCGAACGCCTCTGACCATCCTGCTCAACGAAACCCAGCGCACGCTCAAACGCGCCGATCGCAGCTCTGACGAATACCGCGCCGCTTTGCAAACCTGTCAGGTTGCGGCTCAACGCATGCGTCAGCTCACCGAGTCACTCATCCTTCTAGCACGTCAGGATGCCTTTACCGCTAGCCCTGTGACGGAAACAGTCGTCCTCGACGATCTTCTCCGGCAGACCATCGCCCAACTTCAACCTCTCGCCGATAGCAAACAGCTCCATCTACACTCCGAACTTCAACCGGTCACCTGCATGGGTGACATTGATGCCTTGCGCATCCTCGCAGCTAACCTCATCTCCAACGCCATTCAGCACCACAACCGCGACGGCGGCAATGTCACCATTTCCTGCTCCTCTGCTACCGACGGTCAACTGGCCCTCATCAAAGTCGCCGATGATGGCCCAGGCATTCCACCCGGAGAACTACCCCGAATCTTTGACCGCTTCTATCGCGTCGATAAAGCCCGGACTGGCTTTAGTGGACACTGCGGTTTTGGTCTGGCCATTGTCAAAGGAATTGCAGATCGCCATGATGCCGAGGTGAGCGTGTCGAGCTCGCTGGATGAAGGAACCGAATTTAGCGTCCTGTTACCAGGTCTTTGTCAGGACTCGGACGAATAGGATAATTGATATCGCCAAAGAAATCCCAAAATCAGTTTGTCTCAAAGGTAGTCCGCAAACCGTGCGAGTTTGCCGTACCGGAGAAATGCAACCTGAGTTCAGTTAATCAGAACTCAGTATCTCATCGTCACCCCGAAGTGGGCCCGGCCATCGGCGAGTTCATCGTCAATGATTCCGTTGGTATCAACCACCCAGCCATAGGACGCCCTGAGGAAGGCCGATTTACTGATCCGGCAGGTCACACCGATACCGGCGCTCTGGAGATCCATATTGAGCTCGGTAGGGAGCGGGTTTGAAATATCGAGGTGGGCGGCGTCGTAGAAGCCGAAAACATTCCATTGATCCTTCAGTTCAGGGGCCGAACTGCCCAAAAGGTTGAAAGAGGGAGAAATAAGTTCCGTGCTGATGATGCCGCCTGAATCACCCCGGACATAGTTTTCGTCGAAACCCCTTACCGTCAGGTATCCGCCTGCTAGAAGCTGCTCGGATGAGTTGAGACGTTCGTTGGTGAGCTGACCCGTTCCACGAAACATAAATTGAAACCCAGCCGGAAGTTTGACGGCCCGCTCCAGCTCACCGTATCCATAGACATAGTCGGCACTGGCCCCTTCGCGAAGCTGATCAAATCGTAAATCGTCATTGCCGTGAACGACATTTCCCGGGGCAATCGAGGCACCGGCGGACCAGCGGGTGTATCCGAAGGCGTCGGGCCACTCCGCTTCATACTGGGCACGAAACTGGAACACAACCAGACTCGAGTCCAACGCATTGAGACCGCCAAAGAGGAGGTCGGTGTTGGTGGTCTTGTAGTCGATTCCAGTGACGATAGAATGCTTCAACCCTTTGATTTTCTGAACCCGGGGCAGGGGTATGCGATACTCAAGGGTGAACTGGCTGCTCTCGCCGAACAACTCGGAGGGAAAGGCGGGATCATCCTGAAAAACGTTTGTATTTACAGAGGTGGCAAGGAGCCGCAACTCATGACGCCAGGGAAGAAAGTTACGATAGAATAGGGAATGCGCCTGGAGGGTCTCAAATTCCGCATCGGTCGCAAAATGGTATCCGATTGATTGTTCCGTCCGGAAAGGGTTTGCCCAGTTGAATCCGGCTGACCATTCGTTTTCGCCGGTCAGCGGGATACCGGTATTTCCGAAACCGAGGTACGAGGTAAAGGGTTCCTCTTCAATGGCCTGAAGAATGATGTCTGAGGTGCCGTCCTCATCCCCGCGATCATAGATGAGGTTCACCTGCCGAATCGGGTTCTCGTTGAGCCAGTCAAGATCGGCCTCAAGGATATGGCGATTGATCCGATCGCCCGCATCGAGACGCACGTTCTTTTCAAGATATTCCGGTTTGGAATACTTTGCTCCTTCGACCTCAACTTTTCCGAAGACGGCCTCGCGGGCCACAATCTGAACTTTACCGCCAGTGATGTTTTGCTCGGGATAATAGACATCCACGATGGGATAATCATTCTCTCTCCAGGCCACGATGATCTCCTTGGCAAGCTTGGCGAGGAGGGCCATGGATACCGGTTGACCGAGGTAGGGTTCGAGGACTGCGGTTAAATTCTCCGGAGCTGATATCTCCGGATCGATTTCGATGGGTTCCGCTCCCACTGCCGGGCTCTGGTCTGCCTTGTCCTGGTGCGGAATAATCCGAATGGAAGCGATGTCGACTCCGAGCGGAGTCGAGTCGGCCTCAGGCTCCTCCTTCTCTTCTTCGGTGGCGATTTCGTTTCGGGGGGCTTCGGGATCCGGTGACTCGGGAACGACCTGAGCCCTCTGTGCCTTGGCCTTATCGAGAAGCCGGCTTTGCGCCACCACGTCGCCCGCCGTCAGCGCGGCCAGCATCGCCAGCAAAAGGATTCGTTGGTAGATCCGGAAGAGAGTCATTAATTCAAAATCAGTTGCCTCCGGCAATCGCGGCGTTCAGTTCATTAAAGGCGGCATCACTCAACTGGTCGGCAAGAAGCACAAGGACCGGTTGCCCCGGGGCGTTTCCGTCAAAACTGATCGCCACAGCGCCGTCGGCATCGATAATGGTGAACAGGAAAGGTAATTCGAGGGCGGCAAACAATTCCATGGCCGCCGGGGTACTCAGGTTTGCCTGAAGCAGACGAAGGACTGCCGGGTCGACCACCGCGCCGCTCAAATCGATACAGTAAGCCCCGTCGCGCATGAAAAGGAGGACGATTCCGGTGTAGCCGATTGCTCCGGCCAACTCAACATTGGCATCAACGCTCAGGTTGGCGGAGAGGGCGGCTGCGGCGGCGTCCGAGGGATTGAGGCCGGAGCCATCAAGCGAGATGGCACGAAAGATAAGATAGGAGTTTCCTTCCACTGCGATGATCACACCCTGACCGATCACCGTAGTAGCGCCGAAGCCTCCCTGATTGCCCATGAGTTGCTGCATCATCTGATCCGGGCTTCCGTTATTGAAGCGGTTCTGGGCAATGAACTCCGCCGGAGGAGGGGGTGTGTTCCCGTTGCCCGGATTTGATTGTAGGGTCCGGGGAGCCGCGAAGCGCAAATGGGAGACGTTCTGGATCTGGGTGGTTCCGTCCAGATTGGTGACCCCCGGCAGGTTCAAAGTATTGAAGCCGAGGCCTGAATCGAGCGACTGGCTGAAGGGGAAGAACCCACTGTTGATCGTGTCATCGCCCTCGCCTGCAAGCAGGTCGAGATGCTCGATATTGATGAAATTGTAGACCGGATTGCGAGTGATGCTGGTACTCGTGATCGTGTAGGTGTGATCACCGGTGAGGTTTGAGTCATCAAGGAAAAGGGTGTCAAAATTTGCCCCTCCGTTGACGAGAGAGACCGTTGCCTGATTGAGAAAATTGAAGAAGTCGTTTCCTGAACCCCCGTCCAGAATCTCGAAGGAGGCGAAGGAATTCGTCCCATTGACGGTCCCGGAGTTGTTGGAGGTGATGTTTACGACGTCACTCCCGGTGGTCCCGCGCAGGGTGTCGGTTGACGCGGAACCGACAAAGTCTGTTACGTTTGAGAATCCGCCCAAGCCGGTTGCTGTTCCTAAGCCGATATTCACTGTCACGGCAGCTCCGTAGGATGAGTAATCGAGAGTGTTTCCTCCGCTCCCGCCATCGAGCGTGCCTGAGAGGCTGGATCCTGCTCCGAATGAGAACGTGTCATTGTTCACACCACCGGTGAGGTTCGCAAAGTCGGTCACGGTGATCAAACCGAAGGAGAAGTCGTTCGCGCCCGAGATACTGTAGGCCGTGGCTGCGGCCAAACCGGTGAACGTGCCATTCGCTCCATTGCCGTCGAAGTCATCAATGCCGCTGAAGGTGCCGCCAATTCCGGTTGCGGTGGTGTTCTCAAAGTTGACTCCGATTGAGCCGGTGTAGGCACTCAGGTCGAGTCGATTCGCCGCTCCGCCGCCAACCAGGTTTCCGCCGAGAGAGGCGGCGTTAGCAAAGATAAAAGTGTCGTCGTTCGTGCCGCCGGTAAGATTGGCGAAGTCAGTCACAGAGACAGAGCCAAACGTGAAATCGTTGGCGCCAGTGACGTTGTAGGTCGTGGCAGCGGTTAAACCGGTAAAGGTGGAACTGGAGCCATTGCCGTCGAAGTCGTCGATACCACTGAAGGTGCCGCCGATGCCGGTGGAGGTCGAGGTCTGGAAATTCACTCCGACGGCGGTGGCGTAGGCACTGAGGTCAATTCGATTCGCCGACCCTCCGCCAACAAGGTTGCCCCCGAGCGTGGCGGCGTCCGCGAAAATGAAGGTATCGTCGCCCGATCCGCCGGTGAGATTGGCGAAGGCGGTGACGTTGACCGAATCGAACGTGAAGTCGTTCGTGCCGGAAATGTTGTAGGTCTTTGCGAGGGTCAGACCGGTGAAGGTGGCATTCGTCCCATTGCCGACAATGTCATCGATGCCACTGAAAGTGCCGCCGATACCCGTGGCCGTTCCTGTCTGGAAATTGACAGCGACAGCAGAGGCATAGGAGCTGAGGTCTAGTTGGTTTTCAGTGCCTCCTCCGACGAGTGACCCGGTGAGCGAAGCGCCGTCTTCAAACGCGAAGTTATCTACACCCGTTCCCCCCGTGAGATTGGCAAAATCGGTCACGGTAAAAGTGTCGGGATAAACATCAAACTCGAAATCATCCTCTCCGGTAACAGTGTAATCAGCTGCCGTGTTTTGACCGATGAACGTGTAGCCCTCTCCTTGACCGATGAAATGGGCGATATTGCTGAAGGTACCCCCTCCGGAGAACCCGCTGCCGTTTTTGGTCTCGAAATTGATTGAGGCGGGAAAGCCGAAATTCTCGGTCGCAAAGTCAATCGTGTTGGAATCTCCGCCCCCGTCGAGCGTGCCGGTGAAGGCGCCCGCCGTCTTGAAGTTGAAGCTGTCGGCTCCATCACCGCCGGTCAGGTTCGCGAAGTCGGTGACGGTGACCTTGTCGGGAACCGTCCCAAACTCAAAATCGTTCGCTCCGGTGACCGTGTAGGTGGTAGCTGCATTCTGTCCGGTGAAGGTGGCGTTGGCCCCGTTGCCCACGAAGTGATTGATTTCCGTAAAGCCACCGCCAAGGAAAGAGGCGGTCAGGTTTTCGAAGTCGATTCCGACGGCGGAGGTGAAAGCGCTGAAACGAAGTTGGTTGGATGGACCTCCCCCGCTGAGGGTTCCGGTGAGTCCGGTGCCGTCCTCAAAAATGAACGTGTCTTCGCCTGCCCCGGCGGTCACGTTTTCAAAGGCGGAGACGGCGACTCCGGTGACCGAAAAACTGTCGGTGCCGGTAAAGGTATACTCAGATCCGAGCGCAGGTCCGAAGAGTTCATCACCCGCGTCGCCTGATCCGATGAGAAACTCAATCGCGGAAAGATCATCGAGCGAAAACAGGGTTGGTCCGGTGAAGCCCGCGTAGGTGACTGTGTCTTCCGTCCCGTTTCCACCATTGAATTCCAAGCCGCCATCGTGGTTGAGATTCGCATTGACTGTGATGATCCCGCCAGCGGAGGGGCCCAGATCATTGAGGTTGAAAATCAGTAGACCATTGGTCGAATTCACCGGGGCATCGACCGTGATGTTGTCGGCGGTGAAGGTGAGATTCGCATCTCCGGTTAGTTCGCCAATCACGTTGATATTCCCGCCCCCGATGATTTGGAGGGGGTCGAGGAACGCACTTTCTTCGATCTCAATATTCCCGGAGGTGGAACTTCCAATTGTGATGGAAGTGAAGCCGTTCTGAAGGTAGCTGATCTTGGTGTTGTTCAGGTAAAGATCGCCATCGGCACCGGAGCCGATTGCAATGGTGGTTCCGCTGGTTCGCGGGGCGATACTTAGAGTTCCCGGACCACTCACGACTCCGCCGAGAATGATGTCGTCAGTCAGGAACTCGATGTTGCCTTGTGAGGTGACCGCTTTGACATCCGCACTACCTCCGTTGAGAGTGATATCGTTAATCAGATTGTTGTACCCTACCGAACCTCCGATTACAATCGCTCCGGCACTGCCCGCGGTGATGGTGAAATCAAGCGGGGAGGGTCCGGATCCGCCGACTGAGAAATTGATCGTCACATTGGCACCACTTGAAAACAAACCGCCGCCGGTTGTGTCCAGGGTCGCGTCAGCCCCGAGAATCACGCTGTCGATAATATTGATTGATTCGCCTTCGGTAACGACGTTTGCGTTGAGGTAAGTCGTGGCACTGGCGGCGGTTTCGAGCGTGATGGAGGAGCCGGTGCCTTTCCCGGTGAGTTGGCCGTTGATGTTGATAGTGGTCGCTCCAAAAATTGAGAGCTCATCCTCGAAAGTGACTGCCCTGACATCAATGTCGTTCGCGGAGTAATCCCCGATCGTGATCAGACTGAAGCCTTCCTGCAGTCGACCGATTTCCGTGTCGTCAAGTTGGAGGGTTCCCGTGGCTCCCGTCCCGATGCCGATTGTGGCGAAAGTGCGGGGTGCGATTTTGAGTGTTCCCGAACCGCTCACGTTTCCGCCGAGATTCAGTGTATCTGCAATCAACTCGATGTTCCCCTGCGAGGTCAAGTCAAAGACATCAATATCGCCGCCGCTCAGGTTGATATTGCCGATCAAGCCGTCTTCACCGATGGCGCTGTCTATCAAAATGGTACCCAAGGTTCCGGATGTAATGGAGAGATTCCGGGCGGATCCCGAACCTGAAACGGTGCCTGAGATACTGACATTGGCCCCGGCGGAGCTGGGGGTGCCGTTGGTGGTATCGATCAAGACGTTCGCGCCCAGAACGACATCGTCGATGATTGAGACGACATTCCCTTCGGTAACGATATTGGCGTTCAGATAGGTTGTCTCCGTGCTCTCCGTCTCAAAGGCAACGGAAGCATTGCCTGCACCGGTGAGTTGTCCGGTCACGTAAATGTTGTTCGCTCCGATGAACTGCAGCGGATCACGGAAAGTGGAAGCTCCGATCCTTATATCACCGGAGTCATTCTTGCCGATGGTGATCGAACTGAATCCGTTGGCCAGGTTTGCCAGTTCAGTCGCGTTCAGGTTGAGGGTTCCGGTTTCACCTCCCAACCCGATTGAAACGCCGGATCCCGATGGTCTGATTCGGAGTTCTCCCGCGTTGGCAAGAGTGAGAAAAGCCAGGTCGACTGTGTCAGCGTTGATCGTGATTCCACCGGTTCCGGTGGCTGATCCAATGGTACTGATATAGGTCGAGGGTAGTCCCTGAGAGAAAAAATCATCAAGGGTCGCCGTGGGGGAACCGATTGCCGTGATCGAAATGGCACCGCTGCCACTTGCGGCAATGTTAGTAGTCGTTCCCGTGGTTCCCGTCCGGATGCCGACGTTGTTTCCCAGATAGCTTCTTCCCGTGAGTGTGATATCACCGTCGCTGCTGGTGATCGAACCACCGGGAAGGCCGATGCCGTCGCTGAAGTCTCCGGCCTGAGAGTTGTTTCCGTAACCCGTCAGACTGATGTCGGCGGCGTTGGCCCCCGTTCCTGTTGAAGTGATCGACCCACTGCCGAACAAGTGGATCCCCTTGTTGTTGTTCCCGACCGAGGAACCGCCGGTTCCGGTGAGTGAGATGTCTCCGTCGATGCTGGAGATCGCTCCCAGTACCGCAATGCCCTGTTCGTTCAAGGAACCGGAACCCGCAAGGCCGGTGAGGGTAATCGTCGCGGCCCCGGAGCCTGTGCCCGTTGATTCGATCAACCCGGTTGATTCCAGACGGATCCCATTGTGCCTCTCACCCGTCGTTCCACCGCCACCCGTGCCTGAGACTTCAATGGCTCCCCTGGCCGAACGAATCTCGCCTGCAATTTCGACTCCACGAAGGTCATTTCCGGTGGGTGCGACACCGCCTTTTCCCGTGAGGCTGATGCCACCCGTTCCGAGCGACCTGATGAGCGCGCCTTCACCTACCGTGATGCCGGAAAAAGCGCCGGTTTCGGTTCCGGCGGCGTTCGCGGAGAGAGTCAGGTCCCCGTGCTCGACGATGATAGTTGAATCGGTCGAGAGATTAATGTTCCGGGTTGTAGTGAGGGATATCTCTCCGGTTCCGAAGGTCGAAAGGTCCGCGTTTACATCGGAAAAATCGATCAGTCCGCTTGCAGTGGCCACGAAGCTCTTGTCTGTCGCCATGTTGATGGATTGGCTGACGTTGATTCCTTCGGTGCTCTCGAAGGTGGTATCTCCCCCGAGTGCAAGAAACTGGGCCACCGTAATTCCTGCCGCCGTGACATTGAAAGTTCCATCCACACTCGAGAAATTCAGGGTCAGTGCATTGAGGTCTGTCAACGCCACGTCATTTCCGGTAACAATGGAGACGCTGGAGAAATTGTTTAAAGCGTTTGTCAGGGTAATATTGTTTGCCGCGCCCGCGCTCAGCGTCGTCGTTCCCCCGGAGGTGATGGCACCGCTCTGAGTGATGTTTCCATTGGTGGTGAGGGTGAGGTCACCGCCGAGACTGACGGTTCCAAGGACCAGGGAATCCGCGTCCCGGATCTGAACGGCGTTTGTTCCGCTGTTGGCAAGAGAGACGGTGCCCCCGAAGTTGTTTGCAACATTGTTTACGGTCATGCCGAAGGTACCCGAATTGAAAGAAGTCGTTCCCGGAACGGTGATGACGCCGGAGAAACCGATCAACCCATTGGCGGTTACGGAAAAGTTTTTACTCGCGGTTAGCATCACATCTCCTGAGCCGGAGACTCCAGCTCCCGAGGTGAGGGAAAGGTGGCTACCGATGGAAATCGCGCTGCTCAGGGCGATCGGTCCGCTGTTCGAGTTGCCGATCTGGAGAGTGCCGGCGGTAATGCGGTCGAGTTCTGCGTCGGTCAGACCGAGGACGGCTCCGGCGACGTCGGCCCCGCCAATGAGTATAAAATGATTGTTATTCAGCTGCCGAATAGTCGTGGTACCGGAACCGCTGTCGATGGTCGAGGTGCTGCCGATGCTGACTCCGTCCGCGATCAGGGTCAAATCGGCATCTCCCGAAGTGGAAACTTCAGAGGTGGAGCTAATCGCGATGCCGAACTCGGAAGCGCCTGCTCCGCCTACTCCTGTAATCTGGAGGGTTCCGCCTGAAGTTATGGACGACCCGGCTCCGGTCAGAAGCAGGCCCTCGTTCGATGCGTTCCCGGCTCCCGTTCCTCCCCCCGTGGCGAGAATAGTTAGCGTTCCTCCGGATGAAATTGTATTGCCGTCTCCATTAAATCTAATCCCCTGATTGTTCGCGTTGGTTCCGTCCCCGCCTCCCTGAGCTTCAATCGAGATATCTCCAGAAACGGTGCTTATGGAAACAGCACCGCCGGTCGCGTTGAGGAAGATGCCTTCGTTGGATCCTCCGGTTGAACCGCCCACCGCCGTAATATCAAGATCCCCATTTCCGAGCGCGGAAATCGATCCGCCACTCCCGAGAAACAATCCTCGGGAGTTTTGCGTCGCGCCTTCCCCATTCAGAGTAATGTTTGCGCCCAACGAATCAATCTTCGAGGTGAGCCCGTTGATGGAAATTCCATTTCCGCTCACTGTTGACACGCCTTTGCCGGTGACCAAAAGTTCTCCTGAAGTGCCTCCCGAGACCTTGCCGCCATTTTGGATAAAAATACCTGTGGAAGATCCCGTGCTGCCTCCCTTGCCTAAAAGGGTGACGTTTCCGCTTCCTGTCGAACCTACGGTCGCACCATCGACATTAATTCCGTGAAACGTTCCGGTTGTCGCGGTGGTCTGTTGGTTGGCCGAGAGAAGGAGATCCCCGTTTGTCGACATGATTGATGCTCCGGATCCTATTATGATAGAACGCGCCGCGACAAAGGTGAGGTCACTACCGTTAGACCATGAGATGTTGGCGTTGTTGGCGAAGGTGATATCTCCGCTCCCGGCACCCGTTGTTGTCTCGATGGTCAGATTTCCGGTGTTGGTGAGGAAATGGGATATCGATCCGTCCGTGATTGTCGTCCCGGCCACCACGTCGTTGTTGGCTCCGACGGTCACTGATATGTCTATTGGATCGATCAGCAGGGTGCCAGCTATGCCTGACGACATTCCAAGATCAATTTGCTCGCTTAAATTCCTTATGTAAATCTCCCGTCTCCCGGAGAGTTCGATGAATCCGCCCGCGGCACCGGCCGAACCGGCCACTGAGGCAATTCCATCAAAACGCAGCGTGTTCTCGGCAAGAATGACCACGGTTCCGCCGCCGCCCAGGCTCGTAGAATTGGCGCTGAAACGCGCATCGCCGCCGATGGTAACATTCTCCGCGTTCATAAACTCCGGATCATCGCTGAGGAGACTGCGACCCACAAAAGTATTCCCGCCGCCCGTCTCACCGTCATTCAAAATCAGTGATCCCTCAAAGACCTCGATCTCACGTCCGAGAATGACGATCTCTCCGCCTTTGCCGGAGTCGCCGCTCGCATCAATCTTCCCGCCAATCTCCGTCCTGGCGTCCGCCCCGGAATCAACCTTCACGCTTCCGCCTGATCCGTCCGACTTCCGTGCTTTCAGGGAGCCGGTGGAGCGCACCTTGCCGCCTCTGGCGCTAAGAAAAATCTGTCCACCCTGGCGCGTCACTCCGGTCGCAGCGACGCGGCCTTCGTTCTTCACGGCCATGCCGTAAATGTTGCCGCCGTAAGATTTCAGTTCGGCGATATTCGCCTCGATGGCGCCGGAGTTGTTCACCCCGACCGCTTTGTTCCCGCCGCTTGCACCCCTGACAAAAACGCGCTCGGACCCTGACTCGGCCAGAAGAACGTCGTTTCCGGCCGCGAGAGCGGCAGTCCCGTTCGGAGCCTTGATCGTGCCCTCGTTGCTGACGGAGGTGGCAATGAGGATGACATCGCCGTCAAGCGCACTGATGGAACCAAGATTGACAATCGCCGCCTGTGAGGCACCGGCAAAGTTAAGGTTGCCGCCGTTGCGGAATTCCTCATCGCTCACATCGAGAGTGGATCCGGCGAAACCACCGACGTCGATGCTTCCGTTAGGTCCGATGAGGATTCCGTTAGGGTTGAGCAGATAGACCTTTCCGTTGGCGCGCAGCATGCCCTCGATTTGCGAGGCTGAAGTGCCCCGAACGCGATTCAGTGCGGCGGAACTGGAATTCGGCTGCACGAACTCGGTGAGCTGTCCGGCATCAATGGAGAAAGATTCCCAGTCGATAATGGCCCGGTCTGAAGCCTGGAGGACACGGAGTTGTCCGGCGCTCCGGTCAAACTGGACATCGCCATGCATCACGACCTCTCCCGCAGGATTGGCCTGAAGCAGGGGGGAGGGGACCAGAGACAGCACCACCAGAAATGCCGTCAAGCATCGGTGGAGTGGTTGTTCTGGCGTCAGGCGCTTCATGCAGGATCGATCGTTGCCGGGCGCTAAGGGGAGCGCGCTATCGACTCCGACCGATTAGTTGGGCTTGGGTGCTTCAGCCGCAGGCACCGCCTGAGCAGGGACAATCTCCACTTTGCCCTCTTTAACCTGAGCGAATCCTTTCCCGTTCTCCACGACCACCGCGTAGTAGGTTCCCCGGGCTGCGGCAATGCCACTCGGTGTCTTAATCTTGAAATCCATGATGGCTCCGGTGCCGGGCTTCAGTAGTGCACCAAGGCTGCCGTTTTTTACATCAACAGTCACCTTGGGCGGATTGGCGGTTTCGAGCACCTCCTCAATAAGGACCTCTGAGTTTTCTCCGATGCGTATCGCTGAACGGGGGGTCATGACGATCACGGCACGGGCTCCGGCTCCCGTTTTTACGGTGCTTCCAGTCGCAACCGTGTCACCGGCAACAAGAGGGGCCTCGGCTCCTCCTGGAGGTGTTACTTTGACCTCTCCCACGGCTACGGTAACATTGCCGCTAGCGGGTGCCGCTACAAGAGTGAGGGAAGACAGGGTGATAAAACCCATTAGAAAAAAAACAAAGGCGACTAGCACAGATCGATTAATGGTTGTCATGGCAGTGGAATCGGTAGACATGATTCAGGGGTAATAGATATATCGAAAATAAACCCCAAATCCGGTTCAGTGTAGGTAGGACAAGGCTTCTTGACTAGTGATTTTTTGGGTTCCCTTAAGATTGTTAAGACTTATTGATTATTAGACTTTTGAAATAATGGGCAAGCATTCTAGATGGCGGGCTTTGCTGACTTTAATTATAGCTCCTATAGTAATATTTGGAATTTTACTCGCGGTATCCCAGGTTAATTTGTCGCAGCAGATGGAAAACGTGACGGTGGACTGGCGTTTCCAATCAAGAGAGGCATCCGATCCACCGGCGGATTCCCGGATTCTTCTGGTCGGGATCGGCGAATACTCCCTCAAAACACTGGGACGGTGGGAGGATTGGAACCGGTCTTATCATGCGGGCTTTCTGGAGCGTCTTTCTTTTAGACCCCCGGCGGTGGTTGCTTATGATTTCTTTTTTTCCGAGTCCAGCGGAGATCCGGCCCATGACGAGGCGTTTGGTGGATGGTTGGAGCTTTTTCCCGGGGCAATAACCGGCGCGGTTGCAGACGTCACGGAACCGACCGCGACTCCCTACGACAAACCCGCCATTGGAAAAACGCAGCCCGTTTCCCGATTCACCGGGAACTATTTCAACCTGGTTCAGGCACCCAACGGGGCGGTTCCTATTGATCGGTTTGCTCAGGCTTCCTGGACTGGATTCGTCAATTCACCGCCTTCCCGGATCGACGGAATTCGACGCAGGGTTCCCCTGGTTGTTGGGTTCGGAGGACGGGTGTATCCCTCCCTGGTTCTTCAGATTTTAATCCAGTTCGAGGGGGCTCGAATTGAGGATGTTGAAGTGGTGCTTGGCGATACGGTTACCATTGCCGGCAGTGAAGGGACGGTCCGGCGAATCCCGATCGACGAAGGCGGATTCATGACCCTGAATTATCGCGGGAAAAAGGCGTTTAAGCCGGAGGACTATGTCGTGTTGATGGAAAGGCTCCAGCGCTTCGGCGAGACCGGAAGCTGGCCCGAGAATCAACCCGAGGTGGAGAATAAAATCGTGCTTGTCGGGCAAATGGCGGAGGGTCTCTCTGATTTCGGGCCCACTCCCTTTTCTCCGCTCGAACCCCTTGTCCACGTTCAGGCGGTTGCGCTGAACAATATCCTTCAGGGGGATTACCTTCGTGTCATCCCTCTTTGGCAGGTTCTCCTGGGATGGCTGCCCCTGGCCTGGGGCACCCTCTGGCTTCTACGGAAATCATCGGTAACGCTGGCCGCAGTTATGCCGGTCCTGCTTGTCGGGGTCTACATTGCGGTGGCTTTCAGCCTGTTTCGTTCCCGTAGCTTCCAACTCCCCGTTTTCCTCCCCGTGCTCGGGTTTCTCCTCGTGAACGGTGGTGCTCTCGTCGACCGTCTTGTTCTCGAGGTCCGGGCAAAAGGCCGGATCAAAAACCTTTTCGGAACCTACGTGTCACCGGAGGTTGTGGATCGCATGATCTCTTCGGGAGAAGATCCGAAACTGGGCGGTCAATCGGCCGAAATCACCGCCTTTTTCTCGGATGTTCAGGGCTTCTCCACTTTCTCCGAGAAGCTCGGCGCGGAGCGTCTCGTCACCCTGATGATCGACTACCTCTCGGCCATGACCGACATTCTTGTCTATCGTGGTGGTACCTTGGACAAGTACATCGGAGATGCCATTGTCGGTATGTTCGGGGCTCCGCTCCCCATTCCTGATCACGCCCATCGGGCCTGCAGCGCCACCATCGAAATGCAGCGGCGTCAGGCTGAACTGAGGGAGAAATGGAGGATTGAGGGCGGCTGGCCGGAGATTGTCTATCAAATGCAGACTCGCATCGGCCTTAACACCGGTCTGGCCGTTATTGGAAACATGGGTTCTCCTCGCCGCTTCAATTATACGATGATGGGCGACACGGTGAACCTGGCGGCCCGATGCGAAAGCGGGGCGAAGAGCTATGGAGTCTACACGATGATTACCGGTGAAACCCGTCTCGCCGCCGTCGCCGAAAAGGATGACATCGCATTCCGATATCTCGATAAGATTGTGGTGAAGGGGCGCACCCAGCCGGTCGAAATGCATGAGGTGATGGGATTCATTGCCGACCTTTCTCCCGAAGAAACTGCTTGTATAGAAATCTACACTTCGGGGATCAGTAAATACCTTGGTCGCGACTGGGACGGAGCAAAGAGCGCCTTTGAAAAATCGGCTGAACTTGAGCCCTTCCGCCCCGGGAAGATTCCGGGTGTTTACACCAATCCTTCACTTGTCATGATCGAGCGGTGCGCTGCGCTTAAGTTGCAACCGCCGGAGGATGATTGGGATGGGAGATGGGTCATGGAAACGAAGTGAGGCGTCACGGCTAGAATGACCGGCCACGGGGTTTTGAGGCGCCTGGCTCCATGGGTGGTTTTGGCATGTATATTGCTCACAATGAACGGGAAGCTTCCATGGTGTGAAGTCGGAGTGTGATTCCCGGGATAGGGTGAGCGTTCGGACCCCTGGAGCCGGATCGACACTCCTATGAAATCCCCCATTATCGATTTTCTCAAGCAGTTGCATCACGAGCTTTCGGGCCTCTCCGAGGGCGAAGTGGCGACCTATATCCCCGAGCTTGCCAAAGCGAACCCCGAGTGGTTCGGCATTTGTGTGGTAACCGCCAGCGGACACGTCTACGAGGTGGGGGATACGGACATCCCGTTTACGATTCAGTCGATCTCAAAACCCTTTGTTTATGGCCTCGCGCTTGAGGACAACGGGCTGAATGATGTCATCGCCAAGGTGGGGGTGGAGCCGTCCGGTGATGCATTCAATTCCATCAGCCTTGAGCCCGACACCGGGCGTCCGCTCAACCCGATGATCAATGCCGGGGCCATCGCCACCGCCGGTCTTATCCAGGGCGGCATTGCGAGCGCAAGAAAGCGGCGGATCCTTTCCGGTTTCTCCACATTTGCCGGCCGGGAGCTCTCAATCGATGAAACGGTCTATCAGAGTGAAAGCGAGACGGGTCATCGGAATCGGGCGATTGGCCATATGTTGAGGAATTTTGACATTCTCACCTCGGATCCCGATCCGACCGTGGAACTCTATTTTCAGCAGTGTTCGATTTCCGTCACCTGCCGCGACCTCGGAGTGATGGCGGCTACTTTGGCGAATCGGGGAGCGAATCCTATCACGGGTAAACAGGCCGTTCGCGGCGAATACGTGGCGAATATGCTGAGTGTGATGAGTTCCTGCGGCATGTACGACTGGGCCGGAGAATGGATTTACAAGGTGGGAATGCCCGCGAAGAGCGGGGTTGCCGGCGGAGTCATCGCGGTATTGCCGGGGCAGTTGGGTATCGGAGTGTTTTCCCCCAGGCTCGATTCGCATGGAAACAGCGTCCGCGGCATCAGGGTATGCGAGGCGCTCTCGCAGCGCCTCGATCTCCACCTCTTCAATCGGCGCGGCACCCGCGACGGGGCCGTGCGGTTAATTTTTAACGGAGGTAAAGTGAGCTCACGCAGGGTTCGTTCTCTTGAGGAGGTGGCTCTGCTGAAGGAACATGGATCGCGAATCGTGGTCGTGCAGTTGCAGGGGAATCTGACCTTTGCCACGACCGAGACTGCCGTTCATGCGGTCACCGAGGAGTTTGAAACGCTTGACTACCTCGTCGTCGATTTCGGGCATGTGCTGAGTATCAACGACACGGCGGCGCGGCTTCTTTTTGAGCTTACCCTGTCACTTGAAGCGGAAGGAAAGACCGTTGTCTTTTCACACCCGGATCGGGTTCCGCTGATGGGAAGGGTCTTTCGCGCCAAGTTGGGTGAAAAGGCCACCGATGTCTACCGGACCTTTGAGGACAATGATCCTGCGCTGGAGTATTGCGAGGACTTGCTCCTCGTGAAAAAGGGATTCACCCCGCCGGTTGAGCACACTTTCGGGTTGGCGGAGTTTGAGTTGCTAGACGGATTCTCGAAGGTCGAGCTCGAAATCTTTTCCGGGTCGCTTGTGGAGATGACCTACGGCAAGGGGGAGGCAATTATTCGAGCCGGTGACGAGGCCAGTGAGCTGTTTATGCTTTCAAAAGGAAGGGTGAGCGTTTTTGTCGGGTCGGACGCATCGACACGCCGCCGTCTTGCCACCTTTTCTCCCGGTATGATTTTCGGTGAAATGTCGCTCATTGACCGTTCACCCCGCTCAGCCACCATTGAGGCGGATTCCGCAGTACAATGCCGCATTTTAACTCTCGCCTCGTTTGATCAACTCGGTGACAAACACCCTGCGATCAAAATCAAGCTGCTTGAAAATTTAAGCCGCGGACTTAGCCGGAAACTTCGCAAAGCCAATCTGGAATTGAGTGTCTTCGAGTGAGGTATTGGAATTGTCCGGATTTGAAATTCCGTATCTTCATGATTGAAGGCGGACGCCGGTGCATTGATGATGGCGGGATGGAGACGAAGGGATCCCATCGGCCATTAATTGTTCTGGTTCTCTCTCTCTTTCTACGTGAGGACTCCGCGCTGGGACAAGCCATCGAGTCTCCCTGGCATGCGAGGTGCGGGCAGATAGTCGCGGTCATCGCAAAGACATGGGAGAGCCCGGCGGGTGGAATGATTTGTCTCCACAGGGGGCAGCGTGGATGGGAGGTTCATCAGGAATGGACCCCGGTCACGGTCGGAAGGGCGGGGCTCGGTCTGGGGGTCGGACTGCATGCCGCAACCTTGAAGGGACCGGAGAAGAGGGAAGGGGATAAGAGAGCTCCGGCAGGGATCTTCCCGCTGGAGTTTGCTTTCGGGACGAAAGATTTTTCGCCCGCTACGTTTCTCTATCGACGTACGACGAGAGATGATTTTTGGGTCGATGATGTCCGTTCGAATTTTTACAATCAGTGGGTCCGGATCAACGATCCCGGAATCAAGCCCGACTGGAGCTCCGCCGAAACTCTGAGGAGAGCGGACGGCATCTACGACTACGCCATCGTTGTCGGGCACAATCGGCTTCGTGTCATACCCGGTCGTGGTAGCGCCATCTTCATGCATGCGTGGTATGGCCCGGGGGTCCCGACAATAGGCTGCACGGCGATGGAAAAAAGCAGGGTCAAATCGCTGATCGAGTGGCTCGAGCTTGATCGCCATCCGGTTTTGATTCAGGGGCCGGAGGAACTGATTCCTGTGCTTGAGCTTCCCGAGGAGGTGCGCACCATCCTGAGAGGCGGATAGTCGTGTCCCGCGCTGAATTCCACCTCCCTGTTCGCGGCGCTTTTTTTGTGTTCAGAGGGATCGCGTTTTTGGCATCCTTTGAAATCATGACATTGAATAATTTTACGGCCGGGATGATCGCGGTGTGCCTGATAACCGGTGGAATCCTCCCGGCACAGGATGGAAAAGACGGGAGCGCAGGAGTGGCGGGATCAGATCAGGCTGCTGAGGTGATCAAGACCTTTGGCGGTCGCGGTGCCCTTGCCGACGGATCGAAGCCGACGCCTCCGGAAGAAGCTCTGGGAAAGTTCACCCTGAGAGACGGGTTTGAACTCAAACTCATCGTTTCCGAGCCTGAGGTTGAGCAGCCTCTTTCGCTTGCCTGGGATGCCAGGGGGCGCCTCTGGGTGGTGCAATACCGGCAGTATCAGTTCCCGGCGGGATTGAAGATCGTGGAGTACGACAACCATCTTCGGGCGCGATTCGACAAGATTCCGCTCCCTCCTCCGGCCGGGGAAAAGGGAGCCGATGTCATCAGTGTCTTCGAAGACACCGATAAGGACGGGGTTTTTGATTCGAAGAAGGACGTGATCACCGGGCTTAACATTGCCACCTCCGTCGCGATCGGAGCGGGAGGAATCTGGGTGGCGAATCCTCCCTATCTCCTCTTCTACCCGGATGCTGACGGCGATGATGTTCCCGATACTGATCCGGTGGTGAAGCTTTCCGGTTTCGGAATCGAGGATACCCACTCGGTCATGAACAGTCTGACCTGGGGCCCCGATGGTTGGCTCTATGGTGTCAACGGCAGTACCACGACCGGAAAAGTGATCAATCCCGCGACGGGAAAAGCAGTGGCCTGGCAGGGGCAGATGGTCTGGCGTTTCCATCCGCCGACCGAGCGTTTTGAGATCTATGCCGAAGGAGGAGGAAACACCTTCAGCCTCGATATTGATGCAGTCGGGCACGTCTTCTCCGGGACAAACAATGGCAATACCCGGGGGATGTTCTATCCGCAGGGAAGCTACGGGAGCAAGTCCTGGGGAAAACACGGCCCCCTGACAAACCCCTATGCCTTCGGATACTTCGAACACATGGAGCACAAGGGCGACGATCGCCGTTTTCCGCAGGCCTTCACGATCTACGAGGGCGGTTTGTTTGGAGAAAATTTGGCCGGTCGTATCGTGGCACCGAATTCACTTCACAACCTCGTCTGGGCGAGCCGGCTTGAACGGAATGGATCGACCTACCGCACCGTTGATGAAGCGAATCTGGTCGAGACCGGTGACCGGTGGTTCCGTCCGGTTTATGCCGGACTTGCCCCGGACGGAGCGGTTTACATGGCCGACTGGTATGACAGTCGTCTCAGTCACGTGCGTCCGGTTGATGACTGGCATAAAACAAGCGGCAGAGTTTACCGTCTCCAGCCGAAAGAAGTCACTCCGGTCTATGAAGAAGGAGATCTGAGTAAGCGGCCTGCCGAGGAGCTGATCTCACTTTTCAGCCATCCCAATCGCATGATACGCCGTCGTTCGGTTCTCGAGTTGGGTTGGAGGGGGGACGCTTCGGTCAGGGATCAGTTGATCACCATGATTGATGATGCGGAAGGAGTGCAAACTCTTGAGGCGCTCTGGGCGATCAATCTCCTGGGTGGCCTCACCGAGGAATTGAAGGTGCGATGGCTGACAAATCCTGACACACATGTCAGGAGATGGGTGGTGAGACTTATCGGAGACGAGGGCAATGCCTCCGGCGCTGTCGCCACGGCACTCAGTGATCTCGCCCTGAGTGAAAGCGATGTGCAGGTCAGGGTGCAACTGGCGTCCTCGGCGAAACGGCTGCCTTCGGCAACCGCGATGGGAATTATTGAAGGGCTCGTCCAGCAACAGGACGACCTGAAAGACCCGCACCAGCCGCTCATGATCTGGTGGGCGCTGGAAGCACACGCGGAGTCCGGACGGGCCGAAATCGCCGCCTGGCTTTCACGAGTCGAGCCGTGGAGAAATCCAATCGTGCAGGAGTGGCTCCTCACCCGATTGATGAAGCGATATGCTATTGCAGGCGGTGACGCCAATTTTCAGAGCTGTGCCATGCTTCTGGAAAAAGCTCCGGACGAGAGCAGCAAAACGCAACTGCTTGAGGCATTGCAGTCCTCCTTTGAAGGGGTTCCCATGCCTGTCCTGCCGGACTCACTGACGGAGGCGTTGAAGAAATTCTCAGAGCAGTTGGGTGACAGTGGTCTGGTTCTCCGTCTCAAAAGTGGCGAGGCGGGTGCTCTCGTTGAGGCGCAGCGAGCTGTCCTCGATCCAAAGCTTCCCACCGGAGTCCGGGCCGGGCTGATTCGTCAGTTGGGAGCGAGTGGTGACAAGTCGGTCATTGGAACGATGATCAAGATTCTCTCGCTGGATCAGGAGAGCGCTCTGAAGCGGGTTGCTCTGCAGACGATGGCGCGCTTCGATGACGAGGCGGTCGCCAACGGCATCATCGGCCGATATGGTTCGACCCTGCCTGCCGAGCACGGGGTTCGGTCCACCGCCGAGCGGGTTCTGGCAGGCCGGCCTCACTGGGCCATACAAATGATGGATGAGGTCGACAAGGCGGTCATCAAGTCCCGCGACCTGGGTGCTGACGTGGTGCAGTTGATGCTCGAGCATAAAGATCCTGCCTTGAATGAGCGCATCCAAAAATACTGGCCGGGCATCGCTGCGGGATCGGGGGGAATTGATCTAACGGCAGAGAGCGCGCGAATCAAAACGGTGCTTTCCGGCGGGGCGGGGGACGAGACGGCGGGAAAGGTTCATTTCACCACCCGCTGTGCGACCTGCCATCAACTCTTCGGCGAAGGAATGAAAATCGGACCGGATCTCACCGGATACGAAAGGCAGAATCTTGATTTCTGGATCCCCTCCATCGTGAATCCCAGTCTCGAACTGCGCGAAGGGTATCTCAACTACGTGGCATCAATGAAGGACGGCCGGAAAGTCATTGGCCTGATGCAGGAACAGACACCAAGAACCGTGACCCTGCGGGACCTTGCCGGCCAGGTTTCCCTGCTTGACCGGACGGAGATGGAAACCCTGGAAGCTTCTCCGATTTCACTGATGCCTCCCGCGCTTCTCACGGGGATGAGCGACGAGGACCTGAGGGACTTGTTTGCTTACCTAATGAGAAAATAGGTCCTATCGGGCTTCGTGAACCAGCGCTGCACCGGGTGCGTCGTTTTCCGCATTGATCGCATCAATGCCTGATTGAACTGCGGATTCCATTTCCCTGGTCAGCGGAGCAACGGCGGCGCGCAGTGACCCGGCGCCTTCGAGGTAGTCGCGGACGTTGAGCGGAGTATGAAAGCGGGCGATGGCCCGGCGAGGGCCGGTTCTGGGCATGGCATGGGAATAGAAATCCTCGGCAACCCTTTCGACGGTTTCATCGTAGCGGTCGATGGTCGGGTATTCTGTCAGGTAGGGAGTCAGATACCCGTTTACGCGAAACGCGAGAATCGCCTTGCCGGCGAGGCCGTCGATTTCGGGATGGGCGTTGCCTGATCCGTCGGTCCTCATTTGATGGATCTTCGAGCGGATTCTTCGAATCCGGTCAACAACCCCGCTTTCAGTCTGAGGAGCCAACTGGAGCGATTCCTCCAGCTCAGAAGTGAGGCTTCTCGCGAACTCGTCGAGGGTGGCATACAACGTGTTGCCGGGGCTCGTTGTTTCCCTCAGGAATCCGTGGGCTCGCAGATAGCGGCCCAGGATATGCTGTCCGAGACCAAGCATCGAGCCCAGGGGATCGGCGGTGGAACCAGGAGGAAACTGATAGTCGCTGTCGGCACCGAGTTTCAAGAGCCGTTCGGTCACTGCCTCCCTCGGTGTCGTCAGGTGCGTGAACTTGAGACTGACCGGTACGATCCTGACGCATTTGTCTTCGAGGGCCTGCTGTGCCTTCAGGGCAATAAACGCGGTTCCGTCGAGGAAGGGGGTGACCCGGTCATTGGTGAGATACACATTTCCCTCCGGAAAAATATTGAGCGCAAACTCCCCGGTCGTCAGGGTGTTGATGGCCGCTGTCATCGCCTTCCTGTCTCCTGACTCGCGGTCGATCGAAAAGTTACCGAGCTTTTGCATGCTCCACGCGGTGAAGCGGCTCCTTAAGAAAACATCGTAGGCCGCCATAAAGCACGAGGGCAGGCCCAGGTTTCGATGGAGTTCCGTGATGACCTGCGGATCGCTGTGAGTCGGATGGTTCATTACAAAGAGAAGCCTTTCTCCCCGCGCCTGTGCGTCGCGGACGGCTTCTGTTTCTCCCTCAAGGCGAATTTCCTTCACAAGATGCCCGGCACCGGGGAGAACGAAATGCCGGTTCATCGCCCTTCCCAATGCGATCAGAATTCGCGAGGGCTCGGCGGGAAAGAACCGGTAACTGGCGTCGGAGAACTCAAGCATGAGAGAAAGAGTGCGGGAAAATTTCAGGGATGCAATCACTCACTCCTCTCCCCGGTATTCAACCCTGTCGGGTATCCGACCCAACCCTGTCAGGCACGATCAGGGGATGGCTGAAACAGCGAGGGTTCGGGATGAAGGCTTGTCATGGACGGAAAAATGTGAACACTGACAATGGCTTCGGGATTCCGGGTTGCCTCCGGCGTTGTCATGGATCTGGAACCAAGCGACGGAGTTGAGAATGATTTGAACGCCGTTCTGGCGGACCGGCACATCCGTGACCGCATCATTGAGTTTCTCGGGGGCCACGATCCCGCCTCAGCCACTTGCTCATTTCTTTCACGCTGCGATTCAGGGGATCCTTCGCGGGTCGAACGATGGCCGGTCGCGGCACTAGACCAACTCCTTCAGGACGGAGCGGCCATTGCTCGATCCCTTTTTGACACCCGGTCTATTCTCGTTCATCTCGACATCGAATATGTCAATCACGATGCCCCGGCGGCTGCCTTTACCGATCCCTGGAGGGCCTTCCGTCTTCAAGCCCCGGTCGTGGCAAAAATCGAGGAGTTGCTCTCGGATTGGGGGATTCGTCCCCTCCATCTGATCACCGGTCAGGGCCACCATTTTGTGTGGCGTTTCCCCCGCGGTTCCGAACTCGACCGTAAAATAGGGAACCTTGTCCCGACTGCCTACCGGGACGGGAGCGAGCAGACCTTTGCGAATCTCGCACTCGTGATGGAGTATTTCGCTCATCGGATCAAGGCGGTCTCTGAAAAGGAAACGGAGGTTCCCGTCGAGATTACCGCCACTCAGGTTCTTCCCTCAGCGTCGGGTCAGCGCGAACTCATCTCGATCGATATTTCCGAGTACGGTGATCCCCTCGACTCCCGCATGATACGGATTCCGTTCACCCGCTATCTGAAACCGTGGAGCAGCGGAATCGCAAGGCGTCTCGGGGTGGAGGATGAAATCGGCCCCTGCATTTGTATTCCGCTTCACGAGATCGACGTGCTTCAAGCCTTGAAGTATCGACAGGATACGGCGGATGTTGTGACTCTGGCGAAACAGTGCTGCATGCTCATACCTGATGAGAGCGACGGAACGGTGCAGCTGTTGGAGGAGTATTTGCGGTCACCTCTCCGCGAGTTTCATGCTCTCTTCTACGAAGCGGAGCATGATCCGAAAGAGCGATGGCCGATGACCTATGCCGCCACCCCGCTTCTGGACTTGCCGGGTTGCGTCCGACATGTTCTCCTGAATCCGAACGACCTGCTCCTGAAGCCTTCCGGAATGCGGCTCGTCACCCGCTGCCTCCTCGCTAAAGGATGGCATCCCCGTCATATCGCCGGGTTGGTTCGATCCAAGTTCGAAGACCCGGTGCACGGATGGGGAAACCGATGGCAGGGGTATTCACCCGCTTTCAGGGCTGATTTTTATGTCCGGCTTTTTGCCGGCCAAATCGTCTGTGGACTTGATCCCCTTGCTGATTTCCGTTGTGACGGACTAAAGGCGGAGGGATTTTGTTGGCCTGGAGAATTACCCTGTGATGTCAGACCTTTTCACGATAGGCTGGTCTCGGAGCACGTGGTCGGACCATCAGCCTGATGCCAGCACACCTCTCTCAATACGATATCTTCACAAATGAGTGATTGGCCCACAGGTATCTCAACAGGTTGTTTCTACCGGACTCCAATTCTGGAGGCGCTGCCCATGGTTCGCGACGGAGGGTTCACCCTGGTGGAGATTTGTTCCTTTCCTGCGCATCTGAACTACCACGACACGGGCCTGGTGGAGGCAACTTCCGCCATGTTGAGGGACCTCGGAATCGAGGCCAACTCCATGCACGCGCCCTATGCGGAACGGATCGACATCTCAAGTCATGATCCCGGGCAAAGGGAGGATTCGGTCAACGAGCTTTTTGCCGCGGCGTCGGCGGCGGCGGTTCTGGGTTGCCGCTATCTGGTGCTCCATCCCGGACCCGAGCAGGAGGGGCGGCCTTCGCCCGAGGATTGGTATTGGAGGATCCATCACGCCGCTGAATCGCTCAACCGGGTCGCAACCCGTTGCCGTGAACTCGGGCTCGTTCTGCTCCTGGAAAATATGCTGCCTCATCTCCTTTTCGGTCAGACCAGTGACATGCTCTGGCTGCTTGGTGCCATTCGTGAAACCAATGTCGGGACCTGTCTCGATACCGGCCACGCCTCTCTTTCGGGAGATCTTCCGACGGTGGTTCACAAATTGTCAGGGCATCTGAGGATGCTTCATGCCAATGATAACGGCGGAGATCGCGACGATCACCTTCCTCCCGGAGACGGTCGCATTGACTGGGGATCACTTGTCTGCCAACTCATCAAATGGCGTTTTCAGGGGCCGCTCATACTTGAACTGGCCGGGCACGGAACACCCGGAGAGATCATGGAGCGGGCGAGGAGGGCGCGGGAGTTTTTAGGGGAGCAATGCCGGAAGGCGGAGTGTTGATCCACCGGGTCGCAGTCTCTCGCGAGGGAGGATTGAAGCAGTTGCGGTGCGGTGCTGTCCGTGTATCCTCAAACGCATGCGTTTGGGCATTGTGAGACATCGCATTCCCTGATCACCCTCACCCCGCAAAAACCAGATGGCCAAAGGAAGAGAGGGACATGAAGCGAAACTGGCCCATCTGAACTCGTTCGGACGGGAGCTGGCACGCCGTTCCAAATCAAAGTGCGAGCTCTGCGAAGCGGGCGGCGAAAAACTTGTGATCTTTGTCGTTCCCCCGGAACCGAAACTACCTGATATCGACCGTTGCCTCCTCCTTTGCGAGTCATGTCGGGATCAGGCCGCGGAAGTGAAGCGGTTTAAAGCAGGGGAACAATGGCGCGTTCTTGCAAGAACGGCATGGAGTCCCGTTCTCATGGCACAAGTTCTGGCCGTGCGACTGCTCCGAAGGCAGGCCGCCTCACAGGCATGGGCGAGAGAGGCTCTTGATTTGCTCTATCTTGATGACGAGATCGAAGCGTTGGTAACGGAAGAGGTTTGAAGTGATATTCTTGCTGGATGAAGTGTCGATTCGTTATTGCCTTTTTCATGATAGCTACCGCGGGAGCGGAAGCCGAAGTTGTTGACTACGTCAGTGACGTGCTCCCAATCATGAAAACTCATTGCTGGGATTGCCACAGCAACGAAAAATCGGTGAAGGGCAGTCTGGCTCTCGATGACGTTGACGAGGTGAGGGACTATCAGATCGGGAAATTCAACATCATCCGTCCTGGAAACCCGGCTGAAAGCGGATTTCTTGAGCGACTTAAACTTGAATCAAATCACACGGATTTTATGCCAAGGAAGGGGGATCCTCTTCCGAAAGATGAACTGGCGACGATTGAAAAATGGATTGAGCACGGAGCTGTGATCGATGCAACGAAACCCACCGAAGAGGAGGCAAAACGTCTCGAGGAAGTAAAACCGGCTGCCGCCATGAATCCGGCCGGAGGGGCGAAGGACGGCTTTCACCAGTGGAAGAACAAGGCTGGGAAGGTGATCGAGGCGAAGATGCTTTCCCTCGACGGGGAATCGGTAAAGCTGATCCTCAAGACCGGGGTGAGTTATGATGTCCGCCTCGATGACCTGAGTCCCGAAAGCGTGACTCTAGCGCGCAGCCTCGGTGGCAAGGAGTGACTCTCCTTTGTCCTCTTTTTCCTTTCGCCCCGCCGGACGAAACGAAAAACGCCCCTTCCGAGGGAAACGGAAGGGGCGTTAGTCGAAACGAAAACAGGGTCTCAAAAAAAGAATAAAATCTGCTGAGGTGACTATCACTTTTGATAAGTGATTTGCAAATCCTTATTTTAAAGGCGCGTAGAAATTGAAGTTTGTGTCCGATATTCGGATGTTTCTGTTGAAATACCGGGTGATAAATGGATCTGGAAAATACAACGGTCCAATTATTTATGGTAATTTTCGAAAGGTATGGTAAATATTGTTCTTTGCCATGGCGCTTTTGAACTCGATTTTGCCCCATTTGATGATCCAACCGATCCGCCCGGTTGGTCTGACCGAGTTCACGTGGAAGTTGATGCAGGCGGAGGACAGACGATTCACCCTTCGAAACGTGAAGCTCATCGCGGCTATGGCTGCGGCGATGATCTCGGTCTTTGCGGTTCTGGATCACTTTGCTTATCCCGAGTATGTGACGCTCTTTGCCGCATTGAGATGGACTTGCGCTTCCTTGACGATGGTAATTCTCCTGATGATCAAATCGAGGATAGGGAAGCGGTTCTTCAGATTCTTCACCATCCTGCTTCCCCTGATTCCAGCCTATTTCATCTCGGCGACCATCTTTCTGACGAAAGATCCGGCTTCTGATTATTATGCCGGCCTGTCTCTTTGTGTCGCCTCGACGGCGTTTCTTTTTCATTGGACGTATCGCGAGGCTTTTGTGGTATCAGGTTCAGTTCTCATATTGTACTTGATCGCCTGTGCGCCGGCCATTGCCGCCGGGATGGATGGGCGTTTTACAGCAGGGTTGTTCAGCAACCTGATCTTTCTGATTGCCACTGGCGTGGTCGTGGTCATTGGCAGTCTCGCCCGTGATCATATCCGGGCCGAGGAATTCAAAGGCCGGGAGCGACTCCGTCAGAAGAAAATTGCCCTTCGTGCCAACGCGAAGGAGCTCGAATCAACCTTGGGCGAACTTCGGGAAACGGAACAGCAGCTGATTCAATCAGGAAAAATGTCGTCCCTTGGGCAGTTGAGTGCCGGCATGATTCACGAGATCGGCAATCCGCTGAACCACTCCAACCAGGCCCTCTTCCTCATCAAACGCAAACTGAAGGATCATCCCGAGGATGCTGCCATCAATGAGGCGGTCAATGATATTCAGGACAGCATTGATCGAATGAAGGACCTCGTGAAGGAGTTGAGGGAATTCTCCCACAAACGGGCCGAAGTGTTGATTGAATTTCCTATACGCGAGGCCGTTGAGGTGGCGGTTCGAATGCTTCGTAAGGAACTGAATGATACCGGAACCTCAGTGGATCTGAGAATAGATCGCGGCGTTCGCATCGAAGGGGTGAAGAATCAGATGGCCCAGGTTTTTGTGAACCTCATTCACAATGCGGTTCAGGCGATGAGTGAAGCCCGCACCGGGCGTTTGAATGTGATTGTGGTTTCCGCTTCTTCCGAAAATGGACGGGTCGTTATATCCGTCCGGGACAACGGTCCCGGAATCCCTGAGACTTTTCAGTCGCAGATTTTCGACCCCTTCTTCACGACAAAAGAAGTCGGTGAGGGAACCGGTCTCGGCTTGAGTATCTGTTTCCGGATCATTGAAGCACACCGGGGGAAGATTCAGGTGGTTTCCGATGGGAAGGCCTATACCGAATTTTTTGTCTCCCTCCCATGTCCTGGAGATCCAGCCGTAAGTTCCGGCTCTGCCAGGGACTCGCACCATACCTTTCACCCTCCTCTTGCACGCCATGAATACGCCCTTCACTGATTACGGAATTCTCTATATCGACGACGAGTTAAAGTCGTTGAAATATTTCGAAGCGATCTTCGGAGATTTAGCGCCAATCTACATCGCAAGCAGCCCTGAGGAAGGTTTCGCCATCTTTCAGGAGAATCACGATAAGATAGGCATGGTGTTGAGTGACAAAAAGATGCCGAACGAATCCGGACTCGATTTGCTCAAGCGCATTCGTGCGGTTGACCCGAAGCCTCTTCGGTTTCTTGTGACGGCATTCTCTGATCTTGATGTCGCGGTGGACGCCTTGAATGACGGACTCCTTTACGCTTACCTGACGAAGCCCTGGGATCCTGATGAACTGGAGCACCGCCTCGTCAAAGCAATGAGCCATTTCTCACTTGCCCGTGAGAGGGATCGTCTTCTCCAGGAGAAATCGGAGACCATCGAACATCTCATCATGGCGGACAAGGCGGCGAGTATCGGGATTCTCTCCACCGGCCTCAATCACCATATGCGAAATGCACTCACGGTGATGCGAACCTTTTATGACATGCTTCCCTATCAATTGGAGGAGGAACTTGAGGGTGAACCGAAAGACGCGGTTTTCTGGAAGGAATACTACGATGAGGTAGGCAGCCAGATTGATCGAATGACCTCCATGTTAAGCAATCTGGCCGAGGGAACCAGGTTGAGACGAGCGACGGCGAATGACCGCATCGATTTGGCCGGAGTGATGGAAGAGGCGGGTTCTGTCGTCCTGGAGGGACATCCGGAGATACGTTTCTCACTGACCGTGGAAGGTGAGCCCCCCGTTATTACCGGTGACGCGAAACGGATTGCCCAGATGAGCCGCTTCCTGTTCGAAGACTCGAGATCCACCCTGAAAAACGGAGGAGAGATTGAGATACGAATCTCGTCTCTAAGGGATGGGGGTATGGTTGAAACGAGTTTCATCGACAATGGCGAACTGCTTCCGATGGATGATCTGGCCCGTGTCTTTGATCCCTTTTTTGTGCGATCAAACAAACCCGAGGAGTTGGGCACTCACCTGATGGCCTGTTACCTGACGGTCTTCCAACACGGGGGATGGATTCGCGCTGAGAGGACAGAAGACGGCCGCAACGCCGTCATATTCTCCCTTCCCAAGGAGACGCCGAAACGGAGGAAGGTAGAGGGCTCCCGCCCATACATGAACCGGATGGCCGAGTCATCGGGTCACAACCTCCGGTCTGCCAGCGCCGAACTTCCCGCCTGACGCGTGTTGCAAAACAAAACGCCCCTTCCGATACGGGATCGGAAAGGGCGGCTTGATTGGTTTGTGCGGGCTGGGACGGGTTCTCTGGAAGTTATTTACCGGCCTCGGCCTTGAGCGTTTCGAAGAGGTCGAAGGCTTCCTGTGGTTTGAGTCCGTCATGGACGACGCCTGCAACCGCTTTGATCATGGCAAGAGGAGCCTCGGACTGGAACACATTGCGGCCCATATCGACTCCGGATGCACCGCACTGGATCGCATTGTAGGCAAGTTCAAGCGCTTCGAGTTCCGGAAGTTTTTTGCCGCCAGCGATGACCACAGGGACCGGGCAGGCCGCGACGACTTTTTCAAATCCTTCGGTGTAGTAGGTTTTCACGATGCTGGCACCGTTCTCGGCGCAGACGCGCGAGGCGAGTCCGAAGTAGCGGGCGTCGCGTGCCATGTCTTTTCCGACAGCGGTTACGCCCATGACCGGGATGCTGTATTTGTATCCGATATCGACGAGACGGCTGAAATTAGCCACCGTGGAAGCTTCGGTGGCGGCGTCTCCGATAGCGAGCATCGCGGCCATGGCAGAGGCGTTCATCGAGATCGCATCCGCTTCGGCGATGAGCACGTTGTGGTTCATTTCCGTAAGGATCGTGGTCCCGGTGTCAGTGCGGAGACAGATCGGCCTGGTGTTATCAGCCGGGATGCTGGAACGGATCATTCCGCGGGTTCCCATGAGGCAGTCGGCGTGCTCTGCAAGGGGCGCAATGTTCAAGTCGATACGCTCAAGTCCCGAAGTCGGGCCCATAAGGAAGCCATGGTCGAAAGCCAGCATCACGGTGCGACCGGACTTCCGGTTGAAAATGCGCGCCATGCGGTTCTTGATGCCCCAATCAGTGTTGTTCAGGCCTTTGAGGTAAAAGGAACTGGTGTCTGCGGGAGTGGTGAGACCAAAATTGTCTCCGTCTCTGATGTCGTCTAGATCTGCCATAAAGTATCCGGGTTTTGTAGAAGGCAAGCTTGCTGGCGATGAGGGGTAGGGTCAATATCCAATTGCGCAGGGCTTGAGTCGATTTGGTTTCGAAACCTCGCGTTTTTCCTCAGGTATTCGCTTTGGCCCGCGCCGCCTTCGCCACGGCGGCGGCGACCGGATTGATTGCGGGCCGGGCCGGGGCCGGACTCCGTTCGAGCTTTCGGGTCAGTGAACCGGGAGGCACCGGTTCTTTCGCTGCTTTGTCGCAGATTTGAATGACACGGACGTAGCGGGCCTTCACGGTGTGCCCGAAGACGAGAATGTCCCCTTCATGGAGTTCCCGCGGCTCAGCTCCGACGGATTCGCCGTTGAGGCGGGTTCCATTTGTGGAGCCAAGGTCGGCGATTTCAAATCCGCTCTCCGTCCGCCTGAGTTCGCCGTGGCGGCTCGAGACGGTGTCCTCTTCGAGGATGATCCCGTTCTTGTCGCCGCGTCCAATTTTGATGATTCCCGCACCCAGCTGGTAGTATCGGACGGGGGCGCCGGGGAGCTCCACCACAAGATTGAAAATCGCTTTAGACATCCGGTTAGCTTAGGGACGCGGAGGAGGGAATGTCAATCCGAAGGGAGATTTGACACGATCGCGGATTAGACCGGATGTTGGTTTTTCCGTGGCCTTCTTTACTGACATGCCGCGGATGACCCCTCCATCTGAGGTCGATCCGTCGCGAGGCCTTGACCCGGGAGGCACTTTTCGACAGGTTGCCTTATGCTTACCCCTGGAGTTCTCAGAATTGTCCTGGTGCTGACTACCATTTTGCTGGGCGCTTGCTCGGAAGAGCGGGGATCAATTCCTGTCGGCAGCCACATTGCGGTGGCGGTAACTCCCGGTGGTTTGACCCGCGGCGGGCAAACTTACGTGGTTCAGGGAGTAGGAGGCGACGAAAACCTTGCCCGACTCGCCTCCCGGGGCGGCAATTCCATCCGCACGTGGACGACCAATGGCCTCGACAAGATTCTCGATGAAGCGCATTCGCTAAAGCTAACCGTAAGCGCCGGTATTTGGTTGGAGCAGGAGTGCAGTTGGTTCTCCTACAAGAACCCCGGGCATTGCGCCCGGCAAGCTGATCGCGTGCGCAAGGAAGTGACCACCTATCGAGATCATCCCGCGTTGCTCGCCTGGGGTATTGGTAACGAAGTGGAAGGCGACGGCTCCAACATTGCCTTTTGGCAGCAGCTTGAGCGCCTTGCAACGCTGGTGGGAGAACTTGATCCGCATCACCCGTCTTTTACCGCCGTCGCCGGTCTAAATCCAGCCAAGGCGGCCGCCCTGAACGAACATACCCCGAGTCTCGACTACATCGGAATCAACACTTATGGAGCTGTTTTCGGTCTGCGAAAGCAATTGGAGAAAGTCGGCTGGAGACGCCCGTGGATGCTCACCGAGTGGGGGCCTCGTGGTTTCTGGGAAAGCAAGCAATCCGCGTCGGGCACGCCTGTCGAACAAACCAGTAGCGAAAAAGCCCGTATGATTCGTGATGCTTATCAAAAAGTATTGACCCCGGGTGGCGGCTACCTTGGAAACTACGCATTCGTCTGGGGGTGGAAATTCGAATCCACAGCCACCTGGTTCGGACTCCTGACTCATGAGGGCGACACCATCGCTTCCGTCGATGTGCTCGAAGAAATGTGGACTGGTCGAACACCTGCAAACCAGGCCCCCGGAATTGAACCGATCACCGGCGTTCCGACTGAGGCCATTGCTCCCGGATCCATCCTTCAGGCGTCTGTGAATGCCACAGATCCTGATCAGGACGAGCTGACCTGGCATTGGGCGGTGATGCGCGACCTGCAAGGGCACAAACACAATACAGACAAAAAAATTCCGGAGTCGATCCCGGATACAATCACCGGCAACGGGAAACCGTCGATCTCCGTCACTGCACCAAAAGCCCCTGAAATCTATCGACTCTATGTCTGGGTCAAAGACGGTAAAGGCCATGCCGCCACAGCCAACCAGCCATTCGAGGTGCGCTAGAAGAACTTAAAATGAAATCACCGCTTGCCTGATGCAACCCGAATCAGGCTTCGGCTGCCGCCACCCGAATCGCCTCAAGCTCCTCCCAACGGGTATAGAGCATCGTCACTTCAGTCTTCTTTCGCTCCAATTCAGCGATGAGGGCAGGTGCTTCGACAGAGTTCTCGATGTAGAAGGCAGGGTCGCCGAGCTTCGCTTCAAGTTCCGCAACTTTGGCTTCGGCTTCGTGGATGGTTTCCTCCATCGTTTCCAGTTCGCGCTCTTCTTTCCACTTCAGCTTGCGAGGTTTTTCTTTGTCCTTTGGCGGGCCGGTGGGGGCGGATGCTTTGGCGGGTTTCGCTTTCGCGGCGGCGGCGAGAGAGGCCTCACGGGCGCGGCGTTTTTCGAGGTAGTAGGAATAGTTCCCCTCATTCACCGTAACCCGTCCGTTGCCTTCGAAAACGACAACGCGGTCACAGACCCGGTCGAGGAACCAGCGGTCGTGACTCACGACGAGGGCGGATCCGCCGAAATTGATGAGCGCCTCCTCGAGAACACGGAGTGTCTGAAGATCGAGGTCGTTGGTCGGTTCGTCGAGGACGAGGAAGTTGCCACCGCGTCGCAGGATCTTTGCGAGGAGGACCCGGTTCTTTTCACCGCCCGAAAGGCTGCCGACGCGGTCATTGATGCGGTCATTGGCGAAGAGAAACCGCTGCAGGTAAGCACGCACCGATATCGTTTCATCACCAAAGCGGACCGAATCGAGCCCTTGTGATACCTCCTCAAGAACGCTCTTGTCCTCGTCGAGTTCGAGCCGGGTTTGGTCGACGTAGTTGAATTCGGTTCGTTTGCCGATGCGGACGGTTCCCGTGCTCGGTTCGAGTTCACCCAGAATAAGCCGCAGCAGCGTCGTCTTGCCGAAGCCGTTGGGACCGACGACTCCGACACATTCACCGGCCTTGAACTCCAGATCGAGGCCAAGGAAGAGCGGATCACGGTCATAAAAATGCCCGACCACCTTGAGTTCGACGACAAGATTGGCGAGTTTGGGGGGAGTGGGAATGACAAGCTCCATGTCGAGCTCTTTGTCAGGGGCCTTCTGCGCTTTCACCGCGTAGAAGTTGTCGATGCGGCTTCGCTGTTTGGTCCCCCGTGCCTTTACTCCGGCGCGCACCCACTCGATTTCACGGCTGAGAAAACGCTGGCGTTTGTGCTCTGCATTCTGATCACGCTCCTGACGTTCCTCTTTCGCGATGAGATAGTCACTGTAGTTCCCGTCGTGGGAGAAAAAGCGACCGTCGGCGAGCTCGACGATGCGTGTTGCGATACGATCGAGGAAATAGCGGTCGTGGGTCACGAAAAGGCAGGCGCTGGAAGACTCCGCGAGGTAGCCCTCAAGCCAGGCGATGGCCTCGGCATCGAGATGGTTCGTCGGCTCGTCGAGTATGAGCAGATCGGGTTGGGAAAGGAGTGCACGGCAAAGCCCGACGCGGCGTTTTTCTCCTCCGGAGAGTTCCCCGACGAGGCGGGTGGCGGGAGGTGCGGACAGTTCGCGCATCAGCGTTTCAATTCGTCCTTCGATATTCCATCCGTCGGCGTGTTCGATTGCTGCGAGGAGACGATCGGTTTCAGAGTGACTCAGGTTGTCTTCTGTCTCGTAGCGCTCGATCATGGCGATGAGTTCCGCCGCCCCGGCGCGGATGTTCGCCTCGACGGTGGCCTCGTCGTCGAGCTGGAACTCCTGGGGCAGGTAACCAACGACGAGTCCCTGTTTTCTGGAAACAATGCCGCCGTCGGGAGCCTCCTCACCGGCGACAATGCGCAGGAAGCTTGACTTGCCGCAGCCGTTGCGACCCACCAGACCTACCTTCTCCCCGGCGTAGACGGCAAGAGTCGCGGAATCGAGCACCGCTTGATTTCCGAAGGAAAGCTGAAGCTCGGAAGCGGAGAGCACCGCATCGGTTTGAACAGAGGGATTGGCCATAGGGGAGGGAGAGCGTCGCGAATGTAGCGGCGCTCGGGCACAACTCAACCGGCTTAAATGGCCAATTGGTCCCAGCCCGTTATGGTCCCGGATCTGATCAAACGAGGACTAGATCCCCACCGCCTCACGCCAGACCTTTGCCATGAGGGCATGCCCGGCCTGACTCGGGTGGACACCGTCTCCGGCCCAGTAGGCGGGTTCGGTCCCGGCTTTGACGGCCTCGTCGAACTTCTCCTGGAAAGGAACCCAGATCGCTCCGGCGGCTTTCGCGACGTCAGCGGCAAAGGATCGGCGGGTTTCAAATTCGGGAAACCAGGTGTCATTGACTGCGCCGCAGCGCAGGACAAAGGGCTCACAGATCACGAGGGTGACGTCCGGTAGCGCCTCCTTTGTCCGTTTGATCAGTGCGGAAAATCCATCTCGGTAGATCTCGGGCGTACCATCATATTTTCCGCTCAACTTGTGCCAGATATCATTCACTCCGATAAGAATGCTGAGCAGGGCGGGTTTCAAGCCGAGACAGTCCTGCTGCCAGCGGGCATCAAGGTCGGGGACTTTGTTTCCCGAGATGCCCCGATTGAAAATGTTGAGTCCGAGGGAGGCGTGATCGGCGAGAAGTTGTCCGGCGAGGTGAAAGGGGTAACCCCGGCCAAGCATCGCCGGATTGTTTGCGCTGCCTTCGGTTTTCCGGTCACGACTGGCGTCGGTGATGGAGTCGCCCTGAAAGAGGATCGTCGATCCCTTCTCAAGTTTCACGTCAGGGACCGCAAGGGCCGAACGCGGAAGTAAGGTGGCGGCGGAACCGGCAGCGGTAAGGGAGAGAAGGTGACGGCGATTCATTTCGAAGGGTTTAAGGGATTGAGGATTTCAGGGTTTGAGGCTGGAATTCTTGGCGGCGTTGACGTAGGCGGACATGGCCATGAAGTGCTTTACGAAAAGATCAGCAGCGATTTCGTCGTTGTCTATCCAGATGCCATCTTCATTCTGAGTGTCGAGAGCCGTTTTAACTTTGCCCTTCAAATTTCGGGCAACCTTGGCCCAGCGTTCCGTGGAATCCGGATCTTTGCGGGAAGCGAGTATCTCTTCGCGGGGTTTGGCGAGAGCCTCACGCATCCGTTCGATTTTGCCCATCAAGCCGCTTTCAATTTTAAAGCCGTAGTGATCCGGGGTGTTGGAATCGTCGTAAGTGAGTTCGTAGGTTTCGGCGACACAGTAGAGAGGTTTGTTAGTGTGAAGTTCGTAAAACCGCGCCCATTCTCCGTCGGGAAGTCGACTTTTTTCGAGCCAGTCGAGGGCGACGGGGATCGTGGTCCGATACTTCTCGTCGCCAGTGGCGACCCAGATTTCAAAAAGTGTCATGCAGGCCCCGAATGATTCAGTCGAGGTCAGTGCGGGTGGCTCAAACTTGCGAGCCCAAACCGGGATCATCTCCTGGTTATACTGCTGGGCCCAGGCCGGCTGATCCCCTTCGAACTGGGCCAGCAGCAAAAAATCGCCGCAGCGCTTCGCCGCCTCAAGGTAGCGAGCCTCTCCCGTGATCTCATGAGCTCTTAGCATTAACATAACGAGCCGTTCGAGATTGCCGTCATTGAGGGTGTGGAAGCTGGTGTACTTCTCTTTGGGGAACTCCCGCGGCCATTCCGCGGGGATTGCCGCCTTCTTAACGATCCCGTCAGCAGGGGCGGCCTCACTGAACTGCTGTGGCCACGATCCGATCTTTGTCTGCGCGGCGAGGATATGGTCAAAGGCATAGGTCACGGCAGCCTGCAGGCCCTTGTCTTCGCCGGCCCCTTCAGTATGGGCGAGTTCGAGGAGGAAAAGCAGGGCTGACTGAGTCTTGTTGTCGTCGAGGGTGGAGTCGTTGCGGCGTTTACCTTTTTCGGTGTCACCGGCGAGGAGGTGAGTTCTCAGGAACCATTTTTGAGGATCTTCCCCGTCGAAATCGAAATCAGCAGGCCAGCCGCCGGACTCGAGTTGACAATTCATGAGCGCTTTGGCCGCTCCCTTCGCCCCTTCAAGAAAGGTTGTGTCACCCGTCGCCTCGTAGGCGCGCAGCATGGCGAGGCCAATGGTGCCCGTACCGGGCGGCTGGATCGAAATGATCGTTTTGCTCTCCTTACCCTCGACCATGGCGAGACTCAGGTCCGGTTTCCAGGCAGAGGCATAACCGCCATGAGACGCGAGCTTTGACGTATAAAAATCGTTCGCCTTTCGCATAGCCGCCGTCACCGCAGTGGCATCGGGAAGGTCATCCGCGTCGAGCGACGGGGTGAATGTCAGGAACAGCAGCGTCGCTGTGAGGAGGAACCTGTTCATGGGGCAGGGGCTGGAGTGAGTTTTTGCGCAAAGATCCATTCGTGAAGTTCCGGTTTGGCATACACCACTGAGGTAATGAGATGGCCCTCTCCCTCGAGAATGGAGAATTCGACCCTGGTCCCGCCAGCCGCCTTGATGGCATCGACCATGGATTTGGAGCGCTCGAGTGGCACATCTTCGTCCTTATCGCCGTGAAAGGCCCACAGCGGAGTTTCTTTCAGCGATCCGGCCTTGGATGGGTCTCCTCCTCCGCAGAGAGGGACGATGGCGGCAAAGACTCCGGGATTCTCGGTCCCCAGATACCATGCACCCGATCCACCCATCGAGGAGCCGGTGAGATAGATTCTGGTTTCATCTATGGGCAGGGCATCGCAGAGGGATCGGATCAGGGTGAGAAGATTGGCAGCGACTTCATTCTTGAATCCAATGGCCCGATCCGGACATTGCGGGGCGAGGACAAAGCAGGGCCGTGCCTCCTGATTGGCCTCTTCGGTGAAGGGTTTTGTCGCTCCGCCCATCTGGGCCTCGTTGTCCGATCCGCTTTGACCGGCTCCGTGAAGCCAGATGAGAAGCGGGTAACGTTCTTCGCCCTTCCACTTCGGATTGCCGAAAAGCTGATAGTTGAGCCCCTCGGGCGAGGTGTTTTTGACAAAGGTGCCGGTGACCAGTTTTGCGAGAGGACCGTCCTTCAGCCCCACGTCGCGGACCTGCTCGCGGAGGAGGCCTTTCACATAGACCTGGTCCGTCTCCGATAGTTTCTCCAACGGCACCTTGAAGGTCTGAAAATCGGCCGAGCGTTTGATGCGAACCTCACTCTCGTTGAATTCCATCAGCTCGCCTTCAAAAGTCGATTTGCCGTCTGACGAAGTCCACGCGCGTTTTTGGGCATGGGCCGGAAGGGCGAAAAGCGTTAGAAGAAACAGAGTCAACGAAGCACGAGGGAACATGCGCGGATCGTAATGAGGACAACCTGCAATGGCAAGTGCGTTCTGTGGGGGGGGGCAGGGCTAATCAAAAAGGTAGAACGGGCCTCACCCCAACCGCCGTCTATACTCTTCATACCCGAACTCCCGCACGTTCGCAATTCCCCCATCCTCGCCAAGAAGGGCGATAGAGGGCAGGGGCACACCGTTGAAGGTGGTCGTCTTCACCATCGTGTAGTGCGACATATCGTGGAAGACAATCCGGTCTCCGATGTGCAGCGGCGCGTCAAAACTATAGTCGCCGATGACATCTCCGGCGAGACAGGTAGGGCCGCCGAGGCGGTAGGTAAACGCCTTTTCCCCTGCATCACCCGCGCCCTCGACCACCGGTCGATAGGGCATCTCGAGGACATCGGGCATGTGGGTTGTCGCGGAGAGATCGAGGATGGCGATGGGCATGCTGTTCTCCACCAGGTCGATCACAGTTCCTAACAAAACACCTGTTCCAACGGCGATGGCCTCACCGGGCTCCAGGTAGATCTGGAGATGGGGATAACGAGCCTGCACTTCTTTGATGAGTGAAATGAGCAGCTCGACATCATATCCGGGCGAGGTGATGAGGTGGCCTCCACCGAAGTTGAGCCATTTCATGTTCTGCAACCGGGTGTCGAATTTTTCCATCACGGCGCGGAGGGTGCCGCCGAGAGCGGAGGCTCCCTGTTCGCAGAGAGTGTGGAAGTGGAGTCCCTCGAGTCCGGCGAGATCGGCGCCTTCGAGGAGGCGGGCGAGGACCCCAAAGCGGGAACCGGGAGCGCATGGATCGTAGATCTCGGCGACGGCTTCGGAGTATTCGGGATTGATACGGAGACCGGCAGAGACACGGGGTCCTGCCGCGAGCACTTCGTCCCGGTAGCGATGCCACTGGCTCAGCGAATTGAAGACGAGGTGATCGGCGATCTTGAGAACCTCGGTCATTTCGGCGGGCTTGTAAGCCGGGGAAAAGACATGGACTTCACCGCCGAATTCCTCGTGTCCGAGCCGGGCTTCATGCAGTCCGCTGGCAGCAGTGCCGACAAGGTAGTCACGCAGAAGAGGGTATAGTCCGAAGCAGGCGAAGGCCTTCTGCGCGAGGAGGATTCTGGCACCGGTTTCGTCCTGGACCCGTTTCAGGATTTCGCCATTGCGACGAAAGAGGGTCTCGTCGAGGACATAAGAGGGTGTGTCGAGCCCGGTGCGCTCAAAGGCGGCAAGGAGGGCAGGGACATTGCCGCGGTAGAGGCCGGTTTCGGGGTGGTCGGACATCAAAGAGGTATTGAGGGGTTGAGGTATTTAGGGATTGAGGGGGGCAGAGGGAAAAAGGTCAGATCGTGGATTCCCCGGTTCGAGCTTGCATCCTCAACCCCTGAAAGCCTCACTACCTCAACACCTCTCAAGGCACCTGAAGCGGCTCGGCGTCGATGACCTCCCAGGGGAGACCCCACGCATTGAGGTCGGCCATGTAGGGATCGGGATCGAGTTGCTCGACATTCCAGACCCCCGGCTTGAGCCAGGCACCTGAGAGGAGCTGACGGCCTCCTATCATAGCGGGCACGCCGGCGGTGTAGCTGATGGCCTGGCTCTTGACCTCGGCGTAGCACTCCTGATGATCGCAGACGTTGTAGATAAACTTCGTCCCGGTTTCACCGGTGCTCTTGAGTTTTCCGGTGATGAGGCAACCAATGCAGGTTTTGCCTTTTGTCAGGGGGCCAAGCGAAGCGGGATCGGGGAGGATGGCTTTGAGGAATTGGATCGGAATGATCTGTTTGCCCTCGTAGTCGATCGGCTCGATCGAGGTCATGCCGATGTTCTTCAGCACGGTGAGGTGCTTGATGTAGTTGTCGGAGAATGTCATCCAGAAGCGGATCCGCTTCAGTCCGGGCAGGTTCTGCGCGAGGCTCTCGAGTTCCTCATGATAGAGGAGGTAGATCTTTTTGGTGCCGACGTGGTCGTCGGGAAAGGGGTAATCGAGACCGATCTCAAGGGGTTTGGTTTCCTTCCATTCGCCGTTTTCCCAGTAACGGCCGTTCGCGGTGATCTCGCGCAGGTTGATCTCGGGATTGAAGTTGGTGGCAAAGGGAAGTCCGTGATCACCGGCGTTGGCGTCGAGGATGTCGACAGTCTCGATCTCGTCGAAGTAGTGTTTCAGCGCGTAGGCGCAGTAGGCATTGGTCACGCCCGGGTCGAAGCCGGATCCGAGGATGGCGGTGAGACCGGCGGCCTTGAATTTTTCCTGATAGGCCCACTGCCATTTGTATTCGAACTTCGCGGTATCCTGCGGCTCGTAGTTGGCGGTGTCGAGGTAGTGGACTCCGGCCTCAAGACAGGCGTCCATGAGAGTGAGATCCTGGTAGGGCAGAGCGATGTTGAGAAGGATTTTGGGTTTCACCTCCTTGAGAAAGGCAACAGTTTCGGCGACGTTGTCGGCATCCAGTTTCCGCGTCCGTATGGTCACGCCGGTGGCCGCTTTGATGTCCGCAGCGATGGCATCACACTTATCGAGGCTGCGGCTGGCGAGCCAGATTTCACCAAACGTTTCGGCATCCTGCGCACATTTGTGCGCGACGACGTTCCCGACTCCCCCTGCTCCGATAATGACCGTTTTGTGCATGAATATTGAAACGGTACGCTCCGATTGGCGGGGGGAATGTCAAAGAAATTTCTTGTCGCAGAAAGATCACTAGACAGCCCCGTACGCTCGCATCGCCTCGGCGACCTTGCGGAATCCACCAAGGTTCGAGCCTTTGATGTAATCGACTCTGGAACCCCCGCCGGAGCCATCCGCAACACAACGGGCATGGATGTCGGACATGATTTTTTGGAGGCGGCGATCGACTTCCTCGCGATCCCAGCTCAGTCTCATGGCGTTCTGGCTTTGCTCCAGTCCGCTCACCGCGACACCGCCGGCATTGGAGGCCTTTCCGGGGGCGTGAAGGACATCGCGGGCCCGAAAGAGCTCAGCCGCCTCATGTGTGACCGGCATATTTGCCCCTTCGCAGACGGCGAGGACACCGTTTTCAATCAGTCTCTTCGCATCCTCCGGGCCGAGTTCGTTCTGGGTGGCGCAGGGCATCGCAATCTCACAAGGGACACCCCAGGGATTAGCGTCGGCGTGGTAGGTGCCGCCGCCCCGATAATCGGAGAGTCTGCCGCGCTGATGCTCTTTCAGTTCACGGAGGTCGGTCCAGTGCTCCGGGGGGAGGCCCTCAGGGAAATGAAGGAACCCTCCCGAATCGCTCAGGGTGACCACTTTCGCCCCTTTTTCGATCAGTTTCTGCGCGGCATAGAGGGCGACGTTTCCACTCCCGCTCACCGCAACGCGTTTGCCTTCGATTGATTCGTTGTGATAGCGGAGCATTTCCTCACAAAAGTAGACACAACCCCAGCCGGTTGCCTCCGTGCGGACGGCACTTCCCCCAAAGGAAAGCCCTTTACCGGTGAGTACGCCGCTCCAGCGATTCTCAAGACGCATGTACTGGCCGAAGAGATAACTCACCTCACGTCCGCCGACCCCGATGTCTCCGGCAGGAACGTCGATGTCCTCTCCGATATGGCGGGAGAGTTCGATCATCATCGAGTGGCAGAAACGCATCACCTCCCGATCACTTTTATCTTTGGGATTGAAGTTCGAGCCGCCTTTTGCGCCGCCCATGGGAAGTCCGGTCAGACTGTTTTTGAAGATCTGCTCGAAGCCGAGAAACTTGAGGATGCTCTGATTGACCGAGGGATGAAAGCGCAGTCCGCCCTTGTAAGGTCCAAGCGCATGATTGAACTGCACCCGCCAGGCGCGGTTCGCCCGGATCTCGCCCGAGTCCGTCTCCCAGGTGACGCGGAAGCTGATGATGCGGTCGGGTTCGGTAATACGCTCCAGGATCTGGGCACGGTGGTATTCCTCGTGTTGCAGATACCAGGGCATCACCGCGCCGGCGAATTCGGCGACAGCCTGATGGAATTCCGTCTCGTGGGGATTTCGTCGTTTGAGCCCCCGCATGAAGGCCCGGTATTCTTTTTCTTCGGCTTCGGTCATAGACTGCTGCGAGAAGGTATCCCCGTTTTCCTTTCCGGCCTCCAACGTATCCACGGGACCAGGAGAAGGGCAAAAATGCCGGTTCCGACCAGTGCCATCCAAAGCAGGCGGATGGGGTAGGGCCCCAGAAAGTCGAGAATGGTGGTCTGATCCGGGACAGAGGGCCCGACAAACCCATAGTTCCAGCCCGTGAAGTAGTCGAGCACGGTCAGTATCGCCATGTAGATCAGTGTCAGGATGAGCGACCGGCCGCAGTCCCGCCAGCCCGGACGAAAGCGATCCGCCACCAGGATCCAGATCACGGAAATGAGGATGAAGACATGATAGAGCCAGAAGAGCCAGAACCAGGGGTCGAGGGGACCGACATAAAGCGAAGGCGTCAGAAAGGCCCAGAGACAGAGGCCGAAGGTCCAGAAATACATCAACGACTGGGCGGTTCGAAATCGATATCGCACTGCCACGGCACCGATCAGGTTGGCGAGATTGCAAAAATGGAGAGGTAATGACTGATCCCAGCTGAATTTTCCCGGGAGGATCCCGTAGCCATTGCTGAGGCACCAGGAGAGGACACAGCCCGCCGCAATTCCATCGCGAATCACGGAGTTGGCCCGCCCTTCCCGTAGATCACGTCGGGCGAGAGTGGCGGCCACCGTGGTCAGGATCAGGCAGACCACGAGACAGAAAAGGTGGAGGACCGATCCCTGGGTGAAGGTGGTGAGGTCAGCCATGCTTTCGACGATTTATGCTTCTGAACCGGGGCAACGGAGCATCAGTAGAGCTGCCCCTTGCGATAGGCGGCGGGCGAGATGCCGCGGTGTTGTTTTAACATACGACTGAAATAGTAGCGATTGGGAAATCCACAGTTCTCAGCCACCTGTTCGATGGACTGGTCGGTGTGCCGCAGAAGGTGGCAGGCTCGATCGAGGCGATAGGTGAGGAGCACGTTCATCGGAGCCATGCGCACCTGCGAGCGGAAAAGGTGATTCAGATTGCGGACACTCACGCCCGCCGAGCGGGCAGCGTCAGCGGCATTGATTCGCCTCGCTAGATTCGCCTGGAGAAATTCCATTGCCTTGCTGACGCGGTTGTCCAGCTTCTGGTCCGTCCACGCCCGCGACGGCAGCTTGCCGAGCGAGTGAACCACGAGAGCAGCGGATTCCCAATTGTAGGGCTCACCCCGGGCGCTGGCAAGAGAGGCGAGAAACCCTTCCGCCGTGTCGTCGACCGGATAGGAATAAACCCCCGGGACGGAGAGCAGATCGGACCTTCCAAGAATGAAATGGACATACCATTTCGTGAACGGCTCCTGAATGGAGGAACTGAACGCCGTTCGTGGCGGAATGAGATAGATCTTTCCGGGCGCGAGAGTGGTTTCGACCTTATCGATCGTGATGACTGCTTTGCCTTCGACGGGGCAATAGAGCCGCCAGTAGGGGTCGATGAGCTGGTGAAGATTCCACCGCTGCAGACGGATCTTCCGGGTGGCAAGAATCTCAAGGGACATGCCGGGCAGCATGACCTCGCGTTCGCCCTCGACCTCATGGGGAGATCCGTCGGGAACCAGGCTGAAGAATGTCTCCTTTTTTGTGCTCATTCCGGCATTTGGCGAAAAGTGACACAAAACAGAGGTGACTGCGATCCTTATTTTGCGGGGTAAATCAGGATTCTTCTATCCATCAGACACAGGAGGGAAATTCCGATCGTTAGCGCTGCCCCCCGCCGAAGAGGAAGCGTCCGATCTTGCTTAAGGCCCTCCCGACACCTCCTTCCTCCGCCGGTGGCGGAGGCATCCCGGGCCCGGAAACCTCCTCTCCCGGGATGGGGAAGGCCTGCGGCATCCTATTGTTACCGGTGAATAATCCGAAGCCGTGCCCGCGACAGGTCGAGTTTGGTCTGAGGTCCGCCGGCAGGTCCATCTGGTAGGGGTATTTGCTGCGATCCGAGGCGACCAACCCGCACTCGCGGCAGAGCACGATGGCCTGAGTCCCGGCGGGAGCGGGGATTTTTGCTGCGGCGAGATCTCCGTTTTCGGCGGCTTTCATGACCTCGGTCCAGATAGGAAGGGCAAGAGTGCCTCCGTAGCCCCGTGGCATAATCGTCTTCGGTTGATCGAGTCCCACCCAAACCCCTGTGGTGACCTTGTCCGTGTAACCGAGAAACCAGGCGTCGACATAGTCATTGGTTGTTCCGGTTTTTCCGTAGGCAGGGGCCTTGTAGCCGGCTTCGCGCGTTCCACTTCCGGTGCCTTCGTCCATCACCTTGCCGAGAATGTCGGTTGTGATCCAGGCGACCGAATCCGGGAAAATTTTCACTCCCTTCCGGGGCTCGCGGTAGAGGAGACGTCCGTCCTGGTGTTCAATTCTTTCGATGAGAAAGGGGACAAAGTTGAACCCGTTAGCGGCAAAGGTCGAATAGGCGCTGGTGAGATTAAACGGAGTGGTTTCAAAGGCGCCAAGAGTGACGACGGGTGAGTCAGGGATTTCACCGAATTTGAGAGCCCGGGCGAGGCTGCGGATGTTGCCTAGTCCCGCCACCTGGCCGACCCGGACGGACATGGTGTTTCGTGACTTGATCAGTCCGACGGCGGCGGGCTGAAGTCCGGTGAAGGTTCCATCACTGTTTTTGGGAGCCCAGAGTTTTCCTTCATTGGTCGTCAGTTGCACAGCGTCATCACTGATGAAGGCACCGGGAAGCAGTCCGCCGCGATCAAACGCGATCGCATACACGAATGGCTTGAAGGTAGAACCTACCTGCCTTCTTGCCTGTCGAGCCCGGTCGAAGGAGCTTTCCCCGAAATCGCGGCCGCCCACGAGAGCGAGGACCCCTCCGCTGCGGTTGTCGAGGCTCACGACCGCTCCCTGCAGATATTTGGTGGGACCTCCTTCGCGATGGGAACTGCGGGGAGAATGTGCAAATCCCGACCGCTTCTCGATCGTGGTGAGGTGGCGATCAAGGGCGCTCTCTGCCTCCTTCTGAAGGGCCGAATCGATTGTGGTATAGACCTCGAGGCCACCGGTTTCGATTAGGTGGGGTTCGAGATAGTCTTCCAGGAGGTCGAAGACAGCCTGGAGCGGGTAGCTGCCGGTGGCGATGCGCTGATCCGGGGGGCGCAGGGTGATGGGCTGCTGTTGCGCCGCCTGCGAGTCGGCGGCGGTAATCCTTTCGTCGGCGACGAGGCGGTCGAGGACTTCCTTTTGAATACCCTTGGCGCTTTCGAGACTCCGAAAGGGATTGAGCAGGCTGGGCCCGCGGATGACCCCGGCAAGCATCGCGCTCTCGCCAAGAGTCAGCTGCGAGGCCGGTTTCATAAAGTAACCCTGGGCTGCTCTCTCGATCCCGTAGAGGCCGGATCCGAAATAGACCCGATTCATATAGAACCCGAGAATCTCGTCTTTGCTGAAGGTTTCCTCGATTCGGAGAGCGAGGGCCACCTCCATCAACTTCCGATGGAGGGTCATCTCCTTCATGCCGAAGGTATTGCGGGCCAACTGCATGGTAATGGTTGAGGCGCCCTGTTCCATGCCTCCGGCCTTGAAGTTTCCGATGACGGCGCGGAGCACGCCCAGGTAATCGATTCCGTGGTGCGAGTAAAACCGGACATCCTCACGGGCGAGGAGTGCGTCCACAAAATGTTTCGAGACCTCCGAAGCCGGGACTGCGACCCGGTTTTCGCCATGACCGGAGACATGGCCGAGGAGGGCACCGCTTCGATCGTAGACGAGGGTGCGCTGCGGAGCCTCACGGACTTCATTCATGTCGAAGGTGAAGGCCCTCCCGCCAAAGTAGACGGCCCCGGCGACCGCCCCGATGAGGCTGATAAACGCGGTCAGCCAGAGGAGGCGGCGCAGGAAGCGAAATCGCGGCGCGCGCCCCTTCGCATTCCTCGACCGGGATTTACCGCCGGGCAGAGAAGCAAAAGGCCCCGGTCGGTTCCCTCTGCTTGATGATGATTTCGATTTTCTCCGGCCCATAATGAATTAGTTAACTTTAGTTCAATATTTCGAAGCTTCCACTTCGGGCTTTGCAGGGAAATTCGCTTCTCAGAAAAGAATTCGCCTGATAGCCTGATGGGTATGATTCGCCCTGTTCTTTTCCTGACAATCGTGATCGGGGCTTTCGTCGCGGGTCCATTCTTCGGCGTTCATTCCGTTCTCGGTATCGAGCCGTTCCGGATTGAGATCGTTGATGAAGAGACCGGTTGGCCGGTTCCCCTGGTCGAATTGGAAACGACCCATTCGGTCCGACTGGTGTCGGACAATGCCGGGCTCATTGCCTTTGATCTGCCCGAATTGATGGGCACGGAATCCTGGATGTCGGTGAAAGGGCACGGATATGAGGTGGATGCGGACGGATTCGGATTTCGCGGAGTGAGAGTGGTTCCTGAAGCGGGAGGAGGAATGACGATTTTAGTGAAGCGCAGGCTACCCGCGAAACGCATCGGTCGCCTGACTGGTGCGGGACTCCTCGCCGAAAGTCAGAAACTTGGCCTGGAGCCCGGGTGGAAAGAGTCAGGACTGCTCGGTTGCGACAGCGTGCAGACCGCCCTTCACGGAGGTAAGATTTACTGGGGATGGGGCGATACGATTCTCGCTCACTACCCGCTCGGTCTGTTCCACATGCTCGGCGCGACGACCGGGCTTCGTCCTTTTGCCTCATTCGAACCGCCCCTCCGTCCGGAGTTTGATTATTTCCGGGACAAAAACGGGAGAGTGCGCAATGTCGGCGAGATGCCAGGAACCGGACCGACCTGGATCAATGGTTATGTCAGTGTTGAGGACAAAGAGGGCAAAAGTCGATTGGCGGGTGTTTATGTCAAAATCAAGCCACCTCTGACCGCTTATGAAAGCGGACTTTGCGTCTGGAACGAGGAGAAAGAGCAATTTGATCTCCTTCAAGTGATCTGGAATCAGGAACGAGACGGTGGAAAGTGCCCGAACACCCCCGACGGGCATGCAAATCGATGGACGGACCCGGACGGGAAAAGCTGGCTGCTCTTCGGGGATCCTTTTCCGGATCTCAAGTGCGAAGCCACCTTTGAAGCGTGGTCGGATCCGGAGAGCTGGGAGACGCTGAAGCCGCAGTCAGAGATTCCGGTTCGCGGCGATGGCGATGGAATAGAGCCTCACCGGGGTTCCATTGCCTGGAATGAATTTCGTCAGCGTTGGGTGACGATTTTTACGCAGATGAAGGGGAAGAGCTCCACCATCGGGGAAATCTGGTACGCCGAGGCAGAGTCTCCACTCGGGCCCTGGAAAGATGCATTTCAGGTGGTGACACACGATAATTACTCTTTTTACAATCCGAAGATCCACGGGGAGTTCACCGATCCCGGTTCACCGGTCCTCCTTTTTGAGGGAACGTATACAAAGACCTTTGCGAAAAATCCGCCAGCCACACCGCGACACGATTACAATCAGATTCTCTACCGGCTTGATCTCGACGATCCCGCCTTGTTTGCTGCGGAACCGGGCCGGTGAACCCGTATTGCCCGATTCAGAACCATTTCATTCGACTTCGCCCGGTTTCCCTTCTGGAAATTCGATTCAGGTTATGGTAGCGGATGCCCTGTCGGCAAAAGCGGTCGATTTATCTCTAATTGAAAGAAGCACATGTTTCAGAATGGACAGCGAGTGGTCTGCGTCGATGACCAGTTTGATCCCTGGGTTTACGATTTGTATACGCAACTCCCGAAGCGGAATCAGATTTATACCGTCCGTGCCATGGGGGTGGGGCGTTCGAATCCTCAGTTTTCGTTGTCGGATGATGCCAAACTGACCATCAGCGGGGCGGATTTCGACATCCTCCTGCTTCTTTCGGAGCTCAACAATCCCGACGATCCGCATTCGAGTATCAAACAGGAACTCGGCTTCCGCGCCGAACGTTTCGCTCCCCTGCAGGAGGACCTTGAGGAGGAGGAAGCGGTCGAGCTTGTCGGATTCGGGAAGGAATCAAAGGACTGGAACACGATCGACTAGCAAACTCCCGATCTCGGGTAATTCGAGCACCGCTCCAATTCGAGCGGCGTCTTGCGGGTTTCCCGCTCTCAGGCGTGAGCTTTCTTCTCCGCGTTTGTCTTCATCCGCACATTGAGCATTTCAACGAAAACGGAGAAGGCCATCGCAAAGTAAACGAAGGCTTTCTGGAAATGCACGTGGAAACCCTCGGCGATGAGTGTTGTTCCAATCAGAAGGAGGAAGGAAAGGGCGAGCACCTTCACGGTCGGGTGCCGGCTGATGAAGTCGTTCACCGCTCCGGCGAAGATCATCATGAATCCCACCGCAACCATGACCGCAATGATCATGATGGAGATCTGATCAACCATCCCGACCGCGGTGATGACCGAGTCGAGCGAAAAGACGATGTCAAGAATGGCGATTTGAACGAGGATGGCCCCGAGGGCGGCGCGCGCTTTAGCGGCGTTGGGTGCAGCCTCGGCATGACCCTCGATTTTGTGGTGGAGTTCTTTTGTACTTTTCCAGATCAGGAAGAGGCCGCCCAGGATGAGGATGAGATCCTTGCCCGAGAGTTCATGGGTGAGAATCGTGAAGAGCGGGTCTTTCAATTGCATCACCCAGGTGATGCAGAGAAGGAGGAGGATGCGGGTCACCATCGCAAAGGCGAGCCCAAGAAAACGGGCGCGCGGGCGCTGGTCTGCGGGGAGTTTGTCGACAAGGATGGAAATGAAAACGATGTTGTCGATCCCGAGAACAATTTCCATCACCGTCAAGGTGAGCAGGGCGATCCAGGCTTCCGTGCTGGTGAGCCAGGAAAAATCGAAGGGGTTGGCGGCGAGAAGAGGAGCAAAATCGATCATGACACGCCCGAGGATAGCGCGAAGACGCCTTCACGCAACCCTGATGGCTACGCCACTCCCGCAATGAGTGCTGAAAAGTCAGGAAATTTTAAAAAAACAGCTTTAATGAATGATTAGAGTGAAATAATTTGTGACAGCAGACCGGAAGTTTGTTATAATTACCATAACGAAACCGCAGGGGGTGGCAACACCTTCGAAACACAGACACTACCGAGAGAGAATGGTAAGAAGCTTATACAGCTTCGGCGGCATCATGCTGACCGTTGGCGTGGCTTTGCTTATCGGCTTGCAAAAGTCGGGCAAGGTCGACGTTCTTGGCTTCCTGATTCCCCATCAGGAGGTCGACGAAGCGTTCCAGCGTGGGTTTCAGTCGGACGCGATGATAAGAATCAATCAATTGCGGGTTCCGGCCGAGGTCGGTGAGGTTCAGGAGGACGAGTTGTTACAGAACTATCTTAAGGAGTTTGTTTCCCGACATCCGAAACCCCAGGATATTGAGCTGGACGAAGTCTTTGACTCGCTGCAAACCGAATTTCCCGGTGCCCAGTATCTGGCGGCAAATCTGATCACCTCGACGAGCCGGGAGGATCTGCTGGATAAACTCTCCGGATGGACGGCCGTGGCGAATCCGGATTTCAACTCGATTATCACCACGGTATTCCGGGCCGGTTCACAGATGGGGGTTCTCGGGGTCATGTCGAGACGCATTCCGGAGTTCTCTCTGCAGGCGGCGAACACGGAAGGCGGGCGATTTCATAACCGGTGTCCGCATTGCAAGGTCATCCATGCATTGGAACTGGATCGTGACTCCCGCACTTTGATTCTGTCCTGTCCTCACTGTGATCTTCCCTTCGATGTCCTCGCGGTGGGTAGTTCAGGGGAGATCAAGCGGGCGACGGAGTTTTTGGAGGGCTTCCAGCTTCTGGACGAGGTTGCCACGAAGCGTTCCGCCAGCGGAGAGGAGCGTGTCCTTGCCCTGTGGGGACAGGTCGCCGACCACTGTGAATATCAACTGGATCAGGACAGGCTCGGGAGTTCGTCAGATGATCACTTGCGTGAGGTCTGGAAAGCCTCGGGGGAGACCTGGCATGAAGCGGCCGGTGACTGTGAAGACACTTCCATCCTTCTCGCCGATGTCCTCATCAGCGCGGGATTCGAGGCCCGTGTCGCCATCGGGTGGAACGGAAACATCGGACAGCACGCCTGGGTGGTGGTCAAAGTCGGTAGCCGGCAGTATATTCTGGAGTCGACTTTGCAGAAGAAGATCGAGAGCAGCGATCTCGTTGACGTGGAAAGCGGGGCCGCATTCTATCAGCCGGAGCAGCTCATCGACCGCGATCGCATCTACTACTCGACGGCACGACCGGATCGATTCCGTCTCGACTATTTCTCAAGCGCTCTGTGGAAGGCGATTCCCAAACCGGAGTCATCTGCGGGAGAACTTTCCCAGCGTTAGACACGACAGGGGCCGGTCCGCTCCTTGAGGGAGACGTGAATAAGTCACCGAAGTCGGGTTCAGTTGATTGACGTACTGCTCCGCTTCGCTAGGGTCCGACCCATGAAATTGCTCCGCTTTGGCCTCCCGGGTTCTGAGAAACCCGGTTTACAACTCGAAGACGGCTCGCGCATTGATGCGTCGGGATTCGGGATGGACTGGAATCACGACTTTTTCGCCGACCCCTCGAACCTGAAACGGCTTGGCGACTGGGCGGGAAAGAATGCGGACTCGGCCCCGAAAATCAGCGAAGGCACACGCCTCGGTCCGGCCGTGGCACGTCCCGGGAAACTGATCTGCATCGGACTGAACTTCTCTGATCATGCGGCGGAGGCGGGAATGGATATTCCCAAAGAACCGATTGTTTTCTTCAAGGCGACCAGTGCGATCGTTGGCCCGAATGACGATGTCATGATTCCCCGCGGAAGCGAGAAAACCGACTGGGAGGTCGAACTTGCCTTCGTTGTGGGTAAAAAGGCGAGCTATGTCTCCCGGGAAGAGGCCCTCGACTACGTTGCGGGATATGTGCTCCACAATGATTACAGCGAGCGGGCGTATCAGCTTGAGCGCGGGGGCCAGTGGGTGAAAGGCAAGAGCTGCGATACCTTCGCGCCGATCGGTCCCTTTGTCGCCACGACCGACGAGATTCCCGATCCGGAGAATCTTAAAATGTGGCTCAAGGTGAACGGCGAGACGAAGCAGAACGGCAACTCGAACAAACTCATCTTCGGGATCGCCTTTCTCGTCAGTTATCTCAGTGAGTTCATGACTCTTGAACCGGGGGATGTGGTTTCGACCGGAACACCTCCCGGAGTGGGAATGGGGAGCAAGCCACCCCAGTTCATGAAGCCCGGCGACGTAGTTGAACTAGGGATCGAAGGACTCGGCAGCTCGACGCAGACCGCAGTTGCGTGGACGAGGTGAGTTTAGACCCCTTGCCAAAAATCTTTGCCGAAAAAAGTCTTTTTTGGAGTTGGGGATTTGCTCGCTTCGCTCGGATCTCGAATCAAGATCGGCCAAAATTGCCCGTGCCTGCGTTGTTCCTCGGTCACGCAGCCCGCTGCGCTCCCTCGGTCACGCCTTGCCCCGGAAAATTTTGACTCGATCTTTTCGGCAAATCTTTTTGGCAAAGTGTCTAGCCGGGAAGAGGAGACTTCGTTTTCCCGATCAGGCGGATCTCCCCGATCTCCATCGTGGTGTCGATGGCCTTGCACATGTCGTAAATCGTCAATGCCGCGACACTGACCGCGGTGAGGGCTTCCATTTCGACTCCGGTTTTGGCATCGGTTAGGACAGTGCACTGAATCCGGACACCCGTGTCTTCGACCAGAAAGTCCACCGCCACCTTCGACAGGGGTAGTTGATGGCAAAGGGGGATCAGGTCGGCGGTTTTTTTCGCAGCCTGGATCGCGGCGACACGAGCGACGGCAAAGACATCTCCTTTCGGCACTTTTCCGTCGGTGATCGCGGCAAGAGTGGTGGACTGCAGGCGGACGAAGCCCCCGGCACCCGCCTCCCGCCGGACGACCGGTTTTTCAGACACGTCGACCATGGCTGCGGTGCCGTCGGGGCGTAGATGGGTCAGTGAAGGGCCGTTTTCCATAGCGCATCATTGGTCATTGAACGAAAAGGTGCAACGGACAAGTGAATGAAGGAGAAGGGGATTGACGCTACTGCCGTGATTGTGTTTTCTGATCGGATGAAGGTCCTCATCGCCGCCCTTTTGATTCCGCTGCTTTTGAGTCATCCTGTGTCGGCGGGGCTGAGATGTGTTGAGGCCAATTCGGTCATTGAAGTCTATCACGACACGAATCTTGTCCTCCGCTACAATAAGGTCCCCACGAAGGACGCGGCCGGGAATGATCCTGCCTACACCCGGACCGGCTACATCCATCCGCTCTGCACTCCCTCCGGCAAGGTCATTACCGGTGATTACGCCCCCGACCATCCCCACCAGCATGGTCTCTTTTTTGCCTGGACGAAGACATCGTTCGAAGGACGCGCGCCCGAATTCTGGAACCAGAAGCAGGGGAGTGGGCGAGTGTCCTACGTGAAGACACTTGCGATAATATCCGAGGCAAATGAATGCGGGTTCGATGCGGAGCACCTTTTCGAAGACCTGACCGAAGAGGGTGGACCAAAGGCGGTAATGAAGGAAGTCTGGCAGGTGCGGGTCAGCGTGGTGAACGGGCGGTATCAGGTCGATCTCACGTCGAAGCAGCAGTGTGCGGCGAACAGTCCCCTTACGATTGAGAAATACCACTACGGCGGCATGGCTATCCGCGGAAATTCGGAGTGGCTTGGTGAAGAGTCCGATCGCATCGTCACCAGCGAGGGCAGGGACCGGGTCGCCGGCAACCACACCCGTCCCGCCTGGGTGAAGATGACGGGCCGGCTCGATGGAGCCGCCTGCGGTGTGGTTGCGATTCCCCATCCCGGGAATTTCCGAGCCCCGCAATGGGTTCGCCTGCATCCCTCGAAGCCCTACTTTGTCTTTTCCCCCATGGTTGAGGAAGCCTTTACGATCAAGCCGGGAGAGGAATATGAATCAAAATTCCGCTTTCTCGTCTTCGACGGTGAGATGGAGGAAGGGGAGATTCGCCAAATTGCCGGGGAATTCCCGGGCGCAGGGGACTAGGAGCAAGCCGGCGGGGAATCAACTCTCCGAGTCTCTGCCCTCTCACCCTCCGATCGCAATCATGCGTCTGCCGGGCTGATAGTTTTCCCTGAATTCGTGCATCTCAGGTTTTCGTTCGACGACGTGAAGGAAAAAGCGGGCGATGTCGGAATCGGTCATGGCTTCGTTGCGAAGCACTTCCCGCATGTCAAACTCAAGGTGGCTGCCGAGACAGGGGCGCAGTTTCCCCTCACAGGTGAGGCGTAGTTTATTGCAGCTTTCGCAGAAGTGGAGATTCGTCATTGCTCCGATGAAGCCGATCATCTGACCGGTGTTCGGAATCTCGAAGTAACTCGAGGGGCCGTTGGTGCGCATGTCAGGACGGGGGGTGAGTTCACCGAGTCTGAATTCGATGAGTTTTTTCGCCTCGCCGGCCGAAAGGAAATTGTCGCTCGTGAGAACCTCGGTCGTGCTTACCGGCATCAATTCAATGAAACGAAGGAGCAGGTTGCGTTCTCGTGAAAACTCGATGAGATCCCAGAGTTCATGCTCGTTGCGGTGACGCATGAGCACCGTGTTCAGCTTGATGCTTTCGAATTCCGCCTCTCTCGCCGCGTCGATTCCCGCCATGACCTCATTGAACAGGTTGCGCCCCGTCGTCTTTTCGTAGGCCTTTGCATCAAGTGTATCGAGCGAGATGTTCACCGTGCGAACTCCGGCGTTTTTCAGGGACTGTGCGGTCGTCACTCCGTTTTCATCGCGGCGGCCGAGGAGGGTGCCGTTGGTGGAGATTCCTATATCAGAGATCCCTTCGATGGTTTTTAATTGCTGGAAAAACCAAAGGACATTTCGACGGGTGAGCGGTTCCCCGCCGGTGATGCGGACTTTGGAGATACCAAGTGAGGCCCCGACCCGGATCACCCGGAGAATTTCCTCATAGCTGAGCACATCCTCACGCGGCAGCCAATCCTGCTCCTCGTGGGGCATGCAGTATTCGCAACGTTCATTGCAGCGATCCGTGATGGAAACGCGCAGATAGCTGATATGATGGCCGAAGCGGTCCTCCATGGGCGGGATTTATCGGTGAGACTCAGCATTGACATTCCGGCCATTCGTGAGTACGTCGGGGAGAACCGGGAGGTGGACGCCGTAAGAGGGTTTGGCAAAGGCGCAGAACATCCTGAAAGTTTCTCGCGGACCCGTCACCACGCAAGTGATTCCCTTAAGGTGCTATCGATGACCTGCCGAAATGTCCCCGGCGCACGCGGAGCTGTCAATCGCGGCTGTCCTCGTCATCGAATTGTCGTTTCCGCTTCTTCTTTTCCTTGGGGCTCAGGAGGACGGCAAGGTATTCCTCTGTGACATCAATGACCATTTCATCGAGAAAACGATGCAGAATGGTCGAGATAAAGAGATTCGCCGCCATGCCGTTGTCTGGGTGAAGGTCTTCGAAGGCCCGCTGGTGGTAGATGAGGATGGAGCGCAGATGTTTGAGTTCCCGCATGACCTCGGACAATTCGTAACCCTGCCTCCAGCGTATGGCCCCGTGCTCCCGCGCATCGAGCAGGGCCTGTTCAGAAAAAGCCCGGGACTGTTGTCGCCGCAGGGTCCCGCAAAGGGATTCAAAGATCTGTGGAAGATGATTGGTGAGAGCCGCCGGGTTCAAGGACTTGGAAGGCAGGATGGCTGCGTCGGAGCGCACCCGCTTTCGCCACTCACTCATTACCTCCTCTTTTCGCTTCTCGAGGTAGTCTGCGAGGTCGCCGTTTACGCTACCGGGGCGGCCTTTGGTGTCGGAGGACATGGAGAACGGAAAGGATCGGTTGAATGAGAGTATCAGGAGCGCTTGAATCCTGAAAGTGCCGGGGGCCGCTCTGAGGGCACAGGATGAACCTCATCTTTAATCAACGATGAGAAGGTGTGACGTCGAGTAACTGAGGCCGTTGGCCGGTCCTGGGCCGAGCTAGACCACGGGGGGACACAGGGGAGGGGGGAAGAGGGAGTGGTGGCTTCCTCCTCGCCAATGGGGGCCAAATGGCTAGTCGGGTTCGACTGCTCGTGGGGATTTTCGGCCTGACTCCGGCCCGGAAGAATCCTTGAAACAAGGTCCCGGATCATAAGGAGATGCCTCCATCTCTTTTTCGATCAAACGGGGAGGGATCCACATGAGAATTGTTCGTCATGGAAGCGACGATATGTCTGCTGAAATAGGGTGGCCATAGGGTGAAACCCTACCCTTAGCTCCGGTCGCGATAAGTTCCGGGGTGAGGTGGGCTGTGTCATTCACGGAAAACGTTGCTTTCCGCCGGTAGACTGATTTTATCGGGGCACATGCTCGGGTAAATCCCGATTAGCGGTGGGCAATTTTCATCGCATTTCGTTTAAGAAGACCTTACGATTATCGGAATGGAACTTCTTGAGGTCGAGCAATTGACTCTAGTGCGCCAGCGGACACGCCGGGGCCTCTATCAGCATGGAAAGGAGAATGAAACGGTCGTGGACGATCTCTCTTTTTCACTGAATTCCGGAAGCAGCCTCGGTCTTGTCGGCTCTGAAAACAGCGGCACGCTGGCCTTGACCCTCGCGCTTCTCAAGCTCCATGCAGTGCATTCAGGGACGGTCCGCTTTGGCGGTATCGATCTCACCGCGCTCTCCGATGCTCGATTTCGCCCCGTCAGACGCAGGATTCAGGCGGTATTTCCCGAGAGTTTCGGGCAACTGGCACCGGATCTGACGATCAATCAGGCCTTTCGCGAAGTCCTGGGTGTATGGTATCGCGGATCCGGAAGGGCTGACTGGCACCACCGGATCGAGGCGGTCATGATCGCGTGCGGGCTCCCCGAGGCGGTAAGGGATCTTTATCCGGTCGAGCTTGATGCGGTGGAGAGGCAGCAGGCTGCCCTCGCCCGGGCACTGCTGCCGGGGCCGGAGTTGCTCATCTGCCATAGCTATACCGACGGTCTGGATGCGGTCCAGCAGGCCGAGCTGATCAATCTGATCCGGCAAGTTCGCGAAGATTTTGCGATCTCCCTCCTCGTTGTCACTGACGATCTTGCGGTGGCGCATCATTTGGGCGATGATATCGGCGTGATTCATCAGGGCCGTCTTCTGGAATATGGGAGCGCTGAGGCCGTGGTGAACCGACCGGAACACGATTATACGAGGCGTCTCGTGAGTTGTTCCGTCTGACGGAGTAAAAGTATGACCCCTTTGTTTCGTAAATTCCTTGGCCTGAACTGGCTGCTCTTCGCCAACATCATCGTCCTGATGATTTTCGGGGTATTTGCCGTCTACAGTGCCTGCTGGATGCGGGAGCAGCCGGAACTGGTCAATAAATGGCGTGACCAGGTCTACTGGATGCTGCTTGGCCTGGTCTTCTTCTTCGCCGCCAGCCTGATTGACTATAAGTGGATCCGCTATCTGGGGATTCCTTTCTATCTTGCCGCGACCGCCACGCTGATTTATACCACCTTTTTTGGAGACGAGATCAACGGCACGCGCGCCTGGCTGGACCTTGGTCCCGTGTTGCTGCAGCCTTCGCAGATGGCCATTGCAGGGGGGGTGATTGCCCTTGCTCTGACCCTTTGCACCCTTCACAAAATTCACCCGATTTTCCGAAGCCCTTTCGTGAGGCTTTTCGTGACGGGAATCATTGCCGGGATTCCGTTTATCTTCGTTTTGATTCAGGGGGACTTCGGGTCTGCTCTCGTGTGGGTGCCGGTCTATGGCGCCATGGTCCTGATCGGGAACATACCGATTCGCTATCTGGTTGTGATCGTTTTAACGGTCACGATGTTTCTTCCCTTCGCCTTCTTTTTCGGACTGAAGGATTACCAGAAGAAGCGGATCACGACCCAGATCGAGATGCTTCAGGGCAAGAAGGTGAATGTCCTTGCCGAGGCCTACAGCGCCTACAACAACCTGCTCGCGATCGGGAGCGGGGGTTGGGGCGGGAAAGGATTTAAGAATCCTGAGACGGTCAACAACAAGGGCTTCATTTCGCCGGATACCGCGATCAACGACTTTATTTTTCCCGTTCTGGCCGAAGAGCACGGTTTCAGGGGTAGTCTTCTCATGTTGGGGGGATTCATGCTGCTGCTGCTGCAGTGCATCTACGTGGCCTTCTACAGTCGGGATTTGATGGGAAGACTCATGGTCGTCGGAGTCGTTGGACTGCTCTTTGCCCACATCTATCAGAATGTGGGAATGAACCTCCTGATCATGCCGATCACCGGTATTCCGCTTCCTCTTATCAGCTACGGCGGAACGTTTACGATCGTGATTCTCTTTCTCCTCGGCATCGTGCAGAGTGTCTGGGTGCATCGCATCGACCCGGAGGCACTGAAGGCCAAGCCCCAGCTCCAGATCGAGCATCTGGACTAACCGGACAGAATGCGTTTCTGATTTGCATGGTTGCTTGAGAGGCTCCGGCCATGTATTCATAACCCCCGTCAATGATCGAAGCCCGAAATCTCACGAAGCGCTACAGCGGCAGAACTGCCGTCGATTCGATTTCGTTTGAAGTCGGGAAAGGGGAGATCGTCGGGTTTCTCGGACCGAACGGGGCGGGAAAAAGCACCACCTTGCGGATGCTGACCTGCTTCCTCTCCGCCTCGGAGGGTACTGCCACCGTGGCCGGCTTTGACATTTACGAGGATTCGCTCGAGGTGCGCCGACGGGTCGGATACATGCCTGAAAACGTTCCGCTCTACCCTGACATGAGGGTTAACGAGTATCTGCGCTTCCGGGCCCGCCTCAAAGGGCTCGGCCACCGTGAATCCCGCTTTGCCGTGGGTGAGGCGATGGAGACCTGCAGTCTCACCGGCGTTGAGGGGAAGATGATCGCGACCCTCTCAAAGGGCTACAAGCAGCGGGTCGGGCTTGCCGATGCCCTCGTCAACAAACCGGATCTTCTCATCCTCGACGAGCCGACCAACGGTCTCGACCCGAATCAGATCCGCCAATCGCGCGAATTGATCAAGACGCTCGGAGAGAGGCACACCATTCTGATTTCCACCCACATTCTTTCGGAGGTGGAGATGACCTGCGGACGGGTCATCATCATCGACCGGGGACAGATTCGTGCGTCCGACTCACCTCAGAATCTCATCAGGCGACTTCGTAAGCCCGGGTCAGTCCTTCTAGAAATGAGCGGTGATGCGGCCGCTGCGAAAACGGGCATTGAGGCGATCAAGGGAGTCACTGAGGTAAAGTTGATCGAAGAACGCGGTGACTGGGCCGTCTTTTCCATCACCACGGATCCGCTTTTTGATGTCCGGGACGAAGTCTTTGAATTGATCCAGAGCCGGAACTGGAGGATTCGGGAACTGGCGAGCCGGACCGCCTCGCTCGAAGACGCCTTTGTCGATATCCTTCAACAGGAGTCACCAGCCGACGTGAAAGTATCGAACCCTCTTGCCACGGTGACCTGACCCTGTCCGGGCTCCGCCCTGATTGACTGAATGCGTGCATTTTACATATTGTTAACCAAGGAGTTGAGGTCCTTTTTTCTCTCTCCGCTGGCCTATGTCCTTGTGGCGCTGTTCACCTTTCTGAACGGTTGGCTTTTTATCAGCATGCTCAAGTCCATGCAGATGCGGGTGAGTACCCGCAGCCTTGTCCATAATCTCTTTTCCTCGGGATGGTTCTGGATGGGTTTCTTCATCCTTTTTCCCCTCATCACGATGCGGTTGTTTGCTGAAGAGCGGAAAATGGGCACGATCGAGGGCCTTCTTACCGCACCAGTCAGGACGGCAGAGGTCGTCCTCTCGAAATACTGCGCGACGATGGTGGTCTACCTCGTGATCATTCTCCCGCTTTTTCTATTCTTCCCTCTCTTCCATCTGGTGACCGGGGAAGATGCCGCCTTTCATTCCGGAGCGTTCTGGGGCAGCGCTCTCGGTCTGTTTCTCGTCGGCCTTTTCAACGTGGCGATCGGGACCCTGGCTTCATCCTTAACCACGAACCAGCTCATTGCGGCGATGGTGACTTTCGTCTTTGTGATGCTTCACTACTTTCTGGGATTCCTGCAGTATTTCGGAATGGTTCCCGGCTCGATCTGGACCGAGGGGATCACCTATTTTTCCACGACCGAGCATATGAACTCTCTCACCGAGGGGCTGATCGACAGCCGTCCGGTCGTTTATTACCTGAGTTTCAGTGCGGTGCTCCTGGCTCTGACCCATCACGTCCTGGAATCGAGAAAGTGGCGCGTCTGAGGGGAATAGTTTGTTTAATTTGGAAATGGCGAAGAAAGAAACAGAATCCCCCGGGACATCCAACACGGCTGAAGCCGGGTCGGGGATACTGAAGGCGGGCAGAAGGATTGAGCGATACCGGACTGCTGCCCTGGTGGTCGTGCAGATTGCCCTGATTCTGGTGGTGTTCGCCCAGTTGAACTATCTCAGCTGCCGCCGCCACAGCACCTGGGATCTGACTCAGAATCGTCGATTCACGATCTCGGATACCACGAGGACCTATCTGGAAAGCCTTGGATCGGAGGTAAATATCGTGATGGCCTTTCTCGGGACTTCGGACCTGCATTCGGAGGTAAAGGGGCTCGTTGCGGAGTATGACCGGGTTGGTGGTGACCGGGTTTCGGCCGAGTTCCTCGACCTGAGTCGGAGCCGGGCGCGGCTGGCCGAGTTGAAGGACAAATATCAGCTCCAGTTTGGCGGCGATCAGATCGTGATCTTCGGTGAGTCCGGGAGAATCAAAACCATCAGCGCTGAGGAACTGGTGAGCCGCGATTCCAACAGCGGGCGTGTCGTCGAATTCAAGGGTGAGGAAGTCCTGACGAGTGCGCTCCTTGAAGTAACCGAGCAGCGTCAGCGTAAAATCTATCTGATCACCGGGGATCGCCGGGCCGAGGAACTTGTCCAGATCGCGTCGCAACTGCAACCGCTCGCCAACTCGCAAAACGCCCGTCTCGAAGGCCTTGCTCTGGAAGGACGCGAAGAGATTCCGGACGATGCCGATGCGCTTTTCTTTCCGGGTAACTCCGAGGATCTGACGGAAAGGGAGCTGGGCCTCGTGCGCAATTTCTGGAACGAAATGCGAGGTGGTCTCGTCATTTTCCTGGATCCGAATGCGGAGACTCCGAATCTGAATTCTCTCCTGCGTGAGCACGGGGTGGCACCGAGGGGTGATCGTGTCCTCAGCGTCGTCAGTATTCCCGGTGTGGCCGCCCGTCGAACCTATGACATCCCGGTTTCCTTCCTCCCGGGCGTGGGGCCGACCCGTGATTTGTCCGCGCTTGCCGTTCGCCTTGCGGGACAAACCCAGTCGATTGAAGTGCTTTTCGAGGACGACCTGCTCCTTGCCGAGAACATTCGTCCACTTCCCCTGATGGTTGCGTCAGCCGGGTTCTGGGGAGAAACCGAGTTTCAGGCGGAAGAGGTCTCGTTTAATCCCGACATTGACCATGGCCAGCCGGAACCCGTCTTTACGGCCGGTTCGGTTCAAAAGGGAACACCCGGCGATCCTGATTTCCTCAAAGGCTCTTCGCGGCTTGTCGTCGTGGGTAATCCCAACCTCATTTCACCTGACGGAAACACTGCAAAAGTCTCCGCCGATTTTACGATGGCGGCCATCAACTGGGTGATGAATCGTGAAGAGTTGATGGGCATTTCTCCGCGAAAGCCCACTTTCTTTACGCTCAATATCAGTCCGGACAAAGTCGCGCTCCTCCAGACGCTGGTGATTCTGGTCCTGCCAGGGGCAGCCATGATTCTGGGAGGATTCGTCTGGATGCGACGCCGGGTATAGTTGCCACCGAATTGACATGAGACTCACCACGACTGCCCTTCTCGGATTGACCGTCATCGTTCTCGCGATCGTGACGGCTGTCCTGGAGCGTCAGCCTGAGACCGGCCGGAAAGCGGCGGCGCTGGCCAACGTTCTCATTCGGCTTGATCCGGAGAGTGTTGAACGGATCGAAGTCGAAAAGGGAACGACAAAAACGGTGCTGATCCGAAGGGAGGGATTCTGGTTCTTCTCGGAACCCGAGGAGGACAGGGTCGATGCGGGGCTTGTCCTTGGCATTCTCGACAAAATCAATCATCTCAATGTGGTCGATACACTGGTTCCCGGCGATGGGGAATTGAGTCCTGAGAAAGTGGGCGTGAGTGGCGAAGAGGCGATCAAGGTCACGCTTTCCGGATCCGGGAAAGGCGAAGGGAAGGTTAACTTCAGCGAGACGGTGGTCTTTGGTCTGGAGGCTCCCCGGGCCGAGTCAGTCTATGCCAGGCGCGAAGGCGGGAAGAGCGACATTTTTGTTGTCGACGGTAATCCCCGCCCCTGGCTCGAGAGTCCGCTCGAGGCGCTTCGGGATCGCCGCATTCTCGGGGCTCCGGTCGAGACGGTCGTTCAACTCGTGATCCGTCAGGCGAAGGGGGAAATGGCGTTGCAGCGACGGATTACTCCTCCGGAACAGGACTGGGCGCTTGTGCAGCCCTTGAATACCTGGGCTAATCGGGAGGCGCTCGACCGGTTGCTCACCGCGATCGGAGGTCTTCGCATTGAGGAAGTGGTGATCGATGCGAAGGCAAATGAAGCGATCCCGAATCCACTGCCTGAGAAATCGGCGGTGCTGCAACTGCAGGTTTACGGAGTCGAGAAGCCCCTGAATATCTACCTCAAGGAGGTTCCGGGAGGGGAGGGAGGACTGCCGCTTGTGGAGGCGAGGGTATCTGATCGCCCTGCTGTTTTCCGGCTCCGCTCTGACATTCTGTCGAAGCTTCCCGGAAGCGCGAACGACTTGCGCGATCGAGTGCTCGCCCGCATTCCATTGGAATATCTCGATACAATCACGGTCCAGAGCCGGATAGATCCGCTTGTCTACCTGAAGGCGGACCGGAGCTCCGAGACTCCGTTCTGGGAGGTGAAACTGAACAACAAACTCGTCCCGGCAAATTTTTCCGGAGTTTCTTCACTCGTTGATGCGGTTAATGACGCGGCGATTCTGAATTTTGTCTCGGACACGGCGGAGAACCTGGCGGAGTTTGGATTGAATCCTCCCGCCCGGAGGGTCGGGTTCAAGCTTGTTTTTCCGGGACAGCCGCTTCCGGATGGAAGTCCGGGTCAGGTGCAGGAGCTGACGCGGGTTCTGAACCTCGGATGGAAGGGCAACGATGAAAAACGACTCTTCGCGAACTTTGAGGGCGAACCCTATGTCTACGAGCTTGATCCAACCTTTATCAATGTCATCCCGACCCATCCGATCAAGTGGCGGTCTCTGAATGTCCTCTCGTTTAATCCGATTCACCTTCGATCAATCACCAGGGATCTACCCGACAAGGAGAATTTGAAGCTGGATTACGATTATCGCCGCGATGGATGGAAGGCCTGGAGAAGCGGGGATGATGTCACACAAACACTCGACGTCGCGGCAGCGCGGCGGCTGCGGGACAGGCTCGGCTCGCTCACCGCAAGCGGATGGTATCTGTCGCTTGGTCCTGCCTACGAAGCACTGCAGAATCCCAGTGCCCAGTTCAACATTGTGACCAGTGAACTCGATCCGGCGATCAACGAAGCAAAGGAGGTGACCTATCTCGTGAAGTTCGCTCCCTCGGCTGCGAATCTCTATTTTGGCCAGATTGAAGGGTCGCCGGATGTCTTCTTTCTGGATGAAAAGGCATACAATGACCTGATCCGTCCTGTCACCACGGCTCGGGCGTCCAACCCGTGAAGCCTGATGATCCCGCCCGTTGTGCGATTCCTCTTATATCTCCCGTTCATCGCCCTTTTGGTGTCGTGTGGCGAAGATGATCTGGCCGCGCTACCGAGCGGACCGCCGGTTGGAACCGGGGTCTACGGTCAGGTTTGTGCCGCCTGCCACGGGGTAAACGGGGAGGGAAAGGAGGAACTCTTCAGCCCCTCGATCACCGGACTACCGGTATGGTATGTCGAGGAGCAATTAGGGAAGTTCCGTTCCGGTAAGCGCGGGAGCCATCCCGAAGATATCCCCGGGCAGCAGATGCGGGCGATTTCCCTCTCCCTAAGCGACGCCCAGATCAAAGAAGCCGCGGCGACAGTGGCGGAAATGCCGATCATCCTGACAGAGCCTCCGCTGGCTGGAGTCGATCTTGAGACTGCCCGCTTTCGCTTTGCCAACGAGTGTATGGAATGCCATCGCTACAATGGGAAAGGGGAAGTCGTGTTTCACAGTGCCCAGTTAATTTCCCTGAACCGGAGCTATCTCATCAGGCAGTTGAAGAATTACCGGGATGGAAAGCGCGGTGCGAGTGAGGGTGACCTCTACGGAGTGAAGATGGTCGAGATGACCTCCCGTCTTACGGACGAAGAGATCGAAATGTTCGTCAACTATATCGGCGCCCTCGCGCACGGGGATGATCCCCGCAGCGCACGGGAGCGGTAGCTCCCGGCCGCCCGGAGTGGTGCCCCGAGGGGGCGTATCCGGGGCCGGATGTGCGGGTATTTGGGAATTGAAGTCAACGGCAGTTCGTCTATATTTTGCAGCCCTAAGAGCAACCCCAAACCTGAATATGCGAAAAAATACTCTGATTGCCGCTTTTGTCGGCCTCGTTCTCCCGGTTCTGAGCACTTCCGCCCAGGACAAGGTTGATTTTCAAAAACAAGTTTATCCGCTCATCAAAGCGAGTTGTGTGCAATGCCACCGCCCCGAGCATGAAAGCCCCGACCGTCCCGGCCGGAAGGTGAAACCCAAGGGAGGTTATGTTTTTACCAATGCCGAATCGCTCTCCGCTGCGGAAGGTGAAGAGGGTGTAAAGTTCATCGTTCCCGGAAAACCCGCCGACAGCCGCATTATTCAGGTTGTTAATCTTCCTCTCGATGACGAATACCACTACCCGCCGGAAGGCAAGGCTCCCCAGTGGACTAAGGCGGAGATCGCCCTTGTCACCAAGTGGATCGAAGAAGGTGCCGATTTCGGTGGCTGGAAGGAAGATGATAAACCGCTCGAGTACCCCGAGTGGGACGGCAAAGAGAAAGAGTAGTTGATCGTTGGGATGCCGGTCGTTGTGGACCGGACCTTCCCTTCAATTTTGCGCAAAAGCCGGAGCTGCCGCTCCGGCTTTTTTGTCGGGTAACGGTGCGGCCGACCCTTGCGGGTTGCCGGCCTCCGCCGGGTTCATCTTAGCCGGCGAGTTTTCCGGCGAAGGAGACATAAGCCTCCGTGAGATTTTTGATTTTTGCTGACCATTGGGCGTCGGTGAGGTTGTCGTCCGCTCCAATGACCTGATGGGCGGACCGAACTGACAGCATTTCCGGGTAAACCGTGACCTGAATGTTCTGGAGCAGGATTCGGAGGCTGTAGAGTCCCCGCAAACCTCCGAGGGCTCCCGGTGAAGCACTGAGAAGCAGGGCGCATTTGCCGGCGTAGGCGGCGAGTGGAGCTTCGTCATCGGACTCGGCCCGGCTGCACCAGTCTATCGTATTCTTCAACAGCGGGCTAAAGGCGCTGTTGTATTCCGGGCTCGCCAGGATAAAGCCATCCGCGCGCCGGAACCTTGCTTTGAGCTGTCGTGCGGCCTCGGGGAGGCCGCCTCCGGCTTCAATATCCTGATTAAAAAGGGGAAGTTCAAAGTCCCGAAGATCCAGTAGATCAACCTCCGCTCCGGCTTCCGAGGCAGCGTTGACGGCTGCCTTTAGAATGGCGGTATTGTAGGATCCTTGTCGGGTGCTGCCGGAGAAGGCAACAAGCTTGGGCTGGGTCATGGGCGCGGATTGGTCTGAGTGAAATCTACTTCACGGGAGAATAGTCAGTCGGGTTGAGGAGTGTGGATACCACGCCTTTGTCGATGAGGAGTTTTCCATCCTTTTCGGAAGCATCGCGAGCGGCGATCCACTCCGGGTCGCTCCGAAAAGCGTCGAAACTCGCGGCTTGAGACCCGGCCGAATCGTGGGCGAGGAAGTAAAGCAGGGTTGTTCCGGCTCCTTCCTGGCCTTCGTCGAGGTGGAAGTAAGTAAGGTTGGTCATTCCGTGTTTGGCGAAGAGCGCGACGGTGTGATCCCGGAAGCGGTTGTCGAGTGCGGGCAACTTCCCGGGAAGGGTGGTATACCGACGCATTTCAAAGAGACGGGGGCCTTCCCGGGAAAGCTCGACCTTCTTCGGCGAGTAATCGGTCGGCGTGAGAAAGAGACTTTCGACCTTAGCGACGAGTTTACCGTCCTTCTCCGAGTCCGCTTTTACCGACTGCCATTCGGGATCTTCGAGGAATGTTTTCCAGGAGGTCTCCCTGGCCGCCTTGTCCGGATAACCGAGGAGGTAAATGAGGCGGTTGTCCGGGTTTTCGAGCGGAACCCAATAGAAAAAATTGGTCATTCCGTGCTTCTCAAACAGACTGACCGTGTGATCACGGAAGCGGGAGTGAAGCGCTTCCAGTTTCCCTTCCGCCGCGAAATAGGTCCGCAGTTCATAACAACCGGGTTCCTGGGATTGCGAGGCGGCAGGGAGGGCGAGAAAGAGCAGGGTTAGGAAAATTCTCATTTCGTATAAGTGAGGGATTTATAGAACACAAGATATTAAGATGCGTTTCGATGAAAAATCCAGCGTGCCCATCCCACCAGGAAGGAGACCCCTCCCAGCGGCGTGATGGCTCCCAGTTTTGTTACATCCGTGAGGGCAAGAGCATAAAGACTGCCCGAGAATAGAATGATTCCCGCGAGGAACCAGAAGTAACCGAGGGGGCGGCCGGGAAGCAGAGCGATCACGAAGAGAGCAAGACCGTGGATCAGATGATAGAGCGTGGCCGTTTCCCAGTTGTCGAGGCGTCCGGTTGCCTCGAGGCGGTCAGCCAGACCGTGAGCTCCGAAGGCTCCAAGAGAGATCCCGAGGAAGACCATGAGAGCAGCGAGACGGATTCGTGAGGAGGGTGTCATAAGTGGATAATAGATTCGCCGAATCCAGAAGGAAGGGGAGGTGAAATGATTGGGCTGTCGTGGAAAAGAGAGATTACGGAAGAATTGTAATCTCGACGCGGCGGTTCGCCTGACCCTTGAGTGGCTCGGTGTTTCCCAATCCTTTGACAAGAATCCTTTCTTCGGGAATTCCGTTGATGACAAAATAAGCCGCCAGAAATTTCGCGCGATTGTTGCTGACATCCTCATTGGTCTCCGCGTAGCTCGAGTCGTCGGCGTGGCCGATGATCTCGACTTTGGCTTTAGGAGATTTTTTGAGTGCTTCAGCAACCTCTTTAAGGGCCCGGTCCCGTTCCGGGTAATTTACGGCACTGGCAAGATCATAGGAAATCGGTTCGATGACCGGAGTTTTGGAGGAGGCGGGGGTCTTTTTCGGGACTTCCGCCTTCGAGGCCATCGCCTTTGAGGGCTGCTTTGCCTTTGCGGAATCCTTCGCCGCGGCGATTGCGGTAGTTGCCTTTTTCTCGAGTGCTTTTATTTCCGCCTGAAGCTCAGCCACCTTTTTACGTCCGGCTTCCAGCTGGCGCTCCTGTTTTGCAAGGGTATCAGCGGCCGGGCCGGATTTCTTCAATTCTTCGCGGGCTTTTTCCAACTGTGCAGTGACCGAAGAAAGCTTCGCCTCAAGCGTGGAAATGGTTTCGGCTTTTGAGCCGAGTTCCTTGTGCGCCTCGTGCAGGCTTTCCCGGGTCCGTTCAAGTTCCGCGCGGGACTTCTCAAGCGACTCGCGAAGTTCCTGGAGAGCTTTGTTTTCCTGACGGGATTCACCTTTGACTCGCCGCGAGGGCTTGGCGGCTTCCTCGTTCTTTTCTGTTTTCTTTTTCGGGGAATCAGAGGCACCCTGCCCGTCCCGGTTGGGAGAGAGGATGAAAAGGCAGGAAGCGACGATGAGGACCAGCGAGGGGATGGGGATTGCTTTCACGAGGGGCAGGATGCGAAAAATTCAACCGCTTCGCCAGTGGATTTTGTGGAATTAAACAAATTATTCCACCGTCCGTGCCACCCTTTCCGGGTTTTCCCGGTTCACTTGACTTTACGGGGAGCGGGACGAGGAATATTCCGCTTGTGATTGAGGTTTCCGTAATTTTTGCGCTTCTGGTTCTCAACGGGGTTTTCGCTATGGCGGAAATTGCGTTGATCACGGCTCGGCGCACCCGTCTCAAAAGGCTCGCTGATGCAGGGAGCAAGGGGGCGCGCCTCGCCTTGAAACTGGGTGAAAATCCCGAACGCTTTCTTAGCACGGTTCAGGTGGGAATTACTCTTGTGGGGGTGCTCGCGGGTGCCTATGGGGGAGCCAGTCTTGCCCCTTACGTTTCACCGGTGATTGAGAAGATCCCGGCGCTTGTGCCTTACGCCGAGCGGATTGCCTTTGTTTTCGTCGTGGCAATCATCACCTACGTTTCCCTGGTCGTGGGTGAACTTGTCCCGAAAGGCCTCGCGATGAGATTTCCGGAGGCGATTGCTTCGGGGATGGCACGGCCCATGGATCTGTTGTCGAGTGCGGCGAAGCCTCTTGTCTCATTTCTGGAACTGAGCACCCGGCTTGTGCTGCGGCTTTTCGGGAAACGTCCTGCGGGTGAGGCCGATGCCTCGGTCGACGATGTCGAGGTGATTCTGCGGGAGGGGATTGTCACGGGAATGGTCCGTCGCGAGGAATCCGAGATGGTGGAGGGAGTCTTTGACCTTCGTGATGTCCTCGCGGAAGAGGTCATGAGACCCAGGCCTCTCGTTGTCTTCCTTCCTCACGACGCCCCTGTTGAATCCTATTGGCCTCTGGTAGTCGATACTGATCAGACTGTTTTTCCTGTCTATGAGGAGAATCGGGATGCAGTTCTCGGTCTGGTGTCTCTCAGAAGCTTGTTTGCCAATCTTGCCGGTCCGCTTCCGAAACTGCCGGGTGAGATATGTCACGAGCCGCTTTTTGTGTCCGAAAACCAGACCGCACTTTCCCTGATGGATACCCTCAGGCATTCGCCAATGGGGGCGGCGCTGGTCGCGGACGAGTTCGGTACGGTTCGGGGATTGATTACCCTGGAGGATATCGTGGAGGAAGTGGTGGGAGAACTTCGCCCGGGCGCCCTGCACTCGGATCGTCCCGGCATGCGGGAGACGGCGGAGAATGCCTGGTTGGTTGACGGTTTGATCGAGATCGATGTGGTCGAAGAGGCCATCCCCGGGTTTTCTGAATTGACCGAGGCCGAGAAAGAACCGTTCCAAACTCTTGCCGGTTACATTGTCCACCGCCTTGATCGCCTGCCGGATGAGGGAGAGTCGTTTTCTGCGGGAGAGTTCGAATTCGAGATCGTCGACATGGACCGGCAACGCATCGACAAAGTCGCGATTCGCAGGAGGATCGAAGAAGGGGATGGAATGGAGTCCGCGGACGCTGATTAGTTTTCGTGGTCACCCGGTTCCCCGATTGGAATCACGTCTCTTGACCGGGGGTAGTCATCGGTCCTAGTATTCCGCCAAAATGAAAACCCCCATCTTTGCTTGCGCCCTTGCTATTGTCCTCTGCCTTCCATCGTGCGACACGGGAGGCGGAGGGAGCGCCTCATCCAACTCATCGGTTTCCCTTTTCGACGGCAAAAGCTTTGCCGGTTGGACCGGTCTCGACGGAAAGACACCCGGGGCGGGATGGAGCATTAAAGACGGCGTCCTGCAATTGGATGGCGAGGGAGGAAATCTGATCTCGGAGAAGGAATACACCGATTTTGATTTCGAGTGGGAATGGAAGCTGGCCGAAGGCGGAAACAATGGAGTGAAGTACTGGGTCACCCAGGTGGGAGGAAAGGAGTGGCTTGGAATCGAGTATCAAATGCTCGACGATAACAAGCATCCTGACGCAAAGAACGGGGCCAAACGCCTCACTGCCTCCTTTTACGACATTCAGGCACCGGCAGTGAAAACGCCCGTCAAATCTCCGGGGGAGTGGAATCAGAGCCGCATTGTCGCCAAAGGGGGGAAACTCCAGCACTGGCTCAACGGCGTTCTTGTCGGCGAGGCTGATACCGCATCCGATGATTGGAAAGCCAAACTGGCCGAAAGTAAGTTCAAAGAGAAGGCGGGTTTTGCTCCGGGCAAGGGCAGGATCATGATCACGGATCACAAAGACAAAACCTGGTATCGCAACCTGCGGATCACCGAGCTGTGACCGGGGAATATCAGATGGTGAAATCCTGCCTCAGGGTCTGACCGGGGTAGGGGAGGCGTATTTCATGATGAGAGGCGGACTCTCGACGGTGAATCGCTCTCCGTCGAGAACCAGCCGATCACCGGCCGGGAAAGAGCGGAGTTTGCCCTCTGCGGTTTGGAAAACTTTCACTCCGGTGAGTGTGATTTTCCCAGAGATCGGATCAAAGCTCAGATTTTCAGCCATCACAAAACGACCGGGAGACTGCTGGGTGACTTTCACTTGTTCGGCGAGAAGAGGTTGTGAGCCGGCTGGCTTGGATTCCCCGCGGACGTAAACGGAAACGCGACTCGCCTCGATACGGAAGAGCGGATGTTCAACCACCACGTTGCCTTCATAGGCGAGGCGGTCGTCAGAAATGTGGGAACGGTCGGCGGTAATGCGGAAACTCTCCTGTCGAATCCAACTCCTGTCGGTAGGTGGTAATTCAAAAGAAGAGTCAGGTGCCGTGATCAATTCAAAGTTCCCCCAGAGTCGGGAGGGATCTATGTCGCCTCCCGCAGCAGGCGCAACGAGAGCCAGCGGGACACGATAGGGTTCAGCCTCCCGGATCGGAGCTGGTGAGTCGATCGACCTTTCCTTGCTTTCCGGGTTTGTGCCGGATCTGACTAGAAACCTGAATTCATCGGATTGTCTTTCGTTCCGATCCATTTTGAAGGTGGAGAGAGCCACCAGGATAAGTCCGACGAGCGCTGCCGCCACGGCGCCCCCCGTCATCCACATCCGCCAATCCCGGGTTGCCTGTTTGGTATCGCGGTGGCTCGTTTGGTTGCGATTGACGGTGGCAAGCAATATCCGGTGGACGAGTTCGTCGTCAAACTCGTCCGGTCCGAGCCGGGCGTGCTCAGTGAGCGCGGCGTCGATGAACCGCTCTGCTGCGGGAAGAGGATCGTCGAGAGATGTATTCATGATGGTGAAGGTTGGGTCGTGTCGGCAAGCTTTCGATCGAGGCATTGCTTCAGAAGGCTGCGGGCCCGCTGAAGTCTCTTTCGAATTGCGGCCGGAGCGACATGAAGGACGTCGGCGACTTCATCCCCGTTTCGGCCCTCGTAGTAATAGGCATTAACGGTTTCCCGCAGATTCGCCGGGAGAAGCTCAAGGCACTGCTCCAGAGAGTCAAAAAGGCTGTTTTCGTCATTTCTTCTGACGGCCTGCCAGGCTGCGACATCAAGATCAATCCGGGCAAGTTCGTTATCGCTCAGATCGTAGCGGCGATTCTTGCGCAGCCATTCACGCCACTTGTTTCGAACGATACCTCGCATCCAGGTGGAAAAATCGCGGGTTACGTCAAAGACCTCCCGCTTTTCGTAGGCAACGATAAAGGCCTCTTGAACAATATCCCGGGCAGTGGCGGTGTCGCGGGTGAGGGAAACCGCATAGACGAGCAGATCACGGTGATGCGTGTGTACCAGGCTGGTAAAATCCTCCGTTCGAGGATCGCCGGTCACTTTGCCGGATGCTTCAGTCTCAGGATTCACGAGATGCATCGTTTAAGAGGTTGGCGGCTACTGCCGGAGATTGTGACATAAATCGCAGAGGCGGGCGAGAAGGATCATGATCTATTAGCAATTTTAATGATTGGGGAAATTTTTAACAGAAAAGATGCCATTGGGAGGGATTTGGTGGTGCGCCTGATAAGGGCAGCTAATTTACGCGATTAATGCACAAATACCTTTTGCACCTCTTGGACCTTTCTTTACTTTCAACTCAGTCTGGAACCGTCCGGAATTCCCCCGTTATGAAACCCTTCTTCAGTGTCTGTCTTGCGCTTTTTGTCTACTCCTCGTTTCTCTCAGCTCAGGAGGGAGATATCCATCAGGGAAACTGGGTTAATTGGCGCGGTCCGCTCCAGACCGGGGTAAGCCTGGAGAGCTACGAGGGCTATGAATTCAATGAAGTGCCTGTCTGGACCGATGCCATTGCCGGTCGCGGCACGCCGGTGATTTTCAAGGGGCGGATTTATTCTTGGGGTTACCGGGGAACAGGAGCCGAGGTGATGGAAGTGCTCCAGGCTCGCGATGAAAAAACCGGTAAGGTCATCTGGGAGCGCGAAACGCAGGACTTCATGTCCGACACGGCCTACAGCCGCTACACGGTGGGCTCACCCACGGTAGATCCGGCTTCCGGCAATATCTTCCTCATGAACACCTATGGGGAAGTTTACTGCTTCAATCCCGACGGGGAAACGGTCTGGTATCATTCCCTCGTCGAGCGCTTCGGCCGCCTCACCTTTCCCAACGGTCGTGCCGGTGCGGTGGTGATCGATGGCGACATCGCGATCGTTCGCGGAGTGACGAGCTACTGGGGTGCCGATGGTCCGGCCCGCGACCGCTTCTTTGGAATGGACAAGAACACGGGTGAGCTGCTCTGGTCCTCGACTCCCGGAGTAGGACCTCCGTATCTCAAGGACAGCTCCTTCAGCACTCCGGTTCTTGCGACGGTTGACGGGCGCAGGGTTTTCTACGCCGGAACCGGCTGTGGAAACATCGTCTGCGTGAATGTGGGAGACGGCACTCCGCTGTGGCGCTTTCAGGTCTCCAAGGGCGGGATCAATTCCAGTCCCGTGGTTTATCAGGACAAAGTGATCTGCATTCACGGAGCCGAAAACATGGATACGACCGAGACGGGCCGCCTTTATGCGATCCGATTCCCCACGGAGCTGGATGGAAAGCTCGGTGAAGTGGAGGAAGGTCAGGGCGGTGCTCCGAAGCTGGCGGCCGAAGCCGAAGCCTGGCGCTACACTTTTGAGCAATTCAACTGCTCGCCTCTCGTCCACGATGGCAAGGTCTATCAGATGGACAAAACGGGTCTGATGATCTGTGTCGATGCGAATGACGGCAAGGTCCTGTGGGAACTCAAACTCGCCAACGAACAGCTCTTCGCGTCGCCTGTCTATGCCGATGGAAAGCTCTACGTGACGACTTCGCCCGGCGATCTCAACATCATCGACGTGACGGGGGCGGAGCCCAAGGTGCTCCATAAGGTGAAACTGGAAGGCAATTGCTACGGCTCGGCCATGATCTGCAGCGGCCGGGTCTATGTCCACACCTCCGAAAAGCTCTATGTCTTCGAGATCAAGAACACCGGAATCAAGTGGGCCAAGGCCCCCGAGGAGGCCCGTCCGACGCCAGGTGCACCAGCCAAATTGCTGCCCGTGCCTTCGGACATCCTCATCTTCCCGGGCGTTTCCCAGTCGATCAAACTTCTCTCTCTCGATGCCGCCGGCAACCACGTCGGCACCGTCGACAAGGCGGAGTGGGCCACTTTTATCCCGCCGACCGCACGCGTGAAGTCGACGATGGATGCGACCTTCGAAGGGAACACGATCTCGGCTGCCGAGGGCGCGAAAGAATCGGCCGGTGCCTGGAAGGCCACCTCCGGGGAACTCAGCGGAATTCTCCGCGGACGGGTCGCCAAGACGCTGCCCTATTCGCAGAACTTCGACAGTTTCGAGCTCCCCGAAGAGCATCCGCTCGACAAGGTGAAGTTCGGCCATCCTCCGCTCCCGTGGATCGGTGCCCGCCTCAAGTGGGACATCCGTGAGAAGGACGGCAACAAGGTCCTCGCCAAAACGCTCGACTCCGTGCTTTTCCAGCGTGGTCTCACCTTCATCGGTGACCCGAACCTGAAGAACTACACCGTGCAGGCCGATGTCATGACCGACGGAAACCGCCGCATCAAGTCGGTCGTGGGTCTCATCAACCAGCGCTACATCATCGCTCTTGTCGGCAACTCAAACGTGCTGGAAGTCAGCTCGAACCACGAGCACTTCAGTAAGAACGCTCCGTTCCCGATCTCGGCGAACCAGTGGTACACACTTAAGACGCGGGTCGATGTCGCTCCGGACGGGTCGGGTGTGGTGCGCGCGAAGGCCTGGAAGAAAGGCGAGCCCGAGCCCGAGGCATGGACCCTGGAAGCCGAGCACAAGCATGCCTACCCGATGGGTGCGCCCGGAGTCTACGGATTCTCGCCCCAGGCTCAGAAGAGTGTTTTTATCGACAACCTCACCGTGACGCCGAACGAATAATTTTTGATTCAAGGACTCCGCCAACCGAACCCCTGCATCTGATCCAATCCATGAAATCCATCGACAAGTTAATCGCTATGACGGCGGCAGCAGCCCTTTTTGCGGTCTCCTGCGAGCGCGCCACCAAGACGACTCCTGAGGCACCGGCCACACCGGAGGCTCCTGCAGCGCCCGCTACCGCACCGGCGAAGGAAGGGGCGTCCGTAGCGCCGCAGAATGCCAAGGTCGACGTCAAGGTCCTCGCCGCCGAAGATGACCCGAGCGGAGGTGAATGGTTGCAGTGGGGGCGCAACGGGTCGAAGAACATGATTTCTCCCGCCAAAGGCGTCTCCATCGACATCACCTCGGGCGAGGTCGACGACAAGGGCGAGATCGCCGGTGCAAAGGGAGCCAAGTGGGTTGCCAAACTCGGTTCGCAGGCCTACGGAACTCCGACGATCTATCAGGGCCAGGTCTTTGTTGGTACCAATAACGAGGAGCCCCGCATCGAAGCGGTGAAAGGCGACTACGGCATCGTCATGGCCTTCGACGAGAAGACCGGCGGACTCAACTGGCAGTTCAGCGTGCCGAAGCTCGAGGCAGGCAAGGTCTCCGATTGGGAGTATCTCGGTATCTGTTCCTCCATTCTTCTCGACGGTAAGTTCGGCTACGTCGTCACGAATCGCGGAGAGATTATTTGTCTCGATACCTACGGAATGAGCGACGGTAACGACGGTCCATTTCAGGAAGAGCAGAAATACTGGGTTGGAGGTCTGGAAAAACTTGAAACCGCCGAGCCCGTCGACAAGGGCGAAAAAGGTGCCGATATCGTCTGGGGTTACGACATCCGCTCGGAGCTGGGGGTTTTCCCGCACAATATCACCTCCAGTTCCGTCGTTCTCGCTGGAGACAAGATCTTCGCGAGCACCTCGAATGGTGTGGACTGGTCGCACATCAACATCCCCGCGCCGACTGCGCCGACCCTGATTGCCCTGGATAAAGAAACCGGGAAGCTTGTGGCTGAAGAGGCAAGCGGCATCAGTGAGAGGATCATGCATTGCAACTGGGCTTCTCCCGCCTATGCGGAGATCAACGGGGTCCCAACCGTCATTTTTGGTGCCGGTGATGGCTATACTTACGGTTTCCACGCGAACGAATTCGACGTCGAGAAGGACGGTGATGAGGAATTTCACCTGATGAAGGAACTCTGGAAGGTCAATTGCTGCCCGAATGAATACCGCTTCGATGACAAGGGTGAGCCAATCAAGTATGCGACTTATCCCGGGCCTTCCGAGATCATTTCCTCGCCCGCCGTTTACAATAACAAGGTCTACACTGTGATCGGACAGGATCCGGAGCACGGTGAGGGTGTCGGAGCAATCACCTGTATCGATCCTTCGAAAGGCACCGGTGACGACGCCGTCGTCTGGCAATTCAAAGAGCTTGGTCGCTCCATTTCGACCCCGTCGATCGCTGACGGGCTGGTTTATATCGCGGACTACTCCGGTCGCCTTTTCTGTCTCGATGCCGAGACCGGCGAGAAGTACTGGGAGCACGATACGCTTTCACACATCTGGAGTTCGACTCTCGTTGTTGACGGCAAGGTTCTCCTCGGAAACGAAGACGGCGAACTCGTTGTTCTCAAGGCCGGAAAGGAATACGAGGAACTCTCCACGATCAGCTATCCCGCTCCGATCTACTCAACCTGCGTCGTGGCCAATGGCACACTCTACGTGATGACGCAGACCCACCTCTACGCCTACGGGAAACCCTGAATTCGCGTGACGGAAGGGGTGTCTCTCGCGGCACCCCTTCGACCTTCCTGATGAGTGCGAAAGTGGCGATTGTAGTCTTCGTTATTCTGGTGCTTTTACATCACGACACCTGGAACTGGGACAATAAGAGCCTATGGCTGGGATTCATTCCCGCCGGACTTGGTTATCACGCCCTCTACTCTATCGCTTGCGCCGTATTCTGGGCTCTGGTGAACCGCTTCGCCTGGCCGCACCGGACCGAGTCCTGGGCGGAGGAGGGCGAGGGGAGGTGAAAGGTGCTTTCGGTATTTGTCAGGGAGAAACGACATGACCACTTTTTATATTCTCGTTGGCTATCTCACCCTGCTCATCGGCCTGGGGATTCTGAGTAATCGCGTTTTCAAAGGCACCAGCGCCGACTTTTTTGTCGTGAGCCGGTCCGTCGGCTCATTTCTCCTCCTCATGTCGATCTTCGGAACGACGATGACAGGATTTGCCATCGTCGGGTCAACGGCGAAGGCCTATTCAAACGGTATTGGTGTCTACGGCCTGATGGCCTCATGGTCCGGTTTGATGCACTCAGCGGTCTTTTTTGCGGTCGGAATCAAACTCTGGGCGATCGGAAAACGAAACGGCTACGTGACCCAGTGCGAATTTTTCCGCGATCGGTTCGAGTCCCCCGGGCTCGGCTACCTTCTCTTTCCCATCCTTGTGCTTCTCGTCATTCCCTACCTCCTCGTGGGAGTGATCGCCGCCGGCAAATTCATCCAGCCGACCACGGCGGGGCTCTTTCCCGATGCCTTTCCGATGCCGCCTCTGCCGAATGGAAATCCTCATCCGCTGAGCGGTGGAATTCCGCCCTGGCTCGGGAGCGGGGTCATTTGTCTCATCGTGCTCTTCTACGTTTTCTTCGGCGGTCTTCGCGGGGCGGTGTGGGCGAACACCTTTCAGACCATCGTCTTCATGGTCACCGGAGTAATCGCCTTTTACATGATCTCAAAGAGCCTTGGAGGTCTCAGGGAAGCGACCGAGAGTGTTGCCGCGAGTGATTTTTCCTCTCCACGACTTTCCCGCGAAGGCATGATGGGCAAACTTGAGTTTCTGAGCTATGCCTTCGTACCGCTCTCGGTTGGAATGTTTCCGCATCTTTTCCAGCATTGGCTGACCGCCAAAAGCGCACAAAGTTTCAAGCTCACCGTCGTTGCTCATCCGATCTTTATCATGATCGTGTGGCTGCCGTGTATTCTGATCGGGATCTGGGCGGCGGCCTACCTGGGGCCGCTTGGCGAGGGACAATCTCCGAACTCAGTCCTCGGGCGCATGGTCGGACAGCTCGTCCATTCGCATGTCCTTACTGGACTCGTCGGTGCGGGAGTACTGGCGGCGATCATGTCGTCGCTCGACTCCCAATTCATGTGCCTCGGTACGATGTTCACGAACGATGTTGTCGTGCGTAAATTCGGCGCGGACCGGTTCTCTGACACGCAGAAGATCTGGATTGCGCGGGGATTTATCCTCGCCGTGGTCGCTTGCACCTATCTGCTCGCGCTCGCCCTGATGAACAGCGCCCAGGTTTTCGATCTGGGGGTCTGGTGCTTCAGCGGCTTTGCCGGACTCTTCCCGCTCATCGTTGCCGCCCTCTACTGGAAGCGCACCACGGCAGCCGGTGCCTTCGCCTGCGTGATTTCGACGGTGCTGGTATGGAGTATCCTCTTTTATCGTGACATCATCGCTGCAAAACCGGCGGGTGCGGCAAGCGACGAGACTCTCATCTTCGGTTTAATGCCTGTGGCTCTTATCATCGCCGTCTCCGCTCTTTCACTCGTGCTGGTTTCTCTCATGACGAAGAAACCGGGAGACGACACGATACGTAAGTTTTTCGTGTGATTTTCACCCCGACCCTGTCAGGTCTTCTATCCAACCCTCCCAGCTTTTACAACGCTAAACCGCCAAACAGCTACCCGCTAAACTGCTATCCCATGACCTCAGACGAAGCCAAAGCACAACTCGACGAACGTGTCCGCGATATGATGACGTGGCACTTCAGTGATGAAACCGGATGCCCTTTCTGGCTTGATTGGAAGAAGAGCGTTGGCTGGGATCCTCGCGAGGAAGTGAAGAGTTACGAGGACATCGTGAAGTTCCCCCACTTTCAGGACGAGTGGCTTCGCGATGAGAAGAATGAGCGTTTTGTCCCAAATGCCTTCAAGGGACGGCCCTTTAATGTCTTTGAGACAGGCGGGACAACAGGTCTTCCGAAACAGCGTGTCGGGTGGGATGACTACAAGCATGACTATGAGCAGTTCTCCCATCAGTTGAGTGATGAGTTTTTCCCCAAAGGCGGCAACTGGATCATGGTCGGGCCGACCGGGCCGCGTCGTCTTCGTCTTGCCGTGGAGCACCTTGCCAACTATCGCGGAGGAAGTTGTTATCACGTCGATTGTGATCCCCGCTGGGTCAAAAAGGTGATCGCCCGCAAAGCCTATGAGGAAGCTGAGCGTTACCAGGCGCACGTCATGGAGCAGGCAGTAGAGATCATCAAGCACCGCGACATCCAGTGTATCTTCACAACACCGCGCCTTCTCGCCTCTATCGGTGAGCGGATCTCCATCTCAAGCCATGGCATCAAGGGCTGCTTCTGCGGAGGCACCTCGATGACTCCCGAGTATGTCCGCTTCCTTCAGGAGGAAGTTCTCGAGGACAAGGCCCAGTTCGTGCCGACCTATGGCAACACGCTCATGGGCCTCGCTGTTTCGGTTCCCGAAGAATTGAAAGCTAACAACTACAGTGTGACGTACTACGCGCCCCAGCCGCGCGCGGTGCTCCGCATCGTTGATCCCGAGAAGACCGAGATCACGAAAGGTTATGGCGAATACGGTCGTGTTGAACTCACCACGCTGACTCACGAGTTCTTTATGCCACGCTTTCTGGAGCGCGACGAGGCGATCCGCCGTCATCCGCATGCGAAACATCCCTGGGATGGAGTCGGAGATGTGCGTCCATTTGGCGCGTTGACCGGTAAGGTGATCGAAGGCGTTTATTAATTCCCATTCAAAGGCAAGCATGAGCGCTCCCCACATTCCCATCCTCCGTCAGGGCCGGGTCCACAAATCTCTGGACGTGCAAACCGTGCCAAAGCTGGGCACGGACGAAGCGGCCGCCGAGATCAGTTTCGCCTGCGCGGACATGATCAAATACGATCTCCACAAAATGGGGACGGCACGTGCGGCCTTGAAGAAGTTCTCCTGTCAGGAACTCGTCGAGATCACCAAAAAGGCTGGAGAGATTTTCCTGAATGATGCCCTCCCTGTGGGCACCGAGGGCGCGATGCAGACCCCGGAGGATTATGTGCTTTCCCTCGCCTCGACGAGCGGCCTCCCTCATGCGCTCATCCGCATGAACATGAAGCGCCTCGGCGGCATTTTTGCGGACATCGACACCATTTTCCGCGGCCTCACCCGCGGCCTCGATTGGGCGGTGCTCGACAAGGGTTATGGAGAACAGGGGGGAGCTCCCGTAAGTTTTTCGGCGACGACCAACGAGCTCGCCGTGATTCTTCCCAGTAACTCGCCCGCGGTCAACGCTCTTTGGATCCCTTCCATTGCAATGAAGGTTCCTGTGCTCCTGAAGCCGGGCCGGGAGGAGCCGTGGACTCCCTGGCGCATCATTCAGGCTTTCATCAAGGCGGGTGCTCCGGCCGAGGCCTTCAGCCTTTACCCCACCCAGCATGAGGGATCGGGCATCATTATCCGCCGCGCCGGACGGGTCATGCTTTTTGGTGATGACTCGACGGTGAAGCAATACGAGAACGACGAGCGCATCGAGGTTCACGGCACCGGATATTCGAAATTCCTCATCGGCGAAGACGAGATCGACAACTGGGAGAAATACATCGACACCATCGTGGAGTCCGTCTCGGCCAACTCGGGCCGCAGTTGTATTTGCACATCGACCATCGTTGTTCCGCGTCACGGCGACGCGATCGCTCATGCGGTGGCAAAGCGTCTCGCCGAGATCAAGCCTCTCGCACAGGACGATCCGAACGCCAAACTTTCCGGCTTTGCGAATCCCATGTTCGCCGAGTGGATCAACGAGGCCGTCGAGAAGGGTCTCCGCGCCGGCGGGGCGACTGATGTGACGGCCGAATTTCGCGAAGGTGAGCGTTTCCACCAGCGGGACGGCATGAACTATCTCCAGCCGACCCTGATCCGTGTTGATTCCTTCGATCAGGAGCTGGCGATCCGTGAGTTCCTGTTCCCTTTCGCCAGCGTCGTGGAATGCCCCCAGGCGGAGATGCTCGGAAAAATCGGGTTTTCTCTCGTCGTCACGGCGGTGACGAAAGACGTGGCCTGGATCAATCAGCTTTTCGACTGCCCGCACATTGACCGTCTCAATATCGGCAATGTGCCGACGAATCGAATCAAGTGGGATCAACCGCACGAAGGCAACTTGTTTGAGTTCCTGTATACGCGCCGTTCATTCCAGATTGCGGACATCGCGTGAGAAGCTACGGTCCTCCCGATGCCGACAGCCCTCCTCACGATTGAGTCTCTTTGTGCCGGACTTGGGATTCCGGACCGGGTGCTGAATTTCGAAGATGTCGCCGGAGGCCGGGTCGTTTTTGGTCCCGGCACGCTTTCCGTGATCGGCGTCGAGGCGGCCACATTAGGGGGGAAAAAGGTTCTCATTGTTACTGATCCCGGGATTGCCAGGACGGGAGCGGTCGGTCGGGCGGTTTCATCCCTCAAGGCGGAAGGGATCTCCGTGGCGGTGTACGACCAGGTGAGAGAGAATCCGACCACTGAAGATGTGGATCGGTGTGTCATGGCAGCTCGCGAATCCGGTGCGGATCTGATTGTCGGTCTCGGTGGTGGTTCCAGTCTCGACACAGCCAAGGGCTGCAACTTCATTCTGACGAATGGCGGAAGGATGCACGATTACTGGGGGGTTGGAAAGGCGACGCAGCCCATGCTTCCCTTCATTGCTGTCCCGACGACTTCGGGAACGGGGAGCGAATGCCAGAGTTTTGCCCTCATCGCCGACGCCGAAACGCATGCCAAAATGGCCTGTGGTGATCCGAAGGCGGCGGCTGCGCTCGCGATTCTCGATCCGGAACTGACGGTCACGATGCCGGCTGCAGTGACGGCCCACACCGGAATCGATGCGATTGCCCACGCTCTTGAAACGGCGGTCTGCAACAAACGTTCTGAAATTTCCTCGGGCTATTCCGAAGCCGCATGGAAATTGCTCGACCGCGGTCTTGAGGAAGTGCTGAAGAATCCGGGCGATATTGTAGCCCGGGCCCGCATGCAGCTGGGCGCAGCCTTCGCGGGGACGGCGATTGAAAATTCGATGCTGGGAATTGCCCACTCCTGCGCCAATCCGCTCACGGCTCATTTTGGAATCGTTCACGGTCAGGCAGTCGGGACGATGCTGCCCTATGTCATTGAGTTTAACGAAAGCGATCCCGGGACAGCGGCGATTTACGCCTCACTGGCGGGAGGGGGACGGCTTTCGGATCGTGTCAGGGCTCACCTGGAACGCTCCTCGATGGGCGCCACGCTGAGTGAACTTGGTGCGAATGAGGCAATGATCCCGCAATTGGCGGGGGAAGCTGCTGCTCAATGGACGGCCCGGTTTAATCCCGTTCCGGTGACTTCCGCTCTTCTTGAGGAAGTTTACCGTGCGGCATTCTGATTTGCCTGCTACGGTCGGGCCGCAAGGTGCCATTTTTGAAAGGTCGCCTTTAGATGGCGGGGTGGTAAATGTTTGGCATTCAAATTGCTATGAGTGGACCGGTGAAAGAGCAGTTCGAGAATTATGCGGTGGAGGGCTTCTTCGACGAGGCATTCTCGCGCGAGGAGAGCAAGTGCCGGACAATGTATTCCGAGGCGGTGAATTTTTTCTCCGGTCTTTCGGATGAGAGGATGAAGTCCAGTCTACGGTCGCTTGAGCGGACCTTCCTGAAACAGGGCGTGACATTCACGGTGTATTCGGACGGACAGGGGACCGAGAGAATTTTTCCTTTCGACCCTTTTCCGCGGATCATTCCGGCCGATGAATGGAGCATGATCGAGCGCGGTCTCCGTCAGCGGATCAAGGCGCTCAATCTGTTCCTTAAGGACATCTACTCGGATCGTCGGATTCTGAAAGAGAAGATCATGCCGGAGGAGTTGGTGAAAACCTCCAAGCACAACCGGGCCGAGTTTGCCGGGGTCAAGCTTCCGCACGACACTTACATCCACATTTGCGGCACCGACCTGATCCGCGATAACGATGGTCGCTACTGCGTTCTCGAGGATAACGGTCGCTGTCCCTCCGGTGTCTCCTACATGCTGGAAAACCGACTGGCGATGAAGAGGACGTTTCCTGAACTCTACCGGTCTTTGAATGTCGAGAGGGTGGACGACTACCCCAGAGAATTGCTCAAGATGCTCCGTTCTGTCTCGCCTCGGCAGCAGGATACCCCGGTTTGTGTTTTGCTTACGCCCGGGCAGTACAACAGCGCTTACTTTGAGCACACCTTCCTCGCCCAGCAAATGGGCATCGAGATTGTGGAAGGTCGAGACCTGATTGTCGACAATGATCGTGTCTACATGCACACGACCCGGGGTCTCGTTCAGGTCGACGTGATCTATCGCCGGATTGATGACGATTTCCTCGATCCTCACTTTTTCCGTCGCGATTCCACGCTGGGGGTCCCCGATCTGATGAAGGCCTACCGTGCGGGGAATGTGACTCTGGTGAATGCCATCGGGACCGGGGTGGCGGACGACAAGGCGACCTATGCCTATGTGCCGGATATGATCCGCTTTTATCTTTCGGAAGAGCCCATCCTTCCTAACATTGAGACCTTTCTCGGGAGCCGTCCCGAGGAGCTCACCTACATGCTGGAAAAGATGGAGAACCTCGTCATCAAGGCGGTCGATGAAGCCGGGGGATACGGCATGCTTATTGGTCCTGCGGCGACGAAGGAGGAGGTTGCCGAGTTTCGTGAGAAGGTGAAGGCCAACCCCCGCGGATACATCGCCCAGCCGGTGATCTCTCTCTCCCGTCACCCCACCTTCTGCGATGGTGAGCTTGAGGGGCGTCACATCGATTTGCGGCCTTTTGTCCTCACCGGCGAGGAAACGGTGGTCATCCCGGGTGGATTGACCCGGGTTGCGCTGCGCAAGGGGTCGCTGGTGGTGAACTCCTCGCAGGGCGGGGGGAGCAAGGATACCTGGGTGCTGAGAGACACCGCTGCCCCGGCTGAAGTGTAATTATTTGACCGAAAGAGATCATGCTTTCCCGTGTTGCTGAAAACCTTTACTGGATGAGCCGTTCCATCGAACGCGCCGACAATCTCGCGCGCCTCGTCGTGGCGCATCAGAGTGAGCTCCTCGATGCCACCTCCGAATTGCGGGGTGAGCATGCCTGGCATCCTCTCCTCGAAGTCACCTCCATGGGGGATGAGAATTCGAACGAGGATGTGGTTACCTACATGGTGAGTTCGAAGGGTAATCCGGACAGCATCATCAACTGTGTCTATCTTGCGAGAGAGAACGCCCGCGCCGTTCGGGACCAGATTTCAGAGGAGATGTGGCTCGAACTGAATGCCCTCTGGCTTGATCTGAAGAATATTCCGGTGACCGATCGGGACCGTCACAGCAAGATCTGCGAAATGACGATTCGTTCGGCCCTCCAGTTCCGGGGAATCGAAAACTCCTCCCTGCCGCGAACCGACGTGTGGGCCTTTGTCCAGCTCGGCGAATACCTTGAGCGCGCCGACAAGACCAGCCGCATCGTCGATCTTCCGCACTTCCTCCCGTCGCATGAGGTGGCTGCCGCGTGGAACACAATGCTGCGTGCCTGCAGCGCCACGGCGGAACACCGGCATCGTTACGGGGGGGAAGTGGATGCTTCGAGTGCCTCAACTCTGCTTCTCTTTTCCACGACCTTCCCTCGATCGGTTCGCTTCTGTGTCAGGATGATTGATGAACTGCTTCATCAGATCTCCGGAACCAGCGCCGGCGAATATCTCAATGAAGCGGAGCGCGCGACCGGAGCACTTCTGGCTCGTCTCAACTTTTCAGGGGTGGAGGACATTGGAGCGATGGGCCTGCACGACTACGTCGATTCCATTCAAACCGACCTGAACCGGATCGGTTTTGAAATCATGCAGCGGTATTTTCTTCTGCGCCGGGATGCTCCGCCCGCCAGTGCGGAGGCTTACGTCAACAGCCGGATGCAGGCACAGGCAAGCATGCAGCAACAACAACAGCAGTGAGCCTCCCCGGGATAACGGGTCAAATTACACATGTCAATTCACGCGGCTCTCTACCATCGCACCACCTACACCTTTGATAAGGAGGTCACGATCCATCCTCATATTGTCCGTTTGAGGCCGGCACCGCACTCGAGGACTCCCATTCTCTCCTACTCGCTGAGAATTGAACCGGCGGGCCATTTCATCAACTGGCAGCAGGATCCCTTCGGCAACTACCTCGCCCGACTTGTTTTCCCGGAGAAGGCCGACAAGCTGGAGATTGTGGTGGATCTGGTCGCCGATTTGACGTCCGTCAACCCCTTCGACTTTTTCCTCGAAGAGCATGCCGAGCATTACCCCTTTTCCTATGATGAGGGCCTCACGAATGATCTGGCTGCCTATTTTGTCAGAAGTGACTCCGCCCTGGGTCTCGATGAACTAGCCCGCGAGTTGATGCCGGAGAAACCGATCCGGACGATCGACTTTCTTGTTTCGGTGAATCAGAAGATTCAGCAGTTGATCGACTACAAGCTTCGTCTTGAAGTCGGGGTGCAGACCTGCGAGGAATCCCTGACTCTGCGCTCGGGTTCGTGCCGCGACTCGGCCTTTCTTCTCATGCAGCTTTTCCGGGCGATGGGAGTGGCTTCGCGGTTCGTTTCGGGATATCTCGTTCAGGTCGTGCCGGACGAAAAGCCGCTCGAAGGTCCCGCCGGTCCGACCGAGGACTTTACCGATCTGCACGCCTGGACCGAAGTCTATCTTCCCGGAGCGGGTTGGGTGGGGCTCGATCCGACCTCGGGCCTGTTCGCCGGGGAGGGCCATATCCCGCTTGCCTGCACACCCGAGCCCTCCAGCGCTGCGCCGGTATCCGGGGCGGTCGAACTTTGCGAGACAGAATTCGATTTTGAGAATGTAGTGACCCGCCTCCATGAGGAGACCCGCGTCACGAAGCCCTATCTGGAGGAGGAATGGAGCGCCATCAACGCCCTCGGCCACGCCGTCGATCAGCGGCTCGTGGCGGGTGATGTGAGGTTGACGATGGGTGGAGAACCCACCTTTGTCTCGATCGATGACATGGACGGGGACGAGTGGAACACCACGGCTGACGGCGCGGCCAAACGCGACCGCGCCATTGAGCTGACGAGACGTCTCCGCGATGCCTTTGGACCGGGGGGCCTGATCTGGTTCGGGGAAGGGAAGTGGTATCCGGGGGAGCCGGTTCCGCGTTGGGCCTACGGAGTATTCTGGCGAAAGGATGGCTACCCGATGTGGCGGACCGCGACCTCTCTTGCCGATCCCTCAAAGCCGGGGCCATACACCTTCAAAGAGCCCGAGATTCTCGCGAAGGCGATTGCGGAGATCCTCCGGATACCCGAATCGTGTCTTCAACCGGCGCTGGAGGATGTTGATTACTACCGCTGGAGGGCCGGGACCTTACCTCACTTCGAGAATGTTGAGGAGGCCGCCGAAGATGATTCGCTCGAACGGAGGACGCTGGCCATGCTCGAAAAGCGGGGGCTCGATGTGCCGAGCGGTTTTGTTCTCCCCATGTTTCACGACAAGGTGAAAAAGCGGTGGATCGGTTCATCCTGGACCTTGAAACGCGGAAAACTTTATCTCATTCCCGGATCTTCCGCGATGGGATTCCGACTCCCCCTTGATTCAATCCGCAAGGCGGGCAAGGAGGATATTCTCGACGAGCTTTCCCCGATCGAGGCCGAGTTTCCTCCTCTCAGCCCCGATCCCCTCAGTCCCTACGATGGGGGAATGGGAGAAGTCGGAATCGATGACGGATGGGTCCCCCGCACTGCTTTGACGATCGAGACGAGGGAGGGCCGTATCCATGTCTTTTTCCCCCCAACGGCCCGCCTCGAAGCCTATCTGGAATTGCTCGCGGCGGTGGAACTTGCGGCGACTCGCACGAACTTGCAGGTCATCATCGAGGGATACGAAGCCCCGTTTGATCCACGGATCGAGCGTTTGAAGGTGACTCCTGACCCCGGTGTGATCGAGGTCAATATCCACCCCTCGTCCAGCTGGAAGGAATTGGTGGAGAGAACGACGATCCTGGCCGAGGAGGCGCGCCTTTCCCGATTGGGGACAGAGAAGTTCATGCTCGACGGCAGACATTCCGGCACCGGGGGCGGGAACCATGTCGTCATCGGGGGCCGGACCCCGGCCGATAGTCCCTTTCTCCGCCGCCCTGATCTCCTCGCCAGCCTTGTGGCCTACTGGCAAAATCACCCCGGCTTATCCTATCTTTTCTCAGGTCTCTTTATCGGACCGACCAGTCAGGCTCCGCGGGTCGACGAATCGCGGGACGATCGCCTTTTCGAACTCGACATCGCTCTCGCCACTCTGCGGAAAGGGGTCTCGAGTCCGTGGATGATTGACCGTATCATGCGGCATCTTCTCACGGATCTGACGGGAAACACCCATCGTGCCGAGTTCTGCATTGATAAGCTGGCTTCACCTGATTCGGCGACCGGCCAGCTTGGTTTGTTGGAACTTCGGGCCTTTGAGATGCCTCCGCATCTGAGGATGTCGCTGGTGCAAAGTCTCCTCGTGCGTTCATTGGTCCTTCTATTTTGGGAGAAGCCTTTCCGCCACAATTCGGTGCGCTGGGGCACCGGCCTGCATGACCGGTTCATGCTGCCTCACTACGTGTGGGCGGACATCGTTGAAGTGTGTGAGGATCTCCAGGCCGGAGGTATTCCTTTCCCCAGTGAGTGGTTGAGACCCTTCCTTGAATTCCGTTTTCCAAAGTTCGGATCAGTCCATCACAGTGGGATCGATTTGGAACTGCGCACCGCTCTTGAGCCCTGGCATGTTCTCGGTGAGGAATCGACCAGTCAGGGAACCGCCCGTTATGTCGACTCGTCATTGGAGCGGCTTCAGCTCCGGATCAATGGGATCACGGAGGGCCGTCATATCATTCTCTGCAATGGCCACCGCATTCCCCTGAAACCGACCGGGGTCAATGGAGAATGGGTGGGGGGAGTCCGCTTCAAAGCCTGGGACCCGCCTTCGGCGCTGCATCCGATGATTGCCGCCCAGTCGCCTCTCGTTTTTGACATTGTTGATGTTCGCAACCGGCGCTCTCTGGGCGGTTGTGTCTATCATGTCAGCCACCCTGGAGGAAGGAGTTACGAGACCTTTCCCGTCAATGCCCGCGAAGCCGAGTCGAGGCGTGTCGCGCGCTTCTGGAACGAGGGGCATACCGCCGGGGTTATTGAGACGGGGGCAGTCGGCGGTGGTGCCCCGACGGTGCTTTTTGAAGAATATAGAGGGCTTGGTGAAGTCCTCGTGGTGCCACCCGAAACGATCAGCTACGAGTTTCCGAAAACTTTGGATTTGCGGATGCCTTCCAGTTTGCAAGCCGGTGAAATGGACTAGGTTGGCAGATGAATGGGATCTCGCAGACCCTGACTGGAGTCGTCAGCGGACTGATCCCCCCGGAGCTCTATCGTCCGGGGCCGGGAACCCGTGACGAATCGGTCAATTCAGACGGGACGGCGGTACCCGCATGGGCGGAGATTTTCGAGTCCTATCGCCGACACGGCGTCGGGGTGCTCAAAGACTGGCGCGAAGCCGCTCTCCGCATTTCCCGCGACCGCGGACTCGCCTATCGGCCGGATTTGGGTGGCGGGGCCAGTTGGACCCTCGACCCGATTCCGTGGGTTTTCTCTCCGGAGGAGTGGCAACAGATTGAGACGGGAATCTCCCAGAAGCTGCGGCTTTCGGCAGCCATTCTGGCGGATATCTATGGGGAGCAGTCGTTGATAGAAAGAAGGCTCATTCCTGCCTCTATCATATTGAGTCATCGTGGGTTTTTACGCGCTCTTCATAATTATCCCCCGGGAGGAAAAGCCATTGGACTCGGGATGACGGCGTTTGACCTTGCCCGCGGGCCTGGAGGACGTGCCTACATCCTGAATGACCGCTTTGACTGCCCCTACGGACTCGGGGTGGCCTTGGAAAACCGGACCGTCGTGAACCGGGTCCTTCCGAATCTCTTTAGACGATGTCAGGTCCGGAGGATCGGATATTTTTTCAATGACTGGTTTAATTATCTCGCCGAGCAGGCTCCGGCGCACTCGGACAACCCGCGCATTGTTATTCTCGATTCGAATAACGGAGGGGAAAGCTCCGAAATCAGCTTCCTTTCGAACTACTGCGGGATCACCCGGGTCGTGCCTTCTGATCTCACCGTGCGAAGTGCCAAAGTCTGGCTCAAATCGCTCAGCGGACTGAAGCCTGTCGATGTGATTTGGAAAACGACCTACGGACGCGACCTCGACCCGCTCGAAGCGAATCGTCGCAATCGTGCCGAGGGTATCACCGGTATCTTCGAAGCGCTTCGCGAATCGAATGTTGCGGTGGCCGGCCATCCGGGAGCTGAAGTTCTCCAGAGCCCCGGACTTTTTCCCTTCCTCGCGCCGATCTGCCGCGAAATTCTTGGAGAAGAGTTGATCCTTCCTCCTGCCGCGACCTGGTGGTGTGGAGAGAAGAAGGCGAGGCAGTATGTGATCGAGAATCTTTCCAAGATGGTCGTCAAATCGGTGGGGCATCATAGCGATTTCCATACCCGCTATGGTCAGCGGCTTTCGCAGACGGAACTGGCCGAGTTGAGAACGCAGATCGAGGCCGAGCCCGAGCGATATGTGGGGCAGGAGGAATTGAATATCTCCACCGTTCCGACTTCGACCGAAGCCGGTCTCGTCCCCCGGAGTGCGGTGGTTCGCAGCTTTTCGTTTCTGGACGGGAAAGGGGAACCCCACGTCATGCCGGGTGGTCTCGGGAGAGTCAGTACGGCCGAAGGGGTGATCATTTCCACGAGGGAGTCCGGAGAATCGAAGGACATCTGGGTTCGCTCGCATCAACAGGATGCCCCCATCAGCATCGCCCGGCGCCTTGAACAGTCCCGTGTCATCAGCCCGGAAGTCGTTCCCAGCCGCCGTGGCGAGAATCTTTACTGGGCGGGACGTTACGGTGAGCGGACGGATTCCATTTCTCGCTTTGCCAATCGACTCGTCGTCGGTCGGAGTTCGGGGTTTTCCTACGGGAGGGACCTTGAGGCGAGGCATGAGAAGACGCTGCTCGAAGCTCTTTTCCGCATCTTTGAAGCGGAGCTCTGGATTGAGAAAGTGAAGGATCCCGAAGCGCGCCTGAATCTCATTCTGAACGACGAGAACTGTCCGGTCGGGGTCGGTCCGAATCTCAACAACTTTCATCGCGCGTGCATGGCGGCGAGGGAGGAATGGTCGGTGACCTCCATCCTCGCGATCGAGTCAGCCCGCGACAAATGGTTCGAGGGAACAAAGGATTTTGAGTCTCCCTATCGCTATGAAGCCCAACTGGAAAATCTTGCGCTCAACCTCGCCGCGTTTCACGGATTGAATCTGGACAGTATGACCCGGGACGAGGCCTGGGGGCTTCTCGATGCAGGCTGCCGGATTGAACGGATGTCGATTCTTGCCGGACTGCTAATTTATGTGTTGGAAGTCGACGAGCCGGAACCCATGGCCACTCTGCTGAACGAGTCGGTGCTCTTTGTCTCGGACAGTCTCGGAACCTATCAGAGCAAATTTCTCACCGTGCCAAAGACCGGCCTGACTCTCAAACTCCTGCTTGGAGAGGAAGACTATCCCCGATCCGTTCGCTATCTCCTGGAGAGGCTTGAAATCGTGCTGAAGAAACTCAAGGCTCCGGCGAAGAACCCGCACCCGATCGAGCGTATCAGTCCGATGAAGGATGAGCTTTTGCTTTTCCTTTCGAGCATCAGCCATGAGACCGGATCTCTCGCGGGGTCGCAGCAGGCCGCGCTGAGCTACCTCGTTTCCTTTCGACTTCAGTTGAAGGAACTGCACGACTACATCACCACTTCCTACTTCAGCCACGCGGGCTATCAGGGATGAGCATGGTCCGCTATTTTATCCGTCATCGTACGGCCTATCGTTACTCGGGGCGCATTGACCTTTGTCACAGCCTTGCTCACCTCCGGCCCCGCGAGGATGAGGGGCAGGAGCTTTCGTCTCACCGGATCGAGGTGACGCCCGAGCCGAGGTTTCAGAGGGAGAGGACCGACTTTTTTGGAAATCGCACCAATTACCTTGCGATCCAGCAGTCTCATGACTTCCTCGAAGTCCTCGCCACCACGACGGTGATCAAACCGGATTTCGCGCCGGTGCTCCGCAAGGCGGGTGTGGCATGGAATAAATGGAGCGTGCTGCCGAGCGAAAAGGATCCTTCCGGGGTTCGCCTCGGAAACTATACCCTTCCGACGCAGGCCTCACCGGCACTCGGTGCTGTAACCGAGTTCATCAAACCTTCGCTCGTCCCGGACACGGATGTCATGGATCTCGTCAATGAACTGATGGGACGTGTCTTTCGTGAATTCGCCTACGTCCCCGGTGCCACCGATACGACCACGCCTCTCGAGAAGGTGATGAAACAACGACAGGGGGTTTGTCAGGATTTCGCCCATGTCATGATCGCCGCGCTCCGTTCGATCGGGATTCCGGTTCGGTATGTGAGTGGTTATCTTGAGACTCTGCCGCCGCCCGGCCAGAAAAAGCTTCAGGGAGCCGACGCCACCCACGCGTGGATCGAAGTCTTTTCCCCTTCCACCGGGTGGGTCGGATTCGATCCGACAAACAACCAGCTTCCCGGTTCCCAGCATATCAAGATCTGTCATGGGCGCGACTATTTCGACGTGCAACCGCTCAAGGGGATTTTCCTCGGCACGGGGACACAGGAGCTGATTGTGCAGGTGGATGTGGAGAGGATGTGAACCCTCTGACGGAATTGCGCCGGGCGGGATGCTTGCCGAATACGGTCGGATTTCTAAGGATGAGCGCGGATGAATGTTTCGCGAGCTGCCCTTCTAAGCCTTCTTTGGATCTCCGCAACCTCGCTTCAGCAGGGGGGCGAACCTCTCGCGCATTGGAAGTCCGTCGCCGCTCCGCGTGTAGTTCCGGCCGCCGACTCGCCCGGATTAGGCAAAGGGGATTTCACCCTCGCGCTGTGGCTGAAGGCGGACGAGGGGCCGGGTGGGGATCTCCTGAGCCAGTATGATGTCGCGACACGTCGGGGCTTTCACCTCACCCTCAAGAGCAATCCGGGTGTGGTTTCGAATCAGCCGAACTGGCGTCATCTCCAGTTCGGGATAGATGACAATCGCGATGCCGAATGGATCGATTGCGGGCGTCCCGGCAAGGCGCTGTTTGCTTTCTCCCTCGCCGTTCACGAGGGCGTCCTCTACGCGGGCACCTGTGAACCGGGGACGGGCGAACGGGGGCGCGTTTACCGATACGAGGGTGGAGATCGCTGGATTGATTGCGGTGCACCCGATGGATCGAATAGCGTCACGGCCCTGGCTGTCTTCGACGGAGGCCTTTATGCCGGGACCGGCAAATACCGGGTCGCGGGATCTTCGCTGCCCGAGTCCGGGAACCTGACCCTTGGAGGAAAGATCTTCCGCTACGGGGGAGGGGGTCAATGGATAGACTGCGGGCAACTTCCGGAAACGGAAGCCGTCGGGGGGCTTGTCGTGCACGAGGGAAAACTGCACGCCAGCTCGCTTTATAAACCTGCCGGGTTTTTCCAGTACGAGGGGGGATCGGAATGGAAGAATCTGCCCGCGCCGGACGGGCCTGACAATACCACCCAAGAAATCGTGTCGAAACGTGTCGTGCCACTCACGGTTCACGGGGGGCAGCTCTACGCGGGCAGCTATGACGGAGGGCAGGTCTACCGTTTTGACGGATCGGGCTGGACGAACTGCGGGCGGCTCGGGGACAATACCCAGACCTATTCCTTTGCCTCCTTCGGCGGTGCCCTCACCGTGGGGACCTGGCCGAGCGGACGGGTCTTCCGCTTTGACGGGATCGAACGCTGGACCGACCTCGGTCGTCTCGGTGAGGAACTTGAGGTGATGGGAATGCTGGTTCATAACGGCCGGTTTCTCGCCGGTACCCTGCCCCTCGCGGAAGTCTACCAATACGAAGGTGGCACGGAGTGGAAACGCCTAGCCCGCCTCGATCAGACTCCGGAGGTGAAATATCGCCGCGCCTGGACCATGGCCGAGCATGAGGGGCGTGTCTACGTCAGCGCACTGCCCTCCGGACACATTCATTCCTTCGGGGCCGGGACCCAGTTACAGTGGGGACATTCCCTGCCGGCCGGCTGGCATCATGTTGCGGCGGTGAGAACACACGAGGCACTGGCACTTTACCTCAACGGGAAGGAGGTGGCACGGACCGCAGGGAAAGAGCTCTCCGGGTACGATCTCACGAGCGACGCCCCGCTTCGGCTCGGGGACGGGGTGAATGAGCCTTTTGCCGGCGAAATCGCTGACCTTCGCGTCTACGGGAAAATACTTTCCGACAAAGAAATTTCCGATTTAGCCGACCAAAAACCCACTCCATGAAAAGAATTGTTCCTCTCTTCCTTTTACTCTTCGCACTCTGCCCGCTCCGCGCCGCCGAGCCCGACAAACCTGTCTTTCGCGCCGGTGCTGCGACAAGCGATGTTACACCGCCACTGGGGACTTCGATGAACGGTGGTTTTCAGGATAGAGAGGCCACCTACGTCCACGATCCGCAAACCGCCCGCTGTCTTGCCCTCGACGACGGGAAAACACAGGTCGTCCTCGTCGTGGTCGACAGCTGTGTGATCGGACGCGACGTGTTTGACGAGGCAAAGTCGATGGTGGAAAAGGCGACCGGACTGCCGAAGGCGCAGATGCTGATGTCAGCGACCCATTCACACTCCTGCGGCACGGTGCAGGCGGTGGGTCAAAGTGAACCCGATCCGCTCTACCAGCGCTTTGTGGCGCGGCGCATCGCCGACGGGGTGCGCTGTGCGATTCAGAATCTCGAACCCGCGCAGATCGCGTGGGGTGTCGGTTCGGTGCCTCAGCACGTCTTCAACCGGCGCTACGAGATGAAAGAAGGGGGCATTCCGGTGACGCCGCTTGGTGTCACGACCGACCAGGTTCGCACCAATCCGGGAGTCGGAAATCCTCTTGTGGTGAAACCCGCCGGTCCGACCGATCCCGAGGTCCCTTTTCTCTCAGTGCGGAGCGTGGCGGGTCGTCCGATCGCTCTTTACGCCAATTACGCCCTCCACTACGTCGGTGGGACCGGGCCGGGGCATATCTCGGCGGACTATTTTGGTGCTTTTGCCAGGCTTGTCCGGCACGACCTCACAGCGGAGGATGTCGGGCCGCCTTTCGTTGGCATGATGTCGAATGCGGCGAGTGGCGACATCAATAACGTCGACGTCCTTGGAAAGCCGGAAAAACAGCCGCCTTATGCCCAGATCGAGCTCGTTGCCGGAGATGTCGCGAAGGAGGTGAAGCGCGTCTACGACACACTAAGCTGGCACGACGGGGTTCCGCTAACAGTCGTCCAGCGCGAGTTGTCTCTCGGCGTGCGACTGCCCACGGCCGACGAGGTGACGAAAGCGGGCGAGGTGATGAAGGGCTCGAAGCTTGCTCCCCGGATGGAGACGATGGAACAGGTCTATGCGAGAGAGACGGTTCTGCTTTCGGAGTTTCCGAAGGAGGTTCCGGCTCTGCTCCAGGTCGTGAAAATCGGGGAATTCCAACTCGCCGCGATCCCCGCCGAGGTGTTTGTCGAGATCGGATTGGAATTGAAAAAGAAACATCCGGGAACGACCGTCGTTTCCCTGGCCAACGCCTATCACGGCTACCTGCCCACGCCCGAACATCATGCTCTCGGCGGTTATGAAACCTGGCGCGCCCGATCAAGCTACCTGGAGGCCGATGCCTCGACAAAGATTGTGAAGTGTCTGGAAGAAATGATGACGGAGATGAAGTGAGGGGTTAGGACGTAAGGATGCGCAATGCGGTCGAGCGGGCCGCTCGACCCTACCCGCGCCACCGCGCGAAGAGAAAGGTAGTCCCGACCGGCCCGGTCGGGGATTGAGCGTCCTTCGATCCAGGCACTTCCACGTCATCCTTCATTCCGTCATCGCGCCCTCGCTTCAGGGCTTCACCTGGCGCTATCCTGAGTGCGCTACACCGGTTATGTCATCCCCCCTCCGCATCGGCCTCATCGGCATGGACACCTCGCATGTGCCTGCCTTCACCAGGCTCTTCAACGATCCCGAGGCCACTGGCGACCTCGCCGGGTTCCGTGTCGTTGCCGGATTCCCTGACGGTAGCGACACCCCCATGAGCCGTGACCGCATTGCCGGTTTCACCGACGAGGCACGCGAGCTCGGCGTCGAGATCGTCGATTCGGTCGAGGCCCTGATCGAACGCAGTGATCGACTCATGATCCTGAGTGTCGATGGTCGTATTCATCTGCGGCAGGCGAGGGCACTCTTTGCGGCGGGCAAACCCGTCTTCGTCGACAAGCCGGTTGCCGGGAGCCTTGCCGAGTGCATCGCCCTTTATGATATGGCCCGGGCAGCGGGTGTTCCTTGTTTCTCAGCCTCGTCGACCCGCTTTGGTCCGAAGATTTTTGATCAGGCATGGCGGGCCGGTGTGGGTCATGTTCACGGTGTCACGAGTTGGGGGCCGCTGGCCTATCAGGCCGGTTTGCCTGAGTTGTTCTTTTACGGTATTCACGGCATCGAGGCCCTCTTCACGGCGATGGGTCCGGGCTGCGAATCCGTCACCCGGGTGAAGACGCCTCTTCACGATGTTGTCACTGGAGTATGGAGCGGCGGGCGCGTCGGGATCTATCGCGGAATGCTTCAAGGCCACAAGTCCTATGGACTCACCATCCACGGGAGTGACAAGATTCTCGACCTAACCGAGGAACCCTCCTACGAAGCACTCTGCCATCAGATCGGACGTTTTTTCCGGACGGGTTTTCCTCCTGTGAACTCGGATGAAACCATTGAGATTTATGCCTTTATGGAGGCGGCAGATGAATGCCTGAGAAGGGGTGGCGCTGCGGTGACCATTGCGGAGGTGATGGATCGGGCAAACGGGACAGCAGGGTGCTAGGGGCGAACAGGTACGCGATTGCTTAGATGGCAATGCTTCCCTCCCGACGAACTTCGGCTACAGTGGAAGCGATGAAATACCTATCTGTATTCCTTTTAAGCGTCGCAGGGATTGCCTCATCCACCCTCTTCGCCAGCAACTGGCCGCAATGGCGTGGACCGGATGGAACGAGCCTTGCCCTGCCGGGAAACTACCCGACAGTTTTTTCTCCCACCGAAAACGTCGTCTGGAAAGTGAAGCTCCCCGGTATCGGAAGCAGCACACCCGCCGTGTGGGGGGATCGAATTTTTGTCACCTCCGGGATCGAAGGCCAGGACGGCATTATCGCTTACGATTGGAACGGAGCCGAAATCTGGCGCGAGATGCTCGGGCCGGAGCGTCCGGGAAAACACAAGAACGGGAGCGGATCAAACCCTTCGCCCATCACCGACGGCAAAAACCTCATCGTCTACTACAAGAGCGGAACGGTTGCTTCACTCACGCACGAGGGGAAGGTGAATTGGAAAACGAATCTTCAGCAGCAGTTCGGTGAGGATACTCTCTGGTGGGATCTCGGCACCTCGCCCGTCTTCGCCGGAGGTCACATCGTCGTTGCGGTGATGCAGGAGGGCGAGTCCTACGTCGTTGCCTTGAATCCCGTTGACGGCAAAGTCGTCTGGAAGGTCGACCGGACTTTTCCCGTGCAGAAGGAAACGGGGCAATCCTACACGACACCGTATCTCACCACCATCGACGGACAGGAGACGCTCGTGATCTGGGGGGCGGATCGTCTCACCGGGCACGATCCGAAGGATGGAAAAACGATCTGGACCTGCGGCGGCTTTAATCCGGAGGACAAGGCGATGTGGCGGGTCATTGCTTCGCCCGGCATCGTCGACGGCATTGCCGTGGTGCCCTACGGACGCACCAAATACACCGCCGCCGTCAAGCTCGGCGGCAGCGGTGATATCACGGCGACGGCGCGTCTGTGGGAGCGGAACGATCTCGGGGCCGATTGTCCGACGCCGGTGGGTCGGGATGGAAAAGTCTATGTGCTCTCGGATCGGGGTGAGATTCACTGCCTCGACGTGAAGTCAGGCAAGGATCTCTGGAAGGGGGCGATTCCCCGAGCCTCGGCGAATTTCTACTCATCACCCATTCTCGCCGGAGACCTCCTCTACTGTGCGCGTGAAGACGGTGCTGTGGCGGTCGTGAAGATCGGAGCGACGGGTATGGAAGTGCTTTCGGTCAACGAGATGGGTGAGCGCCTGGCGGCGGCTCCGGTGCCGGTGCGCGATCGGGTGCTCCTGCGGGGAGTGGACCACCTCTTTTGCCTCGGGACGAAATAGAGCGGGCATGGCGCGACTCCGTCGCAGCGGAGACTCGACCTCAACGGGGGCGGCGTTAGGATGAGGGCATGAAACCCCACTCACTGATCGCGGGCATCGCCGCCCTTTTCGCTGTTTCGTTCTCAGTCACCCGTGCCGCCGATCCGGAACCGCCGAAGGGATTTCGGGCGATCTTCAATGGCAAAGATCTCAGCGGATGGTATGGATGGAATCCTCACACCACCGCCAAACTCGAGGGCGATAAGCTCGCGGCCAGCCTGAAAGATCAGCGGGCCGACTTCGCCAATCACTGGACCGTCGAGAACGGAGAACTCGTCAACAGCGGCACCGGTCCCTACGCGACAACGGAGGAGGCCTTCGGTGATTTCGAACTACACATCGAATACAAGACGGTCGCCGGCGCTGACAGCGGGATCTACCTGCGTGGCATGCCGCAAGTGCAGATTTGGGACAGCAATCAGGTCTTCGATCCCGCGAAACCGGACCGTCGTCCCCACCTCGGATCCGGCGGGCTTTTCAACAATACACCGAAGACGCTCGGGCGTGATCCAATCATGAAGGTCGATAAGCCCTTCGGACAATGGAACAGTTTCAAAATCAAACAAATCGGGGCACGGACCTGGGTGACTCTGAACACCCGCCTCGTTGTCGATGGAGCGGTCTTCGAGAGTTACCCTGACAAAGCGGCACCTTTCCCACCAACAGGACCGCTCATGCTTCAAACTCACGGAGGTGAGATCCGCTGGCGGAACATTTTTGTCCACGAGATCGGAGAGGCGGAGGCAAAGACCTTCCTCGCGGCGAATCCTCTCCTGCCGAATCCTACCCAGTACGATGCCGCCTACGGACCTCATCCGAAGCAGGTGATGCATTTCTGGCAGGCTGAGTCTGACAAACCTACTCCGGTTCTTTTCTACATCCATGGCGGGGGATGGTCCGGCGGTGGCCGGCTCAGCGGAGTGCCGCCCCTGCTTCCGGCTTTGCTCAAGGAGGGAATTTCGGTTGCTTCGATTGAATACCGCTTCATCAACGAAGCCACCGCCGACGGCGTGACGCCGCCGGTCAAGGGTCCGCTTCACGACGCCGCGCGCGCTCTCCAGTTCCTCCGCAGCAAGGCGGCTGAATGGAACATCGACAAAACGCGCATCGGCGCGAGCGGAGGTTCGGCGGGTGCCTGCTCCTCACTTTGGCTTGCCTTCCACGATGATCTTGCCGACCCAAAAAGCGAAGACCCCATTGCCCGTGAGTCGACCCGGCTCTTGTTTGCGGCCGTCTCCGGTGCCCAGACGACCCTGGATCCCGCACAAATGAAGGAGTGGACTCCGAATAGTCGTTACGGAGGACATGCCTTCGGTTTCACGGGCGATCCGGAGAAGAAGATTTCCCAGTTCGATGAATTTCTCGCCAAGCGGGACACGATCCTTCCGTGGATCGCGGAGTATTCGCCCTACGCGCTTGTCACGAAAGATGATCCTCCGGTTTATCTCTACTACTCAGGCCCTCCGGCTCTCGGGAAAGAGGAGAAAGATCCCACTCATACCTCCAATTTTGGCGTCAAGTTGCAGGAGAACTGCAAGGAGAAGGGAGTGATCTGCGAACTTTTCTATCCAGGTGCTGAGGGAGTGAAACACGCGACGATTCTGGAATATCTCCTCGCCCATTTGAAGGCACCGGCGGTGGCTGCCAATTAGGGTGGGGGATGAAGTCATCGTCGCGATGAAGGAGGAGGGTGCGCCGATATCCCTCCGGACTTCATCTCATGGTTCGTCGTGGCGATGGCGCGACTGCGTCAGGCCCCTATGGCGCGAATCTGCGCGTTGGCCTAAGGAAAAAGACCCTTATGGTCCTAATAGCCGCCTTTGTCAGCTGACCGCATGACTTCAACACTTCATGACCTTCATCGACTTTGCCTTTCTGCGGGCATGCTTGTTTTCATCGCCTCGCGAGGTTTTGCGGCGGACGCTCCAACAACCCCGCTGAACTTCGTCAACGACATTGTGCCCATCCTGACCAAGGCCGATTGCAACACGGGCGGCTGTCACGCCAAGGCTATCACGGGCCAGCGGGGTTTCCGGCTTTCTCTTCTGGGATTTGAACCTCAGGAGGACTATGAGCACATTGTGAAAGAGGGACGGGGACGCCGTGTGTTTCCGGCAGCGCCTGACCAAAGCCTGCTGCTCCTCAAGGCGGCAAACATTGTTCCCCACGGGGGAGGGAAAAAGCTCGATCCTTCGTCGGAGGGATACCAGACCCTGGTTCGCTGGATTAGCGAGGGCATGCCCTATGGAGAGGAGTCGGCGCCGAAGCTGACAGGACTCGAGGTCGAACCGGGCCGCATCACGATGAAGGTCAATTCGAGCCAGCAGCTTAAGGTCATGGCCCGCTATTCCGACGGCAGCGCGCGCGACGTCACGGGGATGGCGCTCTATGAGGCAAACGATCGCAGCATGGCTGAGGCTGATCATCACGGCCTTGTAAAGACGCTCGATCTTCCCGGCAACGTTGCGGTCATGGTCAGGTATTCGGGAAAGGTGGCCGTCTCCGGCATTTCCATCCCGCTCGGGGCTCCGGTCGATGCCGTGCCGCCCTCGAAGAATTTTATCGACGACCTCGTTTTTTCGAACCTGAAAGTGATTGGCGTGCCGCCATCGCCGGTCATTGATGATGCGACTTTCCTTCGACGTGTCTCCCTCGACATTGCGGGTCGTCTTCCGACGACGGAAGAGACCAAAGCCTTCCTTGCCAATACCGATCCGAAGAAGCGGGACGTCGCCATCGACGCGTTGCTGAGCACACCTGACTACGCCGACTATTTCGCGAACAAGTGGACCGCCCTGCTTAAAAATGCCCGCGAGGATGCCGCCGACATCACGGCGAACTTCGCGTTCCATGCCTGGATGCGTGACAGTCTTCTCGCGAACATTCCCTACGATGAGCTTGTCCGGCAGGTTCTCGGTGCCACCGGCACGATCGTTTCCAATCCTCCCGTCGCCTGGTACAAACGGGTCAAGGAACCGAACCAGCAACTCGAGGACGTCGCCCAGCTTTTCCTCGGTGTGCGGATGAATTGCGCGCAGTGTCACCACCATCCCTTCGAGCGATGGAGCCAGAATGACTACTACGCCCTTTCCGCCTTCTTCAGTCAGGTTGGCCGCAAACCCACGGCGATCGCGGGTGAGGACCTCATCTTCCACAAGCGCGGACTTGCCCAGGTCGAGAACAAGAAGACTCAGGCAAAGGTGAAACCCGCCGCCCTCGGTCAGACTCCGCCGGAGATTCTACCCGACGAGGATCCCCGTCTTGTGCTCGCCGACTGGATGGGTGAAAAGGAAAATCCATTCTTCGCCAAGGCGCTCGTAAACCGCTATTGGAAGCACTTCTTCAAGCGCGGGCTCGTTGAACCGGAGGATGATCTCCGCGATACAAACCCGGCCACGAATCCGGAGCTACTTGACGCCCTCGCCAAACACTTTATTGAGAGCGGCTTTGACCTCAAGTCCGTTGTGCGTGTCATCACGCAGAGCCAGACCTACCAGCTCAGCGAGATCCCGAACGAGCACAATGCGGTCGACCGCCAGAATTTCTCGCATTTCTATCCGAAGCGCCTCCAGGCGGAGGTCCTCCTCGACGCGATCGACGGGCTTACCGGAGCAAAGACCGACTTCGCCGATCTGCCTCCCGGGACCCGGGCCATCGCCCTGCCGGACAACAGTTATAATCGTGCCGCTCCCTTCCTCAAGGTGTTCGGTCGTCCGGAGAGTGCCAGTGTGTGCGAGTGTGAGCGGATTCAGTCATCGAGTCTGGCCCAGAGTCTGCACCTGATGAACTCCGCCGAGGTGAAAGGCAAACTTGCCGTGGCGGGCGGGCGGGCCGAGCGCCTCTCCAAGCCGGAGGTGCCTGTCACCGATGGGATTCGTGAAATTTACCTCACCGCCTTCAGTCGCGAACCCGACGGTGAGGAGTTGAGTATTGCCGAAGACTTTATCAACAAGCCGCGCACCGACGCGCAGGACAAACCGATCGACCCGGCTCGCGCGAAGCGCATGGCCTACGAGGACCTGCTTTGGGCGATCATGAGCACGAAAGAGTTCCTCTACAACCATTGAGACTATGCGCCGTATTTCCCTCATTCTGTCACTGTTAGGAATCGCCTCTCTTTTGCCGGTAGCACCCGTGATGGCCCAGCTCGTCGTCCTGCCGGCGCCGCGGCTTCTGACGACCCTTCCCATGGGAGGAAAGGCTGGGAGCACGGTTGAAGTCACTATCACGGGGGAGAACATCGAGGATGTCACCGCCCTTCTGTTTTCCACTCCGAAGATCACGGCCAAACCCGCGACCGGTGCGGATGGAAAGCCGGTTGAAAACAAGTTCGTGGTTTCGATCGCCCCGGATGCGCCCGTTGGGGTTCACGACGCCCGCGTCCTCTCACGGCTCGGCCTCTCTTCCGCCCGCGCCTTTTCCGTGAGTGCTCTGAATGAAGTCACCCGCACGGCGGCGAACAATACAGTTGAGACCGCGCTTAAGCTTCCGGCGAACACCATCTGCAATGCAACGATGACGAAGCGCGCCGTTGATTTCTATTCCTTTGAGGGCAAAAAGGGGCAGCGCATCGCGGTCGACTGCGCGGCGGCGGGAATCGATTCGCGGCTGACTCCGGTGGTCATTATCGCCGACGCCAAGGGTGCCGATTTGCTCGTCAACCGTACCGGCGGCATCATCAATTTCACTCCGCCTGCCGACGGTAGCTATCTGATCAAGGTGAACGACCTCACCTATCAGGGCGGCGAACGCCACTTTTACCGCCTTGCCCTGCGCGAAGTCAGCGGTGACGCTCCGGCACCTCAGCAGCCTTCGACCGCGAGCGTTGGTGCTGTCTCCTGGCCCCCGCAAGGGCTCGCGCCGAATGCAGCAGCGACGGAGATCGAGCCTAACAATGCACCCAAAGAGGCGCAAAAAGTGACTCTGCCGTTCGATGTGGCCGGCAGCTTCGCTCCCGCCGCGGATGTCGATACCTTCGATTTTGAGGCGAAGAAGGGTGAGGTGTGGTGGGTCGAAGTCGCCTCCGCACGACTTGGGCGTCAGACGGATCCCTTTGTGCTGGTGCAGCGTGTCGTTAAGGAAGGGGAGAAGGAAACCCTCACCGACGTGGCCGAGCTCTACGACATCGCCAGTCCCGTAAAAGTTTCGACAAACGGCTACTCCTATGATGGACCGCCCTACGATGTCGGCTCGCCCGATGTCCTCGGGAAGGTAGAGATCAAGGAGGACGGTCTTCATCGTCTCCAGGTTCGCGATCTCTTTGGTGGCACGCGCAATGATCCCCAGAATGTCTATCGCCTCCTCGTGCGCAAGGCCCAGCCGGACTTTGCGCTCGCGACCTGGGCCGTGCACATGACCCTGCGTAACGGTGACCGCGCCGCCTTCTCCAAACCAATTGCCCTCCGTGCGGGCGGAGCGATGGTCTTTGAAGTCATGGCGATTCGTCGGGATGGATTCGACGGCGACATTGAAATGGTAATGGAGGGCCTTCCCGCCGGAGTCAGTGCCAGCGGATTGAAGATCCCCGCTGGCAAGTCAGTCGGTCATGTCGTCATCACCGCAGATTCGAAGGCAAAACGTGCTCATGCCCTCGCGAACCTGACGGGCCGTGCCACAATTGACGGCAAAGCCGTGACCCGCCCGTGTCGACTCGCTTCGATGGCCTGGCCGGTGAAGGATGCGAAAGGGGAAATCCCCAGCCCGCGACTCTATGCCGACATTCCGGTGTCCGTAAGTGATGCCGAGCCATCACCCATCACCATCACCGGTGCCGAAAACAAAGTGTGGGAGGCTAAAGTTGGCGAGACCTTGAAGATTCCACTGAAAGCCGAATGGCGCGGTGAGTTTTCCGGCACGGCGATGAAGCTGAAGGCCTACGGGGCCGGCTTCGAAGGAGTGAAGGAGTTTGATCTTCCCGTGAAGGCGACGAGCACTGAGGCGGTCATCGATCTCGCCGCGCTGAAGACTGCGCCGGGCGACTACACCATTGCCTTCTATGGCAGCGCCGTGGCGAAGTATTCCTACAATCCACAGGCGGTTAAGGCTGCCGAAGAGGTGAAGAAGAAAGCCGAGGCCGAAGCAGCGAAGATGGCGACCGAGGCCAAAAAAATTGCAGGAGACGCCGCCAATGCTCCGACCGAGAAGAAGTCTGAGATGGCCAACGCTGCCAAGGTCGCGGCTGAGAAGCAGAAGGAAGCCGAAGCGATGATGGCCAAGGCCACCGCAAAGGTGAAGGCGGTGACCGACGCTGCGGCACCGAAGGAGATCGTCGACATCTACGTCTCCGCTCCGATCCGCATCTCCGTGAAAGCCCCTCCTGCGCCCGCACCTGCGCCTGCGGCGGCGCCCGCCNNCCACGCCGGCGGTAACCACTGCCAAAAAATGAGTTCCCGGGATAACAACGCCAGTCGAGTGGTTTGGAAGTGCGGGATCGCCCTGGTTTTTTTTGCCGGGCTTCCTGTCGCGGCGGTGGATAATCCCGACTTCTACCGTGACGTCTATCCTTCGCTCAAGGCGAACTGCATTTCCTGCCACAACAAGACCACGACCAAGGCCGGGCTCAACATGGAGACGCCCGAGTTGATGATCAAAGGGGGGGATTCCGGTCCCTCCATCGTTCCCGGCAAGAGTGCCGAGAGTCTCCTCGTCGAGGCTTCGGTCCATACCGCGGAGATTGAGATGCCTCCGCCGAACAACAAGTCAGGCGCCGTGAAGCTGTCCCCGGCCGAGATCGCCGTGCTTAAGACATGGATCGATCAAGGCGCGAAAGCGTCGGTGCAGGAGGAACGCCAGGTCACCTGGAAGCCACTCGCCCCGGGGGTTGACCCCATCTACAGCCTCGCTCTGACCCGCGATGGACGGTATGCCATTTGCGGGCGCTCGAATCGACTCTTTCTCTACGATCTCGCAACGCGTGAGTTTGTCGCCGAGGTCTCGGATCCGGCTGAGAAGACAGGCGCAGCACATCGTGCGATGATCCAGTCGATCGCCTTCAGTCCTGACGGAACCAGGCTCGCGAGCGGGAGTTTCCGCGAGGTGAAGATCTGGAAGCTCGAACCTGGAAAGCCGGGCGAAGTCGCCGCGGCCCCGGTTCCGAAGCCGGCCGACGAGGCTCTCCTCAAGAAGATCGCCGGGACCGGCAAGGTCGCGATCGTGAACCACTTTCTCTCTCCCGATGGCAAGACGATTGTAACCGGTTGTTCGGATGGCTCAGTCCGGGTTTGGGAAACGGCCACGGCTAAATCACTCGCCGAGTTGCGCGGCAGCGTCGCGACTTCGAAGCAGATGGCGGAGAAGGATTTGACGATCGCACGACAGGCGCTCGAGCAGGCCTTCCAGAAGACCGAGGTGGCCCGTATCGAAGCGCAGAACAAGGCTCTCGACGAACTGTTGAAGAAAGCGAACGAGGCCATCGTTGCGATGAAAAAGGTTCTTCCTGAAAAGGAGAAGCTCGTGAAACCCGCTCAGGATGCGAAGGCCGTTGGCCAAAAGGCCATCGACGAAGTGCTTGCCAAAATCAAGGCCGCGCCCGAAGGCAAGGCTGATGCGGCTTTGGAAAAAGCGCTTAAGGATTCGCAGGAAAAACTCGCGCCGCTCACCATGGCCGAAACGTCCGCCCTTGCCGGGGTCTCGGCGACGAAGAGCAACATCGTCGACTCTGAGGCCGAGGTAAAACGTATCACCGACGCCAGGACAAAAAACACGCAGGAGTTGGCCGCTGCCAACGCGGCGATCGATGCTGCAAAGAAACTTCAGGACAAAACCACCGCTGAACTCGCCGCCTTAAAGGGGACCCTGACAAAACCCTCATCCAAACCCGTGGCGGTAGCCCTTTCCCCCGACGGAAAGAAAGCCGCCGCCGTTTTTGACGATGGGCAGCTCACTGTTTGGGCGGTGGTAACCGGAACTCCGGTCGAGGATCAGGCCGGGACGGCGGCTCCCACCTCCGTGCTCGCGGCGGGATCGGGCGGTAATTTTTCGGCGACGGCTCCCGATGGAAAGGTCCGTGTCACCGGAGCGCCGGTCCGCTGGGTTCTCGAGCGCACCCTCGGCGGAGACAAGGATACTTCGTTTTTTGCCGACCGGGTCAACGCGGTGAAGTTCAGTCCGGACGGCAAGCTCCTCGCTGCCGGCGGAGGTGAACCCTCTCGTACGGGAGACATCACCCTCTTTGATCCCGCCACCGGAAAGGTGACCGCGACGTGGAAGGATCGCCATGACGACATCGTCATGAGCCTCGATTTTTCCCCCGATGGGAAACGCCTTGCCTCGGGGGCGGCCGACAAGATCGTTCGTGTCACTGAGATCGCCTCGGGCAAACAGGTGAATTTGCTGGAGGGTCACACCCACTATGTCATGGGGGTCGCCTTCCGCGCCGACGGACGGGTCCTTGCCTCGGCTGGCGCCGACAGTGTAGTCCTGTCGTGGAATATGATCCTCGGTGAACGGAAGAAAAAGATCGAGGGCTGGACCAAGGAGGTCACCTCGGTTCAGTTCATCGGTGCAACGAACCAGATTTTGACCTCCGCCGGTGACAACCGCGTCCGCATCGTCAATGACGACGGGGGAGAAATTCGCTCCATTGCCGGGCTTCCCGATTTTATGCAGGCTGCCGCCAGCACCTCGAACGGTGCCACCCTCGTCGGCGGCGGAGAGGACAGCACTCTCCGGGTTTGGAACGGCACCGACGGCAAGGAACTCGTCGCGTTTGCCGCAAAATAGATCCGATTTCAGCCTTTCAAGTTTTCAGCTTTTCAAAATTTCACCTATGACCACCTCACCCTTCCATTGTTCCGGTCCGCTCGACCGCCGCAGTTTCATGCAGGTCGGACTGACCGGGATGGCCACTTTGTCCTGGCCGGCTCTGCTCAAGCTGCGCGCCGAAAACGCGGTGAAGCCGACCAGCGAGAAGAAGGCCATCATCATGGTCTGGCTTCCGGGCGGTCAATCGCACATCGACACCTACGATCCCAAGCCGGAGATCGGCAGCGAATACCGCGGGCCATTCAAGACGATCTCGACCAAGGTGCCGGGCATGCAGTTTACCGAGTTGCTTCCCATGAATGCAAAGATCGCTGACAAGTTCACGATCCTGCGTTCCATGAACCAGAAAGCGGGCGGCCATCCTGCCGGCTCGATGCAGATGCTCTCGGGCGATAGCGATGAGCGCGATAAACCCAAACCACGTCTGCCTGACTGGATGTCGGTGGCTCATTACCTTCGGGCGAAGGATGGCAAGCGGACCAACCCGCTCCCGAATTACATCGGGGTGAATCCACCGCTCGAATACAACGGCCCCGCCTATCTGGGTGATGCCTTTGCGCCCTTCTCCGTGAGTGACGACCCGAACCGGCCCAATTTTGCGGTGCCGAATATCGGCCTCTCCGACGCCGCCGAGACGCGCCGTCTCAGTGACCGTATCCTCCTGCGCAAGAATCTCGACAAACTCGAGCGTGCTTTCGACAAGGAGGGTGAGCTTGGTGCCCTCGATGAGTTCGAGGCCCAGGCCATGACTCTGCTGACGAATCCGCAGACGAGGGACGCGTTCGACCTGAGCAAGGAGGAGGCCGCCACCCGCGACCGTTATGGGCGCAACCGTTGGGGCCAGCAGCTTCTCCTTGCCCGCCGCCTCGTCGAGTCCGGTGTTGAGATCGTCACGAGCAGCCTGAGCGGTCCTCTCTGTGGTCGCGTTGGCAACTGGGATGACCATGCCGTGAACCAGCATCAGTTCGAGGCCCTGCGATTCCGCATGCCGAACTATGACCGCGCCGTTTCCGCTCTGATTGAGGACATCTACGCCCGCGGGCTCGACAAACGTGTCCTCGTCGTCGTGACCGGCGAGTTCGGGCGCACTCCTAAAATCAGTTTTGACCGCAGCACCGGGGCAGGGGATGCGAGTGCTCCGGCGGGGACTCTTCAACCCGGACGCGACCACTGGCCGCGAGCCTTCACCAATGTGTGGGCCGGAGGCGGCATCCAGACGGGTGGCATCATCGGCGCAACCGACAAGCGCGGAGAGGATGTGACCGAGCGCCCCTGCGGCCCCGGCGATTTCCTCGCGACGATCTATCATCATCTCGGGATCGATTCCTCAAAGATCACGATTGAGGATTTCAACGGAAGGCCGACGCCTATTGTGGATCACGGGAAGCCGATTCCGGAGTTGGTGGTTTAACCCGATGTCGTTGAAAGGATATGCGGCCGCTATAGCCGCAAAAATTGAGGCTGGCGTTTGGGCTTTCTGAGTCATTTTTCTGTGAGTCTCATGCGTTCTCCTGGGTAGCGTCAGCTTCGGCCTTTCTAACGCATGACGTGATATCTACGAAGGTGATCACTCCTGTTTTGCGCTGTCCCGAACGTCCGGATAAACACACCTTCTTCGGTAATTCCCTTGTCAGGACGGGGATTTTTCCGCAATCTGGGTTGGGATCTGCGGGTGGATATCACCTGGCGAGGTCATACGAATAAATACTGTTCGCTTTGAAAAATATTCACTCGTGAAAGCGTCCCCTGTTAGAGCATTTGTGATTCTCAATCTAGCTGTCATCGCTGGATGGGCCGCCTTCTCCGCGTTCACAGTCGGGACCTTGGCGTGGATCGGAAAGAATCCACCCGTATTCGATTTGCTTTCCGAAATGGGCATCCCGGTCTTTCCAAAGTTTTCGAGTGATAGTCCGCTTATATATGTTCTTGTTTGCACGGTGGTCGTAGCTGCCTCTTTCGGTGCAGCGTTCATCTTGCGCAGAAATCGAAGCAGCGAACATGACGTGGGACTCAAGGGCTTACAGCCCTGAGTCCACATCGACGTTGGCGGCATCCGTCGTACGCTCGCGTTGAAAATCCGAGTAGGGATCGCGCCGAATCCCCGACCGAGCCGGTCGGGGCTACCCCGGGAGCTTGTTCGGGAGCGAGGGGACGATGCGATGTCTCCAGCAGGGAATGCCCGGGAAAGACTTGCTGAATCAAACTTGAGGCCACTTTTAGCGGCACAAACCTCACTCCGCCCCAACCTAATCCCCCATGGCGCGCTTGGTGGCGATGGTGCGTTTGATGTCCTCGGCACTCCAGTCGATCTCGACATCGCCGGCGAGGAGATCGCTGCGTTCGCGGTAGTTCAAGGTGAACCCGAGTGGCTTCCAGAGTTTGTGGACTGCCAGTTCCAGCTCCGCGTAGCTTCGTCCCCGCATGAGGTGAATTTCGCGGGCTTCCGGCTCGGGGACACCGCTGAGGACGCTCTCAAGGTAGCGACGGAAGTGGACGCCGTCGGGGTGATCGTGATGGATGAAGTAGTCGATGAGGAGGAGGGCCTCATTGTATTGAAGAAAGCCCGCGACATCACCGGCCTCGATAAAGCGATTCCACTCGACGATATCCCGACTCATGAGTTTTTCGAGATGGGAGACATTCATGCGCCTGTCCTTCACGATGCGGTCTCCGACGAGGTGTTTGTTGATGTGGTGGCGGACCGATACGTGGGTGTTGGTGAATTCGAAATAGGCCGGGGCAAACTGCGTTGCGGCGAGATACTCGGCCATGCCCTCGGAGACCCAGGCGGGCATTCTTAGATACATCAAGGCCGCCGTCGACTGGTGGGTCACCTCATGGACAATGACGTCGTACTTCTGGACCTTTTCAGGCTTGTCGAATTCAAAGACGACGAGTTGAAGGTCGCGTTCGATGAGGGCGTCAGCATTGATGTGCACGATGCCGGTTTGAGCGTCCCAGAAACCGGCCGTCATTCCCATCTCGGCAAATTTCCTGCCGCTTTCGATGATGATCTTTCTCCGCTCGGATGGATCTCGTCCCCAATTCAAGGGAAGCGGCAGAGGCAAGGCACTGAGAGCCCCGTCGACCGACTCACAAATCAGCGTGATTGACTTGAGGGACTCCTGATTGACCCCGGCCTCATTCGTAATGTCGAAGTGCTCGCTTTTCCATTGATTGGAATCCGCAATCCGGGTCAGCGGCACTTTGTCAACGTTCACCCGCCACTTGTCGGGCCACCGGTGGGTCTTGAGGGGGAGGGGATATCCGGCGACTCCGTTTCGGCCCTCGGCCCTGACCCACTCGTGGATTCCAAGCCTGTCCTTTTCGGAGAGGAGCTTGAGGGAGAGTTGTCCGACGCCGTGCGATTCCGGAACGCGGAACTGGGCGGTTTTCGAGTCCGCAGCCAGAAGAATGGCGTTCATCCGGGTGCCATCGGAAAAGGTCCAGATTCGTGCTCCATTCCCGGATTCGGAAAGCCCGCCCGCATCCGGCAGAAGGGAGTCCAACTTATCGAGGGCGAGCCCCCGGGCTCCCTTCACTTGTTTCAGAACCGAAGCGACATCGGGAATTTGATCCTTAAGGAGATGAATCTCGTGACGACCCAGGTAGACGGTGGTGCCGACCAGAGCAAAAAGGGCGAAAAGGAGAAATCGCTTCATGGGTCCGTTCAATATTCATGTTATCATAAGTATGGCAATTATAAAATAGTGAACTTTTTCGGTTCGATCCGATACCTTCAGTTGGGCCTCGACGGGCAAAGTCTATCGGATAGGAGGTATCGAATGACCCATCGGCAAAAACCGGTTCATTTTCGTTTCCGCGCATCGGGCCACTCCGGCGTCGGGCTTGCCGGGCTCGTTTTATCCCAAGGGAGGGAAGATCCCTTTTCCTCCTTGCCTCACCCCCGATTTCAGTGAAAGGGAGAGCATCGTGATTTCGCTCACTGAAACTGGCAATGCCTCTGACTCACTGGTCGACTTTACTTCCGGGTTCTTCGGAAAAAAGGGGGCTTTGTCGTCGTTAAAGGACTTCGAATTCCGGCCCGAACAGCAGCAGATGGCGGTGGCGGTGGCGAGGGCCCTGGAGGAGGAGCGTCCTCTCGTGATCGAGGCGGGCACGGGGGTGGGAAAGTCACTGGCCTACCTGGCTCCGGCAGTAAGAAAGGCGCTGGATGAGGGGCGCAAGGCCATCATTTCGACCCACACGATCAATCTCCAGGAGCAGCTCATCAACAAGGATATTCCCCTGCTGCAATCCGTTCTCGGTGAGCCGTTTCGCGCGCTGCTCCTGAAGGGACGACGGAATTACCTTTGTCCCCAGCGCCTTCAGATCGCGATGTCGGGCGGAGGGGAGTTGTTCACGAGTTCGGAGTTGGAGGAACTGAAGCTGATCTGGGAATGGGCCGAAACGACGAAGGACGGGACCCTGAGCGATCTGGATTTTGCGCCCTCGCCCCGACTCTGGTCCCAGATCTGCAGTGAAACCCATGCCTGCACCCCGAAGCGATGTGGTCCCTCCGGGAAATGTTTCTATCAGGAGGTCCGCAAGCAGATCGCCGATGCCCATGTCCTGGTGGTGAATCACACCCTATTTTTCACCCTGCTCAACAGCCAGAGTGAATTCAATGAATCAGGCGAGGGATTTCTCTTCGCGAAAGACTTTCTGATCTTCGACGAGGCCCATACCCTCGAGCAGGTGGCGGCCCGGCAGTTGGGTATCTCACTCTCGCAGACAGGGATGAAGTTCGATCTTCACCGCCTGTTCAACCCCAAGAACAAAAAGGGTCTTTTTCAACTTACCGGAGACATGGAGGGGCGCCGTCTTACGATGAAGCTGCTCGATGAAATCGACGACTTTTTTGTCGGAATCGAGGAGACCTGTCGTTGGGGGGAATACGGACGGGAATTCCGGATCCGGGGTCCGGAGTTTGTGGAGGACACGCTCGGTGCCGGCCTGATCGAGGTGAGCCGCCGCGCCCGGACCATTGCCGATCTTGCGGAGGATACAATGAAGAGCGAACTGGCCGAATTGGCCCGTCGTTTGGCCGACTGCCGCGCCGCTCTCGCCACTTTTCTTGACCAGCGGGACGACGGGCTGGTCTACTGGGTCGAAAAGAGTGATCGCGAGTCATTGAGTCTGAATGCCGCTCCGGTAAATGTGGCGGAACTCCTCCGTCCGGTTTTCTTCGAGCGGAACCGGCCCTGCATTTTCACCAGTGCGACCCTGGGAATCGGAGAGCGCGACCTCAGCTATTTCCGGGGACGGGTTGGAGCAGGGGACGTGGAAGCGATCCGGATCGGAAGCCCCTTTGATTACAGCCGGCAGATGACGATTCACCTCGTCCGGAAGATGCCCGAACCCTCGGAGAGCGGATATGAGGCCGCGCTGGCAGGCTGGATCCAGCATTTTGTGCGAAAGTCCGGGGGCCGGGCCTTTGTCCTTTTCACGAGCTACAAATTGCTTCAACGCATGGTCTCTCTTTTGGGGGATTTCTTTCGAACCGAGAAAATTCGCCTGTTGGCGCAGGGCACGGGAAATTCCCGGAACCAGTTGATTGAGGACTTCAAGGAGGACGAAACCAGCGTCCTCTTCGGCACGGACAGTTTCTGGACGGGAGTGGACGTGCCGGGGCGGGCCCTCGCCAATGTCATTATCACGCGGCTGCCCTTCGCGGTGCCGGATCACCCGCTCACCCAGGCAAGGCTTGAGTTTATTGAGGAGCGGGGAGGAAACTCCTTCATGGATTATAGCGTTCCCGAGGCCATTCTGAAGCTCCGGCAGGGCGTGGGGCGTCTCATCCGCAATAGCGAGGACAAGGGCATGGTGGTGATCCTCGACAATCGAATTCTCACGAAGCGTTACGGAAAGATTTTTCTCGATGCGATGCCGGATGCTCCGGTAAAGATTGAGGAATGATTCCGCACCCTGGCGGATTAAAACTCCAATGGCCTTTTTTGACCTGCAGATAAACGGCTACGCCGGAACCGATTTTTGTTCGAAGGATGTGACGCTGGAGGAATTCCGACATGCCTGCGACACCCTCAAGGCGGATGGAATCGAAGGGATCCTTGCCACCCTGATCACCGACTCGGTGGAATCGCTCGCGGCCAAGCTGAAGAAGATGGTTCGCTTTCGCGAGGAAGACGCCGTCATCCGGGAAATGGTCAAGGGTTTCCATGTCGAGGGGCCCTTTATCAGTCCGGTGGAGGGTTATGTGGGTGCCCATCCCGCCGCCTGGGTGAGGCCGGCCGAAGTGGATTCCGCCGCCCGTATTCTGGAAGCGGGTGACGGTCTGGTGCGCCTGATGACGCTGGCTCCTGAATATGATCAGGGAGCGGCAACGACACGTTACCTGGTCGATCAGGGAGTCGTTGTCTCAGCGGGGCACTGCGATCCTGATTTTGAGACCTTGAAGGGGGCCATTGACGCGGGACTCTCGATGGTGACCCACCTCGGCAACGGATGCCCCGTGGTGCTGCCTCGTCATGATAATTTCATCCAGCGGGCTCTTTCATTCTCCGACCGTCTCTGGCTGTGCTTTATCCCGGACGGTGCCCACGTGCCATTTTTTGCCCTGCGAAATTATATCAAACTGGCCGGACTTGATCGAACCATCGTCACCTCTGATGCGATCATGGCAGCCGGACTGGGGCCGGGTGTTTATGAATTGTCCGGCGAACCGGTGGAAATCGATGTAAACGGAGTCGCCCGCCGCCCCGGATCTCCGAATCTGGCCGGTTCAACGATTCGAGGGCATCAGATTCCGGTCAATTTGAAGGAACATCTTCATTTGGGGGAGCTTGAGATTGATCGTCTTTACCGGGCGAATCCGCTCAAGGCATTGGGTCTGGATTGACGCCGGAATCCGTTTTGCTGAGTCCTTGAGCGGGAATCAAAGACGCGGAAACGGCGGGTGGATCAGGCATGGATCCTGCGTTTCAAAACGCCTGGCGAGAGGTCAATCTTCTTGCGCCGTAATTTGCCGATTTTCGGGTGGTTTTACCAACGAAGTCCGGTAACTTCCCGCAGAATGGGCAATGTCCGGTATCCAACACAGCATGAATCGTAGACTGGCGGGGGTATTGATCCCGATTTTTTCCATCAGGGGGGAGAATGACCTCGGAATCGGCGACGTTAAAAGCCTTCACGATTTTGTGGGATTTGCCTCGGAGACGGGATTTGGATTCATCCAATTGCTCCCCATCAATGAGACGGGGCCCGACAACAGTCCCTACAACTCCATCAGTTCGGTCGCGATCGAACCGATGACCCTCGATTGTTCTCCGGCCGGGCTCACTGACCTGACCCAGGATGACTTCCAAGAGGTGATCAGCGGGGTCGATCTGGAGCATTTAAATGCCGGTCCGGTTCAGTATGCCGCCGTTCGACAACTCAAACACACCCTGCTCAGAAGGGCCTACACGAAATTTTGCAGCACGGTCTTGAACCACGTCGATACGAGGTCGGCCTCGTTCGAGACATTTTGTCAGGCGGAAGCGGCCTGGCTCAATGACTATTGCCTGTTCCGTTTCCTGATGGATCGCGAGGGCGGCAGTCAGGTCTGGCAGCACTGGCGCGAGGAGTATCAGGATCGTGGCCGGGCGCTCGCCTCAATTATTGAGGAAGCAAAGTCCCGCCCTGACGAGATCGACCGGGAGTTGCGGTATTATGCCTACGTTCAATGGATTGCCTTTGAACAATGGAAGACGGTGGCGGCGTATGCTTCCTCGAAAGGGGTTTCACTCATGGGGGATATCCCTTTTGGCGTCAGTCTCTACAGTGTGGATGTCTGGGCGGATCTGTCGATTTTTGATCTCGACTGGTACGGTGGAGCGCCTCCCGAGCAACTGTTCAAGGATGACGAGTTTGTCCAGAAGTGGGGGCAGAACTGGGGAATCCCCCTTTACCGGTGGGATGAACTTGAGAAGAGGGACTTCAGTTGGTGGAAACAGCGTATTTCCAAAACGACGGAGATTTTCAGCATGTTCCGGGTCGATCATGCCCTCGGATTTTACCGGATCTATTCATTCCCGTGGAATCCGGTGCGCAATGCCGAGTTTCTTCCCTTAACCCACGACGAAGCCGCCGCACGCTGCGGAGGGAGACTTCCCGGATTCCGCCCGCGTCCGGATCACTCGGAGGAATTCAAGGCGGCAAACCGGGAGGAAGGTGAGAAGTATTTCCGGATGATCCTGGATGCCGCCGCCGGGGCTGAGGTCATCGCCGAGGATCTGGGCACCGTTCCGGACTATGTCAGGCCTTCTCTGGAGAGCCTCGGGATCGCGGGCATGAAGGTTCCGCAGTGGGAATTCAGTGAGGGGAGAGTAAGTTCGGGGCTCCACTACCCCGCCCTTTCCTTTGCGACCTATGCCTCACATGACCACGCACCAATGCGGGCGCAATGGGAGCAGCAGCTCGGTCAGATGCGGCAGGCCGAGGCTGACAGCCACGAGTATTGGGAAGCCCGAAATTTTCTCACCACCCTCTGCTCGTTCGCCGGAATCGAACTGCCCTGGAACGATCCTCCGGAATACAGTTCCGAAGTATGGGAGAAGCTCCTGCGGGAACTCTGCCTTTCGCAATCGGACCGCGTTGCGGTGATGATCAACGATCTGATCCTGGAAACGGAACGAATCAATGTCCCCGGGGTCATGGACGGGACAAACTGGAGCTACCGCATCCCCATGACAGCCAGAGGGCTAACCGTTGACAAAGAGTTCTGGCCGTTACGGGAGTCACTAAAAAAGCTCTTGAACGAGACCGGTCGTTCGAGAAGGGTGCTTGGCCTTTAGATTGCAGAATCTTTGCATAATCCGGCTCGAAAAACTTGAATGCCTCGTTCAAATTCAAGCGGATATCACATTTTAATATACCATGACTAATCCAATACGTGTTGCAGTGACCGGCGCCGCCGGTCAGATCGGATATTCGCTTCTTTTCCGCATTGCGAGCGGAGCCATGTTCGGCCCGGACCAGAAGGTGGCCCTGAATCTGATCGAGATCGAACCGGGCATGAAAGCGCTTGAGGGAGTGGTCATGGAGCTGGATGATTGTGCTTTCCCGCTGCTCACGGACATTCGTTCCACCTCGGATCTGGATGCGGGTTTCACTGACGTGAACTGGGCCCTCCTCGTCGGCAGTGTCCCGAGGAAGCAGGGGATGGAGCGAAAGGATCTCCTCAGCATCAACGGCAAGATCTTCACCGGCCAGGGCCGCGCCATCGCGGCGAATGCGGCGTCTGATGTCCGGACTCTGGTCGTGGGCAACCCTTGTAACACCAACTGCCTCATCGCCATGAACAGCGGAGGTGAGATCCCCAAGGACCGCTGGTTTGCGATGACCCGTCTGGATGAAAACCGGGCAAAGTCCCAGCTCGCCGCGAAAGCCGGGGTGCATGTGAGTGAAGTCTCGAGAACAACGATCTGGGGAAACCATTCGGCGACCCAGTATCCTGATTTTTACAGCGCCCTCATCGGAGGGGCGCCGGCGACTGAAGTGATCAAGGATGAAGTCTGGCTTCAGGGCAGTTTTATCGAAACCGTTCAGAAGAGGGGTGCGGCGATCATTGAGGCGAGAGGATCCTCTTCCGCCGCGTCGGCAGCAAACGCCGTCGTTGATACGGTGAGAAGTCTGACCACTCCGACTCCATCAGGTGACTGGAACAGTGTTTGTGTCTGCTCGGACGGTTCCTATGGGATCGACAAGGGGCTCATTGCCTCGTTTCCTATCCGCTCGACCGGAAAGACCTGGGAAATCGTTCAGGATGTTCCGGTGAATGAGTTTAGCCGGGGAAAAATCGAGGCTTCGGTACAGGAGTTGCGTGAGGAGCGGGAGGCCGTGGCCGATCTGCTTCCCTGACCCAGACGGGGTTTGCGGTCGGTGAGCCTCCAGGGTGGGGGTGTATACCCTATTGACTGAGGGCTTCAAAACGTTTATGACATGCAATCTCGCTCCCGACGATTTTCCCGATTTCCGTAATTTCAGCCTATTCCTCTAAAGTTTTATCTATCAAGCGTTTACGTCCTAAGATTAAGCCTGTAAACCCGCTCTTCGGCAGGTTTCGGGCTTACTCGTTTTCATTTTCCACTGCCAAATATTGATATGTCCGATCAAAAGCCAGCGACCCACGAGCCTTTAGCCATTGTAGGAATCGGGTGCCGACTGCCCGGCGGGGTGAATGGTCCCGAGTCGTTCTGGCAAATGATGGTCGAGGAACGCTCGGGAATTATCCCGGTGCCGACTGATCGCTGGAACCGGGAACGCTGGTATCACGAGAACGTGGAGATTCCGGGGAAGATGATCACCAAATGGGGTGGCTTTATCCACGATTTTGATAAATTTGATGCCCAGTTTTTCGGAATTTCCCCCCGGGAGGCCCTGCGGATGGACCCGCAGCAGCGATGGATGCTGGAAGCGGCCTGGGAATCTCTTGAAGATGCGGGAATGGCGCCTGACAGCCTTCGTGGCAGCCAAACCGCCGTTTATGTGGGGATTGCCTCGAACGATTATGCGAACGTCGCGCAAAGCGATCCCCGCAACGTCGACGTGCACACCAATTCGGGCAGCACACTCTCGATCGCTTCGAACCGGATTTCCTACCTTTTTGACCTCAAGGGGCCTTCGGTCTCGGTGGATACGGCTTGTTCCTCCGCCCTGGTGGCAATCAATCTTGCCTGTGAGAGTGTCTGGTCCGGCGAAGCGACGATGGCGCTTGCCGGGGGAGTCAATGCGCTCCTGACTCCTGATGCGTCGATCGGCTTCTCAAAGGCGACTATGCTTTCGCCCTCGGGCCAGTGTTTTGCCTTTGATGACCGGGCCAACGGCTACGTTCGCGGCGAAGGGGCCGGAATGTTTGTCATCAAAAAACTCGCCGACGCTCAGCGCGACGGTGACCGGGTTTATTGCACGATCCGCGCGGCGGTGATTAATCAGGACGGACATACTTCGTCGATGACGGTTCCCGGTGTGGAGACCCAGGCAAAGATGCTTGAAGACGCGTTCGCCAAAGCCGGCATCGAACCAAAGCAGGTTCGCTACATGGAGGCTCATGGAACCGGTACGCCTGTCGGGGATCCCATTGAGACGAGAGCCCTCGGTCAGGTGCTTTCGAGAGGAAGGGATGAGGGTGACTACTGTCTGATTGGTTCGGTGAAAACGAACGTCGGACACCTCGAGTCCGGGTCAGGGGTAGCCGGGGTGGCCAAGGCGGCTCTGGTTCTTTATCACAACATGGTTCCGGCAAGTTTGAACTTCAAACGGCCGAACCCGAACATTCCCTTTGAAGAGTTCAAGCTCAAGGTGGCTTCAGAACTCCAGCCGCTTCCGCATCTCGGTGACCTTCCCCCTGTCGTCGGGGTAAACAGCTTTGGTTTCGGCGGGACAAACTCCCATATTGTGCTTGGCGCGGCGCCGGCTCCCGCCAAGGCGGAAAAATCAGGATTGCCTCTTACCTTGAGTAAGGGTGCGCCTGAAGCTGAGGTAATCAGGCCCGTGCTTCTTCCACTGTCAGGTCGAGGCGAGGATGCCTTGAGAGACAATGTGATCAAGTGGAGGCGTTTCCTCCGCGCGACCGACGATGACCTTCGCGAAATCGCCTCTGCCGCAGGGTGCAAGCGCGAGCATCACGATAACCGCCTCGCTTTTGTTGCCAGCGACAAGGACAGTCTCATCCACAGCATGACCGAGTGGCTCGCGACCGGAGACGGTGGCGACTCGGTGAGCGGAAAATGTGCGGGTGAGGCCCATCCGCTGGTGTTTGTTTTCACCGGTCAGGGAGCTCAGTGGTGGGCGATGGGGCAGGAGTTGATCAAGCGTGAGCCCGTCTTCCGGGGAGTTCTTGAGGAGATCGACACCCATTTGAAGCCTCTCGCCGGATGGTCTCTCGTGGAAGAGATGACTCGCGATGAGGCCTCTTCGCAGATCAACCGCACAAACATCGCCCAACCTGCTATCTTCGGCCTGCAAGTGGCCCTCGCCGAGCTATGGAAATCGTGGGGCATCGTGCCTTCGAAAGTGGTCGGACACTCGGTGGGTGAAGTGGCGGCGGCGTATGTCGCCGGTGCTTACACGATGAAGGATGCTGTCACGATCATCTATCATCGTTCCCGCCTTCAGGATATGACCGGAGGCAAGGGTCGCATGGTGGCGGTCGGGCTTTCCCAGGCCGAAGCCAAAAAAGTGATCGCCGGAAATGAAGACAAGGTCAAAGTGGCCGTCATCAACAGTCCCGGCATGGTAACTTTGGCCGGTGATACTGAACCGCTGGAGGCGCTTGTCGCCACTCTTGAAGAGAGCGGAAAATTTGTTCGATGGCTGAGAATTGACTACGCGTTCCACACCCACCAGATGGAACCGATCAAGGATGAGCTTCTTGAGACACTGGCAGGCATCAAACCGCGCGCTACTACGATTCCGTATATCTCCACCGTCACCGGAGGTGTCTGTGAGGGAACACGCCTTAATGCCGACTACTGGTGGCAGAATGTTCGGGAGGCCGTTCTCTTTGCTCCGGCCATCGCCGGTCTGATCCGCTCCGGTGAGGACTCTTTCCTGGAGGTCGGGCCTCACCCGGCGCTGCAGAACCCCATCATGGAATGTCTCTCCGAGCAGGGGAGGAAGGGGCATTATTATTCCAGCCTTCGCCGCAAATCAGACGAGTCGGTTGAAATGCTGACGAATCTGGCCACGCTGCATATTCACGGTTACAAAGTGGACTGGAGATCGGTGAACCGTGCGGAAGGACGGGATGTCCGTCTTCCCACCTACGCCTGGCAGAAGGAGCGTTTCTGGCTCGAATCGGCCGAGGGTCGTTACCAGCGCTGCGCGCCGCTCGAGCATCCGCTCCTCGGTCTTGCCAAAGTGGCCTCTCATCCGACCTGGCAGTTTGATCTGGATCCCCGCTACTTCACCTGGCTCGACGATCACCGCTTCTGGGACAGTGTTGTTTTTCCCGCATCGGGCTATGGCGAGATCGGTCTGGCAATCGCCCGCAAGATGTTTCCGGGGGAGAATTATGTGGTCGAGGACCTCGAGATGAAGAAAGCGCTCTTCGTCTCCGAGGAAAAAGTTCCCGTCGTCGAAGTTGTCTTCGATCCCGCCACCCGTATTTTTCAAGTTTTCAGTTCTAGCGGGGAGCGGAGAGATTGGGACCTGAACTCTCAGGGAGTGCTTCGCAAATTGCCGCTTCCGGTGGAGTCCTCAGTTGACCTTGAGGCGATCAAATCCCGGTTGCCCAGGCATTTCTCGCACGAAGAATACTACGAGGATTACGAAGAGGCCGGGTACCAGTTCCGACCCTTGTTCCAGCATCTCGTTAACGTGTGGAGACGCGACGGCGAGGCACTTGCGGAGATCGTCGCTCCCGAGGGACTGCGTGATACGATCCCGGACCACCACTTCCATCCGGCGGTGCTTGACGCCTGTTTTCACACCGTCAAAGGCGGACAGGTGATTCCGGACGGTGCGCTGGCAACCGACTATTTCTACCTCCCGGCCTCGATTCGCAGTATCCGTCTATATGTCGACAAACCGCCCTTGCGTCTTTGGGGGCATGCGAAAGTGAATTCGGACAATGACCGCGAGTATATCATCGCCGACATCAAGGTTTATGACGACGGAGGAAATCTGGTCGGGGAAATCTTCGGCTTCCGCGCTGACCGGGTCGAGCAGTCGACACTGGATGAACTCGAAAAGTGTATCTACGAGGCAAAATGGAAGCCTCTGAGGCTTAAGGATACCCGCATCGAGGGTGACGCCGGGCTGCCGGATCCCGAAGAGTTGGTAAAGGCGGCGATGGATGGTCTCGACACGCTTTACGCTGCCAGAGGTCTTGCCAATCATTACGGGAAGTTTCTTCCGGCGATGGAGGAACTCTCACGTCAGTTCATCATCAACGCCTACCTTGAACTCGGATGGAAGCCGCAGTTGGGCGATCGGATCACGGTGGAGAAGCATATGCGGGATCTGGCGATCGCCGATCAACACCGGAAGCTCGTTTTCGGTCAACTCACCGCTTTGACCACCGGTGGGGTGTTAAAGACGATTGGCGAAAGTGAGTGGGAAGTCATTGAGGTTCCGATGCACGAGGAAGCCCTCAAGTGGATCGACCGGCTTGCCAAACAGATGCCCGAGTTCGCTTCCGAGGCGGAACTGCAACGACTTGCCGGCCCGAATCTTGCCGGCGTCCTCTGCGGAGAGATGGATCCGTTGGAAGTCCTGTTCCCGGGAGGATCGTCCCGGGTGATGGAGCGCTTCTATCGCGAGGGAGCGGACTTCCCGGTGATCAATGAGCAGATCAAAAAAGCGCTCGTGAAGGCAGTGGAGAATCTGCCGCAACGACGGGCGGTCCGGGTTCTCGAAGTGGGAGCCGGGACCGGTTCTCTTACCAGCCAGATCCTTCCGGCATTTCCTTCAGATCGAACGGAATATTTCTTCACGGACAACGGACCCACCTTCCTTCAGGCGGCCCAGGAACGGTTCGAGGGGGACTACCCCTTTGTAGAATACAAAATGTTCGACTGCGAGAAGGCACCGGAACTTCAAGGCTTCGAGCCGCACTACTTTGATATCGTTCTCGCCTCGAACGTCATTCACGCAACGAGTGACCTCAAGGTGACGCTGAATAACTTGCGCCGCTGTCTGGCTCCGAATGGAATTCTCATGTTCCTTGAGGTGACCTGGAGCAGGGCCTCTCTTGATAACGTCTTCGGACTGCTTCCGGGATGGTGGAGGTTTTCCGACACCGACCTCCGGAAACGCACCGCCCTTCTCACTCGAAACCAGTGGGAGAAACTTCTCTCCGATCTGGAGTTCAGAGACGTCACCAGTTTTATCAGTTCTCCAAAGCTTGAAGAAGATCAGCAGGCTTGTCTGGTGGCGAGAGCTCCCGAGCCGGTTTTCATGACCGGCGGGGATCTGCCGGCAGAAGATGAAGGGGCTGCCCCGACTTTCGGGAGCACCCAGCCGGAAGTGGTTCTCGTCACTGCCAATGCATCCCGAATTGCATTGCGTCTCAAGGACAGGCTGAAAACTGACAATCTCGAGGTCGTGGAAGTGCCGGGGACAATACCGGCGCTGGAAGCGGCGCTTGACCGGATGACCGAGGAGGGGCGTCCGGTGCGGGCGATTCTGCATACGCTTTCACTCGACCACCCGCGGGCGACCGAACTCGATCTGGATTCTCTGAATCTGGCCCAGGATTCCGGGGTGCGCTTTGCCCGGCAACTCGTCAAAAGTCTTGCCGCGCGTGAGTGGCCGAAGAAGCCGAGGATCCTATTCCTGACACGGGGTACGATGCCGGTGATCCCGGGAGAAGCACTGCCGGGTTTGGCCTCGGCTCCGCTTACCGGATTGCTGCGTGTGGCGAACAACGAGCAACCCGATTTTATCTGGGCTCAGGTCGACCTTGACCCTAACGAAAATCCCTTCGAGATCGATGATCTTGCCGATGAGATTTGCGAAGTGACGCGTGAGCACGAAATCGGTTTCCGCGGGAACGGACGTTATGTTCGCAGGATCCAACGGATCAAACCGGACGAACTGGTTTCAAGAACCCGCAATGCGGTGCAGAAGGACGGCAGTGTCCTGCCTTACCGATTGCAGATCGATAAGCCCGGTATTCTGACCAATCTCTCCCTGAACGAGACGTTCCGGCGAGAGCCCGATGCCGAGGAGATCGAGGTGGTCGTGAAGGCAGGGGGAATCAATTTCCGTGATGTCATGAAGGCCCTCGGAATCTATCCGGGTCAACCTGTCGATCTGAAATGGTTCGGAGATGATTTTTCAGGCACCGTGGTACGAGTGGGCAGTGCCGTCAAAGACATCAAAGCCGGCGATCATGTCGTCGGGATGGCTCCCTACTGCTTCCGCAGTTATGTGACCGTTCACCGGAATATGGTTTTCCGTAAACCGGACACGATGAGCTTTGTTGAAGCGGCAACTTTGCCGACTGTCTTCCTTACCTCCCACTATGCGATTTGTGAACTCGCACGGATGGAGAAGGGGGAAAGCATCCTGATTCATGCCGGAACAGGCGGGGTCGGGCAGGCTGCCATCCAGATTGCCCTCCATCTGGGTCTGACGATTTTCTCGACGGCCGGGTCGCCGGAGAAGCGTCAACTGCTTAAGGACATGGGGGTCCACCATGTCCTCGATTCGAGAACTCTGAAGTTCGCCGATGAGATCATGGAGATCACCGGGGGAGAAGGAGTCGACGCGGTTCTTAACTCGCTCGCGGGTGACTTCATTCCGAAGAACTTCAGTGTCCTCAAGACCTTTGGTCGATACATGGAGATCGGTAAGGTAGACGTCTACGGGAACTCGAAGATCGGTCTTGAGCCGCTGCGCAACAACGTCAGCTTTTTTGTGATCGACCTTGCCCAGCACCTTCAAAGCAAGCCGGCCTACATTGCAAGGATGTTCTGTGATCTGGAGGCGAAGTTTTATGACGGCAGCTACGTGCCTCTTCCGCTCAAATCCTTCCCGATTACCGGGGTGGTCGATGCCTTCCGCTACATGGCTGCCGGTAAACATGTCGGGAAAAACGTGCTCGATTTTGACCTTCCGGAAATTCCCATCGGTCAGCCGACCGAGGAAGGTCATCGATTCCGTCCGGATGGAACCTACCTGATCACCGGCGGAGCCGGCGGTTTCGGTCTTGAATTGACCGAGTGGATGAGCCGGAATGGAGCCCGCCATTTCGCCTTGATGAGCCGTTCCGGTCCGAATGAGGAGTCGCTTCTCAAGATCGAAGCTCTCAGGAGTTCAGGAGTTCAGATCATTGATGCCCGCGGGGATGTCACGTCCCGGAGCGACGTTGAACGAGTCGTCGGTGAAATTCAGAAGTCGAAGGCACCGCTGATCGGGGTCATCCATGGAGCGATGGTGCTCGATGATGAGTTTATTCTGGAACTCGATGACGAAAGATTCGACCGGGTTCTTCTCCCCAAAATGCTCGGGGCATGGAACCTGCATGCCGCCACCTTGAACATTCCGCTGGAGCATTTCATCTCCTTTTCGTCTTTCTCAGCGGTGATTGGGGCGGTAAAGCAGTCCAATTACAACGCCGGGAACGTCTTTCTCGATCAACTTTCACACCACCGCCGCTCGCTGGGACTACCCGCGCTCACCTTCAACTGGGGAGCGATCGAGGGAACTGGTTTTGTCGCCAGAAACGAGAAGACGCAGCAGTATCTGGAGAAGGTTGGTCTCGGAGCCACCAACGTTGAGGAAACGCTATATCTTTTCAGTCTGGGTGTTCCCTCGGATGCCTCGCAGTTGGGAACCGCTCGTTGCGACTGGCAGGCGCTTGCCCGTTTTAGTCCTTCCGTATCGGGGTCAAACATGTTTGTTCCGGTCGTGCCACGTTCAAACTCCAGCGGTGGTGATTCCATGGCTGCCAGAATTCTTGAAGCACCGGCCGAGAAGCGTCTTGGTCTGGTGGAGGATTTGATTGCCGCCCAGGTGGGTGCGGTCCTTGGAACGGATGCGGCGCGTCTCGACAAGGATACTCCTCTCACCAATCTTGGTCTCGATTCGCTCATGGCGATCGAACTGGTCAACCGCATTGAGGAGAAACTCGGGATGTCCATGCCGATGGGCTCCGTTCTCAATGGACCGAACATCCGGGATCTTTCTATTCCCGTGCTTGAAAAACTGATTGAGGCAGGTGGATCGTTCGCCGGTTCGGGCAGCGGCATTGATGCCTCGTCGCTCGTTCCATTCACGGCGACGGGAGAGATGCCCGAGGCGTTTCCGCTGAGTGAGGGCCAGAAGGCGCTCTGGTTCCTGAATCGTCTTGCTCCGGATTCCTCCGCGTACAATCTCGTCTTCTCGGGCAAGTTCCGACCGCTTCTCGACATCAATGCGATGAAGAAGGCTTTCGGACTTCTCTTTGAGCGTCACCCGTTGATTGACGTGACTTTCTCAACGAGAGGCGGAGAGCCGGTTCAGGTGGTTCAAAAAGGGCGGACGATTGATTTCCGCGAGCATGACTGCACTGCCCTCAATGATGAGCAGCTCAAAGAGTTGATCAGTGATCATGCCGACAGGCCCTTCAATCTGGAGAGAGGCCCGGTCGTTCGACTTGAACTTTTCCGCACTGCTGACAAAGCCCACGTGGCCCTTCTCAGCATGCATCACATCGTCTCGGATGCATGGTCGATCGCGACGATGATTCAGGATTTGATCGAGTACTACTTCTCGACCAAGGCCGGCCGGACTCCTCAGGTCGAACCGATTGCGGCGACGTATTACGACTTCGTGAACTGGGAAAAGGCCCACCTCGCCAGCGAATCCGGTGAGCGGATGTTTGAATACTGGAGAGATCACCTTGCCGGCGCTCCGGCAGCCATCGATCTGCCGACCGACCGACCCAGGGCGGCCATTCAGACCTTCAACGGTGCGACCTACGGATTCCAGTTCGACGAGGCCCTCACGGAATCCGTCGATGCGCTTTCGAAGGATAACAACGTGACCCTCTTCACGACGCTTCTGTCCGCCTACAATATTCTGATGCACCGTTATTGTCAGCAGGACGATATCGTTGTCGGGGTGCCTCTGGCAGGACGGACTCAGTCTGAGCTCAGGAACAGCGTCGGTTACTTCATCAATCCCGTGCCGGTGAGAAGTGTGATCGAAGCCGACCCGTCGGTTGAGGATTACCTCGCTTCGAACAGCCGCTGCGTCAGTGGGGCGCTGGAGAATCAGCAGTATCCGCTCGCCCGTATGGTTGATCGCCTGAAGGTGGCCCGGGATCCGGGAAGGTCCCCCTTGTTCCAGGTGAGTTTCTCAATGGAGAAGGTTCCGGGAATCGATGATGAAGGCATTGCCGTATTCCTCATCGGTCAGGGAGGACATACCTTCCACGTCGGAGATCTTTCGATGGAGACAATTGATCTCACGACGCGTCACGCTCAGTTTGAGATCACCCTGACGGTCGAAGAGGCCGGAGGGCAGTTGTTCGGCTGCTGGCATTACAACCGTGACCTGTTTGACCGGGAAACCATCGCTGAACTCAGCAGTCTCTATGAGAAGGTGCTCCGGGCAATCACAGCGAATCCGGACTCGAAAATATCGGCTATTCGTCTGCTTGGAGAAGCGGATGAGAAGAAGGTTCTCGTTGATCTCAATGCAACGACCTCGGTTTACGAGAAGGAAGCCTTGCTTCATGACCTCATCTCCGCAGTCGCCCTTAAAAATGATGAGGAAACGGCGGTCATCTTTGGTGATAGCCATGTTTCCTATGGAGAGCTGAACCGGCTTTCCAACGGTGTCGCCCGAAGTCTCGTCGATGCAAAGGTAGGCCCCGGAGATACCGTAGGAGTGCTCGTGGACCGCTCTCCCGCAATGATTGCGGCTCTTCTTGGTGTCCTTAAAACCGGTGCCGCTTACATCCCTCTTGATCCCGAGTTTCCGGAAAGGCGTCTTGAGATGATGCTTGAGGATGCGTCGCCCAAAGCCTTGATCTCATCGGGTCGTCTTTCGGGGGCACTACCCAAGGGTAGCTGGACTCACCTGAATCTCGACCGCATTGAACCGACATCAAAGGCCCCCGAAGTGAAGGGGCTTTCCTCGGAGTCTCTTGCTTACATTATTTACACTTCGGGTTCGACCGGCAAACCGAAGGGTGTGGAGATCCCTCATCGCGCCGCGGTGAACTTCCTTCTTTCCATGCAGAAGGAGCCTGGAATGAAATCGGGGGACCGGCTCCTTGCGGTCACCACGCTCTCGTTCGACATATCCGTTCTGGAAATGTTCCTCCCCCTCCTTTCCGGTGCCACCGTGGTGGTTGCCTCGGCAGAGGACGTCAAAGATGGCCGCCGACTCGCCAATCTAATCAACGAGGAGGACATCACGGTGATGCAAGCGACTCCGGCCACCTGGCAAATGCTGCTCGACAGTGGCTGGGAGGGGAGCAGCGGACTTCGCATATTCTGTGGAGGGGAAGCGCTGGGACGCTCACTGGCAAACGTCCTCGTCAACTCGTCTGCGGAAGTTTGGAATCTCTACGGACCTACCGAAACAACCGTCTGGTCGACTGTCAGTAAAGTTGAGGAGGGCGAGGCGTCCGTGAAGATTGGACATCCGATTGCGAACACGCAGGTTTATCTTCTTGATGCCAATCAACTTCCGGTGCCTTCGGGATTCACCGGGGAACTTTGGATTGGCGGAGACGGACTCGCCCGTGGTTATCGAAATCAGAGGGAGTTGACCGAAGCGGCCTTCCGCGAAGTGACCTTGCCTCTCGTCGGGAAACGCCGCCTCTATCGTACTGGAGACCTGGCTCGATGGGATCGCGATGGCACTCTCGAGTGTCTTGGCCGGGTTGATTTCCAGGTGAAACTCCGCGGGGTCAGGATGGAACTCGGGGACATCGAGGCCCAGATGGAGGCCATCGAAGGGATTCGTCAGGCCGTCGTTATCAAACGCGAGGATCTCCCCTCAGGAGAGGCTCTTGTTGGTTATTACCTGACCAACGGGACCGGGCCGGATAGCGCTGATATTCGACAGTATCTCTCGGGCGTTCTCCCGGCGAGCTACATTCCGGCGTTCTTCCGGAAACTCGACGAATTTCCGTTGACGCCCAACTTGAAGATCGACCGTAAGGCGCTTCCGATGCCTTCCATGGGTGCTTCAAACTCACAGGGCAACGTGGCTCCGCGCAATCCGGTGGAACAGAAGATCTGGGATATTTTCAGCCGGAACTTCAACTCCACGCAGTTCGGGGTGAGCGATAATTTCTTCGAAATGGGAGGGGACTCACTCCTCGCACTTCGCATTATCGTTGAAGTGTCGGACGCCTTTGAACGCAATCTTCCGGTGAGCGACTTCCTTACCCATCCAACGATCGAGCAACTCGCCCGACACCTCAGGAATGAATCGGCGCCTCTTGAGACCGATCACAAGGGAGGAGAGGACACCCTTGCGCTGGACCTGGATGATCTTGACCACATTACGATTGCCGAGGCGGGAGACCCGCTGCCGGAACTCGATGCGGTCGCACTGACCTATATCCCGGAGAGCCTCGTCAACATTTCGGGCCTTAGCCGGGATGAAATCTCCGAGCGGCTTTTCGCCGGGAAACCCCTTTTCACCAACATCTATGAGCTGGAGCAGGGGAAAATCGGCGTTATCATGCTGCCCTGTTACGAGACCGATTTCTACAAAGATACAGCCTCGGTCAAAGGGCCTCTTCTTGAGGCCTTGAGGATGGCAGGCAAGGCTGGCGCGGCCACGGTGTCTCTGACAGGAGTGATCCCGTCGGCGACAGATCATGGACGTCAGATTGCCAATTGGATGGCCGGGGAGAAGGGGCTTCCTGCGATCACCACCGGAGACGCGACCCGGTCCGCCACCATCGTGAAGTCGGTGCAGGGAATCCTTGCTGCCGCAAAACGGGACATCGCAGATGAGGTGCTCTCGGTTGTTGGCCTCGGGTCTATCGGATTCGGAACGCTCAGGTTGATGCTCGACGTGATGGATCATCCGAGACACTTGATTCTTTGCGATCCCTATCAGACCGACGACCAGATGAGCCGTCTACGTGACCAGATTCGCGATGCGGGCTTCAAGGGGCAGGTGGACATCGTTAAGAACGGTGGAGCGCTTCCTCCGGAGGTTTACGACGGATCGTTGATTGTGGCATCGTCGAATCTTCCGGGAGTTCTAAGTGTGAAAGCACTTCAGCCGGGAACTCTTGTGGTTGACTACAGTTTCCCGCCGGTGTTCCGCGTTACCGATGCCATCAAACGATTCACGGAACGTCGCGACATTCTCTTCACGACAGGAGGCGAGTTGAGGATGCCGGAGGTGGTTCGAGAGACGCTTTACCTGCCTTCAGATATGGACTGGCTGGATGAGAAAGCTCAGGGTGGATTTGTTCGTTTCCTCGCAAGCCGGGACAAGAACGAGATCACCGGTTGTGTTCTGGTGAGTCTGCTTACCGGAATGAAGGAGGAGATTCTTCCGACTCTGGGGCCGTTGGAGAACCAGGATGCTCTCGCGCATTTTAAATATCTCAACGAATTCGGGGCGGAGCCGGCCAGGCTGCAGATGGAAGGATTTTTCCTTCCGGATGACGGAATCGGAGCCTTTCGTGACACGCGACGGGACACCTCAGCTACCTCCTCCTGAGCGCCTGAGGTAAAAGAGCCCTGAAAATCAGGGTTCTTTTACTAAGGAACTCTCCTGATTTTGCGTTTATCCTCCGACAGGAAGGAAACATGAGAAATTTCGCCGCATTGATACTGCCAGGGCTGCTCCTGGTGCTTGCCGCTTCGGATCTCGGCGCCTACCCTTTGAGCCTTGAGCAGCGCGAGCGGCTAAAGAAGTTCACGCCGCGGAGTTTCCTCAAGCTGGAGGCCCGCGAACCGGTTCATGCCGTGATTCTGGGAGATGATGTGATGGGAGGATTCACGCCGCTGCCGTCTGCGTGGGAGAACAACAACCCGCTCTACTCCTATGCGGGAGTGTTTCTCGGGCAGTTGGCTCGCGAGTTTTTCTATCCCGGCAGCATTCGACTTCTCAATCCGCCTGATGGAGGGACGGCCAAGCTCACCGAATACCTCGGTGACGAAATCACCTTCGAGAACCTCACCCGGGTCGACGGGACCGCTCTTGACGGGCTTCGCCATGCGACCACGGATGCTTTTCTCCATGATCCGGATCTCGTTCTCGTTCAGTTTGGCATTTACGACGCATTCGGTTTCCTTTCGATTGACACCTATAAGCAGGCTCTTCAGGGAATCATTGATGCTGCGGTGAAGGCGAAGTCCGATATCATTGTTTTCGGGCCGGGGCTGGTCAATTACGGGGGCGGTGCGATGGAATGGGGCGTTGATCGACCTTATGCCACTGCGGCCCGCGAAATTTGTTCCGCCAACGGGGTTCTCTTCATCGATCTGGGACTCCACATCTCCCGCTTTGGAGGGGGTGTTGATCCGGCGACGCACCCGGCGGCGGCCATGGAGATCGTCGGCGACCGCTTGAGTAGAATCTTTAATTTCGGCCCGCAACTGACGACTCGTGAGCGGGTCCATCCCTCCTTGAAGACCCACCAGTTTCTGGGGGAGAGTGCCTTCAACGACCTGATGAACGGACCTCCCGCTTCGGACTTCAGTTACACGGCAGTGGCGAACTATGAGTCGTCAGGGATTGTCGTAGTCTCAATGGTTTTGAGGAATCAAACGGATGAGACCAAGAACGGCAGCATCGGGGCTCTCGCCGTGGGCGCCTCCATGCTTCCGACAGAGTCAGCCCAGCGCTTCACGATTTCGCCACGCGGGGCGACTCAGGTATCCTTTCGCTATCAACGTCATGTCGTCGGAAAGGGGAGGGACGGGGCGGACTTGTTTTTCCCGATGGAGCCGGGCGATGAATTCGGCCGGTTCAGTTTCTTTCTCGAGGATTCGATCGGGTCTCAGGTGGTCGATGTTCCGGTCAGATTGGGGCCGGTTTCGGCAATCTGGAATTCACGTCAGTTTGTGAATGTCAGTGACAAAATGCGGATCGAATGGGATCTGGTCAACGGGAGTGACAAATCAATTTCGGGAAATTTCCAGGTGGGAATGGCGGATCGGATTGGTGAACCGACCACGTTTTCAATTTCTCCGCTGGGAACCAAAACGGTATTCTCGTTATTTGATTTCAAAGCCCCGGATGGAGTGTCTCTGTTTCAGCAGGATCTTTGGATACAGCTTGATGTGGACGGAACGGTGGTGCGGTTCTCCCGTGAGATGGAGGCGTCCCGCGATTTGATCCTCGGTGAGGAGACAGTGATGAAATCCTGGGGAGACTATGCGAACGAAGCTCCGGCGATTGAGGGGGTGGCGAAGAAGCGTTCCAGCCAGGCGGCGAAGGTTCGCTTTGATGCGGATGCCGATGCCTTGTATGTCGTAGCAACTCTTGAGGGTATAACGCTTCCCAATCTCGGAGATCGTGCGGCTTTGCAGGCACGTTTGTTTCTTGATGCCCGTCCCGCAGGAGAAGTAAGGACATTCGGAGTCGTTGAACCCGTCGAGATTTATACGAAGGGTTCGGACGGTCCCGGGTACACTCCCGAGGTCAGGCTGGGAAGTTTTGGTAACGGGTATGATATGATTTTGAGCCCCGGGGGGATTACCTCAGTTTTGAAGACCGATCCTGCAGGGGCGCGTGTCCTGGAGATTCGGGTGCCGAGATCATTCCTGCACCGCCATGAATGGGCTCTGGACTCATCAGACTCCATTCTCGGGGTGAGACTTGAAGTGACGCCGGCTGATCCTTCACCCAACGCGCCGGTTCCATTTCCCACCGTCAACCGATTCGAGACCAACAGCCCCACCTTCGCCTATGAGGGAAGAATGGTTCAGGGCTTTCATGAGAACGATGCCCGATCCCTTACCACTCTCCGCCTCTCCCGCCAGCCGGTGAACAGCTGGTCGGTGCGGGTGTATTAGTCGGCTCAGCGAATTCGATTCTATCGAGGCGAATCTACCTCGGATTCGTCGAGGCGGCCTCAATCTCGCGATGGTTGAGAATGTGGTATTCTCCGGTAGAGAGTGCCGGCATGGTAAGTTGGCCGATCCTGACTCGCTCGAGGCTTTTCACTTTGTAGCCGAGTTTTGAAAACATGCGGCGAATCTGCCGGTTGTATCCCTGGGTCAGGACCATGCTAAGCCGTCGCTTGGTTTCAAACTTGACCGATTCGGCCTTGGCAAGACCCTCGGCGAGATGGATTCCCTCAAGGAGTTTTGGTGTTAACTCGGGATCAAAGGGGTGATCAAGGTGAACCGCGTATTCCTTTTCAACGTGGAATCGGGGATGGGTCAACTTTTCGATCAAGTCACCCGAGCTGGTCATCAGAATGAGGCCGGAACTCTCGTAGTCGAGCCTTCCCACATAGTTGAGGGTCGAGAACTTTTTCGGCAGCAATTCAAAAATCGTTTCCCGGCCCTGCGGATCGTCTTTCGTGCAAATAAACTTCCTCGGTTTGTTGAGGACGAGGGTGAGAGGGCTTTGTTCGCGGATGATCTTGCCGTCAAACTTCACATGATCTCCGGGAAGGACCCGGGAACTGAGATCGGTGATGATTTTCCCGTTGATCTCGACATGTCCTTCACGGATCAAATCGTCACAGGCACGACGCGAAGAAACCCCGCACGAGGCGAGGTATCGATTCAGGCGAACGCCCTTGTCCGCCGGAGTGGTCATGGATTAACCTGGATGATTTCGGCGGGAGAACACCGGAAATCGGGATGAAGCCGAACAAATCAAGCCTCGGGAGTGACTTTGGGAAGACCAATGGGAGTGCGGCCCTGAACCCACTCACCCCGCTTTTGGAGCAACTTGACGCGCTCGAAACGCTTGAGGACGCTTCGCTTGGTACCTACGTTGCTGGATTTCTTGAGGCTGGCGTGCTGGGACATGGCTGAATAAGTGGCTTTTTCGGTGGAGTGCGGATATTAGGGCAATATTAAGGGTTCCGCAAGTGGGTAAATCGACTCTCCATGCGTGGTTTTCCGGAGAACATTGGCGAGGCCGGGTTTGACTTCGACCCATTTCGGGGATTAGAAACAGACATATGCAAGCTTCCGGACCTTTTTCCTCCTCCCGCCGTCGGTTTATTGGCAATACGCTTGGGGCTGCCGCCTCATTGAACCTTCTTTCGAATTTTGTCAAAGGGCAGGGGAGCACTGCAAATGGGAAGCTTAACATTGCCTTCATCGGTGCCGGCGGAAGGGCTTCCGCCAACATCGACGGCTGTGCGCAGGCGGGGCAGAACATCTATGCCCTGTGCGATGTCGACAGGGTCCGTGCTGCCGGAGCCATCCAGAAGTTTCCTGAAGCGAAGGTTTATACCGACTGGCGGGAGATGCTGAGTGCGGAAGGCGATAAAATTGACGCGGTGGTTGTCTCAACTCCGGACCATCTGCACGCAGTCGCAACGATGGCGGCCCTGAAGATGGGCAAACACGTTTATGTGGAGAAACCTCTCACGCTGACCATTTCAGAAGCGCGGGCGCTTCATGCCGAGGCGCGTAAGGCCGGTGTCTGCACCCAGATGGGAAATACCGGGCACGCCAGCGAGGGCTCGCGGTTGATCAATGAATATTATCAATCGGGTGCGATCGGATCGGTGGAGCAGGTCTACTGCCGCACGAATCGTCCGATTTGGCCACAGGACCTCGTTCGCCCCGCGGCGGAACCCATCCCTGATTCGCTGAACTGGGAGCTATGGCTGGGACCTGCACCCGCGAAGGGCTACAGCAGTCAGATTGCTCCCTTCAAGTGGCGTGGCTTCATTGACTATGGAACTGGCGCTCTCGGAGACATGGGCGCTCATATTATTGACCACCCCATGTGGGCGCTCGACCTCGGATTGCCGACACGGGTTACGGTTGAGAAGGCGGACCGGAGCGTTCCCGGTTCAGAGAAGGATTCCCATCCTTCCTCCTGCATTATCAACTACGAGTTCGCCGCCAAGGGTGATCGAGGACCGGTGAAGCTCCAATGGCTCGACGGCCTGTATGAAATTCCCCGACCGGCCGGGATGCGCGCGGATCAGGAAGTTCCGGGAAATGGTTGTGTTTATCTGGGGAGTGAGCACACCATGATGCACAGCAGCCACGGAGGTAATCCGGTCATCGTCGACTCCAATTTCGAAAAATTTGTCGCTCCTGAAAAGACGATGGAGCGGTCTCCGGGGCACTATCTGGAGTGGATCGAAGCAATCAAATCGGGCGATCCTTCGAAGGCAAAATCAAACTTTGACGTGGCGGTTCCGCTGACGGAAACCCTCCTTCTTGGTGTGATCGGCTCTCTGCTCGGAGCGGGAACCGAACTGACCTGGAATCAGGAAACTCTCACCACCGGAAACGTGGAGGCGGACAAACTCGTCAGCCATTCCTATCGTGAGGGGTGGGTCCTTTAAAATCACACGGAGTCATTGGTTTTCATCTCCGGATGACCGGTAAGGACGGTCTGTGTTTTCGGCGCGAGGTCAGTCCTCTCCGCTGTCGGCAAGGACATCGAGAGTAAATCCACCGATGTGGGAGCCGTTGCGATCCGGGTAGATCCAGTCGTTGAGGCGGTCCAGTTTGAAACTGACTGAAGCACCGCGGTGGTAATCGAAAAGTTCATGCGGGTCGTTCATGAGAATTCCCGAAACGGATTCCGGGGTGATTTCACCTACCGCCACCCACATGTACTCGGACTTCTTTCCTTCGCGGAATTCGGCCTTAACGATAAATCGCTCCCTCACCTCATTCGAAGCACTCCGGAATGCTGAGACGAACTCCGGCCAACGGGTGACCGCTTCCTTGACCGCAGCCGCCATCTTCGGATTGTTCTCCGAGATCTCGATCACCGGTTCGAAAGTCGGCTCATTAAAGAGGCTGATCGGGTCATCTCCCGCCAGTGACTCGAGAAGTCCCGGGTCGAATTCGTTGCATCGTTGAATCTCCGGACAGTAGATCGCGAGACAGTCAGGGCCTCCCATGGAAGCGAGAATGCGTCCGATAACGCGATAGGCATCGCGAATCCGGTCAGGGTCCGAAGTGTCGTCCATCAGGTCGACCGAGATCCAGGCAAGGTGTTTTTCAACGGCATTCCGGAGCCGTTTGTCGCGGATCGAACCTCTCGCAAAGCTCTTTGGATCCTCAATATAGGGACGATCCGAGACCAGCACGGAAAAAAGGCCTTCAGGGATTCGTACCATGAAGTGGCGGACACTGCCTTCTGCGTCACGGTGGCCTCCGGGCGGGGAAAAGGGGATGACAAAGTGCTCCGAGTCCGGATCGTTCACATCAAAGCTGACACCAAGCGCATGAGAAATGCACTTTCGGATGCTCGATTCGTCGGCTTCGCGAGGCTCGGAGAGAAAGAAGACGAGGGAAATGAGGTTCTCCTGCGGCGGGGCGGGGTTTGGGATTGGCGCTGCTTCCTTCCTCGACCAGCGGGAGTGAAAGGGATGAAGCCACCTTACAAATTCAATTCCAAACCAGACGACGGCCAATACCATCGCAACGACGCCAATCCAGCTGAGACCGCTCATCATCAGGCGGGCAACCAGTGCGGCCAGGATAATCGCGGGGAAAAATGGAAAACTTTTAAGTTTCAGCGGCATGAATAAAGAGGAGAAGGAGGGCGGGGGGACCGGAATAGTTGTCCGTAACGAATCATGGAGTTCGGGCGACCCCCTGGTGAACGGGAAGTTGTCGGGTTCCCGATTTCAGGTCGGTCCTGTGAGCGTCCCCGGCAGCATTCAGATATCCTCTCCAAACTTCACCCACTTTCAATGTCTCCGAGTTCTCTGACGGGACCACTTCTTTGAGGATGAGCAATTCAGGAGTGAAGGGCTCAAGAACCCTTTTCGGAGGTCCATCTCTGAGGAATCCCAGCGTTGATCGGGTTTGGGTGGGGACAAGTGTGATCCTCTTTGCTTTGATAACAATACCGCCATTCACGATCTCCTCTACCGTCGCCTCGACGGGAACCCATTCGTCCCTCGCCAGCCGGATCAGATCGCTTTCCCTCCTCGCTCTTTCAAGTTCGGCTTCCCGCTTCCGGCTTTCCAGTATGAGCGTCTTCTGACGTTCCTGTTCCCCGGCTGATTGCGTCAAATCCGCTTTCATCGCCGTAACGGGATCGAAATGATATTTCGCCTGGAGGGCGGGGCTTAGATCAAACAGTGACACTCTTGCGATTCCGCCCTTGTGCCGAATGACGAGAGCGCTCGACTCGACGCGTTTCACAAAGACATTCACAAATACTTCTCCAATTTCTGTTTTCAATTCCTCAAAATCCGCACCAACGGTATCCGTGACCGCTGGTTGACCCGCACGCAGGGTCATCATTCCCATGAAGGTAATAATAATCACGGAAGTCTCGGGAATTTTCCACATTGTACGGGAAAAGGGTGCCAGTATTCATATTACCATGCAACTTTTCTTGAGAGGAACGGTTGATTCCCTTAAGAATCAATGATCAGAGCAATGAATCCCCATATCCCCAAGTTCCTTGCCAGGGCGTTTCTTGCAGCCCTGTTCTTTTTCCCCGACTTTACGGTCGCGCAAGGACCTGATGTTTCGGGAAGTAAGGGAGGGGGTAAGGACGAAAAGGCGAGGATTGATGCCTGGGAGTCGCTCACGCCTGAGCAGAGGGAGAAATTGAAGGAGACGCTCCGGGACGTTTGGGCGGATCCCGCTGTGATTGCCGCCCGAGCCGAGGTGAAGCAGGCAAGTGATGCCTATCAGGCTGCGTTGAAGGCTGCAGTTAGCCGCGCCGATCCCTCCATTGCTGATGCGCTTGCCAAAATCCAGCAGGCCAACAGCGGTATCGCGCATGAACATATCTCAGGGCGCCCGCTGCTTGGGATGGGGCCGAAGCGGGGATTTGAAGAGGAATTTAAGCCCCCGGGCTTTCTCGATTCCCTACCCCCGGAGGTCAGGGAAAAGTTCCGCCTTGCCGAGGCGGAGGCGATGAAGGCACCCAGTGTCAAGGAAGCACGGGCGGAACTTGAGGAAATCAGGCAGGAAGACGAAGCCGTGCGTTCCAAGCGTCTGGAGGCTTATCGAAAGCTTCGCAAGGCGGTGATGGACGAAATGGTGCGAATCGATCCTTCCATCGCCGGGCTTCAGAAGCACCTTTCCGGAGGAGAACGCAACGGGCTCCCTCCGATGTGGAAAAAGGAGAACGGGAACAAAGGGACTGGAGCGGACCAGGGTCCCAAGAAGCCGGAATAGCCTTTCTTCCTCCGTCCTTGGATATATTGGGTTGTTTCCGCCTGATTGTCCCGGAGGCTAATTCCAGTGGCTTGCTCAGGACAGGGTAGTGCGGATCTGACCGTCTGATCCGGGCCGGCGGACGGATCCTTTTGTCTGCAAGATTGCACTACGCGCTCCCGTATCGTCCGCGTCACTGCCTACTGCCAGGCCTCTGGCCCACACTCTGGAAAATCTTAGGTAGGGGCACGGTCATCGGCTTTAAATGAACAGGCGGCACTCCGGGGGGCAGAACAGTCACTCAGTGGCAGTTGATAACTTAAGAAATCTTAATAATTAGGCTTGCCTAATGACAGTTCGAGATAATATAGTGTGGCGTCGATAATTTTTCTATTTGTGAAAATTATAACGCGATTTCCGGAAATCACTTGAATTTCAATACTATCAATATTTTTGAAGCTCTTTCAGACGATGATCATTCCCATCAAGCCCTGGCTGGATCTGGCGAACGGAAAGACGTTTCCCGGAGAGGGGAGTCGAGTTTCGGCAGTACGTTCAGGGCTGGTGTTGTCCCGGGACATGGACTTGGACGAGCTTATCGCTGAACGGGTTTTGTCAGGCGATCTCTTTGGATTCGAAAGCAACGATCGTATGGAATTTTACCATGAACCCATTCTGGCGCAGGAGATCCTGGAGGCGATGCAGCCGGTTGCCGGAAAGCAGATCTTTGACGGAACGCTGGGAGGGGGCGGGCATGCTGAGTTGCTGCTTCAGAATGGCGCCCATGTGATCGGCTGTGATCAGGATCGGGATGCAATCGATCATGCTCAACTCCGTCTCGCGGCCTACGAAGATGCCTTTCTTCCGGTGCGGGGGAATTTCCGGGATATGGATCGCATTCTGGCGGATCTCGGAATCGGGACGGTTGATGGTATCCTGCTCGACCTCGGGGTATCTTCAAGGCAGCTCGACAATCCCGAACGCGGGTTCTCGTTTCGTGAGGATGGTCCCCTCGACATGCGAATGGACGATAGGGCGGGTCTGACTGCCGCAGAATTGGTGAATACCTGGGAAGAGAAGGAGTTGATTCGCATCTTCCGCGAATATGGGGAGGAGCCTCGTGCTGCGCGGGTTGCCAGGGAGATCGTGAAGTCCAGGGAAGTGAAATCCATTCAGACTACTTTTGAGCTTTCGGAAATCGTCGGAAGGGTGATTCCCAAAGTGTCCGCGAAAAATCCGGCCACGAAGGTGTTTCAGGCGATTCGGATTGCGGTGAATGCTGAGTTGGAAGTGCTTGAAGTGGCGCTCGAAAAAGCCGTCTCGCTGCTCGCGCCAAAAGGGGTTCTTGCGGTGATTACTTTCCATTCGCTGGAAGACCGGATCGTGAAGCGGTTCATGCACCGGCGGAGCAGTCCTTACGTGGATCGTCCCGAGTGGTCGGCACCCCGGGCAAATCCCGAGTTTTGTTTTCATTTGCCTTCACGAAAGGCGCTCGCGCCCGACGAGGCCGAGACCAAGAGAAATTCTCGCTCACGCAGCGCCAAGTTGCGTGTCGCCATCAAAGCCTGAGTCATGGAAAAAAAGAATCGATACAAAAATCGCGTGAGTTTGTTCATGATTGTCCGCCTCGCTTTGGGGGGTGGGCTTTTGCTCGGAACCGGGGGTGGGTTTGTACTGGTGCGGAATCAGCACGTCATCAGCGGTAACGAGATCGGATTCCTGGAGAACGAGATCACTGCTTGCGAGCAGGAGATCGAACTATGGGAGCTCCGGATTGCCGCGGTGCGCGATCGGCATGAGCTCTCCCGTCGCCTCCGTTGGGTGCAAAGCGATCTCGCGGAGATAGATCTTTCGCGGGTTATTGAAATTGAACCGGGGGGCCGTGCGGATGGTCCCGTTGCAAGTGCCTACTGATATCAGTCGTGGATAGGGAACTAAAGACAAGGCTTGTGGCGGGGTGTTTTGTCCTCGTCTTCGTGCTCTCGTTGCTGAGTGTCAGGCTCTTTCATATCGAAGTTTTCAACGGAGAGAAACTCAGTGCCGAGGCAAGGTCTCACTACGAATACAAAGAGGTCATGCCGGCGAGGAGGGGGCGCATCTTTGATCGCACGGGTGAACTGCTTGCACGAAGCCAGACGGTATTTTCCCTTGTCGTTGACTGCCATCATCTGCGGGATCAGATGCTCGCCTGTATCGGGCTTGCCGCCCGTGAGAAGGTGTCTCCCCAGGCGATCAAGAAACGGTATCTGCCTGAGGAGGTGTTGAGTAACTACCGTGAATACGTGGCCGAGTGTCTTTCGGAAACCTTGAAGCAGCCGAAGCACGAGATTGCCCGATTGTTGAAGGAGAAGACGGTCGGAGAAATAGTCCTCGCAAAGGATATTGAAGATGACTTTGCGAAGCAGATTTCGGAGATGCTTGAATCGAAGGATCTCGGCGGGCTCTACTTGAGAAGAGGTGAGCGTCGCTATTATCCAAGCCCGCTCTCGCTGACTCAAGTGGTTGGTTATGTCGATGAAGACGGAAAGGGGTTATCAGGAATCGAAAAGGTTTTTGATGCTGAGATGCAGGGGCGGGACGGATACCGCTATTGCGAGCGCGACCGCCGTCGCCTTGAGATTCATGCCTATCGGGGTTTGCAGGTTGATCCGGTGTCGGGCAAGGATGTTTATCTCTCGATTGATATGGGGGTCCAGTCCATTGTTGAGCGCGAGCTTGATGCGGTCCTCGACAAGTTTCGTCCAGAGAAGGTGACGATCATCTTTATCGATCCCTCGACCTCCGAGGTGATCGCCATGGCGAGCCGTCCGCACTTTGATCTCAATACCCGCAAGGGCATTCGCGGGGCTGAACCTGTTCGGAGAAATCCGGCGGTATCAGATCTGTATCAACCGGGCTCGACCTTCAAAATCGTGGGTTACGGTGGCGCTTTTGATCGGGGAGTGGCCACTCCCTCCATGGAAGTGGATTGCCATATGGGGAGCTACAATCTCGACGGGTTTCCTCTCAAGGATCACCACGAGTATGGAATGCTGACCGCGAGAATGGCCTTCGCAAAATCATCGAACATTGGCGCCTATCTGGTGACGCGGCCGCTCAACCGGGATCTCTTTCATCACTATGTTCAACAGTTTGGTTTCGGAACCAGAACCGGAATTGAGTTGAACGCGGAGAACTCCGGACGCGTCATTCCGGTGGATCAATGGTCCAAGACTTCCTTTTCCAGTCAGGTGATGGGCTACGAGGTTGCCGTTACGCCAATGCAAATGGCGGTGGCCTGCAACGTCATTGCGAGCGACGGGATCTACCGGGCGCCAACCATCGTCAAGGGAGTTAAGGAAGATGAGAAGACGGGCAAACTTTTGGAGGGACCTGAACGGCCGGGTCGACGGGTCCTCGGAGAAAAGGCTGCCCAGCAGGTGTTGTTGTGCATGCTCGATGCGATGGGGGAGCATGGCACCGGATCGAAAGGGGATCTGAAGGGTTACTCAGTCGCCGGCAAAACCGGCACGGCCAGAAAGCATGTTGAGGGTGTTGGATATGTCGATGGCCGGTATATCGCTTCATTCATGGGCTTCCTTCCGGCGGAGAATCCCCGCCTTCTCGGGCTTGTGGTGATCGATGATCCAAAGGCGGACGGTGCGGAAGTCTACGGAGGCGCGGTCGCAGCGCCTGTGTTCAAGGCAATTGCCGAGGACGCGGTGAAAATTCTCGGTATTGAGCCGGACCTTAAGGAGGAACTGGATGCCGCAGCAGGGAATACTCTGGCGGCGACGGAAAACGGGGAGGGAGACGAATAGACTTATGAATCTCGGGGATGTAATTGATTCGATTTATGTGAAAACCCTCTCGGGTTCGCTCGACGCTGAGGTGACCGGCGTGTATTACGACTCTCGTCAGGTGAAGCCGGGCGGAGTGTTCTGCGCGCTCAAGGGTGGGGGATCCGACGGACACCATTTTCTTGATTCGGCAATCGAAAACGGCGCAATCGCCGTCATCTCGGAACTTCCCAATCCTCTCACCCATGCGGTGGCATGGGTTCAAGTGGATGATGCCCGCGCCGCCATGGCTGTTGCCGCCTCGAATCTTGAAGGTTGGCCAAGCCGGTCGTTTCCTGTGGTCGGAGTGACGGGAACGAATGGCAAAACGACAACTGCCTATCTGATCCACCACCTCTTCCAGTCAATTCTTCACCGTGCCGGATTGATCGGGACGATTCAGTACTCGACCGGAGATAAGGTGTTCGATGCACCGCACACCACGCCTGAGGCGCCCGACCTGCAGCGCTTGTTTCGTGAGATGGTGGAGTCCGACTGCCGGGCGGTGGTCATGGAGGTTTCCTCCCACGGGCTGGCGCAGAAGCGTGTTGCCGGTGTGAGTTTCAACGCGGCCATTTTCACCAATTTGACTCAGGATCATCTCGACTTCCATCACACGATGGAGTCGTACTTCGCCTCGAAACGGATCCTCTTCGAGCAGATGGATACCGACGGGGGGAAAGAGGGGGTTGCGATCATCAACGTCGATGACGTTTTCGGTGATCGTCTCAACAAGACCACTTTCCGGAAGTTGAAGAAACTGACTTACGGCCGTTCCGTTGGTGCCGATTTTCAGGCCGGGGACATCCGTTCCGATTTCAACGGAACCCAGTTCAAACTCAATTTCAAAGACCGCCAGTTTCTGGTCCGGATTCCCCTGATCGGATCATTCAATGTTTACAATGCTGTCGCAGCGATAGCCGCCGGGTATGCTGTCGGTCTCAATCTCCGTGAGGTCATCTCAAAGATGGCGGATGCTCCCCAGGTTCCGGGGCGCCTCGAGGCGGTCGGTGGGCGCCAGATCAACTACCGTGTTTTTGTGGACTACGCCCACACCCCCGATGCCCTCATCAATGTGCTGTCCACTCTCCGTGCGCTTGATCCGGCGAGGATTATCACCGTCTTCGGCTGCGGTGGGGATCGGGATGTCACCAAGCGCGCGCCCATGGCGGCCGCGGCCGAGTCAGGCAGTGATCTTTGCATTCTAACGTCGGATAATCCGCGGACCGAAGATCCCCGACAGATTCTTCAGGATGCCGCCAAAGGGTTCCTGGGTTCAGGGTTCGAGGTGGTGGAAGACAGGCGTGTCGCCATCAAAAGGGCAATCAGTCTCGCCGGTGAGCGGGATATTGTTTTGATCGCAGGAAAGGGTCACGAAACCTACCAGGAGATCAATCGGGTGAGACATGATTTCGACGACCGCCGCATCGCCGCCGGGTTTATTAACGAAAGGGCGGAAGGGGGATTCCAGTGAGAACGGTTTCGCTCGCGACGGTGGCTGAGTGGACCGGAGGTGCCCTGCTCCAGGGTGTCCCGTCCATGCAAGTCACGTCGATGACGACAGACTCCCGCGCGGTAAAGCCGGGCGACCTTTTTGTGGCTTTGAAAGGGGAGCGCCTTGATGCCCATCGGTTTCTCTCCGAGGTGGCGGCTGCCGGAGCTGCCGCGGTCGTGGTCAGTTCCCTGCCGGCTGGAACGGAAGCCTTCGAGTGCGGAGTCATTCGCGTTCGGGACACCCTGAAGGCGCTCCAGGATCTTGCCTACCGGCACCGTAAGGTCTCCGATGATCTTTTTGTCGTCGGGATCACCGGGAGCAATGGCAAAACTTCGACGAAAGATTTTCTCAGTGCGGTGCTCTCAGCGGGCGGGCAGGTAAACCGGACGGCCGGCAATCTGAATAACCATATCGGACTCCCCCTCACGATCCTCTCAGGCTCCGAAGGGGATCGTTTCGGCGTTTGGGAGATGGGGATGAACCATCCCGGTGAGATCGAAGTGCTCGCTGAGATCGCCCGGCCTGATGCGGCGGTGATCACAAACATCGGTCGGGCCCACATCGAATACATGGGCACACGCGAGGCGATCGCCGCCGAAAAGAGTCAGCTACCGGCTTCGGTTCCCGCTTCCGGATACTGCGTCATGCCGGCTGCCGACGAGTTTTATGATTTTGTCGCGAATTCGGTGCGATGCGAAATGATTCCCGTGGGGATTGAAAGCGGCATCGTTCGGGCGGAATCACTTCGTGCCGGAGCTGATGGACGGATGCTGTTCAACCTCGTTTCAGAGTATGGAGAGGCCTCGTCCGTGGCACTTCCGGTTCGCGGTGAGCACATGGTCGTCAATGCGCTGCTAGCTGCCGCCGTGGGACTTCGTCAGGGTATCGCGTCGACTGCGGTCGCTGCGGCGCTTTCGGGTGTTCAATTGACACTTGGCCGCCTTCAAGAGCGAAACGTGAATGGCATCGCCTTTCTTGACGATAGTTACAACGCCAATCCGGATTCGATGTTTGCCGCCCTGCGCACGCTTCGCGCCGCGGAAGTTACGGGACGGCGCGTAGCCGTGCTCGGATTCATGGGGGAACTCGGGGCTCACGAGGAAGCGGAGCACCTGCTTCTCGGAGAGCGCGTGGCCGAGCAGGGAGTGGATGCGTTGATCACCGTCGGGGAACGCGCTGCTAAAATCAACGGGACGGCAGCCGCTCTAACCGAAAACCATAATTTCGACACCCACGAGGCCGCGGCGGCCTTTCTCCGCCGCTATCTCGCTCCCGGGGACCTTGTCCTCGTTAAAGGAAGTCGCTCCGCCGGAATGGAGCGTGTCATTACCTCTCTCAGTTGACCACCTGCCATGTTGTATTATCTCCATCTCCTCAAGGACCATTCAGATTTCTTCGAGATTCTGAACATCTTCCAGTATCAGACCTTCCGCGCGGCGGGGGCAGCCCTGACGGCTTTTCTTGTTTCCGTTCTTCTGGGAAACAAGGTTATTCTCAAGCTCACCTCGCTCAAGGTAGGGCAGCCGATCAGGACCAAAGAGGAAGTGCACCGTCTTGCTGAACTTCACGGAATCAAGACGGGCACACCAACGATGGGAGGCATCCTCATTGTCGGGACGGTTCTCTTCTCCGTGCTTCTCTGGGCAAGGATTTCGAATCCCTTTATTCAGACGCTTATCTTCGTCACGATCACGATGGGGTTGCTCGGTTTTGTGGATGATTACCGCAAGGTGATGAAGAAAAATTCGGTCGGTGTGCGGGGAAAAGCGAAGCTGCTGGTTCAATTCGCCGTTGCCCTCATTGCCATCGGCTATCTTTATCTCCTTCCCGAGACCTCGGCCTACATCCGCCAGCTTTTTATCCCTTCGGTCAAATTTCCCATCTTTGCCGACATGGGGGTCTTGACCCTGGTGCTTCTTCCTCTTGTCATTGTGGGAGCCTCGAACGCGGTAAACCTGACCGATGGTCTCGATGGACTTGCTTCAGGCTGCACGGTGACGACCGGTCTTGCCTATGCGGCGCTCACTTACGTCGCGGGACATCAGGTGATTGCGAAAGAGTATCTTTTCGTTCCCTTTCACCCCTCTGCCGGGGAAGTGTCCATCTTTTGCGCCGCTCTCGTCGGTTCGGCGCTCGGCTTCCTCTGGTTCAACTGCCATCCCGCGAGAGTTTTCATGGGGGACACCGGTTCGCTCTCAATCGGGGGCATGCTCGGCATGATCGCGATCTGTTGTAAACAGGAACTCCTCCTCATTGTCGTCGGCTTCGTCTTCGTGATGGAGGCGATGTCGGTGATCCTCCAGGTGGCGAGTTTCAAACTTACTGGACGACGGATCTTCAAGATGTCGCCGATTCATCATCACTTTGAGCTCCTCGGATGGGAGGAAAGCAAAGTCATCAACCGCTTTTGGATCATCTCCATCATCTCCGCCATGCTCGGGTTGATGACCTTGAAAATTCGCTAGAATGGAACTGCAGGGCAAACACGTGGCGATTCTGGGTGCGGGCGGGAGCGGTTACGCCGCCGCCGCGCTTGCCTTGTCACGTGGTGCGTCGGTCAAGGTGTTCGACAGCGGGGCACCCGCGAAGCTGTCCGCCGCCGTCGCACGGTTTTCCGATCTGGGCGCACCGCTGACCTGCGGAGAGGAGGCACTCATCCCTCCTCATCACTTTGATCTGACCGTGATCAGTCCCGGTATCGACACGGTATGGCCGATCGCAGTCGCGTTTGCGGCGGAGTCTGATGAACTCGTTGGAGAGATTGAGTTCGCCTACCGTCTGGGTAAGGCACCTGTCATCGCCATTACCGGAACCAACGGAAAGACCACTACCACGTCTCTCGTCACCGCAATGCTCAATGGTTGCGGGCTGCGTGCCGTCGCCGCCGGCAATATCGGACTGGCCTACAGCGAAGTCGTTCTCTCCGGTCGCGAGTATGACTGGATTGTGTTGGAGGTGAGTTCCTTTCAACTGGAAACCGTCTCAAGCTTTTCTCCGGAGGTAGCCGTCTGGATGAACTTCGCTCCGGATCACATGGACCGCTATCGCTCTGTGGATGACTACTTTGCGGCCAAGTTCCGGATTTTCGAAAACCTCTCTCCCGATGCACTTTCGATCTGCAAATTTGAGTGTGAATTAGATCTTCCGGGACCATCGGTGACTTTTTCCGCATTCAATCAGGGTGCCGATCTCGGTTACGCGGACGGGGTAATCCGGCACTGGAAGTCGGATCGCCAGTTTCCATTTTCAACTGGTTCACTTCAGGGCAAACACAATGCCGAAAACGTCATGGTGGCGCTCGCAGTTGCCGATCGCCTTGGGCTCGCCTGGGAGCAGGTGACGGATTCGATCCTTTCCTTCGAGGCGCCCCCGCATCGTTGTGAAAAAGTGGCGACGGTAGACGGGGTGACCTACCTGAATGATTCGAAGTCGACCAACCTCCATTCACTTGAGAGTGCACTTTCCGGTCAGGATGAACCTGTCATTCTTATTGCCGGCGGGAAGAACAAGGGGCTGGATTTCCTCGAGTTGCGTGAGGTCGCCGGAAGGATGGCGCGGGAGGTTGTCTGCATCGGGGAGATCGCCCGTGACATCGCCTCAGCGTGGGAGGGCGTCACCACCTGCCACTTTGCCTCCGACGTTAACGAGTCCGTGCAAATCGCGAGTCGGTTGGCCCGGCCCGGCGAAAAGGTCCTTTTTTCACCCGGGACCTCGAGCTTCGACATGTTCACCGGATATGAAGCCCGTGGTGAAGCTTTCCGGAGCGCGGTGAGGGCGCTGTGACGCCGTGATGAAATGATTTTCCGACAACAACCAACGACAACTATGAGCAACAAAAGAAGAAATCGCAGAACAGCAAAGGGCATCAGGCATGGTGTGATGGGCAAGGCGCGCGCTCAGATGAAGCTCGCAGCCAACCTGACCGAAGAACAGGACTGGTATCTCGATACTCCGGACGTGAGGCTGACCCGGATTTTTACCGTCGTGTTGCTCCTTCACCTCGTGGCGGTCGGCGGAATTCTTGCTTTCAAGATGGTGGACAAGGCATCTGAGACAAGCGCCATCAAGATCAGTTCCGCCCATCGTGCTCCTGAAACGGCGGTGCAGGACTCGAAAGTGACTGCGACTGAAGTGAAGGCGGTTGCTCCACCGGTGTCCCCACAGACCGAGGCCCCTGCGATCCATGCTCCGGCTGCTCCTTTGCGCCCGGACCCGGCAAAGGGTGATCAGTATAAAGTTCAGGCAGGAGACAACCTCACGGACATCGCCAGTAATCTTGGCGTCTCTGCCGCCGCACTCCGCCAGAAAAACTCCATTATCTCGGACAACGAGCTCTACCCCGGTCGCTGGTTGACCATCCCCGGGAAAAATGAAGTGCAGGCTGCTCCTGCTCCGACCGCGCCGGCTCCGGTAGTGGCAAAAGAGAAGGCTGCGGTTTCTGCACCGGCTCCGGCCGCCCAGGCTTCCGCACCGACGGTAGGAAGCCAGTATGAAGTGAAGCCTGGAGATACCGCATGGGCGATCTCGAGGAAGTTCAATGTTTCCTACAATCAGTTGATGAAAGTGAACGGCATCGCCAATGCAGCGACGCTTCAAATCGGTCAGAAACTGCGCATTCCAAAATCCAACTAAGATTCGGGAGCGCTACGATTCCTTCTTTCGACACCTCTTCAGCAATGCACCGCAAAAGCCTCATCCTGCTCCTCTCTTCAGTCTCCTTCCTTATCATTGTGGGACTGGTGATGTTGATCAGTACCTCGATCTTCAGTGCCCATGCGTCAGCCAGTGACGGCTATCGCGAGGTGAAGCGACAGGGTATCTCGATTCTGCTCGGAGTGGGTGTTTGCTGGGGCGCTGCTGCAATGGATTACCGCTTCTGGAAACGGATGGTGTGGCCGATTTTCACGGTCACCTGTATTCTACTGCTGCTCTGCTATCTGCCGGGTATCGGAAAAGAGATCAATGGTGAACGCCGGTGGATTGGTGCCGGGTTTCTTCAGATTCAGCCGTCCGAATTGGCGAAGATTTCAGTTGTTGTCTTTCTGGCCTACTGGTTTTCCCGACACCCGGATTGTGGATCGAACTTCCTCCGTGGATTTACTTATCCGGTCGGGATCGTTGCACTTCCGCTCGGTTTGATTCTGTTCGAGGTCGATATCGGCACCACTGTTGTTTTGTCGGTGACGACTTTTCTTTTGCTCTATATCGCGGGGACAGATTGGAAATACCTCACGGGAATGACCCTGACCGGATTTGCCGGTTTCCTTGGGATGTTGAGCTACGCCCCTGACCGGATGACCCGGGTCATGGCCTTCCTCGATCCGGAGAAGTACCGTTTGGGCGCCGGGTTTCAGCAGTGGATCTCGCTCATGGCGATCGGTTCGGGTGGAATGACCGGAAGGGGAGTGGGAGAGGGACGCCTCAAAATGCTCTACATGCCCTTTGCTCATACCGATTTCATCTTCTCGATGATCGGTGAGGAAATGGGCCTGATCACCACGATCCTGGTGGTCCTCGCCTTTATCACCATCGCCGTTTCCGGATTTTATATCGCGTTTCACGCGCCTGATCGTTTCGGCACTCTCATGGCTGTCGGCCTGGTCGGATTCATTTGTTTTCAGGCCTTTGTCAACATCGCGGTGACCACTTCCATTCTGCCAAACAAAGGGATAACACTTCCCTTTGTCAGCTATGGCGGCTCATCGCTTGTGATGGGGCTTCTAGCGGTCGGGATCCTGATTAATATCTTCAGGCAGGGACGGGGAGAAGAAGGAGAGGCCCGCGAGTGGTTCAAACGGAAACGGGTCACTCCGAGACTCTAGCGGATTTCCGGATCCGGGGGATGCGGATCACGCAATTCCGACGACTTCCCGATTTACGCCGCTACGGCGAGCGGTCAAAGTCGGGTATGAAGATTTTTGTTCTGCTCCTCTCCGCGTTCTTCTCTCCGGTGCTGTCAATCAAGGCCGGGGAGTCGCTCGTCTATTTCGGCACCTACACTCGTGGTGCCGAGTCGAAGGGCATCTATGTCTCAAATTTCAATGATGAAACGGGCGGGCTCCCGGACCCGGTATTGGCGGTCGCGGCGGATAATCCCTCCTTCCTGACCCTTGCGCCTTCCGGGCAGACCCTTTACGCGGTTTCTGAGATTTCAGGTGAAGGGGGAGCGGGATTGGTGAGTGCCTATCGAGTCCTGGACGGGGGTAAACTTGAGTTGATCAATCAACAGTCTTCGGGTGGCGCCGGTCCCTGTTACGTTAGTGTCAGTCCGGATGGAAAGGTGCTGGCTCTGGCAAATTACGGTGGTGGCAGTGTCGCGAGTTACCGGATCACTGACACGGGCGCCTTGTCGGAGACGGCCAGTTTCATTCAGCACACCGGAAGCAGCGTGAACGCAAAGCGTCAGGCGGGACCCCATGCCCATTCCATCAATTTTTCATCTGACAGCCGTTTTGCCTACGCGGCTGATCTGGGTGTCGACCGGGTCTTCATTTATTCGGTCGATCCTTCGACGGGTAAACTGGCTTTGGCCGGCGAAACGAAGGTCGACCCGGGCTCAGGTCCCCGGCACTTCTCGTTCCGGCCGGACGGGAAGTTTGCCTACCTGATCAATGAAATGACCCTCAAAATGACGGTCTTCGCGGTGGATCGCGATTCGGGAGCGTTGACGGCGATTCAATCACTCAGCACCCTTCCTGAGGGGGCCGAAGCGGAAGGATCCACCGCTGAAGTGGTATGTCATCCCTCGGGAAAATTTCTTTACGGTTCGAATCGGGGACATGACTCCATCGTGGTGTATGCGATCGATGCGGAGACGGGAAAGCTGGAATATCTCGAAAACGAATCGATTCGGGGGAAAACGCCGCGAAACTTTGTCGTTTCGCCCTGCGGAAAATGGCTTCTGGCGGCGGGTCAGCAGTCGGGGAATGTCACCGTGTTTGAGGTTGATCAGGAGACGGGGGAACTCACCTTCAGTGGAACGGAGATCAAAGTGGCGGCACCTGTATGCATCCGATTCCGTGTAGAAAAATGACACAACGTATTGATAGGGAATAAGTAATGGGTCGTTTCCGCGTCGGAATTATCGGGCTTCTTCAGGAGTCGAATACCTTCATCGCCCGCCAAACGCGGCGGGCTGACTTCGAGGCGGATCTGCTGCTAAAAGGCGAAGCGATCCGATCCAGAATGGAGTCTGCTCCGCATGAGGTGGGTGGCTTTTTTGCCGGATTGGCCGAGGCCGGGATCGAGGCGGTTCCGATTTTTCTCGCACGCGCCCTTCCCTATGGGGTGATCGGGAGAGAGGATTTTGAAGGGTTGGTCCGAGAGATGTTGGATGCCCTGTCCGAAGCGGGTGAACTCGACGGGGTGCTGGCCGCTCCCCACGGAGCGACGGTCGCGGAGGGGTACCCGGATGCCGATGGATACTGGCTCTCTCAGGTTCGCCAGCGGGTTGGATCAGGTGTTCCTGTCATCGCCACGCTCGATCCGCATGCCAATTTAAGCGAGGCGATGGTCGATGCCACGGACGCGCTCATTGCCTACTCGACCAACCCCCATCTTGATCAGCGGGAGACGGGAATGAAGGCGGCGGACATGATGCGCCGGATCCTCGTCGGGGAAATTCGACCGGCGCAGGCGGCTGCTTTTCCGCCGATGGCGATCAATATTCAATGCCAGAACACTTCGGAGGATCCGTTGAAGAGCCTTTGCAACGCGATGGCGCCGGTTTTTGCCGCCCCGGGCATTCTCGGTGGGTCGCTGATTCTGGGTTTCCCCTATGCCGATGTGGTCGAGATGGGCTCGGCGGTGGTGGTGATTGCTGACGATGACCTTATGAAGGCGCAGGAGGCAGCCGATGAGATGGGTCGACTCATGTGGGATCGGAGAGCCGATTTTGACCCGAAATTCCTCAGTGTTGAGGAGGCTGTTTCCCGTGCTGCTACGCGATTAGAGCGTCCCGTCGTGCTGCTGGATATGGGGGACAACGTCGGTGGCGGATCTCCAGCCGACAGCACCGCAATCGTTCAGGAGTGGTTGAAACGAGGCCGGTCGGAGGAGCGGGCCTTTGCCTGCCTCTTTGATCCCCGGGTGGCCGGGAGAGCCTGCGAGTTGGGAGTGGGAGCTGTCTTCGAAGGAGTTGTCGGTGATCCCGCTGACCCGGTCACCGGTAGGTTCTCCATTGAGTCTCTCCATGAGGGGAAATTTGTCGAAACGATGGCTCGTCATGGCGGGTTCTCTGAGTTTGATCAGGGGAAGACCGTCGTTCTACGGCATCAGGGCAGCGGACTGACTCTCATGGTGACGGAGCGACGGATGGCCCCGTTCAGCCTTTCGCAGTTAACGAGTTTCGGAATTGATCCCGAGAGCTTTGATCTGATCGTCGCGAAGGGAGTTATCGCCCCCATGGCAGCCTATGCCCCCGTTGCGAAAGGAGGATTTCTCCATGTCGATTCTCCCGGCGTGACCCGTGCTGATATGACACGGTTGAGTTACCGGAATCGGCGGATACCGCTTTTTCCCTTCGAGAAAGACTAAATCAAAGGATTCCGTGTTTCCGGAAAACCTCACCGACCGGAACCCCGGCGGCAAGTTCGGCTCTCACCGTGTTCTCTCCGGAGACCTTCGTTTTTGCGGCAGCCACCGCTTCCGCGGCAACCGCTTGGGGGATGACGACGACGCCATCACAATCGCCGAGGATGTAGTCACCCTGACAGATGGAAACGCCATCGATGACAATCGGTTCGGTGATACTGATGACGTCGAGTCGCCCTTTGCTGTCCGCTGGTGAGCAGCCGATCCCGAAGACAGGGAAGGGGAGCTGGTTGAGGGCCCAGAGATCGCGCGAACAGCCGGTCATGACGATTCCGTTGACTCCCTTGGCGAGACAGGCGGTGCTGAGCAGTTCTCCCCAAAAGGCGCAACTCCGGTCGTAGTCCGCATCGACCACGAGGACATCCCCGTTTTTGGCCGCGTCAATCGCCGCCATCTCAAGTTGATAGGGGTGCTCAGGCACCGCGTGGACGACTTCGGCCTTCATTGTAAAGACGCGTCCCGCGACCCGGTCCGCCGGGGTGAGCGCGCGGACCTCGGGAGAGAACACCTGATTCGGATAACCGAGAGAATCAAGGACGTCGGCCAGAACGGCAGAATAAAGGGACTGGAGATCGTCAATCAGGGGTTCGCTCATGGTCAGAAAGACTGGCACCGGGAAACGGTTTGTCGAGAAGGGTTTGGGACGAATCTGCGTAAGATCGCGCCCTTTCCATCAGTCCCTTCAAAGGTTCATCCACCGATCCAGATTTTCGGCGATGAAGGTGGTATCCTGCCATTCAGGATAGGCTTGGATGACTCGCTCAAGCTCTGCCTCCTGCCCTGGGGAGAGGTCTTCGTGAGGATCGAGGCAACGTCGGGAAGGCATTAGTCCATCGCGCCGGAGCATCTCGTTGATCCCGGGAATACAGCCTTTGAATTCATTCGCGGGATCGAAAATCGCGCTGTTAAAATCGGTGAGACTGGCATTGAGGGCAGCCCATTCCGCGGCGCTTTTATCGCTCTTCTTCACTTCCTCCAGCAAGGCCACCGCCTTTCGAGTCCCGACTGCCCATTGTCCGAGCAGCCCTCCGACGATGCGCCTTGGCGGGTTTCCCCAGGGGAAGGGAGTAATCAGGTCGTGGATGATATTATCGTCGTTGCCCGTATAAAGGGCGATGTCTTCGCGACCACTGTCCGCAACGGCACGAACCACCTCAAGGGTCGCGTAGCGATTGAATGGCGCGATTTTGATCGCAAGGACTCCATCGATCTCCGCAAACTCGCGCCAGAATCGGTAACCGTAGGTCCGCCCGCCGATGCCCGGCTGCAGGTAGAACCCGATCGCCGGAATGAGGGAGGCCACTTCACGACAGTGATCGACCAACTGCCGGTCGCTGGCCTGGCCAAGAGCACTGAGGCTGAGCAGTCCGGCATGGTAGCCGTGCTTTCGCGCTAATGCCGCTTCACCGACGGCTTGTTCCGTGTTGCCGCAAATCCCGGAAATCATGGCAAAAGATTTACCGGGATTTACCCGACTTCTGACTTCCGTGGCGCAGCATTCAAGGACTGCTTCGAAAAGACCATGCTTCGGGTCGCGGATCTCAAACTGGGTCGTGTGAACTCCCACGGCAACTCCGCCCGCACCGGCATCCGCATAGTAGCGGAGCAGAGCGCGTTGATGGTAAGGCGACCACGAGCGATCCTCGTTTAATGCCAGCGGCATCGCGGGTATGACCTGACCTTCGGAGAGGTGGCGACGCAGAGTCCCTGAATCCAGCGAAATCATAAAGGGATTCCTTTTTCGGGTTTGGAAAAAGGAAATGGAAAGACTGGGACTCGAACCCAGGACCAATTGGTTAAAAGCCAACTGCTCTACCAACTGAGCTACCTTTCCGTTGAGAGCTTGTCACCGGCACAAGACCGGGACGGGCGCGAAATTTAGTCAGGCTTCGGGATCACGCAAGCGAAAGTTCGTCTAATATCTCTAAAAGACTTCGCTGACCTTTCCCGACACGGAAGTGGTGGAATCCGGCTGCTTCAGCTCCTTCCCAGTCGCAGACGGGATCGTCTCCGACATGCATGATTTCCGCCGGAGCAAGGTTCAAGGCTCGACAGGCCTCCTCGAAAATGCGCGGATCCGGCTTGGATGCCCGCAATTCACAGGAGAGAAAGATCTCCTCAAAGTGATCGATCAACCCGAGATCCGAAAGAATCCGGCGGAGTCGACTGTCAAAATTGGAGACGACAACACAAGGAAACCGGGAAGAGATCGTTTCGAGGACGCGGACCGCATTCTCGTCTGCGACCCAGGTACCCGGTTCTTCGAAATGGAGGTAGAGGGCTTCGAAGAACGCGTCAAACTCCTCTTTACCCGGAAGCTGAGTCCCGGATTCGGAGAAGACGGCATGAACGAGTCGGTGCCACCAGTGTTTCTCGGAGGGATCACTCTCCGCGGGGCCTTCCGAGAAGGGTAGGGGGGTATTTTTCCAGACGCTTCTGAAGGCCGCTGCAAGCTTCACGGGGTCGGAAGGGATTCCGAACCGGGCCGCCACCGTTGCATAGGAGCTTCCGACGTCTTCCGTCAGATGGATGAGTGTGCCCGCCGCGTCGAAACTGACTGCTTTGATCTCTGAGGGCTGAATCATTTCAATTTTCGAGCAATCCCTGCTTGATTTGCGGGGAATTACGTGTTGCCTAAGGAAAGGTGAGCGGATATGTTCGCGACCCTGCAATCTTGAGATTCCGGACCAGTGGTGGCCGGGTTGATTAAGTGGGCTTGTCCCGCTTTTTTTTGTCTCATCATCAAAGGACCAGTTGGAGAAAATGACAAACGAACTGTTAGCACTTTTCGAATATTACGAGAAAGAGAAGGGGATCAAGCGCGATACGATGATCGACGCGCTTGAGACCGCCCTGCTCTCTGCTTCCCGTAAAAGTATCGGACCCGCGCGTGAGATGCGCATTCACATCGATCCGGAGAAGGGGGACATCCGTGCCTTCGCGACCCTGATCGTTCGTGATCGCGTGACCAATCCCTACGACGAGGTCGACATCTTCACGGCCCGCCGCCTTAAGCCCGGCATCGACGTGGGTGCGGACCTCGAGGTGGACATCACTCCCTCCAATTTTGGTCGTATCGCCGCGCAGACCGCTAAGCAGACCATGATGCAGCGTCTCCGCCAGGCCGAGAAGGAGATGATCTATGACGAGTTCAAAGATCGTGCCGGAGATATCGTGAGTGGCACTGTCAGAAGATTTGAGCGCGGGGACGTATACATCGACCTCGGCAAGTTTGAGGGGGTCATGCATCAGCGTGAGCGCGTCGCGACCGAGGAATATAACGTCGGTGATCGCGTCAGAGCCTATGTGGTTGCCGTGGAGAACGGTGCGCGCGGTCCTGAAATCATCCTTTCGAGGAGCCATCCGAATTTCGTTCGTCGTCTTTTTGAGTCAGAGGTGAGTGAAATCGCCGACCGGACGGTCGAGATTCGTTCTCTGGCCCGTGAGGCCGGCTACCGCACCAAGGTGGCTGTTTACAGCGCCGATGAAAAGGTGGACCCGGTGGGTGCCTGCGTCGGTCTCCGGGGTGCCCGGGTCAAGAACATCGTTCGTGAGCTGAACAACGAGAAAGTCGACATCATTCGCTGGAGTGATGATATGCGCGCTTTTGTGCAGGAGGCCCTCAAGCCCGCCGAAATCAAGTCCATCACCATCGACGAGGCGAAGAAATCTATTCTCGTCAAGGTGGACGAAGAGGAGCTTTCCAAAGCGATCGGACGACGCGGCCAGAATGCCCGTCTCACTGCCCGCCTGATTGGTTGGGACGTCCAGGTGCAGAAGGATGAATCGGCTCACGAGGCGTTTGAGGCGCAGGTCGCTGGAGCTGCCAACGCCATTACTGTCGCCGGTATCGAGACAGAAATGGCTCAGGCCCTTGTGCGCGGAGGTCTGACCTCGCTTGAGATGCTGGCCAATGATGTGGACGATGTTGATATCGCCGGAGTTCTTGGTATTCCCGTGGAGGAGGCTCGTGCCGTCCGTGAGAAGGCCATCATCGCGACCGGCGGGACGATTTCTGCCGGCGATACCTCCACAGTGGAGGAGACCGCGGCGCCTGAGGCAGTTGCTGAAGAGGAGCCGGTCGAAGGCTAGGGAGGGGGGAGTGGTGACTCCTGCCCTTCTCAATTTGACAACGCATTTCATTTATCCAGAGTATTTTCCCCTTTCCGGGCCCCCTTGGGGCTCCTTCACTACCCCCTGATTCCCTTATGCCCCGCAAAAAAACCCCTGCCAAAGAGAGCGTGGATTCCCCGGATTCCGAGTCTAAATCTGTGGACGAGCAGAAGGCGGAAGCTCTCAATCTCTTCGAGAAAGGGGAGAATAAAGTGGCGCGCAAGGGCAAGGTGACGGCACCTCTCTCAGGCCAGGGATCGGTCTACGGGCATCTTGGCAAGGAGAATCCGGTCGATGCTATCAGCGGAATGAAGGTGGCCAGTGATCGCGCTGCCTCCTCGCGCGAGGCGGTGGCGCTTGCGGCAGCTGAAGCGAAGCTCGAGGCAAAAGCGGCCGTCGTCGAGGAATCGGAGAATTCCGTCGAAGTGATCGGCGATAAGAAGATCATTCACATCAAACCTCCGATCATCGTCAAGGAATTGGCGGCGATGATGGAATTGAAGCCCTTCCTGCTCATCCAGGATCTCATGGAGATGGATGTGTTCGCCAGCCTCGCCCAGGCGATCGAGCCTGAAGTGGCCTCACGGATTTGCGAAAAGCACGGCTTCATTTTTGAAAAGGAGAAGCGGGAAAAAGGAGCCGGTGTCCACAAGGTGGAGGAGGTCATTGAGGTTCCCGAGGTTCAGGATATCAAGGAGGTTGAAGAGGACAAACTCTTCATCCGTCCTCCGGTGGTGACCTTCATGGGTCACGTCGATCACGGCAAGACCTCGCTTCTGGATGCGTTTCGCGGATCGCGTGTGGTCTCCGGGGAAGCCGGCGGGATCACCCAGCACATCGGTGCCTATCAGGTCTTCCGCGACGGGAAATCCGTCACCTTTATCGATACTCCCGGTCACGCCGCTTTCTCGGAGATGCGTGCTCGCGGAGCCAACGTGACTGACATTGTCGTGCTCGTTGTAGCCGCCGACGATGGACTGATGCCGACGACTTTTGAAGCGATCGACCACTGCAAGGCGGCCGGTGTGACCATTATCGTGGCGATCAACAAGGTCGATCTGGCGAGAGCTGATGTGAACCGGGTCAAGGGGCAACTCCAGGAGAACGGGCTTACACCCGAAGACTGGGGCGGTTCCACGATTTGTGTTGAAGTGTCCGCCAAGGCGGGCACCGGACTCGATACCCTGTTTGAGATGATTCATCTCCAGTCTGAAGTGCTCGAACTGAAGGCGAATCCTGAAGGTCCCGCTCGAGGCATCGTGATCGAAGCCCGCACCGAAGCCGGCAAAGGCCCCACGGGCACTGTTCTGATTCAGAGCGGCACCCTGAATGTCGGTGATGCCTTTATCTGCGGTGTCACCTACGGCAAGGTCAAAGCGCTGCTTGATGACAAGCGCAAGCGCGTCGACTCAGCCGGACCCTCGACCCCCATTGAGATTGTTGGATATTCGGCGGTTCCCAATGTGGGAGACGAACTCGTCGAACTGGAAAACGAGCGCAAGGCGAAGAAGCTGAGCGAGGAGCGGCACGAGCAGAAGCGCCAGGCCAAACTTGCTCCGATTCAGCGGTCCGCGCTGGAGACTCTTTTCGATAACATCGAACAGGGCAAAAAGGCGACCCTCCGTCTCATCATCAAGGCCGATGCGCAGGGTTCCCTGCAGGCCATCGAGAAGTCGCTCACCGAGATCGATTCCGACAAAATCTCCGCTGAGATTCTGAGACAGAGTGCCGGCCCCATCACCGAGGCTGACGTGCTCCTCGCGAGTGCCTCGGATGCCATTCTCATCGGCTTCAACACGAAAGTGGAAGCCAATGCCCAGCCGCTCGTTAAGCGCGAGGGAGTTCAGGTGAAGCTTTTCTCCATCATCTACGAACTGATCGATCAGGTGAAGGAGGCCATGCTCGGCATGCTTGATCCTGAGACTCGCGAGAAGGTGATCGGCCACGCCAGGGTTCTCGAAGTCTTCAAACTTTCCTCCGGCAAGGTCGGCGGTTGTATGGTCCTCGATGGTCGTGTCGCCCGCCGTGCCCGTGCCCGGGTTCTGCGTGACGGAGTTCCGATCTATGACGGCGGATTTTCCACCCTTCGTCGTTTCAAGGATGATGTGAAGGAAGTCAAAGTGGGACTTGAGTGCGGTATCAAGCTCGGCAAGTTCAATGACTACCAGAAGGACGATGTGATTGAATGTTACGAGTTGGAAAAACTCGAACAGACCCTCTAAGTGACGTGCCGGAAAAAGACGGGTGTTCCGGCCCCGTTCCCTTCAAATCATGAGCCAGCGCATCGCCCGTATCAACGAACTGCTCAAGCGCGAGATCAGCGGTTGCATTGAGAAGAATTTCGAGTTTCCCGACATCCTCGTGACCATTCACGATGTCGAGACGGCGATCGATCTTAAGACCGCTTTGGTCTACATCGGGGTAATTGGCTCTGAGGACCAAACCCGGGACGTGCTAAGGCGTCTCAATGCGAAACGCGGCATGATTCAGAGCATGGTGATGAAGCGGGTCGTTCTTCGGAGCACTCCGGTCCTGACCTTCAAAATCGACGAGTCCATCGAAAGGGGCGTCCGGATTCTGAATATTCTTGACGAGATCGGTGAGATCGACCTTCCCGACGAGCCGGGTGACGTCAAGCCGGAGCGCTGAGCTCCCTTTTTGGTTTCCCTTCGGAGCACAGGATACTACCCTTTTGGTCCGGACATCCAACCCTCTTAGCTTTTGCCTGCGACCCTGTCAGATCTCAAGGAGCGAATCGAAGCGGCGGCTTCCATCATGGTCGTGAGCCACGACCGACCTGACGGAGATGCCATCGGGTCGGCCGTGGGAATGGGCCTGCTCTTGAAGAAGCTGGGGAAGACGGTGGAGATCGTGAATGCTGATCCGGTCCCCGAGAGTCTGGCCTTTCTTCCCGGGAGTGAACTGATCCAAGCTCCCTCGGGACAGTCGGACGCGGACCTCCTCATCGTCCTCGACTCGGCCGGTAAGGACAGAATCAGCGCAGCTGTCTGGGAAATGGCTGCCCGGGTGCAAACAGTGATCAACATCGACCATCACGTCAGTAACACGGGTTTCGGAGACTTGGTCTATGTCGACAGTGTTTCTCCGGCGACCGGTCAGATCGTCTTCGAGATCGCGAGTTTCTCATCCTGGCCCATGGATGCGGCCATCGCTGAGAACCTCATGGCCGCCATTTCGACGGATACAGGCAGCTTTCGCTATCCGGCGACGACTCCCAAAACCTTTCACATTGCGGGGGAACTCGCCGCGTTGGGGGTCGATTTGGGGAGGCTCAACCGCATGCTCTACGAGAATTACCCGGAGAGACGGGTCATGGCGCTGAAGCTGCTCCTGCAGAATCTCCGGATCGACTTCGAAGGACGATGTGCCAGTGTCAGCCTGCCACTCACCCTGTCCCGGGAACTCGGTCTTCAGACAGGGGACACGGAAGGGGTCATCGACGTGATCCGCGCGATCGACTCGGTGATGGTGGCCGTCTTTTTTGAGGAATTGGCCGATGGAAAAATACGGGTCAGTTCACGGTCGAAGAACGCTCGATACGGTGTCGGCGAGATCTGTGCCCGTTTCGGGGGCGGAGGCCACATCCTCGCGGCGGGAGCGAGGCTCGCAGGGCCTCTTGAGATAGCAGTGACCCGATTTCTCGCCGCGGTAGAGGAGTCCCTTGATCGACCGATCTGACCGGAGCGCGGGATTCGAAGTTTGAACGTCGGTCCCCCGGTGGATGTCCATCCTCGTCAATCCCGGGGGGAGTCTATCGCGTCACTTTAATTGCGGTGGACGAATTCTGCCGATCTTTCTATTTTAGACTTATGATTTGTTTTTCACGATTGGCGATGCTTCCGGCAATGTGCGGTGGACTTGCGCTTCCTCTTCTGGCCAATACAAGCACCGGATCGAACGAGGCAAATCCCTCGTGGGAGGGGAAAGTCGTCGTGGTTACCCTATCCTCAGAGGTTCTCAGCGAGGGGCGCAGCGGCCGCGACCTCGAAAGACTTCTCTCCGCAGCGGACGAAGCGAAGGCATCGGCCCTTGTTTTTGAGATCGGAATATCGGATCCGGCTGAGTTAAGTGTTCAAACCCGATTGCTCGATCTGGTGTCGGGGGTGAAGATTCCCACGGTCGCCTACATTCCCTCAATGGCGACGGGTCCCGGGGCACTCATCGCGCTGGCGACGAAGTCGATTTACCTCGGGCCAAACGGGATCATCGGGGGCGCTGCCCTGCCTCGGGAGAAAACGGAGGAGGGTGAGGTCGATGCCAACTTTGTCCGCGATCAATCCATCCTGAAAGCCCGCGCCCGCAGCCTCGCGGGAACGCACGGGCATCTGCCCGAGATCGCCGAGGCCTTTATCGATCCGGAGGTTGAGGTGAAGCGTGGCGAGCTTGTGATCTCGAAAAAGGGGGAGCTATTGACGCTCACGGCGGAGGAGGCGGTGAAGCGTTACGAGGACCAGCCCCTCCTTGCCAGGGGAATTGCCGCGTCGATTGAGGAAGTGCTGAAGGCCGAGAACCTGCCTTTAGACTACGTTCGTTTTTCACCTCGTGCCTACGGTGAGATGGCCAGCCGCACGAAGTTGTCGAGGGAGAAACAGGGGGAAGAGTCCACGGAGACGGCAAGCGGAGAGGCAAAGGCTGAGGGCGCGGCAACCGCAAACGATGAACCGCTCTTCGGTAGACGGGAAGGGGGGAGTTATCGCGGCAAGGTGATCGTTTTAAAGGTCGGTCAGGATACCCTCGCCACCGGTGAGGCGAGTTTCGATTTCATGGATCGAACCTTAAAAAAGGCGGAGCTCGACGGGGCCGAGGCGGTCATCTTTGACATGGACACTCCCGGTGGAATTGCCTGGTACACTGACGGGCTGGTTTTAAACAGCCTCCAGAATGTCACCTATCCGACCTACACCTTCGTGAACTCGCGGGCGGAGTCGGCCGGAGCGATCATCGCCGTGGGAACCGATCACATCTACATGCGGCCCGCTGCCACGATCGGATCAGCCCTGGTCGTCAGCGGAACGGGCCAGGATCTCGCCGAAGCGATGGAGGACAAGGTCACGCAGATGATCATCGGGTCAGTTCGTAACGTGGCGGAATTGAACGGTCACAACCCCGATATCGCCGAGGCCTTTGTCTCGCGCGAGAAGGAAGTCAGGGTCGACGGTGTGCTCGTTCACGAGGCGGGCAATGTCCTCAATCTGAACACGATTCGGGCGACCGAGGAAGTCGGGGGGCGTCCGCTGCTGGCAAAGGGGGTGGCCCGTGATCTTGAGGATCTGATCGCCCAGGAGGGTTTGAAGGGAGAGCTTCTCGAAGCGACACCGACGGGTCTGGAGGCCGTTGCCCACTGGGTCCAGAAGCTCGCCTTTCTCCTCATCATTGTGGGTCTGGCAGGGGCCTATCTCGAAATGAACACCCCGGGCTTCGGGTTTCCGGGCCTGGTCAGCGTTGCGGCCTTCAGTCTCTTCTTTTTCGGGAACTACCTGGCCGGAAATCTGGTGGGATACGAACTCGCCGTGCTCCTCGCGATCGGGTTGCTCCTCATCGCGGTGGAAGTGTTTCTCTTTCCCGGGGCCATCCTTCCCGGATTCGCCGGGGCTGCGCTGGTGATCGCGTCTCTGGGGCTCGCGATGGTGGATCGGGTTGATCTTGAGTGGAAGTGGAGCGGGCTTCCCGGCACGGGGACCTGGGTCGGGATTTTTGAGGGCTCACTTGTCTCTCTGGCCGCCGGAATGGCAGGGGCTCTTATCGTGATCCTCGTCGGGATGCGCTTCCTCCCGGGGACCCGGGTCGGAAACCGCCTCGTCCTGGCTGGCGCCGTTCCCCAGGGAGCCTCAATTCCCGCTAGCGGGAGCGTGGAGAAGTCTGAGAGTTTTGTCGGCTGGACCGGAGAGGCGACAACCGATCTGAGACCTTCCGGCAAAGGGCTCTTTCAGGGGCGCCTGCTTGATATCATCTCCGAGGGCGAATTCGTGGCTCGCGGTGAGTCTTTGCGTGTTACCCGACACGAGGGCAGTCGTATCGTGGTGGCAAGGGCCTGATCAGATGCCCCGGAATGTGGCCCGGATGGTGAGGTGAGGAACTTGGAAGTTGCAAATTCCCGAGCCTACGCGTAAAGGGATGACCATGAAAATGCTGTGCCTCTTTGTCGTTTCTGCGGGGATTTTGAGCCTCGCCATGATCGGTTGTGAACGTCACGAATTCGCCGAAACGAAAGGGCTGCATCAGGAGCACGGCAAACATCACGAGGAGCATCACGAAGAGGGGCATGACGCCCATGCGACGGATGCCCACGCCAAGGACGCGGCTCATGCGAAAGAGGCGCATCCCGCCGCCACAGAGAAGAAGGAAGCCGCTCCGGCTCCGGAAAAGAAGACCGAAGCGCCTCGCGCGACCGGGCTCTGATTTCTTCGGTCGTTTTGCGGAAGGACGGGCTGGTTACAAAAAAGACGGACTCGGTTGAGTCCGTCTTTAAAGATCATTTTGGCTTGAAGCGCTTCCTACTCGTGCGCGTCGAGCTTTAGCTCACGAACCCAGATATTGCGGAAGCGGGTCGGGTTGCCGTGGTCCTGGAGCTTGAGCGGTCCGGTTTCCTGCACCTTGTTGTAATTGCCGACACTCTTGTGGCCGGTTGCCCCGAGGTAGGGCTGGCGGTTGTGCGTCACGACACCATTGTGGAAGACGGTGATGTAGGCCTTCTTCAGCAGGTTTCCATCGGCGTCCCATTTCGGGGCCTCAAACACGATGTCGTAGGTCTGCCACTCGCCGGG
>DDSV01000055.1 GCA_002344215.1 Akkermansiaceae bacterium UBA2381
GGGCGCCTTGAGAATCCCGAACTTGAGCTCAGCGTGAACGACGACGGCGTCGGACTCGATGAAGGCGAGGGCAATTACGAGGTCGCCTTCTCGCAACGATTCCCCCTGACCGCGAAACTGAAACGCGAGACGGGTCTGCGCAAATACCAAGTCATCCTTGCGGAAGCCGAGATCGCGGAGCGTCGGCGGGAGCTCGCAGGGGAAGTGGATCGGAGCGTCGTCGAGCTGCTTGCCACTCGCGAAAAGATTCGCATCGGTCGGGAGAGCGGGGCGCTCAACAAGGAAATCCTCACCTTCCTGGAGGAAAAGGCCAAACTTGGAGAGGTTTCGAAATTGGACGTGATCCAGGCCAATTTGAACGGGCGCACGCTTGCCCAGGAAGTGGACCTTCTTCTCACCCAGGAACATCAGCAACGCCTTCTTTTAAACCAGCTCATTGGCTTCGAGGCCACCTCGGACCTTCGTCTCGACGGCTCTCTCGACCTGCCGGGATCGCAACCGGCAGGAAAAGCTGATCTGGATGCCATCCTCCAGCATCGACCCGACTACATCCTCGCTCTTGCAAAAACCGATGAGGCCGGCGCCGCCATCGCCCTTGAGGAGGCGAAACGCTGGGAAGACATCGCCCTCAAGGTGTTTGTCGAGGGTGAAAAGGCGATGGACGACCCGACGGGCTTGGAGCGGAATACCTTCGCCGGGATCGGGGTTTCGATCCCGCTTCCCTTCCGGAACCGCAACCAGAACGGCATTGCCCAGGCGAAGATCGATGCGGAGGCCGCCACAAAGGGGGTCGACTCGGCCCAATTCCATATCCGAGCGGAATGCGAGGTGGCCTACCGACGCCGTCTCGATTCGTGGGAACTCGCCCGCGAGGCCGGGGGTGAACTGCTCGCACTCGCCGAAGAAAATCTCGCCGAGTTCCGCAAAGCCTACGAACGCGGCGAAGCCACTCTCCTTCAAGTACAAAACGCCCAGGAGCAGGTGCTCAAACTTCAGTCAACCGCCACCACCTTCCTTTCCGACTACCACCTCGCCGAGGCCCGGGTCCGCTACGTGACCGGCGCCTATCCCGGCATCAGCCTTTCCCATCCAATCTCCAAATGAACGCCAACCTCTCATTACCAACCCGGGTCCCAAGGAGCCGGTTCACCGAGCGCCCCTTCCGGTGCCTGACGCTTCTCGCGAATGTGCTCTTATTGAATGTCGGCGGCTTGCCTATTTCTCCGTTGATGGCCGCCGACCCGGGCAACATCATCGTTCTCGATGAAGCCGGCGTGAACAATTTGCGAATCGAAACGGTTGAGGTCGAGGAGACCGCCTTCGAGGCGACAATTTTTTCTCTGGGGCGGATCGAAGTCATTCCCGCAAACGTCGCCGCCGTGAGCAGCCGGATCTCGGGACGTGTCTTGGACCTGCGTGTTTCCTCGGGCGACACGGTGAAAGCGGGTGACGAAGTCGCGAAAATCGAGAGTCGTCAGCCAGGTGATCCGCCTCCCGTGATTTCCCTCAAGGCACCGCTCGGCGGTCTCGTCACTCATGTCGATGTCCGTTTGGGCGACCCTGTCGATCCGGAGAAGCCTCTCCTGGAGATCACCAATCTTGACGAAGTTTACGCCATCGCCCGCGTCCCCGAACATCAGGCCGGCTTGATGCCTCCCGCCACGAAAGCGCACATCAAGGTGGCGGCCCTGCCAAAAGAAGAATTTGAGGGGGAACTGCTGCGCTTCGGCACCAGTGCGGACAAGGAGAGCGGCACGATCGACGCGATCTTCCGTCTGAAGAATCCGGGCGATCTGCTGCGTGCCGAGATGCGTGCCGAGTTCTCAATCGTGATGGGCAGGAGGGAAAATGTGATTTCCATCCCGCGGGCGGCTTTGCAGGGTGAGGCCTCAAATCGATTTGTCTACGTGAAGGATTTTGATTTGCCCAATGCCTTCGTGAAAACGCAGGTGCAGGTCGGTGAGATGAACGATCGTTTCGCCGAGATTACGAGCGGTCTGCTTCCAGCAGACGAAGTCGTCACCCAGGGTGCCTACTCACTATCGTTCGCCGGTGCCAGCAGCGTTTCCCTAAAGGAGGCTCTCGACGCCGCCCACGGTCACGAGCACGCCGCGGACGGCGGCGAGTTGACCCCGGAAAAGGTTGCGGAGATGGAGGCAGCGAAGGGCGGTGACGGATCTGAGCATGGTCACGATGAGGGAGGTGTCAGTACGCTCTGGAAGTACGCGTCCATTGCCCTTTTCATCTTGCTCGTGATTTCCCTCATCACAAAGAGACGCCCCGCCGTCCCTGCGGAAGAACCCACCCCGGCGGAAACTCTCACGAAGGAGGCCCATTAGTCATGCTCAACAAAATGATTCACTGGGCGCTCGCCAGCCGAGCCCTCGTCGTCGGAGTCTCGCTCTTGCTCATGATCATGGGCCTGCGCACCGCCACGCAACTGCCCGTGGAAGTGCTGCCTGATCTTACCAAACCCACTGTCATCATTCTGACGGAGGCTCCCGGTCTCGCACCGGAGGAGGTCGAGGCTCGTGTCACGCAACCCCTTGAGAGTGCCCTCATGGGAGTGGCGGGTCTTACCCGGCTGCGTTCGAACAGCGATGTCGCGCTTTCGCTCGTCTATGCCGAGTTCGGTTGGGACACCGACATTTACAAGGCCCGCATGCTCGTGCAGGAGCGTCTTCAGGGAGTGCGCGAACAGTTGCCTGAGGGCGTGCAGCCCTTCATGACGCCGGTGGCCTCGCTGATGGGTGAAATCCTCCTCGTGGGAGTGCGCTCCACGATCAAGGAAGGCGAGGCAGGATATCTCCCGCCGCGGGAGATCCGTTCCCTCGCCGACTGGACGATCAAGCGCCGTCTCCAGAGTGTCTCCGGGATCGCCGAGATCCTCAACATGGGTGGCGGGGTGAAGCAGATCGAAATCCAGCCCGATCCCTATAAGATGCAGTCCAATGATGTCTCCTTCGACGAGCTCGAAGAAGCGGTCACCGAGGCTGCGAGCACCACCACCGGAGGATTCCTGAACACCGGCCCCACCGAGATCATGGTGCGCAATCTCGCGATGACGGTGGAACTGGATGACATCGCCAAAACAATCATCAAGGAGATCAACGACCGGCCCATCGCCATCTCCGACGTGGCGAATGTTGTCTGGGGAGTGGAGCCGATGCGTGGCGACGCCACCGTGAGTCAGGCTCCCGAGAAGTCACCCACCTACGGGGTCATCATGTCGATCACGAAGGCTCCGGGATTTGACACTCGAAAGCTCACCGAAGAGATCAAAGTCGCCCTGGATGAGCTCGCCCCGACCTTTCCGAAGGGAGTCGAAACTACGCTCTTGTTTCAGCAAAAGGACTTCATCGACAATGCGATCGGCAACCTCACCGAGGCCATCCGCGACGGGGCCATCATGGTCACGATTGTTCTCTTCCTTTTCCTCCTCAATTTCCGGACGACCTTTATCACTCTCATGGCGATGCCACTGTCCTTCGGTATCACCATGCTGGTCTTCAAGGGACTCGACATCAGCGTCAATTCTATGACCCTGGGCGGTCTAGCCGTCGCCATCGGTATGGTCGTCGATGATGCCATCGTCGATGTCGAGAACGTATTCCGACGACTGAGGGAGAATGCGTCACTTCCTAAACCACATCCACGTCTGCAAGTCATTGCCAAGGCCTCCGGCGAAGTGCGAAACTCCATCCTCTACGCCACCGTTCTCATCATTCTTGTCTTCCTGCCTCTCCTCGGATTGACCGGCGTCGAAGGCAAGCTCTTTGCACCCATCGCCATCGCCACGATTATCTCGATGGTCGCGTCATTCATCGTTTCGCTCACGGCGATTCCCGTCCTTTGCTCGATTCTGCTCAACCCCAAACAAGGGCACGAGCACAAGGACGGCTTCCTCACCCGGGGAATGAAATGGCTCCTCGAAAACACGCTGCTGCGATTCGGCCTCAGTCAGCCCTACCTCATGCTCGGCCTCGTCCTGATGATCGTCGTGGCCGCCTTCTCGCTCTATCCGAAGATGAACAAGGACTTCCTGCCAAAGTTCCAGGAGGAAACCGCCCTTGTCGCCGCCACCACCGCGCCGGGGACTTCCCTGGACGAGATGAACAAGATCTCCGATGTGATCGAGCAGCAGATCCTTTCCGTCCCGGAAGTGCGCAAGGTGGGCCGCCGCCTCGGCCGGGCCGAGCGGGGCGATCACGTCGTTCCCGTTTCCACCGCAGAGTTCGACGTGGACTTCATGGAAGCCGAGGGCGGGCATGGGACCGTGGGGCGGAGCCGCAAGGAGGTTCTCGACGACATCGCCGCCAAAATCAAAACCGTTCCCGGCGTTTTTGCCGTCGTCAGCGGGCCGCTCGCCGACCGGATCGGCCACATGATGAGCGGTGTCTCCGCCCCCGTTGCCGTGAAGATCTTCGGCCCCGACCTCGACAGGCTCCGCCAGATCGGCATCGAGGTGCAGACCGTCGCCAAGGGCATTCCCGGATTCGAGGACTGCAAATTGGATCAAACCTCCTCCATCCCCCAGCTACGCATCGAGGCAGATCGCGACCGCGCCCGGGCCTACGGGATCTCTCCCGGCAGACTCAATGAACAGCTCTCCGCCCTCATCGGCGGCAAGGAGGTCGCCGAGCTGAGGGAGGGCCAGCGAGCCGTGAATCTCGTTATCCGGCTGCCGATCGAGTGGCGCGATTCTCCTGACAAGATTGCCAAACTTCCCGTCGAAACACGCGCAGGAAAACGGATCCCGCTCTCCCTCGTGGCCGACGTGCGCGAGGCGAAGGGACCAAACGTGATCTTTCGCGAAAACAGCCAGCGCCGCTTTGCCCTCGCCATCAAACCCACCGTCCGAGATGTTTCCAATCTCGTCGTGAGGCTTCAGGAAGAGGTGAAGGCAAAGGTCACCCTGCCCGAAGGCTATTTCATCACCTACGAGGGAGAGTTCGCGGCGCAGAAGGAAGCGACGCAGCGCATCGCCACCTTCACGCTGGTCGTTCTCGCCGTCATCGCCTTCCTCCTCTACGGCTACTTCCGGACACCCTTCTTCGCCGTCCAGGTGCTCTGCGACAT